>CAYMGM010000003.1:147350-203007 GCA_964390005.1 uncultured Rhodospirillaceae bacterium | reverse complement strand
CCGTCAGCGTCGTCGTCCCCGCGTCGTTCTGGATCGTCCCCGCGCCTGTGATCGCGAGGTCAAAGACGTAATCGCTGCTCGTGTGGTTGAACACGATCTTGCCTGTGCCCGCGCCGAACACAACCGAAGACGCCGTCACCGTCCCTGCCGCTGCCGCCGCCAACCCATGCGCCGCGCCGATGTTTAATGTGCCCGTCGAGCCGGAATCTCGGGCTATCGATAAAATTCCTGAAGCGATGACAGAACCGGAATCAGATACTGTTAACGTGCCTGATCCTGTTCTACCAACATAAACTATAGAACCGCTGTTGAGCGTTGATCCAGCGCCTGTCACCGTAATCGTGCCCGTGCTACCTGCACTATTCCCAGCATCGATATAATAACCGTTGGCCGTGATAACCTGGCCTCCATTCGAGACAATTAAAATACCAGAACCAGAAGTACCAATATGAAGATGGGCACCACTTTCTAATATTGAGCCTGCATCCGTAACCGTGATCGTGCCCGTGCCACTAGTATAATACCCGGCAAAAAAACTGTTTCCGGCCGCTGAAGAAATATATCCTCCATTGGATACGATTAATTGCCCATTGCTAGCGTTACCTATGCGAACTTGCCCACCACTCTCTATAGCCGATCCGGCACCTGTAACTGTAATCGAGCCCGTGCTACCGGTCCCAGAACCCGCGTAAATATGACAATCCGAGGCCGAGGTTACCAATCCACCGTTTGATACGAGCAAAGACCCCACCGCGGCATAACCAATATATAAATGGTGTCCACTTTCTAACGTTGAGCCTGCTCCCGTCACAGTAATGGTACCATTGCTCCCTGTTATCGTTCCTACATAGATATCACTGCCGGATGCGGATGTAGCCCGACCGCCTGCTGAGACTGTTAATTGACCGGAGCCGGATTGTCCGATAGCTATTCCTGATCCACTTTCTATCAGGGAGTTCGTTCCCGTGACAGTAATTGTCCCCGTGCTGCCGGTATTTGTACCAGCATAAATACTATACCCACTTGCAGAGGTTACAGAGCCACCGGCAGAAACTGTTAAAGAGCCCGTGCCTGTATTCCCGACGGAAATAATGGCATCGCTAGTTAGCGATGAACCAGCCCCCGTGATAGTCAAAGCGCCCGAACTACCTGAATTTTTGCCAACGTAAACATTGTAAACGGAAAGAATATCCCCACCATTAGAGACCGTTAGTGATCCCGTCCCAGAATAGCCGACACTTAACGTCGCCGTGTTGGCTGTAAGTGCATTAATATTGATACCACTGGATTCCAGTCTCACTTCATCCGCACTTGTCGGCACGGCATCGCCGCTCCAATTCGTCGCATCCCCCCAATTACTTGTGCTTGCGCCACCGTCCCACGTTATGATCGCCGCGTGCGCCGCCGAAACAAGGCTCGACGTCAGCAAAAGCGCAAGAGATAGGGTTTTCATCGAAGAAGGGATGGATATCGACATAAGGCATAGCTCCAAAAGACGGGGGCTTAGAAAGACACAAGAAACAGACACGACAAGAAAAGGTCGCAAATCAGACCCGTTAGAACGAGCCTAAAGACCCATCTGTTAACATTCAGCTAACTTTTTGTAGGCAGCCAAACCCGTCATCCGATTTTCCCGGCTCCCAGCCCATAGGCCAGGGCGATCAAAACAAGCATCAGCACAATCCAGAAAGCGCGCGAGCCAGATGTGCCATAGGATTTTGACGACGTGTAAGAAAGGCCGGTCCCCGGCGCGCCCAAAGTTGCCCGAGCCCCCTTCTTGCCGAGATTGAGACTGGCCCCCGCGCCGCCAAGCGATAGGCTGGGGCCCGATTTGCTGATGTTCAGCCGAAGACCCGGCAGAATCTTGAGACTTTTGTGAAACCGTACGCCCATCGCTTTTTCCTTTCCTTACACACACCTTATTCTGTCATGTTTTCCAATCAAAAGACATAAGGAAGCCTTGCGAAAGACAAAACCCTCTTTTAAAAAAGGAAATCGTCTTCCCTCGCTGAAGAAAGAGGTTTTCATGTCTTTTGCTTCCTCTCGCCCTTTGCTGGCTGGCCTTTGTTTGGTTCTTTTGGCCGGTTGCACGCGTTATGCTTGGGTTAAGCCCGGCGCCTCGCCCCAAGAGTTTAGCGCCGATCAGTTTGCTTGCATGCAAATCTCGCTTCAGTCCGCGCCGCCTTTGCCTGCCACCAATCACACCGAATATACGTCGGCAGGCGGGCGCAACTGCGATCCGCACAAACATGATTGCGGCTTTCATGCGCAATCGTCGGTTGAGACCGTCGATGTCAATCAAGGCACACGGGATCGTTTGACGGATACTTGCCTGCGCGCGCGCGGCTGGACATTGCAGCCCATCGAAGACAAATCCAAAGCGGATTAAGCGACTTGCGACAGATTGAGCGTTAGTACCGTCTCAGAAAAGCCTTGTCTGTCGTCTAAGCCATAGCGCGTGACGCGCCAAGAAAGCGCGTCGCCCGGCGCGGGGAAAAAGCCATAAAGCGCACAATTGCCGACATCGGCGAGTTCGCTGTCCAAACAGTTCCAGCGGTAGGCCAGCGCTGAAAAAACGCCGCCGTGACAAGAAAAAAGCGTCAGCGTTTCAAAGCGCGCCAATTGCCGTGCCAACCCCGCCAGGGCTCGATCTGCAAAAGCATCGACGGACTCGCCACCCGGCGGCGTTTCGCCAGCCGCAAGTTTAGGCCCATAGACAGCCCAGCTTTGATAGGCCCAATCGCCAAAATCACGCTCACACAAGGCCGGTTCTTCAAACAGAGGAAGGCCCGTATTCTGATTGATGATCGAAGCCGTGTCCTTCGCCCGGATCAAATGACTGTGAACAATCTGACAGGGGCGCAAAGAATCCGGCAATTTTTCAAAGCAAGCGCGGGCCGCGTCGGCTTGGGCGCGGCCCTTTGGCGTCAAAGCGACATCGACAATCCCCGCGACCGATCCATCGGCGTTGGCCGTCGATTCACCGTGGCGGATCATCAAAAAAGGTTTGGGCGGCAATAAAGGCGTGGACATAGCGTTTTCACTTAGGGTTTATCGAGAATATCGTTCCACAGATCCGACGTATCGGGCGGCGGACCATCGCCATAGGCTTCGCTGGAGCCGCCTTCGTTGACCTCGCCCGCTGGCGGTAAGGTTTCTTTTTTCGGCTTCTTCTTTTTCACGGGCGGCACGGCGGGTGCAGCAGCAGGCGCGGCGGCTGGCGGCGTTGCTTGATCGGGCGCAGACGGCGCGTTGTCGTTAGCGGGTTCGGCTGGCGTTTCGGAGGGACGCGGCGCGATCAAGGGACGCAAGACGGGCTCAAGCGCACGCAGCATTTGGGCCGACAGTGCGCTGGTAAACTTGTAGTTAGCGGCTTCTTCGCCCGCCACATGCGCCGTGACCGTGCCGAAAAACTTATCGCCGATATAAAACACAATGGTGCCGGTGCGATTGACAACGCGCGATGAGATCAAACGCCCGCCCGGCGCAAACTCGTCATAGCGGTGATCGCCGGTGCCCGTTTTCGCGCCTACTGGTAGAGGCTGGCCCGTAGCGTCGGTATAAGCGCCATGCAACCGGCGCGCGGTCCCGGCATCGACAACGCCGAGCATGGCTTTGCGCACAATAGACGTAATGGCCGGATCTAAAACGCGCTGGCCTTGATCGGGGGCAGGCGTCAAAAGCGTTTCAAATGGCGTGCCTTGCGCAAAGTGGAAGTTTTCAAAGCGGAGCGTCGGCTTTTGAATACCGTCATTCAGCAAGATTCCGGTAAGCGCTGCCAAAGCCCCCGGTTTATCAGCCGAGCTGCCGATGGCGGTCGCAAAACTGGGGACCAATTTGTCAAACGGATAGCCAAGGCGCGCCCAGCGTTTTTGGATTTTGCCAAAGGCGTCCAGTTCCAGCAAAATGCGGATGCGCGTATCTTGCGCGCCTTTTTTGCGCGGACGGAACAGCCAGGCATAGCTTTGCACGCGCACGTCGCGGCTGACCGCCAAAATGTCGCTGCGCGACGCGCCGGGGTTGGATTCTAAATAGGCCAACAGCCAAAGCTCAAGCGGATGCAAGCCCGTCACATAACCGCGATCGGCCAGCGAAAAACGCGTCACCGGATAATCGCGGTACAGTTTCGGCAGCCGGTCTTCATCAAACGCTTCGGTCATGTGCTGGTGCATATAGGCGGCATAAGCCGCATAAGACGCCGACGGATAGATCGAGCGGAACAACACCGTGCGCGCCGTCGCGCCTTTATGCGCATGGCGCGTCGCCTCTTCCAAACGCGCGGAGGACGACAGATCCTTGAAGGTCGAGATAAACTTGTTCAAAAAGACCGAGCCCTCGCGGTCGGCATAACGCTCAAGATACGCGCGGCGCGCGGGGTTTCCGGCATCGCCTAAAATCTCTTGCTTGGTCTGCGCTCCCTGCCCGATCGTGTAATTTACGATATCGCGCATCAGGCGGATAAAGACCAGATTGACCGAATCTTTAAGCGCTTCGTAAAGATCCATATTTTTGTGATCTTCGCTTTTTTCAAAGTTCACGAAATGGTGCGCGCCGCCGCCCGTAAAAAAGGTCTCGCCCGGATTGCCTGAATATTTCCGCGCCATCGCGGCTTCCAGCATATCCGGCAGCTGCGCGTTGGGATTGGCGGCAAGCCAGCCTGTCGCCCATTCGGTCAACACATCGGGCGCTTCTTCGCCAAGATCGCGCAGATCTTCCGGCGCAAGGCCCGCATAGCGGCGATACAATTCGCCCACGATTTCCAAGTAGGTAACAAGCGTGCGCAGTTTGGCGGTCGAGCCCAGATCCAGCTTAACGCCTTCGTTCATGTCAAACGGCGCGTCGATATTATCGGCTTGGACGCGCAATTTGTTGCCGCTGTCGGTGCGCTCGTACAGAACCACGCTCCAATTGATTTTCGAGACGTCGTTGGCGGGCGTCAGCAAGCGAAAACCGTAAAGGCCGATCGATTCCAAAAAGGACGGATCGCCCATTTTCTTTAAGAAATCGACGACGTTTTTCTGAACGCCGGGATCTAGCGTACTGCGCGCCGACAGATCAATGCGGTCTAGCTCATACAGATTTTTCAGCCGCAGCAGCGACAGAAGATGCGTCCGCATGGCCGTTGTCGCCTTTTGATCTAAAAACGGCACGGGCGCGGGCGCGGGCGGCGCGGGCAGAAAATGGAACCGCGCGGTACGTGACGCTTGCCGCAGGGTCTCGGAAATCACGCCAGCCTGCGCCAAGCGGTTCAGCGTGATGTCTGTCAGCTCATCCAGCGCCGCGCGATTGCTTAAAAGATAATAAGTCGGTCGCCGCTGCGCCAAAATAAGCCCCAAAGCTTCACGATAAGCCACGGCTTTGACGCGCAACGATTCAGGATCTGTCTCGGGCAAATTAAGCGCCAACGTCAACGACGGTATATCGCGCCCAAACCAAGCCCATAAACCGTCGCCAATACTGTTGATTTCGCCAAACCCCGCGCGGGCCGAAAGCGGCGTGCTGTTCAAATAATCCAAAACGATTTTTTTGCGCGCGGCGCGCGTATCGGCGCCGTCTTGATAGACGCGCAACGTTGCCGAGGCAATTTGACGCAGCTTTTCAACAATACCCGGCGTCTGCCCGCCTGGTGAAAAACGGAATTTCTCAATTTGAGTCGCCAGCGTGCTACCGCCGCCCAAGTTCAGACCCGGCGCAAAAAGACGCGCCAGACGCCCAAAGGCCGCCAAAGCAAACCGATCCCATTCGACGACCGGATTCAAAGTCTTGGGCCCGTCTTTTAACAGCTCGCGGTTTTCGATATAAAGAAGCGTATCGACCAAAACCGACGGAATGGCTTCAAAATTGGCAAACACGTGGGCCGGATAAGACGTTTGATAAAGCACGCTGTCGTCACGCGCGCGCAAATCCAGCCCCGCAACCGTTTTCGGTTGATAAATCGGATAGATCCCTTTCGAGACCAGATACTGATACTCGCTGGAAGCCCGCACTTGTTCATCAATTTTATAGCCGCTTCCTTCCAGATACTTGGCAAAAAAAGGAACATAGCTATAGCCAAGGCGCTGATTGTAGGGCCCTTCGCTGGGAACGCGAAACAAGGCATTCGGGCCGGGTTCGACCTGAAAGGAAATTTGACGATCAATCTCGGTCGACCACGCCGCTTGCAAACGCGACGTCTGCGCTTCTTCGCGCACGAAAAGCCCGACGATCCCGCCAACGCTTAACATCATGACCAGCGGCGCGATCCACATAACGCGCGGCGCGCGCATTTGATAAGCCCGATAAGAGGGGCGCTGAGGTGTCGCGGAAGCAGGCTTGGCTTTTTCTTTTCGCCGCCACCAACCCTTTGACGGCGGATCAAAATAATCTTGGTCTTCTTGGCCGCGCGGCGCAGGACTGGGCGGCGGCAAGGCCGCCTCATCAGAGGTTTTTTCGTTTTCGGTCGCGCCCCGCGTCGCCGAAGCCGCCACGATACGCGCCTCGGGCCGCGGCACAACGCGGGGCCGAAAGCGCGGACGTGAACGACGCGGCGGTTTCATGATGGAAGGGACCTCTTACAGAAAAACGGCCTTTAGGAATAAGGTCAGGCAACCAAAAATTCAGCCAACCGCGCCGGAAGTTCATTACGACTAACTTCGGTTTGCGTTTTACGCGCCAGATTCTTGATCAAAACAGTTCCTTTGGCGATCTCGTCCGAGCCCATCAGCAGAACCAACGGAATGCCGTTTTTGTCGGCATAACGCAGCTGCTTATCCAGCTTGGCCGGTTCCAGATAGTTTTCGACGCGATAGCCGCAGCGCCGTAGTTCGGCCCCCAAAGATAAATAAGCGGGGCGTTGTTCCGGCTCGATCTGTGCGATCATGATTTGAACGGTATGCGCCACGGTGGGCAACATGCCAGCGTCTTGCAACTGTTCAAAAAGGCGCGTGGCGCCAATCGACATGCCAACACCGGGCAAATGCGCGCGCGTGTAATAGCTGGCCAAATTTTCGTAACGCCCGCCCGAGCAAACCGATCCAAACTCGGGATGATCGTCGATGATCGTTTCGTAAACGGTGCCCGTGTAATAATCCAAACCGCGCGCAATCGCCAAATTGATGCGCGTGCGCGCCTGCGGCACGCCCAAGGCCGACAGCATGACAACCATCTGGGCCAATTCGGCGACGCCTTCGCGATAGGTGGCGTCATCGCACGCCGTTCCTTGAAGCGCGGCGATCATATCGTCGTGCGAGCCCTGCATCGCGACCAAGCGCAGGATATCGGCCACTTGCGCAGGCGCGAGCCCCAAAGTTTCTAGCGATCCGCGCACCGCCTCGGGGCCGATTTTATCCAGCTTATCGACTTCACGCAGGACAAGCGTTTGGCGCTCGGCCTCGCCAAAGCCCCAGCTGTTTAAAAGCCCCAACAGAACTTTCCGGTTGCTAAAATTGATCGTGAACTTGCCAACGCCCAGTTCGGACAAAATCTGAACGATAATCGCGGGAAGTTCAGCATCGTAAGCGGGATCCAGCTTGTCTTTGCCAATCACGTCGATATCGCACTGATAGAACTCACGCTCGCGGCCTTTTTGCGCGCGCTCGCCCCGATAAACACGCTGCATCTGATAGCGGCGGAAAGGAAAGGCCAAATCGCGTTCATGCTGCGCCACATAACGCGCCAGCGGAACCGTCAGATCAAAACGCAGCGCCAAATCGGCTTCATAACCTTGTTTGACGGATCCGGTCGATTGAACGAAGTAAACCTGTTTTTCCGTCTCGCCGCCCGATTTTGTCAGCAAAACGTCACGCAATTCGAACACCGGCGTTTCAACCGGCACAAAGCCAAAACGTTCATAGCCGCGGCGGATCACGTCCAGCATATATTGAAAAGCCATCTGGTCGCGCGGCAAAAGCTCGAGCGTGCCGGCAGGGATACGAGGTTGAATGAGCGAGGCCATTTGCAAAACTCTCAGCAATATCAAAAGGAAAGAGGCTTATAGGCGCAGCGCGCCTTCCATGCGTCTTGTTATAGCGAAGAACGCGCGGCCCGTCAGCCTTAAATCATGATTTTTTTCAAAGCGCCCCGAAACGGTCACAAAGGTTTCAGACGCCCGCTGTTTTGGCTTATAGTTGCCCGGCCTTTTTCCGCTTCACCTAAACCTGAGCTTTTGATCGATGTCCTCTTTTGCCGACCGCCTTGCCCATATCCACGCCGCGATGCGCTGCGCCGCCCAGCAAGCCGGGCGCGCGCCAGAAGCGCCCCAATTGATCGCCGTCAGCAAGTTTCATCCCGCACAGGCCGTGGCCGAAGCGCTTCAAGCCGGTCAACTTGTCTTTGGCGAAAACCGCGTGCAGGAAGCCCTGCAGAAATTTCCGGCCTTGCGTGCAGAATACCCACAGCTTTGCCTGCATCTAATCGGCCCGTTGCAGACGAACAAAGCCGTTCAAGCTGTCGGTTTTTTTGATGTTATTCAAACGCTGGACCGGCCTGATCTGGCCCTTGCCATTGCCAAGGCCATTCAAAAAACGGGCCGCGCGCCCCGTCTGTATATCGAGGTCAACAGCGGGCGCGAGCCGCAAAAAGCAGGCGTTTTTCCCGAAGACCTTCCCACTTTTCTAACAACCTGTCAGAAGACCTACGGCCTTACGATCGAAGGCCTCATGTGCATCCCGCCGGAAGGGCAGCCGCCGCGCCCCTTTTTCCAAGGCCTGCACAAGCTGGCCCTTGATTATGGCTTGCCGCACATCAGCATGGGCATGTCGTCGGATTTTGAAGAGGCCATCGCCTGCGGCGCGACCGAGGTTCGCATTGGCACCGCGCTTTTCGGCGCGCGCCCCCGACCTGAAGCGCCGCAAGATTAATATTTGCGCAAAAGCCCGACCAAGCGGCCCTGAACTTTAATGCGCCCCGGCTCGAACAGGCGGGTTTCATAAATGGGATTGGCAGGGATCAAAGCCACCATCCCCTGACGCCGTTCAATATATTTCAGCGTCGCTTCATGATCGTCGACCAACGCAACGACTATCGCCCCATTGTCCGCCGTGTCGGCCTTGCGGATGATAACGTGATCGCCATCTAAAATTCCGGCTTCGACCATAGAATCGCCCGAGATTTCGAGCGCATAATGCTCGGCCAAGGCTCCCGAAGCCAGCAAAGGCGCTGGCACGTCGATTTGAGCCGAAGGATCCGTTAAAGCCTCAATCGGCGTCCCCGCCGCAATGCGCCCATATAAAGGAAGCGATAAATGCCCAACCGCAGCCTTCATCCGGCGTGGCGGTAAAGCGGGGCGCGGCGAAGCTTCAACCCCTTCAGGTAAACGAACGATTTCAAGCGCCCGCGCCCGGTGCGGCAAGCGTTTAATAAAGCCCCGCTCTTCCAGCCCCGTAATCAAGCGGTGAATCCCCGATTTCGATCGAAGCCCAAGCGCTGCTTTCATTTCATCGAACGAAGGCGGAACGCCGTCCGAGGCTAAACGGTCACGGATGAGAAGGAGCAATTCTTTTTGCTTGCGCGTCAACATCGCTTTTGCCTTTCCCCCCAAGGGTCAAGGGGGTATGAAACGGGAACAAAACAGGAATAATTTGTTCTACTTTGGTTCCCTCTCTACGTCAAGGGATCCCTGCATTTTTTTCCCTGATCGCGCGCCATCACCCTAGACACAGGTCAAACGAGCCCATCTGAGGCCCACGCGCACGATAGAGACGCCCCCGTATGCAGACGCAGAGAGTCCATCAGATTCAAATATCTAAGCATTCTCCTTCGCGGCCCTCACGCGAAGTCACCGCGCCTTGTGCACAATTGGCACGCCCCTTGCTTTAATGGAAGTGGGGTTTCCTGTCCGCCGATCGAAAGCGGGCTTTGGCTTTATTAATAATCGAGGTGTTCGATGTCCTCTATTTTTGCTGCATTGACCGTTGCCGTGGGTGGTATGTCTGCCCAATCATCGGCTATTGGTAACGTTTCCGATAACCTTGCCAACTCGCAAACGACCGGCTTCAAGGGGATCAACACCCGCTTCTCAAGCCTTGTGACATCGTCAACAGCTACAAACAACGACCCTGGCGGCGTCCGCGCCACGCCTTATTACACCAACAGTCAACAAGGCAACTTGGTCGATTCATCATCGGCAACGTCGCTGGCCATTTCGGGGTCCGGTTATTTCGCCGTACGCGACGCCATCATCAACGCCGACGGCACGACAAGCTTTGGCGGCACAACCTATTTCACGCGCGCGGGCGATTTCAACCTGAACAAAGACGGCTATCTGGTCAACGGTTCTGGCTATTACCTCAGCGGTTACGATGTCGATGAAAATGGCAACGTCAACACCTCGGTCGCCGAGCCGGTTCAGATCTCACAATTGCTCGACAATCCTGTGGCAACATCGTCCATCACCTATGCCGCCAACCTTCCGTCAGGCGCGTCATCGACTTATGTGTCGTCGGCATCGACCATTCAGGTTTACGATTCGTTGGGCGACCAACACAACGCCTCCTTTGTCTGGAATAAAAGCGCGACAACCAACCAATGGACTCTTGACATCACCATCGCAGGGGCAGCCACAGACGGTAGCGGCAACGACCTGTCAATTTCAGTCCCCTTCACTTTCAACGATGGGTCAACCAACACAGCCGGTACCATGGAAACGATCGGCGCAGGAACGGGCTATTCGGTTTTGGCCGCTGCGACGGGCGCAGCCCAGATCAGCGTTCCGACATCTTTTGTCGGCGCAGGCAGCCAAACGGTCACCATTTCTTTCGGGACTTACAACAAATCGGACGGCGTTACGCAGTTCGCGGATTCTAGCAATGCGGTTTCTGTCAGTTCGTTCGATCAAAACGGTATTGCCCGAGGTTCGTTCCAAGATTTGTCGATTGATCAAAACGGCTTCGTGTCGTTGAACTATGACAACGGCCAAAGTCGTATTATCGCCCAGATACCCATTGTCCAATTCTTCGCAGAAGACAAGTTGCAACGTATGTCTGGTGGCGTGTATGCGCAAACGCTGGATTCGGGTACGGCGCGTTACAGCATTCCGGGCAAAAACGGGTCAGGCACGGTCGTTTGTAACGCACTTGAAAGTTCAAACGTCGACATCGCGACCGAGTTCACAAAACTAATCCAAGCACAGCGCGTCTATTCCGCCAACGCCAAAACGGTGACGACAGCGGACAGCATGCTGCAGGACGTTATCAACATTATTCGATAATTTTCGGCCTTTTGCTCGGTCGATCTTATCCATTAAAGGGAAAAAGCCGTCATGTCTCTTTTTTCGGCGCTTTCATCTTCGCTGTCGGGCCTTAAGGCCGTCACAACGCAAATGCAGGTTGTGGCGAAGAACATTTCGAACGCCAGCACCGACGGCTATTCTGAACAAGGCGTCCAGTTAGAATCTGTCTCGCTTGGCGGTCAAGGCGGCGGCGTCAAGGTCACAGGCTATACGCGCGCGACGGATACGGCCCTCTTCACGACGCTTTGTACGTCTCTATCGACAGAGGGATATGCGTCGACACAAAATTCTTATATGCAATCGATGATGACGTCGCTGGGACTTAATGGCTCGAGCAGCGATGACCCCCCTTTGTCATCGGCAATGAGTTCGTTTGTCGCCGCGTGGAGCGAGCTTGAATCCGCCCCCGAAAGCACAACGCAACAACAAGCCGTCGTCAATGCGGCGTCAACATTAGTGACGCAGGTCCAAAATGCCTATCAAGCTTTGGATCAAATCGATACACGGGTTAGAAATGACGTTCTGTCGACGGTTTCTGACCTTAATTCAGACCTACAAAACATCGCGACGCTAAACGCTAAAATCGCAACCGCCATGAACTCGGGCCAATCGGCAAGCGATCTGCAAGATCAGCGCGACCAGTTGGTCAAAAACGTGGCGTCCATTACGAAAGTCACCGTTCTTCAACGGTCGCAAGGTCAGATCGCCCTTTACACGCCAGGCGGCTATGCCTTGGTCGACGGAACGAATGCCCAAAGCTTTTCCTACAATGGATCCGAAGTCGTGTCGGATCTTGACCCAACGACGTCGCTGAACGGCGTCTTGACCGGCGGCACACTTGAAGCCGAGGTTGGGTTCCGCGCCGTTAGCACACCCGTCAGCACAACGGCTGGCGTCAACATGATCCAAAAGGCGCGTTCGCAACTCGACGCAATTATCTCGGCGCTGACCACATCCAGCGCGGGGCCGCCAGAGACCTTTGCCTACGCCTATGCCAATGCGACGGGCGTCTCGGGCGAAGCTAGCAGCATCTTTACCGGCTCATCCATCAACGATTTTTCCGTTAATGCGACGCTTCTCAGCGGAACCGAGACGATTAAAAAGGCCAGCTGCACAAGCGTCTGCGATGCGCTTTCCGATTCAACGCGCACGTTTTCGGCAACGGGTTTGACGGTCACGGGCGCTTCTTATTCGTCGTTTATCACCAGTATTATGACGGGCATTCAGGAATCGGCCAGCGCGGTTTCGACGAACGCGACGGCGTCCACCAACCAACGCGAATATCTAGCTGAAACTTTGGCGAACAAAACGGGCGTCGATACAGATACCGAAACGGTCAAACTGACAACGCTGCAAAATGCCTATGCCGCTTGCGCAAAAGTCATGAGCGTTATTCAGAATATGTTCGACGAGCTCGAGAAAATGGTTTCATAAAGTCTGTCAGGACAGACTTAGAAAGGACAAAAATGTCATCGCGCATCAGCACTCTTGGCCTGATGATGAGCAACATCAGCACGATGTCGTCGGCTCAATCTTTAATGGCGACCCTTTCGCAGCAAATGGCGAGCGAAAAAAAATCGTCAAATCTAACCGATTATTCGTCCAGCGACGCCCAAACGCTGATGACATACAATGCGCAAGTTACGCAACAAAACAGCTATTTAAACGTTATGACCACCTTGTCATCGCGTATCACGACCTATGACGCTTCGCTAACGGGCATTGAAAATACGGCGGCGACGGCGACATCGGCCTTTGCAACATCTCAGACCTATAATCCCGATACGAATGCCTCGTTGGCCCAACAGATTCAGTCCATGCTGTCCGAAGTTGAGGGGTTCTTAAATCAAAAGGTCGGCGATCGTTATATTTTTGCGGGCTCTCGCTATGGGACAAAGCCTGTTACAGATCTGACGGCTCTTCCCGTTCCGCCCACCGAAGTGGCGCCCTACACGGTTTCGTCGCCCAATTTGCCATCGTACGATGCCGAATCTCCGGCCACCGATGCGGCCGCCTATATGCACGATACGGTCTCTATTTCATCGACCGTTGATTTAGCTTATGGCGCGACAAGTACAGAAACGGGCTTTCAAGAATTGGTCATGGGGCTGCGTTGGGCCTATGCGGCAACGCAGGACCAGGCAAACTATGAGACTTATATGTCCACGGCTCGCGGTCTTGTCTCTCAAGGTTTGATTGACATCCGCACAACGCATACGCGCGTATCAAACGCCAATGCGACCTTGGAATCGACCCAATCGGCCCTTGAAACCAGCGTTGATACGCTCAAAGGCAACATTACCGACATTCAAGGCGTCGATACCAATGAAATTTCGTTGAAAGTCACAACCTATCAATCTACGCTTCAAGCGTCTTACGCCGCGATCGCGATTATGAGCAAATTAAGTATCGTCAATTATCTGTAAAGCCACAAGCGTCTTTCCCCCTCTTTCGCCCTCTCAGGAGTCTTCCTATGTCCGTCTCTTCATACGTTTCTTCGGTCGATTTTAGCCCTGTCCGCCTGAGCTATGCCGCCGCGTTACGAACCGTGCGCCCGCGCCAGACGGGGACAAACTTTACCTATGCCAATTTTTCCTGCACCAACGCGGACGAACTTATCTGCTTAGCCGCCAGCAACCCTGAAGGCCAATTTTGGGGCCTTGTCGCCACGGCAGGCCTGGCCGATGCGGCGCGCAACATGGCCTTGCAGCGCGGCGTCACCAACATTTCCTTTCTAAGCGGCCCTGTCGGAACCGCTGTTACTGCGCCGTCTTCGCAATTTCCTCAACTGGATTATCTTTTCTGCGATGCGACGGAAGGAACGCTTTCGCCTGCCGATCGCGCGGCTTTATTCTCTTTCGCGTCTCAAAACGTCAAACCCAGCGGCCTGTTTATCTTCCGCTATCAGGCCTACGACGATCAAATGAGCCTTCTGCGCGGCCTTGTCGGCGAACTGAGCCCTGAGATGTCGGTCGATCAGGCTCAAACCTTTTTGCGCGAGATCAAAAATCTCAACCCCTCCTTTTTCAACAACGACCCTTTCCTTCAGCAAAGCCTCAACGACGCGATTGCGCGCAACGTTCCCGACGTTTTTTTCAACAGCCTACCGCAAGGAAACGCGACGCTGGGCTCGTTGGACACGCTTGATACACTTTTAGGATTCGACTTTGCTTACGTTTGCGACGCCGCTATTGGCGCAAACTATCTTGAGCTTTCGACGCCGGCCTCGGCACACCCCATCCTCATAAGCTGCCGCGAACAGCCTTTTTATGAGGCTTTAAAGGATTTTGCCATGGGGCGCACGATCCGCAACGACATCTGGTGCCGCTTGCCTGTTGTCTTTGCCGATACGAACGCCGAGTTGTTTGGCTCTTTTGCCTTTGGCATCATGATGCCGCGCGAAAACGTCCCCCCCGCCGTCACAGCCTTTGACCGGATTGTTCCGCTGTCTTCGCCGCTGATGACAAAGATCATTGATCTGATGGCCGTGCAGCCGCTGTCGATTGGCGACTTTTTAGCGCATCCGTCTGGCGCGACCGAAGATCCCGCCTCGGTCTTGGAGGCATTTCAGATTCTTGTCGCAACAGGCCTTGCCAGACCTATGCGGACGGGCTTTGTCTGCGAAAACCAGATTAATATGGCAAATCCCAAATGGGCCAGCAGCTATAACAACTATTTGAACGATACCCCCATTACGACGCCTGAGGTCTTGTTGGCTTCGTCGATTGTCGGCAATCCCATCAGCCTTTCGGCACGCGACGCGTTGGTTTTGCAGGCCGTTAGTCGTGTTGGTCTTTCTGAATCGCTTAACGCGCTGATGCCCGAGCTTTTACGCCTTTCCAGCGATCCCGACATGTCGCCCGTCATTTTCCAAGGCGTCGATATGACAGCCGACGGCATGCGCAAGATGATCACCGACGTGATCGAAGGCCAAATGACGCGCTGGTATGCCTATGGTTTGTTGGCTGCCTAGTCGAAGTTAAATGCCTTTTAAGCGCGCCTTTCAACAAAGGCGCGCTTTTTTACATCGTTTTGATCGACGCCGCTTCGCGCCGATTGTATTTGGCGCAGCGCCACATGCCGTAAACGCTGAGAAGGAACCAAACCATGTTGCCGATAAACGAGGCCAAGTTCCATTTATAGTAAAGCGAGATGACCAAAAGGAAGGTCCCCAAGGCATTGCAAAACGAAAACAGCATCGTTTTGGCAAAATCGCGCCGCCATTGAACGCGCGCATAAGCGCTCAATTGGATCACAACCCCCAAAATTCCCAAAGCATCGGCGAAAGCGATCATAAAACGCTCCTGATAAAAAACGATCTTATCAGGCTATGCGACAGAAACAAAAAAAAGACAACAAAAGTTTTTTCGTCTTTTGCCCGCTGCTTACCCTTGTTTTCAAGCCGGAAGGCGGGCATTCTCGCGGCCATGGTTACCCTGCCCGACATTCCTTCTGCGCCGCCCGAATGGCGCCTTTATATCATCGGCGACATTCATGGACGCCTCGACCTTTTGGCGCGTCTGTGCGGCGGCATCGAAAAGGATGCAGCCCGCTATCCTCACCGCAAAAAAGAGCTTATTTTTCTTGGCGATTACGTCGATCGCGGGGTCAACACCAAGGGCGTTATCGACTTTCTTTTGACCCAATTACCGCCCGATTTTGCGCTGACGTTCCTGTGCGGCAATCATGACGAATCCTTCCGCCGCTTCCTTGACGGCGAATCAGAGCTTTTACAGGGCTGGATGCTGCTTGGCGGCTCGGCCACGCTGGCTAGTTATGGCGTTAACCCCTTCCGCGCAGGCGCCTCGGAAAACCCCGACGATGTACGGACCGAGCTTTTGGAAAAAATGCCGCCGGATCATAAAGTGTTTTTGGATAACCTGGAGCTAGCCGCCGTGCGCGGCGATTACTATTTTGTCCATGCGGGCGTGCGCCCTGGTGTGCCGCTTGAAAGGCAAAAACCGGAAGATCAAATGTGGATTCGCCAAGTCTTTTTGACGGCAACCGACGATTTTGGCAAAGTCATCGTCCATGGCCACACGATCACCCCCAAAGTCACGGTCAAACGAAACCGCATCGGCATTGATACGGGGGCCTATGCCACCGGCCATCTGAGCTGCCTTGTCTTACAGGATACGCTGCGCGAGCTTCTTTCAACTTAGGCGCGCGTTAAGATTCCGCCGCGCTGAACCCGCACAATGCGCCGCGCGAGGCCCGTTTTATCGTCCGTTTCAATCAAACAACCGGAAACGGTGGCGGGGCCTTTGGCCGCGACAAAGCGGTCGGACGGCATACGCCGTACAAAACGGAAAATCGGCTGATCTTCTTCGATCCCCAGCACGCCGTCATAATCGCCGCACATGCCCGCATCGGTTTGATAGGCCGTCCCGCGCGTCAAAAGATGCTCATCAGCCGTCGGAACATGGGTATGCGTGCCGATAACCGCCGAGACCCGGCCATCAAAGACGCGGCCAAAGGCAACTTTCTCGGCTGTCGCTTCGGCATGGAAATCGACAAAAATAGCTTGAACCGTCTGCCCCAGCGGATAGGCCGCCAGCAGATCGTCCAGCGCGGCAAAGGGATTGTCCAAAATGGGCTCGATAAAGGATTGCCCCATGACATTGACGATTAAGATCTTCCGGCCATCGGGCAAGCTATGAAGGAAAAAGCCGCGCCCCGGCGTTTTTTTGGGAAAGTTCAGCGGACGCAGCAAACGCGGCTCTTGGTTGATCCCGCCAATCAGCTCGCGCTGGCGGAAAATATGGTTTCCGCTGGTCAAACAATCGACGCCCGCCTCAAACAGCTCGGCAGCGATTTTCAGCGTAATGCCGTGGCCCGACGCGGCGTTTTCGCCGTTCACAATCACAACATCGGGGGAAAGGTCAGCCCGCAAAGCGGGTAAAGCGGCCATCACGCCGTCACGCCCGCTGCGCCCGACGATATCGCCTAGGAAAAGAATACGCATAAAGCCTAACTTAGCGGATCGCGTCGAGCGCCGCAACTTGTAACGGATCGGCGGCATCGGCTTCTTCGCGGCGGACAGGCGTGTCCGACAGGTCAAAGCGCGGCCATTCGCCTGCCGTCAACTGGCGCAGTGAGGTTAAAGGCTTGCCCAAACGCGCCGAATAAGCCCAGTAATGCGTCATGACGCGCGTGATATAGCCGCGCGTTTCGCGCAAAGGAATGCTTTCAAGGAACAGCAAAGGATCATTGGCCTGCGCCGTGTGCAACCGCGCCTTGGTATCGGCAACCCAGCGCGAAAGCTTGGAAGGCCCGCCATTATAGGCGGCAAGAAGCAACATAAGATTATCGCCGATCACAGGCTGTTCAGCCAAATGGCGGACATAGCGCTGGCCCAAAGAAAGGTTGGTTGCCGGATCCAAAAGCCGCGCGTCATCGACGTTAAAGGCCACTTTTTCCAAAGTCCCGGACACATTCCCTTCCGCCACGGCGCGCGCCGTCGACGGCAAAATCTGCATCAAGCCCCGCGCGCCCTGCGCACTCACAGCCTTCGGATCAAATTGAGATTCATGGCGGATCAACGCATAAACCAGCGCCCGGTCAATCGTAAAGCCGTGACGCGGCTTCCAAGGCGGCAACGGATAGGAAACGTCATCAAACGCCGTCACATCGCCCGAGCCCGTCAGGCTCGCCAATTGAATAACCAGCGAAGGCATCGGCACAAAACTGGCCAAGGCCACCATGGCTTGCTGCAAATCGCCTTTGCCTTGAGGGTTCAGGTGACGCAATTCTTCTTCGGCGCGGGCAACTTCGCCCACCTGCACCAACGCCAAAGCGCGCCAGCCAGCCGCCGAGCCCACCAAAACAGCCCGATGTTCACGATCCCAGCGGGGCATCGTATTGGGGTTGGTCGCCTGCGTAATCGGGTGACGGCCCAGCTTCGTCGCGGCCAAGATTCCGTAAAAACTGCCCGTTTGCCGGGCGGCGGCCTCCAACATTTGACGCCCGCCCCGGACATCGCCGCTGCGGTTCATCGCGCGCCAAGCCCAAAACTGAGCCGCCGCGCGTGACGCAGGCGATAGGGCCGGATGCTCGGCCAAGCGCCCAAAAGCCGAAACGGCTGTTGGCAAATCGTCTTTTTCCCAAGCGATCAGGCCGCGGATCCAAAGCCCAACCGGCTGCTGAGCCCCTGCGGCGGCTTGTGACAAGGCCAAAGCCTTGTCCCGCTCACCCTGATAGAAGAAACCGGACGCAATGGCGGCTTCGGCATCGGCGGCAAAAGTCCCGGCCAGCGTTCGCTCACCCTGCGCTTTGATCAAAAGAGCGGCGGCTTTCTGCGGATCGCCCCGGCGCAGCGAACGCCCGATGGCCTGCGCCAAACGCGCCATACCTGTATCACCGGCGGCGGCAGCCTTTAAATCCACGCGGAAATCGGCGGCGCTATCCATCACCGCGCCCCCGGTCCACGTATCGGGAGTGGTGGGCTCTTTCAAAACGACAGGCGTTGCGCCCGTTTCTTTCTTGGAAACTGTCTTCAGCGTGCGGCGCGCCAGATCATGAAGGGTCTCGGCTTCGGCCCAGTCGGCGTTGTCGGACAACCAAGCGGCCAGCTCAGCAGGCGTCGCGCCCAGGTGTTCATAACGATCGGCCAACAAGGCGGGAACAAGACGACGATCACCCAAAGCGGCCATCGCCGCATCGGCACGCACCCAATCGCCCGCTTTTTGCGCCGCGAAAGCTTGCCGATACAAATGCGCATCCGTCGCCGCCAAAACGTCAATTGCCTTGTCGAAACGTGTTGGCGCTTCGGCCATCACGACATGGACCTTTTGCGGAACGGTGACTTGAACCCCATCAGAAACGACAGGCACTTTTGCTTCAGACACAAGTACAGTCGTCTCCGTCTTCGATAAAGACGAAGTATTATTGGCGATAAGATAAGTCGTTAGGGCGAAGCTACAACTTACAACAACCACACCGGCTAGTTTTGCCGCAGTGACAAGGCTTCGCGACCGCATCTGTTGTTTCAACATGAGGCCGCCCTACTAGCCCTTTGTTGGGGGGATAGCAAGTAAAAACGTTTTCATCCTGTGGGTATTTTGATTTAATCTATGTTTTACATAGACTTACGTTTTATTAACTTTTTCGCTTAAAAGCAGTAAATCGGTCCAAGCCTGCCTTTTCGAGGCGGGCTGGCGCAACAGAAAGGCCGGGTGGAAAAACGGCAAGCAAGGGATCGCCCCAGCCGCTTCGCTTTGCCCTTCACCGCGAACATAACCTGTCATGCGCCCGCGCAAACGCATGATCCCGGTGGCGGTCCGCAGCAATGTTTTGGCCGCGACGCCCCCCAGCGGGACGATCAAACGCGGGGCCATGATTTCGATGTGCCGCTCGACAAACGGCAGACAGGCTGCCAGCTCGGCATCGGTTGGTGTGCGATTGCCGGGAGGCCGCCAGAACAAAACATTGGCGATATAAAAATCCTGCGCGCGCGTCATGCCGATAGCACTGAACATCCGGTCCAGCAGTTGCCCGCTTTCACCGACGAACGGACGCCCGATCCGGTCTTCGTCGGCCCCCGGCGCTTCGCCAATCAGCATGACCTGCGCTTCAGGGTTGCCATCGGCAAAAACCGTGTGCATGGCCGTCTCTTTAAGCCCGCAGCCTTCAAAGGCTTCGATGGCGGCACGTAAGGCGGCCAGATCAGCCAAGCGATCACCCGTCAAGGGCGGCAAGGCCGCTGGCGCATCCGCCTTATAAGATATTGGTTTTAAATGATTTTCATTCTTCTTGGCGGGCGGCGGGGCAAAAGCGCCTATCCCGAGCGCCTTTTCGTTTTCGGCGCGTTCAGCCTCCCCCCAGTGCGTCAGGGTCGGCACCTCGCCAACAGCTTCGTCGGCCCCCGCCTCCATCTGCCAAGCCAGCATCGCCAGCAAAGCTGCCGGATCGGACGATAAAAGAGGAGAAGAAGGGGTCTCAGCCATGCCTTTGTTATGGGGCCGGAATCGCCCGAGCGCAAGCACGTAAAAGCCCGCACCAGAGCCTTATCTTCGCGCCGTCACGCAGCGATCAATCCCGGCCAAATCTTGAACCATCGGCCCCGGCTTTAAGCCAGCCCGCGCCAACAAAGCGGCAACATCTGCGGCTTGACCTTGGCCAACTTCGAACAAGACGACACCTTGAGGCTGTAAATAATCTGGCAAAAGCGGCGCTAAATGCCGATAGGGTGCCAGACCATCAGCCCCCCCATCCAAAGCGGCGCGCGGATCGTAACAACGAACTTCGGGCATCAGTTCAGGAATCTCGCCCGCCGGAATATAGGGCGGGTTCGAGACAATGACATCAAACCGTCCGGTCACGCCCGCCAACCAATCGCCCAGCTGAAAGCTTGCCCGCGCATCAAGCCCCAAGGCCGCCGCGTTTTGCCGCGCCTGTTCAATGGCCCTTGGCGCAATATCCACGCCAAGCCCAGTCGCTTTTTCCCATTCGCCCAATAATGACAAAAGGATAGCGCCTGTTCCGGTCCCAAGATCTAAAACGCGCAGCGGCGCGTCTCGGCGCGCGGCCAACATCTGAAGGGCGGTTTCGACCAACGTTTCCGTATCGGGTCGCGGCTCAAGCGTCGCTTCGTTCAGGGCAAAATCATGCCCCCAAAAAGCCCGCGCGCCTAAAATCCGCGCGACCGGCTCACGCGCGCAGCGTCTCTCTATATATAAGGTGAGGCGCGCCTCTTCTTCAGCCGATAAAACCCGCCCGCCTTGGGTCAACAAAGCGGCGCGATCAAGCCCCAAGGCAGCAGCCGCCAGCACCCGAACATCGACCGCAGGCGTCTCTACCCCGGCCTGCGCCAGCCTTTGCCGCGCTGATTGTAAAAAAGCATCCAGAATCATCCCCAACCTCAACGATGCTTGTCCCCAAACTTAGGAAAAAGCTTTTATTAGGGATAAGGATTGGTAACATAAATCTCCCCAGAATGGGCTGGATAATAGGTTGGGTATTGATAAGTTTCGATCCCGCGATGACCATGGGAAGAGGTCCTCATCCCGGCACGGACTGTCGCCGTCGGCAATTTGCGTAAAACCCGCATCAAGGCCCGATCATCTTCGGCCTGCGTCGTTTCGCGATAGGTTATAAGAGCCCCCGATCCGTCACGCCCAACAAGCCCCCCCGCACACCCTGTTGCCAAAGTCGTGGCCAAAGCCACCCCAGCCACAGCCATAAGAAACATTTTATGGACAGGAGATCCCCCCCGACGGGTCAAAGAGGCGGCAACGGCGCGTAAAGACATGAGGAACTCCATAAAATAACTTAAAGAGGATGGGGCTTAGTTTACGGCCAAACAGCCCTTTTCTTCAAGAACCGCTTTATTTACACGAAATCTTTGTTGTCCTTAAAGAAGCCCTTTCAAGAGACCTCTCTCTCATTTAATTCGAAAAAGCCTTAAATATCAGGCTATTCTTATCATTTTTCGCGGCTGGCAAGCCCCCCCCCTTTTTCATTGGCGGCGCGGGCCTTGTAAGACAGGGTTAAACAAAGTCGGCGAGAAAGGCTTGAACAGCCTCGATGCCTTCGCGTCGGGCGGCGCTTGTCCAAAGAACAAAGGGCCGCGCCGCCGGATGCTTTTTCAGCATCTTTTCGATCTCTTGTGTTCGTGTGGTGCGTTCTTCGGGCTTAATATTATCGGCTTTGGTCAGAACAACCTGATAATTGATCGCGTAGCGATCCAATAACGCCATCATCTCATGATCGGCCTTCAGTACGCCGTGCCGCCCGTCAATCAACAACAAAACGCAGCGCAAAGCCAGCCGGTCTTGCAAATAGTGATGAATCAACCGCGTCCACAGCGTGATCGTTTTTTTCGGCGCATTGGCATGGCCATAACCGGGCAAATCGACTAGCAAAAGCTTGTCGGCCAGATTGAAAAAAACGATTTGTTGTGTGCGTCCCGGCGTATTCGACGCGCGCGCCAGCTTTGACCGCCCCGTGATCGCATTCACCAGCGACGATTTGCCGACGTTCGAGCGCCCCCAAAAAGCAACCTCGGACAGGCGGCGCGGAATTTGCGGATCGTCAAGATGCGCGGGCTCCATCGCCGCCAGGATAAAGCGGCAATCTTGGGCGAAAAGCCGCGCCGCGGCTTTGGGATCTGGCGCGTCCGTCATGCCGCTTTCTTTGAAGGCGGGCTCATCCGGCGAATAATCAACGCCTGTTGCGCGCTGCCGATCAGGTTGCTCCAAGCCCAATAGAAAATCAGCCCGACCGCAACTTTTGACATCATAAAGGTAAAGATCAGCGGCAAAAACTTGAACATATTCGCCTGACTTTTATCGGCTGGCTGCGGCGACATTCTTTGCTGCAGATACATGCTTAGCCCCATGATAATCGGCCAAACGCCCAAATGCGGAATAAAGGGCCAATCGATCGCACCAAACAATGTCAACACGGATGATGGATCCGGCGCCGACAAATCGTGGATCCAGCCGAAAAGCGGCGCTTGACGCAGTTCGATCCCGACGTAAAGCACCTTATACAGCGCAAAGAAAATGGGGATCTGAATCAAGTTTGGCAAACACCCGGACATCGGGTTGACCTTTTCGCGCTTATACAGCTCCATCGTGGCGAGCCCCGCCGCCGCGCGATCGTCGCCAAAGCGTTTTTGAATCGCATTGATTTCCGGCTGTAACGCCCGCATCCGCGCCATGGATCGATAGGACTTCATCGACATCGGAAGCGCCAAAAGCTTGACCAAAATGGTCAGCAGCATAATCGCAATCCCGTAATTGCCTGTCGCCTGCCCCATATAATCCAAAAGATACAAGAAAGGCTTTGTCAGGTAATAATACCAGCCAAAGTCAATCGCGCGATCAAACAACGGCAATTGAAGCTGGCTTGCATAAGAATCCAACAAACGAACCTGCTTGGCACCGGCAAATAGCCGCTGAACATGCGCGATTGTGCTGCCCGCTTCGATTGTCACAGCGCCGCCGCGAAAATCCGTTTGATAGATGCCATTGGCAACGTTCTTCTCGCCTGGCGGTAAAGCAAAAGAAAAGGTCCCCGTGATTTTATCGTTTTGATCGGGGATCAGCGTCATCAGCCAAAATTTATCGGTAATGCCGATCCAACCGCCTTGGCTTTCAAAGCTTTCGGGGGCCGCGCCTTCCATATCTTTATATTTGACCTCTTTCAGGGTTCCATCCAGAACGCCCAAGGGGCCTTCATGTAAGACATAGGTTCCGGCGACTTCGGGGCGTCCGTGACGCGCGACCGAACCATAAGGATAAAGCGTAACCGCCGCATTTTCTTTGTTCCGCACGCGATCCGTGATCGTAAACATAAAATGATCGTCTACAGCGATTTCGCGCTCAAAGATCAAACCGTGGCCGTTATCCCAACGTAGGATGACGGGCGCACGCGGCGTCAACTTTGCGCCTTTATCCGCCGACCAAACGGTGTCATCGCCGGGAACGACAACGCCAGCGTCGCCCAACCAGCCAAAACTCGCATAAGTCGCACGATGCGGCGCTTCAGACCCCGACGGCGAAAACAAAACAATCGCAGGCGACGCTGGATCGGTCGTTTCGCGATAATGCCTGAGGCTCAGATCATCCAAACGACCGCCCTTCAAATTGATCGATCCCTTCACCGCGGGCGTTTCAATTTGAACGCGCGGCGTCTCGGCCAAAATCTCGGCGCGCGGACGCAAAACAACGGGCTTTATCTCGGTTTCCGGATTTTTCTTCTTGGCATCTGCCTGCTGCGCGACCAGCGCTTGCTCGCGCTGATAACGATCCATTTGCGGCTTTTCATAAAAATAATGAAAGCCGACCAAAATCCCGATCGACAGCACGACGGCCAGAAAAAAGTTGTCGTTGTTCATGTCTTTCCTTTGTGCGGTTTTTGAACGCTTGCCTTTAAAGGGTTCGCGAACAGGTAACAGGTCTTGAAGCAAAGAGCAATCGCAACAGACCTTTTTCTCAGCTTTTCGACGGCGTCTCTTCCCTGTCTTTCGATGGTGGCAAAGGCACCGGATCGTACCCACTGCCCCCCCAAGGATGGCAGCGCGCCAAGCGCCGCAAGGCCAACCGACCCCCGTACCAAGGCCCATAAAGACGAATGGCTTCATCGGCATAGGCCGAGCAGCTGGGTATAAACCGACATTGCCCCCCGATAAAAGCAGACAGACTATGTCGATAAACCCATATCAGCGCACGGAAAACAAAGCTCATGAAGCCTCCGCGGCAGACGCATCCTCACACCATAGATGGAACCGTTTCAGCGCCGTTTCAAGATCACGCCGTAAAGCGTCCCAATCGCCGTCGATCGTTTCAGACCGCGCGACAAGGACATAAGCGCGGTCCCGTTTCGCATGACGCACCATGATATCGAAAACAAGGGCCCGCAACCGCCGACGTGCCCGGTTGCGCTGGACAGCGCCGCCCACTTTGCGGGTCGCCGTTATGCCGTAATGAAGGCGATTCGTTTTGACAGGATCAAGGGGAGATGTGTCAGAAGCGTTCTTGAGCGCAGGCGGCAAGGGGCCGACCTGCAAGACAAGCGTCGACGCCACCCATTTTTTACGGGTGGCGGCAACAGCCAAAAAGGATGACCTTTTTTTAAGAACAGCAAGCGAGGTCTTTAAGCGCGACATCGACGAAACCCAGCCAGATCAGGCATTTTCCCCAAAGTTAAGGGGCAAAGGGCCTTCTCCCGCCGCGCCAAAGGGCCGACAGAATTAAGCCGACAGCTTTTTGCGACCCTGCGCACGACGACGGGCAATGACCTGACGCCCAGACTTCGTCGCCATACGGGCGCGATAGCCATGACGGCGCTTGCGGACCAACTTGCTCGGTTGATAGGTACGTTTCACGGAACCAACTCCTTATTTCTACAAAGCGGTGCGTATATAAGGGTTATCGCCGCCAGAGTCAAACCCGAAAGCTTTCGGAGACACAAGAAGCCCTTTTTAACCAAAAAGGGGCCCATCGAGAAGGCGCCCTAACTCGCCCGCCATAAGGCGAGCTATTTTCTGCCGATCGCCGGCCCGGCGCAACATCGTTTCATCCAACTTATTGGATAAAAAGCCCGTTTCGATCAACAAGGATGGCACATCCGGCGCGCGCAAGACGGCAAAATTGGCCGCACGCATGGGGTTTTCTAGCAATTTCAGGCGTCTTCCAACGGCATGGACAAAATCCATGCGAACTTTCAAGGCGGTGTTCGTCGTACGGCGTGCCGTCAGATCATAGAGAATCTCGGCAACATCCTGATCTTTCACCGCAAAATCTAAGCCCCCCATCAGATCGGCGTTGTTTTCTTTATCAGCTAACTCTTTCGAGAAATTATCTGTCGCTTTTTCCGACAAGCTGTAAACAGAAAGACCCCGCGCCGTCTTGCTTGGGGCGCTATCGGCATGAATGGAGATAAAAAGATCCGCGCGCGCCGCCTGCGCCAACCGCACACGTTCTTTTAACGGCAAAAAGACGTCCCGCTCACGCGTCAAACGAACATCGACACCCAAAACAGGAATCAGCGCATCGGCCATGCGTTGGGCCAAATCAAGCGTTATATCTTTTTCTTGCGTGCCGCTAAGCCCAATAGCCCCCGGATCGTGACCGCCATGCCCCGGATCCAACATCAAAAGACGCGGCGCGCGCGGCTTGCGTTCAGGCGTCAGAATAGAATCTTTATCGACCGCCTGCCGCACAGGCTTGGCCTCGGCCCAGGACCGTAGTGAAAAAAACGTCCAAAGCCCGACAAAAGAAGCGCCCGCGACCGTTTTTAAAAAAGCGCGGCGCGTTATATCGTCGGTCAAACGCTTCATCGTTTTGTTCGTTTCCTTTTTCTCATTTGGCGCGCCCATAGGCCCGAATCGCGCGCCTATTTTAGCAAACCTCCGGCGAGGCGACCAGAGGCCCTCTTTTCTTTTGCACTTATCCCCTTAATCAAGGCATAGTCTGAACAGATCCGGTTTGTTGTTTTGTTTTCTGGTGATCCTTGGGAATGTTTCATGCCTTCTTCTGCCCGCACTTCCCTTCTTTTATCGCTTGTTTTTTCTTTCTGCTGGATCGGCTTTTCTTTGCCTCACGCTTTCGCTGCAAATGCTGACGATTTATGCCCGGCTTATCTTCCCCCCGTCATCCACGTGACGCCGCGCCTTGAAACCCCCGATCTTGACCATACGCTCTCCCTCAACGACATCGGGCAACTTGCCGGACGGAAAGACGGCACCGTGGCTTCGGGCCATCACGAAGTTCCCGTTGGCCTGACAATCGCCGACCTTCGGCTCGGCTCAGATTACGAAATCTCAATCAATGAAATCGCCCGCCCCGATGGGACCAGCTATTTCTGCGCCGAACCCGCGCATTTTGAGTTATCTTTAGCTATCGTCAATACAACCGTTTACATCGCAAAAGAACTTCCCGTCGAAACATGCAGCTATCGCACCGTCTCGCAGCACGAAGGGTTTCACGTCCGCGAAGATCGCGACATCGTCCTTGAAATGACGTCGGCCCTGCCTGCCTATTTGTCTCATGCCATGCGCAACCTAGGCGTCGTCAAAGGCAACACGCCCGAAGAAGTGAAAACCATTATTACAGACACGGTGCAAAGATTAATGACAGACATCAAAACGCAGATCATCGACATCCGTCAAAAGCGACAAGCGGCCATTGACTCGCCTCAAGAATACGAACGTCTTTCGCAAAGCTGCGACGGCGCTTTGCGCTCAATCATCATTCGCGCCGAAAGAAAAGCGGCGCAAAGCAGGCGGTAAACAACCCCGCGTTGCTTGATCAGGCCCGTCCGATATCATCCATATACGAACGGACATTTTGGCGCATAATAGACGTTTGAGCGTCAACAGCGCCTGCAGCGTCGTTAACGGCTTGGCTGGCTGTTTCCACTTCTTTGATCGCATGGCTCACGCCAATGATATTGCGGGAGACATCGCCCGTTCCTTTAGCCGCTTCTGAGACATTATGCGATATTTCTTGCGTTGCGGCGCCTTGTTCTTGGATGGAGGCCGCAACCGAGGTCGAGATATCGTTCATATGACGGATGGTTTTTGAAATGCGTTCAATCGCCGTAATCGCCGCCTGCATTGCCGTTTGCATGCTTGTGACTTGCGTCGTGATATCGTCCGTCGCCTTGGCCGTTTGCCCGGCAAGGCCTTTCACTTCGCTGGCCACAACGGCAAAGCCTTTGCCTGCCTCACCCGCGCGCGCGGCCTCGATCGTCGCATTAAGCGCCAAAAGATTCGTCTGGTTTGCAATATCGCTGATAAGACCGACGACTTCGCCAATTTTCTGAGCGACCCCCGCCAATTCGCCAACTGTTTGCGTTGTATCGTTGGCTTCCTGCATAGCGCGCGCAGCGATCGACGACGATTCGGAAACCTGGCGCGAAATTTCGCTAATGGATGCCGTCAATTCTTCAGTTGCCGAGGCGACGGCTTGAACATTCGCCGAAGCCTCTTCCGAGGCGGCTGCAACGGCGGCCGCTTGCCCACCAGCTTTTTGAATGCCGCCCGTCAAAACACCTGCCGTTTGGCGCAGCTTTTGCGCCGCATCGGAAAGAGAGGCAATCGTATCTTGAGACGTTCGATCGAACGAAGCGTTGAGTTGATCGATCTGAGCAGCACGCGCTTCTCGCGCGGCTTGGACATCGGCTTTTTCGGCTTCAAGCGTTTTTTGCCGCAACGCGTTTTCTTTAAAAACAAGCATCGCTTTCGCAAGCGCGCCAATTTCATCTTTGCGATGGGCTTGATCGACTTCAATATCAAGGTTGCCACGCGCCAACTCGGTCATGTCAGCCGTCAGCGCCGTCACGGGCCGAGACACGCTAAAGACAAGCGCCACCCCGGCTCCAATACACACAAGAACAGCGAGAAGCGAAACGCCAAATATAATTTGCGTTGTTGTCTGATAAAGTTCTTCGCCCTCTGTGGCTCTCTTCTTCCCTTGTGTTTCATTATAATCAAGTTCGGCAACCAGCAATTTGCGGAAGCCCTGATAAAAATCGCGCGTTTCTTTTTGATACAAATCAATGGCTTTGACACGGTCGCCCGCGCGCGATGCCGCGATAAGTCGCTGGTTCATTTCAAGATATTTGGCCCAGCGCGCATCAAGATCGTCCCATCTTTGACGCTCTTCGCCTGCATCGATCATCGGTTCAATCTTTTGGCGCAAATCGGCAAGCTCGCGAACGCTCTTGTCCAGATTCTTTTCCCAAAAAGCATACTCGTCGGCACCTTCAGCTAAAACATGCTGTCCCTGACGAATGCGAAAGACTTCACATGTCTGGATGATACGCCCCATCAAGCCTAACGTCGGCAAATAGTCGGTTCGAATAATGGTCGCCTGACTATTCATCCGCGCCATTCGTTCAATCGACAGGCCGCTGACGCCTAACGTTACGAAAAGCACAACCAAAAACGACAGATAAATCCGAGCACGAATCGAGAGAGCGCTAAGAAATGCCATGGGAACTCCGTTTCTGGAGATGAGGGGGGAAAAGCTGCCTTTAGATCGAATTAACCATAATTTATCTTTGCCGCACGGTCTACTTTTTCGGAAGATTTTCCGTCAAAAAAGCAAGAAGATGTCTCTTTTCGTCTTAGATATATTTCTCAACCGCTTAACGTTTTTGTCGCCATTCTTCGGCCCAAACGTAAAGTGCCGGAATAATCAGCAAGGTCAAAAGCGTGGCGCTGGCAAGCCCAAAGACAAGAGAAATGGCAAGCCCCTGGAAAATGGGATCGGTTAAAATAAAAGCCGCCCCGATCATCGCCGCCGCCGCCGTCAAGACAATGGGCCGCAACCGGATCATGCCGGCATCCCACAAAGCTTCGTGCAGGTTTTTGCCAAGCTTACGTTGCGCGCGAATAAAATCGACCAACAGGATCGAGTTGCGAACAATGATCCCGGCCAAAGCAATAAAGCCAATCATCGACGTTGCGGTAAAAGGCGCGCCAAATAAAACATGCCCCAAGACAATCCCAATCAAGGTCAGCGGCACCGGCACCATGATCACCAGCGGCGTCAAGAATGATTTAAAAAGCCCCACGACCAAAAGATAGATTGCCAAAAGCGCGCCAGCAAAGGCAATGCCCATGTCGCGGAACGTCACATAGGTGACTTCCCATTCGCCGTCCCACAAGAGGCTAAGGTGCGATTCATCGCGTGGCTGGCCATGATACAAAATATGGATCTTGCGGCCCTCTTCTGTCTCGGCCAGCGTCTTTTCTACCGCCAACATACCGTATAAAGGCGCTTCATAACGCCCCGCCAATTCAGCCGTCACCATATCGGCATAAAGACCATCGCGGCGGAAAATGGGATAGGAGGCTTCTTCACGCGCAACCGTCACAACGTCGCCAAGTTCAACGTTACGTCCCTGACGTTTTGTGCCGCCTGCAGGCAATGGCGTTGATAAAAGACGTGCATCGAAACGAAGGCCGGATGGCGGCATCTTCATCACGATCTCGATGGGCTTCATCCCTTCTCCGCGTTGGGAATAGCCGATCTTCACGCCCCCCAAAACTGCCGCCAAGGTATCGTAAACGGCTTGTTCGTCAACGCCGTAAAACTCAAGATTTTCTTGATTGATATCAAAGCGCAAACGCTCGGTCGGATGGCCAAAGCTGTCATCGATATCCGTGATAAAATCAGAAGCGGCAAAAGCTTTTTTGACAAGCCGCGCCGCACTGCGCCGCGCCGCCGGATCGGGGCCATAGATTTCAGCCAGCAAGGTCGACAAAACAGGCGGCCCCGGTGGGACCTCAACAACCTTCAAAACGGCATTTTCCGGCAACGGCAGATCGTGAAGGCGCTTTCTGACATCCAACGCGATCGTGTGACTGGCCCGGCTTCGCGCGGCTTTAGGCAGCAGGTTGATTTGCATGTCGCCCATGTTTGGCGCGCCGCGCAGATAATAATGCCGTACAAGCCCGTTAAAATTAAACGGCATCGCCGTTCCGGCATAGGTCTGAATGGATGTCAGCTCAGGCAAATCGGCAAGGCGATGCGCAACGTCTTGTAGCATGCGATCGGTCGCCTCAAGACTTGCGCCTTCCGGCATGTTCAAAACGACTTGCAGTTCCGACTTGTTGTCGAAGGGCAAAAGCTTGACGGTCACAAGTTTGAGGGGGAAGAAAAGAATGGCCGCCAAAGTCCCTGCCGCAACGGCAAGAACAAAATGACGCGCAAAGCCGGGGCGCTCCAAGATAGGGCGCAGCATGCGCCCATAAAGAACGCCCATGCGCCCGGCATCGTGATCGCCTTCTGCCGTTGCGCCGGAGCCGTCCGTAAAATAATGTCCCGAGATTTTCAACAAAAGCCAAGGCGTAATAATCTCGGCCACAAAGAAAGAAAACAGCATCGCCAGCGAAGCGTTGGCCGGAATGGGGCTCATATAAGGGCCCATCATCCCGCTGACAAACATCATCGGCAAAAGCGCGGCAACAATAGTCAGCGTCGCGACGATGGTTGGATTGCCGACTTCCGAGACGGCATCGATCGCCGTTTCAATCAAATCAGCGCCTTTATCAAGCCGCCACCGGCGCACGATATTTTCGACAATCACGATGGCGTCATCGACCAAAATGCCGATGGAGAAAATCAACGCGAACAAGCTAACGCGATTAATCGTGTACCCCATCAGCCACGCCGCAAAAAGTGTCAGCAAGATCGTAATAGGAACAACAACCATCACGACGACGCCTTCGCGCCAGCCAATGGCCCACGTAATCAAGACAACAATGGACAGCGTCGCCAAAACCAAATGGAACATCAACTCGTTCGCTTTTTCAGTCGCCGTCTCGCCATAATCGCGCGTCACCGTTACGGTCAAATCGCTTGGTAGAAGGTTCTTTTTGGCTACCTCCAACCGCGCGAGCAAATCGTCGGCGACCGTCACGGCATTCGCGCCCTGGCGTTTAGCAAAGGCCAGCGTCACGGCCGGACGGCGATCAAGCCCGCCCTTTGTATCGCGCGTCAAGGTCGAGACCAAAGAATCGCCCTTTGTCGCGCCGACAGAAATACGCGCCACATCTTTTACATAAACAGGCCGACCGTCGCGCGTTGTCAAAAGAAGTTGGCCGATATCGGCAACGTTTTGCAACGTTTGCCCAGCGACGGCTTCAATCGTATGGTCATTCTCGCGCACTGAACCGATTTGAAAACTACGGTTCGCATGGGTCAGCTTGTCTGCCAGTTGATTCAGCGTCACGCCATACAGCGCCAAGCGCGCTGGATCCGGCTCGATGCGTATTTGGTTGGGATTGCCGCCGACAATATAATTCAGCCCGACATTATCGACTTTGATAAGTTCATGCTGAAGCTCGCGGGCGACTTCGAAAAGCCCGACGGGGCTCCAACGGTCGGCAACGCCTTCCTTTGGCGCAAGCGTCAGCGTCAAAATGGCGACATCGTTAATGCCACGCCCAACGATCACAGGCTCGGGGATGCCTTTGGGTAAATCACCAATATTCGCGCGGATTTTTTCGTGTACGCGCATCACGGCCGTGTCTTCGTTCGTGCCGACTTTAAAACGCACAGTCGTCACAACGCGATCATCGCGCGTTTCGGAATAGACATGATCGACATCGTCGATACCTTTAACGATGTCCTCAAGCGGACGCGTTATCAATTCAACCGCATCGCCAGCCTTATAGCCATTGGCACTGAGAAGAATATCGACCATTGGCACGCTGATTTGCGGTTCTTCCTCACGCGGAAGGGCCATCAGCGCCATCATCCCAAGCGCCAAACACGCCAGCAAAATAAGCGGCGTCAAGGGCGAGCGAATAAAGACTTGGGTCAAGCGTCCTGAAATGCCAACGCGCATTTTTCTCTCCCGTACCTTTTACGGTTTGATCAATTTGTCGCCCGCGCGAAGCCCGGACAGAATTTCGATTTGATCGCCACGATCCGCGCCTGTTTGAACGACGACATCCGTTCCATCGGCCAAGCGCGCAAAATCAACACCGGCGTGGCGAAAAACATAAGCGCGCGGCACCAAAATTGTCTGCCGCGTTCCCGTCGCAATCGCAGCACGTACGCGTTCGCCGACAAAATAGTCGCCCAGCGAATCCGCCCGAACATCGGCGATCACCCGGCCATCTTTGATTTCGGGATAGACAAGAACAACCGTCCCTTGTTTCATTTTATCGACCTGATCGGGCTCGAGCCCGCGTGTGCCGATGGCGACCTTATCCCCAACATGCATAAAACGCGCATGTCTTTCCGGTAACTCGACGCGTAGGACATAGTTGGATTGAGACAAGACGGCGATCACCTCGCCCGCCATCACAACACTCCCCGCCGTGACGGGAACTTTTAACACACGCCCGGCGGCTGGCGCTAAAACAGCCCCCTCATCCGTTTGCTGAACGACAACCTTTTCTTCAGCTTGAATTGCCTTCAGATTGTTTTCGGCAATATCTAAAGCCGCCCGCGTTTCATCGACCCGCGCGCGTGTTGCATAGCCTTGGCGTAAAAGCTCTTCTGCGCGGCTATTGTCTTGCCGCGCTTTTGATAGCGCCGCCTCTGCCGCAAGGATACGGGCACGGAGACCTTGGTTTTGCAGACCCAGCTTTGCATCGCCTACAATCGCGATCTTATCGCCCGCCTGCACAAAATCGCCTTCACGCACGCTGACGACGCCCAGCGTGCCGTTAATCCGCGCACGGGCCTGCGATTCATGAACGGACTCGACGGTCGCAATCACGGGCTTAAAATCCTCAACCGAAGCGATTTCAACGGTATAAGTCCCGTCATCTGCAAAAGCAGGAGAGATCGCGCCCATAGCGCACGCCAAAGCGATTGTTCCGACGATTTTCCATTTGCCCGTCATCTTGTCCTCTTTTCTCTTGGAGAGCCCTTACAAGATAAGGCTTGCCTTTTATATTAGCAAGTTCTAATTTAGCTTTTATGAATATAAACGTACCCCGTTTCTGTCGCCAGTCTGAACGCGCGGCTATGCTTTTAAAAGGCATGGCAAATCCGTTCCGCCTGATGATTCTGTGCCGCCTGAAGGAGGGGCCCGCGCGCGTCGGCCAGTTAGAGGAAATGACAGGCCTGGCCCAATCGGCATTGTCACAGCATTTAGCGCGGTTGCGCAAAGATGGCCTTGTCAAAACGTTACGGCAAGCCCAGACTATCACCTACAGCTTGGCCGATCCGGCTGCAGCGCGTCTGATTACCACTTTATACGACTTGTACTGTTCACCCACCAAGAAAGGATAACGTTATGACAATCGATAAAGCCGTCATGATTTTTGCCGGAACGGTCGTTCTGGTTTCGCTGGCCTTGGCCACCACCATGAACATCAACTGGCTATGGCTGACCGCCTTTGTGGGCGCCAATATGATCCAAGCGCCTTTAACGGGCTTTTGCCCCGCCGCGATGATTTTCAAGAAAATGGGCATGCAGCCCGGTTGTGCTTTTTTTAGCAAAAAAGAAGAAGGCGCTTGCTGCTGCAAGAAAGAAGGCTAACGTCAATGCCCGCCAGACAGTGCCGCTGAAACCTTGATCCCCGCCGGTCCGATCAGAACGATAAAAAGCGGCGGCAGGATGAATAAAATCATCGGCACCGTCAAAACGGCGGGCAGACGCGCCGCTTTTTCTTCCGCGAGCATCATGCGCTCTTCGCGCATCTCCGACGACAAAACGCGTAAAGCCTGCGCAAGAGGCGTGCCGTATTTTTCCGTTTGAATAAGCGTATTGACCAAAGCCAAGACGTTTGGCAAAGGCACGCGGTCGGATAAGTTTTTCAGCGCTTGATGCCGGTCCGGCAAAAAGTTCATCTCAACGCCGGTCAAGCCGATTTCTTCGGCAAGCTCGGGGCAAGAGCCCGCCATTTCGCGCGCCACACGATCGAACGCCGCATCCATCCCAAGCCCGGCCTCGGCACAGATCACCAAAAGATCCAAAGCATCGGGCATGCCTTTGCGTAAGACTTGTTCGCGTTTATCGGCCTTGTTTTTGACCATAAGGTCGGGCCCCATCCAGCCTATCAACGCCATTGCCAGCGCCGCTGCCGGACGCAAACCGCCCGGGATCTTTCCAACGCCCAAACCGAAAAACAGAAAAGCGCCAAAAGCCCCTAAGGCAACCAAAAGAGCCACCTTCACAAACAGAAAAATAAAAACGGCATCGCGGCTTTGATAGCCCGCGCGGACAAGCTTTAAGCGCAAGTCCGACATGCTTTGGCCTTGCGTCAGCTTCAGCCATTCGACGACACGCTTCAATAGGCTGATGCTTTGCATCTTTTCGCGATAGGCATTATTTCTTTTACGCGTCGGGTTTTCCAGATCTTCGCGCCGCTGCGCCACGGATTTCAAACGGTCTTGCAAGGGTGCGTCTTCGATCAAACCGTTCCACACCAGAACGACAACGACGAAAGCCGCCGCGCCGCACAGCAAAGGAATAAGCTCTTGACCGGAAGGTAGATCCATTACCGCGTTCTCTTTCTATATTTCAAAGCTGATCATTTGCTTCATGACAAAAACGCCCAGGCTCAACCAGAAGACGCCGCCGCCTATCAACATGCGCCCGCCATCGGTATGGAACAGCGTCATGACATAATCGCTGTTGACGAACATCAAAAGCGTGAACATCAGAAAGGGAAGCGAGCCGATGATCATCGCGCTGGCGCGCGCTTCAGACGACATGGCTTTGATCTTTTTCTTAAGCTGCCTGCGCTTGCGAAGAAGGTCTGCAAGATTGCCAAGCGTTTCGGCCAGATTGCCGCCCGTCTCTTTCTGAATAGACAGGGCAATAATAAAAAAGCGGAACTCGGGCGCGTCTAGCCGTTTGGCGACGTCCCACATCGATTCATCAAGAGGCTTCCCAAGCCGAACGCTGTCCGTGATGCGTTTAAACTCGATCCCAATGGGGTCCGGCATTTCGGCACTGACCGTTGCAATGGATTCGACAATGGGCAGACCCGAGCGCAACCCGCGACAAATCGTGTCAATCGCTTCGGGAAACATCTCAAGAAATTTACGCACGCGTCGATCGCCCATTTTGTTGATCGTATGGTGCGGCAAGAACAGCCCAATCGCAATTCCCATAAACAACGACGGCATTTTGGCCCAGTGAACCATAAAGGCAAAAACGACATAAGCCACGACGATCGTCAGGCCGTTGACCATCAAATATTCGCCAACATTGATGTTTTTGCCCGTCTTCAACAATCTTGAGCGCAGCTTGTCGGGGTTTGGCAACGCGGCTTTGATCAAACGATCCAAAACGGGAATAGTGCTGTCTTTCGTTTGCCGCCGGATCGACGTCGCCAAACCGTCTTTTTTTCCGGTGGCCAACGGACGCGCCGCGCCACTCGCGCGCGCGAGCCTTTTTTGCAACTGCGCATCGCCTTCGCCGCTGCCAGACAGCGCCATAATAAGGACAATCAAAAACAGGCCGCCGCCACCGATCAACAAAGCCATTAATGCAGGCGTCATGTAATCGCCTCCATCAATTCTTTATCGAGACCAAAATAGGCGGCTTTCGGCAAAAAGTGCGGACGCAGGCCGTTGTTTCGAAACTCGACAACCAAGCGCCCGTCAGGCGCTTCCCCCGTCACGTCGCAATTAAACAAATCCTGCATGGCGATGACTTCGCCTTCCATGCCCGTGATTTCCGAGATATGCGTAATACGACGCGAGCCGTCGCGCATGCGGCTGACCTGAATGATCATATCGACAGCCGAGGCAATTTGTTGATGAATGGCGCGCGGCGCCAAGTTTGCGCCGCCAAGCCCAACCATGTTTTCAAGTCGCATAATCGCTTCGCGGGGCCGGTTGGCGTGAACGGTTGAAAGCGAGCCGTCATGTCCCGTGTTCATTGCTTGCAGCATATCGATGGCTTCGCCGCCGCGCGTTTCGCCGACGATAATGCGATCGGGGCGCATACGCAGCGCGTTCTTCAGCAAATCACGCATTGTGATTTCGCCATGCCCCTCTAAGTTTGCCGGGCGCGTTTCAAGACGGACGACATGCGGCTGTTGCAATTGCAATTCGGCGGCGTCTTCAATCGTCACCACGCGCTCGCCATGATCGATCATTTGCGATAGCGCATTGAGGAGCGTCGTTTTGCCCGATCCTGTGCCGCCCGAGATCAAGATGTTCAAACGGCACCGCCCGGCAATGCGCAGCACTTTTGCCATTTGCGGCGACATGCTGTTCAGCGCAATCATCGAATCCAGCGTAATTTTCTTCTTCGCGAATTTACGGATGGTGATCGACGGCCCATCAATGGCCAAAGGCGGGATAATGATATTGACGCGACTGCCATCGGCCAAACGCGCGTCGCAAAGCGGCGAACTTTCGTCGATACGACGGCCAATCGCCGTGACGATACGCGTCGCCACCGCCATAACATGCGCATTATCGCGAAACTTGACATCGGTGTGGGTCAGCTTGCCTTTGCTTTCGACATAGACTTGCTTGGGGCCATTGACCATGATTTCCGAAATCTCTTCATTCGACAAAAGCGGCTCAAGCGGTCCCAGCCCCAGCATGTCGTCAAGAATCTCATCGACCAACTCTTGCCGCTCGGCGGCGTTAAGCTGGATCTTTTCTTCATACAGAATATCGCTGACAAGGCTTGATAAATCGCGCGATAAATCGTCGCGCCCCATACGCGCTGCCGCCGAGGTATCGATGCGTTCAAGCACAATTGGCTGAATGCGCGTCTTGGCACGTTCGACGCTGGCGCGACTTGCCGATCCTTGGGAAAAAGCTGGCGGCGCTTGACGTGGCGCGGGCGGCGGCGCGGGTGGCGGCGTTGAAGCTTCGGGCTCGGGCGCTTTAATGGCAACAGGCGCGGGCTGTGTCTCGGCGGCCTTCGAGGGCGCATTGGCGGCTTTGCTGCGCGGCGGGCCCATCGACATCAGTTTATCCGTCAGCGCCGAGGCCAAATCACGCTGATCCAATAGATTAAGCTCAACACCCATTTCGGATAGGCGCGTTAAAGCGGCCGCCTTTACTTCGCGCAACACATCCGTGCGATACATCTGCGACGCTTTTTCTGGCGCTAAAACCTCGGCGATTTTGGGCAGCAACCGATCGCGTAACGCGGCAATCGTGCTGTCAACGCCATCGGCTTCGGCCATAGGATCTTCGTCGTCCGCTAGCATCACGGTTCCTTAGGCCTCCTTATGAAACAGGCTAAAAAACCCTTTTCCGCTCTTTGAGGCTTCTTTCTCTGGCTGCCCAATCAAATAACGCGCGAAATCACGCAGCGTTTTAGTGACCGGCGCGCTAGCGGCAACGGCGGCGAGCATTTTGCCTGCATTATTGGCCGCGGTAACGTTTTTGTAGTCATCGGGGATAATGAAATCGACTTTGCGTTTTGTCCCCTTGGTAAAGGCGGCTTCATCGACAGCTGCCGGACGCGTGGCCCCCGTTTTTCCGGCGATCACGCTGATCCGTGCCCCCGATCCGGCGCCTTTAATCAGCGCTTCGATCCGAAGTGTGTCGCGAATGCCGACAAGCGACATTTCCGTGACGATCACGATTTCCTGCGCCATGCCAAGCAATTTTTTTTGCGTCATCAAAAGATGGCGCGGCAAATCAACGATAACGCAGCGATGAGAAATCTTAAGTTCGCGCATCAAAGCGGTTATGGCTGTACCGTCGATGTGAATGAACTCATCCAACGATTCTTCGGCCCCCATCAGCGACAATTTTTCGCTTTCTGGCACCAACGCCCCGGCGATCATCAAGGCGTCGACGCGCTGAGGCGATCCCACGACATCGCGCAGTCCCCGACCGGGTTCAAGATCAAGCGCCAGCGCCGTATTGCCGAACTGAAGGTCCATGTCGACCAAAACGGTTTTGCGGCCCATTTCATGGGCCATAATCCAAGCTTCGTTCGCCGCAACGGTTGTTGTTCCGACACCGCCGCGCGCGCCGACAAAAACGACAATCTTCGCTTCCTCGGTTCCTGCACTATCTGACTGCGCTTGGCGCACGGCCCCCATCAGCGTATCGATATTCAGTGGTTTCACCAGATAATCGGCAAAGCCCGCGCCGACAATCTGACGGTAATAACTCACATCGTTGACCGTACCCAGACCGATCAAACGCGTTTCTTTTCCGCACAAGCCGACTAACCGCGCAGCCATGCGTCCGGCGTCTTCTTGCCCTTCCAGATCGACGATTAAAAGCTTGGGCGCTTTTTCCGCCTCCAACATCGCCGCCAAAGAATCTGCCCCGCCACGTTGAACGGCATCGTCGCCATGGCCCAGTCTTTCTGCCAGACGTTTTAAAATATCGACCGACGCATCGTCGGACGCAAAAGCCATAAAGGCACTATTCATCGATCAAATCCTTATGCGCGCTTGGCGCTCTTTTGTTTTAGTTATTACTGCCGCTTCCTGGGTTCGTATTGTTAAAATTGTAAACGACAGGCTCTTTCTTATTCGGGTCGATTAAAGCTTTTGTTTTTCCGGCCACATAATTATGAACCGCGCCTGCCGCGACAACGCCGTTTGTCGCGCCCATTTGGCGGCCTTCAACAAGATCTGACGGGTTTTCAACCATTGTCGCCAAATTGCGCGCCGTGGCACACCCCAACTGCGGCGGTGCCGTATTCACCCACGATCCATTGGCAGCGTCATGCCAAGTCGCGCATTCAGGCGGCACAGCAACCAGGCCTTTGTTGGGCTTCGGCTCAACCTTGATCGTGTAATCCGCTGGCGCGGTGCGTTTCATTTCTTCGCAGCCGCCAAGGAAACACAGCGCAAAGGCCAGGGCCATATAAGATAGCAATGTTTTTTGTCGCATCGGTCGTTACTCCAAAATATAGCCGCCGGTTTTATCCGTTTCGATCGCGCGCACAGTGGGCGCTTTTTCTTTAACGTCGGCAGGCTTTGGCGGGGCCGCCGGATCGCTTGGCACAGGCGGCGGTGGCGGCACCGGTTGAGGCTGCGCCTTTTTTTCAGGCGCAGGCCTGCTTTCAACGGGCGGCGGCGGCAAGACCGCTTTTTCCGGCAACGCAACAGGCGCAGGGCTTGGCGCGGGCGCTTCGTCGAATGTTGCAACCGGATGCCCACTTAACGGACGCGCATTGGGATCGCTGCTGGACATGCGCTGCGTTGTTAGCAAATCCACATCGCTTGGCGCGGCAAAGCCATCTGTCGGCAAAGCCATCTGGTCGGGCGAGGCGGCAGGCTTGACGATATAAGGCGTGATAATGATAACCAGTTCCGACTGATTGCTTTGGAAGCGTGTCGAGCGGAACAGCGTCCCCAAAATCGGCAAATCGCCCAAGAACGGATATTTGCTTAAAGACTGCGTTTGGTTGTTGTTCAACAAACCGCCGATAGCAAAGCTTTGACCGCTGCCAAGTTCGATCGTCGTCTCGGCCCGGCGTGTCACAAGACCCGGAATGGTCATGCTTTCCAGCGTAATCGCGCCCGAGTCGGACAATTGGCTAACCTCGGGGCGTACATGCAAATTGATCCGGCTGTCGCCAACAAGCGTCGGCGTAAAGGCCAGCGAGACACCGTATTGTTTCCATTCGATGGTGATCGTGTTCAAGTTTTGCGGCACCGGCACAGGGAACTCACCGCCCGCTAAAAAGCTAGCGGTCTCGCCAGACATGGCCGTCAAGTTCGGCTCGGCCAAAATCGTGACCAAACCATCTTTGGCGAGCGCGTCGATCATCCCGTTAATGTTAAAGTGCTTGTTGCTGCCGCTGAATGAAAAAATATCGTTCGTCGCTTGATCCGTCACAGGACGCGCGCGATTTAATAGATTGGCCCCATCGCTTAAAACCGTCTCGCCTGTCGCCAGACCAAAGCTGAAAGCGCCGACATTGCCAATGCTTTCCCAATCAATGCCAAGGCGTTTATCGATATCGCGCGAAACTTCGGCAAAGCGAACGCGAATATGGATTTGGTTGTTGCTGCGCACCTTGATCCGGTTGATCACTTCGCCTTGCTTGGGGTCGATATAGCGCATGGCCAAACGCCGCGCATCTTCTGCCGCCGCCGCATCGCGAACCTCGCCCGTCAAGACAATCCCGCCCGGCACCGTTTCGGCCCCCACGTGGCTTTTCGGTAAAATCTCGCGCAAGGCACGCCGCAGATCCGTTAAATCTTGCGTCACGTCGATTTTCTTATGCAACAGCGTCCGACCTGAATCGTCGGTCGCGATCAATGTCGTTTGCCCTGTTTTCTTGCCAAAAACCATCAAGCTGGTCGGTGACGAAACTTGGATATCGGCAATTTCAGGGTTCGCAATAAAAACGGAAACCGCGGGCGCTTTCAGCATTACGGTTTTCGCTTCATCGACCAAAATCGACAAGGCCGCATTGTCATCGCGCGCCGGAACGACATGCGGCGCTTTTTTAGGCGCAGCCCAAGCCGAGGGCACCGCCCCCAAAGGAAGTGCCGTTGCAACGAGCAAAAAAGCGACCGCTGCCGTTTGCGCAAGAGAAGAAAACCGAGGCGTCATGATCGCGATCCTTTTCCTTACTTCAAATCAAAGGTTGCTTCTGTCGTTTCTTTGCCGCGCATGATCTGCACGCGCTGAACCGAACCCGACCGGTTGTTTGGCCCGTGAATGACACGGCTGACATCGCTGTCCCACGTATAAGCGCTGCCGCCATTTTGCGATGGCATCGGTACCGCGCCCGGCGGCAATAATTCCTTGGCGGCAACCGCCATATCGTCCGAGGCTTGATCTTTTTGAGACGTCTGCACGTCGCCCGGCTCGGTCTCAAGACTGCGCAGCGCCAGCGAAATGCTTCCCATATCGCTAGCCACGGCGATGGCCTCGGCCTGAGAGGGAGAGACTTCCAGCGTCGCGATTTTAGCGACTTTAGGCTCGGTCATCTGATCGCTGGCTTGTTGATCAAGCGCCAAAACGCGAACGTCGCGCATCAGCGTTTCGGCCACACGGTGCCCGCCAGCCGACATATCCGTTCCCTTACCGCCAACCTGATGCGTCACCAAAACATCGACATGATCGCCCGGAAAAACAAAGCCCGCCACGCCGCCTGTCGGCGTCAGCGAAACCGAAATGGCCCGCATGCCGGGGTTTAAAACCGCTGCCATGAAGCCTTGATCCCTTTTCCGCACCACGCGCGCTTGCATCAGCGGCTCGCCCGCCCGCATGCCCTGACGCACAACAGCGCCCGTCATGCTTTCAATGGTCTCTTTGTCCTTGACCATCAAGCCCGTCGCCGTTTCATCCTTTGGCCAGACCTGCCATTTCATGTCGTCGGCCTTTAAAAGCGTGCCCGCGGGCAAATCTTTGGCCGCCACCAAAACTTCCATGATCTGAGGCGCGGCTTCTGGCGCGGCGACCTGCTGAACGTCGGCAGGCTTGTTCGAGACCATCACGCGCGCAACCATCGCCGTCGTGATCGCGATCACCAAAGCCACAAGAAGAAGAGTAAGTTTCCGTTTTGACATTTAGCGCTCCCTTAGCTGGCAAGCGGCGACAAGAGATAAAACAGACAAAGCCCGCCCGAGGCAATGGCAAGACCATACGGCACGGGCGTTCGCAAAGCGGCCAACGCGGCCTCTTTATTATCTGGCGCGATAGCCCGCGCGCGCAAAACACTTTTTAGGGCCAGCGCGACGCTTAAAACGCCGCCGACCATTGTCGTCATCAGCAAAAACAAAGCCAGCCGATCCAGACCGCTCCATAAAGCCAAGACGGTCAAAAGCTTTACATCGCCCGCCCCCATCCAATGGCGGATATACAAAAACAACCCCACCGCACAAACAATCGTCCCCGCCGCCGCATGCGCGATCCAATTGACCGGCGTAGGCGCGACAACGGCATAAAGCGGAAACAAAAGAAGAAGCCCCAAACAAACGGCATTGGGAATGCGAAAAGCGCGCGCATCGGCCAAAGCGCCCCAAGCTGTCATAAAAACAGCGGCACCAAGGATAAAGTAACGAACCTCTTGCGGACTCAACGACATCAAAGGAAGGGCCTTAGGTTTTGAAGACGGAAGGATGATCCCCGCCAGTATGGCGCGACGAGGATTAATAGCTTATGAACGCGCAAAATCCCTTTTTCTTTTCCTGCAGGCGCAGGCCTGTCGAAGAAGGGCTTTAACAGAAAAAGGCGAAGGCTTTCCAGGATAACGGCTGGAAAACCTTCGCCTTTTGACAATCTTTGCGGCGCTTAGCCGTGCAGGCTGCCGCTAACGGTCGTGAAGACCGCGCTCAGGTTCGTGCCAAGCGTGGACAAAACACCAACGATCGCAACGGCGATCAACGAAGCGATCAAACCATATTCAATAGCTGTCGCACCGGTTTCATCTTTCATCATACGCATCAGAAGGGCCTTCATCGGGAAACTCCTTGATAATTGAGTGGATCTTATAAGGGCAAACGCCGCGGCCAGTGTACGGCGCGGCTTTTAAAAAAGTGTGAACATCACGCGCGCGAAACGGCATACAAGCCAATGTGCAAATTAATTCGTTGATTTCGTATTGTTTTTCTTTAGCGGCTGGGCCGTTGATAGGTCCCCATCAGCGTGGTCTCGGCCAAAATGTGCCCCTTCATCGCCGCTAGCAATTCGTCTTTCGTCGGCGGTTTCGGGAATTCCAACGCTTTATTCAGCGCATAAAGCTTGTGAAAATAACGGTGACGCCCAATCGGTGGGCAAGGGCCGCCATAGCGCCCCCTTCCCCAATCATTGATCCCTTCTTGCGCACCTTCGGGCGGCGCTTGCAGCTCCGCCGCCAAACCAGATAACGACGGCGGAATATTATAAAGAACCCAATGCACATAGGTCATTTTGGGCGCGGCAGGGTCCGGCGCATCGGGATCATCGACAATCAACGCCAAACTTTGCGTCCCTTCCGGGATGTTGTCCCACAAAAGCGCGGGCGAGGCGTCGTCGCCATCGCACGTGCAGCCGCGCGGCATCGCGCCGCCTTCAACAAAATCAGGCGAAGAAAGGCGAAACGACATGGCAACCCCCTTGGCAAAGGACAAAGACGCACAGCCTACAGCCCCTAGAAGAAGACTCCCCACAAGAAAGCCGAAGCGCGCATAACGAAAAAGCATCGTTTGATTATACAGGCGCGCGCAGCAAATGAAAGTCCTGCGCCAACGGCAAAACGCGCGTGTCGCCTCGCTTGGGCAGCGGCTTGGCAAACAAATGACACGGCACCTCAAAAAGACGCCCATCGCGTTCATTTTGCTCGGTAACGTTTTCGACAATGTCGGCCCCCATGCGCGTATAAAAGGCGCAAGCGCGGCTGCCTTGCAAGGCATTAATCAGCATCATTTGCGCCCCTTTGGCCGCCAAACGTCTTTCAGCCGTGGCCAAAAGAACAGCGCCAAACCCTTGCCGCTGACAAAGAGGATCCACATAAATCTGATGCAATTCGCCCCACTGGCAGGACGGGTAAGCGTCAAAAGCATCGCTTGATGGACGAAAGATCAAACCATAGCGAACAAAACCGACAATCTGGCCGTTATTTTCGATTTTGATCGCTTCGGTCCGCGTGCTGCGCGCCGTTTCTTGAAAATGTTTCATCCATAAGTTTTCGTAATAACGCCCGGCAACCGCCGCCAGTGTATAATCCGGCATCAGCGGCAAATCTGTCGCCACGCGCGCGGCGCGGTGAAACGACACGATCGCGTCATAATCGGACAGACGCAAAAAAGAAATGTTATTTCCGGCCTTTTCTTTATCTAAAACAGGCATCGTTAAAAGCGTTGTCATGCCGCCCCTCCCTTTTCGCATTTGCCATCGCCAGTCGTTTGACCATGCGGGGCCGCATTTTTCCAATTGTCATTTCTCATGACTTCATGCATTTTTTGCATAAGAAGATCCCTGGAGGCTTTGATGGAACTTTGCTGGATTGAAGATTTTTTGGCCCTTGTCCAAACGCGGCACTTTACGTTGGCGGCAGCGCAGCGCTGCACAACGCAACCTGCCTTTAGCCGCCGCATTCAACGGCTGGAGACTTGGCTGGGGTGCGCGTTGATCGCGCGCGGCAAACATCCCTTTGCCCTGACGCCGGAAGGCCAAGCCTTTTTGCCGCGCGCTTTGCGCCTACGCGAAGACATGATGGATGCGCGGCGTGCTTTGGCCGCACTGTCCAGCCATTACGACGGCGCGGAAAGGCTTTACACCACCAACACGCTGGCCATTGGCTTTTTGCCTTCCTGGGTACAAAAAACGGGGCTTGTTCATTACTCGATGGTTGTGGCTTCGATCACGGGCTGTCTTGAGGCGTTGCGCGCGCGCCGCGCTAGTATGGCGCTGTTACCCTTGCTGGGCCTTGACGAAGCGACGCTGGCCCCTTTTGACGTTGAAATCATCGGCGAAGACCGCTTGCAGCTTTGCGCTCTTCCCAGCGTTGCGCCAAAAATCACGCGCAAGGGCGCTTCCCTCGAAGGGCCTTTTCTTCTCTATGCCCCCAGCACGGGCTATGGCGCAGCCATCGCCGCGCGCTTGAAAGCGCAAAATCTACGTTTGGCCGCCCCGCCTGTTTGCGAAAGCGCGTCGGCTGAGGCTTTGGCCGCCGCCGTCCGCGCAGGCTTGGGCGCGGCATGGATTCCCCGAACCTTGGCCCCCGAAGGCAGTCAACCTTGCCTCAAAAAACAGGCGTTAGATGTCTCTTATGCAATCGCGCTTTGCAGGCCCAAATCGGTTGAAAGCGCCGTATCTACGCCGAAATAGAACCATTCCTGCCCCAGCGGCGCGACAGGATCGGGCAAGATCACCACCCCATCGGCAGGGGCGCGGATCACGCTGCCATCCATCATAAAGGCCAAAGGATCGCCGCCCGAGACGGGATCAAAGTCCTGCCAAGGCTGCGCCATACGCCCTTCGGTTTCGTGGTAAAAAACTTTTTGTATCGTCACCAAACGTTGCGCCTGCGCGCGCGGCGGCGCTGAAAGACCGCGCGCCATATCAAAATGGGTCAAAGCGCCGCAAATGGCACGCCAGGCAACATTTTGAGCTTCGGGATCGTCATGCGTTCCGCATTCGACAAGCGCGGCAAGGCCGCCTTTTTGCCGCAAGACCTGCTCGGTCCCGATGCCTTCGGTCGAGCCGGGGCCTGCCGCCCCCTTTGTCCCGGCATAGGCGTCTTCCCAACCGTTCATCAGGGTGCGCAGCCCCAACGAAGCGGCATAGGCAAACTCGGCCTCACGCGGCGGGCCAACAAAAACATAAGGCTCGACACCCCGCGGGCTAGAATGCAAATCAAGAACAACATCCGCCGCCTGCAGCAAAGGCACCAAGATGTTGCCAAGGCGCGCTTCATAGCAATCGGGCGCGGCTTGCGGCACCAAATGACGGTTTAAATTGCGCTCGATAAAGCGAACGCCTTTTTCAAAAGCCAGCGGATTGCACACGGGAACAAGATGAAGCTTGCCGCGCGAAAGCGTGACCGCGCCTGATTCAAGACTTTCGATCAGACGGCGAAGCGCGAAAACGCCACATGTTTCATTGCCGTGAATAGCCCCCAAAATAACAAGATCGGGACCAGGCTCTTCGGCAAAATAAGAATAGATCTTTATCATGCGTTAGAAAGGTTAGCGCGCCCCAGACAAGATGCCAAGAAAGTTTTCAAAAACCTTCAAAAACAAGCTGCCATTGATCGACAGCCCCGCCTGCCCGCTGATCTAAAACCAGCATGCCGCCAGCCTTCAAACGCTGGGACAATTGCGCAATCGCCGTTGCCAACACACTATAATCTTTGTTCAGCAAAATCCTGTCTTGCGGCAAAGCTTCTAAAAGCTTTTTCATTTTCTCGCGCGGGGTCAGTCTTTTCAGCAAATAGCGGCTGTGCCCGTTCGTCCATTGTCCCAGAATGGCAAAATCCTGCTGAAGGAATTTCAGCCAACAAAGGCTATTGGCCTCAGCGGTTTGGGCAAAGATTTGCCCGATGCCCTGCCGGTCACACCATAACAAAGCGGCTTCAATCAACGCCCGCGAATAGCCTTGCCCAGTCCAATTTCCATGCAAACACAGCGATTGCAAAACGGCAACTTTCTGCTCTTTGCACAAAGCGGCAACCGCGCCATCCGCATCGGGGTAGGTCACCAACGTTTTGGCCTGCGCTGCCGTAAAATGATCGGCGGTCCGCACGGCGACCATACCGACCAACTTGCCGCCAACGATCGCCCCCAAGGCGCATCCGCCTTCGCCCTGCAACAAAGGCCGAAAATAATCGGCAGGCCTTGCCAAAAGAAACTTTTTCTCGGCCTCAGGCATATCGGTCCGCACGCGATGATGAAGCGCCATAATCGGCGCGAGCCATTCAGCCCCTTGAAGAAGCTGCACGCGCCCTTTGGTGCCCAGCTTGCCAAAGAAAGACGGCTCGGGCTGCCAAGCGGCTTGCGCCGAGGCTGGCATCGACCGATCTTGAGTGGCGTTATTTTGTTTGAGGATCTCTTGAGTAGCGACTTGATACGACATTTCACTTTTTTCCACTTACGGAGATAACGCTTTTTCCAAGGATTCTGTCATCCCTGAAAGTTTATCTGTCTGGTGATGGGAAAAGAGGAAAGTCCCTTATAAAGGGACACTTTTCCGTTCAGACGTTGTCTGAACGGCGTCGTCGCGAAAGAAGAAGAAGCGCGCGCTGCATTTTCGAGGCCATCCTTAAAAGCCCGGAAAAGGATCTTAAACCGTCAAGATCCGAAGGCGTGATTATAAAAAAGGATTCCGCCAAAAAGCAATCCTTTTTTCACGCCCAACACAATCAAGGGGTTAGCCTTGAGCTGCCAAAGCGGCTTTGGCCAATTTTTTACCCAATTCAACGCCAAATTGATCGAACGAATTGATGCCCCAAATGACGCCTTGGACAAACACCTTATGCTCGTAAAGGGCCAGCAAAGCCCCCAGCGTCGCAGGATCCAGCGTTTCAAGCCAAATCAACGTGCTGGGCTTGTTGCCGGGATTGACGCGCGCCGGATTGGGGTCTTTCGAGCCATATAAAAGCGCATCGCTTTGCGCCAGCATGTTGGCCAACAAAGCGCGGTGTGCCTCTGGATCAAAGGCATCGGCCTTTCGCACGCCAATAAAATCCGCGGGCGTTACATCCGTTCCCTGATGCAACCATTGGTGAAAACTGTGCTGTCCCACCGTCCCGCATTCGCCAAAAATAACGGGCGCGGTCGGCACAGGGCTTGGCGCGCCATCTTGCAAAACGCTTTTGCCGTTGCTTTCCATTTCAAGCTGCTGAAGAAAGCGCGGCAAATCGCGCATTTTTTCGGTGTAAGGCAAAATGGCGTGTGCGCCCGACCCCCAGAAATTGCGATACCAAAGCCCCGTCATCCCCAAAAGAAACGGCATATTATGCCGCCAAGGCGCCGTGCAGAAATGCGCATCCATCGCTGCCGCCCCGGCTAAAAAGGCCTTAAAAGCCTCCCACCCGATGGTAAGCGCGACGGAAAGACCAACGGCAGACCAAACGCTGTATCGCCCGCCGACCCAATCCCACATGGGGAACATGTGATCGGTATCAATGCCAAAGGCTGTGACGGCTTCCGCATGGGTCGAAACGGCGACAAAATGCCGCGCCGGTGCCTCGGCCCCCAAGGCTTCGACAATCCAGGCCCGCGCGGCTTGCGCGTTGGCCAAGGTTTCTTGCGTCGAAAAAGTTTTTGAAACGATAAGGAAAAGCGTCGTCGCCGGATCAAGCCCCGCTAAAACAGCCTTTCGTTCCGCCGGATCGATATTCGCGATAAAACGCACATCCAACTTGTCGCTGTAATCGCGCAAGGCCGACACGGCCAAACGCGGCCCCAAATCCGACCCGCCAATGCCAATATTGACAACGGCCCGGATGGGCTTCCCCGAAGCGCCCAACCAGCGCCCCGAGCGAACCTCTTCGACAAAAGCCTTGATCCGCTCTTGCACCGCGGCGATTTCGCCCAGTACGTTGACGCCATCCACAAAGATCGGCGCAGCCCCTTCGGGCGCGCGCAAAGCCGTGTGTAAAACAGCGCGCTTTTCTGTGTTGTTGATCGGCGCGCCGCGCATCATGTCATCGCGCCGCGCTGCCAAAGAACGCGCCTCGGCCAAGCGCTCAAACAGCCCCAGCGTCGTCTCGGTTAAATGATTGCGTGAAAAATCGGCGCTGAGCCCGTCCACATGAACGGTGAAGGTCGCGCGGCGATCAGGGTCAGCGGTAAAAAGATCGGCTAATCGCAGCGCATGCCATTTATCGCGATAGCGGCGGATTTCTTGCCATACAGGCTCTTCGGTCAACAGCATCTTCAAAACCTTTCTGCCCGCGCTTTATTCATGCACTAGCGATTTTTCCATCGTTGGCGTCACGCCTTCTGGCGCGCCGACAAAAGCCCAAGCGGCCTGAGCCGGATTATACCAAGCCTTCAAAACGCGGCGCACATCATCGGGTGTCACGGCGGCTAAGGCTTCTTTTTTCTTTTCAAAATAGTCCGGCGGCAGATATTCGACCTGAAGCCCGACTAGCGCCGAAGCAATCGCCGACGTCGTCGTCAAACGCAGCGGCATCGAGCCGATCAAATAAGCCTTTGCGGCATCGACTTCGGCATCGGTCGGGCCTTTGTCGAACAAATCCTGCCAAACCGCGCGCGTCAGTTCATAAGCCCGCCCGGCCTTGGGATCGTCTGTTGCTGCCATGCCGACCAAAAGCGCGCCATGATCCATCGAAGCCAGATCGGTTCCGATGCCATAGGTCAGGCCTTCTTTTTCGCGCACGGTTTGCATCAAACGCGCCGAAAAACCACCGCCGCCCAAAATATAATTGGCGACTTCGCTGGCAAACCAATCAGGATTTGAGCGGCGCGGCGCTGGACGCGCAAAAAACATATTTGTCTGCGTCCCCGCCCGGCGCGCCAAAATGACGGGCGGCGGATCGACCCACCCAAAATCGGCAACCGGCGTCAACGTGGCCTTGGCAGGCAACGCGCCAAAGACTTCATCCAAAACAACGGCCAGCTCATCCGGCGAAATAGCGCCCGCGACGGCAACGATCAAATTATCCTTGGCCAAATGCTTTTGCGCGAAAGCGCGCGCATCGTCCGCCGTCAATCCGGCAAGCGTGGCAAGCGACCCCAGCGACCGTTTGCCATAGGGATGATCGCCAAAGACTTGCTCATACAAAGCATAGCGCGCCTGCCAGGCCGGATCGTCCATTTGCGATTTGTTTTCGGCGATCATCTGGCCGCGCACGCGCTCAAGCGCGTCGGCATCGAAACGCGGCGCGGTCAGCGCGGCATGCAACAGTTCAAAAGCCTTCGCCCGCGTTGAGACCAGCGTCTTGATCGCGCCGCTCAGAAAATCGCGCCCCGCGTCAAAGTTCATGCGAATGGACGAACCCGCCAAAGCGTCTTGAAAAGCGACCGCATCGTACGCCCCCGCGCCTTGGGTCAATAGATCCATCGTCAGCGTCGCCAGACCTTCTTTTCCTGCCGGATCTTGTTCGACCCCGCCACGAAAAGCGAATTGCATAGAAATCAACGGCAGCTTGTCGTCATGAACCAGCCAAGCCTTAATACCGCCTTTGCTTTGCACTTCTTCGATTTTCAACGCGCCCGCCAGCGCAGGCCCCGCCGCGCTTGCCGTCAACATCAGAAAAGCCGCAACGCCGCCCAGTTTTTTACAAAGAGCCCCGATCATTGGATCTCTCCTCCCCCCATGGAAGCCGCATGCCGCGCAGAAGGCACATCGCCTTCGTCTTCGCGCGCATTCGGATCAGGCGTCAAAAAGCCCGTCACAACATGTTTGTTTTGCAATAAATCGGCCAGCGCCTTTTGCACGTCCACCCGCGAAACGCGCGCAACGGTCTCGGGCCAGGTCTCAACCGCCGCGACAGTGCCGCCCGTCGTCAAGGCCGCGCCCAAGGCATAACCAGGCGCCATCAAGCTATCGCGCGCAAAAGTGGCCGAGCGGATCAAGCGTTGCTTGGCTTCGTCCACGGTTTTATCGGTGACATCGCTGGCCAAGATCTGGGCGAGCGCTTCATCCATATCGCTTTCAAGCGCGTGGACATCGACGCCGGGCGCCGGATAAAGCGAGATATTGAATGACGCAGGCCCCCGCATGGTGCCGTCATAGCTGACATCAATGTCGCTGGCCTTCGCCTGATCGACGACCAAACGACGATACAAAACGCCGACTTCGCCGCCCGCCAGAAAATCGGACAACACGTCATACGCCGCCGATTCCAAAGCCCCGCCCGTCGCAAAAGATGGCACAACATAACGGCGCATCAAAAGCGGCTGATGCACTTCAGCGCTTTGCATCAGAATTGTTTTTTCTGCCGGAAGATCGGGCTGACCCAAAACGCGGCGCGCCGGGATTGCGCGCGATTCAACGCGGCCAAAAGTCCCCGCTGCCAAACGCAGCACATCGGCAACATCGACATTGCCGCTGATCACGACAATCGCGTTGTTGGGCGCATAATGCTGACGATAAAAAGCCATCGCACTGGCGGCATCCATCTTTTCCATTTCATTCTGCCAGCCGATGACGGGAATGCCATAGGGGTGGTTGTGAAAAAGAGCCGCCTGCGTTTTTTCATAAAACAGCCCTTCGGGGCTGTTGTCGGTGCGCTGCTGACGCTCGCTTAAAACGACGCCCAATTCCGGCTCGGCCATGGCGGGCGCAATCGCCAGGTTTTGCATCCGGTCCGCTTCCATCTGCATGATCGCGCCCAGTTCCGCAGCTGCCACCTGTTCGTGATAGGCCGTATAATCATAATAGGTAAAGGCGTTGTCTTGCCCGCCCTTGGCCGCGATCATCGCGCTGAACTGCCCCGCCGGAATTTGCGTCGTCCCGCGAAACATCAAATGCTCAAGATAATGCGCAAGCCCCGACAAGCCCGGCGCTTCGTCGGCCGAGCCCACCTTGTACCAAACCATTTGCGCGACCGCCGCCGACAGCTTGTTCGGCACGACGATCAGCTTCAGGCCGTTAGCTAGCGTAAATGTTTCGGGATAAAACACGGAAGCCCGCGCCGGAAGCGCATAAGAAGCCCCCAAAGCGGCAGCCAGAACGGCCAGACGCGCCGCGCCGAATACAGTTCTTTTTGTCATCACATCGAACCTCAGTTTTGCCGAAAAGGCGCGCCGTTTCTTACAGGCCTAAAAACCCGCCTTTTGCTTTTTCGATCACCGGCGTCGCGCCTTTGTTCAAAGGCTGGCCTTTATCGGTCGCTTCTTTGATGCGCGCCGCTTCGGCCTTGGAATCGACGACCACGCCCGCATCTTGCGGTTTACGCCACCACAGCAAATCGTCGATCAAATGATCGTTGCCCGAAATGCGTTGCGCAGCGTCACGATCAATCTGATCGCGAATATCCGGTGTGGGTTTGTCGGCATGCAACGCTTCCAAAAAGGTCTGCTCATCCCCTGAAGCGGTTTTAGACGGCGCTCCCAACAAAGCCCCCGAATTGTCACGTGACGCCGTATTGCCCAGCTTGGAATCGGTGCCATACATCGTGCTGGCGGCGCGGGCTTGCAAGTTCACGGCCTGCGGACGCGGCGCGCCGGGCTTGGGCGGACGCAAATCAAAATTAGGCGGAACGGCCAAAGGCGGACGATCGACAACGGCGAACTCGTCCGGCGGATTGCGTCCCAGCCCCAGCGCATCGGTCACGCTGCCGCAGCCTGTCAACATCAAAGAAAGCCCCAAAACGGGGAGGATCAACAAGGAACGGTTCATATCTCGCACATTCTCCGCAAGGAAGAGAGGAAAAGCCCGCCAGCGTCGCGCCAGAGAGCCCGAAAGAAGCCTAGCCTTTTTTCCGGGTCGTGACCAGATGGTCGAGAAGAAGAAGCCCAACCCCGCCGACAATCGCGCTGTCAGCCAGATTAAAGGCATACCAGTGATACCCGGCATAATGGAAGTCTAAAAAATCCATGACGGCGCCAAAACGGATTCGATCGATCACATTGCCGATAGCCCCGCCAATGACCATACCAAGCCCCAAAGCGACCTTGATACTGCTGGCCCGCCAAAGCCACATCGCCAAATAAATCACGATGATAAAGGCCGCACCCGAGAAAATATAAGGCAAAAAGTCATGCCAGGCGGGATTTGTGTTAAAAAAGCCAAAAGTCACGCCATGATTCCAGCTAAGAACCAGATTAAACCATGGCGAAACCGGCACAAAACGGTCTTTGTTCAACACAAACGACAAAAGCCACCATTTAACGCCTTGGTCAATCGCCGCGACGGCTGCCGCGGCGTAAAGACCAATATCGATCAAACGGCCTCTCACGCGGCCTCTCCTTTTTGAGCCTTCACCGCATCGGCGCAGCGCGGACACAAATCATCGCCGCCGACACTATCCAACACCTGCCAGCAACGCGCGCATTTACGCCCGCCCGCCAGTTCAACGACCGCGCCAATACCCGGCACGTCGGGAAGCGTAAACGCCCCCTCAGGCACCGCGCCGATTTGGATCGTCAGGGATGAGCAAATGCACACTTCGGCGAAATCCAGCCCTTCCAGCAAAGCCGCCGACGCCGCATCCATCGACACGATGGGGGCCGCCTGAAGGCTGGAGCCAATCTTTTTCTCGGCCCGCGCGACTTCCATCGCGCCCGTGACGACGCGGCGCAAATCGCGAATTTTGTCCCACTTCGCGGCCAAGGCTTCGTTTTTCCATTCCGCCGGAACAACAGGGAAGGTCTGCAAATGCACGCTGCTGTCCGATCCCGGGTTACGGGCCAGCCACGCTTCTTCGGCTGTAAAGCAAAGAACCGGCGCGAGCCAAATAACCAAGTGATTGAAAACCTGTTCAATCACCGTACGCACGGCGCGCCGACGCTTGGAATCGGGACGGTCGCAATACAAGCTGTCTTTGCGTACATCCAAATAAAACGCCGACAATTCCACACCGCAGAATTGATGCAGCGTCTGCAACATCGTGCCGTAATCGTGATTGTCAATCGCGCCGCGCAGTGTTTTGTCGATGCTGTACAAACGGTTCAGCACCCAACGCTCTAATTCGGGCATCTCGGCCAGCGGCAAACGCTCGGCCTTAGACAAACCGTCCAAAGCGCCCAACAGATAACGCAGCGTGTTACGGAACCGGCGATACAAATCGCCCATCTGTTTCAAGATATTCGGCCCCAGCGAAAGATCTTGCGAGTAATCCGATGAAAGGACCCAAATACGCAAGATATCCGCCCCCAGCTTATCGGTCACTTCCAAAGGATCGACCGTATTGCCAAGCGACTTCGATTGCTTATGCCCCTCTTCGTCCAACACAAAACCATGCGTCAGCACTTCGTTATAAGGCGCGCGCCCCATGGTGCCGCAAGCTTCCAACAGCGACGAATGGAACCAGCCGCGATGCTGGTCCGAGCCTTCCAGATACATATCGGCAGGCCAGCGTTGCTCGGGCCACTCCGAAACCCCTGTTTCCTGATTGAGGCAGAAGCTGTGGGTCGAGCCCGATTCAAACCAAACATCGACGATGTCGAAAACTTGATCGTAATCCGCCGCCTGATAAGCATCGCCCAAGAAAAACGCGGCGTCATGGCTGTACCAAGCATCGGCCCCTTCTTCGACAAAGGCGTTAAAAATGCGGTCAAGAACGGCCTGATCCTTGAGCGGCTTGCCGTCTTTTTTCGCCACAAAAATCGCAATCGGAACGCCCCAAACGCGCTGACGGCTGATGCACCAGTCTGGGCGCGTCTCAAGCATGCCCGTGATCCGGTTTTCGCCAACAGCCGGATACCATTTGGTATCTTTGATCGCCTTCAGCGCCGTCGCGCGCAGCGTTTCGTCTTTGCCCGCCTGCTTTTCATCAAGCGCAATAAACCACTGCGGCGTCGTGCGGAAAATAAGCGGCGCTTTCGACCGCCATGAATGCGGATAGCTGTGCGTGATGTTCTTTTTGGCCATCAGCGCGCCAGCCTCGGCCAGCGCCTTGATCACCGCGCCATTGGCTTCGCCCACGCTGCCATCGGCTTTATAAACGGAAAGGCCGACGAACCCTTTGACGTTCGGCAGATAGCGCCCATCGTCACCGACCGTTTCGTCAAAGGCGATCTTCATCTTTTGTCCCAGATGGAAATCGTCTTCGCCATGCCCCGGCGCGATATGAACAAAGCCCGTGCCCGCGTCGGTCGTGACGAAATCGCCCGCCAACAACGGCACATCGTAATCAAAATAACCTTCCGAGCCCGCGCGCCCCCGGAAAGGATGCGCGCAAACCATGCCCGCCAAATCGGCTTCGCCTAAATCGGCTTTCAAAACTTTGTGCGCCGTGATTTTGGCTTCGCCCGCAAAACTATCCAGCAAATCGGTCGCTACCAACAAACGATCGCCAAGCTTGGCGGCAGCGCCTTCGGTGACGGCTTCAACCTCAATCAAGCTATAGGCAAAAGCACCATAAGCGATGGCTCGGTTCGCCGGAATCGTCCAAGGCGTCGTCGTCCAAATCACAACCGCGATGGGCCCATAAGATGTCAGTGAATCGGCGGGCTTCACGACTGGGAAACGCACCCAAAGCGTCGTCGATTTATGATCGTGATATTCGATTTCAGCTTCGGCCAGCGCCGTTTTCTCGACCACCGACCACATGACAGGCTTGACGCCCTTGTACAGCAAATCGGCCTTCAAAAACTTATGGATTTCGCGCGCGATCTGAGCCTCGGCCCGCTTGGTCATCGTCATATAGGGATGATTCCAATCGCCCAAAACGCCCAAACGCTGGAACCCATCGGCTTGAACTTCCTGCCAATGCTTGGCAAAGGCGCGGCATTCGGCGCGGAATTGCAGAACCGGCACTTGGTCTTTATCGAGCCCCTTGGTCCTGTATTCTTCTTCGATCTTCCATTCGATAGGCAGACCATGACAATCCCAACCAGGCACATAAGGTGAATCGAACCCAACCATCTGATGCGTCCGAACGACGACATCCTTCAGGATTTTATTCACAGAGTGCCCCAAATGGATCGCGCCGTTCGCAAAGGGGGGGCCATCATGCAGAATATACTTCTCGCGCCCCGCGGCCCGCGCCCGTAGCTGGCCATACAGGTCCATTTTTTTCCAGCGGTGTAAAATCTCGGGTTCTTTAATAGGCAAGCTGCCGCGCATCGGAAAATCGGTAGAGGGTAAAAAGACGGTATCGCGATAATCGACTTTAGCTTCTTCAGACATGACACACTTCGTTAAGACCGGTGAATGGAAAGAGGAACAATACAAAGCCCCCAACCAAAGAACAAGCCCCTATCCCACCGTGCCGGTGGGGGCATCTGTTTGAGAGGCTCATTGGCTTCATAGGGGTATGCGGATTGATTCTGCACCGTTTCACGCGCAGACAGCCCCCCCCTTTCGTCATCCCCGCGGCTTATCGTGCCATAACGCCACCCTCGCCCCTCCTTGTCATCCCCGCGGCGGCGGGGATCCAGAGGGCTTGGCCGCTGGAGAAGATGCTTCCTTTCTTATCCGCCCGTGCAAACCGAAAGGTCCCCTGGATCCCCGCCTCCGCGGGGATGACGAATAATGAGGAATGGGCGGTGCAGAATGAAACCGCATACCT
>CAYMGM010000003.1:0-147250 GCA_964390005.1 uncultured Rhodospirillaceae bacterium | reverse complement strand
CTATGAAGCCAATGAGCCTAAACAGATGGCCCCGGGCCCAGCCCGGTGGCGCGGGGATGACGAATAATGAGGAATGGGCGGTGCAGAATGAAACCGCATACCTCTATGAAGCCAATGAGCCTAAACAGATGGCCCCGGGCCCAGCCCGGTGGCGCGGGCGAGCGTTTCAAAGGCGACAAGGTCTAGATCCTCGGCACGGGCCGTGGGATCGATCCGGGCTTTTTCCAATAGCGCTTCGCCGCCTAAAGGCTTTAACGCGCTGCGAAGCATCTTGCGGCGCTGCGCAAACGCTGCCGCCACAACTTTTTCCATCGTCTCAAACGCGATGTCCTGCGGACGATCCTTGCGCGGCTCAAGATGCACAATCGCCGAGGCAATCTTCGGTGGCGGCGTAAAGGCACTCGCCGGAACCGTCAGCGCCCGACGCGCCCGTGCGCAAAATTGCGTCATCACCGAAAGCCGCCCATAGGTCTTGCTGCCGGGCGCGGCCACCAGACGATCGACAACCTCGGCCTGAAACATTAGGGTCAGGCTTTGAAAATCATCTATTTTCTTAAGCCACCCCAGCAAAAGAGGCGTCCCTACATTATATGGCAGGTTGGCGACAATCGCGCGCGGCGCAGGGGCCAGCGACGATAAATCAACAACCAACGCATCGTCTTCGCGCAGGTCAAAGCGCCCCGCCGCCGCTTGCACCAAATCCTGTAAGGCTTCGATACAGCGGTGATCTTTTTCAACGGCAATGATTTTGGCCGCTTCACTTTCGATTAAAGGTTGCGTCAAACCGCCGGGCCCCGGGCCGATTTCAAAAACCGTCACGCCCTTAAGATTACCTGCCAGCGAAACAATCTTGCGTGTAATATTTAAATCCAACAAGAAGTGCTGGCCCAACCCCTTTTTGGTCCAAAGGTCGTGAGCACGCACACGTTCGGCAGGCGTCATAACGGACAATAAAGCGGTCATTTCCAATCCTCTTTCACGACCGGCTTATTGAGGCATATGGCCTTTGATTTCGATATAGGCCGCACGGCGAAGATCACGCAGCAGACGACGCGCCGCCAATTCGATCTTTTCTTGTCCCAATTGATTGGTGATCGCCATACGATCGACGCTGCCTTGATGATCTTGCCGTTCGCAAACATAAAGCACGGCGACGCCCTTGTCCGTCGGGATGGGGGCGCTGACGTCGCCCGCCTTCATATCGCGAACCGTGGCGGCAATCAGCGAAGGCGCTTTTTCAGGATCAAGCCGCCCCAGATCATCCGGCTGCCAGCCAGGGAACTTTGCCAAGTCTTTGGCAAGGTCTTGGCAGGATTTGATCGTTTCGGCAATTTTTTGGCCTTGTTTAAAGACGTCGTCCTTATCGTCGTTGGGCGACAAAAGGTGGAAAGCCTGCATCAGCTTCATTTCCGTGCTTTTGTCGACGGCAGGGGCAATGGTGCGCTTACTGCGCAGGCCTAAAATATGAAACCCGCCGCCCGTCCAAATGGGCCCTTTAACTTCATTTGGCTGCATATTGTGCAAAGCCTGATCGATTTCCGGTCCCAACTGGCCTTCTTGGATCCAGCCCATATCGCCGCCCGAGGCCGCGCTGGCCCCTTGAGAAAACTGACGCGCGACGGCGGCAAAAACAGCGCCTTCTTTGATCTGCTTGACCAAATTGTCGGCAAAGGTTTTGACTTGCTCTTCATCGCGCGCATTTTCGACCGGCAAAAAGATTTCGTTGAGCAGATATTCGTCTTTGCCTGCATTGGCCTGCTGACGTTGCAGAATGGCGTCAACTTCATCGTCGCCAATATCAATTTTGGGGCGAAGCTCGCGTTGAACCACCTTGGCCCACGTCAGACCGGCGCGAACCTGCGCCTTCAAAGCCGTGGCCGAGACGCCATGAGCCGTCACAAAAGCGACCATATCCCCGCCCGGAATGTGATTGTCGTCGGCAATACGTTTCAGCGCATCGTTGATTTCAGCATCCGAGACCGACACATCCAACTTTTTACCTTCTTGCTGCTGCAGTTGCTCGTCAATCAAAGTGCGCAAAACTTGCGGGAAAAGACGCTGCCGAATTTCGGCACTATCGGGCATGCCAGCGCTGAGAAGCGCCAGCGCCATACGCCCACGCAAGTCAGCGGTTGTGATCACGCTGTCGTTGACGACAGCGACAATGCCTTCGGAGACGCCAGTCGCAACAGAGGTGCGCGGCGCGGCCATCGGCGCCGGGGCGCTTTCGCCAAGGAAAGACGACGGCGCGGAATCCGCGCTAAGGCGCTGAGCGTTCGCGGCCATCGGCATCGCAAGAACGGATCCCAGCATAAGAAGGGTAAACAAACGCATGGGTAAAGGCATAGCAGACAAAAAGGGCGCTGCAAAGAGCTGGCAAGCGCCCCCAAGGCCAATTTTAAGGTGCAGGGCCAGCCGCCTTGTTTTGCCCCAGAAAGCGCCCATGAAGCGTCTGGTAAAGGCCCCAAACGCGGCTAAATTGCTGCAACCTCTCAGGCGGAGCCCCTTGGCAGTGCTTCAGGTGGAAGGCCAGATACGAAAAAAGCTTTCCGTTAAGTCTTTTCGTCGATGAAAAGGCTACACGTACGCTATCCGCGCTTGGAGCCTTCACACACGCGACATGCATTTCTTTAATGGTCGTAACAATCTCATTGGCCACTTGTTGCCGCGAACGGTCTTTTAAAAAGAAGGTGGCCAAAATATTATTCATCGTCTGACGCAGAAAGGCCGTGGTTGGCTTTTGCGCACGTAAAGCCTTTTCAAGATCATCGATAAGGCGATTTATTTTGATTTGGTCATTGTCAAACGGCGCCTCTGACCCCAGCGCGCGATCCGACGGCAAAGCGGACTGGCCCCATTTAAGCGCTTTGCCCGACAAAAAACGGCCCCGCTGCGAGACCGGACGCGCCAGCATGCGAGGACGCGCCCGACGCGCGGAAGAAGGGCAAAAAGTCAGATCATCGCCCGCCACCGGCATAACGATTTTGGCGGGTAAATGCGCCAAAGACAACGGCTTCCCAAAAGGCTTGGCACGCGCCGCGCCAGCCATCACCATATTTTGCAATTCGCGTATATTGCCGGGCCACGGATAGGCTTCCAAAGCCGCCATGGCTTCATCCGTCACGGGCAGCTCAGCCGACGGCCAACTTTCTTCCGGCCAGATCTCGGCCAAATAATGAGCGACCAAAAGAGGAATATCGCCATCGCGCTCCCGAAGTGGTGGGATCTCGATTTCCGCGCCTTGAAGCCTGTAATACAAATCTTGCCGAAGCTTGCCTTGTTCAATGGCCTCGGCAATGGGCCGGTTTGTCGCCGAGACAATACGCACATCCACCATTTTAGGCTCTTTGCCACCGACGCGCTGAACTTCCAATTCGGCCAAAACGCGCAAAAGCATCGCTTGAATCTCAAGCCCCGTTTCAGGGATTTCATCAATAAACAGCGTCCCGCCTTCTGCCCTTTCAAAAAGGCCTTTGTGCTGCCGAAGAGCGCCGGTAAAAGCTCCTTTTTCATGGCCGAACAATTCAGAAGCCGCAAGGCTTTGAACTAAAGACGACGCGCAAACGGCAATAAAGGGCCCATTTTTGCGTGGACTGTTGTCATGGATCAGACGCGCAAAAAGCTCTTTGCCGACCCCTGTTTCGCCGATCAGTAAAATATTGAGCGCCGTCGCCGCCATTAATTTGGCATCTTCAGCACAAGCCTGCATACAGGCGCTTTGATAAATCAGTTCCCTGTTTTTCATCTTATCCGCTTCAAAGGCTTTATCTTTTTCCGGGCGCCCCATCAAAACAGCCCACGGCGGAAAGCGCAAAACTTTCAAAGGAAAGAAAGGCCAGACAAATCAATTGTTTGTCAAAAATCAAAGGCCGATACTGGGCCCTGGCGGGCAAGACAGCAGCGCCCGCGCCCGCAGAACATCGGCCACAATCTGCTCACGCAGGGCCGAAAGGCTGGAAAAAACGCGCTCTGGCCGCAGAAAATGATGCAATTCGACTTCCCACTCTTGCCCATAGAGATCGGCATGAATGTTAAAAAGATGGAATTCAAGGATCTCATGCCCCTCTTCCACCGTCGGACGCACGCCAATATTGGCAATCCCGGGCAAAAAGGTCGTATCGCCCCGCCGCCGCGCCAAAACAGCATAAGCGCCGTAATGAGGCCGCAGATAGTCGCCCAGTTCGACGTTCGCGGTTGGAAAGTCCAACGTCCGCCCGCGCTGAGCCCCTTGAATAACACGCCCAGCAATGGCCCAAGGCCGCCCCAAAAGAGGCTGAACAGCCTGCACGTCGCCTTTTTGCAAAAGGTTCCGAATTCGCGACGACGAAATGATTGTTCCGCTTTGATCGCGAAGCGGCGCGATTTCTGTGACCTCAATTTTATGCGGCGCCAACGCGACCCGTAGCGAGGCCATATCGCCGCTGCGGCGGTGGCCAAAAGTAAAATCAAACCCAGCGACAAGATGCTCGGCCCCAAAGCGCTGCAGCAAAATCGTTTCGACAAAAACAGAGGCAGGCATTTCCGAAAACGCCAAAGAAAAAGGCAAGGTTTCGACCCCATCGATCCCCTGAGCCATCAAAAGCCTGTTTTTCTCTTTGGCGGGCGTCAAACGAAACGGCGGATTTTCTGGCGCAAAAACACTACGGGGATGAGGCTCGAACGTCAGAACACGCACGCGCATTTCGCGACGGCGCGCACTATCCAGCGCGGCTTTGATCAAGGCTTGGTGGCCTCGATGAACGCCATCGAAATTGCCAAGGGCCAAAACGCCGCCCTTAAGATCTACAGGATCCGCTTCGTGCTGATTCATGGAAGTGTTTTAAAGCAGTTAGCGCCCCGAGGGAAGCACGAAGACGCCCATTTCAGCATAAGATTCAATTAGATTCACTGGGCGGCGGCGGCGCTTGACGGCTTGCACTTCTTTCAAGATCGCGGTGTCCAACCCCCACAACATAGTCGTGAAGCGCAAGAAAATTTGCCAACTCTTCTGCAACGAATACGGAACGATGCCGTCCGCCCGTACATCCGACAGCAATGGTCAAATAGCTTTTGCCCTCTTGCAAAAACCGCGGCAAAAGCGGCAAAAGCAGCCCCGTCACGCGCTCAAAAAAAGCCTGATAATCGGGATCGGCGCGCACATAATCGGCCACGGGCTGATCCAGCCCCGACAAAGCCCGCAATTTGGGATCCCAATAGGGATTGGCCAAAAAGCGCGCATCAAAGACCAAATCGGCTTCGCGCGGCAAGCCTTGGCGATACGAAAAAGACGTCACAAAAAGCGATAAAACAGGCACCGTCTCAAGCTTATACGCGCCGACAATCAAGCGGCGCAGATCATGAAGCGTTAAAAGAGACGTATCGATGACGTGGTCGGCGACGTCATGAAGCGGCGACAAAATGATGCGTTCTTTGTCGATCCCATCGGTCACGGGGCGATCAATCGCCAGCGGATGTCGCCGCCGCGTTTCGGTAAAACGGCGTTGCAATTTGTCATCGGCGCAATCCAAGAAAAGAAAGCGCACATCCAAATCGTCGCGTTCACGCAGCATCTCGACCATTTCAAGAAAATCAGAGGCCGAAAAAGCCGCCACGCGCGTGTCGATCGCAACGGCCAGCGCGGGGGCTTCCGATTCCAGATGCTCTTCCAGCAAAGCGGGAATAAGGCTCAAACGCAGATTGTCGACAGCCTCGTACCCCAGATCTTCAAAGGTCTTCAGCGCCGTCGAAATCCCGGCGCCCGACATGCCAGAAAGCATAACAATGCGATGCCGGTCCAAAGATGGCGGCAGATCCGATGTGTTATCATTGTCGGCAAAGGTCATGTGAAGCTCATCCACGTGCAAAGAACCGTTTTCATTCCTGACACACAACGCCCCGCGCAACAAGCCCTTTTCACCCGAAAGGACAAGGGCTTACGACTTTTTCAACGCACCGTCGCCAAAAGCTGCGCGGCCAGCTTAGGCACAACCTGTCCCGCGGGGCCTGTCAGCCTCTCGGCAAAGGCGAGCGATCGCTCGGTCTCAGCCAAATTGACCTCAATCGTCCGCGCCCCGGCATGCAGCGCCAAATCGACAAACCCCGCCGCCGGATAAACAACGCCTGACGTCCCGATTGCGATAAAAATAGCGCAGGAAAGCAACGCCTCGCTGATCCGGTCCATCTCTTTTGGCATTTCGCCAAACAGCGTGATATCGGGCCGTAAACCGCCCGTCTTACCGCACGCGGGGCAAGGCGTTTCGACAAACAGATCGGTCTGCCAATCCATGACCGCCCCACACGCATCGCAAGCCACGCGATAAAGCGAGCCATGCATCGCGATCACGTTTCGACTGCCCGCTTTTTGGTGCAAGGGATCGATATTTTGCGTGACTAATAAAAACGGCCCCGGCCACCGCGCCTCGAGATCGGCCAAAGCCACATGCGCCGGATTAGGTTGAACCTTATCGGCCTCGACGCGCAGCTTGTTAAAAAACTGATTGACGTAAGGCCGATTGAACCGAACGGCTTGAGCCGTCGCGACATCTTCAACGCGCGCGCCGCACCACAAACCATCAGGCCCCCGAAACGTCGGCACGCCAGATTCGGCGGAAATACCGGCGCCGGTTAAAACGACAAGGGAGGGGGAAGAAGCATGCGGCATTGAGCATCCTGCTACGCTAAAGCTTCGCAGGACAGGTCCTGCATTCAGGGAGGAAGAAAGGCAAGCTTCGAAACAAAAAGCCCGCCCCAGAAAAATTATGTCATCCCCGCGGAGGCGGGGATCCAGAGGGCCTATCCGGGAACCCTGACACCCCCAGTCCAGAAATACCATCCCCCAAACCAAAAGAAAAGGGGCGCTCACGCGCCCCCCTTCCCGAATGCTGCATGCTAGATGCTGAATCCCCTCTTACCGCCTTCGCCGTCGCGCGGCAAAGAAGATCGCCGCGCCCACGCCGCCCAAAGCGATAATGGCCAGCTCGCCAAGCCCCCAGATCAGCAGCGTGACGGTCCGGTGCAGCTCGGCAACTTCAGCGGTCAACGCATCGGTCCGTCCGCCATCGCGACCTGCCCGCACGTCTTGACCTTGGTCTTTCAACCGCGCGACTTCGGCAGCCAGCCTGTCGTTTTCGACCTTCATTTCCTGAATAGCCTTCACGGTAATCGCCGTCATGTTGCCGTAACTCAACCCGTACCAGCCCTTATCGCTGACCGACGTGACTTCTGGCACCACTTTGGCGACTTCCTGCGCGATAAAGCCGATCTGCTTTTGATGCGTGCCTTTCATTTCATAGGCAACGGGTTTCAACTTCATCAGCGTCTCAAGACCATAGGGCACTTCATGCACGTTCTCTTTGCTGCGCGCATCAGATGCGTTGGTCCAAACACCGGCAGGATCAAGGAAAGCGCCGTTCCCGTTCGATGTCGTGGTCCCGACTTGGACGGGATAGGTTGGCACGCCCGCATTAAGGCCCAAGAACCCTGCATTGGTCATATAGAGTCGCGATGTGGTTGTCGGGGTTGCCCCAGCCGCTGCCGATGCTGTCGTTTGAATGTTTAGGGTACCATTCGAGAAATCTATAATGGTTCCCATTCCAGCCGCCGTATTATACCATGCCCCATTGTAGTAAACGTTTGAGGAAAGGATAGCGTTGTTGTCGGTGATATAAACATCACCAACGCCACCCATCCCTTGATGGTACCCCGTCCGAGCGCCTCCCGCTGGGTTATAAACATGCAACTTATGCGTCGGGCTAGATGTCCCAATACCGACGGGAGCTGCACTTGGAAATGAAATCGAGCTAACGCTATACCCGTACGTTCCACCTCGATTAACTTGAAGCCACGTTGTGTTGTTCATAAAATCATCACTGACAGCACGGAATATAAAATTAAACGAGTTTGCATACATATCCCAATACTTAACATCTGTGCCGCCCCAAGAAGATAGGAACTGAATCGTTGGTGTCGATGCAGCGCCAATTCTCATGGCTGTATACGGATTATTTGATTGAAGATCAAAGTTAACCCCTGGAGACGAGGTTCCAACACCTAATGTTCCTAAGATGTAACTTGAGTCACCCGATGATAAGTATACATTTCGTCCAGACAAGTCAGGTTTCATAATTGCAAGCCCCGCACCGACTGCTTGGTTATCACCAATTTCAAGGGTACGATTCGCCGTCTGCAATCGCAAGAAGGCCTCTGCTTTACCCGCTGCATGGAACTGGATCCACGGCATTCGACTATTTGAAGTCGAGTTCTCAGAAATCCCAAGCGTCGGCGTCTGCGTCGCACAACAGGAATACAATGTACCAATATCAAGATAGGCTTTCGGCGCCGTCATTCCAATACCCACGTATCCTGTTGCTGAGATACTCAAGCGCGTCGCTCCTGCGGAAACGTCATAAATGTTAAAGTTACCAACCCCAACGCCTGTACCACCGCCTGAAGACAGCAAACGCCAATCACGACCACCAGTCGCTGAGTTATAAAGCCGAAGAGCCAAGTCATTGACCGCTCCATCGATGGCAAGAGCCGACGTACCCGAACTTCCCGCCGCACCGCAACAGCTGTAAGATGATTTAATATTCAACGTTGCAAGTGGCGTCGCCGTCCCAATACCAATACCCCCAGTAGAGGTCATATAGAAATCGGTCGAGGTCCCGCGCGGGCTTAACCAAATATGATCAGACCCGGTCATATCAGCAAGCTGCGTCCATGAGATGGTCGTTCCTGCAGACCCCGTACCGTTTGCACCACCAGCGAACAAACCAATGTTAGCATCAGCCAATAGCAACCGCGAAGCGCCACGTGTATTGGTATAAACATATGTGCTTCCCGCTACGGCTTGATACCCACCAGCAACAATGTTGAAAAGACCATTCCCATCCTGGCTGTTCATTGTACTTTCGCCGGCGACACTAAATGCCGAATAGCCGAGCGGCGCACCACCGACTCCAACAGAAGATAAAAACCGACCTTGGCCTGTAACGTCAAAAGTATAGGCGGGGGCTGTCGTTCCAACCCCAACGCTCCCCGTCGCGGTCACACGCAACCGCTCTGTCCCCGCCGTTGCAATAGCGACGTTACTTGCCGCAGGCGAAAACAATCCTGTTGTCACGTCGCCATTCACATGCGGATTCGTCGCGCTTGTTGCGCTACCCAAATACACATCCGGCGAGCTGGTTGCCGTATTCGCCAAAATCGTGACCCACCCTGACGCTGTATAAGCCTCCAACTGCCCGATTGAGCTGTTGTAACGTGCCATACCCGCAAGCCCGGTCGCCGGACGTTGAGCCGTCGTACCTTTGGGCATCAAGATGCTATCCGTTTTAGAGCCCATATCCAAAGAGGCTCCTGCACTCGTCGTCGCCGTCCCGATCCCAAGATTAGAACCAAAATAGGCGTTCGTTCCGACGGTCACATTCCCCGTCACGTTGTTAACTTGGAACGGACGCAACGTATTCCAAGTCCCGTATTGATCCCCTGAAGCCGTCAACAACAGATACGTATTCGATCCATCATTGCGCCAAAACGCACCATAGCTTCCATAGACCATGCGGAATTGATTGGCGCTCGTGGAAATGATTTCGCCGCTTGACCGGATACCGCCCGCGACATCCAGCATATAAAGCGGCGACGCCGTTCCGATACCGACACTGCCGGTCGCTGTGATACGCATACGCTCCGCGAGTGCGGCAGCTCCTGTCCAAAAAGACAAGGTATTGGGGGTTGAGGCTGTTGTTCCTAAAACCTGAATCCCCGCCCCAGTTGAATAAGCCGTATCTGAATAAATCCCATATCCGTTTTGGATCCCAAAGATATTGCCGGTAACTCGTGCCGACCCATTTACATCGAGTGGATAGGCCGGTGTTGTCGTTCCAATCCCAACGCTTCCCGTCGTGGTAATACGCATGACCTCAGCATTATTAATAGCAAAGCGGAATGGAATAGTCTCATAAGACCAGAAGTCCATTGTGTTTGATGCTGTAGGCCCAATATATGTCGCATTACCAGATCCGCGGATAAAGGCCACTTGAGATATGCGAGAGGTCGCCATTGAATCAATTAAAGCTGTTGTGTTTCCAGCATATGCAACATGAAGCCGTTCTAACGGTGCCGTCGTCCCAATCCCGACGCTTCCCGTCGCGGTCACGCGCAAGCGCTCAACGCCCGCGGTTGCGATGCCAACCGTACTGGCCGCGCCACTGAAAAGACCCGTTGTGATATCCCCGCTGACATGCGGATTTGTTTGCGTCGCGCCCGGCCCCAAATAGATGTCGGGCGAGTTCGTGGCCGTGTTCGCCAAGATGGTCGACCAACCCGAGGCCGTATAGGCTTCGAACATGCCAAGCGTCGTGTTGTAACGCAGCATACCTGCAACACCGGCTGAAGGCCGGTTCGCCGTCGTGTCTTTTGGCACAATCATCGAGCTATAAGCCGTCCCCGTCCGGCTGCTAAGATCAAGGCCAGCACCCGCGGTAGGGGCTCCCGACCCGACCGTGACGCGCTGCGCCAAAATCAGAAAATCAGCCATCCCGCTGGTTGTTGTCCCGCCCGAGGCCTGCAAACGCACGTCATAATCCGGCGAGTTCACCGAGCTATGGAAATCGATATAAGGCTGTCCTGACGTTGAACGCCCAATATTTCCAATCTCAATCTCACCGTTTGAATCCGAACCTATTCTGACGATACCGTCATTTGCAGAAGAAATGAACGCCCCACCACGGACATCCAGCGACGCGCTAGGCGCCGTCGTCCCAATCCCCACGGATCCTGTTGCGCTCACGCGCAGCGCTTCCGTACCGGCGGTTGAAATGGCCACCGTTCCCGCCACAGGACTGAACAGACCCGTCGTCGCATCGCCATTACGATGCGGGTTGGTTAAAGCCGCCGTACTGCCTAAAAAGACATCCGCCGTGCTCGTTGATGTGTTCGACAAAATTGTCGCCCAACCCGACGCCGTATAAGCCTCTAACTGGCCGATCGAGCTGTTATAGCGCATCATCCCCTGCACGCCCGAGCCCGGACGTTGCCCCGTCGTACCTGTCGGCAAAAGCAAGCTATCCACGCGCGACCCCATATCGACCGACACACCCGTATGGATCGTAGCGTTGCCAAAGCCGACATTGCCCGCCGACAGATCGGCATAAAGCGTGTTGCCGATGTTCATCCAATTGTTGGTGGTCGCCGATGGCACATCGGTCAAGCTTGACGTGCCGATCAAGATATTACCCGACCCCGAAACAAGCGTTTTCGAGCCGACCTGATATCCGATGGCCGTGTTGTTATTCCCAGTCGTCCGCGTCGCCGAATTGTACAACGCATAAGCACCCAGCGCCGTGTTGTTGTTGCCGGTCGTATTCGACGCCATCCCCATGAAACCGGCCGCGGTGTTTTCACTGCCCGATGAATTATAGTACATCGCTTCATAGCCAAGCGTCGCGTTATTGTTGCCGCCTTGGTTGCTATAAAGAGCTCGCGCACCACTGGCGACGTTGTCCGACCCGGTCGTGTTTTTGTACAGGGCTTCATAGCCAGCCGCCAAGTTTTGCGCGCCGGATGAATCGGTATAAAGGGCATGCGTACCCACCGCGACGTTCTGATAACCGGTCGTCGTCGTGTAAAGGGCTTGAACGCCCACGGCGACGTTTTCATGACCGGATAACAGGCTTGTCGCTGCCTGCGAGCCTACCGCGACGTTGTTCAAGCTTGTGGTATTTTGCGCGGCCAAGGCATTCGGCCCCAAAGCCAGACTGGTCGTATCGCTACCCGGCAGCGCAGCGACCTTGCTGCCCGCAATCGAATAGGCCGTCGTCAAGCCTGGCAAATTAAGCCCTGTCGCGCTGAAACGTGCAACTTCCGCGCTCGACGACGCCACGCTGACCGTCCCCGCCGCCGCGCTGAACAGGCCCGTCGTCGCATCGCCCGAACGCTGGGGGTTTGTCGCCGCCGCCGAGGCCCCTAAAATGACGCCACTCGACATTGACGATGTGCTGGTAATAAGTGAACTCCACCCGCTCCCGTTGTTGACTTCAAGCGACGGGATCGTCGTGTTATAGCGCACCGCGCCAGCAAAGTTTGACCCCGGACGCTGTGCCGTCGTTCCGACAGGAAGAACCATCGCGTCAGTTAAAGACCCGATATCCAACGCCACACGCGGCGCGGTCGTCCCAATACCGATCCCTGCGGTCGCGGACAAACGCAAACGCTCGGCCCCGCCAGTCACAAACGCCATCGCGCTGGCGCCGGGACGGTAAAGCCCCATGTTGGCATTGTTCTGAAAGTTCATCGAAGGCGCGCCGACAGTCCCATCGGGAAGCGAGATTTGCCCCGTCACATTGCCTGTCAAATTGCCATTGAAACCGCCTGTTGAAGCGACGGTGCCTGAAAAAGATGCGGCCCCTGTCGAACGCGTAATCGCAAGCACTGTACCAAGCGCACCGCCCGCATCGCTATAACGGTTCAGGAAAAAGTTCGAGCCCGCGTTGCTACCGCTTTCCGCCGTGCTGTCGGTCCCCAAAACCCAACGCAAGCTAGACGTACTTGTCGTAAACTGCAAATCACGCGCCGTGGCGGCAGGTCCCGACACGCGGATATTGCCAACGTTCACATGCAAACGTTCGCCCGGATTGGCGACATTGAGCCCTAAATACCCATTCGAGTCTAACGTCATCCAAACGGTGCTGGCGGTCATAAACGTCAAAGAACCGCCACCGGAAGTCGAGGCAGCGATACCGTCGCCACTTCCATCCGTAAGATTTCCTAAAACAACGTCGTTTGCCTCTGTCACACGACCTGCCGCATCGACTGTACCCCAATTATAAGTCTGCGCGGTCACGCCTGTTGTGGTCAGTTTTGCGCTGGTAATCGAGTTGTCGGCAAGGCGCGACACAGACAGCGTCCCTGTTGTCAAATTACTAGCGTTATCTGCGCCCAGATTCGTACGCGCCGATGCCGCGCTTGAAGCCCCCGTACCGCCTTGCGAAATTGAAACGATACCGACAATCCCCGTAGCGGGAACGGTCCCGGCTTGGCCTGTCACATTCACTTGCAACGTTCCTGACCCGCCCGTCAGCCCCAAAGCGGCCCACGCTGCAGCATAAGTCATCGATTGAAAAACGCCTTCTCCAACTGTCCCAGCGCCGAGAACGGATCTTCCCGCATGAGGATCCGAGGCTTGGAACAAAGAATCGCCCGTTGTCCCAGCCCCAAGATCGCTTCGCGCACCGGACTGGCTTGTTGAGGTGAAAAGCTGATGACCAATCGCGCCTGCCCCTAAAGCATCGCGCGCGCTTGTTGTCGTTGCCGCGACAAAAACAGACCCACCAACAGCGCCAGCTTCAAGAACGCTCCGCGCTTCGGTCGCCGTTCCGGCCACAAACAACGACCCGCCGATCGCGCCCGCCTCTAAGGTCGCGCGCGCGTCTGTCGCCGTTGTAGAAACAAAAAGGCTGTCGCCAATAGCCCCAGACCCCAAGTTATTGCGTGCATGAAGCGAATCGGAAGCCCCTGTACCGCCATAGGCGATATCCAAAGGCGTGCCCAAGGTCAAAGAGTCAAAGTGCCCATTTTGACCATGAAAAGAACCAATCGTCGCCGTCTGCGCGACAAGGCCCGCGACGCTTGCCTTTATGGCTTCCATACCGCCGGTCGCCGTCACAAGAACCTGCGCGTCTGTCGTGCCGTAGGTTGCATTTTGCCCCTGATTGACCCACACCGAGGCACGTTGTTTGATCATATTCCCGGTCAAAGAAATGACCTGGTTGTCTCCGACGGCGTTGGCGTTGTTGCCGCCATCATCGCAAGTTGATTGCAATGTGCCAGACGGTCCCGCCGTAATAATCTTGATGACTTGCTTGTTCATGTCATTGAGAACCGCGGTGTTCCAACGACAATAGATATAATAATGGCCCCAGGGGTCGAGTTGTTTAACCCCCGCATCGGCGGAAAGAACGCCATATTCTGCCGGAGGATTCCCCCCCGATCCAGCAAGAGCTTCCTTATTTTTCGGTAGATGCGCCGCATCGGCAGAAGCCAGAGGAACAAGAAGATTTCGGATTGTCGCCGTTGCGCATGCCCCCGTGGCAGCCGCAGCACTTGACGGCGGCGTACAAACCAACCCTTCCGAGACACCGCTCGACGCCGATAAAGCTGTCGCGATGGCATTGATATCGTTCTTCGCCGTCAACATATTTGTTGTATTGATGTTGCTATGAAGAACCTGACTAAAGCTGCTGAACAGCATACCGGCGGCAACGCCGATCATCATCAGCAAATACAGGATTGGTGCGATAGCAAAGCCGCGTCGTTTTGAAGAGGGCAAGTCCGATCGTTCGGATGCACAAAAAATCCGGCTGTGTGTCATGACACGCCCCCACATAAAAATGATCCTTTGCAAGACGTTTGGCGCCATGGAAACGTCTTTAAAAATCGACTGATTTTTATCGTATTCCTTGTCGCCATTAAACATCCTCGCGCTATGCTCAACGCTCAATTGTTCAAGAAGGCGCGCCCGATCAACACATCGTTTCAAATCAAAGGGCGCACACGAAACCTTGCTTGAGACGCACCTGCCTCAAGCTCTCTTCAAATTTGCACCCAAATTGTTAATATTTCGTTCCTTTCGGAACTTAGGCCGCAGAAGCTGGGGTTAAAATGTCGCCAAGCTTCGCCACAAGATAATCGATATCATCCGACGCCAAATGCTCAAATTGGGTCAGAATTCTCTCTAAAACACAGGCGCGATAAAGGCTTACAGCATCTTTGCCTTCATCCGACATCTCGGTATTATGTAAAACGTCCAAAGCGGCCCGCACAATTGGCAGTAAATTCGGGGGCATACCAGCCTTTTCATAAAGGGTCTTTAACCCTAAATGTCCCGCATCATGAATCAGGATTCGCGCATTGGTCAGCGGAATATTACCCCGAATGGCAATAGCGGCCTCAAAAAAGGGCAAATCGCCGACGCACAAAGCCCGCAGAACGATCGAAGAGGTTAACCGGTTGTTTTGAAACATTTGTTGAACCAGTTGCTCAATATCTTCCTCTTCGCCCCCGCGCGAAAGGTTGACAATCGTCCGCTCACGGCTTTGCAGCACAAGATCGGCGGCAACAGCCGGAGAAAGTTCGTGATGCGAAACGAGATAATCCTGCAATTGCGAAGAAACGATGAACGTCAAACGCTCGGCCACCGTAACAGGGAGGGCTTCGCGTTTAACAATAGCTTCTTTCACATTGTCAGAGGCTTGGAAGCGATCGATCGCCTTGTTAAAGCTGTTTTCCGAGATTTGCGCGGTGTTATTTTGCATCAGCTTGGCGACAGCGCCTTCACCGGCATTGGTAATAATGGCTTCCGAGACCTCAGCCGAAACATTTTCGCGGCTTGCGATCGCTTCATGCTTTTGGGGCGAATCGGCTTGAATGATCGAAATCAGATCATGGTCTGTCAGAACGGTTGATTCTTGCAGGATCGGCAAAGCGACCGCTTCGACATCGCGTGCCAACTGCAAAGCGACGTCATGGGGGAGGCGCACGGCACGGCGCAAATTCTGCGCCAACGATGCGCGCACAGACATTTCGACATCGCGGGCCATAAGGCGAACGATATCGTGCGCCATCGCGACTTCGCTGGCCGAAAGCTGAGGATTGTCGATTTCCTGACCTAATTTGGCCGCAACCTCGGCCCGCGCAAGCGGCGAAGGCTCTTTCATCAATTTTTCGACGTCTGCTTGCGAAAGATAAGCGGCCATAGAGGAACCTCGGATAACAAGCCTAAGGATTTTACGAATAGAGACGATTTAACTATACCGTCTCGTCCGCACGATACAAGCCATCTTGTCGTCATATACTGTTTTTATATGCAGCGGTATGACATCAACAACTTGCCTTCTTTTTTAACTTCTCTTTTCTTTTTCCTTCACCTTTCGTTAGAATCCGGTTAATTCTCCTAAGGGTCTTCGTTTTTCTTTTCCTCGCAAGAACATAGGAGCTGCCGTGTCTTCGCTTGACGCCCTTGATTCAACAACGCTGGATCTTAAAAAGCATATTCGCGGAATTCCTAACTTTCCCAAACCCGGCATCCTTTTCTACGATATTGGAACACTTTTAGCGCATGGCCCCGCGTGGGAGGCCACCGTTGGGCGCTTGGCCAACGTGGTGCGCGCCGAAAAGCCCGATGTCTTGCTGGGGATCGAATCGCGCGGTTTTCTGATGGGCGCGCCTGTTGCGGCTCTTTTAGGCATCGGCTTTGTCATGGTCCGCAAAAAAGGCAAGCTGCCGGGTCAAACGGCCTCTTATACTTATGACCTTGAATACGGTTCGGACACCATCGAGATTCAAGAAGGTATTCTGCAAAAAGGCCAACGGGCCGTCCTTATCGACGATTTACTGGCGACCGGTGGCACCGCAAGCGCCGCAACATCTTTGGCCCGTCAAATGGGGGCCGTCGTGACGCGCGCGGCTTTTGTTGTCGAGCTGACCTTCTTGCCCGGCCGCCAAAAGCTAGAAAGCATGGACCTGCCTGTCTCCAGCCTTGTCACCTACGACACCGAAGCCGTCCCGGCCTAAGATTCGACGGCGACCGTATCAAGCTTTTCATAATAGATATCCTCGGGATCGCGATCGGGTTCGTCGCGTTCGCGCGGGATTTCGCCGCCATATTTATATTCGGCCAACACCTTGATCATAAAGGCGACGTCAGCGCGACTGAGCTCAAGCTTGTTTTGCAGGTGCCCAATATCCTTATCATAATAAAGATAGCTCTCAATCACTGAAACGCGCCGAAACCCCGTCGTCTGGTCCGAATCCGGATCCCAAGCGAACAGGTCCAAAAACTTTTTTCCAAAAGAAGGGTCATCTAGAACGCCGCCAGGGAATGAAAGCCCATAGCGATCCGCCAACGTCCGCGCCAAAAGGCGCTGTTGCTCCGTCAAATCCTTGTCCATAACAGGATCGTTACGGAAAGACTGCCTTGGGTCAAGCCTCAAAACGGATATTACAGAAAGACCCCGCCTGACACTTCAAGGCGTTGGCCGTTAACCCACTCCATAGCCGGATTGAGAAGGCTCGCCACGACCCCACCGATATCGTCGGGAAGACCAACCCGGCCTAATGCCGTACCCGCGGCAATCTCGCGATTCACTTCTTTATTATCGCGAACAAGACCGCCGCCAAAATCCGTTTCGATGGCGCCGGGCGCAACGGTGTTCACGGCAATGCGACGCGCTCCTAGCTCTAAGGCTAAATAGCGCGTTAAGACCTCGACAGCGCCTTTCATGCAAGCATAGGCCGACATGCCGGGCCGCGAGAAACGAGCCAGACCGCTCGACACATTCAGGATTCGTCCCCCATCTTTGATGAGTGGCAACAAAGCCTGCGTTAAAAAGAAAGGCCCCTTAAGGTGCAGCGCAAACATGAGGTCAAGCTGCGCGGGCGATGTTTCGGCAAAAGGCGCATAAAGGCCAATCCCAGCATTGTTGACCAAATAATCAAAAGAAGCGGCCCCCATTTTTTCAAGAACGTCGCGCACAGACGTAGCAAATAAGGCAAAACCAGCGCTATCGGCCATATCAAGAGATAAAGCAGCGGCTCGTACGCCTTTGCTTTCGATTTCGCGGACGACGGCATCGGCTTCGTCTTTTTTCGTTTTGTAGGTCAAAATCACATCGCAGCCTGCAGCGGCCACATGTAAGCACATACTTTTTCCCAGGCCACGACTGCCACCAGTAATAAGAGCGATAGGCATAAGCAACCTCCTTTTCAGGCTGAAAGGAATAAGGGCGAGACATTCCTTTTAAAGGGAAAAGACGTTATTGTCCAAACCTTCGACAAGTGAAGGCAAAGCCTTAACCTGAACCCCATTGCCCAAGCGCCGTTTGAAAAGGAGAAAATAGAATGAAGTCACCGCTTCCGCCGCTTCGCGTTGGCTTTCTGGCGTCGCACAATGGGACATCCTTTCGGCTGATGCTTGAACAAAAGACACAATCTTCAAAGCCTCTTGTCCCTGTGGTTCTTATCACGAACAATTCCGGCGCGGCGTGCCGTGATGTCGCGGCGCGATTCAACGTCCCCTCTTTTGTCATCAACAAAACGACGGTCGGCGAAGATAACATCGACAGCGCCATTTGCAGCCGCCTGCAAGAATATCAAGTCGATTGGGTGATCCTTGCCGGATATATGAAAAAGATAGGCCCTCTGACCTTGCACGCTTTTTCTGGCCGCATTCTCAATTCACATCCAGCCCTTCTACCAAAGTTTGGCGGCAAAGGGATGTATGGGCGCTTTGTTCATGAAGCCGTCATCGCTGCCGGAGAAAAAGAATCCGGCGTGACCATTCACCTTGCCGACGCCGAATACGATACGGGCCCCATCGTCACACAGTTGAAGATAACACTGGCGAAAGATGAAACCGTCGAAAGCTTAGAACAACGCATCAAAGACCTTGAGGTCGACGCCTACGGACGCGCGATCGAAACGCTTTCAACGCCCCATGAATGAAGGGAGCCGAACCCCAGCCCTACGTCAAATCGTCAGGATCGACAACTAAAGCAACGCCGATGCTGCCGCCAGCGCCGCTTCGTAATTGGGCTCATGCGAGGCTTCGGGAACGATTTCGACATACCGGACAAAGCCACCGCGATCGACGACAAAAACAGCGCGCGCCAAAAGCCGTAACTCTTTGATCAAAACGCCCCAGTTTTCGCCAAAGCTGGCCAGACGATGATCCGACAGGGTGATGACATTGGCCAGTCCTTCGCCCGCGCACCAACGCTTTTGCGCAAAGGGCAGATCCATGCTGATCGTCAAAACCTTCACGCCTGCGCCCAGCTTCGCAGCCGCGGCATTAAAGCGGCGCGCTTCGGTGTCGCACACGGGCGTATCAAGCGACGGCACAGCAGCGACGATGCAAACATCGCCAGCAAAATCATCTCCTGTTTTTTCCTGCAACCCGTTATCCAAAACCTGAAACGGCGGCGCCTTTTGTCCAATAGAGACGGCCTCACCCAACAGGGTCAGCGGATTTCCTAGAAAAGTGACGATGTTTTTACGCTCAATCATGGAAAGCCTCTCCTTTTGCTAAAGAATGACGGCGCCAAGAGCAGATAAGAATCTGAACAAGACGAAGGGATCTCTACGGTCCTAGAGTTTAACAACAGGATTCGTTTCCGCAAGCGACAATTTCTATCACATAGAACGATAGAAGCCTCAAAGCAGACGACGAACGCTAGAAATTGTAACTCACCGACAAGCGCCCATTGACACCGCTGCTTTTGGCAGCATCGCCAATCAGACCGGAAAGCCCCGCCTTCACAACAAGCGATTCATAACGCGCCGTCACATCCAAATCTAAATTGGCAAGATTTCGGCTGTCAAAAGCCGACTTTTGACTGACTTGCAAATTATAAAGCGATCCTGTGGTCTCGCTTTGCGGATCGTTAAACGCACGTTCATAACCAACCGCCACAGCAGGCGCAAATGTCCACGCGCCAACGGATTGAGGATCCATACGCGCCTCGAACCGCGCGGCGCCGCTTGATGTCATCGGGTTCATCGACTTCACCTTCAAGGCAAGATCGCTACCGGTTTCTTGAAAGCCGCCAAGGAAAAGATGTGTAACGCGCACGCCCGTTTGCGGTGTCAGCGTCAAAGACGGCACGCGGATCCGGTCGCCAATCCCAACAAAGCTGCTGACAAGAGCGCCATCGCTATCACCACTTGCCGCCCCTAAGCCGCCGCCAAGATGCCGTTTGCTTTCATAGTCCACATAACCCGCATGGGCTTGCGCGGTTACATAAGGCCCGGCCTCAAGCGAAGAAAACGCATAGCGCCCGCTCGCCATCGCCAAATAGGTATTCAGCGTTGCATCGCCGCCAGCGCTCCCGACCGAGCCCCACTGATAGCCATAGCCAAAGGTCGCGCTGATCTGGTCGTCAAGGCGATAGGTCGCCCCCATAAGCGTGCCGCCACTGTTTTCGCGGCTGCTTTCGATGCCGCTGCCGCCGTTCGATTCAAAATGGCCGCCCAAGCCAACCATCCAAAGATAAGGACGTTCGCTTTTTTCCGGCGCGGTATAGGGTTGAGACGTCGTCTCGATCCATTGAGGCTGACGTAAAAGGAACGAAGCCGCATCGGCATGAACCTGCCCGCCGACTTGCGTTTCGACCCCGCCAAGCGTCCCCGCCTCGATCGCCGACTGCAGGTAATAGTTATAGGCCGTGTAATGCCCCGATAGCGGCGTGTTTTGCAGTGCGTTCAACAAAGAAGCGCCTGCGGCGGCGTTGCCGACCATCCCGCTTTGACCGGGCAGTGAGGCGTAGTAGACCATCTTGGCGCGCAAGACATAGATATCGGCCTGCGTCAGCCCAAGCCCCTCTTTCAAATAGGCATCCATAGATCCATAGGAAATCGCCACCTGATCAAAGGCCGCTTGAAGATAGCTGGCTTGCACCCCCAAAAGCGCGTCAATGGTCGCGGGATCCCATGTTGGATACGTCAATAAAAGGTTGGCTTTCGTGCTGGCCATCAACGCGGCGGTATAACTGTTCGTCGCAAGATAATCTTGCATAATCGTGTCTTGCGACACGCCCGCGATGGTTTGAAGAAGGACCGATGTCCATCCCGTGCGATCCTTGCCCCCCGAGCAATGATACAACACGGGAAAGTCGTCATGCGCGATGGTCATCAAAACATTATAAAACCCATCCCGTTGCGTGGGCGGGTCTCGAACGAAATCGCGGTATCCGCTTTCCATAAACGCAACCGCTTCTGCGGGCGTGCCCCAAAACGGACTGGGGGTTGGTGCAGGTGTGCCATAAATATTGATTTGCGTATGGACAGCCCCCGCCGGGACAAGATCGGGATTAGACGCGATTTCTGAATCGGTCCGCAAATCGATATCGCGGCCAATATTCAAGGTCGAGATCTTTTGCCAATCTTCGTTGCTTAAAGACAAATAATCCGAGCGATAAATGACGCCCGTCCGCATCGCGCCGCCATTGCTGGTGGGATTGACAAACCCCGTGCCGCCATTACTCGCTGAAATGCCCGCAAGATCCCTGAAATTCGGCGTCGAGGGTAAAATATAAGTGTTGATCTCTTCCAACGCCAAAGCAGGCGTCACAGAAAAACACATCGCCCCAGCCAACAAGCAAAGACCAAGACGCCGGATAGGAGCGCGCACACAAAGCCCGCCGACACGCAAAAACCGCATTATTCCCCACCTATATAGCTAAGCTACACTTCAAAAAACAGAAGGCCCACCCTTCGCTGCCTGCCACTTTTCAGGAGAAGAATTAATCTAGAATTAAAGTCACAATGAAATACACACGGGGAGATGCTTTATATTTCTTCGTTGTTATATTTCTTAAAATGCGGGCGCTATTGAATAGTTCGTTCTGTTTGTAAAACAAAACGATGGAGATACTCTTTCGGCGGCACTATCGATTAAATGCCCCAAATGTAATGATAAGAAAAATCGGGAAGAACCAAAAGACCTCTTTTAAATAAAAAGAACTACGCGTTATTTTTCAATGCTATCTTTTTTCCTTTGGTTCATAAGTTAACGAGAAATGAAGTCATTAACAACGCATTAAAAACTTGTTGCTAAGGGCAGGAAGTGGGAAACTGCCACAAGGCTTCAATCGGAGACGTAGGATGGCTTATTCCGATCTATTTTTTATCAGTCTTGGCTCAATAGCTTTTAGCTATGGGCTTTGGCGAGGGATTAAAAAGATTCGAGCTAGCTTCAAAAGCGCTGCCGAAGAGATGCAAACGCTTGGCAAGAATGATAAGACAGCCCAGTCGAATTATTGGGCAAATCGCCTTGATCGTGTCCTTTTACCCCCCAAGAAAAACCACAGTCCCGTCTCACAGCCACAAGTTTCGGATAGCTCTGTAGGAGCCCCCTCTGGCCCTTAAGCTAAGAGAGGTAAGCGTACACTTGCCGAATTTCTGCCGCTTCAAGGGGCCTTTTAGGCACGGTTTTCGTTTTTACTTGCCCCATGTTCGCTATTACAGTCCCTATAACGAGGCCACCACCCGTACTAGAGCCTTTGCCTTAAGGCTGTCTCCGAAGAAATAGCCGGAAATGACGGCAACAATCGATGCAACAACGCTGACTTGTCCCAGCTTTTTTAGGAATGTCGATTTCTCGTTGGGAAAGGCATGGCGATAATCATCAATTGTGTGAGAAATCTGCCCAAGTGGACAAACAGACTTTTTGCTAATCCGGGAGCATGTTACACGCATCTGTTTCCATTCGTTGACCAGATTGTTTTTTGTCTCCCCTGCAGCGTCAAGGCGGTCTTGCAGGACTTCGGATATTTGCCCAATTCTGCGTTGAATCGTGAAGAGGCCATTACGAACGTCACAGGCGCTTCTGAGAAATGCGTCGTCACGAGTCGTAATCTGCTGGGCCGCTTTTTTAAAAGCATCGTTTTCAAGGGACGCAAGTTCCCTTTTATGGCGGGCTATGTAATCGGCTAACGCCGCTTCGGTCAGGTCTTGATACGGATTTTGAGAAACGTCGGTATCACCTTGGCCCAGCATTTCGGCATCCTGTTCCATAAACATCCCCAATATCAAATAAATACAAAGTCATTTTACCAAACAGAAAATGCTTTCTTGAATGGAATCAAAGTCACTGAAAGGTTAAAGTACCCATTATAGGCAGGATCAGTCCCCAAAGAGGCAAGCCATGACGCTTTTTTCACGGTACTGGGCCGGGGGCAGCACGGTGCCCCATCAAGCCCTTCAGACTTCGTCATGCTTCTCGCGGACTAATCTGCGCGGGTTTTAGAGTGGGAAAGATCAAGTATGAATAGTCTAATTGTTGCCCCCTACGGGATTGTCAAAAGGTGAGCTCAGCTCACCTTTTGATCCTCCACTGCGCTAAGGGGCTCTTTCTTAGAACCGATAGCTCAGATTCCCGCGAAGGGCTTGGGTGTCGGCGTGCGCGCCGATCTGGCCGGTGTACGCAAGGCCAAGCGTGGTTTGCTGGCCGATCAGATAATCAACGCCAGCGCCAAGAACAGCGGCATCGCGGGCCAGCGGGGCCGCTTGGGTTTCAAAGGCGCGAGAGCCCGCAAAGCGCAAGCTGGTCTCGGGGTTCGCGTCGCCAATCGCGTGCATCCACCCCGCCGAGGCTTGGAACGCCGCCCGATTGTTGGCCGATGTCAGGAAGGGCAAGACTTGCCGCACCCGCGCGCCCAGCGTTGTGCTGCCCAGCGTTCCGTCGCTGTCTTCGGCGGTCAGCGCCGCCGCGCCGCCTTTTTCGGTAAAGCCGGGCACATTCACATAACCCCAAGCCAGATTGGCGAAGGGCTCGATCTTGCTTTCCTTGTCGCCAAAGCCATAGGCCGTTTCTGCAAAGCCGCTCACGCTGTGGGCGTTATAGGAGCCTTTCAGATAATCGCTGTAATAAGGAAAGCTCACGCCCCGCTTGGTGTCGATGTCGCTATAGGCATAGGTAAGGCCAGTTCGCAGGCTCAGCTTGCCCCAGCTCCGCCCGCCATAGGCCGAGACGCTGTAACGCTCTGACGTGCCCTTGTCGCCTGTCTCGTCCTCTTGATTATAATCCGCATGGTCATAGCCAAAGGCGAGGCCAAGACGCCAGTTATCCCCCATCATCCCGTCCACGCCCAGCATCAGACCTTTGTCTTGATGCTTAAAATCTCTGGCGTTCGCGTCGCCGTCGCGGCTGCCCCAGCCGCCAAAGCCCTGCGCCCAAACGGTCGGCGCAATCTTGGCATTTGCAACAGCAGCATCATTCGCGATCTTGTCGCCATAAAGGATCCGCCCGCGCGCAGAAGCGACCACAGGGGCCGGAGCCGTCACCGGCGCGGCAAACCCTGTTTGATTGTCTTCGGCCTGCGCCAAACGTCCGGCCAAGACGCGCCCGAAGGCGGCTTGATCTTCAAGAAGCGTGGCCTTCACGTTCGCGTGAATCTCGCCTGACAGAGCCTGATAGGCTTGGCGTGTCGTGCCGACATCGCTTTGCATGGCCACGGCATCGTAAACGGCATTCCCGGCGCCAAGGCTTTCGATTGCGGCGGCGGCGTTCGCCTGATTGCCCGATCCGGCCACGCTGGCCAAGCTAACCCCATTGCGGATCACTGAGGCGTAAACATCCGTCGCATCATAGGACAGCGTCGCGGTCAAAAAGAGAAGAGGATCGGCAAAAGAAATGCTGTCAAACGTGCCTGAGACGCCGCCATCGGCGGTCAAGATGGTGTAGGTGGTCCCGGCGCGAAGCAGCGCCCCTTGATAGGCGATCAGCGATACGTCTCCGCCCGTGATTGTGGCCGCGCCTGTGGCTACGATTTTGTCCGAGCTGGTAAGATTGGCCTCAACGTCATAGGTCGAACCACTAGCAAAGCTCACATTGCCAGAGACAGAAAGGGTTCCGATGGAGTTGCCAGGGGCGACTGTGCCGCCCGAAGCCGCATCAATCCCACCGACGGTGCCCGAGCCCTTCAAGGTGCCGCCGTCAGCTACGTCCACCGTACCCCCGAGTGTTCCGTTCACGGACAGGATCCCCGAACCGGACACGGCTGCCGTGCCGGTGAAAGACGAGCTGTCGCCAGTCAGGTAGGTGGTGCCGGAGGCGAAGGCCATGGTGCCCGAGCCCGAGAGGCTGTTTGAAAGGGTCTGCACGCCGGAGGTCACGACGCTCAACGTCCCGCCCTCGAGATCGAACGTGCCGGAAAAGCCGGAAAGATCGCCAGTGAGATAGGTCGTACCCGTGACGCTCTCGATAGTGCCCACGCCGGAGATCGACGACGCGAAGGTATAGTTGGTCGATGTATGGTTGAAGACGATCGTACCGGTGCCGCCGCCGAAGACGATGCCGCGCGAGGCTGTAACCGTGCCGGGAGCCACGGCAGAAGAGCCCGACGCCGCACCGATGTTCAGCGTACCGGTGGAGACGGTGTCCGCCGCGATGGTGAGGACGCCAGACGTGGAAACGGTGCCAGAGTCTGATACCGTGAGTGTGCCGTCACCCGCATTTCCGACGGAAATATTCTGCCCGCTTTCCAGCGTTGATCCCAAGCCGGTTACTGTGACGTCGCCCGTGGAGTTGCTCCATGCCCCGATATAAGAGGTGCCACTACTAACAGTGCCTCCAGAAGAAACCAACATCGTTCCGGAACCGGAACGCCCAACATACAGAATATCAGAGTTTGTCCACCTTGATCCTGTACCGACTACAGTTACTGTGCCGATAGAGTTAGCTACGGTTCCTATTTCTCCATAGGCATCACTCACAATACCACCATCCGAGATGACCAGCGTACCTGTGCCTGATTGGCCTATGTAAACATTTCTGCCACTCGCCAACGTTGATCCAGAACCTGTTACTGTGATTGTTCCTGTGCTACCAGCGTTGTAACCTACATAAATGCTGTCATCCGTAGAGCCGACATAGCCTCCGCCAGATATTGTCAGCGTGCCAGTGCCATAATTGCCGATAACGACGGCATTTCCACTCTCCAACGTCGATCCAATGTCTGTTACTGTGATTGTTCCTGTGCTTCCAGTATAGGTACCTGCATAAATATTATACCCTGATGCAGAGCTGACGGTACCACCATCAGAAACCGTTAGGCTGCCGCTACCGGAATAGCCAACGAAAAAATGTTTTCCACTCTCCAACATCGAATCAGAGCCTGTAACGACAATCGTGCCGACACCATCCGTTAGGTAACCAGCATAAATACTTGAATCTGCTGTTGCATTTCCACCATCTGAAATGGTTAAACGTCCCGTGCCATGATATCCGACAATAAGCTGGTTTCCGCTTTCTAACGTCGAGTTCGTTCCATTAACTGTAATCGTTCCATTGCTGCCAGAGGCATTTCCAACAAAAATATGATTACCTGAAGACGACGTAACAGCGCCGCCATTCTCAATTGCCAAAGAAGCAGTTCCTGTATGCCCAACGCTTAGCGTCGCAGTGCTTTCCACAAGTCCGTTAACGTCAACGCCTATTGCATCCAACCGCACTTCATCACTACTCGTCGGAACGGCATTTCCACTCCAATTGTTAGCATCAAACCAGCTTGATGTTCCCGCCCCGCCGTCCCATGTGATCGTCGCCGCCTGCGCCACAGGCACAAAGCAGCTTGAAGCCAGCAACGCGGCAAGGAATGTTCTGAGCGGGAAAGAGGACATGGAAATCACCCAAGTGGATAGGCAGAAAGAAACGTGCAGAGGCGCGAATCCCACCTCTCACGACGAGTGTGAATACTATCGCTAGCAAGGCAAGCTTAAAATAGTCTTAAATCAATACCGTTAAGTTCTCCCACCGCTTCACAGGCGTTTCAGCCATCAAACATTGAGATGACGCGGAAAGAATAACAAAGGCCCCCGGCGGCCCGCCGGCCCTACGGGTTCTTTCTACGGAAGAAAACGCCAACAAAAAAGCCGCCCAAATGGCGGCTCTTTTGTTGGCGTCCCCTACGGGATTCGAACCCGTGTTTTCACCGTGAAAGGGTGGTGTCCTAGGCCTCTAGACGAAGGGGACTTCTCTTGCGCACAAAACAACAGCCCCTCAGGCTGCATCATCGGGCGCCGCGCACTGTTAAACGAGCCGAAGCCGTAAATCAACAAGAAAAACCCCTTCCCTTCTTTTTTTCTTCGCGCCCCCTTGTGCCTCTTCCCAAACGAATCACACTTTTTATTCGGGCACAAACGGCATGCCTATCTGTGTACAAACCCCGCATCCTGCGGATTTTACTGAATTCTTTAAGATTGCGTTGACAAAACAAAAAGTTAGATCACACTTCCCGTTAACCAAGCTTTAGTCGGCTTGTGTTTTTATCCCCCTCGGTCTCGACGACAGGTCGTCCGGATCTGTCTGATTTCTTCAAACCACCTAAACTTAACCAAAGGAGTTTTTCCATGGCAGTTCAAGATCAGGTTTTTGGCTTCTTTATGCCGAGCGAAACGCAAATCGGCATTGGGGCTGTGAAAACCCTGCCCGCCAAAATTAAAGCGCTGGGCGGCCAAAAGCCGCTGATCGTTACGGATAAAGGCGTCGCTGCCGCTGGCATCCTGAAAACGGTGACCGACCTTCTGGATGGCGCTGGCATGTCCTATACCATTTTCGACGAAACCGTCCCCAACCCCACCGACAGCAATGTTCATGCTGGCGCCGATCTGTACAAAAGCAGCGGCTGCGACAGCTTGATCACGCTGGGCGGCGGCAGCCCCCATGACTGCGGTAAGGCCATTGGCCTCGTCGTCAAAAATGGCGGCAAGATCCAAGATTATGAAGGTCTCGACAAATCGACGCAGCCTTTGATGCCTTATGTCGCTGTCAACACGACGGCTGGCACGGCTTCGGAAATGACGCGTTTCACCATCATCACCGATACGGCCCGTCATGTGAAAATGGCGATCGTCGATTGGCGCGTCACGCCGAACGTTGCGATCAATGATCCGATGTTGATGGTCGGCATGCCGCCGTCCTTGACCGCTGCGACCGGTATGGACGCTTTGACGCACGCCGTTGAAGCTTTCGTTTCGACAGCCGCGACGCCAATGACAGATTCGGCTGCTATTATGACCTTCAAGCTGATCTTCAAATATCTGCGCAAGGCCGTGGCCAATGGCGCCGATATCGAAGCACGCGACGCGATGGCCCATGCCGAATATTTGGCTGGTATGGCTTTCAACAACGCCAGCCTGGGTTATGTCCACGCGATGGCGCACCAGCTGGGCGGCTTCTATGATTTGCCGCACGGTATGTGCAACGCGGTTTTGCTGCCGCACGTGCAACGCTTCAACTTGATCTCGCGCGTCGAAAAGTTCGCCGAAATGGCTGTTCACTTCGGCGAAGATATCACAGGCTTGTCGCAGCGCGACGCCGCCGAATTGGCTGTTGAAGCCATGGCGCGTTTGTCGGCTGACGTCGGCATCCCCGCGGGCTTGGTCGATTTGGGCAAGATGTACGGCAAAGACGTCAAAGAAGCCGACATCCCCACTATGACGGCCAATGCGCAGAAAGACGTCTGTGGCTTGACCAACCCGCGCCGCGCCAAAGATGCGGAAATCGCGGCGATCTACAAGACAGCCCTCTAATCATTTAGGCTGTTACTTAAGATGAAGGCGCGCTCTGAAAAGGGCGCGCCTTTTCTTTCACATCCAAATTAGACTTATTTTTTAATTACTTAGACACACCCATCCCTTTTTTGCCTTTAGCGGCAAGATGCTTTATAAAGGACGGGGAAATACATTATAACCTTTTGTTTTTACTTGGTCTTGGCATGGCTACGAAAAAGAACGCTTCACGGACAGGCTCTCGCAAAAAGAAAGGCGCGACATCAAAGCGCGCCACGGCTGAAACGCAGGCAGCTGTCGCCCCAGAAAATCTGGCGTTAGATTTGCCCGAGCCGCCCGTCGCGCCAGAAAACGCAGCAGAAAAAACGACAGAAGAGGTCAAGGTCGCCGAAGAGATTATCGCGCCTCAAGAAGCCCCTGCCCCACCCGCACCAGAGCCTCAACAAGAGCCAGCGCCAGAGAATGAGCAACCGCAAGAACCGGCGCTCACGGAAGCCCCTGAAGCCCCCGTTCTGCCGCAGCCAAGGCCGCAAAAACCGTTTCCCTCCCGCGCGGCGTTTGACGCGATGGTTGCAGAAGAAAAGTCTCAACCGCGGCGTCGGGCGCAGGCGATGAAAGCCGCAACCAAACAAACCGCCCCCCTGTTTGCCGACAAGCCGGGATGGTTTTTAGCTTTTATGGGGTTGTGGGCGCTTTTACCGCTTCCTTTTGGGGCCAACCGCCCTTGGTCCAGCGATCTTATGGGCGTTTTTTGCGCGTTGATTTTAATGGCCGCGCTTTATGCGCGTTACAAAAAGCCTGAAAAGTGGGAGGGCGCCGCGCCTTATAAAAGGCTAGCTGTTGCCGTTGGCTTGATGACAGCGCTGATTGGCTGGAGCTGGGTTCAAGTCGTAAGCTGGACGCCGCTCGCGTGGCATCATCCCTTGTGGATCGAGGCTGCCCCCCTTACGGGCCAATCGCCGTCAGATGGCGCGATTTCAATCGACCCCAGCGCGGCACAGGAATCATTGACCCGTGTTTTGTCCTATGTCGTTTTTTTCCTGTTGGCCTTGTTTGCCGGAAGAGACGGCGCGCGCGCCAAGCTTATGTTGCGCGTCTTTGTCGGCACGGCCTGTTTTTACGCCGTATATGGCTTGTTGGATCATTGGCTGGGGATAGAGCGCGTTCTATGGTTTCCCAAAACGATGTATGAAGGCTTTGTCACGGGGCCGTTTATCAACAAGAACTCTTTTGCGACCTACACGGGCTTAGCCTTTCTGGCAAGTTTGGCCTTACTTTGGCAGCAAATGAAACACCGTTTTGGCATGGGCGGAACGAATTTTTCGTGGGGCATTCGTTTCGTGACTTTTTGCACGGGGCTGAAACGCAAAGACCTGTTTGTCTTTCTTCCGCCTGTTCTTTTGTTCTGTGCTCTTGTCTTATCGGGATCGCGCGCGGGCTTTTTCAGCACGGCGGGGGGGGCGCTTGTCTTTGTCGTTTGTCTGATCATCAACCGTTTTGGCATAAGCTGGCGCGGCCTGGCCATCGGCCTTGTCTTGATCGGCTTGTTAGGCGGCCTTTTGGCCGCATCGGGACATTTGCTTGTCGCGCGCGGCGAAGGCGTTTCGCCGACTTTGGGCGAAGACGCCGAAATGCGCCTGCGCGCCTATGATCTGGCCGCCGATGCTATTTTGGACAATCCGTGGCTTGGCTTTGGGCTCGGCGCTTTTGAAAACGCGTTCCGCCTTTATCGTAACGATACGCTGCCTTTGCGCTTTCAACACGCCCATAACGATTATCTTGAGCTGGCCGTCGAGTGGGGCTTGCCAGCCTGCATTGTTTTTGGCGTCATGCTTTTGGTCCTTCTTTCGCTTTGTGCGCAAGGCGTGCGGCAGCGACGACGCATGGAATATGTGCCGACCTTAGGTTTGGCCGCCAGTGTTTTGGTGGGGCTGCATGCTTTGGCAGACTTTAGCCTGCAAATTCCAGCCATTGCCGCCAGTTATGCAATTCTTCTTGGGCTTGGCGTCGCTCAAAGCTGGTCAGACCGCCCCGGAAAAGAGACGCGGGGCGTGCGTCAGATCTAGGCCCCGAGCCTAAAGCCCCGCCCCACCTGTGCAAAAGCTGGCGCACGCAGCGATTATTGGTTAACTTCAAGGCACCGATTCGGTTCTTCTGATTGTTTTCCTTTTTCGGCTGTTTGTATGTCACCTCAAGCCCCGGCACCAGAATCCAAAGTCGCGCCCCTTCTGCTTGAAGGGCGGGTCGCGATTTTTCAGGACCAGCCCCTGCCTGCCTTTAACAGCAGTGGCGGCGAGGCCTTTGCCGCGCAGTTTCGCGGCATGGGATCGTCGGATTTGATGGCGATGATCTGCACCAACAGCCCCCTGCCGCGACTTGAGCTTGTCTCGGCGCTGCGCTCGCTTGACAATCCGTCTGTGCCGCGCTTGCGCGAAGCGGGCATTATTCATTGGCCTGAACGCGGCGGATCTTTTTTTGCCGCTGCCTTTGAAACGCCGCTCGCGCCGCGCTATTGGGAGAATTTAAAAGATCCTCATCCCGTCATGAACGAGGATTCGCTTAAACACAGTTTTATCGCGCCGCTTATCCGCGCTTTGCTCGATTTTCAGCGCACGGGCATTGTTCATGGCGCGATCAGGCCGACCAACATTTTTTGGCGGCATGCCAGCTCGACCCCGCCACAGTTTGGCGATTGCCTGACCATTCCTTGCGGCTTTGATCAACCGGCCTTGTTCGAGCCAATTGACCGTTCTCAAGCCGTACCGGCGGGACGCGGCCCTGGCCTTCACGTTGATGATTGCTATGCCTTTGGTGTCACGATGGCCATGATCATCATGGGCCAGAATCCTTTGGCCGATATGGACGATCAAACGCTTTTAGCCATGAAAATGGAAAAAGGAACGTTCAGCACGCTGATCGGCGCGCGACGCCTTGCCTCGTCGCATATCGAGCTTTTGCGCGGTCTGTTGGCCGACGATCCGGCGCAAAGGTGGAGCGCGGCCGAGCTTGAGCAATGGCAATCGGGCCGCCGCATGACGCCCAAAAGTTCGGATGCGGGACGGCGCGCCACGCGCCATTTTGACATCGCAGGAAAAGAATATTGGCATGTGCGCCCGCTTGCGGCAGCGCTGGTCAACAACCCGCCCGATGCCGTCAAGATGGTCGAGACAGGTCAGCTTCAAAAATGGCTGATGCGATCGCTAGGCGACGAAGACCGATCGAAGAAAGTCAGCGAGATCGCCGAAGAGATCTTAGAGCGCGGCAAAAGCGGACATCAACAAGATCAGCTTGTCGCGCGCGTCAGCATGGCGCTGGATCCCGACGGCCCGATCCGCTACCGCGGCATTTCGGTTATGCCGTCTGGCGTTGCGGGCTTTTTGGCTTACTCCGTTTTGACGAACGGCAATGTCCAAACGATTAGCGAGTTGATCTCGACTGGCCTTGTCGGCGCTTGGGCGGGCATGCAGCGCGAGATGCAAACGGAAATGCTGCCCACGATTCAGCAAATCGACCGCGTGCGCAATCACATCGACCGCACGACGTTCGGCAACGGGATCGAGCGGGCGCTTTACGACCTAAACCAATATTTGCCGTGCCTCAGCCCCATGCTGCGGTCTTTTTATATTCTATCGCCACGCCATGTTTTAGCGTCGCTTGAAGCGCTGGCGACCCAAGGCGCGCGCCCAGCCGAGCCGATGGACCGTCATTTAGCAGCCTATCTGTTGATCCGCGATAAACGAAGCGAAGCGCTTTTTGGCGCGATGAGCCCGGGCGAGCAGCCTTTGCGCCGCGGCATCGCGATGCTGAACCTGTTCAGCGAGCTACAGTACCGCTACGGCCCCGATAAGGTGCCAGGCCTTGCCGCCTGGATTCTACCGATGATCGAGCCGAACATCCGGCACTTTATCAGCAAGCCCTTGCAGGAAAAAATCCGTCGCGAGGTTAAAGAAGCGGCGTCAAACGGTAACCTTGGCGCGATCTTGCGCGCGGTTGACGACCCGAAACGCATTCAAGCCGATGAAACGGATTTTCTGCGCGCGCGCCTGATGTACCAAGACATCACGCGCGAAATGACGCAGATCGACAAAATGCTAAAGAACCGCGACAAGGTCAATCAAACGCTGGGACGCCCCGTCGCCGCCACCATTGCCAGTTTTCTTTCCATCGTCCTCATTGCGTTGTCACTTGTGCGCGCGCTTTTTGAAAACCTGAACGGCTAAAAGGATAAGACCGCATGATCCATCGCCGCCCGCCCCCTCTTCCCAGTCAAAAGCACCGCCTTGGCAAAGGAGGCATCGGCCTAATCATCTTGATGACCCTTATCGGCGCTTTGGTGCCTTTTGGCTTGCCGACGCTTCTTATTTGTTTAGGGCTAATCCCAACCATCATCGCCCTTTTCACCGATATGGACCCTGAAAAATCAACAACAGCCGCTGTCGGTTTTATGAATGTCGCTGGCGTTGCGCCCTTTCTGATCGAGCTGTGGAGCAAGGGCCAATCCATGGAGACCGCCGTTCGCATCGTCCACAACCCCACGACATGGATCGTCATGTTCGGCGCTGCCGCTGTTGGCCAGCTGATCATCTTTGTCGTCCCGCCGATTATTTCGGCCTATACGATTGGCCGCTTGGAAAATCGCCTCAAGACCTTGCGCGAAGGACAAGTCCAACTCCGCGACGTTTGGGGGCCGCATGTCGCCGATGTCACGGCGCTTGAATATGTCCGCCATCAGAACGGCGGCACTTGATCATGCCCGCGCCAACTTCGTTTATTATTGACGGCGATTGGGGCGGCGATGAAATGCAGCTTGCCGCCGTCGCCTTGGCGCATCCGGCATCGTTCAAGATTCTTGGCGCTTGCGCCGTTTTTGGCAACACCGCGTTACCACAAGTCACCCAAAACGCTTTAGACATCCTTTCGTTTTTAAACGCGCCGTCTCTTGCCGTTTACGAAGGCACGGCAGGTCCCTCCGGTGGCCCGCCTCTTGAAGGCGACGATGCGCATGGCGCAAATGGATTGGGCGGGACAGTTTTACCGCACGCATCGACAAAATCTTCGGCACAAAAAGCCGTTTCTTTTCTTCTTGAAACCTTGCGTGCCCAACCGCCGCAAAGCGTTATCGTCACGGCAACAGGCCCCCTAACGAATATTGCCGAAGCGCTGCGAAAAGATCCCGAGACGATGCATCGCGTCAAACGGATTTTAATCATGGGCGGCTGCACCGCGCCAATGCCTGCGCGCGACATGGCAACGCGCCAAGGTAACATTACCCCAGAGGCCGAGTTTAATTTTTACATGGCCGCCCAAGATGCGCGCGCTGTTCTGGCCAGCGCTTTGCCGTTGGTTTTGTTCCCGATGAACCTAACGCACCAGCTGACCTTTACCCCCGCCCGCAAAGAAAAGCTGTTGCAGGTCTTGGCTGCCGATCCTGCGCGCGCCGCGCTTTGCGCCGCTTTGATCGCCGCGCCGCAAGAGATGGACCAGCGCAAGTTCGGCATCGACGCCGTGATGCACGATGTTCACACGTCCCTTTATCACCTTATCCCTGACGCTTATGCAGGCCGCCGCGGCTTTGTCGCCGTCACGCCGCAAGGGCCTGCGCAAGGCCATAGCTCTTTCACGCCCGATCCGGCTGGATCAACCTTGGTGATTGAAAAAATCCTGTCGCCCGATACCGTCTTTGGCTGCGTGGTGCAAAGCCTGCGGCGCGCTGTCGAAGCCTCATTAAAATCAACGTAAAAAAAAGCCGGACACACACATAAAAGACCAAAGCTGTTGCCAAGTTCATTCGTTTCTGTCACTTTCTCTTCGAAAGTAGTCCGTCTACTTTCCGGGGCTTCAAACCCTTTCTAGATAGCGGCCAAGGCATCTTGGTCGTCAGGAGATAGAGATTTGCGTTTTCTTTTAAAGATCAGATCATGCTCGCTTTGCGTGCTTTGCGCAGAAGGTTGTTGTGTCGTGTCTTGACAAGAAACGTTGTCTCGTCACCAGAGATGCCGCCCCTCGGTCTTTTCAAAGGACCGGAGGGCGGCGCTATATGTCCAAGCGCCGCTCTTGCTTTGCTTCGGCAAAGCAGAGTTTAAGCTAAAAAGCGTCGCGCCGTTTCTATCTAGACGGTTTTGAACCTCCGGTCACCAAGGCACTTGCGCCTTGGTGACATTCCTTTCACGCAATAGGATCGGAGGTCTTTTTATGTTTCGTTTTTTCTCATCCCCATTCTGGATTCAAGCGGCGTGTCTTTGTTTAATCGCCACAGCCCAAGCGGCAACGGTCGGGAATGAAGCCCACAATTTCGGAAGCGCCTGCACGCCCGACAAAACAAACGGTGCGGACTGGGACACGCTTTTCCAATGCAAAAACGGAATCTGGCAACGGGCCCCATATTTTTTTGGCGCCAGTACTGACACATGCGATACCGCACACGCCGGCATCGTGCAATGGACTGGAAGCGCATTGAAATATTGTGACGGAACGAACTGGAGCAATATCGGCAGCACGGCGGGGGCAACCATGCCTGACGCCTTTTCTTTAAAATTCACGGCGTACGATGGTAGCTATAACTATACAAATATCCCGACGGTAACGGGTGGCTTTTCGGGCACCGTTCCGATCCAAATCTTTCCTCAAACAGGGCAAGTCAACGTCAACAGTGGTGGTTGGGTTGCGGCTTCATCATCATTATCCAGCGGGCAAACGTTACAAATACGAATTCCCGTTGCGACTTATATCAATTATCCCGTCGTTCTTGCGGGTTCCTTTGGAACGCCTATTACAACGTCGGATTATTCCTTCATCCAGGTTACATCGGCAAGTTATGGCGCATCTGCATGCGGAAACAACGCCAACGGAAACGTTACAGGTTCAAGTCAATCTTATTGTAACGGAAAAAGTTCCTGCACAATCTCGGGCCCCAACAATCTTTACGGTGACACTTGCTTAAATTATGTGAAATCCTTCGTCATTTATTGGTATTGCACACCCAATTTTACAGGCGTTACCAAGAGCGCCTCCGGAGGACAGTATGATACCATTACGTTAAGCTGCCCTTAAAGGCCTTCGGCGGCCCCACCGGCATCGTTCACAACCAATTGCATGGCATCGCCGCCGCGAAAATCGTCGGCACGCAAGTACCCAGCTAAATGACAAGTCTTCCCGCGACTGCTGATCAGCGCCGTGCCTAAATCGCTTTCCATCGCGCGAAAAGCAATCGCCCGCAGCCGCGTGCCACCTTGCATCGCGATTAAACTCACATGCTTTTCGCCGACGACATCGGCGCGAATGATTTTACAATCGGCGATGGCAAGACGCGGCTCGGGATTGCCCGTACCAAACGGCGCCAGCGCGGCTAATTTTTCTAAAAACGCTGGCGCGAGCGCCTGAGCGCCCAAAAGCCCGTCAATCGACAGGCTGGGGCGAAGCGGCGCAGCTTCCATTTGCTTGCCGATACGCGCGCTTAGAAAAGCCTGAAGCGCCGCGATCTGATCGCGCGCCACGGTCAAACCCGCCGCCATTTTGTGCCCGCCGCCAGCCAAAAGAAGCCCGGCTTGACGCGCGGCAATAACCGCCGCGCCTAAATCGACGCCCGTGACCGAGCGGCCCGATCCTTTTCCTTCAGCGCCTTCCAGCGCGACAACAATCGCGGGACGGTGATACCGTTCTTTCAAGCGCGAGGCCACAATGCCGATCACGCCCGGATGCCAGCCTTCCGATGCCGCAAAAATCAGGGGCGCTTCCGTATCCACCTCTTCCATCAACCGCTCGGCTTCGGCCAAGACGCCCGCCTCGACCTCTTGCCGCTGCGCGTTCAACGCATGAAGCGCATCCGCCAATTGCACAGCTTCGGCTTCGTCATCCGTCGCCAAAAGCCGCGCGCCGAGATCCGATTTTCCAACGCGTCCGCCCGCATTCACGCGCGGGCCCAGAATAAACCCAGCTGTATAGGTATCGACGCGGCCTTTGGCTCCCGCCGCGCGCATCAGCGCCCGAACGCCCGTTTGCGGGGCGCTTTCCATAACTTTCAGCCCTTGCGTCACAAAGGCGCGATTAAGCCCCGTCAGACGCACGACATCGCACACAGTCCCAAGCGCGACCAAATCAAGCCAGCGCATCAAATCAGGCGCAGGCCGCGCATCCGAAAAAAAGTTCTGCCCACGCAAAGCCCGGCAAACGGCCACGCAAAACAAAAACGTCACACCAACGGCTGCCAGCGCGCCAAATGGCACCGCGCTGGGATCATCCAAACGATTGGGATTGATAAGAGCCACGGCAGGCGGCAAAGACGGCTCAGCCGCGTGATGATCGATGACAAGAACGTCCAAGCCAACATCCTGCGCCGCCGTGAGCGCCTCATAGGCCGTTGTCCCGCAATCGACGCAAACGCAAAGCCCCGCGCCTTCTTCGCGCAACCGGCGCATCGCCGCGGGATTGGGGCCATAACCTTCGGCGAGGCGGTCCGGCACATAAAGGCGCATCTTCGCGCCAAGCGCCCGCCCAAGGCGCAGCATCAGCGCCGACGATGTCCCGCCATCGACATCATAATCGCCAAAGACGGCAATGGTTTCGCCCGCCCGAACCGCCGCGATAAAACGATCGACCGCTGGATCCATAGCGCGAAAGGAACTGGGGTCGGGCATTAAATCGCGCAAGCGCGGCACAAGAAAAGCGCCTGCGTCGTCCAGGCCTAGGCCGCGCGCCGATAGCGCGCGGGCAATCACATCGGGGATGTCATAACGCTGAGAAAGCGCCAGCGCCGTTCTTTCGTCGTACGCTCGCGCTTCCCAGCGACGTCCGGTAAAGGACGCCTCGACCCCTAAAAAGGCCGTGTCGTCCGTCATTCCTGCGGCATCAAAAACGGCTTACGGCGGAAGTTATGATGCGCTTCGATATAACGGGTCGTCCCGCTTTTCGAGCGCATAACGATCGAATGCGTGATCGCCCCACCCGCAAAACGGCGAACGCCGCGCAACATCGTGCCGCTGGTCACGCCCGACGCCGCAAACATCACTTCGCCGTGCGCCAGCTCGTTCATTTCATATTTTTTATTCAGGTCCGTAATCCCGGCCTTGGCCGCACGCGCTTTTTCGTCATCGTTGCGGAACAACAAACGCCCCTGCATTTGCCCGCCAATGCACTGCAAAGCAGCCGCCGACAAAACGCCTTCTGGCGCGCCGCCGATACCGACATACATATCCACGCCGCTGTCAGGCGTCGAGGTCGAGATAATGCCCGAAACGTCACCATCGCCAATCAACATGATGCGCGCGCCCGTTTCGCGGGTTTTGGCAATCAGTTCCTGATGACGGGGACGGTCCAAAATGCAAACCAGCAAATCCGACAAATCGGCATTTTTGGCGCGCGCGAGATTTTTCAGATTTTCGGCAACGGGCGCATCCAAATCGACGAGCCCCGGTGGTAGCCCGGCGCCAATGGCGATTTTATCCATGTAAACGTCCGGCGCGTGCAAAAAGCCACCATCTTGCGCCATAGCAATCACGGCCAGCGCGTTGGGGCCGCCCGTCGCACAAATGGTCGTGCCTTCCAGCGGATCCAACGCGATATCGATCTTGGGCCCTTTGCCGGTCCCGACCTTTTCGCCGATATAAAGCATCGGGGCTTCGTCGCGTTCGCCTTCACCGATCACCACAGTGCCTTCGATATCCAGCACATTCAGCGCGCGACGCATCGCGTTCACCGCGGCCTGATCGGCGGCTTTTTCATCGCCGCGCCCAACCAAAAGAGACGCCGACAAAGCCGCCGCTTCGCTCACGCGCACCAGCTCAAGCGCTAGGTTGCGGTCCATATAGGCTTCTTCAACACGCATAGGGAAACTCCTTTTAAAAATCCCAAAGCAGGTTCAATCCATTTGGACCCGCAGACAACAGGGGCGACCACCTAAGCAAGAAAGCCCGGCAATCTTTTGCAAAACGCGCCCGATAGCTTCGTCGCTGGCGGTGTGGGTGATCAAAATAACCGGCACAGTCTGCGAGACGCTACGGCCATGCTGGAGAATCGACTCGACCGACACCCCTTCGTCGCGGAGAATAAGCGCAAGTTCGGCCAAAACGCCAGCCCGATCCGCCACGGGCAGACGAATATAACGTCTGCTTTGCCTTGCGGCGGTCGGTACAGGCTGCGGTAGCGTTAAAAAGGCTGACAAAGAGCCAAAAACAGGCCCCGAACCCCCGCGCGCCAGATCAACAAGATCGCCAACAACGGCGCTGGCCGTCGCGTCGCCCCCTGCCCCGCGCCCGATCAAGGTTAACGGCCCCACGGCATCGCCCGTCACAGCCACGGCATTTAAAACGCCATCGACCCCGGCCAAAGGCGCATCAAGCGGCACCAAACAGGGACTGACTCGCTGTTCGATCCCGGCCTCGCTTTTTTCGGCAACGCCCAAAAGCTTGATCCGATAGCCAAGCTTTTCGGCCATTTGCATATCGATGGCATCCAGATCGCGGATGCCTTCGATGCTGACCGCGGCCAAATCAGGTTGAACGCCAAAAGCCAACGCCGCTAACAAAGCCAATTTATGTGCGCTGTCATGTCCATCGATATCGGCAGACGGATCGGCTTCGGCATAACCCAATTTTTGCGCTTCGGCCAAGGCCGCCGCAAAGGGCATTTTTTCCGTTTCCATCCGCGTCAGGATAAAATTGCAGGTCCCATTGAGAATCCCCACAACGCGCGTCACATGATTCCCAGCTAAAGATTCTTGCAGCGTCTTGATAATCGGAATGCCGCCTGCGACAGCCGCCTCAAACTTGATCGCCACGTTTTTTTCTTCGGCAAGCGCGGCAAGGGCCGTCCCATGCGTCGCAAGAAGGGCCTTGTTGGCTGTCACGACAGGTTTGGACGCTCTCAGTGCGGCTTCGACCAAGGCGCGCGCGGCGCCTTCTGCGCCCCCCATCAATTCGACAACGACATCGACATCGGGACAAGAGGCCAATTCCAACGGATCGGTAAACCACGTCGCTGCCGCCGTATCGCACGCGCGCGCTTTAACCTGATCGCGCGCGCAAATGGCGCTGACGACGACAGGTCGCCCCGCCCGCCGCGCAATGAAAGCCGCATTGTTCTGAAGAAGCCGTACGGTCCCCGCCCCAACTGTTCCTAAACCTGCAACACCTAAACGCAATGGCTTCATCTTATTTCCCCTCCTTTGGCGCGGTTGGCGCGCCAATGACCGAAGGCGGCGGTAAGGGCAATAAATCTGGCGGTGGCACGCTATCGACTTCTTTTTTGATCGTCGTCGCTTCGCCAAAATCTTGCGTCATGACATGCACATCGTCTTGACGCTCGGCGCTTGGCGAAAAGTCTGTCCGCCGCGGCGGGACATCGGCCAAGTTCGGCCAAGGCGTGTCGGAAGACGTCTGCGGCGCGGCCGGTATCGTGCGGTTTTCATACAGCGTTTTTTGATCGGGCTCGCCCGAAAGCCAGTTCGGCCAAGGCGTGTCCGCACAACCAGTTAGAAAAAAAGACAACATACAAACAGCCATCATGCGAAAAAGGGCTGATTTTGATTCCGTTTTCATGTTATGAAAAAGCTCCTTTCCGAATGAACCCGCCGTTGTATTCCACATCTGCGCCCACCTTTGTCATTTTCCGTGTGAGAGATCATGACCATAGCAGCCAACGATAAAAAGACCAAAGCCAGAAAAAAGAAAAACGCCTCGATCGACGCCTTGGCCAAACTGAAGGCCACCATGAAGGCGCAGATGGCCGCCGAGAAAACCAAGGCAAGAAATAAAGCAACGAAACCGGCCTTGGCCACCTCGATGGGCGAAACCGTCCCGCCGACCCCGGCCCCCGTGGCCCCCAAAGCCGAGCCCAAACCCAGCGCCAAACCCGCGCCCGCCTTGGCCCCTATGCCTGTTTTGCGCGATACAGTCATCAAATTGAAAGCCGTGGCCGAAAAAATGGCCGCTGGCTCTGAAACACCGGCAGATGCCTTGTCGGCAGCCCTTTCCGCGGCTTCGACGGCGGCATCGGCTTTTGTCGCCCCTCAGCCAGCCCCCACGAAAACAGCGGCCCCGCCTCTTTCAATGGGCGATACGACGCCGCACTGGCCCGATGCCGCTGAATGGACGGGCTTTATGCTCCGCGTGGCCGAACGCAGCCATAAGATCTTGAAAGAGTTCACAGAACGCAACAAAACCTTCATGGAGCAGGTGACGTCTTACGACCCGGCGCACCTTAGCGAAGCGTTCTTGGAATTATCAGAGCGCCTGTCCAAAACGCCTGAGAAATTTGTGACGTCTCAACTGGCGCTGTGGCAGGACTATGTCCGCGTCATGCAAATGGCGATTGCGCGCATGAGCGGCAAAGAAGCTCAACCGGTTATATCTCCGGCAAAATCAGATAAACGTTTCAAAGATGTCGCCTGGCAAGAAGTCTGGTTGTTCGATTACATCAAACAAACCTATCTGCTGACCTCGGAATGGATCCAAAGCCTGATCCGTCAGGTTGACGGGATCGATCCGCGCATTCTGCGCAAGGTCGATTTCTATACGCGCCAATTCACCGATGCGATGTCGCCCAGCAACTTCATCATTACGAACCCGGAAGTTCTGCGGACAACGTTGGCAACGGGCGGCGAAAACCTGATCAAGGGCCTGGAACATCTTCTGGGCGATTTAGAGCGCGGACGCGGCCAGCTTCTCATCAGCATGAGCGATCAAAGCGCCTTTAAGTTTGGCGACAACATCGCGACAACGAAAGGCAAAGTCGTTTATCAGAACGATCTCATGCAGTTAATCCAGTTCTCGCCGCTGACCGACACGGTTCATAAAACGCCGTTTTTGATCGTGCCGCCATGGATCAACAAATATTACATCCTTGATCTGCGGGCCGATAATTCGATGATCCGCTATTTGGTGCAGCAAGGCTTTACCGTTTTCTGCATTTCATGGGTCAATCCGGATGAACGCCATGCTCATATGGGCTTTGACGATTATATGACCTTGGGCCCGCTGGCGGCTTTGCGCGAGATTGGCACCATCACGGGCGAGAAAAAGGTCAATGCGCTGGGCTATTGCATTGGCGGCACGTTGCTGACCTGTACACTGGCCTATCTCAAGGCGCTGAACGGCAAGCAACCGCCCGAAGGCCCAGTCCCCGCCGTCAACAGCGCGACCTATCTTGTCACGATGATCGATTTTGCCGAGCCCGGCGAGATTGGCGTTTTCATCGACGAAGACCAAGTCGGCTTTATCGAAGCGTTGATGGCCAAACAAGGCTATTTGGGCGGCTCGATGATGGCGACGGCGTTCAGCTTTATGCGCGCCAACGATCTTGTGTGGTCGTTTGTCGTCAACAATTACCTGCTGGGACGTGAGCCCTTCCCGTTCGATCTGTTGGCTTGGAACGCGGATTCGACGAACCTTCCCGCCGCGATGCAAAGCTTTTATCTGCGGAACATGTATCTGGAAAACAAGCTGGTCGAATCTGACGGCATCACGCTGAAAGATACGCCGCTTGATGTGCATCAAATCGACATCCCCGTGTTTGCGCTGGGGACACGCGAAGATCACATCACGCCGTGGCGTTCGACCTATGCGGTGACCCAGCTTTTCAAAGGCCCGGTCAAATATGTCTTGTCCGGCTCGGGCCACATCGCTGGCGTCGTCAATCCGCCGGAAAAACGGAAATACTGCTATTGGACCAACGACAACAACGCCCCGAACCCCGAAGACTGGTTTGGCAGCGCGACGCAAACCGACGGGTCGTGGTGGCCGGAATGGATTCGCTGGCTTAAGCCCTTGTCGGGTGAAATGGTCGCCGCGCGCGATCCATCAGCGAATGGCCGGGCGATCGAAGACGCCCCCGGTTCGTATGTCCGGGTTAAATCGTCGTAAGAGAATCCCTTAAAAAATCAAAAAAGGGCGGCTTTCCGAGCCGCCCTTTTGTTTTATGATGCGCCAAGCCCCTTCGCTTCAAAGGACAGGACAATGCAGCGCTATAATATGGTTCTTGTTCCACAGGATGAACACTTTACCGCGCAGGCGATCAGCCAAGCCCAAGCGTTGTTTGGCCCGGTGGCACAGGGCTATTTGTTAGGCGTCGCGGCCCTTCCTCATGTGACTCTTTGTCAATTTTATGCGCCAAGCCCCGCGATGGCGTGCGCTTTGTTCGAAGCGATACAGCCCCTTGATGACTTACCCTTGTCCTTGACAGCGTTTCATTTTCGGGAAGGCACGAAAACACACCAAGGTTTTTATTGGGCCGAGTATTTGACAAACCGCCCGCCCCAGCTGCTCGAGGCGCAGAAAAAAGCCGTCTCTATCATCGAAAAGGAAGGCTGCCATTCGTTGACATCTAGCGCCAGCTACGCGCCGCATCTAACCTTGGCGCGCGTACAAGACCCCCGCCCCACCCTTACCGTTCAAGGGATTTTTTCAGAGCCGTTCTTTTGTCGTTATGCCGTAGGGGTTTCAACAGAAAATGGCGCGCTCATGGAGGTCTTAGCTTAAAAAACGCAGCTCCCGCCACCGGACGTAAATCCGCTTACAGCGTAAAGCCGCCTGTTGCAGAAAATTCCTCTGGCCGCCGCCCCTTTAAAAAGGCATCAACCCGCAGAGGAACGTCCGCACGTTTTGTGAATAAATTAAAGGGAAAACGAACATTTCGCGGCTGGTCATCCGACGCATGATAACATTCCAGCAAACTGCACATGTTGAGCCCTTCGCACTGCGAATGCTGGACATGAAGATAATCTCTCTTTTCCGCGTCGTATATTTTGAATGTCGTAAAGATCCATTTTTCCGGCTGGCAATCCGGGTGATGCGCATAAGACGAAATCTGGACCACAGGACGCTCAAGAGAAAAACGCCCAGCCGTCCATTCGCAAGCAAGTCCCTTTTCAAGAGAGCGCGCCCATAAATCCTGACGGATGTCTTCCCACAAAGGCATGCCTTGCGCATAAAAACTACAAGAACGCCCTTTGGGCCAAGCTCTGAAATAGTCCAAAATCTCAAGAAAGTCGCGCGCCTGGCCGCAAGGTACCAGAACAAGATCGGTTGACGCGCGCGGATTGGGGCCACAGCTGACAAGCACAAGATCGTCGGCTTTATCCGCAGGAAGGCGTCCACTTAAAATTTTATTCCAGCCCAAAGGATTTTTAAACATGGCCTCACATCTTTTTCAAAGAAGAAAGGAAGTTTGTATCAATGAATGGACTGTAGAAAGAATGGCTTTTTGAAGCAAGCAAACAACCGCATCCCCCGATGAAGCCGCTGAGCCTCAACAAAAGGGCTGCGGCGCCACGCCGCCGTTAGTTGACCATTTCGTCAAGGCGGAGATCGACGAGAAAGGCGATGGCGCGTTCGTAATCTTCGCAGCGGATTTTGGCAACATTATCAACGCCAAACTCGGCTTCGACCACCATCTGAACCAGCTCTTGTTGCACGTTCTGATTATGCGAAACATAGGCCAAAAGCGCATAAATCGATAAAAGCTCGCGCTCGTTGATTGTTTGGCTCCACGGCGGCGCAAGGCGATCGATCACATGTGCGCTGGCGCGGAAAAGCGGGGCCTCGGCAATCGCATCCGCCATTTTTCGTGGCGGTGCTGCAGTGGTTATGGCTTTATCCAATTCTGTTTTGTTCTTCATTTTTTTTCCAATCATCGCATCAAAAGAACAAGTTCAATAAATCTTGATAAATAATCTTAGGCTTGCGCCTGCTTATGGTTAACAGATTGTTAGTAAATCTATGGATTTTATACGCTTTGCTTGCCTTGAAAGCAATGCAACAAAAAAGAAATCGGGCCCAAGGCGTCATGGCCGTTTTCCCGAGCAAGGGCAAACAGCATCCACACACAATAGGCTTAGAATCAATTTGTTAGCGGAACCGGCATTGATTGTCTTGAACGGCGGCTTGCGCGCACACTGTCGTTAAAGACGCTGTGTCTTTCCCCTCGACCCGCACAACAAAACGCGGCGTTCCTTCCGGCTGAGACAAGACCGTGACAAGCGTCGGCTTCGGATCCGTCTTCTCAGCTAAGCGCAAAAGCACCTGATTGGCCATGGCTTGCGTTGGAAAAGGCCCAATCTCTAAGACCGAGGCGGCGGGTTTGACAAGTTTTTCAGCGTTCTCGGGGATCTTCCCATCACGTAAGGCTTTCTCAAGATAGATCAAACGCGCGCGCAGGGCGGTGCCTTGGAAATCAAGCCGCGCAATACTTTCCGCCCGATGAGTCTGCCCCGTGATAGCCAAGGCCAAAGAAAGATTTTGCCGCAATGAGGGTTCGGTCTCTTTACGGGTAAGCCATGGATCCAACAAAGCAATCGTTTCCGGCGCTTGGCCATGATTCAGAAGCAAAAAGGCCAGATTGTTCACCGTGGCCTGATCTTGCGGATTTTTTTCCAAGGTCTCGCGCAGCAATTTCTCGGCCTTCTCGCGATCGCCGAGCTGATCGAAACAAACGGCAAGACCATTGACGGCCTTTAGATCTTTTTCGTCGCGATCTAACACCTTGAGATACTGTTCCTTTGCTTCCTCGGGTTGGCCTTTTGCCAATAACAAACGCGCCAACATTCGCCGCGCGGAGGCGCTGCGTTTATCGGCTTCAAGCGCCGCGCGAACATGGCCTTCGGCGGCTTCCCGATCGCCCATTTTCTCTTCCAGCCCGGCAAGCCCCGTCAGCGCCTGACTGTTCTGCCCATCCGCTTCAAGCGCCTGACGATAAAAAGCCATCGCGCCCGCCGCATCGCCGCGCGCGGCAATTTGCTCGGCAGCTCGCGTTTTTTCCGCCGATGGCGAAGCCGGATCGACGTGATGCACGCCCGCGCAACCCGAAAGGCAAAGCAGACTGACAACAGCGCCTAAAAGCGCGGATTTCTTCGACAAAGACATGAAAAGGGGCTCCTCTCTGGCCGTGATTCGCTGCCAGCTTAACGAAAAATTATTTAATCCCCCGTAAAGTTTTCGGATGATAAACGAGACATCTTCCCTGCCGACCTCGGCAGACAAGCATCAGCTGCTTCAAGAACTCCCGCGCCTGATCGAGCGTATGCACCGGCGCTTTTTGGACGTTTTGCGCCTTGAGATGGAGCGCATCGGCGTCACCGATATCAGCCCCGTCCAAGTCATGATGATGAGCAATATCGGCGCCGAGGAGATATCGGTCCGCGACTTGATCGAACGCGGTTATTACCTTGGCTCGAACGCTTCTTATAACCTAAAGCAACTGGTTGATTGCGCCTATGTCGATCGTAAAGCCTCGACACGCGACCGACGCTCGGCACGCCTGAAAGTGACGGCCAAAGGCCGCGACGTTCTGGCCAAACTGGCCGGGCTTCAACAGCGCTGGGCCGAATCGTTGTTCAAGCAAGGAAGTCCTGACGATATCGAAACGACATGGCGTACCCTGCGGCAGCTTGAACGTTATTGGTCCGATACCGTCCGGTTTGCGGTACCGGCTGATTCGGACGACTTTTAACGTTTCGCCGCGCCCCCTTCTTTAATGTGTCGCCGCCCCGAAAGTTAACCCGATATTAGGGGTCAAATCCTTAAACTCGTCGGGGTTTAACATCATATTGAGGTTTAAAGGGCCCTCGCGCCCTGCGGTCCGATGGAAAATAAACAGAACAGCTTTCCTATACCGCACTTTTCCGGTGCCTGGCGCAGCTTCCTTGGGGTCGTCGCGATTCTTGGGATTCTGCTGACCTGCGGCGTCTTTTATCTGGTGCGAACCGAAGTTGATCGGTTTTTTAACGATCAAGCCAATCAAACGGTCTCGCAAAGTTTTTCTCAACTTCAACGACATCTGACGCAGGACCAATACCTGCTCGACACCATGGCCAGTTGGTATGCCGTTGTCGCCCGCACAACGCCCGAGGCCTTGGACAAGTTTCAATCCATCGCGACGCATGAAAAAAGCCCCTTATCCTATATCTACCTGACGACCCTTCAAACAACGGGCGACCTAACCAAAGAGCGCCTTTTGTCGCTGGAAAAAGACGAACGCGCCAACTTTCATACCGACGACCTGGTCGATTTCAGGAATGTCGTCATGGATTCGATCAATCATAATGCGCCGGTTTCCGCCGTTTTATCCGACCGTTTCAACGATCAGAACAAATGGATCGTTCTTTGCCGCCCGGTTCAAGAAAGAAACATGGTCCGCAGCGTCATCGTCGGCTTTATCCCGATGGCACGTCTTTTCGAAGGCATTTTCGATCTTTATATTTCAGGAACCTTGAAAAGCATCCGTATCGCCGAATCAAGTCAGCGTGAAAACTTGCTGCGCGACGAACAACCCGCGCCGTTTTTATCGCTGGAAAGCTATGAGAAGACGACGACTTTCTTCAAATTGCCGCAGTCTTTCTTTTTGATCAAACTCGACGACAAAATCTGGAACATCTCCTTCACCAGCGAAATGAAAGAGCGGACGACGCTGCTGTCGTCGCTTCCTTTTGCCACGCTTGGGATCGGTCTTTTTCTAACCTTTGCCTTGATGCTTTATTTTCATCTGCTGCGTTCGCGCAGCCGGACCGTCGCCGCCTTGGCGCTTTCCCTTCAGCGCGCCAATGATGAGCTCAGCCAGAAAATGTCCGCTGAAAAGCGCATGGCCGAGGCGTTAAAGGAAAACGAACAACGTTATCGCGCCATCTTCGAAAACGCCGTTATCGGTATCTGTCAGATCGCGCCAACGGGATCTTGGCTCAATGCCAATCGCACGATGGCCGAGATTCTTGGGTATGCAAGCTCGGAAGAGCTTTTGCTGGCGCAGCCCGATCATCATGGCAAACTGTTCATCGATCCCGCCGTTCGGAAAAGCGTTTTCGAAAAATTGCAAAAAGAGGCGCAGCGCGAACTCGACGCCGCTTTCTATACGAAAGACCGCGAAGAGATTTGGGTTAGCATCGGTGGTCGCGCCGTCCGCAATGCCAAAAACCAAATCATCCATTTTGAATGCACGGTTTACGACGTGACGCAGCGCCGCGAAGCCGAACGCGCGTTGATTGCCGCCAAAGAACAAGCCGATTTTGCCAACCGCAGCAAATCCGAGTTTTTGGCTAACATGAGCCACGAACTCCGCACGCCGCTCAACGCCATCATCGGTTTTTCCGAAATCATCAAAGACCAGCTTTTTGGCCCCGTCGGCAAAGATCAGTATGTCGATTATGCGCGCGATATTTTCGACAGCGGTCATCTTCTTCTTTCTTTGATCAATGACATTTTAGATATGTCCAAAATCGAAGCCGGGAAGCGCACGCTTACCGAAACGGTTTTGGATGTCGAAGAAACCGTTTCGTCGATCATGCGGTTGGTGTCAGTGCGCGCCAAAGCCAACAAAGTTCATTTGACGATTGACGTCCCGCGCGGTTTCCCGTCGCTTCGCGCCGAAGAACGCGCGATCAAACAGATCTTGACCAACCTTTTTACCAACGCCATCAAGTTCACACCCGAAGGCGGCAAAGTCAGCCTTGTCGCCAGCATGGATAAAAAATCAGGCAATATGCTTATGACCGTCTCTGATACCGGCATTGGCATGCGCCCTGAAGATATCCCCGTGGCCTTGACGCCCTTTGGGCAAATCGAAAGCGCGCTGAGCCGCAAATATCAAGGAACAGGGCTTGGCTTGCCGTTGACGCAAGCTTTGGTCGAATTGCACGGCGGCAAACTTTCCATCGCCAGCGAACTGGGCAAAGGTACAAGCGTCACTGTATCTTTCCCGCCATCGCGCGTTATCGCCGACGACCGCCCGGCAATCGAGTTTCCATCTTCAGTTAAAGAAGATACGGTTAAATAACGCCGATAACGCCAAGTTTGGCCAACCACCCCATGGTCCGCCAAAAACGCGGCACATCGCAAGGGCTTTGGGCCAGGATCTCTTCGATCGTCATCAGTTTGGCGGCGGCAATGCGGTTGATCAACGCCATGATTTCTTGGGCAGGCAAAAGGATATCGACGGCCATCACATTCATGGGATGACGCCAAAGCTCTTTGATCGCCGCGCCGCTTTGCAAGATCTGCACACGATCCGACAAAGCGAAGGGTTGCGTTGCATAAGACGCGAACATATCAAAAGGATCGGGAACCTCGGGCGGCATAGCGCCGGTCAAGCAAGCCATCGCCTGCGTATCGCGTGCGGCAAGCAAGCTTTCCCATAACGCTAAATAGCCTTTCATGACATTTTGCCAATCATAGGCGGCAAGCCTTTGCCGCGCCGCATCGGCAAGGCGCGCGCGCAAATCGGGCGAGAGCATCAAAGCCGTCAAAGCTTGCGTTGCCATCGGTATATCGACGGCAACGCATTGCGCAATCTTGGCCATGACGCCGCCATAGGTTTCGCGGCCATCCAAAACCTGCGCGGACAAAGCCTGCCCCATGCCTGCGGGCGGTTGGCGCGTCCGAATGAGAAAACCGTCCTGGCCCTGTGTGACGCTGTCACGATAACCGTCCCAGTCGCTGAGAACGCGCGGCAGCCCGGCGGCAATAGCCTCGATCGGGGTCAAACCAAAGCTTTCTTGCGGATTATCAACCAGCGACAAAAAGATATCGCCCACGCCCCAAAGACCATCGGGAAAATGCGGGTCGTCATTGGCGACAAAGATCGTCTGCACGCCCGGACCAAAAGCCTCTGCCGCCGCTAAAAAATCACCTGCCGTATCTTCGGGCACAAAATAGCCCTGAAGCACGAACGCGACCTTTTTCCCGGTCGCGGCAGCGGCCTGAGACACGGCTTGAAACATCGGCAAAGGATGCGCCTTGATTGCATAGCTAAGCCGCCCGACCCACAAAACGACGATCGTATCGTCATCAAGTCCCAACGTCGCGCGATAGGCGGCACGGTGGTGCGTTTGAATGCGGGCGGTATCGACGCCCAACGGCACGCGCGCCAGCGTCAAAGGACAGGCGGGCGCCGCCATGCCAAAACGCTGGCTTAAATAAGTGCCATACGACTCCCAAAACGACCGAACGACACCACGCACGGCTTCTGACGGACAAACAAGCGCATCGCCTTTCCGGGTTGGCTCAAGCATATAGCGGCGCAACAAATTGCCGCCTTCGCGCCCGCCGATGGCGTGAACAAGGCCGCAAAAAACGGGCCCGCCCTGCCCCAAACACTCACGTTCCCAGAAAAAATCGTGCGGGTCGGAATCGACCCGAAAAACAACGTCAAAAGCCGCCAGATTCTGAGCCCCAAACCGAGCGTCGATCATCCGAAGGCGATCAGGATCAATGTCACATTCTGCGGCAAGGCCCTTCACATGATCGCGCGCAGCCTCGTCCCCGACCAGAAAGTGGAAAAGATCTTGCCCCGCATAGCGGAAAAAAGCGCGCAACCAGTCGTCAACGGCGACTTGAACGCCGAAAATCTGGCCTTTGGCGGGCTTGCTGCCAACGCCGCTGCAGTGAATCGCGATTTTCATGCCCCGCACTATAGCCGTTTCCGATCCTTTCCCAAACGCCTAAAATAGCCTATAGTCCCAAGCCATGGAGTGGACCGACGACGCGATTATTCTTTCAGCCCGACCGCATGGCGAAGCGGCGGCGATCGTGTCTTTGCTTTCGGCGACCCATGGCCGTCATGCGGGCCTTGTCCCCGGGGGCCAAACGCCCCGCCACAAAGCTGGCCTTCAACCCGGCACCCACGTCACCGCCCATTGGCACGCGCGCCTTTTAGATCATTTGGGAACCTTTACGCTTGAGACGCAAACAAGCTATGCGGCCCGCCACTTGGACTCGCCCGAGGTTTTGGCTTTAATTGCCAGCGCCGCCGCGATGGCCGATTTATGCCTGCCCGAGCGCCAACCCATGCCGGGCGCTTTTGCAGGCCTTTTGACCTTTTTGTCGCTGACCGACCCGCGCCTTTTCGGCCCCGTTTATGTCAAATGGGAAATGGAGCTTCTCAAAGCCGTTGGCTATGGGCTTGACCTTTCTTGCTGCGCCGCAACGGGGCGCATGGATGAAACGCTGACCCATGTCAGCCCCAAATCAGGCCGCGCCGTCGGCCAAAGTGCGGCCGCGCCCTATGCGGCCAAGCTTCTACCCTTGCCGCGCTTTTTGTGCGGCGCGCCCGATTGGACAGATGCCGACATTCTGGACGGCTTGAATCTTATGGGGCATTTTCTTTTGCGCTCGGTCCTTGCGCCGCTTCATGGCGCGCCACCGCCGGGCGTCAGCCCCTTTCCCCCGGCACGGCAGCGCTTGCTTGACTATTATCAGGCGCAAGAAGCCGCCGCTTTGACAACAACACCCGCGGCAGCGAAGGTTGCCTGATAACGATCCCCGCTCACTTTAAGGATGCCTTTATGACCTCATTTCTTCGCAGCCTGCCTCAAACGTTTGGATCGCGCGCTTTTTATGCTGACTGGGTTGAAAGCGGTCGCGGCATAGGCCTGCGTTATATTCTTTTAAGCGCCTTCATCGGCCTTTTGATGATCGCCGTTCCGCTGTGGCAACCGTGGCATGGCGTTCAGGCTTCTCTTTTAAACTTTTTTGACGCCCTGCCCGCCGTCAAGCTAGAGCAAGGCCGCTTGAGCCTTCCCAATGACCAAGCCCCCTTTGACAAAGCGCTGCCCCCCGGCCTTGCCCCCAACGACCGCGTTTTGATCGACCCCCAAGAAACAGAAAGCGATATCGGCGTCTTAACGGCCAAAATGAAATCGGGACATATTTTGGTTTGGGCGATGGGCGACAAAGTCGCTTTGATGGCTGAAAGCGATAAAGAACCAACCGTCCATCTTTATGATTCAAAAGTTCTGCAAACAATTACGCAGGAAGATTGGAACCGCTATGGCCATCTTTTTGTGGCATGGGCCTATCCCTTGGTCCTCGCGGCTGTTAGCTGCGTCACGCTGGTTCAATTTCTGGTGACTTTTTTGCTGGCTGGCTGCCTTTTCTGGGTTGGCGCGCGCATGATGCTCCTGCGCCTTTCTTTTGCGGCGGCCCTGCGCCTTGTCGCTGCCGCCAAGGTCCCTGCCATGGTCTTGACCGCTCTTTTGCAAATGCCTGGCGCTGTTTCGCTGATCGCTTGGGGCGTCTGGTCGGTCTTTGGCCTGAGCGCCGTTCGGCGGCATCAAGTCCTTGTCGCAAGCGACAGCGCCGACAAATCATCCCAATAAAAATCAATATAAGGGTATTTTTCGCGCGGCACCTTTTGGCCGCGCGTTATGAGAACCGTCGTAAGCCCCAAGGCTTTGGCCTGAAGAAGATTGCGCGGCGAATCTTCAAGCGCAACAGTCCGCGCCGCTGCAAAGCCCATTGCGTCCAAAACAAAGCGGAAAGGCTGAGATGAATCGGCCTTTTTCACATACCCCGTCCGCTCGAATGGAAAAAGAGATGGCGCGTCAAAAAAACGCCGCAGCCCCGTATGATCCAAGACTTGGCGCATCCAAAATAAACTGCCTTCGCTTAAAAGGGCTTTGGGCTGAGGCAGCGCGTCAAGTAAAGCAGGCAATGTTAAATCGGGCTCGATCAACGCAACATTTAAGCGGCGATGATAGGCTTCATGAATTTGCGGCGCCAAAACGCCATAGTCTGTCACAAAAACATGGCGACTAGAATGGTGCTGACGATAAGATTGGCGGGCAAGATCCTGCGCCGTATCGAACGACAGCCCAGGGATAAGATCGCAAGCAGCCAAGGCCGTCGCGCGCGTACAATCGTCGTTGATTTCTGGCGTTACAGAAAAGGTCACGCCATCATTATCGAAGATCCAAGATTCGATCGTCCCTGCGCTGTCCCAGAACCGCTCTTGATCGTGCAAAGACATCAAAAGCGCTTACCAGCGCACAAGCGCGGCCCCCCATGTAAAGCCGCCGCCCATGGATTCCAGCAACAGCAGTTGCCCGCGTTGAATGCGCCCCGCATGAACGGCATCGGCCAAAGCCAAAGGAATGGACGCCGCCGACGTATTGGCATGACGGTCCATCGTTTTGACGACGCGGTCATCGGGCAAACCAAGCTTCTTGGCCGTGCTGTCGATGATACGTTGATTGGCTTGGTGCGGCACCAACCAGTCGATCGCGCTGGCAGGCAGATGATTGGCTTCTAAAACCTCATCGACGACTTCGGCAAGACGCGAAACGGCATGGCGGAAGACTTCGCGCCCTTCCATTTGGATATGCCCCACGGTGCCGGTGCTTCCCGGCCCGCCATTGGTCGTCAACAAATCAAAACACGTGCCGTCAGAATGCAAATGCGTCGATAAAACGCCTTGATCGTCCAGCGTTCCGGCGCTTTCGGCAGCTTGAAGAACAACAGCCCCCGCGCCATCGCCAAACAAAACGCACGTCGTACGATCTTTCCAATCCAAAAGATGCGACAGCGTTTCTGCGCCAATGACCAGCGCCGTGCGCACAGATCCGTTACGAATAAACTGATCGGCAACGGTCAGCGCATAGATAAAGCCCGAGCAAACGGCCTGCACATCAAAAGCAAACCCGCGCGTCATACCAAGATTGGCCTGCACACGTGCTGCCGTCGCGGGAAACGTGCGCTCGGGCGTCGTGGTGGCCACGACGATCATATCAACGGCATCGGCCGCAATCCCGGCGTGATCAAGCGCGGCCCGCGCCGCTTTTGTCGCAAGATCCGACGTTGTCTCGCCGTCGGCGGCAAGATAGCGCTGACGAATACCCGTGCGCTGAACGATCCATTCGTCCGACGTTTCGACCTTTTCGGCCAGTTCCGCATTCGTCACGCAGCGCGCAGGCAAATAGCCGCCACATCCTTTAATCACGGAACGAAGGGCCATACGTTATTCCTTTTCGTTGGAGACCGGAGCAAGATCTTCAGACATATCCAAAGCGTCGTCATCCTGCGTTCCATAATGATGCAGAAGCTCGGCTTTGATTTTTTCATTGAAACGACGCGCAACCAGATCATGCGCGACGCCGATCGCGTTGGCAAACCCTAAACCGTCGGTGCCGCCGTGGCTTTTCACGCAAACGCCCTGAAGCCCAAGGAACATCGCCCCATTATGACGGCGCGGATCCAGACGCATGCGCAGTTTGGCCATCGCATCGCGGACAAAGAGATAGCCGATTTTAGCCAGCAGCGACGATTTGAACGATTCGCGTAAATAGTGGCCAACCAGCCGGGCCGTGCCTTCGGCTGTTTTCAACGCGATATTGCCGCTAAAACCGTCCGTCACAACGACATCGATGGTACCGGCCATAATGTCCGTGCCTTCGACAAAGCCCTTAAAAACGCCGGGCAGCGTCATCTCACGCAAGATCGAAGCCGCCATACGCACTTCGTCATGGCCCTTCATTTCTTCGACGCCGATATTCAAAAGACCGATGCTGGGCGCTGGAATACCTAAAACGGTATGCGAAAAGATCGCCCCCATCAGCGCAAATTGAACCAAGTTTTCGGCATCGCATTCCAGATTCGCGCCCAGATCGAGCATGACGCATTCATTGGTCTTTGTCGGGAAAAGCGTCGCGATAGCGGGGCGATCAATGCCTGGCATGGTCTTCAGCACGAACTTGGCCATGGCCATCAAAGCGCCCGTATTGCCTGCCGAAACGACACTAGCCGCTTCGCCCTTGGCCACGGCATTGATGGCAAGCCGCATGCTGGAATGCCGCCCCTGACGCAAAGCGTGCGACGGTTTTTCATTCGGCGCAACAGCATCTGGCGTGTGCCGGATTTCGCTGCATCCGGCCAGCGCGGCATGCTGCGCCATAAGCGGCGCGATTTTGGCCTCGTCGCCAAAAAACAGGAAGGAAAGATTGGGATAGCGCTCACGGGCGATCGCCGCGCCGGACACAACAATGTCCGGGGCGTTATCACCGCCCATTGCATCGAGCGCGATGGTAATGCGCTGTGTCATCGGGCGGGCCCTTCGCAGGCCTTAATTACGACGCAGACTTGTCTTTTACGACCGCACGGCCATCATAATGACCGCAAGCGGCGCAAACATGATGCTGACGCTTGGGTTCGCCGCAGTTTTTGCACTCAACGGTGTTGGTGCCCTGCAAAGCGTGGTGCGAACGACGCATGTTGCGCACGGATTTCGACGTTTTTCTTTTCGGAACAGCCATAGCAAACTCACATACTTATCTAACGAAAAATAACGCGCGTCCCCGATGCGAAGCTTTTTTAAGAGCCCTATCGGCACGCGCGACTTGCCCCTTATCGGGCTCCCCGCTGTCGGGTCGCCTTCTTTTGAGGCAAAAGACTCCAAAATGCAAGCGGAAAGCATTGACAGGCTTTAGGTGCTCTTTTCGCACCCTTGGCGTTCATAAAGAAATATATGCGATATATAACAATGAATTAAACTTATCCACGCGCCTTCAGCGCGGACAAGCCCCCCGTCTAAACGTTAAAGATTGCGTTGATCCTTTATAAAAATCCCCTGTTAGTGAGGGGCTGGATCGCGGGAATCCGCCTTTGCGGCCACAGCAGGCGCCGGACGCTGGGCGGCGGGCTCCTTTTCACGCATAAGCGCCAGCGTATAACCAACAGCAGCGCCCCCCAAGACCCCCCAAAGGTTACCCGACGCCATAGCCCCCAAAGCAGCAAAGGAGACCGTCTCAAAAAGACGCGCGCCGCGTCCAGGATCCGCTTTGGCACGGGCCCGTTCCTTTTGCACCACGCGCGCTTCCTGCTCGGCAGCAAAGGCGCGATCATTGCTGAACCGGGAAACGGTGGCCGCCACGCCCTCAGGATTAATTTTCTCAATACACCAATGGGTTAGAAAACCAGCCAAGGCCCCCACGCCCGCACTGACGCCCGCCGCGGTTGCAAGCCCCAAGGCTGGTTCAAAAAGCAAAGCGCCCCAACCAACAGCCATCGCCCCGCCAACAAAAGCGGCGGCCGAACGACTGGCCCAAAGGGCTTTGGGATGGTCTTGCATCGCTTGTGTCGCGACAACATAACGATCGTTTTGATCTTTTTTGCTAGACGGTTCCATGTTGATCTCCAAACGCTCAATTTCTTTAATGAATGAAGGAGATCCTGACACTTAACCTTTTAAATCGCGTAAATTATTTGGACCGCCGCTTTGTTTTCGGGCGTCGCCCTGAGGAGGGTTTTCCGTAACTATCTGAATTATTTGTAATTTCCAATTCATCCCGTTCAAGTCGCCGGATCTCATCGCGCAAGCGCGCGGCTTCTTCGAAATCCAGATCCGCGGCGGCTTCCTTCATCCGTTTTTCGAGATCGCGTAAGTGATTTTGCAGATTTTTACCAACCAAATGAGGCGCATCACTGAGATCGACCGTCACATGGTCGGCGCGATCATAAACCGACGACAAAACATCGCCAATCTGTTTGCGCACGCTTTCGGGCGTAATGCCATGCTCTAGATTATAGGCTTCTTGCTTGGCACGGCGGCGGCTTGTTTCCTCAAGCGCCGCCTGCATGCTGCCCGTGATACGGTCGGCATATAAAATCGCTTTACCATCTACATTGCGCGCCGCGCGGCCTATCGTTTGGATCAGCGAGGTACGCGAACGCAAATACCCTTCTTTGTCCGCATCCAAAATGGCAACCAGCCCGCATTCGGGAATATCCAGCCCTTCGCGCAGCAGGTTGATGCCGACCAAAACGTCATAGGTGCCCAGCCGCAAATCGCGGATAATCTCGATTCGCTCCAGCGTATCGACATCCGAATGGATATAGCGGACCTTGATCCCCGCCTCGGTCATGTAATCGGTCAAGGCTTCGGCCATTTTCTTGGTCAGGGTCGTCACCAACGTGCGAAGTCCTTTGGCTGTCACTTGGCGCACTTCGGCCAGCAGATCGTCCACCTGTTTTTCGGTGGGGCGAATGATCACAGGGGGGTCTGTCAGACCGGTAGGCCGCACAACTTGTTCGACAAAAACGCCGCTTGTTTGCTCAAGCTCCCACGGGCCCGGCGTCGCCGAAATAAAGACCGTTTGCGGACGCATCTTGTCCCATTCCTCAAACTTCAGCGGGCGGTTGTCGATACAGGAAGGCAAACGAAACCCATACGTCGCCAAAGTCGATTTACGCTGATAATCGCCGCGATACATAGCGTTTAACTGCGGCACCATCACGTGGCTTTCGTCCACAAACAAGATCGCGTTTTCAGGCAAATATTCAAAAAGCGTCGGCGGCGGCTCGCCGGGCGCGCGGCCCGTCAAATAGCGCGAATAATTTTCAATCCCCGAACAGGCCCCTGTGGCCATGATCATCTCGATATCGAAGGTCACGCGCTCGCGCAGGCGCTGCTCTTCAATCAGCTTATTCTGCGCCAAAAGATCTTCGCAGCGCGCTTTCAGCTCAATCTTGATCGCTTCGACCGCTTGCGTCAGCGTCGGCTTTGGCGTCACATAGTGGCTGTTCGCGTAAATCTTGGCGGCCTCTAGCTTCGCGCCTTTCTCGCCGGTCAAGGGATCAACTTCGACAATCTCTTCGACCTCGTCGCCAAACAGCGAAATACGCCACGCTTTGTCTTCCAAGTGCGCCGGAAAAACTTCGATAACGTCGCCGCGCACGCGAAAATCGCCGCGCCCAAAACCGATGTCGTTGCGTTTATATTGCAGCTCGACCAACGCGCCAAGAAGCGTGGACCGCTCAAGCGTCTCGCCCTTGCGGACCGTCAGCACCATTTCCTGATAGGTTTCGACCGAGCCAATGCCATAGATACAAGAAACCGACGCCACTAAAATCACGTCATCACGTTCCAAAAGCGATCGCGTCGCGCCATGGCGCATGCGGTCGATCGCTTCGTTGATCATGGCGTCTTTTTCGATAAACGTATCGGTTTTAGGAATATAGGCTTCGGGCTGGTAATAGTCGTAATAGCTGACAAAATATTCCACGGCATTGTCCGGGAAAAAGCTTTTCATCTCGCCATAAAGCTGCGCGGCCAGCGTTTTGTTGGGCGCTAAAACAAGCGCCGGGCGCTGCAAGCGCGCGATAGTCTCGGCCATCGTAAAGGTCTTGCCGGACCCCGTTACCCCCAACAAAACTTGGTCTTTTTCGCCCGCGCCGAACCCGGCGCATAAAGCTTCAATCGCCGCCGGTTGATCGCCTGCAGGCGCAAAAGGCGAGACAAGCTTAAACTTTCGCCCGGCTTCAGGACGAAAAGAGGGCCGCTTCACATCGGCAAAAATAGGAAAGACCATGAAAACCCCGTTCAAGAGGTCCAAACTTTACGCCGCAGGCTCCTTTTTCACAAGCGCAGGCATGGCGCGCCAAGACGGCAAAGGCCGCTTCAATGGCCGAAGCGGTTTTCTCTCTTTCTTTTGGCTTTGTGCATTTTGATGCCGTTGCAAAGCAAAAAGGCGCAGAATCTTTCTTTTCGCCAGGCGGAGGTCCAAAACATCAAAAAACGCTTTTTTCTCAAACACCGCCGAAGCCCCGTAAACCGGATAGGGATCGTCTGACGCCGTCACAAAGCGAGGAAACGTCTTTCCTTCCTTTGGGCGCCAAAGTTCGCTTGTAATGTAATCGGCAACGGTTCCGCGACGCGATGCTCTTTCAAGAGCCCCATCCAAAATAACAAAAGCGATCGAGGGGTCATTCTCTAATTTATCAATAGCACGGCTAGACGTCCGCGCGATGTCGTACGAAATCCGATAGATTTCCATAAACATCGTGTAATAGGCCGTTCGGAAATCGTCACTTTCGACAATCAGAACTTTCTGCTTGGACCACGGCACCAGTTTCATGAAACAGCCCTTTTCTTAGAAATTATTTCAGCCAATAATTTTACTTGCCAAGGCAGCAGAATAACCGCAAAAATCACCTCTCTTCAAATGTTTCGTCAGATGTTAAGAAAATGAGTGTAGCTGTCCGTTTCGCCCCTTCGCCCACCGGTCTTTTGCATATCGGCAATATCCGCGCGGCCTTATATAACTATTTGTTTGCAAAGAAAAATAATGGCAGCTTCATGCTGCGCATGGATGATACGGACCAAGAGCGCTCGACCAAAGAGCTGGAAGACGCGCTGCTGCGCGATCTGACCTGGCTGGGCTTTTCCTGGGACCGTTTTGCCCGCCAAACGGATCGCACAGGCCATTATGCCGAGGTTTTGGAAGGGTTAAAAGCCAAGGGCCGGGTCTATCCCTGCTTTGAATCGCAGGCCGAGCTTGACCTGAAGCGCAAAACGCAGCTTGGCCGCGGCCTCCCCCCCGTTTACGACCGGACAGCGCTGAAATTATCCCCCGCCGAGGTTGAAGCCAAAATCGCCGCAGGCGAAAAGCCCTATTGGCGCTTTAAACTGGAACATCGCGACGTTATTTGGGACGATATGATTCAGGGGCATAAAAGCCTGCCTGCGTCGGCTCTGTCGGATCCGGTGCTGGTCCGCGCCGATGGCGTGCCGCTTTATACCTTTTGCTCGATGGTGGACGACGCCGATTTTGGCATCACCCACATCATCCGCGGCGAAGATCACGTGACCAATACCGCCGTCCAGATCCAGATCTGGCAGGCTTTGACCGACAAACCCGTGCCTCTTTTTGCACATTACCCCTTGATCGTCAGCGCCGACGGCACGGAAATGAGCAAACGCCTTGGCACCTTTAGCATCTCAAGCATGCGCGACGATTTGCAATTGGAAGCCATGGCCATCAATTCGCTGATGGCAGCGCTGGGGACTTCGGATCCCATTCAGCCTTTCACGTCGTTCGAGCCAATGGCCGCCCGTTTTTCGCTGGATAAGGTTTCGCGCTCGACCGCCAAGTTCGACTTGGCCGAATTGGCCCATCTCAGCGCCAAAATCCTGCATATGAGCGATTTTGCCGATGTCAAAGATCGCCTCGCCGCGCTGGGTCTGGGCGAAGTCACAGAAACTTTCTGGAATGCCGTACGCCCGAACTTGACGAAGCTCGCCGATGTGCGCGATTGGTGGCTGGTTGCCAACAACCCGATTGAGCCCGTTGTCGCCGATAAGCCCTTTATCGACCAAGCGGCTTTGCTTTTGCCGGAAGGCGATTGGGGCGAAGAAACCTGGGGGCAGTGGACCAATGCGGTCAAGAAACAAACGGGTCGCAAGGGTAAAGAGCTTTTCATGCCCTTACGACTAGCTTTGACCGGGACCGACCACGGGCCTGAGCTAAAAAGCTTCCTGCCGCTGATCGGTCAAACGCGGGCGCGCGCCCGCTTAGCGGGGGAGCGCGCTTAAATGATGTCCTTTTTCCTCGCAAACGCACGATGTAGGGCCTGTTGACACCGGCGGAAGATCCGCATGCCGACAACGACCCGAATGCTTTTGTGAGGAGATCCCTGATGACCGAGATCCAAGTTTACAACACACTTTCGCGCCAAAAAGAGGCTTTTCAGCCGAACGACCCCCAACATGTGACCATGTATGTCTGCGGCCCCACGGTGTATGATTTTGCGCACCTTGGCAACGCACGCCCCGTGGTTGTTTTCGATACGCTGTACCGCCTATTGAAACGGCACTATCCGCAAGTGACCTATGCCCGCAACATCACAGACGTCGAAGACAAGATCCTGAACCGCATCAAGGAAACGGGCGAGACCATTGAAGCGCTGACCACGCGTACGGCGCAAGCGTTTCATGACGACATCGCCCACATGAACGCCTTGCCGCCGGATATCGAGCCGCGCGCGACCCAGTACATTGCCGGCATGATCGACATGTCGCAAAAACTGATCGAAAAAGGCTTTGCCTATGCGGCGCAGGGGCATGTTTTGTTCCATGTTCCGTCGATGAAAGATTATGGCAAACTCTCGCGCCATTCGCGCGACGAGCTGGTAGCGGGCGCGCGCGTTGAAGTCGCCCCTTACAAAAAGGATCCGGCGGATTTCGTTTTGTGGAAACCCAGCACGCCCGATCAAGTGGGCTGGGAAAGCCCGTGGGGCCGCGGACGCCCCGGCTGGCATATTGAGTGCTCGGTCATGTCGGCGCAGCATTTAGGCAAGACCTTTGATATTCACGGCGGCGGGCTGGATTTGATTTTCCCGCACCATGAAAACGAAATTGCCCAAAGCGAATGCGCCAACGACGTGCCTTTGGCAAAATATTGGATGCATAACGGCTTTTTGATCGTGAACGGCGAAAAGATGTCAAAATCGCTTGGCAACTTTTTCACGATCCGCGAATTGCTGGCCGAAGCGCCGGGCGAAGCGCTGCGTCTGGTTCTGTTGTCGTCGCACTATCGCCAGCCGGTAAACTTCACGCGCGAGGCGTTGCAAAACGCCAAAGCGACGCTAGACCGCTGGTATGGGGCGCTGCGCCTTGCCGACGCTTTGCCCGCGCCGAAGACGGAAACGGTTCCAGAAAAAGTAGAAGCCGCTTTGTGCGACGACCTCAACATCCCCCAAGCGATTGCCGAGATCCACGAAATCGTCAGCGCGCTTTATGCCGCCAAAGACGACGCGACGCGGACAACGCTGAAAGCCGATCTTTTGGCAGCGGGGCATGCTTTGGGGCTTTTATACCAAGACATCGACGCTTGGTTTAAAGGCGATGCCGATGAAGCGATGATCACACAAGCGATCGCGGACCGTATCGCCGCCAAGAAAGCCAAGGACTTTGCCCGCGCCGATCAAATCCGTGCCGATTTGTTGGCCCAAGGCATTATTTTGGAAGACGGCCCGTCCGGGACAACGTGGCGAAAAGCCTAAAGGGGCCTTTAAGGATCGGCTTTCCGTTTTGAAAGCCGATCCAACCCCTGGACGGCTAAAGATATCTTGATGATGCGCCTTAAAGGAGGCCCGATGAACATCCATCCAGAAAATCTTTTGACGATTCCCCCTCTCACCGCCGAAGACGAAGTCGATCTTTCGGCGCAGTTTCAGGCGCAAAAACCGTCGTTTCAGTCCGAAGAAGAGATGACGGCGCTAATCGCCTTTGGGGGAACGATCCAATCGGCCTATATCCCCGATCAAGAAACGATTGCACCCGTGATGATGAATCCGTCCTTTGAGCGGATCAACGAACTGCACGAGCATTTTCATCTTGCGCCCCAGCAGATAACGGGCACGGTTTTCTTAGCCAAAGACAGCCGTCATATCACAGACCGCGATATGATCCGGCTGATCCACGCGCTTCAATGGATCAAGAACAAAAAGATCATGCTGACCTGCGGGACCTACATGCTGCCGCTGATCACGCAAATCATCGATCATCATTTCGGCGACGGTCGATCCGATAAACTGATCGGCGTGACGGGGAGCATGTTGCCCCTTTCCCAAGAAGCGCAAGATGCCGATTTTAACGTTGGCGGGACGTTTGGCGCGTTGGAAGCCTTTGACGCCGCCGGGCAGACAGGCCTCGTTTTCGCTTATTTTCATGGCCACGTTTTTTGCGGCGATAAATTAAACGGGCTTGATTTGCACAGCCAATCCTTACAACCGCGCTTTGGCCGTAAAACCATTGGTCTTTTTTAACGACTAACGCTTGTTGAAACTATTTTTCTTCGAACCAAGCCCCCTTTTTTGAGTAGAATAGATATAAGAAGAAATTTGTCGTTTGCTAATTAAAGGGTCCGAACATGGAGCCTAAGCCAGCCAACACACGCAGCGATCCGGTCACGGGGCATTTGATCGACCGCCTTCACGCAACCTTTCCCTCATGGAGGGTCTGCGCGCACGACGTTCAATACCCACCGCAAGGTCAATGCGCGACCGTCGCTTTTCTGCGCGATCACGTTATCAAAATGATTCCGCAGCTATCTCCGTCAAACAGTGCGGGCTCTCTGGCTACCGAGATTTGGGTTTTACGAACCCTGACGCGCGCGCTAACGGCCGCGCAGCAAAGTTCTGCCGACTTTTTCGGTACAAATGTGCCGCTTTTGGTCGAGCCGAACGCGTTTCATCAAGATCTCTCTCTTTATGTTATGGACCGCTTGCCCGGCCGCCCGCGCGATCAAAGCAACGTTAGGGCAGGTCATCCAGACGTCGTCGATCAAATTGCGACGTTTTTTGTGCGCTTTAACGATGTCATCAACGATGAGTGGAACAGGATCAAAGACACGCCGCACGACGATCTCGAACAATTTATCGTCTGGAATGCACGCGACTTCCAACGTAAACAGGACCAAGCGGCCAAGGACGGCTTTTTGTGGGGCCTCGACCGCGACCTTTTGGCGCGGGGTGAAAAGGCCCTTCAAATCATCGCCCCCGACTTTACCCCTTACATCGAACGCGCCAAAATGTTGATGCAAAAGCTTAGCGCGCAACAAGCCTTGCCTCACGCCTTTATGCACGGCGATCTTCATCTTCATAACATGCTTCTTGACGTCGACCGCGACCCGCAAACAAGTGCTGTTCGCTCTATTCAGTCGGGCATTATCGATTTCGGCATTATTCACTGGGGAGATCCTCGTCTGGGCCTTGCCAAGTTTTTTATCTGCTCACAAAAGCATGATCAGACAACGGCCATCCTTCAATCGATCGATGCCAAACGCGCGGCCCTTGGCAGGCCATCGTGGGGCGATCCAACGCTTTGCGCCCAACTTGCGCCGCTTCATCTTGCCGTCGCGACCGCGCACGACGATCAGCATTCACCCCTTCAGCTTGCAATCAAAAACCGCCGCCGACGGTCGGCTATTCAATATTTAACCTCATATCTCGACAGCATCGACCGTACGGCTCTTTCGGGGTCCAGCGTCCATCCTGCCGTCCCTTCGGCAAGGCTCTAAAACTTGGCTTAAAAACGCATGACGACGTGTACAAAAACGGTTTATGCTGGGGCGTCTTCTCTTTGTTCGAAAAGTCCCGCCCATGTCTTTTGCCGCCGCCCCTTCTGCCGACAACCCAGATCCAACAAACCTTTTTGCCCATGTGACGCCCGGTTTACTGGCCAGCCTTATCTCGTGGGAACCGCCCGCCGCCCGCCTTACCGAAGCAACCGAAGCGCTTCAAAAAGCGATCCCAAACCTTGTCGCCGCAACCTTCGCGGGCGCAGGCCGCCAACAAGCCCAGCAGGCCGTTTTGATTCAATCGCTGCTCGGCGCAAACCCGACGCTGCGCGATATCTCTTGTGCCTTGCAGGCCGTCACCGCCTTTATGGAAGGCCAAACGGCCAAAGCCGTCCTTTGGCTTGATCAAGCCATCGCCTTGCAGCCAGCTTGCGCCGCTTACTTGCATTTACGTGGCCTTTTCGCTGTTGCAAGCGGCGACGCTAAAACCTGCGCCAAGATGTGCCGCGCGGCACGGACCATAGACCCCGGTTATGCGCCCGCAGCCTTTCCGCTGGCGCTCATTGAAACGTTGCAACAAAACTGGGGCGCTGTGCGGCCTTTGATCGATCAAGCGCGCGCCCAAGCGACGCCCGCCCAACACTATGTGCTTGATCTTTGCCTTCTGGCTTCTGGCTGGCGACAACAATTGCCAAACGAAAGCCCTTGGAGCCTTGACGCTTTTGATCCCTCCCTGACCCAATCTAAACCTGATTTTTCGTTTTTGCCGCCTTTGGATCGGCCCTGGCCTTCCCTCAAGACCGGGCAAAAAGTTTTCTTTGTTTATGCCGACGTCCATCAACTGATCAAAAACGTGCTGCCCTTGGCTGCCTCGCTTGGCGCGTGCGGCGCGCCTTCTTTCCATCTTCATGTGCATATCGCAAGCCCGCGCCGAGATACGCCCCAGATGATCGAAGACCTCGCGCAAAAAACAGGGCTTTCTCTGAGCTGGACGACTGAGCGTTTTGATCCTTTTCAAGCAGGCAATATCGGCCTTTATCATGCCAGCGTCCGCTTGATCCGCTTCTTTCAGTTTATCGAAGGGACCAACCATTCGGCCTGTCTGCTTGATGCCGACGCGCTTTTTGCGCGCACGCCTGAAGCGCTGTCTTTCTTTGACGGCCCAGCCGATGTTGCCCTTCCGCTTGAAGCGCACGCGCCCCTTTGGGACTATTGCGCGGCGCCTTGCATTTTCGCGCGCCCCTCCCCTGGCGGCCTTCTTTTCTTAGAAACCCTAAGCCGCTTCATCGGGCAGAACCTTCAGGCCAAGACGCTGACATGGCACAGCGCGCGCCTTGGGTTAAGCCTTGCCGCCGATTTTTTGGCCGCGCGCCTTCGCCTGGAATCCCTCACGGGCATAGAAACGCCTTATAACGACGCCAGCCAAGCCATTCTTTTGAATGCGCCCGGACAAACGCCCGAAGGCTGCGCCCGCTATCAAACGCTGCATACCGCCTTTGCCGATCAAGTCAAAGATATCGCGCGCCGCGCCGAACGCCCCATGACAGAACACACGGCTTGGGTTTCGTCGTTTTTTGGCCCGATGATGGTCAACCGACATGACACCTGCATCGGCCCCGCGATTCATCAAAAAGGCTTATGGGCCGAAGATGAATTGCTGCTGTTACGCCCCTTGATCCGCCCCGGCGACACGTTGATCGATGTGGGGGCAAATATTGGCATGCACACGCTGGCTTTTGCGACGTGGGTTGGCGCGCAGGGCCGCGTTCACACGTTCGAGCCGCAACGTGCCATTTTTGATCTTCTGACGCAAACCATCGCCGAAAACGCTTTAACAAACGTATGCCTTCACCTTGAAGCCGTCGGCGCCGAAACGGGCAGTATCCTTGTGCCCACCGTTGATTATACGCAAAGCAATAATTTTGGCGCTTTGTCCCTTGTGACGGATTCACCGCAACATTCCCAAATCAAATGCGACGTCGATCACGGCGAAAAAGTGCCTTTGGTTCGATTAGACGATCTTAACCTTACGGCTTGCCGCTTGATTAAAATCGATGTCGAGAAAATGGAGCCCTTTGTTTTACAAGGCGCGCAAGACCTTATCACGCGGCTTCGCCCCTTTGTTTACCTTGAGTTTCACTCGAACCAAGAAGCCATACTGGCTTTTTTCGAAGCACACGGGTACAACGTCGCCTTGCACAACAGCGATAATCCCAATCTTTTGGCGACGCCTAAGGAATTGGCAACATCTTAAAGGACAAGACTGGTTTTTATGAAAACGGAAAAACAACTTTCAGATCGTCAGCAAAACCAACCCTGCATCATTTTGGTTCATCCGCAGCTGGTTGAAAATATCGGTATGACCGCGCGCGCCATGGGCAATTGCGCCCTGAACGAATTGCGTATCGTGCGTCCGCGCGATCCATGGCCCTTGAGCGAAATTCATCAAAAGAGAATGGAAGCGGCTTCCTCCGGCGCGGATGATATTCTGCATCAAGCCAAACTTTTCGACACGGTTGAAGAGGCCGTCGCCGACCTCAACTTTGTCTATGCCACAACGGCGCGCAGTCACGATATGGTCACGCGCGTGATGACGCCGCGCGGTGCGATCCCCGATATGGTTCAACGCACGCAGGCAGGCGAAAAGGTCGGCGTCATGTTTGGCCCCGAACGCACAGGCCTGATCAACGAATATATCGCGTTGGCAGGTGCGAAGATCACCATTCCGCTGAACCCCCATTTTATGTCGCTGAATCTCGCGCAAACGGTTTTGTTGATCGGGCATGAATGGTTCCAAGCCCATGACGAAACGCCCGCGACGCAAATCCATGTCGGCGGCAGTCACCCCGCCAATCGGGCCGATTACATGAACTTTTTCCGGCGCCTTGAAGCCGAGCTGGACGAAGCTGGTTTCTTCACCTCGGAAGAAATGCGGCCTTCGATGACGCGAAACTTACACAATGCCTTACAGCGCGCTGAAATGACCGAGCAGGAAATCCGCACGTTTCATGGCGTTTTATCGGCCCTGGTCACCGGCCCCAAAAGATCCAAGAAAGAAGACTAACGGATGTCGACGCCGCGCCAACCTTCTGCCTTTGGCCCCGTTCTTATCACGGGCGCAGGCGTTCGTCTGGGGCGCACTTTGGCCATCGAAGCGGCGCGTCAAGGCTTTGACGTCGCGATCCATGTTCATACAGCGCAAGCAGAAGGTCAGGCACTTGCGCAAGAGTTGCAAACCATGGGACGCGCCGCCGTTTGTCTTGAGGCCGACTTGATGGATCCAGAAGCGACGCAAAGCCTGATCCGGCGCGCCTCGGCTGCCTTCGATGGCCGTGCGCTCACCGCACTTATCAATAATGCCGCGTTGTTTTTGCCTGACACGCAAGATCCCGACGGCGCGCGTCACGACCAAATCAATTTCCAAGCGCCGCGCCTTCTTATCCAAGCGCTGGCCCAGCAGTTGCCGCCCTCTACCGAAGGAAGCGTCGTCAACATCCTCGACGGCACGCCCGCCGCGCCGACCTTTCAAGCGTATCAAGCCTCTAAAGATGCGCTGCGCGCCGAAACGCCTTTGCTGGCCCGTTCTTATGCTCCTGCGCTTCGCGTCAACGCGATTGAGCCAGGGCCAACGCTGCGCGGCGTTCGCCAATCGGCTGAACATTTTGACAGCCTTGTCGCCGCCACCCTTCTGAAGCGCCCCACAGCGCCTTTTGATGTGGCGCGCGCTACGCTTTTTCTCCTGACTTGCCCAGCTTTGACAGGGGTTCTTCTTCCCGTCAATAACGGCTTTCACCTCACCGCGCGCAGATAAAAAACGCACCCTTTTCTTGTTTTATCCAAAGCCCTCTTTCTTTTTGGTCTATTCGGTACCTCACCTACCCGTTACAGGTAGTTACAATCGTATTTTGCCCCTTGACTCTCCTAGGTATTCATTGCAGCGCGGCATCCTTTTGTTCACAGAGCCATAAGCGAAGTTAATCCTTAAGCCGTCCTCAAGGCATTTTTAGCTGTGACGCGCCCGAAACATTCATATTATTTATGTATATTAGATAGATAGAAAACATGCCACTTTTTTAGGCAAAGCGTAAAAAAGCAAGTATCTGCGCGGGGAGAAACCGTTTTTCCGCGACGTTACTGACAGAGTTATCCACAGTTTTAGGGGATAAAATCAACTGACCAATTTTGCGCTGTAAGCAGGCATTTTTACGCCACCGGGACGGTTCTGCGCTTGTGCAAAGGCCTTTTGTCCGCCCCCGTTTTGTTGCCAAGACGGTGAGAACATCGCTTGATCTTTGTTCCTTTTGGCGGGCTTGGTCAGCGCCTCTTGCGCGGCTTTGCGTTCTTTGGCTCTTTTGGCCTCTTCGCGCGCCAAGGCTTTGCGGTATTCAATGCGCTCTTTCTGCGCGGCTTCGGCTAATTTCGGGTTCCGCGCCGTCAATTTAAAGCGCTGATCCAGATAATAGCATTTCTGCGCGATCTTCACGATGACATAGCCGACACTCACATGAGGATCTTTAAATCCATTCCGCCCCAACGTCGCGGGATCGATGACTTTGCCTGCGTCTTTATTGGGGTCTGCATCGAACAACGCCAAAGTGCCGTCAAAGCCCCAATTGTGAACCATGTCCAGCAAAAAGGAATCGCCAAAAATCTTTTTCGTTTCGCCAAAGATACTTGCCGAAACCATCTTTTTGATGAGATAGGGAACTTTCCGCTTCAAGCTTGAAAAAGCAAGCCATGTCGAAAAGCTTTGACCTTTGTCGCCCTTACGAAAATCCAAGATGCGGTCGCGCAAAGAACCCTTTTTATCCCCGCCAAACCATTTACGACTTTGGGCGGCCTGATAGGCGTTTTCATCCAAAAAAACTTTGCTTGTTTGCACATCGAACCGCACAAACGAGGCAAGCTCATAAGCCTCGTCAACGATCGAGGGATCGATTTCCTCAAGCATGCGCCGAAAACGTTTTAATTTCCGCTTCTCTTGCGCAGCGATGGCTTGAATTCTATTCTTTGTCTCTGCGCTTGCTTTTTCGCTGACTTTAATTTCAACGCGCGGCCCAAGGAAGCGGCCAAAATCTTCCAAGAAAGGGGCTTCCGTATATTGGACAGCGCCTTCTCCCGTCGTTCCGTTGGCTTTCCCCTTAAACTTACCAAGCGTCGATTCCAAATAACCGACCGTCAGCACGTTCGACGCATAGACAGGATATTCTTCGTCACCCTGAGCCTCTTCGACGGCCAAAGCTAAGGAAAGAAAACCGTTTTTTTGAGCTTCCATCAGACCGACATCGGCTTCTTCTTCATAATAAGCTTTGATCTTCTCACGGTTTTGCGCCAATTCACGACACTCGGCAAGCCAGCGCTCGGTTGATTTTGGGACCGGTTTTGCCGAGGCTTTGGGCGCGGCTTTTGCTGCCCCATGGGGGGCCGGTTGTTGGCTCGGTGCTGACGCTTTCGGCGCGCGCGCCGTCATTTCCTGAGCCGCCGCACGGTAAGTTGGGGAAGACGGTGAAAAAACCTTTTGAAAAAGAGTGGCCCCCGTCGCGACGGCAAGACCAACCAGCAGGGTCACGCCCGCAGCTTTGATAGACCCCTTCGTACGCTCTTTCACAGAACGTTCGTCTTTATATCTGTTTTTATTACTGGGCCGTGCCATACGCCCGCCTTTAATATCTTTAAAAAACAAATCTCTATGCTCGCCACTGTAGCATAGAGATTGCTAACAAACTGTTTTTAAGAGACACAAAAAGCAGAAAACACTTGTTTTTCAGTGTATTGACTAATGAAAATGCAAAGCCTTGTCATCTTGAAGGGCCTGAGAGAGGGCTTGCGCAAAAACGTCGCTTCCCGTGCCATGAGCTTGCGCTTGGCGTTTTAAGGGATGAAGCGGCTTCTCCCCGGAAGCCTGCAGATGACGACCGAAGCTTTCACGCGCGCAATGCAAATCCGCATGCAAACGGTGACCATACCAACGCAAAAAGCTCCTGACATTTTCGCCGCCAGGTCGTCCAAGACGACGCAACATATGAGCAAAGAAACCTGACCGTCCCTTGATCTGTAAGGAGGCCATGGGCATTCCGTCTTGCGCACGCGCCAAAACAAGCGCTGAACGCCCAAATTGATGTGCTAAAGCTTCCGATGTATCTTTGTTGATCCGTCCGCCACTGGTTTGAGCAATATCGCGCCCAAGCGCCGCATTTGAAATCGACGACAAAGAAGCCGCGATTTTTGGATTCCGCGCCAGATGAAAAACCGCGGTTTCAACCGAAGCCGGAATTTGATGATCGTTCTTTTCCCAAAGGCTTGCGACGTGCACCGCCGCTTGCCTGAGTTGATGGGCGCTTTGTGGATCGATCGCTTTCAAAACCTCGGCAGCGCTTTGACCATACAAGGCGAGGTCTTCGACAAAACGTTCGGGCTCATAGCGATAAAAATTTGAGCCGTTTTCGCCTTTGCCTTTATCGGCCAAGCCGACACGTGTCTCGTTGAACGGGTATAAAAATTGGTTCTCTGGCGCTTGCCCGCTGACGGCCCCGACATGACACGCCACAGTCCAAAGACCTTTATCGATAAAGCGAACCACACAAGCGTCAATTTCCTCGGCACGCTGCGGGCTGATCGCATGATGATCTGCAGGCGCTTCTTTCTTTGCCGCTTCTTTTGTCTGCCCGGCAGCGACGGGATGCGCTAAAAGAACCGAGCCCGTTAAAACACAAGCCTGTAAAATAGAAACAACACCAATATTCTTTTTCTTCTCTTCCATCTTCTGCGTCTTCACCTTTTTCTCATGGAGGCACTCTCTCTCGTGCACAAATTTCACGTGTTTTTCGCGTCGCCCTTTCGTCAGGGTGATCGAAACCGATCCCTTCTTCTTTTTGTTTTTTGAACGGCTCAAAATCTACAAAGAAAACGTGACGAAAAAATGTTTTCCGTCGCCTTGAAAGGCCAATTTCACAAAATGGCCTTATTCTAAACCGTTTACCTGCATACGCCTTAACGTTTTGGCGCGACGTTCTTATGCTGGCGCAGCGCCCAATGATGCCTGTGACGCCCGTGCGCCGCCGCACTGTTTGGTTTTTCCAAAGACGGCGACATTTTTTCGACGGACAAGATCGTCCCCTCATCATCCAAAGGACCACCGATACCTGTCAAATCATCTGTTTTGACGCCCAACGCCGCCAAGGTCTTATTATCTGGCATTTTGTCTTCGCTGGCCGTCACAGCCAAAGGCGCAGCCCCCGGCAACAAAGTCGGATATTTTGTCCGCGCCGCAACGGCATCGAAATACGCATCCACCTTGGCTTGGTAATCTTTTTCCTTACGAATCTGGGCCACCAGCTGCTGATAAGATGGCTTATCATCCGCTTTTTGCCCCAAGGCTTCTTTGCCCGTCAAACGCGCTAGCGTTGCATAATAAATCTCGTTTGAAAGAGCCCCGCCCGGCAACGTCACCCCATGACCGGCCAGCTTCATGCCCTGCGCGATTGTCTGTGTTAACGCGGCCTCACCGGCTGCCTTGCCCTTCAACATCTGAGCCTGGCGGTCTTGGATCATGATGCTTTGATATTTGCTTTTCAGCTCTTTTTCGGCAATCGCCGCCTGAATAGCATAATCAATGACCCGCTTCTTCGCTTTCAAGGCCTGCAACGAAGGGCCTGTAAGTTTGGCTAAATTCCAAAACTCTTCGGCATCACGCGGTTGGCCCATAAACTCGACCCGCACATGGGTGTGAGGGCCCGTTGTCCGGATCCCCGTATTGCCAACATAAGCAATCAACTGCCCTTGCTCAACCATCGACCCGACCGGCAAAAAAGTCCGGTCTCGCAAATGCAACAGCTTAAAGCGCAGCCCACCACCACAATCGACGACTAAAAAGTTACCGCCTTCAGCGCTGGTGCCGCTTTCAACAATCCTTCCACGAGTCATCGCGACAACAGCAGATCCAATCGGCGCCGCAATGTCATTTCCATTATGTTTCTGCATGTGGTCAGGATTCATGGGATCAGGACGCCAACCAAAACCTGACGTCTTTACGCCTTTGACGGGCACAATCATCACAGGCCCAACGGCTTCGCCCGCTAAATCGTAGGCATGCGTTTTTTGGCCTGCGAATCTTGCAAAAAGATATTCTTGCCCACCTATCGCAATATACGCCGGTTCACTGGCAAGGACCGTTCCATCTGGCGCCAAGCGGCGCTTCATCACAAAGGTAAAGCCCGATCCTTTGGGAAGTTTGGCCAAGCGATCCGAGCCGCTAAGCTCAAGCGCGATTTTAGCGATTTCATTGCCGCGCGCCCCGGCCTGTTTCAAATCGGTAGAGGGATTGTGTTGGATCTCGCCCATACCGACGACAAGCTTGGTCGTAAAACCGCTGGCATCCTTGCGCAGCCTAAAGCCCCCCAGCGCCGTGCGTTCGATCACATAGCGGGCCGATCCCATCTTTCCTTTATCGGCAGCAACAAAGGAAAAGCTTTGCAAAACGCCTTGACGTTGAACGACGTCAATCTTCAACCCTTCCGGCAATGAAGCGCTGTCGAGAGCCCCACCAATTTTCCCAAGCGCCTTGCGCACCTCTTGACGCGAAACAATCCCCGCCCTCTGCAAGAGAAGCGCCTCAAGCCCTTCGCCCTTGTGCAGCGTGTATTCTTTTGCCTCAAGCGGCGCGACGCGTGGCGTTGTCACTTCATCCTGCGCGGCGGCTATAGCCGTTTTCTTTTTTTGGTCTTTCCCTTTGCGGGCAGGTTTTTCTTGCGCAGCTTCCTCTTTCTTCACGGCTGGCGCTGGCGGCTTCGGCTTGCTTTGCGCCTCAAGCGCAGGCTCGGCCAACCCCGCAGCCGCCAAAGGCGATGAGGGCTCTGGCGTCGAAACCGTTTGAACAGGCGCGGGCGGCGTGACAGCAGGCGCAGGTGCCGGCGTTTCAGACGCCGCTGGATTGTACAAAGCATCTTGCAATTGTTGGCTATCACCGACACGATAAATTTTTTCACGGAATGAAATCTGGGCACCAACGACTTTGCCATCCTTCATCAAAATGGCAAAACCGTCCGAACGATCCAAATGCTTAAAATTAATATGCTGCTTTCGGAATTCTTCGACCAGTTCCATGACTACAGGCGCGGGAACGCCGCCCTTGACCGCGCTTGAGAAAAAAGCGCGCCCCATCGTGCCTTGAACAAGCTGCACAGCAGACGAAGCCGTTTGAGCCTTTTCAACGGCGGCAACGTCCTTGACCGCTTTCATATCGGGCGCAAAGGCCGCTTCGGCTTTTGAAAAGGGGGTGGCCAAGGTTAAAAGAGAGACACCGGCCAGCAAGGTCTGTTTCAAAAAATGCGAAAAAGAATACCGCATGCACGCCACGCAAAAAAAAATTAAAGAAAGGTATGGCACCCTACCATATAGGAAGGGTGTTTTGGAATAGTTTCAAAATGAAATTTGGGGTGTTTTCAACAAAAAGACCGTCAAAGGTCAATTAAAATTAACCAGTTAACGCTTCTTGCTTCTCAACGGCCTTTAAATACGACAAAAATGGATAAAGTCCGGCAAAGATCGCGATGGCAAGCCCAAGGCCGCCTTCACGATGACCTTTGCGCCGGACATAGCATTTCCAGAAACGGCCAAAGATGCGCAAAACGTTTTTACGCAGCGTGCCGACTTTACCCTCATCTATCAAATCCTCGGCATGCAGCGTCGTATAGCGATCCAACCGCTGCAGCATATCGGAGATGTTGTCGTCCAATTCGTGCCGCATCGTTTGCGTCAAGGTTGTCCCTTGCGCCCCGGCCATTTGAACGCGCGGATGAACCCGTTGGCTCCCCCAGCTTTTCAAGCCCTTACGGAACAAAATGGCCTTCGCGCCAACGCCAAACTGCGCACCCCAGCCATACCGCACCAGCCGCTTGCCAATATAATTATCAAACGGAATGCGCCACCAATCAGGGCCATCGGCGGAGCGCGTGCTGAGAACCTGTTTGATCTCATCGGCCAGCGCCGGGCTGACAAGCTCATCGGCATCGACTTCAAGGATCCAAGGCCCGGCGCAGGCCTCTTGCCCTGCCGCGCGGCGCGCGCCCTCGATGGGCCACGCGCCTTCAAGAACTTTAGCGCCGTGGGCTTGCGCCAACGCCGCCGATCCATCGGTCGAACGATCTAAGACGACCACAATCTCATCGACAAAGCCAAGCGCCTGAAGACACGCTTCAAGGCGCGTTTCTTCATTGCGCGCGACAATCAAGGCGCTCAGTTTTTCCGTCATTACTTAGGCCCAGCCGTTCTGCATTAGTGTCGCTTGCAGCGTATTTTGCATCAAACACGCAATCGTCATCGGCCCCACGCCGCCCGGCACCGGTGTGATGGCCGATGCTTTTTCAACCGCTTCTTCAAAATTCACGTCGCCAACCAATTTGGTTTTGCCGGTTGTTGCATCCGTCATGCGATTGATCCCAACATCAATGACGACGGCCCCTGGCTTGATCCAATCGCCGCGCACAAACTTGGGTCGCCCGACAGCCGCCACAAGGATATCGGCCTCGCGGCAAACCGCAGGCAAATCGCGCGTGCGCGAATGCGCCACGGTTACTGTCGCGTTTTCATGCAGAAGCAACAGGGCAAGCGGCTTACCAACGATGTTCGAGCGTCCAATCACCACGGCGCGTTTACCCGCCAGATCTTGAAACACCTCGGCCAACAAAACCAAGCAGCCTTGCGGCGTACAAGGGACCAACGACATCAACCCCGTCGCAAGGCGCCCCGCATTGACGGGATGAAAGCCATCGACATCTTTCAACGGATCGATCGCATTGATAACGATTTTTTCATTGATCTGTGGCGGAAGCGGCATCTGCACCAAAATTCCGTTAACTTGCGGATCGGCATTTAGCTTGCCGATGAGAGCCAGAAGCTCGTCTTGCGTCGTTTCGACAGGTAAAATCTGGTTATAGGACCGGAAGCCCATTTCCTCGCAAGTTCTAACCTTATTTCGCACATAAACCTGGCTTGCCGGATCCTCACCCACCAGCACAACGGCAAGACCCGGAACAAGGTCATAGCGCTTTTTCAGCTCGGCGGTATGCGCCATCACCCCTTGGCGGACGCGGGCGGCGACGGTCTTGCCGTCGATAATTTTTGCGGTCATAGCAAGCTCATCATCAAGTGCCGGAGGAACGATTGAACAAACATCACCGCAAAGATCAAAAGAAGCGGCGACAAATCCAGCCCGCCCATGGGCGGCAAGCGACGGCGGATCGGGCCCAAAAGCGGCTCGGTCACGCGATAGCAAAAATCTTCAACCATCCGGACAAAACGGTTGCCCCGGTTGACAATATCAAAGGCGATCAGCCAGCTAAGAACCGCTCCGATCAGCAAGACCCAAATGTAAAGATCAAGGACGACCCCGGCGATTTCAAAAAAGGCGGCCAGAAAAGACGAGACGACGGGCATAACCGAATCTTTCGACAAAGGAAGGGTAAAAGGTTAACAACCAAGATCAGGTTAAAGCATCAGCCAAGCCTCTGACAAGACTATCTTGAGAGGAAAACGCCTTTAGGGTGCAGGATCGAGAAGTTTTCTGCCCAAGGCGCGATCAAGCGCTTGACAGAGCCGCGCCCAGCTTTCATAAAGAGGGCCCCGCACGGAAAGTCTGGTGCGGTCGCGAAAGGGCCTGTAGCTCAGCTGGGAGAGCGCAACGTTCGCAATGTTGAGGTCGTCGGTTCGATCCCGATCAGGTCCACCAAAAACCCTTCCGAAGGCATCCGGCACCATCCGGAAAATCACGAAAAACCCAATAAAAAGGCCGCGTTTTCGGCTATTGCGCTCCGGCGAAATCCGGTGGCAGCCGAAGATTTTTTGGGGTAAGATCGTGGGGTAATAGGTGATCTGACATATGGAGTTACCCCAATGTCCCTTACCGACACTGCCGTTCGCAGCGCAAAACCCCGCAAAAAGCCTTATAAAATCTATGATTCCGATGGTCTGTTTCTCTTGGTAACACCCACGGGAAACAAGTGGTGGCGGCTGAAGTTCCGCTTCGGCGGCAAAGAGAAGCTGCTCTCCTTGGGCGTCTACCCCGAGATCACCCTTAAAGAAGCCAGAGTCCGCCGCGATCAGGAACGAAAAAACATCGCTTTCGATATTGACCCTTCCCTTAACCGTAAACAGGTCAAGCTAACAAAGGCCGATGGCCAGAAAAACACATTCGAGGTCGTTGCCAGAGAATGGTTTGAACGGCGCTCCTCGATTTGGGCCGAAGCCCACGCCGAGAAAATCATTCGCCGTCTTGAGGCCGATATCTTTCCTTGGATAGGAAGCCGTCCCGTCGGCGACATTAAGCCTTATGAGCTTTTGGATGTCATCCGTCGCATTGAGAAACGCGGAGCCATTGATACAGCCCATCGGGCTTTACAGAACTGTGGTCAGGTGTTGCGTTATGCGGTGGCGACCGGGCGTGCCGAACGGGACTGCAGCATCGATTTGCGCGGAGCCCTTTCCCCAATCAAAGAAGGCCATTTTGCCGCCATCACAGATCCCAAGGCCATCGGCGGGCTTTTAAGGGCCATAGACGCCTACAACGGAAATCTGGTGACGCGTTGCGCCTTGCGTCTGGCGCCGCTTGTTTTTGTCCGTCCGGGGGAGCTTCGTAACGCGGAATGGCAGGAAATAGACCTGAAGGCTGCCGAATGGAACATTCCGGCTGAACGCATGAAAATGCGCGAGCCGCATCTTGTCCCCCTCTCGCGCCAAGCCGTGGATATTTTAACGGAGCTGCAGCCTCTAACGAGCAAGGGCAAATACGTCTTCCCCAGCGCCATATCAAGCCAACGCCCCATGAGCGAAAATGCCGTTCTCGGTGCGCTGCGGCGCATGGGGTTCGAAAAAAACGAAATGTCGGGTCACGGTTTCCGCGCCATGGCTCGCACAATTCTTGACGAAGTTCTACATGTTCGCCCGGACTATATCGAGCATCAGCTCGCCCATGCCGTTCGCGACCCGAACGGGCGCGCCTATAACCGAACGGCACATTTGGCTGAACGCAGGAAGATGATGCAGAAATGGGCGGACTATCTGGACAAGCTCAGAGGGAAAAAATAACCCCTCTTCTTGCAGATATTTTCGACGCCCGAAAAGGGATGGGAGTAGGTCAAAGCCGCTTGGGTCCGTCGGACATCACCCGCTGCGCTATCCAAGCCTGAATGTCTGTATTCAACCACGCCACGGCTCGAGGGCCAATATTTATAGGGCGAGGAAAGCTTGAGGCCTGAATGTGTTCATAGATTGTCGATCTCTTCATGCCGACAATTTCTATGACCTCTTTAAGGCGCAACAGGCGTGTGCGGTCGTCGATTTTGCTCAGGATTTCGTCAATTGGGTTCTGCATCATTTTACACCGTCGTGTGAGCGATTGATCGTGGTGGTCATGATCGCGCAAGACGGAGAAAATGCTTAGGGCCTTTATCTACGACGATGTATCCCGTTACCCCCTTTAAAGACATAAGAGCGTGTTGCTCAGGCGGGATTATAACAGGGCAAGGGCTTGTCCGCGGATTGTCCGCACGGTCATAGGCGCGAAAGTCCTTTTGGAGATAGCCTTTCCTGCCGCAGCCGCTCGTGCAAGTATGCGGGCCTTAAACCCATCAAGAATCTTGTTTCGACGAAGCAACCGGGCATTTGCATCAAGATTGTAGATTGGTCGCATCCCTTTTGGATCCGAGCCCCAGGCATCCTTGCGCTCCAACAGATATAGCTCTTTGCGTTCGGCATACTCTTTCCAGAACCAAAGTGCCAAAGCCGTTTTGCTCTTTTCCTCGGCGCGTCTTGCACAACGCGCCATCAACCGTAATTCGCTCAAACAGATCAGGCGATACGCCGCATCATGCTTGCCTGTGTTATAAAGCGTACGGATTTTGTCGACAGGGACTTCGTTGACATGCGTTATGTCGTCGTTTTTCAGAAGCGCATCAATAAGGTCCGGTATATCAACCGCCAGCGCATGCAATTCCACACGATAGAAGATTCTCTTCTTGTTCGCCCCGCAAACAGCGGTATGGGCGTGGCCATTCGAAGAACATACAAAAAGTCTTGAAATGTGGCTTTCGACGGCCTCTGTTTCCTTCTGTCGCTTTCTTTCGTTTTTCTTTCCCGGATAAAGCTTCCCGAAGTGGACATATATACGGTCCTTTCGGAAGACATAACGTCCAATGGGTGTTTTTCCGATAATCGTTGTTTCAAAAGCAGCCGCTTGAAACTCTGCTCGTATGTCGTTCTTTGAAAAGCCGGGTTCGACATCGTCGAGGTATTTTTCATGAGGCCCGGATGAGAGCATAAGCCGCCCACAAACACGGAAGGCTTTCCGGGGGCCATATTTTATAACCCGTCGATCAATTTGCGCATTAACCCCGCGCGCTGTCTTTCGCCCCGCAAACATGTCCACGTTCCCCGCTCGGCGAGAGTTATTGGATCAATTTTGCGAAGAGGTCAGAAATATCAGATGGTTTGCGTTTTTTTACGCGGGGATGTTTAGGGTTTGGACGAAAGTTTCCTTCAGCTTTTGGATAAAGCGGGATGACGATGTTCTGTCTCTCATCGACAAGGACACGATACAGCGCTTGCTCGTCGCGTAAAGACAGGTACAACACTCTACCGTCGGGGCTGTTCGTTCCTACGGTGCTTGATGTGCTGAAATCGCCTCCGCGATCACGGATGCTTTCGACGTAACGGGCAAAGCCTAAATCACAGGTCGTTTGCTCTGTGTCTGAATCGTAATCATTATGAACGGCAACGATATTTCCGTTCACAAGGTAAAGGGTCTCCCAAGGAACAACATCTTTTGTTTCTTCGACTTTAACCTCTTGGCCATCGACAACCACAACCCCGGCAGCTGACGTATGCTGTCCCTTAAGGCAGGGGATTTCTTCTTCTCTTCCGACGGCAGGGCGCACGCATTCCTCTTCTTTTCGAGGATGAACAAAAAGCTCAACCTCAAAAGGCGGGGAATAGCTATGCGCGTTGGCAGCGGGCATAAGGCCTCGAAAAATGGAAAGTGAAGATAAAATCTGCCGTGCGTCAAACATACCGTTCTCCTATGGGGGTGAGCAATAGTTTCGTTAATAATTTATTAATCGTGTTGTATGGCGTTCCTGTATGAGGCATGTTAACAAAAAAATGCCGGAAAAACAAATTTCCAAGCTTGTTCAATGGGTTGGTTATTTTTTCTTTAACAATGCCCTTACTTTAACGAAGAAGCTCGAAAACGCTGGATATTTCAAACGCCTTTTAACCATAGCGCCCATAAGCCTGTGTAGTTCGGCTCATATCAGATTACTTTCACTCCTCCGACGTTGACATTCTCTTCCGTGCGTCGACCCACGCCTCAAGATCAGCGATGGCGTAAACGACCAGCCTGCCAAGCTTGGCGTACCTCGGTCCGTCGCCGCGTAGGCGCATTTTTTCCATGGTGGAGGCGCTGAGGCCGAGATAGTCGGCGGCTTCGGGCGTGCGGAGATGCAGCTTGTCGGTCATTCGCCCCTCCGTCGGTTCCAGACGAGCTGGGCTTTGGCGCCGTCGTCGGATGGGAACAGCGCGGCGTTGAGCGGCTCGGACAGGCTGGGGTCGTCGAGGCGCAGGCGCAAATAGGCCTTGGGCGCTTCGCCTGTGGTTCTGGCCTCCCAGGCCTCGCCGATGCGGAAGTTTCCGACGAGGATGCGGAACGCTGGAGCTTTGTCGTTCGCGCGGTCGTCGTTGGGAACAAGGCGGATTTTCCGGTCCATGGTCAGCGTGTGGACGCATCCTGTCCAACCGCCGTCTTTGGATAAGGTGAAGCTGCCGATTTGCATATCAGGCCTCCTTCGGTTGCAATGTGGGTGGGGCGTTCTGGATTGCGGGGGTTTCGCCACGTTTACGCCCTGTGCGCCCGAGGGGCTTTTCCTGTTCGTTTTCCAGCAAACCTTCCTTCAAGGCCTTGGCGAAGGCAGGATCGCTTTTCAGGAAACAGTCCAGCATGAACGGGATCAGATCGGGCACGGAGGCCATCTCGCCATAAGTCGCGCGATAAAGGGCGGCGTAGCCGTGAAGCGCTTGATTGAGGGCTGCGTTCACGGTGACTGTGATCTTGATCGGCGTGCGGTCGGGCAGTTTGGGAAGTTTCAGCATGGATCAGGCCCCACGATAAGGTTTGAGGATCAGGTCCTTGTGCACGATGACGCGCACGGGCCAGCCGGGCCGGATCGTGATGGTCGGCTGGATGTTGATGTTCTTTTCGGTAATGCGCTGGCCGACCTGCGAGACGTTTTGCTGGGTGGATTCGCGGATGGCACGGACAAGATCGCTTTCGTTTCCACCGAGGCTGAGTTGCGTGCCGATGCCGAGCAAGGTGGAAAGCGCCACACCCTTGAGAAGCTGCCAGGTGTGATAATCCACCCCGTCCTCGAGCCCGGCATAGCCTTGCGCGTCGGTCGCGGGCAGATTGTCGATCTGGACGGAAGAGCCGTCCGGCATCACAATGCGCTGCCAGACGAGCAAGGCGCGGGATTGGCCATAGGCGACCACGCTGTCATAGGCGCCGATCAAACGACTGCCCTGCGGGATGAGCAAGGTCCGGCCCGTCGGTGTGTCGTAAACGTTCTCGGTGACCTGCGCGACCACAAGCCCCGGCAGGTCGGAATTGATACCCGTGATCAGGCTTGCCGCGATGAGGCTGCCCGCCATGACTTGATAAGGCGAGGCCGGCGTCTGCAGGGCATGCGGATTGTAGATGCTGCCCGCATCGCGCTGGTTCACGAAGTCCAGCTTGCGCTGCTGATTGTTCTGGTCGTGATCCGGATCAAGCGCCAACCGGGCGTCTTTCGGCTGTTCTGCAACCGTCGCGGCGGCTTGTTGCGCCGAGGCCCCCGTCGCGTTCTGCCTTGGCTTGCTCTCGATCCGGAAGAAGACGCCAGATTCTTCCGCTTGCACGGCCTGTTGGGCCAGCCGCTGTTCCTGTTCCGATTGCGTATGCCCGATGCCCTCGGCGCGTTGATGGGCTAGAACGGCCCGCCCAAGATCGCCCGGTAGGGGCGGCCCCAGAACGGGTTTGGGGGGGAGCTGGCTATAGTCCCCCGGCAGAGCGGCAAGCCCGTCGGGGGTCGGCTTCTTTTGCGTGTCATAAAGCTCCTGCGCCTCGGTTGGCGCCCGAAACGACGGCTTGCGCAGCGCCAGCATGGTCACGCAGAGGAGAAGGCCGATGCCAAAGGCCGTGAGGCCGATCACAAGACCTTTTTTAAACCGCACCACGCGGTGCGGCGGGGCCGCGCGTAGTTCGAGCTTGTTCGCGTCGATCTTCTCGTTCATGACCGCCCCCAGTTCTTGCGCGGTGCGGGTTGCTCTTTTTGATCCGGCGCGTCGGTGCGGTTGATGCGCACGATCTGCTGCGGATCCGTGCCGAGCCGAAGCTCGGCGGCCCCAAACAGACGATCCACGACGTAATAATTGCCGCGCATGCGATAGTTCACGAGTTCATTGTCGCCGTTGGGCCCCACGATAAAGAGCGGCGGCGCTTCACCCTGATCGATCCGGCGCGGAAACTCGATATAGACCTTTTGCCCGTCATCGAAAGCGCGCACGGGCTTCCATGGCGGATCGTCGCCGGTGACCTCGTAGCGGAAATGAATCTTCTCAAGCGCAATCCCCGTCGCCACGGGTTCCGCAGCGGCGGCTTCGCCGTTCTGTCTGCGCAATGCCGTTAACTGATCCTGCGGATAGGTCCAAGACAGCGCGGCCATGAAAGTCTTGGTCGTGCTTTCCAGTTGCAGGTGATAGGACCGCCGGTCGGTCGTGATGACGAGGTTCGTCTTGAGATCCGGCGCAAAGGGTTTGACCAGAACGTGAACCTGCTGGCCGTCCGTCGAGCCGCTTGTCGTGTCGCCGATGACCCAGCGCACGGTATCGCCGGAGGAAACGGAGGTCAGCTTCTCGCCGGGTTGCAAGGCGATGTCGCTCACATGCTCCGGCGCGGCATAAAGCTGGTAGAGCGCGCCCTCGGCAAAGGGATAGACCTGAATGGCGTTGAGATAACCAAACTTGGTCGGCTCGCGCGTGGCCGCCTTGTTCGCCGCCGTGACCCGCTCCATGGGTGGGCGTGTGTCCGTCTTACGTTTGCCGGGTTCCGGCTGAAGCTGGCCGGGCAGCGCCAAAACCTTCGGGACTTCCACGATCTGGATGGGTTTGGGCGGCTCCGGGGCCACCATTGCAGGCTCCGGGTCGTAGGCGATTGTCGGCGGCTTGTCCGCGCAGGCGGCAAGCGCAAGCGCGGAGACAGAGAGAACGAGAAACTTTCTCATGGAACGGACTCCTTGGTTTGAGGATTTGTTGCGGGATCGAGTTCGCGCGCCCAGTCGATGGCCGTGACGTAAAGGCCGAGCGGGTTTTTACGGAGTTGCTCCGCCGTGCGCGGCGGCTGAAGGGCGACGGCGAGGATCGCGCTCCAGCGTTCGGTGCGGACCAGAGAACCGCGCTCGAAGATCTGTTCGATCCATTTGACCTGAAAGGACGTATCGGAGGCGCGCATCACGCTGGTCACCTGAACCGAGGCGCTGCGCGTGCCGATCTGACCGAAGGGATCGGCCTTGCGGGCATAGGCGTTCAGAAACAAGGCGGCGCGTTCGCCTGCAAAATCGTAAGCGCCAAGCCAGTTTTTGCGCACAAGAACCGGATCGGTCGAAACCGAGCGCACCTGACCGATAAACTGCGCCAGATACCACGCGATCTGCGCATCGGCGGGCTTGTAATCCTGAAGCGCGGGCGCCACGGCGCGGGTTTCGCCCTGCTTGTCCACCTCGACCACATACGGCACAACACGGCTTTGCATTCCCTGCCAGACAAGCGCCGCCGAGAGACAAGCAGACAGGGCGAAGCAGCCGAAGGCCATGAACCGCCAGTTCTTGGCCTGGACGCGGGCCGAGCCGATGCGTTCATCCCAAAGCTGTTCGGCTTTCTGATAAGGCGTAACAGGTTTCGGCGTACTGCCATAACGTTGGATCGGGCGTTTAAAAAACATGGATCAATCTTCCTTTTGATGGAGGGATGGTGTCGCGCCGTGCCCCGGCCTGTCGCCATCTTTGATGGCCTGGCTTACGGCATGACGACTGGCCTGCGCGGCTTGCTGGGTGCGTAGGCGTTTGGCCCAGTCGGGCGCGGAGAATGCGGGCTCGGATGGTGTGGAAGCGGCTTCACCTGTGGTGCTGTCCGTAGCTGTCTCAGTCTTTCCGCTCCTGACGCTCTGCCGGATGGAGGAGGCTGCAGCGCGGGCCACGCCGCCCATTCCTGCCGCCACGCCTGAAGCGCCTGTTTCGCCCGAAGCGGCCTGCGCGGCTTGATAGGAAGCGGTTGCGGCCGATCCCAGAGAAGTTCCAGCGCGGATCGCGCCCAAAGTCGCGCCTCCAGTCATACGCGCCGCGCCGACCGCCGTGATCCCTGTCAGGGCGACGGCGCCTACGGCGGCACCTGTGGTGCCAAGCGCGGCGCCTGCACCCAGTTGCGGCGCACCGGAGACAAGGCCTGCCGCGATGCCGGGGCCGAAGATCCCGAGCCCCAGAAGCGTCAAGGCCCCCAGCACCTGCGACATGGCGGCCGCCAGCGTGGCATCCTGTCCTTGCAGGCTTCCCGTGAAGCTTGAAAACAGCGTGGAGCCGATGCCGACAACGACGGCGAGCACCATCATCTTGATGCCGGAAGAGATGACGTTCCCCAGAACCCGCTCGGCCAGAAAGGCTGTCTTGTTCCAGAGGGCAAACGGCACAAGCACGAAGCCCGCGAGCGTCGTGAGCTTGAACTCCAGAACCGTGATAAAAAGCTGGATCGCCAGAATGAAGAAGGCGAAGACGACCAGAAGCCATGCGATCAGCAAAACGAACACGGTCAGTGCGTTGCTGAAGATTTCCGGAAACCCGACCAAATGGCCGACCTCGACCAGAAGCGGATGCGCGGCTTGATAGCCCGTTCCCGCGATCACGCCGGGCTTCAGGAGGTCCGCCGCGCTCATCCCGCTGCCGGAGGCCTTGAGCCCCAGAGTGGAAAAGGAGTTGAAAACAATGGTGGCAAGGTTCTGAAAATTGTTCAAAATGAAGGCGAATGCGCCGACATAAAGGACTTTCCGGATCAGCCGCGCGATCACGTTGTTCTCGCCGCCAAAGGCCCAGAGAAGACCGGCCAGCGTGATGTCGATGCCGATCAGGGTGGTGGACAGAAACGCCACGTCGCCGGACAGGAGCCCGAAGCCGCTGTCGATATAGCGACTGAAGGTCGTCATGAAACTGTCGATGATGCCAAGGTCGTTCATGATGCCTCACTCCCCCGTATAGGCCGTGTCGGTGCCCAGAAAACGCTGCGTGGTCGCGCGCGCCGCTTCCTCGGCCTGCGCCTTGCGGGCTGCGTCTTCGGCCTCGGCGCGGTACTGGGCCGCCATCAGTTCCTGAATTTGCATTTGTTGCTTGGCGCAAAGGGCCAAAAGCTGATTTGTCGCCTGCTGCGCTTGCAACGCGCCCGCCGCGCCTTGGCTCTGGTTCACAAGGTCGGTCAAAAGGGGCTGATCGTTCTGGACGTTATCGACAATCTGCGCCTGCACCTGCATCGTCTGCCGGTAGGCGCTCATGGCGCTGTGCCAACGTTGCTGCGCGGCAGCGGCCGTGTCGTTTGTGCTAACGCTCGCGCCATAAGAGTCCGGATATTGCGTCTCCCATTGGCTTTCCAACTGCGCGAGGTTGTAGCTGAGTCCGTCGGCCTGCGTCATAAGCGCACCGATGCGGGTCAACGCCCCATTCATCTGTCCCAGCGACGAATAATCGAGACTTTGGAGGTTCCGCGCCATGTTTTGCAGCATGACGGCCTGATTTTGGAGCGAGAGGATCTGGTTATTGATCTGCTCAAGCGCCCGTGCCGCCGTCAGCACATTCTGGCTGTAGTTCGATGGGTCATAGACGATGAGCGCTCGCGCTGGGGTGGAGACCAGCCCTATCCCAAGCGTTGCCGCGAGGACAAGAAGGCGTAATGTCCTGCGTTTCATGGCTTGCCTCCTCCAAAATCGTGCACAAGCCCGGCGGCCCAATCGAGGCCTCGCGCCTTCAGGAACGCGGCTGCGAAGTTTTCGGGGCCGTGTTCCGCAAGAAGACTGTCGATCAGCTTCTGCGCGGTGGCATCGGACGCGCCGCAGAGGGCCAGCGCCACGGGGCCGAGACCGAGTTCGAACAGGCGGTTGCCGCGCCGCGATTGCAGGTAATAGTGCCGTTTGGGCGTCGCGCGGGCGATCAGCTCGATTTGCCGCTCGTTCAGGCCGAAACGTTCATAGGCCGTCCGCGCCTGCGGCTCGACGGCCCGGTCGTTGGGCAGGAAGAGACGTTGCGGGCAGGATTCGATGAGCGCGGGCGCGATAGAGGAACCCGCGATGTCGGCCAGAGACTGCGTCGCGAACAGAACCGAGACGTTGCGTTTCCTGAGAACCTTCAACCACTCCCGGATGCGGGCGGCAAAAAGCGGATTGTCGAGATAGACCCAAGCCTCATCAAGGATGAGCAGGGTCGGCCTTCCATCGAAACGTTCCTCAAGCCGGTGGAACAGGTAGGTCAGAACGGGCAGAACGGCGCCGGACTCATGCATCAAGTCTTCGGTCTCGAAACATTGCACATCCGACAAGGCAAGCCGATCTTCAGCGGCATCAAGCAAGCGCCCGAAAGGCCCGTCCAGCGTGTAGGGCTGAAGCGCGGCCTTGAGCGGATTGGCCTGAACAAGGACAGAAAGTCCCGTCAGCGTGCGTTCTTCCGGCGGCGCGCCCGCCAGATTGTTGAGCGCCGACCAGACGGCTTCCTTGACATCGGGCGTCAATTGAACCTGCTCATGCGCAAGCAACCCGCCGATCCATTCGGCAGCCCAACTGCGCGTGGCGGGATCGTCGATGTTCCGAAGCGGCTGAAAGGACAGCGCCCCGTCCGCGCCGAGGGCGTAATGCTCGCCGCCCATGGCCAAGGTCGCGGCGCGGGCCGAGCGCCCCTTGTCGAAGATATAAACCTGCGCCCCTTGATAGCGACGAAACTGAAGAGCGATCAGGGACAAAAGGACGGATTTACCCGCCCCAGTGGGGCCCACGACCAGCATATGCCCGACATCGCCCACATGGGTCGAAAAGCGAAACGGCGTCGAGCCGGAGGTTTCGGCGTAAAAGAGTGGCGGCCCGTCGAGATGCGCGTTGCGCTCCGGCCCCGCCCAAAGCGCCGAAAGCGGCATGAGATGGGCAAGGTTCAAGGTGTGGACCAACGGCTGCCGGATATTGGCATAGACATGCCCCGGCAGGCTGCCGAGCCACGCCTCGACGGCGTTCACGCTTTCGCGGATACAGGTGAAGCCGATATTGTTGATAATACGCTCGACCGCGCGGGCCTTGTCCTCCGCCTGTTGCCAGTCCTTATCCCAAACCGTGACGCTGGCGGTGAAATAGCCGAAACCGACATGATCGCCGCCAAGGGCCTGAAGGGCCGCATCGGCATCCCGCGCCTTGTTGTCGGCGTCGCTGTCCACAAGCGTCGAAGATTCGCTCGTCATCACCTCGCGCAGAATGGCCGTGACAGATTTGCGTTTGGCGAACCATTGACGGCGTAAGCGTGTCAGGACCTTCGTCGCCTCGGTCTTGTCGAGCGGGATGAAGCGCGTGACCCAGCGATACCCGAAATCCTGATGGTTCAACGCATCGAGAATGCCGGGGCACGTCGCGTTCGGAAAGCCGAGAATGGTAAGCGTGCGCAGATGCGCCGCGCCCAGCATGGGCTCAAGCCCGCCCGTGAAGGACGTATCGGCCAGAACGCCGTCGAGATACATCGGCGTCTCCGGCACGGCCACGGGATGGCGTTTGGTCGAGACGGTTCCGTGCAGATAGGTCAGCGTTTCCGCGTCATCAAGCGCGCGGATCTCGGGCAGGAAGCCGGACAGAAGGTCCAGCATCCGGTCGGTTTCTTCCCGGAACCGGCCAAGCTCCCGCCGCCAGTCCCGTCCTTCTTCCTCCCGGCCGGAATCCAAAAGTGCCTTTTCGGTGCGGGCCTGCGCATCGGGCGGCGGCATAAAGAGAAGCGTCAGATAATACCGGCTCTCGAAATGCTTGCCCTGATGGCCTTCCTCGAAAGAAATACGGCGTTCCTCGTCCACGAGCCATGAGGCGGCGTCCGGAAAGTTTGAGGTCGGATAATGCTGCGCCCCGGCGCGCTCCGCCTCGAAAAAGAGCGCCCAGCCGGAACCCAGCCGCTTGAGCGCGTTGTTCGCGCGGGCGCAAAGCCCGACCAGTTCGCCTTCGGAGGCGCTTTCGAGATCGGGGCCCCGAAACAAAAACGTCCGCTGAACGCTGCCATCCTTGTTAAGAACAATGCCCGGCCCCACAAGCGCGGCCCATGGCAGGAAATCGGCCAGTCTGTCGGCTTGGGAGCGATATTCGGCGAGACTCAACATCCGAGCCACCCCCGTTGCCGCAGATGACGGACCAGAACCGCCAGAAAGTCCGGGTCGCGCTTGGCGGCGAAGACTGCGAGCGTCTGCCCCGCGACGAACAGGCCAAGTCCTGCGATCCATTGCTGGAGGCCCAAACCGATGGCGGCGGCCAACGTGCCGTTCAGGATGGCGACGGCGCGGGGTGCGCCGCCGAGCAGAAGAGGCTCGGTCAGCGCGCGATGAACGGGGATTTCAAATCCCTCGAGATGAGGAGATGCGTTCATCAAACGAGCGCTCCACCGCCGAAAGAGAAGAAGGAAAGGAAGAACGAGCTGGCCGCAAAGGCGATCGACAGACCGAAAACGATCTGGATCAGCCGTCGGAAACCGCCGCTCGTCTCGCCGAAGGCCAAAGACAGGCCTGTCACGATAATGATGATGACCGCGACGATCTTGGCGACGGGGCCCTGCACGGAATCGAGAATCTGCTGCAAGGGAGCCTCCCACGGCATCCCTGACCCGGCCGCATAGGCAGGCGTTGCCGCCAAAAGCGCCAGCAAGGGAGAAAACAGGAGCGAAAGTCTTTTGCGCATGGAAATGTCCTTTCAAAATTGCTGCAATTGCGGGAGAGACAGGGTCTTGACGGCGTAATCGCCGTTCGCATCGAGGCCGCCGACTTCGGCGATGGTCTCGACACGGCGGGCCGGACCACGCCCGGAGATGAAAACGACAAGATCGATGGCCTGCGCGATCAATCGCTTGGGGGCGAGCGCCACGCATTCCTGTACAAGCTGCTCGATCCGATAGAGTGCCGCCGAAGCGGAATTGGCATGCACCGTCGCGATGCCGCCGGGATGGCCCGTGTTCCAGGCCTTGAGCATGTCGAGCGCCTCGCCCCCACGTACCTCGCCGACGATGATCCGGTCGGGACGCAAGCGGAGCGTCGAACGCACAAGGTCGGCCAGCGTTACAATTCCGGGCCGTGTGCGCAGCGGCACGCAATCCTTAGCGGCGCATTGTAGCTCGCGCGTGTCCTCGATCAGGATCACCCGTTCGTCGCTGTCCGCGATTTCTGCCAGAAGCGCATTGGCGAGCGTCGTCTTGCCCGACGACGTGCCTCCCGCGACGAGGATGTTGCGGCGGTCCCACACGGCCTTGCGCAACGCTTCGGCTTGAAGGGGCACCATGATCTGGTCGCGGACGTAATCGGACAGGGTGTAAATCTTGGCGGCGGGTTTGCGGATCGCAAAACACGGCCCTGGTGCCACCGGCGGCAAGATGCCTTCAAACCGTTCGCCGGAAGGAAGTTCGGCGCTAACAATGGGATTGTTCTCATGCACCTCGGCACGAACATGGCTCGCCACAAGCCGGATGATGCGCTCGACCTCGGACACATGGATCTGGCCTTCGGCAGGCCCGCGTCCTTTGCCAAGCCGGTCGATCCAGAGGCTGCCGTCCGGATTGGCCATCACTTCGATCACGTCCGGATCGGCCAGCGCATGGGCAATCACGGGCCCCATGGCGGTGCGCAACATGGCGCGGCGGCGTTGGTCGGCGGTCTCATTGATCATGCTTGCGCCTCCTTGTTCTCGTCTTTGGAACCGAAGGAGGATCTGCCGCCCGCGATCTGGCGACCGACCTGATCGATGAATTTGAGAAAGCGTTCGTTGGCCACCGCCTGCGTCGCCTTGTCCGGCACGGGCGTGTGGGCGTTCAGCGTGATGACGAAGCGGATAAAAAGCGCGAGGCTTTCAAGCGCCGTCTCAACGTCGCGGCGCACATGCGCGATATCGCGTGAAAGCCGATCAAGCCGTTTGGCATAGCGCTGATCCAGCTCGCTCTCGCCGCGCCGTTCGAGAAAGGCCGTAACGGCCTTGGCGACGAGGTCTGATTTCTTCGTCCCCGGATGGCGGCAAAGCCTCTCGAGTTTCTCGCTGAGGCCCGCTTCAAGCAGGAACTGGTGTCGTGTCTTCTTGGCTTGCATCTGATCGCTCCTTGTCGGAACGATCATCCGCTAAATGCCGGAATCCTCTTATGGCCCTTATGTACGATCACGCGCGATGGAATGCGGAATTCAAAGTTGCTCCCTATCACTTGGGAGAACTGAAAACGTCAAATGCCGTTGAGTGGGCCCTAAAGGGCCTTAAAATACTTTCCTCGATCCAGCTTTTGCATTTTGCGCCCCCTTATAGACAAATTATTAATGAGTTATCAATGACCTGCAGCTAACATGGGAACATGGTGAAATAGGTTAATAATTTTGCAAAGGCGGCTATAAAATGCTAACGTTCGGTAATATTATTGGACAAGGACAAGTCCCGAACGGAGCCGTCGTTATGCCGAAGAACAACGCCATAAAGCCAAATGCAGGCAAAAGCACGAGCGAACAGTTGCTTGGCGGTCAGCTTGGCGATGACAAGGAAATTGCTCGCCTTTATGCAGAGCAAGCAACGGGACGATTCATGGACAAAGTCGGCGGTTGCATTGATTCAACCGTAGCCAAAGTCATTGAAGACCAAGCTGCGGCCCTGCCAACCAGACGGGACCGTCGGTTGGAGTTATTTCAAAATCAGGTTCGAGGCTCATGCACGGAAGCCGCCCAGCCTTAATCCATTATTGCTGGATTGATTTTTTTATCTCCCCTCTCAAAAATTAAAGATCCCCTAACTAACGCCGGTTAATATCTTCTTGTATTTTAACAAGAGAGTTTTCATGGCCAAATCTATTTTATCTGATCACTTTTTAAGTGATGCCGTACGGAAATTTCGGCAAGGCGATAAAATAAATGATCCTGATGCAGCGTATGCGCTGGCCCTTTTCCTCTCTCTTGCAGAAAAAAGCCCTGCTTCCTTCAAAAAGGCCAAGGTCGATCTTCAAAACGACAAGGCCATTTGCGATTTTATCGACAAAGTTCGCGCCGATCTCCAGCAAGTAGACGAAGCAGACCGTAAAGCCTTAGTTTCAGACGCTATCGAAAAAGCTAAGACTGCTGCTCGCACGGAAATAGAGAAAGAATTTCGTGCAACCGTCCTAAACGAAATCCACGCGCTCGTTAAAATCATCGAAACGAAAACAACATCATCCTTGGGCGAACAAGGCATTTTGAAGAAAATGCTTCTGGATGGAGAGAAGCAAACATTAAAGCTTAGAGCGGAACTTAAAGCCTCGCGGAAAGAAACGAAGAAAACCACAGAAGCTTTTTCTAAATATCGAGAGTCGATGCAACAGCAGCTCGAGAACATGGAAAGAAGACTCGATGAGGCGCATCAAGAAACCAAAAGCGCAAACAGCAAACTTGAAAAAGCAAAACAGCGTGCGATTAGATACTTCAAAGTTTCTGTCACAATGGGATCCACAGGCCTACTTATCGGCCTTATAGGCCTCGCTGCTCGTTTTGGCCTTGTTTTTCCTTTCGAAAGGAAAAAGGCGTCCGAAGAACAGCAAAAAGCACTTTCGAGAACAGCAAAGGAAAGCCCATCATCAACGACCACAGAAACGCAGTCGTCTCATTTACCTCAAACGGCTGTACCGTTCAGCCACGGTCAGCAGAAAGATCAAAAAAAGGGTATCGAGGCCCCCTCTTTTGAAAAGGTCATCCCTTTACTGAAAGGACAAAGCGGCCCCTTTGATCCTATCACAAACAAAAATATGCGCGAACTTCTCGAAGACGGCAAAAGGATATCTTTACCGGATACCCCTAATATCACCATCGAGATGCGTCCATGTTTGCCCGTTTCTCGTAGACGTGTAAGAAATCACTTCTTCCCCAACCAGTAGATATCACGGCATTTTTCCGCTTATCAAAAAGCGAGCATTTTTTGTGGTTCTCATGAGTTCAGAACCCTGGCAACAAGTCTTCCTCCTTGTCGGGTCCAACGCCTTCATCAAGGCCATATACGCGCGTTGCGACGGAAAGCTTATCCATGACCTGTTTGTCGGCGATGCTGTCTTGGTCGTCGTCGGCGTTTTTGAACGAGTTGCCTTGGTCAGGCTCAGGCACTTTCGCGCCTAGGTCTTCTGGCAACCCAGGATGGCGTTGCTGCTGGGGGCCACCTTCATCGAAAAAGACGTTGGCATCTCCGTTTTCGTCCGCAGCAATAATCAGGCGATCATCAATGCCACGCACCTGCCCGCTCCAGTCGTCAGGACGCGAGGTGGGCTTATCGGCATAAACGCCTTCGGAAAGTTCGGGGGCAGACAGTACGCGGTCTGTGAAGTTCCTGTCCTTGTAATAGCGAAGCTTCTTCGCCCGGATCGGAAGGAGGCCTGAGACGAGAACAAGCTCGTCCGAAGGCGGCAATTGCATCACCTCGCCGGGCGTCAACAACGGACGGGCTGTTTCCTGACGCGAAACCATGACATGGGAAAGCCAAGGGGCAAGACGATGTCCTGCATAATTGCGTTGTGCGCGTAGCTCCGTTGCTGTACCCAGCGCGTCAGAAATGCGTTTGGCTGTCCGCTCATCGTTGGACGAAAACGCGATGCGAACATGGCAATTGTCGAGGATAGCGTTGTTTTCGCCGTAGGCTTTGGAAATTTGGTTGAGGCTTTGGGCGATCAAATATGCGCGGATGCCATAACCGGCCATGAAAGCGAGTGCCGTCTCGAAGAAATCCAATCGCCCAAGCGCGGGAAACTCGTCCAACATCATCAGCAATTGATGCTTGCGGCTTTTCTTCGGGTCGCCTTCCAGCCGTTCCGTGAGCCGACGCCCGATTTGGTTCAAAACAAGACGCACCAGCGGTTTCGTGCGCGAGATATCAGACGGCGGGATGACGAGGTAAAGCGAAACCGGGTGTTCGGCATCCATCAGGTCGGCAATCCGCCAGTCACAGGCCGAGGTTGTCATCGCCACGGTCGGGTCGCGATAGAGGCCAAGAAACGACATGGCTGTGGAGAGAACGCCGGAGCGTTCGTTTTCCGACTTGTTCAGAACCTCCCGCGCCGCCGAGGCCACGACGGGGTGAACCTTTGGGTTCTCCGGCGTACCGAGATGGTTGGTGGACATCATCCGGCGCAACGTATGGGCGAAGGACCGCTGCGGGTCGGACAGAAATGTCGCGACGCGAGCGAGCGTTTTTTCCTCTTCGGCATAAAGCACATGCAAGATGGCCCCGACAAGCAAACTATGGCTCGTCTTTTCCCAATGGTTGCGCTTTTCGAGAGCGCCTTCCGGATCTACCAGAATATCGGCGATGTTTTGCACGTCACGCACTTCGTCCGGCCCTTTGCGCACTTCCAGGAGCGGATTGTAACGCGCCGAACGCGGATCGGTCGGGTTGAACAAAAGCGTATGCGAGAAGGTCGAACGCCAGCCCGCCGTCAGAAGCCAGTTCTCGCCCTTGATGTCGTGAATGACGGCAGAGCCGGTCCACGACAAAAGCGTCGGCACAACAAGCCCGACACCCTTGCCTGAACGGGTCGGCGCGAAGGCCATAACGTGTTCGGGACCGTTATGGCGGAGATAGTCGGCGCCAAACCGGCCAAGGAACACGCCGGACGGATGGAATAACCCGGCCCGTTTGACTTCAATGGCCGTTGCCCAGCGCGATGAGCCATAGGTCGTAACCAACCGGCTCTGCCGCGCCCGCCATAGCGATCCTATAATCGCCGCCGCACAACCCATAAAGCCGCTCGCCCCCGCGAGCATCCCAGCCTTGTCGAATACATGAGGCGCATAGGCCTCGTAGTGGTACCACCAATCGAATAGCTTCCACGGTGCGTAACACGGCCAGCCGAACAGAACACCCCACGGTGTGCCAAGCTGCGCTTGATAACCAAGCATCTCCGCACACCATTGCGTGGACGTCCATACACCGAGGACGACGATGGCGAAGACGATGATAATCTGGCCGATCAGGAGTTTGGTTGGGGTCATGGGCCTCATTCTACACATCAAAATACACGGAACGATTGTCCTGCAGGGGCGATAAATTGGTTATAGCCTTTATGTGCGATCATCCATCCTCACGGATCCCTGTTCGAATTACTCGACGCCCATTCCCTTCTGTTTCCCTATCGTCCACGAGATCCCGCCATCGCTACGCATGATCCCTGAGACCTGTTTTCCGATATGCCGATCAAGGACAGGCCGCCACGGAACGAGGGTAAATTCCTTGCTTTTCTCGATAACGACGGCCTTGCCGCTGGCCAGTTCAATAGCGCGGCTCAGGCGACCTTCCACGCGGTCGCCGGGGCGGGTTTCGACATAAGCAAGGCCGAGTTGGTCAGAGAGCTGCCCGGCGATGCGGGTTAGCTCGCGTTTTTGGAGGATCGCCAGCATGTCGGAACGATAGACCATGCGTTCGGGTGTTTCCTGCGCCAGACCTTGTTCGATGAGCCATTGTCGGCGGCGTTGCGTGGCTTCGCGAAATTCATGGCCGAAACCTGAATCGCGCGTCTGTTCAGGATGGCCGGAGACAAGCTCGCGATCAAGCCAGGTGGCGCCGTCTGTCCCGACCTGCTGATCGAGCGTGAGTTTCGAGAGCCTGTCCACGATGACAGACGCGGTCTTGGCCTGAGCCTGCTCGTAGGCGGCGGCGCGGTCGAGGTGATCCGGGGCGATGGTCCATGTTCCGTCCGGCTCACGGGTCACGCCGCCGGTCACACGGCGGATCGCTTCCAGTCGCCGGATGTGGGTCTCGACAAACGCCTCGGTGGCACGGGGATCGTGCCTCATATGCAGGTCTCTTGTATAGCGCCCACCGTTCGCCGCCGCGATCTCGGCAACGGTGCGATCCACCTGCCTTGGCTCCACGCTTTTTGGCGACACGTGCACGATGCTGCCGCGCGGGGTCGGCTCGGTTGCCGCGTCACGGCCAATATCGATGTAATGGGCGCACCCGTCCGCACCATCGACGATCAGGTAGTGGCGGTCGTTAAGCTCGTCCAACAAGCCACGCGCCACGACGCGGCCAGTAACAGGTTTTGTGTTCAGATCTGTGGGATTGTAAATCGCGTAATCGGCGGGACTGTGGGCGATGTTTTGGGACGTCATCTCGCGATGCATGGTCTTGATGATGTCGCCTCGCTCGCCCATGCGGCGCAGCGTGTCTTCCAAACCGTCCGCAAGCCTCCAGCCGGAACGTTCTTCTTCGGCAAGGCCGAGGCGCTCCAGATGCTTGAGGCGGCCCATGAGCAGAGTTTGGCGGAAAGGATCCTTGCTGAAGGCTTTTACCATGCCGTCGTCGCTCTTCAGGCGCAAAAGATGTCTGTCGAGGCTTGTGAGGCTTTCCGCGTCCACTTCTCCTCTCAATCTAGTTTCGATCTCGTTGTCGGTGCGGGGACCTAGATCGAGGCTGACCAACTCGGCGGCGCGTTCTCGAATGCCGGTGCTGATATAGGTCGGAGCGATGACGAGATCGCGCCCCGTATCGTCTTTGCCGCGAACAAGGATATGGGCATGTGGGTGCCCGGTGTTGAAATGATCGACAGCCACCCAGTCGAGAGACTTGTCGAGATCCTCCTCCATCTGCATCATCAAACGGCGGATCAACGGCTTCAGATCGTCGTAATCGAGCCCATCTTCCGGTGCGACGATGAAGCGGAACTGATGCCGGTCATCCTTCGCTCGTTCAACGAAGGCCTTGCCGTCCGCGCAGTCTTTTTCGGTGGTGTAAAGCAGGCCCCTTTCGCCCTCGCGGGTCACGCCGTCGCGCTGAAGATAACGCATGTGGGCTTTCGCCCCGTCCAGACCCTTTCCGGCCAGCTTCACGATACGCGCCTTGACGATCACACGACGCTGCCTGAACGCCGCAAAACGATCCCGATTGACAAGCAGCGCGCCCATGGCACCGCCGCGTCCGAACTTGCCAGTAAAACCACCCTTGCGAACCGCCCGCCCGCCCGCGCGATTGACGGCGGCAAGCACCTGGTGGCTGTAGCGTTTGCCTGCCTTCGATCCTCCCGAGCGCAGCCGACCAAGCCTCGGTTCAAAATCTTCCTCGCTCATAACAGCCTCCAAAATCACAATGGAATATCAAAAACTTGCCCAAGAAAATCTCTGCCGCGTCCAAAGCCTCCGAAAAAAAGATGTGCAGACAAAGAGATAGCCTCGGTCCGAGGCCTCTTTTATCTTGCCTTACGCGACTTTCCTGAACCGGCCTGCGACTACCCACGCTCACCTGCGCCCACCTTGGCCATGGCGAGAGGAACACGAGGCGCGGCAACAAGGATGGGGTGACAGAAAAAGCGGCCGAGAGCGCTGAAAATGAGGCGGAATCCCGGGTCATTTTGACGCCTCCTTTTGTGCAGAAAGCCGCACGAAAAGATCACTCGGCGGGACGGAATCCGCCTCGCTCTTGGAGGCGTTTTGGGCGGTCGAAAGCCGAAAAAACAACCCTGTGCCGGAAGCAATTTGCAAGGGTGGCGGTGCGCTTTTCGACGCAAGAAAGGGCGCTCCGGAAAGCGCCTTTTCGATGCTCGCCGCATAGGCGCTGGTTTCGTCGGGAAGCGGTTTGCTGGTGCGGAGATGGTCTTCGAAACGGGCCGGTCCGGTATTGTAGGCCGCGAACATATCCGGGTAGCCGAAGCGGTCGTACATGGTTTTCAGATAAGCCGTTCCGGCGAGGATGTTGGCCTGAGGGTCGAAGGGATCAGGTGCAAGCGCATGGGCGGCGCGCAGGTCCTCCCATGTACCGGGCATGAGCTGCATCAGGCCCATTGCGCCTTTGGGTGAGACGGCTTTGGCATCGCCATGGCTCTCGGTTGCAATGACGGCCTGAACCCAATCTTTGGGGATCGCGAACCGCTCGGCAGCCTCAGAAACATAAGTTTGCCAAGGGGCATTATCTGCGGCATGGGCAGACCCTGTCGACAGGACGACGGCAAGCAAAAGCAGGGTGATCATTCGATCCATAGCGGCACGAGCCTCCCGATCAGATCGGCTTTTGTCACGGGCCCAAAATACCGGCTGTCGAAGGAATCCGGTGCGTCCGCCAGCGGAAAATATTCACCCGCCTCAAGCCTTCGGCACCCCTCCCAACGCGGCAAAGAACGTCCCGCATGATCTGCTTGAAGCTGGTATGCGACAGTCTTTCCATCGATAGCGACGGCCCCGTTCCGGACGCAAACAGAGTCTCCGACAAAGCCCGCGACGTGTTTGACGAGAGGGATGCCAATGGGCAGATAGCCCCGTTCCGCCGCCAGCCTTCCGGCGCTTTCCGGCATTCTGACGAGCACAAAATCCCCGCGTTCCGGCGCGCCGAAGGCAAGCCGATAAAGGCCAAGCGGCACGCTTGCCGAGGCGTTCCAGACCAGTAACGGGACTGGGGCTATAAAGGCCCCAAAGCCGATCAAGGCAAGCCCGATCCCGGCAGCGCCGAGGGCACGAAGCGATGCCTTCCGCATCACCGCACCCCTTCGCCGGAGGTCGAAGCCTGCCGTCTTCCTTCCGACCAGATATCGAGATCGTTAATGTGATAACGCACGTACCGCCCATGCTTGCGAAAGCGCGGGCCGTTGCCGATCAGGCGCATCTTTTCAAGCGTGCGGGCGGAAAGGCAAAGGTAGTGCGCAGCCTCCTTGGTGGTTAAAAACGGGCAGCCCTGACGAGCTTTCAGCGCTCTTGTGTTTTCGTTGTCCATTCCGTGTCCTTTCGGTGCAGTTCGACGTGAATGGGCACAGGATGGCGAGAAACGGCGCGTATGAGGACGCTCGAAAACAAGGGGGTGCGGAAAGCGAGCCCCCTTTGTGCGCCAACAGGTCGGAAAGCAAGAAAGCGGTGGCTATGCCCCCGCCTCCCGCAAGGCGGCGAGAAGCGCCTCGTACCGCGCGATTTGCCACTTGGCTGCGACGCGTTCGCGCTTTGGCAGACCGTTTCTAAGCTCCATGTTGACGATCCAGATGGTCTCAACAAGCTCTTCTGCGGCGTAAAAATGGCCCTGATATTCGATGCGATTGTTGCCTGCGATCTGCTGGATCCGATACGAAGCGGTCATGGGATGATCTCCTTGTGAGTGAACCGTTCTCCCGTCGAGAACGGGTCTCCCGGTCATCCGGTCGGCGAGGGTCAAGGCCGCGCAGCGCCGCTCTGGCGGGACGCGGGGGAGCCGATTTTTTGGCACCCTTCGCCAAAAAATTGGGGGCACCGCGGAGCATTGAGGCTCGCGCAAAGACCGGATGGCAAGATGGGCCGGTCGAGACGGAAAGCCCGTCGGCGCTTGCGCCGACTCCGCATAGCTTGCTGGCGTAAACACAGAAAAACCCCTCGCCGGATGCGCTCCGACGAGGGGTTGGGAACGAGGCGGGATCAGCGCTCGCGCGGTTCCCAAAGGGCCAGATGCGTAACGCCGTCTTCGGTCGGCGTCTCGAGCTTGACGAGCCGTGCGCGAACCCAGTTCGGGCCGAACTCCGGGGCCGCGATCTTGAGGTTCAGATAGGTTTCGCCGCTTGTTTTGGCGACCTGGCTCCAGCCTGCGCCGACCTCGTAACGGTGGCCGTTTCCGGCATAGACGCGGAAGTCGGGAGCCTGTTCGGACTGCTTCGTCGCGGGGACGATGGCGAGGTTGGCGGTGATGTTGAGGGTCTTGAGAGCGCCCGCAAAGCTGCCGTCGTTCTGTTTGGTGAAGGTACCGAGAGTGATAGCCATTGTCTGTCTCCTTTGCTGTTCGTCGTCAGGGACCATCCCTGCGATGACCCCGGCGAAAAGCCCGCAAAGGCGGGCCTGTTCACCTGAAGCGCAGCGCAAGGGCGGAACGCAGTGGAGCGCCCGCAAGGGAGGGAAAATTTGTTTCGCGAGGAATGCGGCAAAGGGTTGACAGCTTGCTGTCACCCGAATGGGGCGAAGCGCAGCGGAGCACCCTCTCGCCGCAGGGGAAATTTTCCCGACCTGCGGGTTGAACGGTACGACGCGGGCTTTACGCAATCGGGGACAAGCAGGAATGGTTCTGCAGCGATGAACGGGGCATGGGAAGGTGGTATGGCCCTCGCGAACTGCCTTTGCTAGACGGAAAGGACAGCTTTGTTGGAGCAATTTTAAACAGAAAACTCGCCGACATCCAATCAGCATTTTTCACGCAAGAAGTAATTCAAAAACAACTGCTGCGTTTTTCATGCAGGTCGTGCCGCGTGGTCGAAACGCTCAGGGAAGACGGGGGCGTTAGGGCATGGCGAAATCATCTAAACAACCATCAATCGGGCTCCATCGGCCTCAACGAGTCACACCCAAGTCAATGTCGACACGCCATAAGTCGCGAGGTGCTCAGGCCGTTTGCAAACGCGATTTCCCAGTTTCTCCGACGCAAAACATCGTCAGCCGAGATATTTACTTTCACTCATTAGCGCCTTTAATCATTTAAGACATTTTTAACAAATGTTATTAATGGGTTGCCAACCATGCTGAGCTAACCTTCTTCTAAAGGAGATGTTTTTGCATGGGGTTCTGAATAATGCTATAAGTTACTAGATGCTTACTAAAGCGACAGGGAGATAATCATGCGATTAGTTTCGGGAGACAATGGGGAAGGCCGGGATCCTCAAAGGGATGTCGTGTATCCACCTGAAACGTTTGGCGTTGTTCGAGGGATGTTGTCTGGAACCCCTGTTAAAAAAAGAGATTTGGCAGCGCTTTCACCCGCGCAGCGTCGTGTGGCAAAGGATGCTGTTGATGCCTTAGGCGAGATTGTTGATCGGGCAACTCCGGGGATACGGAGCAGGTTTAAGCAGCGCTTTGACAATAGGCTAAGGCATTTTGTCGTCGAATAAGGTGACATATTCTATAAGTTAACAAAATATTTCATATTTCTGATTAAGATGACCCCATATTCAAGGTATGGGGTTTTAAAATGGGCATAGTAAAATCGTGGAAAGATTTTATCCGGGGCTCTCTTGAGGTTTTCTCTTCGAAAAAGAAGGAAGACAACGCTGTCGCCGCCGTTGCCCTAAAAATGTTTCAGGAAGAAATCGTCGGCCGCAAACTAACCCTTCCTGTTGCGCTTGCTCTTCTATCGGATGAAGAATTCACGGATGGGCTTATCCAAGACGCCCGTCAAGAATTGGAAGAACAGGCAGGCAGCCTCGAAGCTGAAAATTCGAGAAGGCTTGCCGTTATCGAATCAAAAATATCAACCGTTACCGACGTGACAACCTCCATTCAGGTTCAAAATGAGAACTTGATAAGAGAGAATGCTATTTTGCACAAGAAATTGGATGGAACCAACGAGCAGCTTGTCGCCGCGAAAAAAAGGGCCATGAAATATTTCAAGATCAGCCTGACCATGAGCGTATCGAGTATCGCTCTGGGCATCGCTATGCGATATGGCGCAATTGATTTCGTTAAAGATCATATCATCGATCTATTTTCCCAAACCCTTTCTGTGAACGGAGAGATAAGGAAGCCACCGTTGTTGCTTCCGTTTGAATCTTCTCATGATGAACATGGAAGCTCGTCAATCTTGTTAAAGCGCCAAGGTCCTTATGGACATTGTTTGCCATCCAATACAATTTTCGGTGTGTACGAGGCAGGACGAATAATAACCGCCCATTCTGACAAGGGATGCTTTCCTGCATGTACGAGATCCAATGCTTCATTGTTGGACAAGAGGCGGCACGGTTTTGTGAGAGCGCCACACTAAATCATTAGAGGTAGCGGCGGCGCTTATGCGCCGCCCTCCGCATCGAAGCGCCACACCGGAATCCCCATCTTCCGCGCCTTGTCCGCGAGGTTTTGCGAGATGCCGGAACCCGGAAACACGATGACCCCGATGGGCAGAACCTCGAGCATAGCGTCGTTGCGCTTGAAGGGCGCGGCGTTTTTGTGGCGGTTCCAGTCGGGCTTGAACACAATCTGTGGGACCTTGCGTTGATCGGCCCAGCAGGCGGCGATACGCTCGGCGCCCTTGGGCGATCCGCCGTGGATCAGCACCATGCCGGGATGGCTGGCGCGCGCCTTGTCGAGCGCGGCCCAGATGCGGGCCGTGTCGTTGCAATCGATACCGCCCGTGAAGGCGATGCGGGGGCCTGCGGGCAAAAGCGGCTCGATCTCGGCGCGGCGCCTAGCGGCGATGAAATCGCGGCTGTCGATCATGGCGGCGGTCAGCGTCTTGCGGCTCGTCAACGAACCGGTACGCGGACGCCAGGCGGAGCCGGTGATCGTCTCGTGCTGGTTTGCGGCGATGTCGCGGAAGGTCTCGAATGCGTTGCGGCGGTCGATCAGCGACAGGCCCTTCGCCGTCAGACGCTCCAGCTCGACGGATTTGACCTCGGAGCCGTCCTGTTCCTCCTGCGCCCGGCGTTGCGCCCGCTCGTTGTCGTCAAGCACGCGGTCGAGGACGGTGATCTTGCGATGGAACAGATACGCAAACGACCAGAGGACGTCGCCGAGATCCTCTTCAAGCGGTGTGTCGGCCATGAGATCCCGGAGGGCTTCAACGCAGGAAGCAATCTCCCGCTCGGCCTGATCGGCTTCGGGCAGAGGGCGTGGATCGGGCTCGTCGCTTTGTGGGCGACAGCCGTAGAGCTGCAATTCATCGAGAAGATGGGCGGTCGGCGAGGACGTATGGAGCGGTTCGTTGGCGAAGTCGGGCTGGAAAGTATCAAGCGTCATGGCGGGTCTCCTGCATTTTTACGAGGCCGCGCCTGTCACGGCCTTTCCGGGGATCGCCCGCCAGCGTAAAAAGCGGCTTTGCACCTCTTGAGGCCGCAACGAAGTGGAGGACGGCCAAAGGCCGTTGCAAAGCCGCTTGGCGCTGGCAGATCCCCCGCAAGGAAAGGCCGTAGCGCGGCCCTTTAACGCAAGACCCGCCCTGAGGCTTGCCTTCCTTCCGGGCCCGATTCCGGCGAACCTTCCATGCCGCGCCGCAGCCCATCGGGGAAAAGAAAACGGCGGCAATCGTCCGGCGCGAGCTGCGCCGCAAGCCAGTCCCGCAGCCGATCCGGGCCAAGGGTCAGCAAATCCGCGTTGAAGTCCTCGGCTCGCGGCACAAGCGCCCGAAGCTCGACGGCAACGCCGCAGAACCGTTCGCGCAACCGTTCCAGCGCCAGGCGTCCGGCTTCGTCATTGTCGTGCGCGACATAGAGACGGCGCAAGGAAGACGGCAGGATCAGGGCGGCGAGATGCGAAGCCGAAAGCGCCGCGATAACGGGAAGATCGGGCATGACGCTTTTGAGCGCCAACGCGGTCTCGATCCCTTCCGTCGCCGCAAGCACGCCCGAGACAGCGCCAAAGCGCACGCCGTTGCCGAGAAGATGCCCCATCGCGCGGCGCGGTTGATCGACAGGCGCCTTGCCGCCCGTCGGATCAAGCCACGTCCGATGCACGCCTGTGATGCGGCCCTCCATGTCCGTGACGGCGGCGATCAAAGCGGGCCAAACTTCGCGCCCCTTCGGCGTGCCGTAATAGCAGCGCGGATGGAACCGCAACGCCGCGACGTCCGCAGGCAAAACGATCCCGCGACTGTGAAGCCAAGCTTCCGCCAGCGTGCCGTGGATCGGTTTCGAGGCGGTAAACAGACGACGCGCAGCCTCAGGCGAACCGCAAGGGATGCAAGGCATATCGGATTGCGCTGGCGGACGTGGCAGACCAAGAAACCGTTCCGCTTCAACGAAGGCGGCGCGTAGATCAAAGCCTTGGTTCAGCGCTATGAGATCGAGCAGATCGCCATGCTCGCCCGTGGCGGCGTCGGTCCAACGTCCGGCACGTGGGCCGGAAAGATGAACGTAAAGACTCTGCCCCGGCGTGCCCTGCACATCGCCACAGTGCCAATAACGGCCCTGACGGCGGCCATTGGGCAGATAGACGCGGCACACCGCCTCGGCCTCTCGGCTGAGGCGGTGCGCAAGATCGGCGGCGCGGGACATGGCTCAACCCCGCTCGACGATTTCCGTGAGGGGCCAGCGGTCGAGAAGTCCATCGAACACGGATTTGCCGGCGTCACCGATCGGCACGAAGAGGCGCAATTTCCACGCGATGATCTCACCGAACAGACCCCGAGCCCTGAGCCCATCGACCATACCGGACGTAAAGCCCGTCAGTTCGACGCGGTTTTCATTCATCACGCGGACGCGCCGCAGCGCAAGCCCATCGGCCAGATGCACCGCCACCTTGCCGTCATCGACAAGCGCCCAGGCCTGATCGGCGGAAAGTTTTGGCGCATCGATGCCGAGATTCCTGCAAACGCCCTCGGCCTCCACGGGCGAGAGCATGCGTCCGATGATGCGTTCGTCCTCGTCCGTCTGAAGCCGGTAAACGCGCGCGTTTTTCTCCGGCAAGCGCCGCCAGATTGGCAGAAGAAGCCCCGTCACCAGATGGAAGGTATTGATCGAATGGGACGGGATTCCGGCGACCTCGGCATCCCAAGCGCAGCGGAAGGCGTCCTCGTCGGCTTCCTCCCAATGGCTGTCGGCAAGCTCCGCCACGGACAGAGTGTCGCGCTGCAATGGCCGAACAAGCCGAACGCGCCGTTCAAGACTCCCATCGTCCAGCATCAAACCGGGGGCCGCGATCTGCACCGCCGCACGGTGGGAGCGACTGTTCATCAGAAGCTTGCCGCCATGCATTGAAACAGCCTCGTCCGCCGACAGGGGACGATTGCGGTCCTTGCGTTGGATCATGAAGAGCTGCGTCTCCGCGCCGCTCTCATGCTTCCAGACCGTGCGGCGGTCGGTGACGACGAGGCTTTCGGCCCGGATCGTCTCCAGCCCCGCATCGAGGGTGCCCGCCGCAAGCGCCGCCTCCGTGCGGGAGCTGAGCAATTCCTCGAACGCGGTGAACAAAATGTTCTGCAAACCGATGGGAAGGGCCAGCAACCGGTTCAGGAAAGTCGTGATCGGCGGTAGTTCCTCCTTCAGCCCGCCACCTTCGGCCAGAAGCGACAAACCCGTCGCGTCCTCAAACCGCTGAAGCGAGCAATCCACTACGCCCCCCTGCGCCAACAGCATATAAAACTGCCGAAGCGCCGCGCGGGCTTGCTCACCCTCCAGATTGTCCTCGGCCCGGAACAGCCCTTGACCGCCCGTCTGCCGCTGTCCGCGTGTGATGGCGCCGAGCGTGTCGAGACGCCGCGCGATGGTCGACAGAAACCGCTTTTCTGCCTTCACGTCCGTCGTGATGGGCCGGAAGAGCGGCGGCTGTGCCTGATTGGTGCGGTTTGAGCGGCCAAGACCCTGAATGGCCGTGTCGGCCTTCCAGCCTGCCTCCAAAAGATAATGAACGCGCAAACGCTGGTTCTTCGCGCCCCGGTCGGCATGATAGCTTCGCCCCGTGCCGCCCGCGTCGGAGAAGACAAGGATCCGCTTCTCGTCGTCCATAAAGGCCTGCGTTTCGGACAGATTGGCCGAAGGTGGGCGCGTCTCGACGGCAAGTCTGTCGCCTTTCTTGACGATCCGGCGCGAGCGGCCCGTCACTTCCGCCACCTGATCCGTTCCGAAACGCTGCACGATCTGATCCAGCGCCCCCGGCACGGGATCAAGCGTCGCAAGATGCTCGATCATCTTGTCGCGGGCTTCAACCGCTTCACGACAAAGGACGGGATTGCCACCTTCATCAACAGCAGGCCGCGAATGAAGATTGCCTTCCTCGTCCGTGTAGGGTTCGAACAATTGCGTCGGGAAGGCATGAGACAGGTAGCTGCCGACGATCTCGCGCGGCGAAAGGTCAATCGACAGATCGCTCCATTCCTCGGCGGGGATCTCGGCCAGCTTGCGTTCCATCACGGCCTCGCCCGTGGAGACAAGCTGGATCACGGCGGCATGCCCCGCCGCAAGATCGGCCTCAACGCTCTTGACCAACGTCGTCGTCTTCATGGAAGTCAGGAGATGCGCGAAGAAGCGCTGCTTCGCCGACTCGAAGGCCGACCTTGCGGCGGATTTTGCCTGCCCGTTAAGCGTTCCCGACCTGCCGGTGATGTTCGACGCCTCAAGCGCCCGGGCCAGATTCTGATGGATGATCTGAAACGCCTCGGCATAGGCGTCGTAGATGGCGGTCTGTTCCGGCGTCAACGGATGTTCGACAATCTCGACATCGACGCCTTCATAGGATAGCGACCGGGCCGTATAGAGGCCGAGCGCCTTCAGATCCCGCGCCAGAACCTCCATGGCCGCGACGCCGCCCGCCTCGACGGCCTGAACGAACTCGCCCCGGTTGGCGAACGGGAAATCCTCGCCGCCCCAAAGGCCCAGCCGTTCGGCATAGGCCAGATTGCGCACATCCGTCGCTCCCGTGGCCGAGACATAAACAATGCGGGCGCTTGGCAGGGCACGTTGCAGGCGAAGGCCTGCGCGGCCTTGCTGGGAGGGCAGCACGTCGCCGCGTTCGCCTTTGCCGCCTCCAGCGTTGGCGAGCGCGTGGGCTTCGTCGAAGACGATCACGCCGTCATAATTTTGGCCGACCCAATCGACGATTTGTTGAAGCCGTGAGACTTTCCCCTCGCGCTCGGCGGAACGCAGGGTGGCGTAGGTGCAGAAAAGAATACCCTCGCTCAAACGGATCGGCGTGCCTTGCTTGAAGCGGGACAGCGGCTGGATCAAAAGCTTTTCCTGTCCAAGCGCAGCCCAGTCGCGCTGAGCGTCTTCGATCAGTTTGTCGGATTTGGAGATCCAGATGGCCTTGCGGCGGCCTTTGATCCAGTTGTCGAGGATAATCCCGGCGACCTGTCGCCCCTTGCCGCAACCGGTGCCGTCGCCCAGAAACCAGCCGCGCCGGAAACGGATAGCGTTTTCAGCGGCATCCGGAGCGGCGTGAATGTTGTCGAAACCCCCATCGACGACCCAGGATCCGGAAAGAAGAGACGCATGGGCTTCGCCCGCATAGATCACGCTTTCAATCTGGGCATCGGACAGAAGGCCGTCGCTGACGACCCGTTCCGGCAGATGGGGACGATAGGAAGGAAAAGGCGGGGCGACGGACGCCATGGCGGCGGATTGCACCAGTTTGGTCGGATGCGGCCTTGCGCCCGCGATGCGGATGGCGCCCAGCGTATAGCCTTCATAAAGAGCGTCGGTCAGGACCGCGCCATCGACCGCGCCCGTTTCGGCGGCGGCTTCATAGGAAAGTTCGATCGCGTCCGACGTGGCAGGCGGGGCGACAAGTTGCGGCTTCGCAAAAACGGGGGATAGCGCCTTGACCGTAACGACCGGCCTAACGGTATTCACAACGCCGATTGGCTCGGCCAGCGCACTGCGTGACGGGACGTTAGCGATGACCTTTTGCAGCAAATCGGCGGCGCTCTCGGCCTGCGGCACGGAAGGCGGCAAAACAGTCGCATCCGGCACCGCGATCTTGTCGATAACGGTCAGGCGTGTGGAGAAGTTTGTGCCATGCCTGGCATAAACCGCGCCATCAATAGCGCAGGAGAAGCGGACGCAACCGCCTTTCTCCTGAAGCTGAACGAAGGAAGGACGCCAGGCTGGATTGTCGGGCGCAACGGACGCACCCGTAACGGCGACAAGCCTGCCGCCTTCCGCCAGACGCGCGAAGGCCGAGACAATATGCCGGAACGCCGTGTCCGCCTGCCGTTGCGCGACGTGCAGCGTCGCCGAAAAGGGCGGGTTCATCAAAATGACGGAGGGACGCACGCCAGCGTCCAACCGGTCGTGGAGTGTGGAAGCGTCATGCGTCGTGACGGCGACATCGGGGAACAGCAGTCTTAACAGCGCCGCGCGCACCTCGGCGATCTCGTTGAGCGCCAGATGCGCACGCTGCGTCTCGGCAAAGATCGCGAGCATGCCGGTGCCAGCAGAAGGCTCCAGAACGACATCATCCGGCGTGACGCAAGCGGCAAGGCTGGCGATCAGTCCCAAAGGCGCGGGCGTCGAGAATTGCTGCAAAGCTTCAGATTCCTGCGTGCGGCGCGTATGGGTTGGTAGAAGCCCTGCCATCCTTTGCATCATGGAAAGAAGCAGGGCGGGTGTTGCGGCGCGCGCCTGCATGGCGGGGCCGTATTTGCGCAAAAATAGGATTTGTGCCGCCTCGCAGGCCTCATAGGCCGTCTTCCAGTTCCAAAGTCCCTCGGCATCGGAACCGCCGAACGCGGACTCCATCGTTTTGCGCAAAATACAGGCTTCGATCAAAATGCCTTTTTCAAGAAAGGCGCACAAGCCTTCCGCCGCTTGCAGGATGCAGGAGGCTGTATCGCAAGGCGTGCGAAAGGGCGCGGCGGCGCAAACGGCCGCCCTGGGCAGGGTCAGATTCATGGGAGGGTCTCCGGGATAAGGTTGAAGATCGAGCCGGACCGGACTTTCTCTTGTCCTTTCCGGCTCGCTTCCTCCCGGCCTTCCTCTCACTCTGGCGGACGGTAGGCCTCGTAAGGATTCCCCTCCGCCAGATGCCCGAACGGCGTGAAGACAAAATCGTTTTCATCCCGCCCCACGGCGCAAACGACGTAGCGCGGCACGCCCGTCGCGGCGTCCGCGCATTCCAGAAGCGCAAGATCGCCGTTTTGCGCAGCGCGGAGCAGGGTCTCAAAATTCACGCGGGCACAATCGGGAATAGCCATGGCTTTACCCTCCCTGCTGCAAAATGGAGCGGCAGAGGCTGGCCAGCGCCGGAATGTCGTCCAGCATCGCAAGCGACGCAAAATGGTTCCGCCCGCCTGTATAGTCCTTTCGTCCCTTGCAGCTTCGGATCAGGATGCCGCTGTCGGCATGCGTCGCCGGTTGGCTGATCTGCACATAAAGGCCCTCATGGTGCAGCGTGACCTCGCCGGAGACAGCGATGCCACCACAGTTGGAACGGACATCGAAGCTGTTCGCGGCAAAGCGAAGGGCTTTGGCCAAGGCTCGTAAACGCTTCAAGCCGGTAACGTGGAAGCAGCGTTTTTGCACGTTGTCATAGGCGCAGGATTGGTACCAGTTCATCGGAAATCTCCTTGAAACGAAACGGCCCGGCACAAGGCCGAGCCGTTGAATGGAAAAGGAAAAGCGCGTCAGGCGGCTTCGGTGAGGAAAGAGGGCAGTTCGGCGGCCGCGATGTCCGGCGCTGGGAAAGGCTCTGGTGGCGTTGATGCCGTCGCAACAGGCCTGGACTCGATGCCCGGTGTGCGCAGCGGCTCCGGCAACCAGCCGGTATCGGCCAGCATCCGTTCCGCCTGCTGCGCCATCTCCTGTTTGCGCAGATTCTCGATCCATTCCACCGCCGCAGCGCCTTTGGCCTCCGTGACGGCTTCCAGAATCCGTGCCTTGGACACGCGGCCGAGATAATTGGCGGCAGTCGGCTTCCATCCGATTGCCGCCATGTCGAGCGCAAGCACGTTCGCAAGCTGATCGGCGTGGCCCTTGCGCCCAGGCGCGCGATTCCAAGGTTCCTGCACGGCGTTGACGGTCAGCGCGGCGCAATGGGCGAACAGGGCGTTGCGGCTGTCTCCGTCGAAAGTTCGCAGCGTCTCCCAAAGATCCTTTTCGTCCTTGGGAAGCTGCTTTTCCCATGCGGCGTGTCGCGCCTCAATGGCCTTGGCCGAAGCGCAGTCTTTCAGATCCGGCCCTTGCACAGAAAAGCCGGAGCTTTTCGCGGTGATCTCAAGGCAGCTTTCCATCGCAAAACGATAGAAGGTTTGGAGAATAAGCGCATGCAAAACGGCCAGAAACGCCGTGTCCGGATCATTGGCCAGCGCGTCGCGCAAGGCTAAGGTTCGCTGTGCGGTCAGTTCTATCACCAACCGGTCCGAAAGCGGCTTTAAGCCTTCTTCTTCCGGTTCTTCGGCGGCAGCGCCGGAGGACTGCCCACCGGAAAGGACGATGCAACAGGAACGATCCGGCGCATCCGTTTCGTCTTCATCGTTCGCCGCATTCGCATCGTCTTTGTCGTCTTCCGGCCGCACATAACCGCGTTTGATCAACAGGCCGCCATCTTCATCGATGCTCACAAACGCGCCCGCACGGGCAATAGCGGCAGGATCGTAACGTAAGGGCCGCTCGTCGATTTCTTCGATCCTTTCCTCAATCCTGATGAGCCGCCGTTCGGCATCGTCAGGGATTTCTTCGCCATCCTCCTGAAAATACCGCCGTTCAATCTCCTCTTTTTCGTCAACCAGCGCGGCGCGTTGCGCTTCCTCTTCGGCACTCAGCGGCTCTTCCTCGCCCGCGATGCGGCGCAGACCTTGCGTATGGCCGTAAGGGAAGTCGGCGGCGACTTGCAGCCATTTCCAACCCTCGGTCTTGATCGTCTCGGCCTCGCAGACGAGTTTTTCGGCAACGAGGCGTTCAAGAAGCCCGACATCCTGCACCCACCCATCGCCATTCTCGGAGAACAGGTCGCGGAGAACGCCGCCGCCCGCAGTTTCATAAGCCTCAAGGCCGACGAAACGGACACGCTTGTCGTCCGTATCGACCGCATTCTCCGTCAGAAGCCTGCGGATCTGATAGGCGCTTTTGTTGTAGCCTTGGGACACAGATTCCCAAACCTGTTCCTGACGGGCAGGATCGTCCGAGACCGTAAAGGCCATGAGCTGTTCGAGCGTCATGTCGTCCGCCGCATAGATGTCCAAAAGCTTCGGCGACACGCTCGCAAGCTTGAGCCGTTGTTTGACGATTTGCGGCGTCACAAAGAAACGCGCAGCGATGTCGTCGATGCCGAGCCCCTGATCGCGCAAAGCCAGAAACGCACGAAACTGATCGAGCGGATGTAGGTTCTGCCGCTGCACGTTTTCGGCGAGCGAGTCTTCTTCGAGAATCCCGTCCTCACGCACAAGACAGGGAATGGGCGCATCGACCGCCAGCCGCTTTTGCGCCACAAGCCGCTCCAACGCCCGATAGCGCCGTCCTCCGGCCTGCACCTCATAAAATCCCTCGCGGCCTTCCATCGGTCGGACGCTGAGGGACTGTAACAATGAACGTTGCGCGATGTCTTCGGCCAGTTCTTCGATGGAAAGGCCCGTCTGGATACGCCGCACATTGCGATCGGACAGTACAAGCCTGTTAAAGGGAATGTCTCGCGATGGGGACAGAGAGATGGTTTCAGGATTATTCATGGTGGTTCTCCGCGACAGCCCGGAAAGAGCCCTCTCTTTCCCCTTAGGCCTGTCCCCCAAACCCTCCCTGCCTTTTCCTCTCGCCCGGCCCACACGCACGGGTCCATCCATTCCATGAACCGGACGAGCCGAACCTTCTTCTTCCCGGCTTCGTTTATTCCATCGCTGTTGCCTCGGCTTTTTCCGAATTGAGAAACGACGTTTGATCCCGTAAGATCGCGTGGCCATAAAACGAGACGAGCACCGCCATGAGTAATACAGAAGACAAAACGCCCAAGATGGAAACCTACCGCGTTACGACGGTTTGCAACCAACGCTTCGAGTTTGACGCCAAGGCCTCTACGCCGGAAAACGCTTGCAAACGCGTCCATGAATGGCAGAAAAGGAACGCGAGCGTGAAGGGCCTTGTCAATGTCGAAGACGGCAGGCCCTGCGGCCACACATGGAGCCCGCCGGAAGAATGCGCCTATATTGTCACAGGCGGCTCGCTTCCGGACGGATCGGACGGCGTGTTCGCCTTTTGGGATGGCGAAAAGATCGTAAGCAGGAAGATTTCATAAAGCGCCTTTGTGCGCCGTGTCTCCGCTGCCGCTACGCAGAAGGTCCAGATAACCGCCGCCGACCATCCGTTCCGATGAACGGATCAATCTTTGCACACGGGTGCGATAGCCTGAATCCCAATCTTCACGCACCGCGCGATCGCCATAAATAGCGATGGCAATATCGCGTTGCTTGGCCCCGGCCTGAACGCCGTCCCATGCACGGATCATTTCGACCCAGCGATGGGCCCGTTGCTCCTTGGGATAAAGGGAACTGGAAAGACGTCCCAGCCTGTAAAGACAACACAACCGACGTAAGCTCAATGGCTTGGTCTCAAACTCGCTCCAACCGGACAAGGCGCACCGAAAGTTCATGGGGCTTTCAAAGGAAACATCGCCCTTGACGACGACCTGCAGCGTCCGGACGCCGTCCCCAAACAGAAGATGCGTATCTTGATCCGCGCCGCGAAACGCCGCCTTAAACAAAGTACATTGACGCAGGTCGAGCCCCTCGGCTTCGTTCGTTGCCTTTTTGGCTTCAAGCGTCAGAACCTGCGCATTGACCTCCGGACGCCAGAAGAAAAGCGGCTCAGTCCCTGGGCAAATACCGTGCAATCCCCAACGCGCTAACGATGTATCTTTCCCTCCATCTATGATGGCAACATCCAGATCAGAGCCGAAGCGGAACGCATCCGAATAATGGGGCGCACGATGGACATCGGCAACAAAAGCCGGATTGCGCCTGAGCCATTCGCCAGCCCATCCGGCGCGGTCATAATCCAGAAGATGGCGATAATCTTCGGCATTGCGCCAGTCGACGCACGGCCGCAGGCCGGACACAGCGGTCTCGGGCATGAATCTTCTCCAACGAAAAAAAGGAAATCAGGTTCCGACGCAGGAGGCTTTCGGCCACAAAAAAAGACGGCCAAAAGCCGTCTCGCAAAAACAAGTCACTCCCGTCCTCATCATCGCCAAGTCCGCAAAACCGGGGGCAGATGGGCGCAGTACGTCGTAGGAATGTCAATATGGGAATTATCCCATTTTGTCAAGGAATATATTCCTAGTTTCTTAAGATTTTTGAAGCCTTCCCGACATAGAATGCCCTCAACGTTCCCAAAGCGGCCCGCGAAACCGGATGGACAGCCCCACGAGATAAGGTCAAAACTACCCTATGCCCAAGACGATCCTCGATCCCGATGTCGCCGACGAAGCGCCCTCCGCAGAGAGCATTACGCCCTATGATGAGGCGCACTTCATCACCTATGCGCGCATTCTCGACGCCGAAGCGGAAGGCGCCGACTGGCGCGAGGTCTCCCGCATCGTGCTACATCGCGATCCAAGTCTCGCCCCTGATGTTGCACGCCAATGTTGGGCGTCACACCTAACCCGTGCCAAATGGATACGAGAATATGGCCCCCAACATCTTATGAAAACGGACTAAAATAGCTAAAAAATGGATTTTGCCTCCACTAGCGGTACTGAACCAATAATCCACCAAGCGTCGCATTCGGCTTAGCGGCATCGTGGGGCACCAGAAGATACCGCCACGGTTTGCCTCCATTCTCCGTTTCATGTTTTGTGGCCGCCTCGCACCATTTGAGTGCGGCGCGAGCTTTCTGCTGGACCGCATCGCTTTCGACTTCGTCCGCACGTTTGGTCTCGATAAGAAGCTTCTCGCCAGAAGTTTCCACGACAAAATCAGGCTCATAACCGTCATTTTCATTCGTGTAGATTTTAACGTCATTGCGCAGAGGCTTGAACCATTTCAGAACGCTCTTTTCGTCTTCGAGCAAGATAGCCATCTGGCGTTCCGTGTCGGAATCAAACTTCTGCTGCGGATAGAGGCATTTTGAAAAACCTTCGAACACCATGCCGCGAATGTCGGAAACATTGGCCAACGTCTGCCGGAAGTTTCTGACTTTCTCGCCCGCATCAATCGTTACCGCACCCATTTTCGGCTGCTCAAACCCGCGCGTAACGGAAGCCTGAAAGTCCGTGTAGCCAAGCTTCACATGCGCATCCATCTGCGCATGGATCAAATCGGCCAGCTTTGTGCGATAAAACTGAATGACGTTTTTCGTCTTCTCGGTATCTCCCAAATAGGAAAAAATAAACGCCACCATTTGCCCCGCCAGTTTGTAGAGCAGGTCGGCGTGGTCATCATAGGAAATGTCATCCTTATCGATCAGAACGGCGACGATATAGTCCTCCAGTCGCGCTTCTTGGCCGATGGCCTCGCCCTTGGCCATTTGCTCGCGCTCATAAGTGCGCAAATTCTGGATCAGGATTTTATCCTCGACAGGCTGAAGGCGCGGCAGGTTTTTTGTATCAAGATCGAAGTCCGTGAACGCATAGCTATCCGCGCCAATCGGCGTCACGGTCACACGCGGAATGTCGATGGTGTTCTGGACATAGGCTTCAATCTGACGCCGGACGATGTTCTCAACATTGGGCTTTTCAATGATCCCGCCAAGCGTTCCCTGCGCGGGCGTGATTTTCTCAATCACGCGCTCGACGATTTTCTGTTGCGTTTCCGGCTTCAGAAGATCGCGCGAGCTTGGCAGACGCTCAAAATCCCGTATCGCCTCAAACGAGGCCTTGGCAATCGGACGCTCTTCTTCTGTGAACAAAGGCTTTTGTTCCGGTTTCACCGGCGCTTCGCCGGTCACGATCAATTCAATGTTCGATTTAATCTCAACGGCTTGCTTCGGCTTGGCGGCAATGTCTTTGCCAATCACAACGCCTGCGCGGATGATCGAGTGTTGATCGTTCGCCTCGCGGATAATCTCATCAAACCGGTCGTGTGCCACAATGGTCAAACGATCTACGGCGGCAACACCTGTGCGCCTTCCATAAGGCAAACGAAGCCCGCGCCCAATCGATTGTTCAACAAGCGTGCGCGAGTTCGCCGCACGCAAAGGCACAATCGTGTAAAGGTTGGTGACGTCCCATCCTTCTTTCAGCATATTGACGTGAATAACAATCTCGGTCGGCTCGGCAGGGTCTTCGACCGAGAGAAGTTTCTGGATCGTCTCGTCCTTTTCCTCGCCGCGCTGGTTCGAATGCACCGTAATCACGCGATCCCGATAGCGCCCCTCGAAAAAGGCATCCGATTTAATCAAAGCCATCAGATTTTCGGCATGCGTCGTGTCCTGCGCGACGACGAGGATAAAGGGCTTGACCAAAGGCCGATTGTTGTTATCGGCATAGACCTTCAGCTCGGCCTTGACGTTTTCATGAATGCAAATAGCGTCTTCGAGCTTGATTTTCTCCAGCTCGTCTTCCGTGAACTTAGATGGATCGAAGTTTTCACGCGTGGCAACCGCCGGTTCCTTCACATAGCCGTCTTCCATCGCCTTGTAGAGCGGATAGCTATAGATCACGTTCTTGAACGGCACGGCCTTTGCACCGTTTTCAATCTGCGGCGTCGCGGTCAGTTCAAGCCCAAGAACGGGGTTCAGTTCATTCAGCGCCCGAATGCCCGCCGAGGCGCGGTAACGGTGCGATTCATCCATCAGCAAAACAAGATCGTCGAGCTTGGACAGATATTCGAAATAGCTTTCGCCTAAGTATTCCGAAAGCCGCTTGATGCGCGGCGAGGCCCCGCCCCGCGTCTCGGTATTGATTTTCGAGATGTTGAAGATGTTGACGTGAATGTTGTCGGCTTGGCCCAAAAGGTCGGTGCCGCGAATGCCGCGCCCGCTTTCGTAATTGTCGCCCGTGATGATTTCCGGCGGCGTGATCGCCAGCTCCGCAATCCCCTGAAACACATATTTCGGCGTGTTTGGCGTGAAATCGGCAATGAGCTTGTTATAGATGGTGAGGTTTGGGGCCAGCACGAAGAAATGCTTCATGCCCTTCGCAAGATGCAAGTAAGCGATAAACGCCCCCATCAACCGCGTTTTGCCAACGCCCGTGGCAAGCGCAAAACAGAGCGAAGGAAAATCGCGCTCAAAATCCTCAACGCTCGGATAATCCTCGTGAATGACCCGCAGCGCCTCAGCCACATCGCGCGTTTTGTTGAGCGGCACGACGTCCGCCACGCGCGCAAGGATTTCAAGAGACTCCCGCTGCGGCGTGCGGAGAGAGAGGCGGTTTGAGATGGCGTTGAGGAAACGGTTCATGGGGTGTCATCCAAAGAAATATATCTTCCTTCAATCATCGACAGCATTTCCTTTAGTTGCGCAATTTTAAATCTTTTTTTAGTTGGATCCTTATCGACGTTATGATCGAGATTGAATTGAGCAAAGTTATCCTCAGTCTCCCTTGCTGGGTAATTTACTAAATGACTTCTAAAGGTTGTAATGCCATCGGAGATCGTCTCTTCAAATCTGTATTCGATCTCATTGACAACGGCAATTAGCTCTTCGTCCTTTGGTAAAGCTTTCTTTAAAAAGACAAGAGAGTCTCTTGCCGCAAGAAGACGCTTCGGTGTTTCCTTTCCATCGCTTAGGGCTGAAAGAATCTGGCTTACAGCAAAAAAATGGGGGGACAATGTCACATATTGGCTAATCTTTCGTTGTTTCTTCGTTTCCTCCGCAGAGATTTTTGCAGCGTCTGCGGAGGCCTTTGCAGCTCCCGCAGATAAACAAGAAACCACAGCTGATCCCAGCGCAACGACCAAAGCTAGCCCATCAATAAGATTGCTCATTCCACATCTCCAAACAAAGAAGGTTCCGCCGCTTTTGCCTTGGCACGCGCTTTGGCTTTTTGTTTGCGCGGCGTGGGGATGTCCACTTGGTCCTCCTCGGCGAGAGGCAGGTTTTGGACGTTGAGGCTGTAGTCGTCGTGGCCCCATTCGCATTTGGCCAACACCGCGCGAGGGATTTTTTTGAGGGTTAGGTTTTCGAAACCGTCTGCCTTGCCGCGAAAGGCCGAGCAGCAGATGAGGAGGCTTTGCTTGTCCCCCACTTCTTCCGAAAGAGCGGCGAGCTGCGCCTGATCCAGCGTTTGCGTCGTCACATAGATAAAGTCGGTCTCGGTTGAATGACCTTGCTGCCAATAAACGGTCTCAGACGGCGCATAGGCAAAGCCCATCAGCTTGCACATGGCCTGCGTCAGCATGGCGGGGTCATAGTCTTTGTTGATGACCGCTTGACCGTATTTGTCCATTGTGATGAGAGACGGCGCCAGCGCATAATACCGAAAGCCCCCGCCGCCTTTCCAAGCCACCGCCTCGGTAATCCCGCCCTTATCCTCGCCATCGATCACTTTCTTGAGGCGCGGAATGATATGCGTATGACAATGCTCCCCCAACTCAATCATAATCCACCGCCGCCCCATCTTATGAGCAACAGCGCCGGTGGTGCCAGAACCCGCGAAGGAGTCGAGGACGAGGTCGTTGGGATTGGTGGCTATGTGAAGAACCGTATGTATCAAGCGCTCGGGTTTTGGTGTTGAAAAAACATCTCGCCCAAAGAGAGATAACATTTCTTTCATCGCATCTTGATTATGGCCTGCCAAAGTATGTTTCCATAATGACATTGGCATCATGCCCTGATTGATATCCGAGAAAAAGTTTTTTAGTGCAGGAACATTATTTGTGCCTTTTGTTCCCCACCAAATTCTATTCTCTCGTTCGTTCTTTTCATGAACTTCCCGCGACATTGCCCAGACTCGCGTTTTGTTTGGCCATATCTCTTTCTTCGTGTGGGGCTGTATAATCGGATAATTGAGATTAGGGCGTTCGTCGGCAGAATATCGACAAGTGTAATCCATAGCTTTCCAAGGGCCGCGGGGATCGTTATCTGGATTTTTATATCGACCAGATTGGTCTTCCGTTAAGGGCAATAAGTTGCGTCGAAAAGCTGGTGTCTTTCTGTAGACCAAAATATGATCGTGTACATAGCCAAAGTCCTTTGTGTCCGGTGGAGGAGAATATCGCTTCTCCCAAGCGATATCGCACAAAAAGTTTCCCCTTCCAAACACCTCATCGCAAAGCACCTTGAGGTAATGGCATTCGTTGTCGTCGATGGTGATCCAGATTGAGCCGTCTTCGGAGAGGAGGTTGCGCAGGATCTCCAAGCGGTCGCGCATGAGGCCGAGCCAGATGGAATGCTCAAGCCCGTCGTCGTAATGCGTGAAGGCCGATCCGGTGTTATAGGGCGGATCGATAAAGACGCATTTGACCTTCCCCGCATACTCCTGCTCCAGCGCCTTGAGCGCGAGCAAATTGTCGCCAAAGATCAGCTTATTGTCGAATAGATCATGATCCGTAACGCGTTTGTCCGCATGATACGACCGCGCATCATCCTCCACCAAAATTCGAGGCTCCAACCGAGGCCTCTGATCCTTCCCAATCCACGTCAATTCCAGCTTTTGCTTTTTGGTCATGGTGCTTTTTCTTCTTTCTGAGCCTTATATTCAGAAGCCTTCTCAAGCAAATTGAGATGCGAATACCTTTCTGAAGAAGTTATGGGATATGTTGAATAAACGAGCTTGATGAATGTGTCCCAATACATTTTTTTAGTCATTTCAATAACATGATCAATTGACTTCTTTTGATCATCAGAAAGGGACGGCGCATAGTTCTTATCCTTAAGCTTAATCAGGTTCTTTGGCTGCCCGTACATATTCTGAACATGCTGAAGGTCAAAAATCGAATTGTTTTCAGCAACTTCTTTCCTCACATCATCAACGTAAGGCCCGTAATTGTCGAAGAACCAGTCAATATCTGAAATCTGGCGCCCATGTTCGATCGCTTGCCTCCAATCAGCAAGGTAAATCATTTTGGTGACACGTGCATTTGACAACTCATCCTGCAAGTTCGAAGGATAGGTCTTACACACATAAGCAATGATGTCTTTAAGTGCGGTCATTAGAACCCCCATTTCTGCGCATCTTGCGGGTTAGGAATATGCTCTTTCAGACAATCGATTATCTCTGCTAGATATGCTTCTTCTCCGTTCAGAAGGTTTCTGATTTTTTGTTCGTCAAACTTGTTTGCGGTGACAGATTCAAAAACAACGACAGCCAAAGGTCGCTTGTTTGATGAGTCAATTCTTTTAACGGCATAGAACCTTGATTTCATTCTCAATCCATCAACAACGGACTGCTCAACTTTGTATTTTTGGCGGCAATCTTTAGAACTCAAATTCCCCTCATAACACCAATCACTCTTCCACGCCTGAGATATACACCCCGCGTTGTCAGGCAGCAGGCTCCTTCCCTTTTCATTCAGAGATGGGTCTGGGGAGTACCGTCCGAAGGAAATAAAGTGTCCATTGCTGTTGTGGATATAAATTGTTAGCCGCGATGGATCTCCTTTGTCCAATTTTAGCTTTTCCGCCAATCTCAACAATATACCATCAACAAGCGTTTCAACATTGCTTGCAATGATATTTATTTTTTCTCTGTATTCATCCACTTGTTTTTTCAACTTGCGAATTGAGCATTGCCTAATTCCCTGAAAAATGGACACAGCCAACAGGAAGACTTGGGTCAACACTAGCGTAATGGGAAGGGCCGATCTGAGTAGATCAATCTGATGCTTCCAACTTGGAACATACGAGTAAACATGAGAAAAATCATAAGTTAAAAAAGCACTTGCAAGAACGCTCACCCCAACCAGCACAGGCTGAACCCAGATAGTCACTACGTCTAGTGAGGCCAACCAAAAATCAATTATGGTTTTCCAAACAATCCTCACGAAACCCTCCATCCCACGCAAAACAGCGGCACCACCTCATGCCTGCTATCCTGCAGTTGCCGTTCTAATTGATTAATAAGCTCTTCGCGCCTTGCGTCAATCTTGTCTTGGCTTTGGAAAAGCTCGTGGCGTTTTTGGGAGCGGCGTTTTTCGAGGGCCGCTTTTTGCTTCTGAAAAGCCAGCTTTTCGGCAAGGCTGACCCTCTGTTTCGATTGACGGGCAGCCTCGCGGATGTCGCGGTCGAGCTGTTTCAGCTCCATCTCTAGGCCCGTTTTCAGATCCTCGGCCCAGCGGTCGAGCTTATCCAGCTCTTCCTCGAAATAGCTGTGGTTGCTGATTTCCGATTCTTTCAGACTGGCTTCGATGCTGGACGCGCGCGCGGCTTCGACCGCGTTTTGGTGGGGGCATGGGGCCAAGGCCCCTTCGTTGGTGGCCGATAGAAGGAAAAGCTTTTCGCCGAACGCGGGCGGCAGGATCGCACCATTTTCGTCGCAGACGGTGAAGATCAGGCTTTCCGTTTCCTCGAACGTTTTGATTGTCAGCTTGTCGCACCAAAGCCAGCCGCGCTTGCCGCTTTGTTCTTCCAAAAGGGCGATTTTGTGGGGGTATGAGGCAAAATCAAAGGCCAGCGCGGCGGGTGGCGTCTCCATCGCGCGCCCTTTTTGAAGGGCGGCCTCGCCCATCGGGCCCGCCATGCGATAGGGCTGGCCGGACAGACCTGTTTTGACCTCGCCCTGCCGCGTTTCCAGATAGTGGAAGATGGGCGTATGTTCGCCCCCTTCCGGCCTTTCGCCGCGCGCGATGAAGGCGGCATCGTCGCCGAAGATCAGCTTTTCGTCGTTGAAGAAAAACTGGTCTGCATAGACGAACTTTGTCAGCTCCCAGAAATGGTGCGTGACGGTATCGAGGCGCTGTTTTGTCGCCTCCATGCTGAACTTCAGGTGTTTGGTGACATCTTCGTCGAAATGCTCGAACAACAGAGTGCGCGTTTCGGCGATGCGGCTTTGGATTGGCTCTTCCATCTCGGCCTGAAGATCGACGAAGGCTTGTTCAATTTCTTCCGGTTTGCGGCAGGTCTCGAAAATCTCTAGCACACGCTTTTCGAAATCGATGCCGGATTCGACGCGGCCTAGAACCTCGTCTGATGCGCCAAAGACGCCGTCGAAAAGCTGGAACTTCTCTTTCAGCAATTCATAGATGCGTTGATCGGCAAGATTGTCTTGGTTCAGGAAGTTGATGACGACGACATCGTGCTTTTGCCCGTAACGATGGCAGCGGCCAATGCGCTGTTCGATGCGTTGCGGGTTCCAAGGCAGGTCGTAATTGACGATAAGCGAACAGAACTGAAGGTTGATGCCTTCGGCGGCGGCCTCGGTCGCGATCATCACTTCGGCACGGTCGCGGAAGAAATCGACCAAGGCCATGCGCATATCGACGTTTTTCGATCCCGTGGCGCGGCCTGTTTCGGCGTTCTTTTTGAGCCAATGGGCGTAAATATCCTTCGCAAGATCGTCTGTGTTCTGGCCGTTGAATGTCACGATCTTGCCGCGATAGCCGTTGTCTTCCAGATAGTCCTTCAGGCAACGCTGCGTGCGACTGGATTCCGTGAAGACAAGGGCTTTGCGCGCGCCGCCAAGTTCCCCCATACGGGCAAAGCCGGTTTGCAGGGCTGTGAGAAGCGCTTTGGCTTTTGTTTCAATCCGGATCGAGCGCGCAAGGGCGATGAAACCTTCGATTTGTTCGATTTCATAGGCCAACTTTTCGAGGTCGATTTCCTTGCGCTGGGGCGTGGGCTGGGGCCCTTCCTCCTCTCCTGCTTCGGCATATTCGATATCAATGTCTTGCCCGGCGACAAAGGCGGTGCGCAGGTTCAACTTTTCCTCGCGCCGCGTTTCCCGCATACGTTCCAGCCGCGCCTTGATCGTCTCTAACGTTCCAATCAGGGCATAAGAGGAAGACGCCAGAAGCTTGCGAACAATAAGAACGACCAGCTTTCTTTGCGCCCATGGGATGGCGTAGGTATCTTGCTGCAACAGGAAGTCAGAGACTTCGTCATAGAGTTTTTGTTCGTCACCCAAAAGCCTGAAAGGCTGGGTAACCGCTTCGCGGCGTGTATAGCGGATATATTCCAAAACCTGTCGCCGAAGGGTGCGTTGGACAAAGGGCGCAAGGCGGTCTTTGAGATCATCTATATTGGGCGTCCCGTTGACATAGGCCGTGCGGAACGTATCAATCCCGCCAAAGATGCGCTCGTCTATCAGCGAGGCGAGGCCGTAAAGCTCCATGAGCGAATTTTGTAAAGGTGTGGCCGTAAGAAGGACCTTTTTGTGATCGGCCAAGGCCGCTTGGATCGTGCGGCCCATCTTGTTGTCTTTTTTGAACAGATTTCGCAGTTTGTGGGCTTCGTCGATCACGACCAAATGCCATAACCCGGCCTTAAGCTCGTCGGCGCAGCGGTTCGCGAACTGGTAGGAAATAATGACGACGCCTTTGAAATCGAAGGGATCGCCTGCTTGGCTGCGCTCGGCATAATTACTGCCTTCCAGCACAAGCGTCGGCAGGTTGAACTTTTCCTCAAGCTCTATCGACCATTGGCGGCGCAAAACGGCTGGGCAAATGACAAGCAAGCGCCGCTTATGCTCGGCCCACATTTGGCAAAGCAGGATACCCGCCTCAATGGTTTTGCCGAGACCGACTTCATCGGCCAGCATAACGCCCTTGGATAAGGGGGAGCGAAGGGCAAAAAGGGCGGCCTCAATCTGATGGGGGTTTAAATCAACGGCGGCATCGAAAAGCGAGGTTGTCAGGCGATCAACGGCAGCGGCGGATTTCTTGGTCGAAATCTCGTGCGCAAAATATTTGGCATGATAAGGGGATATGGGTGTTTTGTTTCCGCCTCCGCCTGTCTCGATTTGTTCGTTTTGCGCCCTCATTTCTTCCGATCTCTGATTCGCTTAGCCTGCCCGATTTTGTGGCGAAATATTAAAACAAAAGAACAGCCAAGGACAGCCCATTAAGACAAATAATCGTTATTTTATAATTGGTTGATCCCGTTATTTTATGGTTTCAACAGTTTGGACCTTATTATCGGGGCCATAGACAAGGATATAGTTCGTGTATTTGGCTTTTTTGGTCTTTCTCGCCTCCATAGTCCCCAGAATGCCGAATGCACTCAAAAGCATTTCAAGACCTTTTGACGGGACAAGTTTTAATGGCTTCATGGCACACCACTCTGTTAACGCTTTCTATTCTAGCACCCGGACATGACAATTCCGGTCACATGCGCTCTTGGCCAACCGGATCACTTGTGGCAGGCTCTTCCCCAGTGTTTTTGTTGGGGATTGTCGATGCGTTTCGAAAAAGCCGAAGACCTACTGAACCTCGCGTTTGCCATGCAGTCGAATGCCGAAGGTGTCACCCTCACGGAAATCATCGATATGTTTGACGTCTCCCGCCGCACGGCCATGCGCATGCGCGATGCCGTGGTGCGCGTTTATCCGCAGGTCGATGAGACAACGGATGAAAACAGGATCAAACGTTGGCGGATCCCGTCCTCGACCAACGGGCGGCATTTAGCCTTGACGCCGGACGAGCTGGCCAGCCTTGATATGGCGACGAAGGCCTTTGCTGGACGCGGGCTTGGTTTGCAAGCGAAGGCTCTGCGGTCGCTTTGCGGAAAGATCAAAACGCTTCAGAAATGCGACGTCTCGCGCCGGGTTGAACCTGACCTTGAAGCACTGATCGAAGCCGAAGGTCTTGCCACGCGCCCCGGCCCCCGGCCTAAATTGAATGCCGAGCACCTGCATGCGCTTCGCGAAGCGATCAAAGCCTGCAAGATTGTCGAGATTCTCTATCATGCAAAGGGCAAACCGCAAGCCGAGATAAAGCGCGTTGCGCCCTATGGCTTTCTCTATGGCCACCGGCACTATCTAGTCGGCGGCGGAACCGAAAAAGGCCGCGAGGCCGCGCGGTATCATTTCATCCTCTCGCAAATTGAAAGCGTTACCGTCACGAAAGACGGCTTTCATCGCGATCCTACGTTCGATCTTCAGGCCTATGCCGACCAATCCTTCGGCGTATGGATGGAGAAACCACAAGACATCGTCTGGAAGTTCACGCCCAAGGCGGCACAAGCCGCGAGAGAGTTTGTCTTTCATCCAAACCAGAAAACGGAAGAGAAAAAGGATGGCGCGCTCATCGTGCGTTTCCGCGCGGGCGGGCTCTTGGAAATGACATGGCACCTCTACATGTGGGGCGATCAGGTCGAAGTGATAAAACCGTCGGCGCTCCGAAAGATGGTGACTGGCGCACAGCGGAAATGGGATGGACTACCGTAACCAAAAGACATCATGCTTCAAATCGATATCAAGCAGGAAAAATTATAATGGCAACTTCAACGAAGCACCACTTTGTTCCGCAGTTTTACCTGAAATCATGGGTAGCACATGGAACCCATGAGCTTTGGGAAATTAGAAATTTTGACGGGATAATTTCAAAAAGACAGAAAGCCCCCAAAGGAACGGGGTATAGGGATTTTCTATATGCATATTCAAAAGCATTTCATGCCTCAGATAGATCTGAGATTGAAACGAGGTTTTTTAAACCGATCGATAATGCAGGAGCGGAAATAAAAGCAAAGTTTATCTCGGGCGCCCCTTTAACCAAAAAAGAAAAGATCCGATGGGCTCAATTTATCTCGAGCATGAAAATCAGAAATCCGGAAACTGTAACAAGAATCAAAACAACACTCCGCGATCAATTTTCAGATTATCTTGAAGGCAAGAGCTCACCAGACTCAACCTCATTAAATGGGGAAGTACCCGAAAGTCTGAAAGACTGGGTAGAAATAAACCACCCTGCGCTTATCGAAAATATTGGCGTTAAACAACTTCCTAAAATCATTTCGAATTCAAACGTTTTAAGCGATATTTTGTCGATGGATTGGTTCTTGATGGACGCATTCCATGCGTCTAACCGTATTTTAACATCAGATAGACCTTGTCTATTTACGACGGGCCTAAATGATCCGAATTGTGTAATTGTTCTACCGCTAACGCCACGCCATATCTTTTTCGCCTTCAAGCCTGACTCAAAAGCGAAGAGGCTTCTGTTGGCATCCGCCCCCAGCGATATTGTAAAACGGGTTAACCGCGAAGTTGTTTCACAAGCTGCGGAGCGCGCCTATTGTTGTGCAGAACACGATGCTCCTGATGGCTTCTTCCAAAAATACCTTTCTTCTTCGAGTGAAGCACAAAAAAACTGAGAGTCTTTCCTGATAACAAACGTCTAAAATCCTTTGCCCTTCAAGCCACTGCCGCGCTAATTACCACTTCTCCCCCACCGAACGCATGCGCATAAGCACGAACCCAGCAAAGCGTATTGACAAGGCGCATCTGGTCGATGGTGCTGCAGGGGATTTCGAGGAGACGCGGGTTGGCGTAAAGGACGGCCAAACATTTTGCGCGACTGATGGCCACGTTCAGGCGGTTGCGGCTGAAAAGGAACTCGATATCGCGCGGAAGCTCCTCGCCTGACGATGTCGCCATCGAGATCAAAACAACGGGCGCTTCCTGCCCCTGAAAACGATCCACCGTGCCGACACGCGCGTCGGGGCCAAGCGCTTTTTGCAGCTCGTTGACCTGCATGTTGTAGGGCGAGACGACAAGGATATCTTCCTTGCCGATCACATGCTCCTCGTCGGTCTCATCCACCCACTTCATGCCAAGCAAGCGATCATAGGTGGCTTTTAAACGTTCCACTTCCTCTTCGCTTTTTTGCGAACATCCTTCGTGCTCAACCTCGATAAACCGAATGCCTGCCGGAACAATAGCCTCATCTTCCTCCGGCCCGTTCACCACAAGATGGCGGCGCGCATTGTCGAGTTCGGGAAGCAGTTTGCCCTCATAAACGGCGGCAGAGATAAAACCGCACAAGGCTGGATGCATGCGGCGCGTCGTGGCAAGAAAAATACCGCGTTCGGGCGGAACCGTTGCCGCGTCCCCTAAAAGATATTCCAAAGCCGAAAGGCCGGATTGCCCCGGATGGGCGCCTTGGATTGGCTGAGCAAGCTGCATCTGATCGCCGACAAGCACGATATTGCGCGCCGCCGTTCCCATTGCGACGACATTGGCGAGGCTGACTTGTCCTGCCTCGTCAACGAAGAGATAATCTAGCGTTTGATCAAACGCTACGCGCGAAAAGAGCCACGCCGTGCCTGCGACAAGGCTATAGCCGCCGCTTTCGGCCTGTTTAAGGTCTGTCGTGTTCTCGATAAACCCTCGGCTGGCAAGCGCATGATCGTCATATGTGCATTTTTTGACGCCTCGGAATCTGACGTTCTGTTTTTCGGCTTCCTTCTCAACAGCCTCCAACAAATTGTTGATCGCCTTATGCGCATTCGAGGCAACGCCGACACGTTTTCCAGCCTTCAAAAGGGCAACAATCGCATGAGACGAGGTATAGGTCTTCCCCGTTCCGGGCGGACCTTGGATCAGCAAATGGCTGTTGTCGAGGCGTCCGACCGCATCGATACAGGCCGACGTTGTGTCATCCCCTTGCCCAAGTATGCTTGCCCCCTCAGCCCTCCCCGAAAGGCGAGGCAAATCACGGCGCAGGATGCTCGTAATGGCCGCGTAACGCGAGACGCTTCCGCTTGCAACAGCCTCGGCATAGCGTCCGATGGCCCCACGAATATCGTTATTTTCAATCGGTTTCTGCGGGATAAGCGAAAGAAGATCGGGCGGGTTTGCCTGCTTGTCTCCGATTTTAAGGGCAACCTTGCCGCCTTTTCGATCAAGGCCAACGATCTTACCGATCCGCTTGCCGGTGAAGGCATTGACCGGATCATACTCCTCTCGCATTTTTGTGTCTTGGGGCGGAAACCTGTATTCGTAAACCAGAGACCTGTCACGTGGGCCGAGTTTATAGGGTTGCGCTGATATATCGCGTTCACATTTTCCAAGGCATTCCGCGTCGTCGATAAGCTCCTTGTCCGTTAGATCGCGCCGCGTGAAGAAGGCCCACCATCCCGGCTTTGCTTCACGTCGGTGAAAGGTCAAGAGCTGCCCTAAAAGACCGCGCCATGCTGCTTCCTGTTCCGAAACGCTGTTTGTCAGGTTCGCGGCAAGCTGTGCCGTCGCCGCTTCTGCTTCTCGACGCTTTGCCTCGTTCTCCCGCGCCTCCGCATCGTCTGTGTAAGGCGCAAACCAATCCATCTCCTCCGGTCTGAGGGTTAGCAGCCAATCCCGGCATTGCAGGGTCGAACGGCAATCGAACTCGTTGTAATCGGCTATTTCCTGAAGGATGGTATCGTCCTGTAACACGCGCCATTTTTCGTACATAACGATGCTGTCGCCCGCTGTCTTGACCTCGCCGCCGCGCTTTTCCGCATAGAAATGCTCAAGATTTTTGATCGAGTAGCGCGGTTCGGAAACGCGGATGCCCTCATGCACAACTTTGTAAAGATCGACAAGCTTGCGATTGCGCAAAAGATGATCGACCTCGGCCTCGCGCGTGCCGTGATACATGGCAAGATTCTTGAGCGCCGTCTCTTCATAAGCCGCATAATGATAGATATAGGCGTCGGGATAGGCTTCAAGCCGCGCCATGATGAAATCCATCACGTCCTCAAACGCCTTCTTTTCTGCCGCGCGATCATGCGCCCAAAACGGTTTGAACACGTCCTCTTTTTGCTCATTCAAAAGAACAAAGCCAAAGAGATATTCAAGGCGGGGATTGTCGTAATACGGATCGCCCTCCATATCGAAGAAAAGATCGCCCTCATTGGGCTTAGGGAGACGCGCAAGTCCCTTATGCAGGGCAAACGGCAAAAGAACACAGCGATTCTCGCCATCATCCTTTTTGGCGATCTGAAGACGTGCTTGCTCACGTAATGTCGCCAGCGTTTCAGGCGCCATTTTTGGAACGGACTGCCCCTCCGGCAGGGCTGCAAGATCGCGCATGCTGTTGATCCCGGCGCGGCGGAGTTTCTTGATCTGCTCGCCCCGAATATTCGCGACAAAAGAAAGATGTTCCGTGCGCTCCCATTCCTCTTCGCAGAGACTCAACCAACGGCACTTGTCACAATGGGCGCAAGGTTCGCCCGGCTGCGGCATATGTCCTTTTTCAACGAAAGAGAGAAACCGCTCCTGCGCCAGTTTCTGATAATAGCGAAAATCGTCGAGGCGCAAAGAAACCTTGCTCTTGTCGCCCAAGACAATGTGCAGATCGCGTGGAACGAGATCCTGCTCCTTGGCTAAAAGCTCGCAATAGACAAAAAGCTGAACGACAAACTCCGGCCTTGGCGAAAGGGCGAGTTTCGTGTCGGCAACTTCATAGCTGAACGCCCCCAGCCCCGAAGGCCGGTCTGTTTTCAAAAGAAAATCGGCAAACCCTGTCCAAACCTCGTCGCCAAGCGCCGCTTGATAAATCACATCAGGACCTGCCTTCAGCGCCGCACGCGTCATCTCGATCCGTCGAGGAATGGAAATATTCGACGGGATCTCGACGACTGAGAGGTCCTCGCGCCGAAGCTGTTCAAGATAGTGCCGTTCGTGTTCCAGCCCCTTTTGTTCAAGAAGCTTCGCGCTATCGTCTTCGCTCTTGGCAAGTTTGATGGGGTGAAGCGTTTGTTGAAGATCGAACAACGTGGCAAAGGGACATTCAAGATATGTCACCAAATCCGTCGGCGCATAGAAAATACGCCCTGTTCCTTCGTCTCTCCGCATAACGCCCCCAAGCCTCCTTTGTGTTATCGATAAAGATAACCAACCAAGAATCCAACCAGAGCCCCGCAGATAGCCAATGCGCTGAAGACGATAACGAACTCCGGTTTGTACGCCCTGTCGTCCGCCATCGGCTGCAAGGGAGCATTCCGTTCCCGATCCATCCGCCCCTCCGAAACACCAAATTAGGAAATGTTGTTGTCTTTATAGGGCCACAATGGGTCAGAAATGGTCACATGACAAAAGATTGAGTGCATTTTTACTGAGCAGTTCATTCGTAGTACGCAATGACGGGATCCATTAACGCATGCGATTGGCCCCTGTGTTCCCAAGGAATGCCAAGGATCATGGTTTCCGTTGTTCCTGTCTGCGTGTTACAGACAAGAAAGCCATCCTGGCGCAAACGCCACTTGTCGTGGACTGAAAGCGTGCTTTCCTTCAGTTCTGAAAAATCTAAAACCCAGAAGCATTCGGTGCGCCGCGCGCTGCGCTCATCAAGAAAGTCTCCATAATCGGCATACTCTTCTTCCGTCCAGCGATTCATCGCGCGAAGGCGTGCCCGGACGATTTCAAATCGGCCTCGCACGTTGGCAAGTCCCAGATGATAGGTTTCATGACAGGCAGCGCAAAGAGGCATAAGCCGAGCAAGCTTTTGAACGCCACAGGCTCCTTTTTCCAGATAGAGCGGCAGAGGCTCGAAATATTTCCAGTATTCATGACATTCCAGATGCTCGGTCGAGCCGCAAATTTCACACCGTCCATCTGTTTCGGCGAATGTCCGTTGCCGCAGTTTGTCCCAGGAGGGGCGCGTCAGAAGATTGCAGAGATTGGCCCCAAAGGATGATGCGGGGATCAGATCTCCAAGGCGCGGCATGATGATGGATTTGCCGACGAAAGGAAGAAACGGGTTTAACGCGGCAAAATCAATATTAGTCCCGCGTCCTATAAAGAGGCCCCCGCCTCCTTGTTGCGCTCCGGCGGCCAAAATACGGTCCTGATCTTCCTTGGGAACCGGAAGCAGAAAAAGGCGACCGTCCTGCCAGAAGCAATCAGCAATTTCCTGCGTTGATGCGATGCGTCGAGGGCTGAAAAGATCGTCCGGCAGTTCGGGATCGTACCGCACAACAGGATGATCGAAAGAGGTCGGTTGCGTGATGTGGACCTCCGATGGCTCATCATCCGGCACAGGCAGCCAGCGTACAAAAGGTGCCGCCGCAAGCCCCTCGGGAACAAACCAAACTTTGTGCGCAGCATCCCACCGTGCGCCAAGTTTTTTCGCTTCATCCTTTTCAGAAAAAGGGACACAAAGGTCAACACGCGGCATGATTTTCCTTGCTGGAATAAAGCGTTATACGATTCAAACGCCGATATTAAGCAGTTTTTTCTATGAAACCAATAGGATATCCTCTTGAAAAAGAGCGTTCGGGATATTTAGGATGAGCCGGATCCGGGATTTTATAAAGACATCACGAAAATGGCTCATAAACCTTTAATCGATACCTCGAACCTGAACGAACATGCCTTTCCTCTTTTACGGCGTGATTTCGTTACGGTCGCTGAATGCGCTTTCTGCCCCCGCGATCTTCCGACAGGCATCGCCTTGATCCTACGACATCCGGTTTATGGCGAAGTTCCAGCGGGACCTTCCTGCGGTAAGAAATGGGGTATTGTTCCAAAACAAGGATTTCAAGATTATACCAAACTTGGTCTCAAAAAGAATCCCAAGAAACCGTCTTCTCCGAACGGAAAACCAGAAACAGAACTCACGCCAGACAACGGCGAAAAAAACAGGGACAGCGAATATCTAAGCGCCGTCGAATATGTCATGCTCAGAGCAGAGAAGCTCCCAGCCCAAGGATTTGTTGGTCTCGAGCGCGATATGATTTCCTGGATGTACCGCGCTCTTCTCAAATCCGGATCGCTGACCGTTGGAGAAACGCGTGCTGTTATCAATTTTATGAACGCGCCTGCAGTTCAATCAAGCAAGTTTGGCTATCGTTCGCTGATGCTTGCGTACACGCATAGTTACTGGCTCAATCGATGCATCGAAGTCGGCGAAGGCAAACTTCATCCCAACAATTACGAACGCTTGATCTCGTTCAGGACGCAGCTGTTTGAAAAATGGTCGCTGAGCCCAAAACAAATAGCATGCCTAAACCGAGACCTTCTTTTCGTTTTTGGTGAAAAGGTAGCGCCAGAGCTTGATCCCAACGGGTTTTCAGCCTTCCGTCCCGACAACAAACAAAGACACGCTGGATTGCCGACACCCAAACCGGGACAGAGAAGCCTTTAAGAGGGGCTTGGTTGTTTGTAAGGACTTCTACGAGCAACAAAGATTGGTCGTTTGTGAGCGTAGATGTTTCGTGCTAATCTCCCTTTTAAGTTGAATGATGGTCCTTGGTTCGAAGGCTAGCTGGTGTGGTTTTGGCCGTTTTGGGGATTGGGGGTAACATCGTGGGGTAATAGGTTTTTTGCCTTAACGATTTCCATTTTAATTCAACGAGTTATTTCTTCACATCAAGTGCGATCAGGCCAGCAAAATCCGAGGCCCCAACCAAGACCTCTGATCCTTCCTAATTAACGTCAATTCCAGCTTTTGCTTTTTGGTCATAGGTTGACATCCACCGGATGCAAAACAGGTTTTTGATCTCAGACCAACGACCCTGCAGTCGCCGTTCCCGTTGATTCAGAAGCTCTTCGCGTCTTGCGTCGATCTTGTCTTGGCTTTGAAAAAGCTCGCGGCGCTTTTTGAGCGCCGCTTTTTGCTTCTGAAAGGCCTGTTTTTCGGCAAAGCGGAACATTTGTTTCGTCGCTGACGGTGAAGATTAGGCTTGGTGCAGCGCCCATTCACAATAGGGAAGAATCGAACCGCATGCCTCTATGAAGCCGATGAGACAAAAGAAAGGCCCCGGCGCCACGCCGGAGCCCTTCGCTCTTTTGTTTACCTCAAACGACGTCTTTAAAGGTCATTTTCGATGATCACCTTCAGCGCTTTCGTTTGCGCCGCTTTACCAAACGTTTCATACGCGCTCAGAATATCGCTGAGCTTAAAACGGTGCGTCACAAGCCGCGTCGGGTCGATCTTTTTCGATTGAACCGTCTTTAGCAACATCGGCGTCGTCTCGGTATCGACAAGGCGCGTCGTGATCGTGATGTTACGATCCCAAAGCTTATCCATGTACAGGTCAACCTTGGTCCCGTGGACGCCAATATTGGCAATGCGTCCGCCCGGCGCAATCAGGCCTTGGCAAAGCTCGAAAGTCGCCGGGATACCAACGGCTTCAATCGCTACGTCCACCCCAGCCCCTTCCGTCAGCGCCATCACTTTCTCAATGGCTTTGCCGTCGCCACTGTTCACGCTATCGGTCGCCCCAAAACGCAGGGCCGTATCCAGACGGTTGTCGTCAAGGTCAATCATAATGATCTTGGCCGGGCTATAGAATTGCGCCGTCAGCAAAGCGGCGATGCCGATGGGGCCTGCGCCGACAATGGCAACGCTGCATCCGGGCTCGACCTTGCCGTTCAAAACGCCGCACTCGAAACCCGTTGGCAAAATGTCGCTGAGCATCACAAGCGCTTCTTCATCCGCCCCAGCAGGAATAGGGTAAAGGCTTGTATCGGCATGCGGGGTGCGAACGAACTCGGCTTGCGTGCCGTCGATCTCGTTGCCTAAAATCCAACCGCCCGTTTTACAATGCGAGAACATGCCTTTGCGGCAAAAATCGCAATGACCACAGGCCGTAATACAAGAGATCAACACACGGTCGCCCGGGCGGAAGTTTGTTACGGCAGCCCCAACGCTGTCGATAACGCCGACGCCTTCATGCCCTAAAATGCGGCCCGGCGCGCATGTCGCGACGTCGCCTTTCAAAATATGAAGATCGGTCCCGCATATCGTCGTTTTGGTCAGGCGCACAATCGCGTCGCCCGGATCTTTGATTTGCGGCTTGGGGCATTCTTTCAGGGCTTTTTTGCCGGGGCCTTCATAGACGAGAGCTTTCATGACAGATCCTCCTTGTTAGAATGATGGGATCGCTCTTTTGGCGATCTTTGGCATGCAGAAAGGAACGTAGAAGAAAGGGACAAGGTTAAGTCCGAAGGACCAGTCTAGCCGTCCTGGGTCGATTTGTACATCATCAAGATATGATGCCGTTCGAAGAGATCGAAAAACAAAACAACACAAGGCCATACACCAAAGGATCGGCGCGCGCATGATCCCTTACCAACAAAACGGGCGTTTGCAGGGAAAGTGCAAACGCCCGTTCTTATAAAGAAAAGATCGTATCAGGCGATATCCGATCAAAAATCGTACCGCGCCTGAAGGATCCCGGCATGGCCGACATAGCGATCTTTCAACTCGGCATCATAGTGCAACGTCACGCTCAGGCCATCGCCGTCCTTCATCGTAACGCCCTGGCCCAGCTTTGCCGCTTCTTGTCCCGGCTTGACCTGGCTTGTCGTAAAGCTGGAGCCGCCAAGCACATTGAAAACTTTATCGCAGGCCCAACGGACTAACGCCGTGCAACAAATCTCACCCCCTTTGGATCCAACGCACGACGCTCTTTTCCTTGATATCGACGGGGCTCTTCTCGATATCACACCACGCGCGCAAAACGTTTTGTCCCGTCTTCCTTGGTGCGCAATCTGACGCACGTTTACAGCAAGCTGGGAGGTACAGCGCTTCGTGCTTTTATGGCGGAGGCGCCTTTTCAAGGTCGCCGCCCCGTTTTTCTTGGCGACGATATCACGGATCTAGCGGCCATCGCGGCCAGTGAAGCACTAGGCGGCATCGGCCTGCGTATAGGCCGCTCATCCGCCGCGCCGTCATCGCCGCAAGAGGTCCGCGACTGGATCGCGTCCTTAACCAACAATTGAAGAAAGCCTTGCCACCTAAAAATCTAGTCCCTAATCTGCCGTCATGAGTCAGACCTTTCCAATTCGCGATACCAGCGGCAACGTTCTTTATAACCTCGCCTATGACGACGAAGGCAATCGGGACGATCCCTGCCCTGTTTTTTGCGTCCATGGATTGATCCATACGCGCCACAGCTTTGACCGTCTGGCCGAAGCGCTGGTCAGCGAAGGCCGCCGCGTCATCAAGCCCGATCTGGTTGGCCACGGCCAAAGCGATTGGGCTGCCGACCCCATGCGCTATTTTATCCCGACCTATGCGCAAGACTGCGCGCAAATGATCCAATCGCTGGGCCTGACCGCTGTCGATTGGATCGGCACATCTTTGGGCGGGCTGGTTGGCGTACGCGCCATCGCCCATGAAAAAGTGCCCGTGCGGCATTTTGTCATGAACGACGTCGCGCCCGAAGTCCCGGCGGCGTTTTCTGCCGATCTGGTCGCTTGGCTAGAGCGCACGAACATCTTCCCCGACCGACAAAGCTTTATCGATTGGCGCGTCATGGTTTTGCAACCCGGCGGACCCATGACCGATGACGAGCGCCGTTATCGCGGGCAATTCGATGGGCGTGCGTTGCCCGACGGATCGTGGACCGATATCTATGACAAAAAAATCGCGCTGCGCCACCGTCTGGCCGCCGATGCCAAAGAAGCTTGGGATGACTGGGCTCTTTACGACCAGATCACGTGTCCTACGCTGGCGCTGCATGGCGTCAATTCGCCCGTTCTAACGCCGCCTTTGGCGCTTCAACTGCAAACGCGCGGGCCCCATGCCAAGCTTGTCGATTTTGAAGGCGTGGGCCATTACCCCGCTTTGGCCGAACGACCCCAAATCAATCTGGTCAGCCAATTTTTGCGGCATGAATTATAAATGTATGCGTGGGCTTTTGCCTTTTTTGGCATGCCGCGAGGGGCTTGTTAAACGTAAGAAACATTTTTTAAGGTCTTTAACGTTAATTCAGGCTCATTAGTTTCATCTAAAGGCGATATAGCAAGGGCTCGTGTTAACCGCCTTTTCCCTGATGAGCTTTTGATGGACTCGCTTCTTGAGGTTACAACCTATTTAAATTGTCTGGCCCAGCAAGGTCAGGCTCAAACAATCGCCGAACTTTTAAACCTTGCGCCCAACGTCACGGTCCAGATCGCGAAGTCCGATCTTTTCGCCTATTACTCGGACGGGGCCGCGCCTTATCGCGCTGCGCTTGAAGCCAACGGTTTTCAAATGGGGCTTGAATCGTTTTTGGGCTTTCATGCGCCCGCGCTTCCCGATGGAAAGGCTTATGAACAGCAGTTGATCCGCCGCGTCGGCCTGTATGCCGACCGCGGCGTTATTGAACGCCGCGCCGACGATATGATCCCCGACGCTTATGCCGTTCTGGCCGCCGAAAGGCTGAACAAAGAAGAACAGATGGCCGCACGCGCCGCGATCGTCGCAACCATTCGCGATGGTATGGCCCCCATGCAGCCAAATGAAAAAGAATCTATTCAAAAAGGCATTGCTACGCTTCTTGGCTGTTCCTTAAGCCAAGGTCGCGGCGAAGAATTGATCGTCCGCAACATCGGCGAAGGCTTACTGCCAGCCGTAACCGCTACCCTTCGTTTTTTTGGCGTGCCGCATGTTGTCGTCGAATATAATAACACTTCAGCAGCGGCTTTTTTGCAGCTTCGCACCGGCCCCTATACGCCCGCGCCTGATGGCATGGTCGAAGGCGTTCTTGCCCGCGTCGCGCGCGAGAAGCAAGAAAGAGAAGGCCCGCAACAGCAAATGGGGCTTGGCAAAAACCAAGGCCGAGTCTCGCGCTTGTTTCGTAGTCTTTTTGAACGTTTTTCTTCGAGAGGTCCTTCGTAATGTATTTTAATGATCCATTTTTAGGCCAGCTTATTGAGGAAGCGGATGTTCTTGTCTTCGATGTCAACGGCCTTGTCATTGACGATGAACCTTTGCAACAACGCGCCTCGATCCTTGCTTTTGAGGAAATTGGTTTAAACGTTCATCTCTCGGCTGAACGCTGGATACAGACATGCGTTGGACGTAAAGCAGCCGAATGGATTCCAGATTTATTTCCTGACGAAAAACCCGCCGATAAATTGGTCAAGCACCTTGTTCAACGTCGGCAAGAGATTTACGCCTCGCTTATCGGAACAGAAGCTTCGTCAATCGTGCGCGAAGGCGTTATTGATCTTTTTTGTTTTGTCGCGGATGAAACAAACAAAAAATTAGCTATTGCCTCATCAACGGGACAAATTGGGCTTGATGTCATCCTTGGCAGTCGAAACCTTGGTGTCTGTTCGTTATTTGATTTTGTCGTTTCGGGGGATAGGGTCAAAAAAGCGAAGCCCGATCCAGAAATCTATCTATTAGTTAAAAAAACTTTTGGCTCACGAAAAAACTATCTTGTGTTTGAAGATGCAGGGCCTGGTGTTATTTCTGGTGCGCAGGCAGGCATGAATTGCCTTGCCGTCCCCAACGCCTACACGAAATTTCATGATTTCACGAAAGCAGCAGCTATTGCCGATAGCTTGCTAAGAACGGCTCGGCGCATAATCTCCATGCCTCAGGGGCGACTCGCTTTATGAAGTAGTGCCTTAACGCGCGACGCGGATGCCGGGCATGACGGGACGCTCGGCCTGATCGCCCATGCAGATCATCCGATCGTAAATCACCATCGCGCCGGCCACGCCCACATTCACGCAGAACTTGGTGGGAATTTTGACAATGTGCTGGCAGCGCGCCACCAGCGCTGGCGATAAGCTTCCCTTTTCAGGGCCCAACACATAGGCCGCGCGCATCGGGTGGCGAAAGCGCGGCAGATCGACCGCCCCTTCCATCAACTCAACCCCCACCAAGCTGCAGTCGCTGGGAAGGTTCATCGCCTCAACCGACGGATAGGCATAAAATGGCATGTGTAGATCCGCATGCGAGGTGTCGGAAGCTAACACATCGCGGTAATCCACCGAGGCGTTGATCGTAAAAAAGAAGCTCGCGCCGAAAGCGTGCGCTGTGCGCACCAAATTGCCCAGATTGCCGCCTTTGCTAATTTCTTCGACCCCGACACCGAAATAACCGCGCATTTTCGCCTCTTTCTTGCTCGGACACGAGCGTTAACCATGATTATGCTTTTTTTATTTCCCGCCGCGCTTTATATAGGCGCCGCTGCCATGGGAAAAGGAAAACATGACACAAGACGCCTTTGAAATCCAAATCGACGATCTTGGCGCGCAAGGTGACGGAATCGCGCATCAAAAGCAAACAACCTTGTTTGTTCCCGGCACGCTGCCGGGCGAACATGTCCGGTTGCGCGCCAGCGCCGATATCTGTCGTCCCGCATTGATCGAGATCTTAGCGCCGTCGCCAGATCGCGTCGTGCCACCATGCCCGCATTTTGGCGTTTGCGGCGGCTGTCGCTTGCAGCACATGAAAACCGAGGCCATGACCGCATGGAAAGAACAACAGATCAAGCGCTTGATCGAGCAAAACGGCCTTCGCGTCCATCGTACTTTACCGACCTTTGCAACCCCTGCCGCTTCGCGCCGCCGCGCCCGGTTGACCGCCCGGCACAGTAAAGATGGTATTCTTCTTGGCTTTAATGCCGAAAAAAGTCATCGTATCGTTCCCATTGATGTCTGCCCTCTTTTACATCCGCGCCTTGAGGCCTTTTTGTCTTCGCTAAGGACGGCGCTTCCTTCTTGGCTCCCGCGTGGCGAAGCTTGCGATATTCAACTGACGCTTCTGCCCGGCGGGATCGATATGCTGTTGATCGGCGGGCCTGCCCTTGATTTAGAAGCCCGTCTCGCCTTGGCGATGTTGGCCGATACGCTGGATGTCGCACAGTTATCGTGGCGCAAGTTGGACCGCAGCCGGACCGAGCCTGTCGCTTTCCGCGTGCCGCTTTCCGTTACCTTTGGGCGCACACAAGTTGCTTTTCCACCCGGATCGTTTTTGCAGGTCAGCCAAGAAGGCGAAGAGGCCTTATTGGCTTTTGCAAAAGCCGCGGCCCCCAACGCAGAAAGCGTCATGGATTTATTTTGCGGCCTTGGCGGGTTTGGTCTGTCGATGCCCAAAGCGCGCCGCCACCTGTTCATCGATAATGACGGCCCGGCCATTGACGCGCTGGCCCGCGCGATCAAAGGGCGCGACAAAGATCAAACAGACCGTTTAAATCTGATGCGCGCGTCGCCATCGGCTTTTACCTGTAATGCTTATGATTTGGTCATTTTCGATCCGCCGCGTGGCGGCGCGCGTGCCGTCGCCGAAAGACTGGCCGAAAGTTGCGTGCCCGATATCGTCGCCATCAGTTGCGATCCGCCAAGCTTTATGCGCGACGCGAAACTGTTGCAAGACGGTGGGTATCAATGTCAGACTTTGCAGATCGTCGATCAATTTTTGTGGTCTGCCCATTGCGAAGTGGCGGCTCACTTCAAGCGTGGCTAGGAAGACATGACGGCTTATGCCTTGGACATGCACTATGCGTTGGCGCGCCTTGGCCTTTCTTTGCAAGCGCCGCCAGTTACGTTTTTTGACGCCATTCAAGCTGCCAAAGCCTATCGCCTGATTTCCCCAGCCCGGCGCAAAGAAATCGACGATCTTGAAGCTTTTTTCAAAGCGCGGCGATTGTTCGGCCCGCTGGATCTTTCTTATGAAACGCTGCAAAAAGCCTATCATGTAAAGGCTTTTGCGCTTCATCCCGATCGCGGCCATCATGACCCCGCTGCCGAAGAAAAGCTGAAAGAGCTGAACGTCGCCTGGCAAGCCATTCGCAACGTCAACAGTTTGGCCAAGGCCTATTTCAAATTAGCGGATGACGTTCGCGCCGCGCAGGAAAAAGAAGCCCGGCAAGCGCACCTTCACGAAAAAGGCGCAAGCGCCCCGCCTCCCGATCAACCGCCTGAGCCGTCACCTGAGGCACAGCCCGAGACAGCGGCCGCGCCTAAATCTACAGCCGCGCCTTTTCCAGCGACACCGCGCGGCGCTTATATCGCGGCTTCCGTGCCGCGCTATATTCGGCAAGCCCGTCTGCCGCAAATGCCGGTGCAAGCCATCATCGGAGCGCGTCTTATCGGCAATATGGCTTACGATATCATCATGCTGCCAGAAAAAGAGTTTGCGGGCGCGATGGCCCGCCTTGCCGCCGCCGAGCCTGTTGGCGCGATGAATTTTGTACCCGGACGCTTTGTTCCGGCCTATAGCCCCAAAGATCGCCAGGTCTTCACGCCAACTCTAGAAAGCACCAGCGATGAAGCCGCGGCCTTGGCCAAAGCTTTTTTCCTTAAGCAATTCGGTTTGGATCAATCCAACTGAATCACAAAGCCTTTCAGATAGGCGCTTTCCGGCAAAGCGGGGAGAACAGGGTGATCGGGCGCAGCAAATGTCGTGAACAACGTCCGGCCCATGCGCCCGGCCTCGGCCAAGCCGCGCGCGACTTCGACCGCCAAATCGTCAAGCCCCATATTGTGGCTGCACGAAGCGATGTAAAGAACGCCGCCCGGTGCTGTGACTTGCGCCGACAGCCGCGCCAACTTGCGATAACCACGCGCGCCCGCCGCCAGATCTTTGCGGCTTTTGACAAAGGGCGGCGGATCGGCAATCACGACATCGAAAACGTCGCGCGCGCCAAACCGTTTTTCCAGCTCTTCGAAAACATCGGCTTTGCAGAAAGTGCAGCGCCCCAAAAGATCGGCTTCCTTGGCCGCCCGATGCGCCATTTCTAACGCGCTTTGCGATGAATCGACGCCGACGACCCGCGCCGCGCCGCGCGCCGTCGCCAACAGGCCAAACCCGCCCGCATGGCAGTAAAGATCCAAGACCGACGCTTTTTGCGCAAACCGCGCCATCAGCGCATGGTTGTCGCGTTGATCAAAATACCAGCCCGTTTTCTGCCCACCTTGCAAATCGGCATAATAGGTCAGTCCATTTTCTAAGACAGGAACCGGCCCCTGCGGTATCGCACCGCGCACAACGCTGACGTGGCTGACAAGCCCCTCCATCGCGCGCGCAGACGTGTCGGCGTGAACGATGATACCTTTGGGCGACAAAAGCGATTCCAGCGCATCAAGCAAGACAGGCTGAAGCGCTTCCATGCCAGCCGTATTGATTTCAAGGCTGAGATAATCGCCAAACCGATCGACAATCAGCCCCGGCAGGCCGTCGGCTTCGGCATGAACCAGCCGATAATAAGGCGTGCCGATCAGCGCATCGCGTATCGAGAGGGCCGCTTCCAAACGCCCCGTCAGCCAGGCGAAATCAGGCTGCCCCAACGGCGTGCGATCAAAGACACGTCCTGCGATCAAGGTTTTGGGATTAAAGCTGCCCCAGCCCAGAAACGTGCCATCATGGGCTTTAAACGCGACAATCGCGCCCGGCGGTAAGGCTTTGGCCGCACCATCCATCACGATTTCGTTGGAATAAACCCACGGATGACCCTGCGCTATTCTTTTATGCTTGCCGGGGTGAAGCCTGATAACGGGACGCGCCATGTTCAGTCGCGGTCCTGACGCTGGACGATGGGTTGCGAGAACTGCATTTCGATATCCCACGGGAAATAAATCCACGTGTCTTGGCTGACTTCGGTGATATAGGTATCGACCATCGGACGGCCCTGCGGCTTGGCATAAACCGTCGCATAATGCGCTTTGGGCAAACGGGGGCGCAAAACCTCAAGCGTACGGCCCGTATCGACCAAATCGTCAATGACCAGCCAGCCTTCGCCATCGCCCGCGCCTTGAACCTCTTTCAGGACGTTAAGGCCCTCTTCCTGACCGGGGTCTGAATCGTCGCGATAGCTGACAACGGCAAAAGTCTCGATCACCCGCACATCAAGCTCGCGCGCAACGATGGCGGCCGGAACAAGGCCGCCGCGCGTAATGGCGACAATCCCTTTCCAAGGCCCTTTTTCCAGCAGGCGCCACGCCAAAGCGCGCCCATTGCGATGCATTTCATCCCAACTGACCGGATAAAATTTATTCATTTTTGTCTCAGCCACGGCCCTATCCCTTCCGGTTCACGAATCGACACACTGCACGTTTGCCACGCGCAGCCTCACCCAGCAAAAGCGTTTTTACCGCGGCTTTTTGTTTTTGGCGAGGGGTTTGTCTTTCAAAGACCGTTCTTTCAGGGGATTATCTTTAGCCACCAAGCGGATCGTCACATCCATCCGCCCGATTTGCCGCCCTTGCGGCATCCGTGGCACCCGGACCAAGCGAACAAGACCAGGCGGCAAATCCATCAATTCGCCTGACACTTCATCGTAAAGATGGCAATGTTCGCTGACATTCGTGTCGAAATAGTTGCACGGCGCATCGACCGAAATCTCGCGCAAGAGACCGGCTGCCGTGAAACAATGAAGCGTGTTATAGACAGTGGCCAAAGAAACATTGATATCTTGTTTATTGGCCGCTTCATGAACAGCTTCGGCTGTCATATGTTTAAGCTTGCCATCAAAGAGGATAGAAGCCAAAACAAGGCGCTGCTTCGTCGGACGCACGCCCGAGACCTGAAGGAGGTCGTGAAGCCTTTCTTTGTCGTTTCGTATTCGCATATTATCATTATTCACGATCAGGCAAGGAAAGAAAAGAGCAGGAAAGACACACTCATGATCTTTGTTCTGTCACAAACAACTTTTTTTGTGTCCTATGGCACAAGTTCACCAATTAACGATAAGGATCGAAATAAAGGCCGATGCGTCGCGTAAAAGGAAGAATCATAGGCCTTGTCTTGGGTCTTATCGTCGCGGGCCGAATGGGCGCTCTTTTGGGCTTCATTCTAGGCTTTTTAAGCGACCGTAAGCCACCCAAGCCCCATTTGGCCTCCGAAACGAGGCCTCAAGGTCCGCGCCCCGGTCCGCATGATGGTGTCTTTCCGTTTGGCATGACCGACAGCCTGCAACGTTCAACTTACTTGATCGGCATTATTGTTTTAAGTGCCAAACTGGCTAAAAGCGATGGGCGCGTCAGCCGCGCCGAGATCAACGGGTTTCGCCGTGCTTTTCATATTCCGGACAGCGAGCTGGGCCGTGTCGGGTCGCTTTTTGACGAAGCGCGCGCCTCGGCAGAAGGGTACGAGCCCTATGCCGCGCGTCTCGCCCAGATTTTTCATTTTACGCCCCAGATTCTTGAAGACATTCTTTTGGGGCTTTTTGCCGTTGCGCTGGCCGACGGCGCGGGCCTATCGCGCCAAGAAGATGCCATGCTGCGAAAAGTCGGTCTTTTGTTCGGGTTTGAACATGCGGCCTTTTTACGCCTCGCCGCGCGGGCGGGCGTTCGTATCGAGCCGCGCGCCGAGCAAGATCAAACGCGCGCACGCGCCGCCGCGCCAGACAAGGATCCGCTTGCCTTTTCCTATGCTCTTTTAGGGTTGTCCCAAACGGCCAGCGATGCCGATATTAAAAAAGCCTATCGCCTTTTGATCCGCAAACATCACCCCGATAAACTGGTCGCCAAGGGCGAAGCCGCCGATAAAATCGCCGAAGCAACCGAAAAAATGAAGAACCTCAACGCCGCTTATGCGGCCATCTGTAAAGACCGGGGGATCAAATGATCCAACAAGTCTCGCGCCGCTATTGCTGCCAGCCCTCGCCCAACTTTGGCCCAAGGCACGACGACGTCCCGCTGAACCTGATTGTCCTGCATTATACAGGCATGATCGCGACGGGCGCTGCTTTGGCGCGTTTGTGCAATAAAGAATCCGGCGTCAGTGCCCATTATCTGATCGACGACGACGGAACCCTTTATCAACTGGTGGCCGACGACAAACGCGCCTGGCACGCGGGCAAAGCCTTTTGGCGGGGATCGAACGACGTCAATAGCGCCTCGATCGGTATCGAGCTTTCCAATCCCGGCCACGCCTTTGGTTATCGGGCTTTTCCGGCGGCGCAAATCGAGGCGCTGCAAGATCTTCTGACGGATCTTTTCGCGCGGCACCCCAGCCTTGATTCCCAAAACATTTGGGGCCATGCCGATGTCGCCCCCGCGCGCAAAGAAGATCCGGGCGAGCTTTTTCCGTGGCAACTTTTAGCTACCAAAGGTTTTGGCCTTTGGCCCGATGAAGGGCTTTTGGAAAAAGAAAAAGCAAAACCCGCGCTTTTCCCCAGCGAAGCGTGTGATCTTTTACGCCGCATAGGCTATGAAGGCGCAGAGGCCGCTTTGCGCGCCGACCTTATCGCGTTTCAGCGCCATTTTCGCCAGCGCGACATTCAAGGCGATCTGGATCAAGAAACCTGCGCTCTTCTTCGCGCGTTGGCGGCCAAGATTTAAGGCTTTTGTTCGTCGGGCACAGTGGCCGGGCCAATCATCCGCAGACTGTCTAGCGGTGGCCGCGCGGGCGGAAGACGTCTTGCACGCTCGATTTCTTTGCTAAAATCTACGGCGGGGTACAGGCCTTGATTGACTTCTTTTTCAGCCCGCTCAAGCTGCTCCCAGACAAAATAGGACGCGGCGGTTTTGATCCAACTCATATGCGCATCGTCGGACGAAGAGAATTCGTCGAACGGCACGACATTCGTCTGCGTTAGCGTCAGATGGGGGCGCAAATAACGCAGCATCATATGGTTGCGCGAAGGAAAAACCCCTATCAGGTTGACGCTTTTAGCCCCCTGAAGCGCCGGCAAAAACAGCGCTTGCCCCAGCCAATCTAACGTCGGTGTCGTCGCCTCCAATACCGTAAAACGATCCGACGGAACGCCCATGCCTTTCAGATGACGCCCCATATAGGCGGCCTCTGTTTCGCCTTCGCGCCCGGCGGGCAAATCTTGAACTTTTAATGCCGCGGCCACTCTTTTATAAGCGCTATTGTTGTCCAGCTCATGCCCGCCGACAAGCAGCATATGCTCATATTTTCCAGACATAAAACCCACGTAAGCGGCATGCGCGACCGGAAAACTTAAAACGCCCGCACCTTCGACAATCGCAACGTCGGTATGCACTTGGGGCGGAAATTTCGGGAAAAGAACAGCATCCATCAAACCAAGGCGTAAGGCCGCGCCGCCAAAAGGAACATCAACAACCAAATAAGGGGAAAAACCATTGACCTCAGCCAGACTTTTGGGGGCCTTGGGGAAAAACGTACCGTCCAAAACCCTCTCTTGGGGGACCTCTGCGGTGCTGGCTGGCAAATCCAAAGTTTTTTCGATAGGCGCGTTCATTTATGAATCCTTTTAAAAAAACATAGCAAAATCTTCGCTTTTACAAATAAGTAAAGCGGCTTTCCGTGTCAAATGGCTTTATTTTTAAAGCTTTTTCAAACGCTTTCCGGCGGCCAAGTCGGATAAGTCGGCAGATCGCGCCCCGCAGCCAAAGCTTCGGCCAGCGGCGAAAAGGACTTCACCACCGCGTCATAAACCGGACGTTTGAACTCGACAATCAGGCGTGGCGTTTCCGCCAGCGGCGTCCAGCGCCACGCGACAAACTCGGGCCATTCGGGTTCATGCTCGCCCGCCAGATTGATATCGCTATCGTCGCCTTGGAACAAAAACGCGTACCAGATCTGTTGCTGGCCACGGTATTTGCCGCGAAAAACGCCTTTGCGATACTGCAGATAGTCTGGAAACTCATAGCTCAAAACATCGGGCACGCGATCCAAAAACAAGGCTTTGTTCGTGCCGATTTCTTCATCCATTTCGCGCAGGGCTGCCTGCGCCGGATCTTCATCTTTTTGCACCCCACCTTGCGGCATCTGCCAAGCCCCCGCGCGGTCGCGTCTTTCGGCGCATAAAACAAGTCCTTGACGATTAAACAGACAAATCCCGACACCTTGACGAAACGGTAGCGCCTGATTTTCGAGCGACATGAAAGCCCCGCGTTTAAAATGAATGATCAAGATGATTTAAAAGCATATGCCCCAGAACGCCAGAAGAATTTGCTTTTCAAGCCAGGCCTATTGCACAACAGCCGACACAGGCGTCAGCACAATGCCGCGCGTGGCCAATTGACGGCTCCACGCCGTCAAGCGATCCAAGGTCAGCGGCAAAGGCGAGGCGATCCCAACGGCAAAACCGCTGACCCGCGCCGTTTGTTCAAGATACGTCAACGCGCTGTCGATCCCTTCAGGCGAAGGAACGGCATCCAAGCGAATACTGGCCCCGACAAAAGGAACATGAAGGCTTTTGGTCATATCGCGCCAATCGGTCCGGCGCGATAACGTGGCGTCAAAAACAAGAACGCCGCGGCTTTTGATTTCATGCAGCATCTTGGCAAGATGTTCCGGCTCGGACGCCAGACGCTGACCGTCTTCAACCATCATGCCAACATAGCCAGCCCCTTGGGCCATGGCCCACAAAAGACGATCCTTGTTCGCATCGACCGGCAAATAGGTCAAAAGCGTATGAGGCCCCGGATCGCTACGCGGATAATCCGACGGCTCAGCCGGAAGGATCAAAAGCGTTTCGTGCCCATCTTGGCGCGCGCGCGCAAGCCACGCCGGTAAAGAGGTGGCATGCGGATCGAACGCCAGCGTCACAGGCCCGGGTAGTTGATGAATGGCGGCATCTGTCGCCACGCGCGACAGCCCCAAGCCATCCATGACAATCGCGATGCGGGGCCGTTTGTCAGCCAGATCAAAGGGGCGGGCATAAACCTGCCAAGGTTGACGCCCGTCAGCGCCGATAATAGGAAGCGCCCCCCCCGCCACCGTCTCGACAAGCGTGGGGTCAGGGGCTGGCGTTAAAGGCTCTTGCAACGCCGCTGCGCCAGTTGCCGCCGGATCATCATGCGTTTCAGTTTCAGCCGCAGCGGAAGAGGCCCCCGGTTGCGCTTTTTGAGACGCGTCGGCTTGGTCGTCCGCTGCTGGAGACGCCGCCGCAGCCGCGGAAGCTTCCCCCCCTTCTTTAGCTTCACCGTCTTGATGTTTGGGGCCGAAATGAGCCGAAACGCCTTCCTCTTGCGTGCTTTTTGGCAAAGACGGCACGTGGCCGTCTAAAAAAGGAAGCGCGGCCAAAAGCAAAAACAGCCCTATTCCCGTCAGTTTCCATTTGCGCGGATAACGCGCAAGGAACGTCTCGCGCCAAACGCGCGGACTGGAAGAAGGGCTGTCTGCCTGTTCGGTCATTTGCTGCCCGCTGTTTCGGCTGTCGCCGGGGTTGCTGGACGCGGCGCGACCATCTTTCCAGCGCGCAGGTTCTCATAAAGATGAACCCCACGAACCAAATCCAGCGCGCGCGCCAATTGATAATCCACTTGCTCTTCCTTCTTGCCGTCAGCGCCAGTCTTGCCGCTTGCGTCTTTATCGGTCGCCTCGGCGCTATCGTCGGTATCAGGATCGGGCTTCGCCGCGCCTTTGGCCTTCTTGGCATTTTCGTTGACCAAAGCGCCCCGCAGATCGGCTTCGCGCAAGCTCTTGCCTTGCGTAACTTCCTCGATCTTCGCCTGATGGACGATGATATCGGGCTCGATCCCCAATTGCTGAATCGAACGGCCCGACGGCGTATAATAGCGCGCCGTCGTCAAACGCATGGCGCCCCCACCGGGCACGGGGATAATCGTCTGCACCGAGCCTTTGCCAAAGCTTTTCGTCCCAATCAAAATCGCGCGGTGATAATCTTGAAGCGCGCCCGCTACGATTTCCGAAGCCGAAGCCGAGCCGCCGTTGATCAAAACGGCCATGGGCTTGCCATGGATTCGATCGCCGCCTTGCGCCACATAGGATTGGTTGTCTTCTTTATGGCGCGACCGGGTCGATACGACTTCTTTGCCCGCCTCCAAGAACGAGCCGGAGACGGAAACGGCCTGATCCAGAAGCCCGCCCGGGTTGTTGCGTAAATCCAGCACATAACCGGCCAGCTTGCTGCCAATTTTCTTGTCGATATCGGCAAGCGCGGCATCCAGATTGGGCTGCGTCTGTTCGTTAAACGTCGTGATACGAATATAGGCCACGTCGTCTTTTTGTTCCCAACGGACGGCGCGAATGTGAATAACGGCGCGCGTTAACGTCACGTCAAAGGGCTTTCCAGAAAGTCCGCCCCGGCGGACGGTCACCGTAATTGATGTCCCCGGCGTCCCGCGCATTTTATCAACGGCTTCGCTCAGCGTCATATCGACAACGGGTTTTGAATCCAGATGTGTGATGTAATCGCCCGGTTGCAAGCCAGCTTTGGCAGCGGGCGTATCGTCGATGGGCGAAATCACTTTGACGAGATTCTTGTCCATGGTGACTTCCAGCCCAAGCCCGCCAAACTCGCCTTTGGTTTGCGTTTGCATGTCTTGGAAATCTTTTTTGTTTAAATACCCCGAATGCGGATCCAAAGACGACAGCATGCCGTTGATCGCATATTCGATTAATTTTTCATCCGAGATGGGGTCGACATATTCGGCGCGCGTGCGCTCGAAAACATCCGAGAACAATGTCAATTGGCGAAAAGTATCGTTGGCCGACGAATCGGATGCCGCCGGTTTTTTATCGCCCGCTTTTTCGGGGCCTTGTGCCCACACATGCATATCGGCGCAAGCAACCGTCGCAGAAAGAGCCAAAGCAAGCAAACCAGTATAACGCAGAATTGAGCGCGACATGAAAAACTCCGAAAACGCAGGAAACGAAAAGGACGAAAGAAAGACGCGGCCCTGTTCAGCTTCAAAGACCAGAGCGGTCTTTGGACTGAAAGGAACATCGCCGCCAGTTTAATGGGAACAGATTCAAATCACAAGCGCCCGCTTCAGAGCTAAGGCCCTAGAAAATCAATCTTTTGGCTTGATCAGATCCTTGAGCTTGGCAAAGGGATTGTTGCGGACGCTATCGACCGCCGCCCCCGATTCCAAAGAGGCCCGATGCGGAGACAGGATCGCCGCCCCTTCATGCCGCGGATAGGGGTCCAGCGCGAGCGCCAAATGTTGAACGGCCAGTTCGCCCAAATCAATCGTGCCATCGATCAGCGGCTCGGGCTCGTCCGCGTGCGCAACATCTACATGCCCCGCGCCATCGGCCATTTGTTCGTCCAGAAGGCGCACAGGCGCAAAAAGAACGTCGATCTCTTCTTCAACCGTCGAGGCTAACGGCTCAAGCGTCACAACGCATTCTTGCACCACATCGGCACTGACGCTTCCGACAACGGCAACCATTTTGTTTTCCGCGTGCTGGACCGAAAAACGTGCCTCAAGGCGCGTGATGGCTTGAAGCCCCAGCCGCCGCGCCACCGCTTCACGCTCGGTCGGACGCGCGACAATATCTTCTTCCATTCCACCCGCCGGGATTTTATCAATTCCAAGGGGACGCGGCATTTCCGGTAATAAGCGCTGATGCATGAGCCAAGCCTGCTTTCCAATGATTTTTAAAAACGTCGTTCTTTCTAGCTGATTCGCGGCTGCGCCGTCAAAAATGCCTATCCCCTTGCAACTGGGCATAAAAAAACCCGGCCAAGCCGGGAAAAAGGGCCGTCAAACAGCCTCCTTCAATCAAGGATATCCGTCACCCCATCCTACCGTCAAGCCATCACAGCCGGCGTCGAACTGTCAACGGGCATGCCCGAAGCCGTCAGTCCAACGCGCAAATAAGCAATAGCCGCGGTTGACGGAATCTGGCTTGTCACCTCACCAGCGTCGCTCAAATATTCGGTGATAACGACACCGGACATTGGATCAACCTTTGAGGTTGGTGACAATGCAACGCTGGTATTGACACTCGACGAGACCGAGCCAGACGACGAAGCCGCCGCCGAGACGCGTACCGCGCTCGCGCTTGCGCTCATCACCGAGCTTATGGCGCCAACAGAGTCAACCATCGTTCCCTCTTGAGGCCCCCATGGCCCCTTTGTTATCAGACATCCTTTATTGGATATCTGAGGATACTATAGCGACGATCCCAAATCCGCAATCGCAACGTTCTATCGTATGCGAATGCTGTTTCGTTATCGATCCACATCTATTCTTCTTTTTATGATACACCATATTTTTTCTCTTGACAAGAAAAAGATTTTGTGTTCCACGACAGAATTCTAGTTTTTCGTTTATTTTCAACGTGTTATAAGATCCCCCTTGCACACGTGCTTAAGGGTGGCCGAAGCTCAATCCTTTCGCTATCCTTAACAAAACTGCCCTTCCCCTCGCCTTTTTGACACCGCCATGCTCCTTTCCTCCCCCTCTTCTTCCTCTTCCGCTTTGGGTCTAACGTGGACGCTTTCAACAGGCTCGGGTTACGGAGTCTATGGACTGCAAATCTTGCTGCAGTTTTTCCGCCGCGGCGGTCAGCGCGTTGTGGCCACACAAACCCCCGGCACCGTCATGTTGCCAACCTTGACGCAAGCGCGCCTGTTACCAACCTTACAGGCAGCCGCCAAAATCGCGGCGCTTTTGCAAGCCAACCCCAATGAAGGGCTCCGTCTTGATCATCCCGTTCTTCATGCGGTCGGCAATGATGCCGTTGGTTTTCCAGCACAGGATCGCGTCCGCGGAAGCACCAATATTGGTTGCGCAGCGATCGAGCATCTTGCCTTCTCGTCTCATGGGCGCGCCGTTTTGCGGGATTACGACAGCCTTATCGCCATTTCGCGCTGGAATCAGGCTTATCTTGAAACGCTTCACTGCGTGCCCGTTCATTTATGCTGGCAAGGTATCGACACGACCTTGTTCACACCGGGACAGGCCTCAGGCCTTTATAAAGACCGTTTTATCGTCTTCTCAGGCGGAAAGTTTGAGTTTCGCAAAGCCCAAGATATCGTCGTTGCCGCCTTTAAACGCTTTTACGCGCGCCATCCCGATGCCCTTTTGATCGCCGCTTGGCAAAACGGCCTGCCGCAAGACCCTGCGCCCTTTCTTGCCGCCGGTCATGTGAAAACGCTGCCTACCCTTGACGCGCAAAATCACTTAGACATTGCCGGATGGCTACTCAGCGAAGGACTGCCACCCGGCAGCTTCATAGATCTTCCGCTGCTTCCCAACATGCTCATGCCGCCTATTCTGCGTGAATGTCAGGCCGCGATTTTTCCCAACCGCTGCGAAGGCGGCACCAATCTCGTCGCGATGGAAGCCATGGCTTGCGGCATTCCAACCTTTGTCGCCGCCAACACAGGCCAAAAGGACTTGATCGACGTCTTAGGGGCTTCGCCCCTGAAAGCAGCTGGCCCCGTGACAGCCCCGTTCCCTCAGACCACCGAAGGCTGGGGCGAAACAGCCCCCGAAGACATTGATCAAGCCCTTGAAAAGGCTTACACATCATATAAAGAGGCCCAAACTGAGGCTTTGGCACTTGCCGCGCGCCTTCAGGCATGGGACTGGGGCCTTCAAAACGAGAAATTATTAAAAATTATTTTCCAAGAAAGCTGAAATCCTGCCAAGGTTTTGGTAACTTTCGCTTTGTAGGATAAAGTGCTTTTCATCCCGAACGCTGGAGTTATTTGATGTTCGATACGCCTTTTGAATCTGTTGATGCCGCGCAAGCGCGCGCCCTTCTTGAATTGATCGCGCCGTCGATTGAACCGATTGTGCTGCCTTTGGATAAAACAAAGGTCGAAGTCGCGAGCCTGCCCTTTTACCCCGAGCATAAGCTTTACGCGCTATCGGACACAACGCAGCCTGAGCCGAACACGCGCTATATGCTTTACAAGCCCGGCGACGTCAACATGATGAACTGGACAAACGAGCCGATTTACACGGTCAACGACAAAGCGCCCATTAAGTTGGATCGTAAGACTCTGGTTCCCTACGCCAAGTTTTTCTTTCATTTTGTGCGCGGCCAGTTGGGGCGTTTTTTGATTGTCGAAAAGCCGGAAGAAGTTGTCTGGCTGCCTGAAGCGACGGCGGATGAAAAAGCCGAAGTTGAAAAACGGCTGATGCCCGTCAAATATGTCGGTATTGGCCGCGACAATCTGTTTACACTGACCTGCACCGTCGTGTTTAAAAATGCGTTGTTTAAAACAGACATTCGCATTGCGCCCTATGAGTTGGACGTATTCGACCCCGATCTGGGCGGCAATGAGCATTTCACGATTGGCCAGATGAAACTCACGAATGAAGAGCTTCTTTTAGAAGAACTCAACATGCCCATCGCCCCTCCTCCAGGCGACTTCGGCTAACCGGCGTGCCGCCGGGGGCATCTGTTTTGGTCTCATCGGCTTCATAGAGGTATGCGGTAAGATTCTGCCTTGATGTCGGGTGCGTGGCTTGCCGTTCTAGGTGGCATACCCCTATACAGAAGTGTTCTCCCCCAAAGAATGGCCGCGGGCCCAGCCCGTTTGTTTGGGCTCATCGGCTTCATAGAGGTATGCGTTTTTATCCTGTACCGTCTTTTCCCTTTGCGTCATCCCCGCGGAGGCGGGGATCCAGAGGGCTTGGCCGCCGGAGAAGACGCTTCCTTTTTTATCCCCCCGTGTAAACCGAGAGGCCCCCTGGATCCCCGCCTCCGCGGGGATGACGAATGAAGTGTGGAGGGGCGACACCAAACAATGCCGATGTCAGGTGCATAGGTTTGCCGTTCTAGGTGGCATACCCCTATACAGAAGTGTTCTCCCCCCAAGAATGGCCGCGGGCCCAGCCCGCCTGTTTAAGCTCATCGACTTCATAGAGGCATGCGGTTTTATCCTGCGCCGTCTTTTCCTTTTGTGTCATCCCCGC
>CAYMGM010000002.1:0-269459 GCA_964390005.1 uncultured Rhodospirillaceae bacterium | reverse complement strand
GAAAAGTAGGGTTCGATAGAGAGAAACGGGCATAAGAGAGAGAAAAACGGGCTTCGGTTGCCAGATTTTGGGCGCACGAAGTCGGGTTTCAAATTGTGAAAACCCTGCGTTTTCTTGCGTATTTTAAGCGTGATGCAAAAGGCAGAGAGAGCCTTTTCGCTATGTTAAATGGCGGAGAGGATGAGATTCGAACTCACGGTAGGGCTCAACACCCTACACCCGCTTTCCAGGCGAGCGCCTTCAACCACTCGGCCACCTCTCCGCATTCTCTTTTTGTCGCTTCCTGCGCTCCTAAAAGCGCCCAAAGCGACGCCCTGTTTAGCCTGTTTAGGCCTGTCTTGGAAGTACTCTTTTTAAAGAAAGGGCCTTTTTCTCTTGTCGCGGCCTCTTCTTTACCATGATCCGGACGAGCCGCCACCGCCATCGGACGAGCCGCCGCCAAAGCCTCCAGATGAGCCGCCGCCGCTATTGCGCAGGGCAAAGAAAAGGATGGCGCCCAGGGCCGCGATCAAGGCCCAGGCCCATCCCGAACGGCCAGAGCGGAAAAGATTGACGATCCCAAAGATCACCAAAGCCATCCCGCCAAGAAGGATAACCCATGTCCATGTCGGGACCGTCGGCGTGGGCAGGGGAAGGCCGCGGGCAAGGGAATCGAGGCCCTTAACTCCGTCTTTGATGCCCACCGAGAAATCGCCGCGCTTAAAGGCCGGGATGACCAGCGATTGCATGATATCGTCGGTTTGGGCGTCGTGTTCATGCGCAAAGGCACCGCCCAGCTGGATGCGTGCCGAACGGTCGCCGCGCGAGATCAAGAAAAGAATGCCATAGTTCCGGCTTTGTGAGCCAAGGCCCCAAAGGTTAAACAGGGCGCGCGCATAGGCCTCGGTCCCCATCGCGCTTGCCCCATAGCTGGACAGCGTGTCAATGGTGACAACCACAAGGGGGATTTGTTTGTCTCGCCAAAGGGCGCTGGCCACTTGGTTGATGGCCGTGCGGTCCTCGGGGGAAATCAGGTCGGCTTTATCGACATAAAAATCGTTCTTGGCCGGTTTGTCAGGGAAGGTTTCTGCACGCGCTGCCAGCGGGATCAGGCCTGTCATCAGCATGAAGAAAAGGGTGATAAGAAAAGTGTAACAGCCTTTTTTCATTGATCTTTCCTTTTTCTTAGAGGGGGGCGTGTTAGCTGGCATCGAAAGGCTCGGCGCTGTTCATCAGGACGCAATGCCATAACAGCGTCAGGTCGTCCGGGCGCGACAAGCTGTGGGCCCCATCTTTAATCAAGCACAGCCGCACGTCGGGGCTTTCAATCGCTTCGGCGACGCGCAGCGCGTGTTTCCAGGGGACCTCTTGGTCTTTTTGACCTTGCAACAAACAGACAGGGGCCGGGATCTTGATCGGGGCCGCGGGGAGGAGGAGGTGGTTGCGTCCTTCCTCGATCAGCTTTTTAGTGATCGGAACCTGATGTTCGGGGGGCGCGGTTGGGTCCAAGATATAGCCGCGTCTGTCTAATTCTTGTTTTTGTTCAGGTGTTAAGATGTCTTCGATCAGATCTTTGGTGAAGTCGGGGGCTGCCGATATGCCGATAAAAGCCCGCAAGCGGTCCGGGCGGGCGCGGGCCAATAAAAGGCCGAGCCAGCCCCCCATCGACGAGCCAATGACGATCTGAGGGCCCGTGGTCAGGCGGTCAAAGATGGTCAGGGCGTCGTCCAGCCAATCGCCAAGCGTGCTGGTTTCGAACTTGCCGCTGGACAGACCATGCCCCCGATAATCAAAGCGGACAAAGGCTAAACCCTCTTTTTGAGCCATTTGGCTTAAGAAGCTGGCTTTGGTTCCGGTCATGTCTGAGGCAAAGCCGCCCAAAAATATCACACCTGGCGCATTCTGTCGGCTTGGCGCAGCGCGCCACTGTTGATACGCTAAGGCCCGATCCGATAGAGTAAGGAAACTTGCTCCGTTATTCATGTGAGTCTCTCTGAAGCCCTTTATCAAGATGTCCGTTAAGATGCCTGAACCTTCGATGCCTTATTCTAACAGGAAAGCTCCGCTTCACAATGCCAGCCGCGCGGCTAGGCCCGGGGTTTTACATGTGTGCGCCAATCTTGAGGCCAATTGGGCCGGGCGCGAGGTCGTTGATCTTTCTATTCAAACACATAGGGCCGGGTGGAAGCCTTTTATTGCCTCGGCCGGGGGGGCGCTGGTTTTGGAGGCAGAACGTGCCGCTGTGCGTCATCTTCAAGTCCCGGCCTTGCAAAACGATTCGATGTGGGCGCGGCTGCGCGCCCGGCGGCGGTTAGAGGCCATCCTTCAAAAAGAGCGGCCTGTTTTGCTTCATGCGCACGGCTTTGACGTTATGGCTCCGGCTTTGGCGGCGGCGGTGCGGCAATCGCTGCCTGTGATCTTGGATCTGACCGAGCCGGCACCGGTGACGCCTGCGCGGCGCAAGCTTTTGCAAACGGCCGCCGATAAGGGCGCGCGGTTTCGCGTGCCGTCGGCCTATATGGTGCGGCATTTGCGGCAAGATTTTCAGTTGGCGACGGACTTTTTGTATCAGATCGCGCCGGGCGTCGATATGCAGTGGTACGATGCGGGGCGCGTGACGCCCGAGCGGTTGGCGCGCCTGAGCCATGATTGGCGGTTACCCGAGCAAGCCGTCGTTATTTTGGCCGCCATGCCGATGAAGCCCGGTTTCGGGCACGAGGCGTTGCTTGAGGCCTTTGCGTCGCTGGATCGTAGCGATGCTTATCTGGTTATGATCGGCAACGATGACGGATCGTCGGGGTTGCGGCGCGCGCTTGAAAAGAATGTCTCGAAACTGGGGCTGGAAGGCAAGATCGTGATGCCAGAGACATGCCCAGATTGGCCCGCCGCTTGTTGGCTTGCCAGTTTGGTGGTCGCCAATAACGCGATGCCGCGCGGGCAGGCGATGGAGCTTTTGGCGGGGCAGGCTTTGGGGCGGCCCGTTATTGTGACGGATTGCGGCGCGAATATTGAGATGATCAGCCCCGATCAAACTGCTTGGGTCGTGGCGGCGGGCGACAAAGGCGCTTTGACCGAAGCGCTGCGTGAAGCCGTCACGATGGGGGCTGACAAACGGATTGATATGGCGCAAACGGCGCGCGGCTTTATCGGCGATTCTTTCCCGATGGAGTTCTGGCGCGATGCGATGTTTGATCTGTATGGGGCGATGTTAGCGTTGCCGATGCCGACGATGGAAGCGTGGGCTGCCTGATAGGCAGGTCCAAAGGCCTCTTTTGTTATGGTCGTTGGCGCGCGGAAAGCTGCGGAAACGATGCCTGAAGCGCTGTGATAAGATCGCGTTCATTTTGAAAATGATGGGTTTGCCAGCCGCATTTTTGCGCGGCGCCGATAACGGCTGGCGTATCGTCGATCAAGCACAGGGTTGTCGGCGGCAGGGCCAATGCCTTTTCGACGGTTTCGAAAAAAGCAGGGTCCGGTTTGGCAATATGCAAGCGGCTGGAGATGAATAACCTTTGAAAGGTGTCTTTGAACATCCTTTCGATCCTGTCCGCGCGGCGTGGCGTTTGGTTCGTGGCAAGGCAGGATGGCAATTGTTTGAGGAGGCGGGTCAAAGCGCGGCGCGGATGCAGATCTTTTTCAAGCCAATAAGAAAGAAAATCATCGGGGGAGCAAGCGACATTTTCTTGTACGAAAAGTGCGGCGATGATGTCTTTTTCGTCCTGTAAACCTAAAATGGCCTGTTCCCAGGCATCGGACCGAAAAAGACGTTCCAAAACACGCCGCGGAATGCCCAGATCTTGTTCGATGGTGCGCGACCACAGAAACGATCCATCGGGCGCAAAGATTTCGAACAAGACGCCGTCAAGGTCCCACAAGATCATAGAGCATTGATGAAAAGGAGGTGTCATTCTATGGTTGGCCTTGTTTGGCAAATAGAAATGAGAGAGAGCCCATTATGGTTCAAAGCAATGAAAAGGACAAGGAGGCGCTTCTTGTGCGGCGGTTTTCGGGCGGGATACGCCTTTCTGTTCGGGCGCGGCCCGGCGCAACGGGGGGGCGTGCGCGGAAACCTAAAATCGTTCCTTTAGCCGACGAAGGATGGGCTGTTGAGATCGCGGTGGCCGAAGCGCCCGAAGGCGGAAAAGCCAACAAAGCTCTGATTGAAGTGTTGGCGCGCGCTTTGGGGTGTCACAAAAACGCGGTCTCGGTCAAAGCGGGGCAAACGGGGCGGCTTAAGGTTTTTGAGGTCTGCGGCGAGCCCGAGGCGCTTTTTCATCAAGCTGCCGCTTGGATTGCATCGATGGATCTTCAATAAAAGCACACTATCGCATTGCCGTTGTTTGGAAAATCTTGTCATTCAGCGCGTATTTTGTCAGAGAGGGAAAGTCCGGTTCGTCAAGGAAATATTCTGATGCAGCAAACGGTCGATCTTATTAGCGACAGAAAACGAACCTTGCGCTCGACAATGCGCGGGGTGCGCAAAGACTGTCTTCATCTTGCGCCGCGCGCTGCCGAAAAAGCAGCCGAGGTTTTTTTGGCGTCGGTTCCTTTAGCGGCGGGGGCCGTCGTGGCGGGCTATGCAGCGCAGGATTGGGAGCTGAATCCTTTGCCTTTGATGGATATCCTTGTCGAGCGCGGGCACACGATTGTTCTGCCTTGCCTTGTCGAGAAAAACGCGCCGCTTGTTTTTCGCGTATGGAAAAAAGGCGATCCGATGACCGAAGGTCGTCATCATATCCTTGAGCCTTTGCCCGATGCACCGGCGATGGAGCCGGATCTTTTGATTGTGCCTCTTTTGGCGTTTGATCGTTTTGGCGCGCGCCTTGGCTATGGCGGCGGGTATTATGATCGGACGATCCAAGATCTGCGGACGCGGAAAAAGATTTTGGCCGTTGCTTATGCTTATGCGCTTCAAGAAACGCGGACCGTGCCGGTGACGGACAACGATCAGCATGTGGATGCCGTCGTGACGGAAAAGGGCATCGCCTATCAAAACAGCCGCTTTGGGGCGCGTCTTGTTTAAACGGACGCGACAGGGCGCAGGTCTGACGTTTCCGCGCTAAAGCTTGGTGCGCCGGACATCGCGGAAAATCTCGGCATAAGCATCGGCCAGTGGCGGCCAATCCCATGTATCGGCGGCAAAGTCGGCGACATCGTCGTCGGGGACAAGGCGCGGCAACGGCAGGGGGAAGTTTTGCAAATAATCTTCCCACGCGGCGGCTGTTTTATCGGGATCGTCTAAAAAAACATGCGCAAGATGCAGGTGCGAGACCGCCGAGCGCGCGCCTTCGGCAATGGCCGGGGCGCATAGAACAGGCAGGCCCGAGGCCATCGCTTCTTGAATGCAACGCGGAAAGCGCGGGCCAGCCGCAGGCATCAGAAAAACGTCGGCGCCTTGATAAAGCTCGGCGAGGTTCGGGCCCTCACGGTCCGAGAAAACATGGACATTCGGCAAAAGCCATTTGTTGGGATCGATCGTGCCACTTCCTGCCAGCCAAAAGCGCCAGCCGGGCAAACGTCGGGCCAGAGCCCGAATAACCGACAAGCCTTTGCGCTTTTCAAAAGGACCCGCATACATCAAAACAGGTTGATCGGCGCGCAAGGCAAAACGCGTACGCAGATAGCGGCGCGTTTCCATCAAAGGCCGGTGGAACAGGCGCAGATCGACGCCATACGGAATAACGCTGACCGGTTTTGTAAAGGCGGCGCGGCGAAAATAGTCTTCGGCAACGCGGTCGCTTGAGAAAACGGCGCGATCCGCCGCGCGTAAAAGGGGAAGGGTTGCCAAACGATCCCACAATTGATCCATACGCCCGGCGGGGCGTCCCGGTGCGGGGCCTTCGGTTTCGGTGATGACAACGGGGCGCCCTAGCTGGCGGGCGATGCGCACACAAGCTTTCGCGCCCGGAAAACGCGTGCCGTGCAGCCAAAGCAGATCGGCGCTGGCCATGGCTTCTGTCAGCGCTCGAAGCGCTTTTTTCGGCCAAAAAGGCAGGCCAAGGCCCAAAAAACGGTCCAAAGTATTGACGGCACGTAATGGCAAAACGCTTTGTTCCGGCAGGTCAGGCAAAGCACCCACCGCGCTGGCCGCCCACGTAAAGTGAAAATGATCGCGGGCCGCGATTTCAAGGATCATGCGTTCTGTCAGGTCTTCGATCTCGCCGCCATGCGACGAAAAATAAGGCGAGACGACCAAAACTTCATGAGGGGCAGACGATCCCATCGCGATAAACCTTTTTTATACCATCAAACAAAAAGACAGCGAAACGATTAGCCGCCGACAGCCTGCTGGCTGATCCCCGCTTCCGAGGACAGGGCCATCGCAATCGATTCGTCGTCCAGTTCGTCGGTGATGCCGCGCATGACGGCATAAGCGCAAGAAAGATCCATGACAATAATTGATTTGTCAGGGTTGTTGCGGTTGCGAATGTAACGATCGGTCAAGCGAACGATCCGGTCGACGGCGCGGTCCGAGATTGTGATCCCGGCATGCTCTTCGAAATTTTTGCGTAAGTGCTTTAAAATCTCGATCGTCATGGGGATATCGGGAACTTCTAAAATGACCTTTTGGAAACGGCGGTCGATGGCGGGTTCTTGTTTGACATAGTCGTCATATTCTTCGCGCGTCGTGGCCGCCAAAACGAAAAGATCGCCTGCCGTTAAATAAGGTTTCAAAAGATCGGCAATGCCGCTGTAACTCGACGCTTTAAACGAAATCATCAGCTGATGAATTTCGTCGATACAGAACATGATCGGTGGATTTTCGCCGGTAGCGTTACGTTCGGCCACGCCTTTGATGATGGGGATCAGACGGCCTTCAAGTTCTGCGCGCGATGTTGATCCGGCGCCGATCATCGACATTTCCAATTCGATCAGACGCGCCCCCTTTAAAAGATCCGGGACCTTGTTTTGGTTGATGCGTTGGGCAAGGCCAACAAAAAGAGCCGTTTTACCGACGCCCGCCGGGCCCAAAAGCATGACGTTTTTGCGCAAGCGCTGCAAAAGGATCAGCGTGACTTGGTCCAATTCATGCTCGCGGCCCGAAATGGGGTCAAAACGGCCCGCGCGGTCTTGTTCGGTGAAATCGCGCGTATAACGGTGGATCAGGTTGTCGAGTTCGGAATCCGAAACGGCAAACTTGTGATCGGCCATGGCAAAAGGTCCTTTGATAAAACGAATCAAACAGGTGTGCTGGCGGCAAGATCGGGCCGCGCTGTATAGAAGAACGCTTCCATCTCTTTTGCAAGCGCGTTCCAATCATAGGCTGCGGCGTGCGCTTGGGCTACGGCGCTTTGTGCGGCCCATAAAATATCGTCGGTTAAAAGGCGTGACAGGGCCTGGGCCAAGGCTTGCGGCGTGGCCTGCGCGCAAAGACCATCAAGACCGTCTCGGACCAAGCCGCTGATGGCATTTAACGGGCCTTCGCAATAAACGACCGGCTTGCCCAGCGCCATGGCTTCAAGCGGCATCAAGCCAAAGCCTTCGCGCGCCGAGGGTTGTACGGCGATCCGCGCGCGCGCCAGTTCATGCCAAACATCCGCAGGCTCGGGTAACTTGCCGCGAAAAAAGCATTTTTCCGAAACGCCGTTGGCGGCGGCCAAGGCTTCAAGACGGGCACGATCTGGCCCGTCGCCGATCAGGGTCAGCAAAGGCCGGTCTGGCAGCGCGGGCAGAAAGGACAGGGCTTTGATAAGCAGATCAACCCTCTTTTCGGGGATTAAACGACCGGCGTAAAGAAGGGGCGGCGCTTGCGGATCGGGCGGTCTGCGTCGTGCGGCCATGTCGGCCAGATCAACGCCGCAAGCGGCTAAAAAAGGCCGGGAGCGCGCAGGCGCGATGTTATGGAAACGGTCGATTGTTAAAGGACTTATGGCACAAACTTGATCGCCTTTCGTAGCTGCCCAGCGTTCAAAAAGCCGGAAAAAGCCCGCCGCCCAAGGCGCTTTATAGACGCCCCAATGGCGATCAAAGACTTCGTACCATGTCACGCACAGCGGTTTGGAAAGCTTTTGCGCTCGCCGCGCCAAAAGGGGAAGGTGAAGGTACGGAATGTTGGCAGTCTCAATAATATCGTAAGCGGAAAGGTCGAGTGTCCGGCAGGCCCAGGCAAAGCGTAGCGCGGCGCTGATCTGTCGTTTGCCGTGGGGGTCATAAAGGGGGGCCGCGCCGGGCAGGGCAATGGTTTGGACGCCCTCGATTAGCGGGACGGGGCCGCGGCTCCACCCGGCTAGCGTAACGGCATGGCCGCGCTTGGCCAAAGCACGGCCAAGGCAAGCGTTACGGTGTTCGACGCCGCCAACGCTGTCGGGATAAAGACAATCATAAAGGAATAAAAGACGCAGCGGCATTATAAAAGGACAAAAGCGAAGGTAAAACAGGCGCGGCAAGGTTGATTTTCGCCGTCCAATTCCTTTAAACCATAGCAGAGCTTTTTTGATTCGTCCCTAAAACCCGTTGTTGGGTTTTGGCTGATCTGGCGGGAAGACGCGATGTTGCCTGTTCGTCGTATGGCTTTGGCTGGCCTTGTTTGCCTCTCTTTTTTGGTTTTCGCGCCGAAGGCCGAAGCGGCGCTACTTTATTGTAACCGCACGCACGTGACCATCGAAGCGGCCTTTGGCCATCGCGAGCAGGGGACATGGATTTCGGAAGGCTGGTGGCAGATCGAGCCCGGGCAGTGCGCGCGCGTGCTTAGCAAGCCCTTGTCTCAAAGATTCTATTTTTACTTTGCGCGGGCGCTTGTGGCACCGCAACCCGATGGGCAGATGCCGCTTGTTTGGTCGGGCAAATACTCGTTTTGCACGGATGCCAAAGCTTTCAACATCGAAGGCGACAGTAGTTGTGAGGTTCGCGGCTATAAAACGCAGGGGTTTGAAGAAATTGATGTTGGCGCGAATAAACGCGACTATACGCTGACCTTTTACGATAAAGCGCGTTAATGTTTCTTCTTCGCCATGGCCAATCGACCTATAACGCCGCAGAAACCGCGCTGGGACGTGACCCGCAGATTCCCGATCCGCCGCTAACGCCGCTGGGGCGCGCGCAGGTCGCCGCGGCTGCCGAACGTTTGGCGGGGATTGGGATTGTGCGTGTGATCAGCAGTCCCTATACGCGGGCGCTTCAAACCGCATCTATTGTGGCCGAGCGTTTAGGCCTTTCGATCCAAGTCACGCCCTTGGTCGGCGAACGGCGCTTGTTTAGTTGCGATATGGGTGCGCCTGCGCCAAGCCTGAAACAGGCTTGGCCTGCGCTTGATTTTTCTTGTCTTGGCGACGATAACGCCGAATGGTGGAAGCCCTTTCCCGAAGGGCATGAATCCATGATGGCGCGGATTCGCACTTTTGAAAACGAAAGCTATGCGTGGGATCATCGCGACAGAACGCTAATTGTCAGCCATTGGTACTATATCAACGGCGCGACAGGCGCGGATCCGGCCAATGCCGAGATTGTACGTTGGGATTGATCGGTCTGGGCTTTAATTAGGGCGCGCTTTCAGCTTCTTCACCGTCTTGCCCGGCCTTTTGGGCCGCTTCCTCGGCGGCTTGTTGCGCGGCGACCCGCTCTTTTTCTTTTTGATTGAGGCACGCATCCATAGCATTGTGATCAGGAACGCCCGCTGCGTTTTTGGTGACGGTTGCCAAGCATTCTTGGATGTCGGGATCTTTGGCAAACTTGGCCGAAGCCGCGTCTTTATTCACTTGCGGGGCCATGGGGCCAATGGCGACCATGGGCGCACCGGGCTCGGCACCGGGGTTTGAAAGAAAAGTCGTTGCCGTGGCCGCAGACGGCGAAAAACAGAGAAACGCGCCGAAAGCAATCAAGGGGATGTAAAAAAAACGCGGGCTTTGGGGCATTTTCGCTCCTTTCTTAGCAGGTCGTGAACCACAGGGCCAAACGATCGACGATCATTTTAAGCTCGGCCGCAAAGTTACGAAAGATCACAACGACAAGCAGTGTCAAAACCAAAAGAAGCCGGATGTCGAGAACAACCATTTTCTTTTGCGTAAAAAGCATATGAACGCCGAAGGCGATGTTACCGCCAATCAAAAGACCGAGCAAGGCGCTGCCTTCATCATGAAGGCCAAGGGCCACGCGCGCGCCTTCGATGGCCAGAATAAAGGGGATCAAAATGTAAAAAGGCCATCTTTGCTGATCGCCGCTAAGTTGGCTTGCCATCACGGACGCAAAGATGCCTAAAACGGCTGAAGTGAAGGCGGCGTTTCCGGCTTGTGAGCGTAAATCCAAAAACGGAATATGAACGGCGCATCCTAAAAGGACAAGCTTGACGAAAGCCAACGCGCCAACGGCTAAGCCCAGCGCGAAGAAAAAGCTTTTCATGCCTTGGCGGCAGCCTGTCCAAAAAAGGTAGGCGCCAATCAAGACAGCCAGCGCGCCGATTACGGCGCCGTCGCCCATCGCGGCCAGAGATTGTAAAAGACTTTTCGGTAAGAAGAGCATGGTTGCGATAAAAGGATAGCCAAAGGAAGACGGGCTTTTGAAAGCCGCCCAAGACGGCGCGCAGTTTGCCCTTTGGCGCGTCAGCTTGCAACGTCTTCTTTGCGGGCCCTATAAAGGGGCGCGGCGTTGCGCCAAGGGCTTCTTTTGGGCTAGAAAAGAGGTGGGGGGGGATTCTCTTCCGTTTTTTATGCGTTCTTCAAGGGTTAAGGCACGATGTCCGACAATCAAGCCCCAAAAACCGCGCGTCAGCGCCCCGTTCTTTTGGCCGTTTTAGACGGTTTTGGCTTGCGCGATGCTGCGCCCGACAATGCGACAAGCGTGGCTGCCATGCCCGTTTTTCACGCTGCTTGGGAAAAATATCCGCATGCCGCGTTAGAGGCTTCGGGGCTGGATGTCGGCTTGCCCGAAGGCCAAATTGGTAATTCGGAAGTGGGGCATATGAATCTTGGCGCGGGGCGCGTTGTTTTTCAGGATCTGCCCTTGATCGATCGCGCGATAGCGTCGGGCGCTTTGGCGCAAAACCCGGCTTTGGCGATCTTTATCGGCAAGCTCAAAGCCTCGGACGGTCGCTGTCACTTGATGGGGCTTGCCTCGCCCGGTGGCGTGCATGCGCATCAAAAACATATGGTCGCTTTGGCCAAGCTTTTGGCCGCAGCGGGCGTGCCCGTTTGCGTTCATGCGTTTTTGGATGGGCGCGACGTGCCGCCGCAAAGCGCGGATGCGCAGATCGCGCAGTTGCAACAAGAGCTGTCGCCTTTGCCGGGCGTTCAGATCGTGACGCTTTGCGGGCGGTATTTTGCGATGGACCGCGATAAGCGCTGGGATCGCGTCGCCAAAGCCTATGATTTGTTGGTATCGGGCCAAGGCCAAAAAGTTTCCGATCCTGTGGCGGCCATCAAGGCGTCTTATGCCGACGGCAAAGGCGACGAGTTTGTCGAGCCTTGCGTGTTGCCTGGCTATGACGGCATGAAAGACGGCGATGGCGTCTTGTTTGCCAATTTCCGCACCGATCGCGCGCGCGAAATTCTTTTGGCGCTTTTGGACCCTGCCTTTGATGGCTTTGCGCGCCCGCGCCAAGTCTCGTTTGCCGCCGCGCTTGGCATGGTGCCTTACAGCGACAAGCTTGATACGTTCATGCCTGCGCTTTTTCCGCCCAAGGCTATCGACAACGGCTTGGGCGCTGTCGTTTCGGCGGCGGGATTGAAACAATTGCGAATTGCCGAGACGGAAAAATATCCGCATGTGACCTTTTTCTTCAACGGCGGGCGGGAAGAGCCTTATCCCGGCGAAGAGCGCATCATGGTGCCGTCGCCCAAGGTGGCGACCTATGATTTGCAGCCCGCGATGTCGGCGCAGCAAGTGACCGATCAGGTTGTCGCGGCCATTGAAAGCGGGACGTTCGATCTGATTGTTTTGAACTATGCCAACCCCGATATGGTGGGGCATACGGGCGTTTTATCCGCCGCCGTTTCCGCGCTTGAAACGTTAGATACCTGTTTGGGGCGCGTTCTTGCCGCGCTGGACAAAGCGGGCGGCGTGGCGCTTGTCACGGCAGATCACGGCAATTGCGAAGTCATGACGGATCCCGCGACGCATGGCCCGCATACGGCTCATACGTTAAACAAGGTTCCGGTGATGCTGATCGGCGCTGGTCCTGTGCGGTTGCGCGATGGGCGCTTGGCCGATGTCGCGCCGACCTTGCTGCCGTTTTTGGGCCTTAAGAAACCGCCTGAGATGGATGGGGATTCGCTTGTCTTGCCTTGATCGCTTGCGCTTGGGCTTGGCTTTGATCTGCCTGTCGGCGTTTGGTTTTGCCGCGCAGGCCGCCGAGCCCAAAGAAGCTCTATCGCGCGTCGAAGATCAAATGGCGGCGCAAAAAAAGCAGGCGGCAGCTTTAGATGAAAAAGCAGTCTCGGCGGCGGCTGATTTGGAGAAACTGCGTACGCAAGCGACCGAAGCCGCCAAAAGCTTCCAAGAAAAACAGGGCAAGCTGGAAGAGCTGGACGACAAGCTGGAAGATCTCGAAAACTCTTTAGAACAGCGCAGCGCAGGGGCGGATGCGGCGCAGGCGCAGTTAACCACCTTGGCGCGCGCGCTGGCGCGGCTGGTGCGATTGCCGCCGGGCGTTTTTCTTCTCAACGGCCCGGCCTTGGACGAGACCATTCATCGTGGCATTCTTTTGCGCGCGTTGGTGCCGCAGCTGCACGATCGTGCCCAGGCTCTTGCGGGCGAAATGATAGAAATCAGCGCGCTGCGCCAAAGCGTCGCGCAAGAAAAAAGGCTGGCCATTGCGGCGCGTCAGAATGTCGCCTGGCAAAAGGCTAAGCTTGAGCAGCTTGTGGCGGCGCGGCAAGGTCTTTTGCAAAAAACAACAGCCGAGAAAGAGGAAATCGCGCGGCAATTGGCGGCCCTGACGGATGAAGCGAAAGATCTTCGGCAGCTTTTGGACAAAGTCAATCGCCGTGCGGCGCAAGGGCCCGAGGGGCGGCACGATAAAGATTCGGCGTCGATGGGATCCGGCTTACTGTTACCTGTTTCAGGAAAAATCGTTCAAGCCTTTGGCGCAAAGGATGCCTATGGCCTGCCGGGGCAGGGGGTAACCTATGCCGCACCGCCCGGAAGCCCCGTTGTCGCGCCGCGGGCCGGGCGCATTGTTTTTGTGGGGCCTTTCCGCGGATATGGCCAGATTGTCATCGTTCAGCATGCGGGCGGGGCACATAGTTTGTTAGCTGGTTTTGGCCGTATCGACGCTGAAATGGGGCAAAAAGTCGAAGCGGGCGAGCCGTTGGGCATTTTACCGGCCAAGGCTGACGATTCAAAAGGTTCGGCGCGGCTTTATTTTGAATGGCGTCAGCATGGCGAAGCGGCGGATCCGGCTCTGGTCAAGGGGAAGGGGCGTTAGCAAGTTGTTAACGCCTGATTGCTAGAATTTTGACAAAGCGCGGTAAGTGCTTGGAAAGAGAGGGCTCCATTCAACGGCTTTTGACAGCCTGTGAGGTGCGGTTCGCCAGCCTTTTGCAAAAGGCGGTAAGGACCGACTTGGAGCTATCTGGTCCTGAAAAAGGGCGGTTTAAGGTACGCGCGGCTGTGAGAGGCCGCGTTTTTTATTGATGAAACCCCCAACGGGGCCAAAGGGGCCCCGCGCCAAGAAAGGGAAAAGCCCGATGGGAAAAAAGCATGATCGCTTCGAAGGCTATCGTCATCACGATGGCGAGAACGATAGCAACGTCGAGATTTTGCATGGGGGAAACCGTGGCGAGAGCCGCGGCGGCGGCTCGTTTGACGAACGCAGGCGGGGCGAGAGGCGCGACCGGCGCGGTGGTGGCGGCAATTGGAGCCCGCTTGATAACCCATCGTTTGAGCGCCGCGATCAAAGCTATTTGCGCAAGATAAAGCCGCAAAGCCCCAATCAGGCCGCACTGATGGAAGCGATGGCGAAAAACGCCTTGATTATCGCTGTCGGGCCCGCGGGGACAGGGAAAACCTATTTGGCCGTCAGCGCGGCGGTTGAAGCTTTGGAAGCCGGGCGGGTTGATCGCATTGTGTTGTCGCGTCCCGCGATTGAAGCGGGCGAGAGCCTTGGCTTCCTGCCGGGCGATTTGCATGAAAAAATGGCCCCTTACCTCAGACCCTTGTATGACGCCTTGACCGACCGCTTGGGCAATAAGCGCCTAAAACAGTATCTCGCCGACGGCATTATCGAAATCGCGCCCATCGCCTATATGCGTGGCCGAACGCTGAACAATGCCTTTGTCGTTATCGACGAAGCGCAAAACTGCACCTATAACCAGATCAAAATGCTGTTAACGCGCCTTGGCTGGCATTCGACGATGGTCTTAACGGGCGATCCCGACCAAAGCGATTTGCTGGAAGGCATGTCGGGCCTTGCCGATATCGCCAAAAAGCTAGAGCCCGTGCCGGGGATCGAGGTCGTTCGCTTGCTGGATAATGACATCGTCCGCCATCCGTTGGTCGCCAGCATGCTGGGCGTTTTGTAAGAAGCACGCTTGGTTTTGACGTAAAAAGATCGTTTTTATCCAGAAACGTTAACCATAAAAGCTGCGCGCTGTTTTATAAGAGCCGAAGCGCCTAAAACTATTTCCCTTGGCGGCCTATATCGCCTATCTCTTTAAAGTGCCTTGGAAGCATCCTTGGCGCTCTCTCTTGTTTCGTTGGTTCGGTTCGTCAGATGTTGCAGCCCTTATACGCAAAAGCGCCTCTTATTGTCATTGCGACGGTTATTTCCGTTTTGATCTTGGCCGTGGGTGCCAAGCTGGGCTTCGCGTGGGAAACGCTGGCCTTGCTGGTTTTGATTATTCTGTCCGTTGGGCTTGCGCTGCTTTTGTGGTCGCTGAACGGCTATATGCAGCGGCGCGAAAAGCATACCCGCCAGCTTCGTTTCATTGCCGAGCGTTTTCAATCCATGCTGCACGCTTTGCCGGGTGGCTATTGCCTGTTTTCGCCGCAAGGCCTGTTGCGCGAAGAGGTGGCGGTTGCCGCGCGCTTGGGCCTGGCCAAAATTGCGCATTTTGACGATATCGTCGGCGCCGTCAAAGAAAGCGTCGAGCTGGTCGCGTCTTTCCGGCGCTTGCAGCAAGATGGCGCTGGCTTTGAAATGCAGCTGCACGGCGCGGCTGAACCTTTTAATCTGCAACTGATTGGACGCCGTTTTCAAATTGGCCATGATGGGCCGTTGATCGACATGCTGTGGTTTGCCGAAAACGCCGTTTTGGCGGCGGAATTAGAAGGCAAGATCGAACAGCTTTCCAAGTTTGAAGATCAATCCCAAGATATTCAAAATTTGATCGATGCCTTGTCGTTTCCCGTTTGGGTGCGGTCGGGCGATTTGCGCATTGTGATGTGCAACGAAGCCTATGCCAAGGCCTTGGACACGACGGTCGCTAGCGTGATTGCCGATCAGAAAGAGCTGATGAGCCAAACGGCGCGCGGCGGTAGCGGTCGTACATTGTCGGCCAATGCGCTGACGCGCGGCCAGCGGCAAACCGAGCGGCGTCACGTCATCACGGGCGGCCAACGCCGCTTGATGGAAATCATCGAAACGCCGCTGAAAGAGTTACAAGAAAAAAAACAGGTCGTTCAAGGCCCGCAAAGCGGCTTTGCCGAAAAGCTGATTGGCAAGATCGCGCCAGAGGCCTTGCCCAAGAAGAAAGAGGCGGAGCCTGCCTCTGAAACGGCGGCGCCCAATTTAACCGATAGGTTTGCGCAAGCGGCTGCCGCGCAGGAAAATGCCGAAACGCCAGCTAAAGACGCGCCTCTCGCGGTCAAGACTGTGCCTGCTGAAACCGCTTTGGCTGCCGTGGCGCAAAAGCTGGATGAAACGACAAGCAACGTGTCGCGTTTGATCGGGTATGCGCTGGACGTCACTGCCGAAGAAGAAAAAGATACCGAGTTGAAGCGTCACATGGCGGCGCATCACGAAGTGATGGAGCATCTCGGCGCAGCCATTGCGATTTATGGCCCCGATACCAAGCTTGAGTTTTACAACCGCGCCTATCAGCGCCTGTGGGAAGCCGAAGAATCCTTTTTAGACGGCAAGCCGACAATGGGTGAGGTTTTGGAAGATCTGCGCACGCGCCGCCGTCTTCCCGAACAAGCCGACTTTCAGCGTTACAAAAAGGAAAGGCTGGCGCTGTTCACCTCGTTGCTCGAGCCGCAAGAAGATCTGATGTATCTACCCGACGGGACGACGCTGCGCATTTTGGCCGCGCCGCATCCCTTTGGGGGCATTATGTTCGTGCATGAAGATGTGACCGACCGTCTGGCGCTTGAATCGTCGTACAACACATTGATCGCGGTTCAGCGCGAAACATTGGACAATTTGGCCGAAGGTATTGCCGTTTTTGGCTCGGACGGCAAATTGCGGTTGTCGAATCCGGCTTTTGCCCGCATTTGGAAACTGCCGCACGATTTTCTGGCTGCCGAACCGCATGTGGCGGATCTTTTGGAAAAGATGAAGCCTTTGTTCAATTACGGATCGAACTGGGCCAGCTTTAAGGCAGAAATGGTTTCCTATACGTTGGATCGCAATGCGCGCACGGGCCGCATTGAACGCGCCGACGAAGCGGTGATCGAGTTTTTAACGGTGCCCTTGCCAGATGGCGCTGTTTTGAACAGTTATCTTGACGTCACGGACAGCGTGCGCGTGGAACAGGCGTTGCGTGCCAGCAATGCGGCCTTGGCGACGGCGGACCGGTTGAAATCCGATTTTGTCGCCAATGTGTCGTATCAGCTACGCACGCCGTTGAATACAATCACAGGCTTTGCCGAGATTTTGTCCGAGCAATATTTTGGCACGCTCAACCCGCGGCAAATGGAATACACGCAGACCATTCAGTCGGAAGCCGAAAAACTGACGCGCTTGATCAACGACGTGTTGGATTTGGCGACGATCGAAGCGGGCCGCATGGAATTAGAGCGTCACCCGACATCGGTCGCCAAGGTGTTGAACGATGCCAAACTGATGACGGCTGAATGGGCGCGTCAGCAGCAAATTTCCATCGTCATCGATTGCCCGTCGGATATCGGCACGTTCGACGTGGACGAACAGCGCATTAAACAGGCTTTGTTCAACTTGATCAGCAACGCGATCAAGTTCACGCCTGCCGAAGGCCGTGTGGTCTTGGGCGCTGAAAAACGCGACGAATGGATTGTTATAAGCGTTATGGATACGGGCATCGGCATTCCCGAAGCGGATCGCGAACGAGTCTTTGGCAAGTTTGAACGCGCTAATCCTCAGGTCCGCCAAGCAGGCGCGGGGCTGGGGCTTAGCCTTGTCAAAAGCTTTGTCGAACTTCATGGCGGGCGGATCGAACTGCAAAGCGATACCGATCGCGGCACGATGGTCCAATGCTTTTTGCCGATCAAGGTGCCAAGCGCTGAGCCAGCGGAAGAAATGGCCGCTGCGCCTCAGGATTAAGGCTGATGGAAGCGGGCGTCTGCTTTTTCTACGATTTGCCGGATGTGGCGGAGACAACGTCTTTGGCCGCGCAAGTGGCGGCTGTTCTGCAGCCGGGCGATGTCTTGACGCTGTCGGGCGATTTGGGCGCTGGCAAAACGACTTTTGCACGCGCGTTAATCCAAGCCTGCGGCATTCACGAAGACGTGCCAAGTCCAACCTTTACGTTGGTGCAAACCTATACGACCGCGCGATTTGAGATTTTTCATTTTGATCTCTATCGCCTGAAGGCCCCCGAAGAAGTCGAAGAAATCGGCCTTGATGAAGCCTTTGCCGATGGCGTGGCCGTGATCGAATGGCCAGAAAAGGCGGCGTCTTATATGCCGCGCGTGCGTCTTGACCTTCACTTTACCGAAAAGGGCGCGGGCCGCGTTGTCGAGATCAAAGCCCATGGTCCTTGGGGCGCGCGCCTAAAGGATAAGGGGTTCCGATGATCGATCTTTCCGTTTTTTTGAAAAGCGCAGGGTGGGCAGGCGCGGCGCAAGAAGCTTTAAAGGGCGATTGCTCGACCCGCCAGTTTGAACGTCTGACAAAGGACGGGCAGACGGCCATTTTGATGCAGGCTGCGCCGGACCAAAAAACGCCAGCCTTTTTGACGGTCGGTGGCTTGCTGCGCCGTGCGGGCCTGCGTGCGCCCGCGATTTATGCAGCGGAAGAAGATGCAGACGGCGCGTTTGTCCTGATGGAAGATTTTGGCCGCGATCTTTTCAGTGGGCCGATTGCGGCGGGCGCGGATACAGCGCCCTATGACACGGCGATTGTTGAAGCCTTGGCCTTGGTGCATGAACAGATTGCGGCAGCAGACCTTGCCGGATTGGGCCTGACGGATTTTACGTCCGCGACCTTTGCTTTTCAGGCGGCGTGGTGCCTTGATCATTATGTCGCGCCGCGGCTTTCGCAGGCGCTGACCGATGCGGATCGCGCGGCTTTTGATCAGGCTTGGCGCGGCGTGCTTGCGCCGCTTGATACGCTGCCGCGCGTTTTGATCTTGCGCGATTTTATCGCCGATAATGTCATGGATCTTGGCGGCGAAGGCGCGATGCGTGTCGGTTTTATCGATTTTCAAGATGGTGGGCCGGGGCCCGTCGCGTACGATTTAATGTCGTATTGCGAAGAAGTCCGGCGCGATAGCGGGCCCGCACGTTGGAAGCGCGTTTTCGATGCCTATCAGGCGCTGCACCCTGTTTTGTCGCGCGATGTTTTAGAAGAAACGGGCCGCATGTTGTCAGTCCAGCGCCATGTTCGTTTGCTTGGTAATCAGGCGCTTCAAGCGCAGCACAATATTTTGGACCGGCTTGAGCATCACGTTCAGATTTTGCTGCGCGATGAAACAATGGGGCCGGTGCGCGACTGGTTTTGGGATAGGGGGATTTTACGTGGATAAGAAAAATCCGTTCGATAAGATCTCGAAAACCGGCATGATTTTGGCGGCGGGCTTTGGCAAGCGCATGCGGCCACTTTCCCTTGAAAAACCCAAGCCGTTGCTTGAGGTCGGCGGCAAGCCGATGCTGGATTACGCGCTTGAAAAAATGGTCGAGGCGGGGATCACGCGCGTCGTGATCAATGCGCATTATCTTCAGCGCCAGATCGAAGCCTATGCCAAAAAGCGCAGCAAATTGGTCTCGATCGACGTCTCGAACGAGATGTCGATTTTAGAGACCGGGGGCGGCGTCAAAAACACGTTGTATGCCTTCGGCGATAAGCCCTTTTTCGTGATGGGCGGCGATTTACCGTTTTTCGATGGGCCGGATGAAACGGCGCTGCATCGCATGGCTTGCGCTTGGGATGATGAAAAAATGGATGTTCTGCTGCTTTTGATGCGCACAGCCGAAGCGCCCGGTTTTGGCGAGGACGGCGATTATGCCATGCATCCGTCGGGCCTTTTGTGGCGGCAAGGGGCCAAACCGCCGCGGCCTTATGTTTACATCTCGGCCATGATTGTGCGCCCTGGTCTTTATCGCGAGGTTTCCGAAACCTGCTTTTCCAACAACGTCATTTTTGACAAGGCCGAAGAACGCCGCCGTTTATACGGCCTTTTGCACGACGGCACGTGTTACCATGTCGGCACGCCCGAAGATTTGCAGCGCGCCAACATGCTGCTGGACAAAGGCTATGGCTGGCGGCAGCGGGCAGAGACGCGCTCTTTTTTGACTTGATGTCGGGCTGAAAGAGGTTTTTGCTTCATCCATGACCGCCGCCGTTATCACCCTTTCGCCTGAAGCGCCGTTTGTCGATACGCTGGCCTCTGGCCTGTGGGAAGCGGCGGGCGGTGATCCGCTTGAGCTGGCCGCCGGTACGCTATATTTGCCAACCCGCCGTGCTTGCCGCCATGTACGCGGCGCGTTTTTGCGTCTGGCCGATGGCAAGGCCGCGCTTTTACCGCGTTTGGTCGCTTTGTCCGATGCGGATGAAGACGACCTTATCTTTGCCGATACCGATTTATCGCCGGATATTCCGCCCGCCATCGACCCCATGCGTCGCCGCTTGATTTTAACGCGGCTCGTGCAGAAAAAAGACCCTGCCATGCCCGTGGATCAAGCCTTGGATCTGGCCGAGGCTTTGGCGCGTCTGTTGGACGAAATGCATACGGCGCAGGTTTCGTTTGACGCGCTTGAGACCCTTGTCCAAGGCGAAAATCTGGCGCGGCACTGGCAAGAAACGCTGGTCTTTCTTCAAATCGTGACCAAGGAATGGCCGCATATTCTGGAAGACGAGGGGGCGATGGACCCGGCCCTGCGCCGCAATGCGCTTGTCGCGGCGCGTCTGCAGTTGTGGGAACAAGCGCCGCCCGCTTTTCCTGTGACCATCGCGGGGGCCGATGGATCGGTGCCGTCTGTGGCGGCCTTGATGCGCTGTATCGCGGGTATGCCCAAAGGGCGCGTTATTCTGCCCGGCCTTGATCAGGCTTTGCCGCGCGAGGCTTGGCAAGCCATCGAGGAAGGCCACCCGCAGCACAGCATGAAGCAATTTCTTGAATCTCTGTCGTTGGATCGGGCCGACGTCGGCGTTTGGGGCCCGCGCACGGAAAAGCCGCGCACGCGCCTTTTACAAGAAGCGATGCGCCCGGCCAGCGTCAGCGAAGGCTGGGGGGCGCTGAAGGAAAAAGGCTGGACGCCCAAGGACTGCGCCGGTCTTGAAAGGATCGAGCTGCCAAACCAGCAAATGGAAGCCGAAGTCATTGCGCTGCGCCTGCGTGCGGCTTTGGAAGAGCCGGGAAAAGTCGCCGCGTTGGTGACACCCGACCGCGCGCTTTCCATGCGGGTGATCGCGGCACTGGCGCGGTATGGCATTGATGCCGATGACAGCGCGGGGGCGGCGCTGTCTGTTTTGCCTATCGGGCGCTTTTTAAGCGAAGTGCTGGCGGCGGCGATGCCAGATCCGTCGCCCGTTGCCATGCTGGCGCTGTTAAAGCATCCGCTGGCGGCTTGCGGGGTTTCGCGCGTTCTTTGCCGCGCCCGCGCCCGCCAAGCCGAAAAAGCGGTCTGGCGCGGCGTGCGTTTGACGCGCGGCTGGATCGGCGCAGCCGAAGCCTGCTTGCGGCTGGCCGCCGACAAAGACAAAGACGATCTGGCGACGCTGGCGCTGTGGTTGCAAACGATTGGCGCGTGGTTCGCTTCTTTTGCCGATCATGGCAATGAACGTCCGCTGGCCGATTGGATCGCGGCGCATGTGAAACTGGCCGAAACCATGGCCGCGACAGACGAAACGCCGGGGGCCGAGGCGTTGTGGCGCGGCGAAGCCGGTGAAGCCGCCGCGCGTTTTCTTTCCGATCTGGCGCGGGCCGGGCGCGATCTGCCGCCGATGGGGTTGGCTTCCTATGCCCGCCTTGTCGGGCATTTGATGAAAGGCATCACGGTGCGCCCCTTATATGGGCAGCATCCGCGCCTGTTGATCCAAGGGCCGCTTGAAGCGCGCCTCAGCCAACCTGATTTGATTGTTTTGGGCGGTTTGAACGATGGCGTTTTTCCGCGTGCCGCGCCGCCCGATCCTTGGCTATCACGCCCGATGCGTCAGGCTTTGGGCTTGCCGCTTCCCGAAAGAATCCTTGGCCTTTCGGCGCATGATTTTGTCCAATTAGCCGCCGCGCCGCATGTGCTGATGACGCGCGCGCGGCGCTCGGGCGGGGCTGATGTCGTGCCGTCGCGTTTCTGGCTTCAATTGGATGCCGTGATGCGCTTGGCTTTTGGGCTGGATGGCAGCGCGCCAGATCCTTTGACGCCTGCGCTGCCTTGGGCCGCATGGGCGATGCAGCGCGATATTCCGGCGCGCGTACAGGGCATGACGCGCCCGCGGCCCTGTCCGCCGGTCGAGGCCAGACCGACGGTTTTGGGCGTGACGGATATCGGCCTTCTTCAACGCAATCCTTACGCGATTTATGCCAAACATATTTTGCGCTTGCGCCCGCTGGATCCGATCGATGCCGACGTCACTGCAGCGCAGTACGGATCGGGCCTCCATGCGGCGCTGGAAAATTTTATGCGCGAAAGAACGGGCGATTTGCCGCCCGAAGCGCTTGAACAATTGATCGATCAATGCCGCGCCGCGCTGAAAGATTTTTCTGATCGTCCCATGGTGGCGGCTTATTGGATGCCGCGCTTTGAAGACATCGCGCGCTGGTTTGTCGCCAATGAACGCGCCCGCCGCGCGGAAGGTTACGTGCCGTTGGCTCAAGAAGCATCGGGCCAACTGGTTGTGGCAGGCGGGGCGCTGACGCTTAAAGGCCGCGCAGACCGAATAGATCGCATGCCCGACGGGCGGCTTGAGATTATCGATTATAAAACGGGCACGCCGCCGACGAAAAACAACGTTCGTTTGGGGATCGACCCACAACTTGTTCTTTTGGCGCTGATGGCGCGCGCAGGCGTTTTTGGCGAAGCGTTCACAGCGCCTGTCGGCCAGTTGTCTTATTGGTCGTTAAAAGGGCGCGGGAAAAACGAAAGCGCCGCGCTTGATATCAATCTTGATGTCGCCATCGATGCGGCGGGGCGTTTTCTAACGGCGCTTGTCGCGCGTTATGCCGACCCGGCCAGCACGTACGATGCGGTACCGCGCCCGGCCTATCAACCGGCTTACGACGATTACGCCGATCTTTCCCGCGTGCAGGAGTGGCAAAAATCATGACCCTTGCAGCGCCAAAAGATCTGCCTTGGCAAACCGATGAAGACGGCAAGCTTTTACTGCCGCCGGATGCGTCGCCCGATACGCTACAACGCGCGGCGTCAGCGCCCGCTTGGTCGATTTGGGTGCGCGCTTCGGCGGGGTCAGGTAAGACAAAAGTTTTGTCCGACCGCGTTTTGCGCCTTCTTTTAGCGGGCGTCGCGCCCAACCGCATCTTGGGCCTGACCTTTACCAAGGCGGCGGCAGCCGAAATGCAAATCCGCGTGATGCAACGCTTGGCGCGCTGGGCGACGGGCGACGATCAAACGCTGTATGCCGATATTGACAGTTTGCAACAACCCTTGCCGCCGACGGCGGATCAGTTGCGCGATGCGCGGCGTTTGTTTGCGCGTACGCTGGCTATACCGGGCGGCATGCGCATTCAGACCATCCATGCTTTTGCGCAAGAGATCTTGCGGCGCTTTCCTATTGAGGCCAATCTGCCGCCTCATTTCGAGGTCATGGACGATTCCGCCAAAGAAGATCTTTGGCAAAACGCCTATGAAGCGATGCTGCAAAACGCGGCCCAAGATCCAGATAGCCCCCTTGGCCGCGCCTTTGGCCTTTTATCCAGCCGCTTGCATGAAAACACTTTGGTCGATCTTTTGCGCGAAGCGGATAAAGACGCGGCGCCCCGCGCGCGATCCATCAAACGGGCAGGCGGTTTTGACCAAGCCATTCAGCGTCTGCGCGGCGAAGCTGGGCTAGAAGCTGACGAAACGACGGATCATGTTCTGGCGCACGCCGTTGCCGATGAAGCCTTTCCGGTTGAAGAGCTTCGCGCTTTGGCCGTTCAGTTGGGAAAAGGGGGGCCTAACGCTCAAACCGCGGCGCAGCGCATGCAGGCCTTTTATGAAAAGACGGCGGCTGAGCGGCAAGAAATATGGGATTCATATAGCCAAGCGTTTCTGAACAAAGACAACGCACCGCGCAGCCGGACGTTCCCTGTGGCGCTGGCCAGAAAAAGCCCGGCACTTTTGGCGCTGTGGGAAGACGAAACCGCGCGCGTTTTGCGCGTTCTTGAAAAACTAGACAGTGCGCGTCTTGTCGAACAAACGGCGGCGCTTTGGTTTTTGTCGGGCGATGTCGCCGACCGCTATCTGCAAGCCAAAGAAAGCATGGCGCGTCTGGATTATGATGATTTAATCGCGCGCGCGGGCGCTCTTTTAGCGCGTCCTGGCATCGGCGCTTGGGTTCATTACAAGCTTGATGGCGGCATCGATCATATCCTGGTCGATGAAGCGCAAGACACGAACAAACGCCAATGGGATATCATTGACGTTTTGGCGCACGAGTTTTTTGCGGGCGAGGCTGCCGCGCGCGCGCTGGCACGTACCCTTTTTGTCGTGGGCGATGAAAAGCAGTCGATTTATAGCTTTATGGGATCGGACCCGGCGCTTTTTATGGAAAAACGCGCCTATTACAGCCATTTGATTTGGGATGCTGGTTTGCCCTTTGCCGATGTGCCGATCCATGTTTCCTTTCGGTCGGCACCCGCTGTTTTGCGCGGCGTCGATGCCGTCTTTGCGAATGAAGCGGTGCGCGACGGCGTCAGTTTGGATGCGGTGACACACACCCCCTTCCGCGGGCAAGGCAAAGGCTATGTCGCGCTGTGGGATTTGTTTGAGCCGTCGTCAGACAAAGCCGAAAAAGACGATGGGACGGATTGGCTTCTTCCCGATCTTGCGCCGGATGAAATCGACCCCGTCGTCGCGATGGCAGATCGGATCACGGCATGTCTTTTGGATTGGTCGCGGCGCGGCATCGGCGTTTATGACAAAGCGACACGAAAAAGGCGTCCGTTTCACTATGGCGACGTGATGGTCTTGGTGCGAACGCGCACGGCGTTTGTCGATATTTTGGTGCGCAAGCTCAAGGAAAAGAACATTCCTGTCAGCGGCATCGACCGCATGGTTCTGGCCGAGCAACGCGCCGTGAAAGATGTGCTGGCGCTTCTCAATTTTCTTTTGCTGCCTGACGATGATCTGACGCTCGCGGCTCTTTTGCGCGGGCCTTTTGTCGGGGCCGGTGAAGAACAGCTGATGGAGATTTGCATTGGCCGCGCGGGCAGCGTGTGGGAATCGTTGTGCCGCGCTGCGCGCGCGGATGCTTTCTGGGAAAAAACGCGCGCGTGGCTGGATTATTGGATGGCCCGCGCTGACCGCCTGTTGCCGATGGCGCTGATTGCGCAGATTTTAGGCGCGCCTTGCCCCGCCGATGCGATCAGCGGGCGGCGCGCGATTTGGGCGCGTCTGGGGCCTGAATCGCAAGATCCGTTGGATGAATTGATCAGCGCCGCCGAGGCGTTTGAACGGTCGCAATCGCCGTCGCTGCAAGCCTTTTTGCACGAGCTTGAAACAGCCGCGTTCAAAATCAAGCGTGAGATGGAACAAGCGGCAGGCCAAGTCCGCATCGTGACGGTCCACAGCTCAAAAGGGCTGGAAGCGCCCATAGTCATCTTGCCCGATGCGGCGCAAACGCCGTCGCCTCAGAAACTGCCGCCGCTTTTGTGGCATCGCGGGTTTCAGCTTTACGGCGCGGGCTGCGCGCAAAGCGCCTTGTGGCGACGCTTGAAATCGGAAGCGCAAGACCGCCAGATGCAAGAATACCGGCGCTTGTTTTATGTGGCGCTGACGCGCGCCGCCGACAGGTTATGCGTAGGCGGCTGGAAAACAAAGGGCAACAACAGCGGCTTTGAGCAGTCATGGTACGCGATGGCGCAGCGCGCTTGGGCCGATCTCGATCAACCCGTTTTGCACACGGAAGGCGTGGCGCTGGCCTTTGCCGACGATTGCCAAGCGGAAGGCTTGCCCCCCGATCTTGCGCTGGATGAGGAAATTGCCGAAACGCCATCCTCTGCTGCAGCTGATCTTCCGCCGCTTCCAACTTGGTTTTTTGCGCCGCCGCCGGATGAGCCGTCGCCGCCGCGCCCGCTTGCCCCCTCGCGCCCCGACGAAGACGAGCCGCCCGCGCCATCGCCCGTGCCGAATGCGCGTTTTACGCGCGGCCTTGTGACGCATCGTTTGTTGCAAAGCTTGCCGGATCTTGCGGGCGATGCGCGCGAAAAAGCGGCGCGCCGTTATCTGGCGTCGCCTCAGCATGATTTGTCCGAAGCGCAGCAGGGGCAGATCTTGGCCGAAACGCTGGCGCTGCTGGCCGATCCGTCCGTCGCGCCGTTTTTTGGCCCCACATCGCGGGCCGAAGTGCCTGTGGTGGGGGTGGGGGCTGGCCGTGTGATCGCGGGGCAGATTGATCGCTTGGCCGTTGTTGGCGACGATGTTTGGATTTTGGATTATAAAACAAATCGCCCGCCGCCCACCGATCCGGCAGCGATCCCATCGCCCTATGTGCGCCAAATGGCCGCTTATCGCGCTGTTTTGTCCCAGATTTATCCGGGGAAGGCGATACGGTGTTTTATTTTGTGGACTTACCTGCCGCGCTTGGTCGAAGTGCCGCAAATCGCGCTGGATCAGGCTTTTGCTCCCTTGGGGTAAAGGGCAAAAGAACTTGGCAGGCCTCTTGAAATGGCGTTATGCTGACCCTATCTGAGTAGAGTCGTTCCAAAGTGGACATTTCCAAACATAAAAGGGGGATCTCTGATGGGTGAGGCCGCAAAACATGTAACCGACGCCACGTTCGAAGAAGAAGTTTTAAAGGCGGCAGGCCCTGTTCTGGTCGATTTTTGGGCCGAATGGTGCGGGCCTTGCCGGATGATTGGCCCGGTTTTAGAAGAAATTGCTGGCGCGATGCAGGGCAAATTGACGATTGCGAAGGTCAACGTCGATCAAAGCCCAACTGTCGCGACGCAATACGGCATTCGCAGCATTCCGACCTTGATGCTTTTCAAAGACGGTAAAATGGTCGAAACCAAAGTCGGGGCTTTGCCCAAGCAAGCGCTTCAAAGCTGGATCGACGGCGTCGTCGCTTGATTGCCGCGATGTTTTATGAAAAACGGCGACCCGATCGAGGTCGCCGTTTTTATCTTGTCCCTTCCGTTTAGGACAGGGCGGCGACCTTATGAACACCGGCTCCTTGCTGTCCCTCGCGCGCTTGGGGGCGTTTCTTGGGAATAAGCCTTAGGGTACGTGATTTGGGCACAAGGCGCGTCGAGACGCCGCGTCGCTGATCCAGCTCTTCCGCCGTTTGCCGTAGATAGCAGTGCATCGGCATTTCGCGGCGAATCGCCTCAATCGCGCGGGTGACAAGGCCGGGGCGCGACCAGTTGGTCAAAGCGCCGATAACGCGCCACGTATCTGCTGTTGCGCGCATGGTTTCATAATCAGCACTTAAAAAAACGCTGGCGCTCAGGGCCGCGTGCGTGGCGACTTGAAAAAGTGTCTCGGTGCGCGTCTTTCCCATCAGACGGCGCGTCAAAGCCATAAAAAACCCGACGCTTTCGGTCGGGGTGGATTGACGGCTTACGGTATCGGCAATAACGGGGAAAAGGTCCCTTTTGTCGTGGATCAATAGATCCGAAGCAAGAGGGAGAAAGGCGTGAAGCTTAGCAGATAAAGGTGGAGCCATTGAAACCCCCATCAAGAAAAAAATGAAAGAACCTATGAAGTGTGGCTCCCTTTTGGCGATTTTGCAATGCAGCAATTTTTACTTTCATTTTTTATTCGCCCCCTGTGACAAAGCTGGATAAGATGCGGGCATGACAAAAAAAGCAGCTTCTCCTTCTTCTGACCGCGACCCCGAATCCGTCTGGTTTGGCTTTCAACCCATTGACCCGAAAGAAAAGACAAAAAGGGTGGGCGAGGTCTTTTCCAGCGTCGCGACCCATTATGACCTGATGAACGATCTGATGTCGGCAGGCATGCATCGGCTTTGGAAAGACCATCTGGTCGCACGCATGCACCCGCAAGCGGGGCAAAATCTTTTGGATCTCGCCGGGGGCACGGGCGACATCGCGCTGCGGCTGGCTGCGAAAACGGATGGCGCGGCCCATATAACGGTTTGTGACATCAACCCGGCCATGCTGGCCGTGGGGCGCGCCAAAGCCCAGGACAAAGGTTTTTTGACGGGCCTTGATTGGGTTGTCGGCAATGCCGAGGCGTTGCCCTTTGAAGACCGGTCGATGGATATGGTTTCGATTGCTTTTGGTTTGCGCAACGTGACGCATATCGATGCCGCGCTGGCCGAGGCGGCGCGCGTTCTCAAACGCGGCGGACGTTTTTACTGCATGGAGTTCACCTCGGGCGTCGCCAAACCGCTGAAAAAGATTTTTGATTTTTATTGTTCGACGGCGATGCCGTTTTTAGGCCGCCATGTCGCGAACGATGAAGAATCGTATCGCTATTTGGCCGAAAGCATTCAACGCTTCCCCGATCAAAAAACGCTGGCGCTGCGCATGCAGCGGGCTGGTTTTGATGTGGCGCGTTATGAAAACCTGATGGGGGGCATGGCCGTTATTCACACGGGATGGGTTTTGTGAACCAAAAGGACAAAGCGGCGCTGATGGCGGCGCACGACATTTTTAAAACCCTTCCCCAAGAGGCTTTGGCTGACCTTGCGGCGCGGGCCGAAGCGGTTCAATTTCCGGCGGGCACGCTTTTATTTCAACAAGGCGATCCGGGTGATTGTTGTTACCTAATCCTACAAGGCAAGGTCCGCGTTCATATGAACGAAACCGACGGCAAGGAATTGCTGGTCGTCCAATTGGAAAACGGCGATCTGCTGGGTGAGATTGCGTTGTTGGATGGTGGCTGTCGCACCGCCAGCGCGACAACGGCGACGTCGCTTCATGCGCTGATCCTTCGCCAACAGGATTTTCAAGAGATCCTTTTGGCGCACAGCGCCAGCCTTTTGCCGCTTCTTCGTTTGCTGTGCGCACGCCTGCGCGCGACTGACGCGCAGCTCACGGCCATTGCCTTGAAAGATTTGCCCGCGCGTTTGGCGGGATATTTGCTGCATCAAGCTTCGCGCTGCGGGCAAAAAGCCAGCGAAGGCGTGCAAATGCCGCTGGGCATGACGCAAGGCGATTTAGCCGATCATCTGGCCACCAGCCGCGAAAGCGTCAACAAGCTTTTAAATGCATGGCAAGCGCGGGGGCTTATCAATCTTTTGCCAAGCCGCGCGATCCTGGTACAGGATACCCAAGGCCTTCAACTTATCGCGAAGCAAAATTAACCAATAAACAGAGCCGCTTTTGTGGCCTAGCTCACAGCGTGAAAGCAAAAAGACGCGCACGCTAAGGACTGTCAACACCTGAGAAGGAGACAGTCCATGTTTATTCAGCAGCAAGATATTCAGCAAGCGACGTATCGTTTATTTTCGGAAAGTGCCGCGCCTCTTGCGCCCGATCAAGCTTCGACGCTGATCGTCGATTTTCAAAAAACAATACAAGATGCCACGTCAGACGAAGGCTTTTTCTATCGCAGCGCGCGCGAAGAGGTTGTTTTTCCCATTGCGCAAAACGTCGCCTTTGCCGTGCGCCGCGCTTTGACCGACGAATTGGTTGCCAGTGGTGCAACCCCAGCGCAGATGGAGCGTTTGCATAAATTAGCCGATGCGTTCCAAGGCGTAGCAAAGTCTTTGGATCATTTTGCGGCCTTGGGGGATGAGCCTTCCTATCACAACCGTGAGCATAATCTGATGATCATGGCGATACGCCTTGTGCGTGGGCGCTCGTTGCGCGCGGGCAAAGGGGGCAAGGCCGACGACATCATCCGCGAGATGCGCGACTTGGTTGCGGCAATCGGGCACGATCTGGGGCACGATGGCACAACCAACAGAACCGGCAATGTTTATGTGCCGGGGCGTCTTGAGATGTCGTCGAATGCGCTGGTGCAAACCTGTTTGACCGAAGCCGGATGCACGGCGCCGGACAAGCTTTATATCGAGCGCAGCCTGATGGCGACAGACCCCGATTTACCGGGACAAATTGCGGCTTATGCCTACCGCATGCATTATGGAACAGCGCCGTTGGCGCTGACGCGCGGCGCGCTTGACGACAAGATCAAGGCGCTGCCCGAGCCCCAGCAAAAAACAATGAACGACTTTATGAAAGCGCTTGAGCGCGACCCGCGCCTGACCGCCAGCGCCATGGCGTTGAAAAGCGCCGATATGGTGCCGTCCTTTGGTCTGTGCGACGCGATGTGGCGGCAAATGTCGGTGGCATTTCATGCCGAGGTTGTCAAACAAACGCCTGACCGTCCGGTGCTGGGGGCTGATGGCACGCCCAAAGCGACAGGGCAGCTTTTCGTTATGCTCAACTTTGTGGGGGCCGAGATGTGCAGCCATGCGACGCATGTTGGTCCTCGCGCGCAGCAGTTTTTGCAGGCGCGCTTTATGGACCCGGAAACCGACCGTCTGTTTGGGCCGTACCTGCGTTATTTACAGGAACGGATGACGCAAAAAGCGGGCAAGGACGCCGCGCCGATCTATCAAGGCTTTGCCGCTTCTCATCAGCTGGCGCTGCGGTAGGAAAGGGGAGAAAAAGAAACCCCCGCGGGCCCATAGACCGGCGGGGGTACATCAAGTTTGAAAGGCGTTTTCTTCTTAAAAAATATCCACAAAAGTCAGTATCGATTTCACTTAAGTCACCATCTTGCTCTGAAACTTATTGTAGCAAGGAGGTGCGAAAGTAAAAAGAAAAACCGAAACTAATTGTCGTTTTGGAGGCCTTTCTTCAGATCGTTCTGAGCGCCTGGAAACCCTTTAACCCCATCGCGGGGGGCCGGTTTAAAGGCGCGTTCCGTCAAAGCCTGAACAGCCTTAAAGTCCAAAAGGCCTGCTGGACATAGGCTTTTGGGTTTTAATCCACTGAAAATATTTACATTTTCGTTCAGGTAAGCCGGATTGAACTGCCCACCTGTAAAGCCGCCCACGGGACTACAAGCGAGCATTGCATCGCCTGCCGGAGCTGCCAAAAGGCCAACAAAAAAGTTCATCTGCTGATAGCCGCGGCCCAAATCTTGGGTCATGACAATCACATCGCTGTTTTGCTTGCGAAGGCGCGCGGCCAATTCCTGTTTAATAGCGTCTTCAATGGGATAGCCGTCATGATCGGTCACGTGGCTAAAGGGGACGGCGCCCGGCGCTTGGCTTTGTTTCTTGTAGTGCCCATAGCCTTCTTTCAAAGCTTGACCATCCATCATGCCATCTTGGCTGGGGCGCGAAAATGTCAACTCGCCCTGTTCGGCAACGCCATGATCTTCGATGAAGATGGTTTGATGCGTTTGGCCGCCCTCGGTATGAAGCGGGCCGCCAAACACCGTTCGTTTCGCCAGGCTGTCAATAATCAAGCCGCCGGCGAGAGCGCCGCTGGGATCACGCACTTCCGCGGCTGACATACCATCTTCTGGGGGAAAAAAGGTGATGGTGACGACATTGGCCTTTGTTTCAGGCGTTGGCGCCTTTTTCCCGGCAAAAGCAGGCAAAGCCCACAACGCGACGCTCAAAGCTAGCGGAAGCGCAACAAGACGTTTCATGAAAAGACCCTTCGATCTAAAAAAGGAAATGAACGCCTTTAAACTACGCTTTCTTTCCGAAAGAAAAGAAGCCTTTTTATGTTAACCATAAATCCCTTAAGGGGCCGCGCAATGGCTATTGGGCGTTCCGGTGGGGCGCGTAATATAAACGACGATTTTTTGCGTTGAGCTGTTGGCGTTATAAGCGGCCTCGGCTGAAGTGAAGTGTGCCATGACAAGCTTCAAGCCTGCGACAATACCGGGTTTTTGATCGGCATTTGACGGGGCTGTCCACGACGTGGCCGTGCTGTCGCCGGGCGAAGCCCAGATGCAGCGTCCGCCTTCATTGCCGTCATTCATATAAAACCACTGCGTAAAACCTTTGGTCGGTTGCGGCAGCACGGCAACGCGCGCGCCCGACCACAGGCTTTGTAGCGCGCCGCTGACGGCAGGATCGCCCGGGCAGGTCAGGGCCGAGACAAGCGTACCATTGGTCTTGTCCGAGCAAGGATAGGGATCGTCTTCGCAACCCGGTGTTAAGGCCGTGTTGAGTGCTAAGGTTGTCGAGCCTTCGTTAGCGGTCAGGCTCTGCATATAGCATTCATGGATTTTGCTGCGGATCAGGTTGATTTGTCCTGTAACCTCGGCATTGATGCGGTCGGCCTGTCCCGTCGTGCTGAAACCCGAAAAACCGGACGAAAGAGCCAAGGCAATAATGCCCAAGATGGCCAAGACAAAAAGGATCGGGCCAATGACAATGCCTTGTCGTGCCCGATTGCCGGAAAAGGAAAAGGCGCGAAAACGGAAAGAACGGAGCATGGCAAGACTTTCTTGGAGATAGGTCGGACGCGCAGAATTAAATCAAAGAAAGGTTAAGGGAGCAAGAGCCGATCCTATGCCCTCTTTTTTCGTTCAAAAGAAGATGAAAATGAACTAAAAGAGAGATGGTTTTTTGCCCGTGACGGGCGTCGTTTGAGAGCAAGGGGAGATGACAAATGGCTTTGACAGAGCGTGTGCGCGCTATTTTGGCGGGATATGAAGGCGAAACAGCGGGAACCAAAGCGAATCTGGCTCGCATGCTAATGGCAGGCCGTTTGGGTGGCACGGGCAAAATGGTGATTTTGCCTGTCGATCAGGGGTTCGAACATGGCCCAGCGCGCAGTTTTGCGATGAACCCTGACGCCTATGATCCCCATTATCATTACAAACTGGCGATCGAAGCGGGGCTTAATGCTTATGCCGCGCCGCTGGGGCCGCTTTCGGCTGGAGCCGATACGTTTGCGGGCGCTATCCCGACCATTTTAAAGGTCAACAGCGCCAACAGCCTGTCGCGCGACAAAGAAGCGCCCGATCAAGCTGTGACGGCCAGTGTCGACGATGCCTTGCGTTTGGGGTGCTCGGCCATCGGCTTTACGATCTATCCCGGATCGGATGCGATGTATAAGCAGTTTGAAGAACTGCGCGATTTGACGCGTGAAGCCAAGGCCAAAGGTTTGGCCGTTGTCGTTTGGTCTTATCCGCGCGGCGGCGATCTGAGCAAAGAAGGCGAACTGGCCGTCGATGTTATTTCGTATGGTGCGCACATGGCGGCTCTTCTTGGGGCCCACATCATCAAAGTGAAGTTGCCGTCCGCGCATCTTGAAAACAAGGATGCGAAAAAAGTTTACGAAGCGCAAAAAGTCGCGATTGGAACGTTGCCCGATCGCGTACGTCACGTCATGCAATGCTGCTTTGACGGTCGCCGTATCGTTATTTTCTCGGGCGGCGCGGCCAAAGATGAAAACAGTGTTTTTGACGATGCGCGCGCCATCGCCGCTGGCGGCGGCAATGGCTCGATCATTGGCCGCAATTGCTTCCAGCGGCCGCGTCAAGAAGCGCTGAAGCTTCTCGACGCGTTGATCAAGATCTACGGCGCGGCTTAAACCTTCGCCTGACGATAAAGAACGGAAAGGAAGCGCCCTTGAACGATCTGGCACGGAGCCTTGGCAGCACCGATGCGACGCCAAAGGCCGCCAAGGCAGACGTGACCCTTTATGGGGTTGGCCTTGCCGATGCCTTGTCGCGCGTCTTGATGCAGACAATGGGGGATATGGCTTCCTTTTCGTTTTGGTCTGATTCCAAAGCGGCGGCGGCGGCCTGTGCCGATACGCTTCCGGCCCTTGTTCTGTGGGATCATCAAACATCGCTTGAAGGCTTGCGGTCTTTATTGGCCGCTTGCGATCCCGCCCCCTTTGTCATGATGTTGGGGGCCGGTGCCGACAGCGATGAAGGCGTCGACGAAACGCTTGAGAAACCTTTTCGTCTTGGTTTTTTGCGTCAGCGCCTTGTCAGTATTTTGGCGATGCGTAAACGTCTTTCGGATGCGCGCGCCGAATGGCCTGCTTGGCAGCTGGACGGGCGTAACCGCTGCCTGCGTGCCAAGGGGCGTGAGGCGATGGTCCTTTTGACAGATAAAGAGGCCGCTTTACTGGCGTATTTGGGCCGCGCGGGCGGGGCCGTGTCCAAAGACGTTCTGTTGGCCGATGTTTGGGGCTATGAGGGTGGACTTGAGACACATACGCTTGAGACGCACCTGTACCGGTTGCGCCGTAAACTGATCGAGGTTGGTTTTGCGGGTGCGGCGGACCCCATTGTCGTCGAAGGGGGACGGATCAGTCTGGGCGCGACGGCGGGGAATGGGGCATGAGAAAAAAGCCCGAGAAAAAGGCGCACCCGACGGTGCGTCTTGTTCTGACGCTTTTTTTGCTGGCCTTTGTCGCTATCGGACTGGGGGCTTGCACGGGCGGGCGGGGCAAGACGCCCGCGTCCGGCAAACCTTATGCAGGTAAATTAGTTAAGCAGCATGGCGGACAAAAGACGCGGCCCGATCCGTTGGAAAAGCGTTTTATCGTTTTGGCTTATACGCGCACGAAAGAGAAAATATCTTTAACTTATTATCACGATGGCGATTACGATCCTACGGCGATGCACAAGATTCGTGCGTTGATGCGCGATCGTCATACGAACGAAATTGGGCCGATCGATCCTGAACTTATCGATTTTTTGGTGGATATTCGGAATCGTCTGTCCTTGCCAGCGACAGTCACGTTTGATATTTTATCGGGCTATCGTTCGCGCGCGACCAATGAAACGCTGCGCGCCACCAATGGACAAGTGGCTAAGGAAAGTTTGCATATGTACGGCTATGCCGTCGATTTTAGGGTTCAAGGCGTCAGTGGCGGCGCGCTGGCCGAAATCGCGAAAACAATGCAGCGTGGCGGTGTTTCCTTTTATCCTTCGGACAATCATGTTCATGTGGATATTGGCAACATCCGCTCTTGGGCAACAAAATAGGGGAGGGCGATAAGATGACATCTTTTCGAGAAGCGTGGCGTCAAGATCTCTCCGTCGCGAGACATGAAGACATGTCTGCGGCAGGTCTGGGGACCTTGATCGGCTCTTTCTTGTCTCGCAGCGCCTTTTGTGCCGTTTTTCTTTATCGTTTGGCGTCGGCTTTTATGCGGCGTGGCGGGCGTGTCTCGCGCGGGGTTGCTCATTTTCTGACGCGCCTGAATACCGTTCTTCATGCTTGCGATATTGACCCGACCGCCGTCATCGGGCCTGGGCTTCATTTGCCACATCCCGTTGGTGTTGTTATCGGCGCGGCGCGTATCGGTGCGCACGTGACGCTGTTACAAAACGTGACGCTAGGTGTACGGGATCGCACCGCCAATTCTTTCTTGCCAAGTGCCTTTCCCTCGCTTGGTGATGATGTTTACGTGGGAGCAGGCGCGATTCTTTTGGGGGGAATCACCATTGGCAGCGGGGCTCAGATCGGTGCGGGGGCCGTTGTCCTTGATTCGGTCCCCGAAGGCGCGTTGGCCGTAGGGGTTCCTGCGCGGGTTAAAGAAACCCTTTCTTCCGTTGCTTATGAACAAAATTCGAAAAAAATCGCATGAAAGTAAATGTGGTTGAAAGTATTTAACCAAAAACGGCGGAAAAGCTGGATAGATAAAATTTAAGATAAAAGCTAAAATATCTAATTATATCAATAATTAAGCACCGATTAGGGCTAAGCTGGTATCGTAAAATCATCACAAAGAACTTGTGGTGATTGCGATGAAAAAGATTTTTTACAGCTTTTGCTTTTTAGCGTTTCTGATGGGAGCCACCCCGGCTCAGGCCCGTTTAGAGGACGGCACCGTTCTTCCGGCCTCGACGATCTTGCCCTTGATGCAGTGGATCCAGGGGCAGACGGGGATCCAAGTGCCTTTCTTGCCGAAGGTGATTGTGAGCCACAGCGAATTCCGCACTTTGTTGGCTCGTTTAGATGGGCAATATGTTGGGCGTCCGCGGTCCGTGTATATGAGTGGCCGGGTGATTCTGGATAGCGCGACGTGGGATCCTGAAGATCCGGTGCAGGTGAGTTTGTTAGTTCATGAATTGGTGCATCATGCGCAGGTTTTTATCAAGCAAGCCAACTGGAAGTGCCCCGATGCGCGTGAACGTATGGCTTATACACTGCAAAACAAATGGTTAGAAGAACGTGGCCATGTGGGATTTGCGCGGGCTTCGTGGATTGATCGTATGGCCTCTTGTGGCGAAGACGAAGACCAAACAACCGTGGCCTTGGCGCAGGCTGGGCGTTAAGGAAAGAGGCCAAGAGGCCGTTAAAACAAAGATATAAAAGTTTCATCGCAGGGAAGGGGGAGCCAAAAGCTCCCCCTTTCTGCGTCTGGACGTTTGAAATCCAAGCCGTTGCAAAGATTACACACCGCCGCGCCTTTTTCGTTGCAAGAAAACAAAAAAGACTCGCACAATAAGTTAAAAAAGTCTAAAGAGTGTTAGAAAGCGATAGTTGAAAGCCATTTTACGGAGGCTTCTATGAAAAAACGCCTTATGCTTGCTTTGTGCGCGACCGCCCTTTTGGCGAATGGTCCTGCCTTGGCTGATCACGAGGTTGGCAATGTTCTGTCCGCCATCAATAATAAAAATTTGATGCAGGCCGATGCTCTGTTGAGCGAACATAACGATCCAAAGGACAAGGAAATCAAGTCCATTTTGGACGAGGTTCGCGCACGTATGATCAAAGATCCCGATTATGCGGCCCAACTGATGACTTTGGCCGGTAAATATGCCGATGATTTAACGCCACCGGGTGTGCCGCCTGTTTGCGATACGGTGCGTCAGATCGTCAAAGCCGTGACGCCCGAGATGAAGAAAAAGCCGTTCTATGCGACGGTTCAAACGGTGGCCGAGCAATTTGCCAAGTCGCCGGTCGTGATCTCGGCGGGGAACCCCAATTTGTGCGAACAGGCTTTTGAAGAAGCTCAAAGCGGTGAAGACGCCGAGTTTGCTCAGCTGCCGGGCCTTATGGCGCCGGGGTTGCCGTTCAATACGCTTATCCAACCCCCGTTTGATCCCCCTCGACCCACAAGCGCCGAATGATGCGACGCTATTAACTTTTGAAAAGGAGTTTCGCCATGACACTGTCAACGACATCTTTCTCTCCTGTCCTGCGTTCTTTTGCGATCGCCGCGCTTGTTTCGTTGGCGATGATGGGGGCTGCTTCGGCGCGGACCTACACCATCGTTTCGTCGTCTTCCTCTAACGGCACGGGAACGACAACGGTGACATCCTCGTCATCTTCGTCGGCGACAGCGTCTTCCAGCTCGCAGGTTTCGCTTTCGAACTTTGGCAACTCTTCTACCACGGTGGTCATCTCGACACCGCCTTGCTGCCCGCCGCCGCCGCCTAGCGCCGAGTAATTTTAAACGTCTATATTTTTAAGGTGAGGTTCTGTCATGTTTGTTTCAAGGAAGTCTCTTCATCGCGCAACAGTTTCGGCTCTAACAGTGGCTGTTCTTTTGGCTGCTTCTGCGCCAGCGGCTTTGGCCTATGGTCCAGAAGGTATGTTTGGCGGTCGCCCGAATCCTGATGGTTCAGTTCAATTGCAGGATCCGGTTTATTTGAAAAACGATCGCCCGGAACGCGCCGAAATGGTTCTGGATCATCCGCGGCCTGATTATGATCCCGTGCCGATTGATGTTGGGTCTTTCGCTTTGTTTCCGTCGTTAGAAGTCGGCGAAAACTTTGATTCGAACGTGTATGCCACAAGCAGCAACGAAAAAACGGATTTCATTCATTCGGTTCGCCCGGTGATGAGCGCTTTTTCGAACTGGGGGCGTCATGCTGTTGCCGTCACGGCCTTTGGCGACATCAATTTCTATTCGGACCACACCAAAGAGAATTATCAGAACGCCGTTGCCGATGCGTCAGGGCGTTATGACTTCGGGAACAAGCATTGGCTTTCGGCGCGCGCTGGTTATCAGCACTTGACCGAAGCGCGTTGGTCGCCCGATGCCATCAACGGAAACGGCTCGGAACCTACCACGTTTAACATGGGCAAGGCTGGCGTGTCGTATTTCCGCGGCGTCGGCAAGGTTAGCTTGTCGGCTGATTACGATTATCGTCGTTATGACTATAACGATACGCCGTCGCCGACAGGCAAAATTGATCAAAGCTATCGTAACCGTAACGAACATGAAATCGGTACGAAGGTTGGCTACAGCGTGTCGCCGAACTTTATGCCGTATGTTAAGGCCGGTTACCATTGGCGCGATTTCGACGAAAGCAATCAAGCGTCGTCGCAGGGCTATAAAACGTTGGTCGGTACCACGTTCGATTTCGGCGGCATCACATCGTTGGATCTGTTTGCTGGCTGGCTTTCGGAAGGGTTTGATCACACCGTTTTGCATGACGACGTGACAACGCCTGTTTTGGGCGGACGTTTGGAATGGAACGTGACGGGGCTGACATCGGTTGTTTTCGAAGTCAACCGCACGATCGAAACGACGACATTGTCGACCTATAACAGCTATATCGCGACCGGCGGTTCAGCCACAGTCACGCATGAACTGTTGCGCAATGTCTTGGTCGAAGGCGACTTCAGCATGACCCGCGACGACTTCCAAGGCGAGGGAACGCGTATGGATACCGTCTATTCAACGGGCGGTGGCGTACGTTACCTGATCAACCGCAACTTCTACACCGATTTGGTGTATAACTGGACACGCCGCAACTCGAACGAAGACAATGTCGAGTATGGACGTCATCTGGCTTCGCTGCGTCTTGGCATGCGGATGTAATAGAAGAAGGGGAATACGCTCTTCTTTCAACGAGACCCACGCGCTTTCCGAGGCTCTAAACCTTGGGGCGCGTGAGGGCTCTTCAAGGGGTGGCCTTGGGGACTTCTCTAAAAAGAACAAGGCCCAGGCCTTGTAACCGCGATACTGGAAAGGGACAAAACGTGAAGATCGTCATGGCAAAACATTTCTTTCTTTGCGCCGCTTTTTTCGCGTGGACGGGGCTTGTGATAACCGCCTCATCGGCGCAAGCTAATGTTGGCGTCCCGGCAGGGGCCCGCATCAGCAGCGGCGCTTTGGGAACGGTTGAGATGCCTCAAGCCTCCCCAACGCAGCCGATGCTTCCAAGCGATTCGTCGGCGACTGTTGCGTCACCTTCACCGGCTGTTGCTTTGCCCGCGACGTCGGCGGTTGCAACGCCAACATCATCTTTGCCCGTTCAAGGGGCGACCGCAGCACAGGCCGCTGTCGATGAAGGCTATCGACTGGGGGTCGGCGATAAGCTGCGCGTGACCGTTTATGGCGAGCCGGATCTGTCAGGCGAATATGAGGTCAGCAGCACGGGGACCGTGGCGCTGCCGCTGGTCGGTGAGGTTCCGGCGCTGAATTTGGGGCTGCACGAATTTGAAAAAGCGGCCGCTTCTCGTCTGGCGGATGGTTATTTACAAAATCCGCGTGTCAGTGCGCAAATCACCAATTACAGACCGTTTTTTATCTTGGGAGAAGTCGCAAAGCCCGGTAGCTATCCTTATGTTAATGGGATGACCATTTTGAATGCGGTCGCTTTGGCCGGGGGGTATACCTATCGCGCGGACCGTTCGGATGTCCATGTGACGCATGCCAACGATCCCAGCAAAAAGGAAGAGCGCATCAAGGAAGAGGCGATGGTCAAGCCCGGTGATATCATCCGCGTGCCCGAGCGTTTCTTCTGATGCGCGCGTCGTCCCTTTCTCTTTCGCGTGGTGCCTTGGGCGATAAGGCTTGGCTTTTTCTCTTTGCGGCCCTGGTGAGCCTTCTTTTATTAGGGTTGTCTGCGCCAGCAGCGCGTGCGCGGCTGCAACTTTTATGGGGCGATTCAACGCGTGCGGCTTTGGCGGAAGGCCGTCCCGTTTCGACAACCGATTTGGCCCTTCTTTTGGCCTCACGCGCACGCGTGGCCGCCGAGGGCTATGGCTTTCATTCGTCCGTTATTTATAACGAACTTGCCATGGCGCGTTTGCAAGCGGCTCAAAACAAAGACGTTCAACCGGACCTGGTTAAACAGCTTTTGCAAGAGGCGATCGTCGAACAGAAAATAGCGCTGACTTTATCGCCTGCCGATACATATGGCTGGGCGCGCTATGCATTTCTGATGGCCCTGAGCGGCGCCCCTTCTGAAGAGACAATCCGCGCATTGAACATGGAGATGATGACGGCGCCTTATGAACCGGCTTTGATGTTGCCGCGGTTGGGGCTTGCGTTATCGTTTTACGGTAAGATGGATCAGGGGATGCGTGATCTGGTTGACAATCAATTGCGCGTAAGCTGGAAGCGCAGGCCAAAGGATGTTGAAGCCTTAGCCAAGGCTGCGCGTCAAAGTGCTCTTCTTGAGCGCGTGCTACGCGCGGATCCACAAACGGCTTCGTGGCTTGGCGGGCGTTCTTTAGGGCAGCCCTGATCGCACAATAGAAAAACCAAACAAGGAAGAGCAAAGGCTTTCGGGATGGACAGCGCTTTTTTGATCGAAAGACATCTGAAAGGCTTGGTCCGTTTTGTCGGCTTTTGGGTGTTGATTTTCGGCATGCTGCCCGTGCAATTGGTGGCCCATGCCATCAAACGCCATAATGTTTATGTTTGGGAAAGCTTTATCTACCGTATGGTGGTGCGAATCTTGGGGTTTAAGGTTCGGGTCTTTGGTGAGGTTGAGCCGGGGCCTTCCGTCCTTTTTGCCGCCAATCATGCTTCCTATCTGGACGTTCCCGTTTTAGGGGCCATTGTACCCGCTCTTTTTGTCGCTAAGGCCGATGTCGCGCATTGGCCTCTTTTTGGCTTTCTGACAAGAATGTACGGAACGCTTTATGTTGAAAGGCGTGCTGTGCGCGCTGCATCGCAGACCAATATTTTGCGGCAAAAGCTGGAAGAAGGTTGGCGGCTGATTTTCTTTCCTGAAGGCACGTCGACAGACGGGATGGAGGTTTTGCCTTTTAAAAGCAGCCTTTTTGCGATTGCCGAAGGCACGTTGCCAGATGGCGGTTGCGCACGTGTCCAGCCTGTTTCCGTTGTCTTTTCAAATGTCTCGGGGTTGCCTGCCGGGCGGACCTTGCGCCCTTATTATGCCTGGATCGGCGATATGACTTTGATGCGCCACCTATGGGCTGTTTTCTGTTTGGGACATTTTGCGGTCGATGTGATATTTCACCCCGCGTTACAGATTAAGGAAGGCTATGACCGCAAGGCGTTAGCGCAAGATTGTCATCGTGCCGTCTCCTTTGGCGTTGGGGCTGCCTTGGCCGGAAGGCCCGAGGTATGCACCCAAGCGGCGCTTGATCAGGTGGCTTGACAACGACAGATTTGGCAACGGGGCGTGTTGAGGCTTGTGTCCTTGGCACAAGGTTCTGATGGCTAAGACAATGGGCCTTTTTCGATGAAGGTCTTGAGTGAGGAAAAAAGATGAAGGCGGAAAAAAAATTCCACATTAAAACGTGGGGCTGTCAGATGAATGTGTACGATTCCGTGCGCATTGCCGATGTCGTTCGGGCGATCGGTTACGTCGAAACCGATCAAGCGTTAGATGCCGACCTCGTCATTCTGAATACTTGTCATATTCGCGAAAAAGCGACCGAAAAACTCTTTTCCGAGTTAGGGCGTTTGCACGATATGCAGCTCGCGCGGCGGCAGCAGGGGCAGAACACCATCATTGCCGTGGCAGGGTGCGTCGCGCAAGCGCAGGGGCAGGAAATCCAATCGCGCGCGCCATATGTCGACCTTGTTTTTGGCCCGCAGACCTATCATCAGCTGCCAAAAATGATCGATGCGTTGGAAGAAAAACACGCACACATTATGGATACGTCATTTCCCGCGGAAGCCAAGTTCGATTATCTACCGACGCCGGATGAGTTTCCTGGTGTCAGCGCGTTTTTGACTATTCAAGAAGGTTGTGACCGTTTCTGCACTTATTGCGTCGTTCCCTATACGCGCGGCGCCGAATATTCGCGGCGACCCGACGATATCTTGGAAGAGGCGCGCCAGCTGGTTTCTATGGGGGCGCGCGAGATCACGCTGTTGGGACAAAACGTCAACGCCTATCGGGAAGATGACTGGACGCTGGCCATGCTTATTCGCGAGATGGCGCAGATTCCCGATCTTGTCCGCCTTCGCTATACGACATCGCATCCTTCGGATATGTCAGACGATCTGATTGCGGTTCACGGCGGCGAGCCCAAGCTGATGCCTTTTTTACATCTTCCCGTTCAAAGCGGTTCGAACAGCATTCTTGAACGCATGAACCGTAAGCATACGCGTGACGATTATTTTAAACTCATCGACAAGTTGCGCGCGGCACGCCCAGACATCGGCCTGTCATCCGATTTTATCGTCGGCTTCCCCGGAGAGACGGAAGAAGATTTTGAGCAAACGTTGGATCTTGTCAAAAATGTCCGTTTTGCCCAAGCTTATTCCTTTAAATACAGCCGCCGCCCAGGCACGCCTGCGGCAACGATGGACGGACAGGTCGAAGAAGATGTCAAAGACGATCGCTTGCAGCGTCTTCAAGCGTTGCTGCGTCGCCAGCAGAAAAACTTCAATAAAAGCTGCGTCGGGCGCACGCTTCCCGTTCTGTTCGAAAATCTCAGCGAAAAGCCGGGCTTTGTTTTTGGCAAAACGCCCTATATGCAAACAGTGCACGCCGAAGGCAACAAAGACATTGTTGGTAAAGCGATTGATTTGACGGTGACAGAAGCGACGCTGGGAAGCGTTCGCGGTATTCTGGATCCAGCTGTTTCAAGGCGCTCGGCATGACAGACGAAACAGCCTTACCGCGTCAAAACATTGTCGGCCTTTCAAAGGACGAATTGCGGGCCGCTTTCGTTGACATGGGGCTTGAGCCCTTTCGGGTCGCGCAAGTTTGGTCGTGGATTTACTGCCGGGGTGCGCTTGCTTTCGACGGCATGACAAATTTGGCAAAGCCAGTGCGTGAAAAACTGGCCGCGCGTTTTTATATTGGCCGTCCCGTCATTATCGGCAGTCAGTTATCGACGGATGGAACGCGCAAATGGCTGGTCGAGATGGAAGACGGCGCGCGGGTTGAGTGCGTTTATATTCCCGAAGAAGATCGCGGTGCGCTTTGCATTTCGACGCAGGTCGGTTGTCCGATGGGATGCCGCTTTTGCCATACGGGGACGCAAAAACTGACGCGCGATCTGACGGCGGCAGAGATGGTCATGCAGGTCCTTTTTGTCCGCGATGAGCTGGGCGCGTGGCCGTCAAGCGAAGGACAAAAAATATTGTCCAATATCGTCGTGATGGGCATGGGCGAGCCTTTATACAATTACGATAACGTTGCCAAAGCGCTGAAAATCGTCATGGATGAAAGCGGCATCGCCATTGGCCGCCGTAAGATCACGCTTTCGACCTCTGGGGTCGTGCCGATGATCGAGCGTTGCGGGGCCGAGCTTGGCGTCTTGCTGGCGATCAGTTTGCATGCCGTGACAGACGAGGTGCGCAGCGCCCTGATGCCGATTAACCGCAAATACCCGATCAAAACGTTGCTCGAGGCTTGCCGGGCTTATCCCGGCGTCAAGAATGCGCGGCGTATTACGTTCGAATATGTCATGCTGAAAGGCGTCAACGATTCAGACGACGATGCCAAAGCTTTGGTAAAGCTTTTGGCCGGGATTCCAGCCAAGATTAATTTGCTGCCCTACAATCCCTGGCCGGGATCGCCTTATGAGTGCGCCGATGACGCGCGTATCCAGCGGTTTGGCGAGATTTTAAATCGTGCTGGATATGCCAGCCCCATTCGCACGCCACGTGGGCGCGATATCATGGCCGCTTGCGGACAGCTAAAAGCTGCGTCAGAAGAAAAAGCCGCCGGGCAAGATTAACCATAGGAAAAGATCGACTTTTCCGGCAGGTTTTCTTAGGCTTCTTTCGTCGATTTATTCATAATGGAGATTCATTCAATGACTTTTGTTGCGCGCGTGACCGAGGCCGAGTCAAAAGCTCTTCGTGATTTTATGCAGTATCATTCTTTTATTACCGAGGCTGTGGAACGAGCTAAACTTGAGAAGGATGCTCGGACGCTTCAGGATGCGACGGATCTTCGGACAGCCTTTGTGGCCGTTTCTGATCAAAAGAGCTTTGATCTTTCCGTTCTTTTATCTGCGATGGGGCATGCTTTTTACAGCCAGTCGCCAAGTCTTAGCCAAGATCATCTTCAATGCGTGGCTGAAGTCACAGCACTGTCCGTTAGTACAGAGAACCGTCAGGACGGTGAGAAATTGTTGCGTCCCTTTGTTGAAGCCTATCCTGGTTGGGCTCAGACAATTTTAAATCGAGAGATGGTTCTGCTTGTCGATCGAGAAAACGACCTTAAAGGACGATATGAAGCCTTGGATGTGGTCGTTTCATTGACAAAAAGCGGCCTTTTCCTTGACGAAAGCGTGCAAAAGAGCTTGGCGCAGACCGCTGTTGTTGAGCTTATTCAGGCGCGGGAGGCCGGGATGGTTCCCATCTTTTCTTCCCTCTTTCATATAAGGCTTGTGGACGCTCTTTCGTGCGCGGGCGCGCAGTCTTACGATCAAGGCGAAACGGCCCAGGGTGTTTTGGCCCTGTATCAACTAGATCACCCCAGCCACCATGTTCGGGATGAAGCAGAAAAGGGCATTAAAAAAATCAAAACGCGTTTTGCTAATAAAGACCGTTTAGTCATTGGGGCGTAATTTATAGGGTTAAATGAAATGATTGTTATTTCACGCGCGACAGCGGGCGAAGTTGCCGCCTTTCAAGAGGCGATGGAAATGGGGCATTATGTTCGCGAGACTAGCGCGCAAGCCGCCGCTATTGGCGATACGCGCACCGTGACCAGTGCCGCGCAAATCTATAATGCTTTGTGGATTGTCTATTATGGCGAGGAAGCGCGCACAGGCCATAAATTAACAGCGGCGATGAAGCATCTTTTTCTTGATAACGTCAAACAAAGATCGATGTCCGACGTTCGCACGATCGCAGAGATCGCGGCGCTTTCTGCCAGCGTTTCTTCATCGCGCCGCGCGTTTACGACTCTTGAGAACATCGCGAATATCTGGCCAGAAAAGATAAGCCGAATACTGAACGATGAGGTCAATATATCGTTCTTGCCCGCGTTTCCGCTTTGTGACCGCATGGATTCCTTACGTATTGTCGATACGGTTGTCCAAGCGAACCGTTATGTCACGTGCGAAACGATGAAGGCTATGGCAGATTCGGCTCGGCATGAAATTGCGCGCGAAGGGGCGGCGACATTAAGCTCTTCAGACGCTTTCGATTATCAGCGTGCGATACTGCGCTCGGTTGGTATCATGGGGCTTTATGCTAAAGATAACGGCAAAAAGGCAAACAAGATTTTGCTGAAAGCCGAAACCGAGCATCCTCACCCTGTGTTGCGATCCATCGCTTTTCATGCGCGGCAGCAACTGCAGAAGGACGCGCCTCGTTCTTGATCGGCTTATGTCTCTTACAGATGTTAGGAGATAACGGCTCTATAGACGGTTTTCAAAGTCTTCCAGAAACCGCGTGGCCGTTCTGAGCGTGCAAGAGCGCCACGCAGGTAGGTTGTCAGCTCTTTTGCTGCGGGCGAAACATCTCCGGACGAGATTTTGTCAATACGAGGCTTGACGCTAGGCCCTGCAATTTGTTCGTGGATGTCTTCACATCCTCTCGGCGCGTCCTCTGTGCAGATGAGAAGCCTGTGACGATAGTCTTGAGCCGGATCGTTAAAGGAGATTTCAATCGTTTTATAGCCGCTGCCGAGGCCCGTGAGCTGAAAGCCTTTTTCGTTTAGAAGCGTTTCACGCAACGCCTCTTCGGTACTGCCGTCAGGCATCCACGTGGGATAGGACAGAAAAGCGACCAGTGCGGCCGGGGGAACAAGAAGAAGCAAAATGTTCTTGAAAGGAAAGCTCATCTTGACACCTATCAGTTAGGGAAAAATATCTCCTAGGATAGAATAGCACGTTTTTTCTGACAACTTGTTTCTGACGCGGAATGATAGGTTAGAGAAGACGGTTTTTAACGTTATCTATCAAAGGATTCCATTCGCCTTCTTTGGTTTGGCGGAAAAGCATCATCTTGTCATACCAAGGGCTGTCAGCCCGGTCTAAGAGCCAGCGCCAATCAGGCGCAAAGGGAAGCAAAAGCCAAACCTTCTTTCCCATGCCACCCGCCAAATGCGCCAACGAGGTGTCGCAAGTGATCATCAAATCCATTTGCGCGACAAATTGTGCCGTGTCGCGGAAGTCGGATAAGCGCCCCGCCAAATCAGTGACATTTGAAAAAGTGGCCAGAAGATCATCGTCGCCCGGACGCTTGTCTTTGCACAGCGCATAAAAATGCGCGGTGTCGATTTGAAAAAGGGGCGCAAACAAAGCCAAAGGCAGGCTGCGCTTTTTATCGTGCTTATGCAAAGGCGCGCCAGCCCAAGCAAAGCCAATGCGCTTGGGTCTGGTTATTGGCAACGCATGTTGCTGATCTAAAGCGGGCGTTGGTAGATAGGGTTTGCCTGAAAGTGTCTGAAGCGTCAGATGCAATCCAAAGGGAAGATCGAAGATCGACGCATAAAAATCAAAGGGGGGAAGGGGATCATCGTAACTTAAAACGCAATCGACACCGCCCCATCCTTGAAAAAAGGGAACAAGCGGTTTTTGAATCCGGAAAAGAACGCGCGCGCCTGCTTGGCGTAAGATAGGAAGAAAACGTGCCATCATCAGCGCATCGCCCATGCCTTGTTCATCGCTGACCAAGATGGTGCGGCCCGCAAGATCCTCGCCGCGCCAAAGCTGCGCAGAAAAGGAAGGGCGCGTAAGACCGCCCACATCGGCGAAACGCGCGCGATAACGCGCAAAACCATGCAAAAGGTCGCCCTTGAGCAGCTCAAGAAGCGCCAAATGCCAATGCCGCCGCCCCAACGCTTTTTCATCGCAAGTCAGGACAAAGGCGTCGTCCAATGTTTGGCCTTCGCTGGCAAGGCAGTGACGGTAAGCGTCTTCCGCTTCGGCCAGCTTGTTTTGAAATTGATAAGTCTGCCCCAAATTATCCCACAAATCCGCGCGCGTGGGGTGAAGGTGCAGCGCTGTTTTGTAAGCCTCAACCGCCAAGTCATGACGCGTTAAACGGTTCAACGCGACGCCAAGACCTAGCCACGCTTGGGCGCTGTCAGGGGCAAGAGCCGTGGCTTGGCGGCCCGCTTGAAAAGCCAAATCGAACAGCCCGGCTTTTTCGGCAAAGTTGCAGAGGTTCAACCACCCATCCAGAAAACCGGGAGCTTGTTGAACGACAACGGTCAGGTGCCCAACGGCCAAAGCCGGGTCGCCGCCATCGCCCAGCAAGAGCGCGAGGTTGTTGCGTGCCATGATATGGTGCGGATCGCGCTGCAAGGCCATGGCATAGGCAGCCTTGGCCTGATCGGGCTGCTGCGAAAGGCGCAGCGCATTGCCAAGATTATAGGGCGCGTCCGGCATGGCAGGGGCCAGTTGAACAGCTTTGTCAAAAGCCTTGATACTCTCGGTCAGGCGTCCGGCTTCCATCAAGGCGTTGCCATAGTAAAAATGAAAGAGCCCCGCGTTCGGGTCGATCTTGAGCGCTTGCTGGATCAGCGCCAGCGCTTCGTCATGATGGCCTTTGGCGCTCAGGACCGATCCTAACAACGCCTGCGCGTCGGGATGATGGGGCTGCGTTTCTAAAAACGCGCGATAAAGCTTTTCAGCCTCGTCCATCTTGCCCGCTTGATGCGCGGCCATGGCTTGAGAAAAAAGGGGCGCTGTCATCGGGCGTCGCTCATGGCGTGGGCAACACGTGTGATAACGCTGGCCCAGTCGCCGCTTTTGGTCTGGCGGAAAAGACGCATGGTGGGATACCACGGCGTATCGGGCCGATACAGAAGCCAGCGCCAGTCGGGCGCAAAGGGCAAAAGCGTCCAGACTTGCTTGCCCATGCCGCCCGCCAGATGAGCCAAAGCGGTATCGCACGTGATAATCAGATCCATTTGCTGAACAAAACGCGCTGTGTCGGCGAAATCGTGCAAATGAGGGCTGAGGTCAAAAACATTTTTCTGCGCGCTTAAAAAGGCGGTCTCGCCCGTGCGCAGGTCTTTTGCGAAACTGTAGAAACGTTTGTTGGGCAGTTTGAACAAGGGAGCCAACAAGGGCAGCGGCATGCTGCGCATGGCATCATAAATATGGTTTTTGCTGCCGGACCACGCGATGCCAATCTTCATGCCGTCAAAAGCGGGAAGATCTGTTGCGGCGCTTGGCCCGGGCACAGGCAGATAAGGACCGTCGGCGGGGATGGTCTCAAGCGTCGTGCCAAAATGAAGCGGCAAGTCGAAAAGAGAAGCAAAATAGGCGAAATCCAAAGGAATCGTGGCTTCGCGCGACGTTACGTCACGCACGGCGTCCCAACCTTCGTACAAAGGCACAAGCGCACTGTGAACGGCAAAACGCACCTGCGCGCCGCGCTCTTTAAGCAAAGGGATATAGCGGGCCAACATCAAATTGTCGCCAAAGCCTTGCTCGTCATGAATAAGAATAGTTTGGCCTTCCAGATCTTCGCCTTGCCAAAGTGGACGCGGCAAAGCCGGGCGCGCCAGATACGGTACAGCTTTAAACCGCGCCCGAAAACGCGCGAATCCGCGCGCCAAATTGCCACGGAGCAAATCGCACAAAGCCAAATCCCAATACCCCAAGCTATAGGCGCTTTCGGCAGGAAGAGGGGCCGCGGGATCGTCATCGACAAAGGCATCGTGATTGCGCGCGATATAGGTTCGAAAGGCTTTTTCAGCGTCGTCGATTTTGTTTTGAAATTGATAGCTCAGGCCGATATTGCGCCAGAAAAGGGCAATGCGCGGCTCAAGCTTGGCGGCTTCTTGAAAAGCGGTCAGCGCTTCTTCATGACGGTTCAGCCATGTCAGGGCCAGCCCCAGCGTCAGATGTGCCAGTGGATTACGCGGGGCCAACGCGACGGCGCGGCTTCCGGCATGCAAGGCTTCATCGTAAGCGCCCGCTTTTTGGGCAAGCTCGGCCAAGTGATAAAACGCTTCGGCTTTATCTTGATCGGCAACGCGGGCTTTTTCCAGCGTTGTGATGGCGCCCGGCCAATCCATAGCGCGCGCGAAAGCCAGCGCCGCCTCGATTTCTTGGCTTTGTTGCAGCATGGCGAAGCCTTTTTATCCTTTTAAGCGCGGCGGGACAGACTCGAAATAACCGCCGACACGGGCGATGCGTAAGATGTTTGTCGATCCAGCGGTTCCAAAGGGAACGCCCGCCGTAATGACAACATCCTGTCCCCGTTGGACGATGCCGCCATCTTGCGCTATTTGAAGCGCTTTTTCGACCATTTCTTGAAAGCTTGTGATGTCGCTGCAAGTTACGGCATGGACGCCAAAAGCTAAAACCAACTGCCGCGCGATAAGCGGCGAAGCGGTGAGCCCCAGGATCGGCACATGCGGCCTTTCGCGCGCGGCGCGCAAGGTTGTAAAGCCGGACGAGGTATAGGTCACAATGGCGGCAGCGCCAACCGTTTCGACAACTTGGCGCGCGGCGGCGGTAATGGCGTCGGCGCGCGTGTGCTGCAAACCGGGATGTTGCGCGGCAAGGCCGGTGTAATAAGCCGGGTCTTCTTGGGTGTGCAAGGTGATGCGGTCCATCATGCGCACGGCTTCAACGGGGAAAGCGCCGCTGGCGCTTTCGGCAGACAGCATAATGGCGTCGGCACCGTCATAAACGGCTGTTGCGACATCCGACGCCTCGGCGCGTGTCGGCGTTGGGTTTGTGATCATCGATTCCAACATCTGGGTCGCAACGATAACCGGTTTGCCATAACGCCGCGCCGCGCGAACAATGCGTTTTTGCAAACGCGGCACGTCCTCGGGCGGCATTTCAACGCCCAGATCGCCGCGCGCAACCATGACGCCGTCGGCAAGTTCTAAAATCTCTTCCAGCGTGTCGAGCGCCGATGGTTTCTCAAGCTTGGCCATGATGGCGGCACGCCCACCAATCAAATCTTTGGCCTCGGCGATGTCTTCGGGGCGCTGCACAAAGGAAAGCGCGATCCAATCCGCCCCCATGTCCAAGGCGGCAGCCAGATCTGTTTTGTCTTTGGGCGTCAGCGGCGTCAGCGGCAACAGAACGCCGGGAACATTGACGCCTTTGCGGTCGGATAAAAACTGTCCGACTTCGACGACCGTTTCCGCAAAATCGCGTCCACATAACGTTGTGCGCAAACGCACCTTGCCATCGTCCAAAAGAAGCGAGTGGCCTTTGGAAAGAGCCGCAAAAATCTCGGGGTGGGGCAAGGGCGCGCGCACCGCATTGCCCGGCGTCGGATCCAGATCAAGGCGCAGGCGCTGGCCGACGGTAAGGGCAATTTTTCCCTCGGCGAAGGTGCCAAGACGCAGTTTGGGGCCTTGAAGATCGGCCAAAATGGCGATGGGCCGCCCGACTTCTTGTTCCAAGGCGCGAATGATCTGAACGCGCTCGGCGTGGTCGGCGTGGGTTCCGTGACTAAAGTTCAGTCGAAAAACGTCGGCGCCGGATTCATAAAGTGTGCGAATAAGCGCAGGCGTTGCGCTGGCCGGGCCTAAGGTGGCGACGATTTTGGTTTGGCGTTGACGAAAAGGGGCAGACGTCACGAAAAGATCCTTTCAAGCGATTTAGGGCAAGCGATTTAGGGCGAAGGCGTATCGTCAGAGGTGATCTTGCCGCCACAATCTTCAAAGCAGTCGTCATAAGCGCTGTCGCACGAATCACGACAGGATTGATCGCGGCATTGGCCGGGCGTCTCAAAATCGCGCGGCTTGCGGTCGAGCGTTTGATGCGCCAAAAGCCGGGCGGTTGTATAGGCTTCATAGGCCGCAATGGCCTTTGTTTGCATCGCGGTCCAGCACTCTTTTTCACCCGCCATACATTTGTCGCTGCAGCGTTCTTTGGCTTGTTGGCAAGAAAGGCTGCACAGGCGGCCGCCTGGGTTCCCGGGGGGCGTGTAATGGCGCACGGCAGGCGCCACAGGCGCCTGACAGGCGGCGAGGGTAAGGCCGATGAGTAAAAAGGTTAACGAGCAAGAAAGGCGCATAAGATAAACAGACCACACGAAAGCGGTGATGACAAGCTTTGCCTGTTATGATAAGTCGTTTACCGCCGAACGGGAGCCCCTATAGCTCAGCTGGTAGAGCAACTGATTTGTAATCAGTAGGTCGTTGGTTCGAATCCGACTGGGGGCACCATTAAAATCAAGCGGTTGCCTCGGCGCAAAGCGAGGCAGAGCTTGTCATACCGCGTCCATCACTCACGGCATCAAATGAGCCAAAGGCCATTCTTCGAAAAGCGCGGCGTTCAGCCATAGGTGTGTGGCGATCGAGGCCGCATAGCCCAGTAAAATGGCCCAAACCCACTTTAAATGCGACATAAAGGTATAGGCTCCTTTCGCCGCGCCCATGAGGGCGACACCGGCTGCCGATCCAATGGATAATAATGAGCCGCCAACGCCAGCCGTCAGCGTGATTAAAAGCCACTGGCCGTGATCCATTTGCGGGTTCATGGTCAAAACGGCAAAAGTCAGCGGAATGTTATCCACGATGGCCGATAGCATGCCGATAGAGATGTTGGCTTCGGTTGCGCCCAATCCTTTGTACAACAGATCTGACAGTCCTGTCAGATAGCCTGCCGTATGCAAGCCGCCGACGCACAGCATGATGCCATAGAAAAACAAAAGCGTGTCCCATTCGACTTTCTGGATGATCGCGAAGATATCGAAAGGTTTACGCGAAGGCTTGGCCGGGTCTGCGCTTGACGCCTGCAATAGGGTCTGAGCCTGATCCAGCAACGCGGCGGCAAAGCTTTTTTCTTCTAGGCGGTGCAGGAAATAGCCGTAGATCTTTAAAATGCCCAAACCCGTCATCATGCCCAAAAAGGGCGGCAAACCTAAAAGATGATCCAAGCTTACGGTCATCGCAATCGTGCCAAGGAATAGGCCAACGATAACAAAGCCGCCTGTTTGGATCTCGGCCTTTTTCGAGGACGAGGGGGCGGGGCCCTTGGGGACGCTTAGCGATAAAAGCGTTGCCGGGACCAGCCAATTGACCAGAGCAGGCAGGAAAAGAACGAAAAACTCGGTAAAGTTGACAACGCCTTTTTGCCAAATCATCAGCGTCGTGATGTCGCCAAAGGGTGAAAAAGCACCGCCCGCATTGGCGGCAATAACGATGTTGACGCATCCCGCCGCGACAAAATCGCGTTTCTTTTCGCCAATGGCAACGACGACGGTCCCCATGACCAAGGCCGTTGTCAGATTGTCGGCAACAGGTGACAGGAAAAAAGCCAAAAGGCCCGTCAGCCAAAAAAGCCCGCGTTGCGATAACTTGGCGGCAAGAAGACGTGCACGTAGGGCGTTGAAAACACCGCGCTCGACCATCGTGTTGACGAAGCTCATCGCCGAGAGAAGGAACAGGAATAATTCGGCGTATTCGATCAAGACATGCCGCAGATGCGGCGCGATCTGGTCTGTTTGTCCGTTCAGGTGGAAGGCAAGGCCCAGCAAGATCCAAATCAACCCCGCAGCCACCATGACAGGTAGTGATTTCTTGAGCTGGAGTTTCTCTTCGGCGAAGACCAAAAGATAGGCGGAGGCGAAAAGAACTAAAATGCAAGCGCCAGTCCAAGGGGGAATCGTCAGAATCATCGTCTCAAACCTCCTGGGCGAATGAAGCAGGGGAAGTTTAACGGGAAAAATCTTTCCTTTTTATTAGGAAAAGACGATGAGGTGATGGAGGTATGGCCTTATAGCAGACGCACGAAAAGAGGGCGCAAACCGCGCCCCCCTTGGCCAAAAACGAAAAAGTCGGAAAGGGACTTAGCCCTGACGCGCTTTGTAGCGCGGGTTCTTTTTGTTGATGACGTACACGCGGCCTTTACGCTTGACAACTTTGCAATTAGCGTCGCGTTTTTTCAGGGCCTTAAGCGAATTGGCGATTTTCATGACTGCGATTCCTTACAAAACTTATCTCCGCCTCGGCGGGAGGCATCCCTATATCCCAGGCGTGCGTTCCTTGTCAACTCTTGCGCCGCATTTTTCGGCTTGTTAACCAAAGTTTGCCAGCCAAATTGCGGCCGGGGGCGGCCACAGGCACGCGAATCATGCCCAGCGCATGGAAAAGCGAGCTTGATTCTAAGAATAAAGGGCCCCCCAAAAAAAACGGCTGGTTTCTTATCGAAAACCAGCCGTTTTTTGTCGGAATGTTCGGTTTAACGACCGATAGCTTGCTGTAGCGGCATTTCTTCGTCGATGCCAAGCGCGGTCAGCGCCTGCATGACAATATGACGCGCATTCAAGCCCGCTTCGTCGTACTGTTTGACTTGCGTATCTTGGGCTTGGAAGTGATCGGGCAGGGTCATCGAGCGAATCTTAAGCCCGCGATCCAAATAGCCTGCATTGGCCAAATGATGCAGCACATGGCTGCCAAAGCCGCCAATCGATCCTTCTTCGATCGTCAGCAAGACTTCATGCTCGCTGGCCAGCATCTTGATCATGTCCATGTCCAAGGGCTTGGCAAAACGCATGTCGGCCAGCGTGGTCGAAAGACCGCGCGCTTCCAATTCGTCCACCGCTTTTTGGCATTCGCCAAGGCGTGCGCCAAGGTTCAGAATGGCGATCGACGTCCCTTCTTTCAAAATACGGCCTTTGCCGATCTGAAGGATACGGCCATGCGCGGGCATTTCAAGGCCCATGCCTTCGCCACGCGGAAAACGAATGGCCGTGGGGCCTTCGTCGTACGCGGCTGCCGTTGCCACCATGTCGCGCAGCTCAACCTCTTCCGACGGCGCCATGACGACGATGTCGGGCAGACAGCCCATAAAGGCCAGATCGTAGGCCCCCGCATGGGTCGCGCCATCAGCGCCCACCAGACCCGCGCGATCCAAGATCAAGCGAACCGGCAGTTTCTGCAAAACAACATCGTGTGCGACTTGGTCGTAAGCACGCTGCATAAAGCTGGAATAGATCGCGCAGAAGGGTTTCAGGCCTTCGCAGGCCAAGCCCGCCGCAAAGGTCACGGCATGCTGTTCGGCAATGCCAACATCAAAGAAGCGGTCGGGATAGGTTTTGGCAAATTGATCCAGACCCGTACCCGCAGGCATCGCGGCGGTGATGGCCGTGATTTTATCGTCGCGCGCAGCTTCATCGACCAGCGTGTCTGAAAACACCTTGGTAAAGGATGGCGCAGCCGCTTTCGGTTTGTCTTGCGTGCCCGTGATGACGTTGAAACGGTTGACGGCATGCAGCTTGTCCGGCGCGTTTTCGGCGGGGGCATAGCCGCGACCCTTTTGCGTGACCACATGGATCAACACGGGGCCGCCGCGCTTGTCGTCGCGGATGTTTTCCAAAACGGGGATCAGATGCTCGAAATTATGACCGTCGATCGGGCCGACATAGTAAAAGCCCATTTCTTCGAACAGCGTGCCACCCGTGACCATGCCGCGGGCATAATGTTCGGCGCGGCGCGCGGCCTCTTTCAAGGGGCGGGGGAAGATGCGGGCAAACTCACGCGCCAGATGGCGCAGACCGCGATATTCCTTGGACGAGACAATACGCGACAGATAGGCGCTGATCGCGCCCACGGGCGGGGCAATCGACATGTCGTTGTCGTTCAAAATGACGATCAAACGGCTGTCGGAGGTTCCCGCGTTGTTCAGCGCTTCATAGGCCATGCCCGCGCTGATTGAGCCGTCGCCGATCACCGCGATGACGTTGGTTTTTTTGTCGCCTTTCAGCTTCAACCCTTCGGCAAAGCCCAGCCCCGCCGAAATCGACGTCGAGCTGTGGCCCGTTCCAAAGGTGTCATAGGGGCTTTCGCAACGTTTCGGGAAGCCGGATAGACCGCCGCCTTGGCGCAAGGTGCGCATACGGTCGCGGCGACCCGTCAAAATCTTGTGAGGATAGGATTGGTGGCCGACATCCCAAATTAAAATGTCTTCAGGGGTGTTGAAAACGTAATGTAAGGCAACCGTCAATTCGACGACGCCAAGGCCCGAGCCAAAATGGCCGCCTGTCGAGGCGACGACATCAATCGTTTCGGCACGCAGCTCATCGGCAAGCGCGCGCAACGCTTCGGGTTTCACCTTGCGCAGGTCGGACGGCATGTGAATCTTGTCCAAAAGCGGCGTATGGGGGCGGCCCAACGAGGTGGGGCGAATCTCAGCGGGCTCCAGCGGATCTTCTTGATGCGCGGCGTCGTCCAAAGCTTCGCGGGTCGATTTCATACGGGGCGGTGTTGTCAAGGTGGCTCTCCCTCTTTTTTATAAACGATGACGCTTTTGGGGTTTCGCAGCGACAAAGGAGAGGGCGGTTCAACCAACCGTCTGAAGCCTTTATTTGTTGCGAAGCCTGAACCCGGATCTTTGGGCGGGAGCTTTCCGCCGTCCGAGGTTTGCGATGATTCGTCAGGCCAATCCAAAAAAACGTAGCGATCTACATAGCATTTTCCGGTGCCTGGGCGTAATGATTACCCTTTTACTTGCCTAAGATACAGGGAAACCGTTACTTTCAAGCCACATGTTGCCGAGCTGTCACAAAATGCTGCTGCCAGGCGGGAATAAGGCCCCAATTGCCGCGCATGACAAAGCTGGGGTGATAGGTCGGCAGAACGGGAATGCCAGAAACCAATGCGCAATCAAAGGTTTGGCCTATATTTGTTAAGAGCTTGGTTCCGCCGCATAAAGCCCAAAAGGGGGTGCGCCCCAGGGCCACAACGAAGGTTGGCTGCCATGTCTGAAGAAGGTCTTTTAACGCATTGATTTCAGATGAAAAGTCACCTCGAAGGCGCGCTGAGCCGAAAGGCGGGCGGGTTTCATCCAGCTGCCAGCCATTTTGCGCTGCAGCACGACGCGACGAGAAGAAATGATCGACCTTATTGCCGGGCGGCTGATAGCGAAAGACGTTGGCGACAACGGTTTGGGTGCGATCGATTCCGGCTTCTTTGAGTCGTTCATTCAGTAATTGTCCGGAACGACCGACGAAGGGTTTGCCCTGCTTGACTTCTTCCGCACCGGGCGCTTCGCCGACAAGGATTAGACCATTCCAATCTTCGCGGGCGGGGAGGGCATAGGGGACAAAGGGGAGGTCAGAGGTCAGCATTTGGCCTTCAGCATTCAGAGTGATAAGATCGGGCGGACTGTTTTTTCATGATGCGGCGATCAGATCAAGCCTGAGAAAGGTCAAAAATCTTGTTTTCTGCATGCCGAATGCCGTCTGCGAGTCCCCCTTGGCCCCTTTGGCCACATTTTCCTATAGACCCGCGCGGATAGGCTGCTATTTTGAAGGAACTACAGATTCTATCCGTTTACCGGAGGCCCCCGCCGTGAAGCATCCCTATTATGAAGCCGTCCTTTTGGTCGAAAGACTCCACCGCCATTTTCTGGAAGTCATTCAAGTCGATCTGGACCGCCAAGGCATTCAGGACATTAACAACGTCCAAGCTCTTATCCTTTATAACATCGCCGAAGACGAAATGACGGTGGGCGAACTGACGGCGCGCGGCTATTATTTGGGCTCGAATGTGTCTTATAACGTCAAAAAAATGGTCGAAGGCGACTATTTGGTGCAAGAACGCTCGCCGCATGATCGGCGCTCGGTTCGCGTGAAGCTCTCGGAAAAGGGGCTTGCGCTGCACAAACGCCTTGATGCCTATTTTGAAAAGCAGGTGGCCATGCTGCCTGAATCCCATCTGGAAGCTGATGAAATCACGACGGCCACGACGACGCTGCGCAAGCTTGAGCGTTTCTGGACCTCGTTGATCAATTACAGCAACCGGATTGGATGATTTCCTATGGCCGTTTATACCCATGTGAGTTTGGATGAGGCGAAAGAGGCTCTGGCTGCCTATAATATTGGGCAGGTGCAGGAGCTGACCGGCATTAAATCCGGCGTTGAAAACACCAATTATCTTTTAAAAACAGATCAAAGCAAATACATCCTCACGCTGTATGAAAAGCGCGTGAATCCGATGGATCTGCCTTTTTTTCTGGGGTTGATGGACCATTTGGTCAAAAGCCAGATTCCGGCGCCAGCACCTGTGCCGCGCAAAGACGGCGCGTTCATTTCTGTGATCAAAGAGCGACCCGCCGCGCTGACGACCTTTCTTGAAGGTTCAATGCCAGACCGCCTAACGCCGGAATTGTGCGGCGATATCGGTAAGACTTTGGCGCGGCTTCATGTGGCGGGGCAGGGCTTTCAAATGACGCGCCCCAATACGATGAGCCTGCCGTCTTGGAAGGACCTGTTCGATAAAACGCAGGGCCGTGCCGACGAAGTCCGGCAGGGGCTGGGGGCTGTTTTAACGGAAGAAATGGCCTTTTTAAGCCAAAGCTGGCCGACGGATCTGCCGCGCGGGCTGATCCATGCCGATTTGTTTCCCAACAATGTTTTTGCGACCGACAACAAGATTACGGGCGTGTTCGACTTTTACTTCGCTTGCACCGATTTTCTGGTTTACGACCTTGTCATCACGATGAACGCTTGGTGCTTTGAACATAACGTCTCGTTCAATATCACCAAGGCGCGCGCGATGCTGCAGGGGTATGAGCGCGTCCGTCCGCTTTCTCAGGAAGAAAAATGGCGGTTGCCGACGCTGGCACGCGGCGCGTCGATGCGGTTTTTGCTGTCGCGCCTTTATGATTGGTTGAACCAAGTGCCCGGCGCTTTGGTCAAGCCCTTGGATCCCACGGAATATCTGACGCGGCTGGTGTTCCATCAGCAAATCTCAAGCCTGACGGCCTATGGTTTTGATCCATGACCGACGAAGCCTTATCGGGAACCGTTGAGATTTTTACAGATGGCGCTTGTTCGGGAAACCCCGGGCCCGGCGGGTGGGGGGCTATCTTGCGCTATGGCACGCTGGAAAAAGAGCTGTGCGGGGCCGAGCCTCAGACGACCAACAACCGTATGGAGCTGATGGCGGTCATTGTCGCGCTAGAGGCGTTGAAAAAACCGGCCCAAGTGCATCTGACGACCGACAGCCAATATGTCAAAAACGGGCTTGAACAGTGGCTGGCGAACTGGAAAAAGCGCGGCTGGAAAACAGCCGATAAGACGCCCGTTAAGAATATCGACTTATGGCAGCGGCTGGACGAAGCCACGCAGCGCCATCAGCTTAAGCTTTTCTGGGTGAAAGGGCATCGCGGCCACCCCGAAAACGAGCGCGCCGATGCGCTGGCGCGCGGGGCCATCGCGGCGCTGGGGCTTTGAAAGTAATGCGGATTGTTTTGGCTGGCCTTTTGCGCTTTAAAGGCTAGGGAAAGCTTTTGAAAAACGGAAAGAATAAGATGTCAGCCCCAGAAGAAAAAATGGGCCTTTCAGGAAAGGCCTGTATCATTCTTAACCTTGCGGCCATTACGCTTGCGAGTTTCTCGATCGCGAAATCTCTTTATGGTTATTTCCAGCCGCCGGAAATTGTCTTTGTGCCTGTCCCTGTTGTGATGTCGCCGCCTTCGCTTCCTTATAGCGGTTTTGGCCCCCTTGAAGCAAAGCCTGCTCGTTCTATTCAATCGTTGCTTCGGCAGCGGAGTTCAAACGCGGCTTTTGGGATCGACGGCTAAAAGCCTAAGGTCTTTATCGCTTTTTGGTACTGATAGCCGTACCAGTTGGAGCTTTCTTCGTGCGGTTCGTGCGTCAGTCGTTTTTTGAAGCGCTGCCATAGGCTGCGCGGCATCGGGCGCGAGAACAAAAAGCGCGGCGACTGCTTGGGCTTGATGACAACGGCAGCCAACCGGCCATCGTTAAACGAACATCCTGCATCAACGCCGATCTTATTGATATCAACATGCGGCATCCCGCTGCGCGAGGCCGTGTGGCCATAGATGACCGTCTTGCCGTGAAAATCGCCGCGATAGGTCAAGAAGTCCTCTCGGATATTGTACAAGCTGTCGCCGTATTGGTTGTAATAAGGCGTATCTGGTCTGACGCCTGCATGAACAAAGATGCTTCCGCCGCGCACGACATAGGGCTCGGTTTGCCAGAAAAACGCGCGATGAGACGGCGGCATTTTATCATGGAGCTCGGCGCAGAGATTCAAAAGGCGCGCCTTTGGCAAATTGTGCAGCGGGAAATCGCTTTTGCGCAGACGCACGCCATAGGACCGAAGCGTGGCCTCGCCGCCAGCGCTGGGCGGGGTCCAGGTGCGCCAGGCCCATTCTTTTGTAGAATCCGAAAGACCAGAGTCCAGCAGGCGGTTGATTGCTTCGTCATGATTGCCGCGCAGAAAGCGCGTCTCGCCGACGGAAGGTAAGTCGTGCAACAAATAGGCAATGACTTCTTTGGTTTGTGGGCCGCGGTCGCCGTAATCGCCTAAAAAAACAAGGATAGGATAAAGCGTGTCGGGATCGTTGCAAATCTCGCGCTCGACCCTGTCCATCAGGCGTAAAAGTTCATCCAGCCGCCCATGAATATCGCCAATGCCGTAGGTTTGCGAAAACGGATAAATAAAAGCAGGCGGAAAACGATGTTCTTCCCATTCAAGCAGCGAGGGCCACGCAGGCGCGCGGTAACTCATGACAACGGCCCTACGGGTTAAAGCTTGATAACCGAAGGGGGTGTCGGCACAACGATCAATGGCGCAGGGCGCACCGAAAGCTTATATTTTTCTGCGATAGGGGCCGGGGGCACAGGTTTACGGGCTTCGGCTAATCTTTCGGTAAGACTTGTTGATCCGACCAGCGTCGTGGAAAGAAGGGCGCAAAAGGCAATTTTTTCTAGATCCGATGTCACGTGTATTTTTTCTCGGATTTTATCTTTTTGCCGATCCATCGTCACGGGATCAAGAAGCGAGACCGCTTCGTCCAAGCGCCAGAAACAGCCGCATATGAGAACGCACAAAGAGGCAGAACGAATGGCGAAGTTTCCGACCCATGGGGTTGTCAACGTGACAGCGGCCATTTGTGTGACAAGAGCCGTTCCCGCCGCAAGGGTCCATGAGCGTAAGGATGAGCGTTTTTCTTCTTTAACCATAAAAAGTCTGTCCACAAAATGAATGAAGGAATGCGTTCGTTATAAAGAAGAAAGAAGACCTATGAAAGACGACAGAAAACTTTCAAGGCTCCCCCTTTAACCATACGCATGTACTTTGTCTCCCCACCAAATCTTTATCAATTGCCTTTTAAATCAGCAATAGATCGTTGTTGGATGAGAAAACGCTATGGCTGTGCTGACAATCAATTTGCCGCCAGATCGAGAGACCTTGGTTCTTTGGGCCGCCCTGTTAGGCGGGATTATCGCGGCTGTTTACGTGGGGGGCATGCGCGCGCTTCTTCGTAAAGAACGCTCGGTCACGCGGGCGACGATAAAAACGCCCGACATCGACGAGAAAGAAGCGCATGTCATTCTTGATCATGTACCCGAAGGCATTGTCGCTGTTGATGATCGGGGCGAGATTCGCCTGTTCAACAAAACCGCTGTCAGCCAATTTCAGTACGAAGCGCAGGAGATGATCGGCAAGCGGATCAATTTGTTGATGCCGCCAGCACAGATGGGATTACGGGAAGGCATTTTAAAACGCGCCGTTCAAGAAGATTACGAGGTGCTGGGGGCCGAGAGAAATTTTGTCGCCTATCGCAAGGATGGATCGTCTTTTCCGATGGCCGTGACGGTGAATAAGATGTCGTTTGGCCGCAAGACCCTTTATGTTGGGATAATCCGCGACATATCGGCGCAAAAAGAAAAAGAGGACGATTTTCGCCAGATCATTGAACGCGCCGAAACGGCCAACAGGACAAAAAGCGAGTTTTTGGCGAATATGTCGCATGAATTGCGGACGCCTTTGAATGGCATTATGGGAACGGCGCAGCTTTTACAATCGTCGCCCCTATCGCCCGATCAACAGCACTTGATCAGCATCGTCTATCAGTCGTCGAACAATCTTTTGAAAATCGTGAATGACATTTTGGATCTATCGAAGATCGAAGCTGGCGAAGTTCAGATGGAAACGATTGGGTTCGATCCCTATCAGATCTTGTCGATGGTCATGCATGAACTGGCGTTGCTCGCGCGCGAAAAAGGCCTGCCAATTATTCGGCAATATGAATATGAAGCGCTGCCCTATCTGGTTGGCGATCCGCTGCGCTTTAAGCGCATTCTGACAAATCTGGTCAGCAATGCGGTCAAATATACCAATCAAGGGCACATCGAAGTTCGCGCCAAAGTCGTTCGCTTGAACGAAACGCATGTTGAGTTTCGTTGCGAAGTCGCGGATACGGGCATCGGCATTTCGCCTGAGAAGTTGTCGAGCGTTTTTGATAAATTTGTTCAGGCCGACAACTCGACAACGCGGCGCTATGGCGGAACGGGCCTTGGGCTTGCCATAACGCGCGAGCTTGTTTTGCGCATGGCGGGTAAAATCGGCGTCGATAGCATCGCGGGCGAAGGCTCGACCTTTTGGTTTGTCATCCCGTTTGAGACGACGGAAAAACTATATATCGAAGACGCGATGACGCCAGAACACAGGGGCGGCGGGCGTATCGCGCCAGACCAAGCGCGTCTGTTGATCGCCGAAGATCAGCCCATGAATCAAATGCTGATCAAGCAGGTTATGCATAAGTTTGGCGTTGATGATTTCGAAATTGCGGCCACGGGTCTTGAAGCGCTTGCCGCGTACAGAGAACGCGGGCCTTGGACGGCTGTTCTCATGGATTGTTATATGCCGGATATGAACGGCTACGATGCAACAAAAGCGATCCGCGATTTGGAACAAGCGACGGGCGCGCATGTGCCGATTATCGCGATGACGGCCAACGCGATGGTTGGCGACAAAGAAAAATGCCTTCAGGCCGGGATGGACGAATATATCAGCAAGCCGATTAATATGCGCATTTTGCATCAAACGCTGGCGGCGTGGATCGCTTTTGACGCCACGTCATCGGGCACGCCGTTAAAACCAATCTCTTCGGGGCGCACGCACCCTGTGAATCTGAAAATGCTCAGCGTTTCGACGACCGGAAGCCTTGAGACCGCACGCGAGCATGTCGGCAAGGCTATGGAAAAGTTGGATTCGCTGATCGATATTTTGGGCCCGTCCTCTGCGATCGAAGAGGATATTCATGTCTGGCTTGAAACGACGCAGCAGCTGATGGGGCTTAGCGGCGACATTGGCGCCGGATATCTGCGCCAGATCTGTGGTGAGGCGCATGCTTACAAGGGCGATGCGACAGGCCGGACCGATCTGGCCCAAAAGATTATGGGTGAGCTGGCGCACGTCAAAGCATATCTGAAGCAAGAAGGCTTTTTATAAGCCTTTTCCGTTTAGCCTTCCATTGCCGCGCTGAAGATGGCGGCGATCTCTTCATCGGTTGCTCGCCGCGGATTGGTTAGGCCGCAAACGTCTTTCTGCGCGTTGCGCGTCATGGTCGGAATATCGGAAGGTTTGACATCTTTGCGATAGCGCCGCCCCAGTTCAATCAGATTTGACGGAATGCCAACATCGGCGGAAAGGCGCGTGATCGCCTTTAACGCCAAATCGGCGGCATCGCGCGGCGTCAGACCGTCGGTGTTTTCGCCAAAGCAGGCCGCCATGCGGGCAAACTTTTTGACGCAGGAAATAAGATTGAAACGCGAGACATAGGGTAACAAAACGGCATTGCATTCGCCATGCGGCAGATCATAAAAACCGCCCAACTGGTGCGCCATGGCGTGAACGTAACCAAGGCTGGCATTGTTAAAAGCGACCCCGGCCAGATACTCGGCATGGCACATCGCTTCGCGCGCTTCAAGATTTTGCCCGTTGGCGACAGCGCCACGCAAATGCTCGAAAACAAGCGCAAAAGCTTTTTCGGCAGCCGAATCCGTCAGCGGCGTCGCGGCCACGGAAACAAAAGCTTCGACTGCATGGGTCAAAGCGTCCATGCCCGTTGCAGCTGTCAGATCGGGCGGCATGGACATCGTCAAAAGCGGGTCGTTAATGGCGATCCCCGGCGTGACGCGCCAATCGACGATGGCCATTTTGACTTGGCGCTGAGGGTCCGAAATGATCGTAAAGCGGGTCATTTCCGACGCTGTTCCCGATGTCGTATTGACCGCGACATAAGGCAGAAAAGGCTTGTCCGAGCGGTCGATCCCTTCAAAATCCTGAATATGTCCGCCGTTTTGTACGACAAGGCCAATGCCTTTGCCACAATCGTGCGACGAGCCGCCACCCAGCGTAATCAGGCTGTCGCAGGCGTTTTTCTTGAAGGTTTCGACGCCATCGATAACATTTTGAACGCGCGGGTTCGGAACCGTTTCATCGTAAACGGCATAGCTGATGCCAGCGCCCGACAGCCGCTCGGTGATGCGTTTCAGAATGCCGACTTTGACAATGCCTTTGTCCGTGACGATCAGCGGTTTTTGCCCGCCTAAAAGGGTGATGGCTTCGGGGACAGAATCAGCCGATCCCGCGCCGTAAATCGTTTTGCCCGGCATGAAAAGGCTGTAGGTATCGTTGGGGCATGTCATGGTCTTTTCCTTTCCGAAACGCCTAAAGGCAGGCAGGCGGGAGAAGACCGTTATGGGCGCAGCCGCGTTGAAAAGGGCTTAAGCCCATGCATACGATAAGACGTTTTTGGCGCGGATTATTCGGCTTTATTCTTCGAAATGTTTAAGGCTGGCGCGCCAGTAATCATAGCCCGTAATAACGGTCAGGCCACCTGCAATCCATAACAGCAGATCGCCAAGGGCCTCGGCCGGTAAAAAGGCCGGGGCATGATAGCCAACGATCAAAAAACCAAGAGCGATCAACTGGATCGTTGTTTTCCATTTGGCCAGCTTGCTGACAGGCACGCTGATCCGAAGCCCGGCCAAAAACTCGCGCAGGCCCGAGACGGCGACTTCACGCAGCAAAATGATCACGGCGGGCCAAATGGCAAAGCCGTTGATCTTGCCGTTGCCGACAAGGAACAGCAAAACAGCCGAGACCAAAAGTTTATCGGCAATTGGGTCTAAAAATTGACCGATCTTCGAGACCTGTTTGGTGCGTCGCGCCAGATAGCCATCCAGCCAATCGGTAAAGCCCGCGACGGCGAAAAGGACAACAGCAACCCATGCGGCCCAAGCTTGGGGCATGACAAGCAAAATCAAAATGATCGGAATCACGATAATGCGCGATAACGTCAGTTTGTTAGGCATCGAGTTGAACATGGCGCGGTCCTGAAGGCTTTAATGTCAAGAATCAATCGTCCGGTCGAATGCCGCCATTTAACCCCTTACGTGGAAATAATCATAGATCTTTTTCGCGGCGAGGCGGCTGATACCTTTCACACGCATTAAGTCCTCGATTCCGGCGGCCTCCACCCCCTTGGCCGAGCCAAAATGACGCAAAAGGGCTTTTTTTCGGCTGGGGCCGATACCCGCGATGGCGTCAAGGCCCGAATCGTCGATGGCGCGGGTTCGCCGTGCGCCGTGCGTGCCGTTGGCATAGCGGTGGGCTTCGTCGCGCAGGCGTTGCAGGTAGTATAAAATAGGATCGTCGGGGGGCAGGCTAAACGGTGCGCGTCCGGGCAGGAAAAAACGCTCACGCCCGGCGTTGCGATCGGGGCCTTTGGCAATCCCGACAACGGCAACGTCCGTCACGCCTAGATCGGCTAAAACCTTTTGGACGCGCCCCAACTGACCCGCGCCGCCGTCGATCAACAAAAGATCGGGCCAAAGGCCTGATTTCTTATCGGGATCTTCCTTGACCAGGCGCGCAAAACGGCGCGTCAGCACTTCGGTCATCATCGCAAAATCGTCGCCCGTGGCGTTGTCGCGAATATTGAAGGTGCGATAGGTTTTTTTCAAAAAGCCTTCGGGGCCTGCCGCGATCATGCCGCCGACAGCATATTGGCCCGACGTATGGGCGTTGTCGTAAACTTCAATCCTGTTGGGGGGGCTCGCAAGGTCAAAGATTTTGGCGACGCCTTGCAATAATTTCTTTTGTTCGGCGGCTTCAGCCAGTTTGCGGCCTAAGGCTTGCGATGCATTGGCCAAGGCGTGATCCAGCAGGCGTTTTTTGTCGCCCAGTTTGGGGACTGCCATCCGGACTTTGTGGCCTGCGGCTTCCGATAAAGCGTCGGCCAGCAAAGCGGCGTCGGGCGGCAAATGGCTGACCAGAATAAGCGGGGGAATGGGCTGGCTGGCGTAAAAGTGGCTGAGAAACGCGCCGATGATCTCGCCCGGATCTGCCGCGCCTTCTTGGCTTGGAAAACAACTGCGCGTGCCAAAATTACGGTCGGCGCGGAAAAAGAAAAGCTGCAAAGCCGTGCGGCCCGCTTCTTGATGCGCCGCGACAATATCGGCGTCGCCAAGACCGCTGACTTGAATGTCTTGCCGCGCTTGGACCGACGTTAAAACCTTGATCCGGTCGCGCAGGCGCGCGGCTTGTTCAAAATCAAGCGCGTCACTGGCTTCTTGCATTGCTTTGGCCAAGCGTTCTTGGATTGCGCCGCTTTCGCCCGACAAAAAGGCGCGGGCCTCGGCGACTTGGGCGGCATAGGCGGCTTCGGTGACTTTGTGGGCGCAAGGCCCCGTGCAACGCTTGATATGATATTGCAAACAGGGGCGCGTTCGTGCGGCAAAATAACTGTCGCTGCAATTGCGGATCATAAAGCCGCGTTGAAGAACGATCAGCGTTTCGTCCACCGCCGCTGCCGAGGCAAAAGGCCCAAAATACCAGCCTTTGGCCGAACGTGCGCCGCGATGTTTGGCCAGGCGCGGAAAGGGGTGGTCGCCGGACAGATAAATGTAAGGATAGCTTTTATCGTCGCGGAACAGAATATTATAGGGCGGCGCGAAATGCTGGATCAAATTGGCTTCTAAAAGAAGCGCTTCGGCTTCGGTGCGCGTGACGACGATTTCCATCGAAACGGTGCGGGCCACCATGCGCTGAATACGAACGGGAAGCCGGTTTTGCTGCGTATAGGCCGTGACGCGCTTTTTTAAATTTTTGGCCTTGCCGACGTAGAGCGGCGTGCCCTCGATGCCCAGCATGCGGTACACGCCGGGAAGCGATGGCATGGTACGAAGCTGCGCGCGAATAATAGCGGCGCCACGGTCAAAGCTGGTCTTTCCCATGAACAAACCTGATTGTGGGGATGACGAAGCCGCACTATAGCGCTCTTAACGGAAAGGACAAGAAGGGCTCTTTCTTTAGCGCAGGCCGTCGTTGCGCCGTTCGGGGCTTCCGGTGAATGTCGTTTCGGGGCGCGGTAAGTCAATCGTTATCCCTTGACCCTTGGCGGCAAGCTCGGGGGGCGCACCTTTCATCATCGACGAAGCTTTTGCGGCGCTTGTTGGGGAGCCCGAGGGGCCGCCGTCTCCGTAAAACGAAGCGGCCTTGCGAGCGATGCTATCGTCATACTTGACATTCTTTTTATCCCATGTCGGCATTTCGATTTGAAAGAGGCCATAGCGAAACGTTTCCGGGTGCGTGGGGTCTGTTTCAATGCCTGTTGCAACGCCATTGTTTTCAGCCGAAACCCGATGGGCTTCATCTAAAAGGGCGGTTATCCATTCTTTACGCGGTTTGATAAAACCAACGGGAAAATTGCTGCAAAGATAAAAGGAATTGGTGATGCCAAAGACAAGAGCGTTCTTGTATTTGATGTAGATATCTCGCAGAGCATAATGTTCGGCCTGAAGGCCGCGGGCAAAGCCGCCAATCATATCGCGATTGGCGGTCAGAACAGAAAGCTGACGATCCGGGCTTGTATAAGTCCGGACGTTGTAAAGCGTTTCTGTCTGTTCATCGACGACAAGGCGGCTGGGTTGTGAAAACGTCAAAAAGGATGCCGCGCCGCAGATTGTGCTGTCTCCAATTCTTTCGGCCATAGCGCGGGCAAGCCGTTCGCGCGGCGTCAACGCAAGACAAATATGAAAAATAGCTTTGTCTTCGTCGGAGGGCGTAAGGCGTTGAAGAAGGTTGCTTCCTGATTGGCGAAAAATAGCTGGCAGCATGAAATATTCCCTTGTTCAATTTTAAATGGCTAAAAAAGACAAAGGAAGAGTAACAAAAAAGACCTTCTTTCCCAAAACTTTCACGTTATTTCTTTGTTTTTATTCCGTTTTACGAGGCCGCGCGCGGGTTGAAATTGTCCAGAAAGCTTTTGGGGACAACGCGGCGTTTTTCGGCAGGGGACAGGTCAAAAGACCAGCCCTGGCGGCTGGCAAAGGCAATGGCGTCCTCGGCGCGGGCAAAGCGCAGCGCACCGCGCAAGGTTGAAAGACTGTCTTGAGCGCCGATCCAGCCCGTGACGGGATTGGGCGTGCGGGCGGTTGGCAAGACAGGCTCGATAACCCACCAGCTTTCTTTGCCGCGGCCCGATTGCGTTGTCTTTTTGCCAGGATTCAGGATGCGAACGTGTAAAGACGACATGGGTGTTGAGCCTTTCAACAAACACGGAATGGCGAAAAGCATGTCCTGAAAAGGTGAACAAATGGCAAAGAAGCATCAAGCCCCATTCCCGCTTAGGCGGAAAGGGGGCTTGGGGGGTCTTTTAAAGCGCGCCAGCCAGCAAGCCAGCCAAACGGCGGTTGAAAGCGGCGGCATCGTCAATGGATTCGCCATCCAAAAGACGGGCTTGATCCAACAAAAGCCACGCCAGATCTTCGATCTTCGCTTTGTCGGATTCAGCCTTGGCCGCCATTTTGCGGATCAGCGCGTGACGCGGGTTGATCTCTAAAATGCGCTGGCTGGGCGTGCGGATCTGGTTGTGCTGTTTCAAAAAGCGCTCAAGATGAATGTCCAAATCGCCTTCGGCAGCAGCCAGGCAGACGGGGCTGTCTAGCAAGCGCGCGGACGCGCGGACGTCCTTGACCTTGCCATCTAACGTCCCTTTCATGATGGCGATCAACGTATCCATATCGCTGGACGGCGGCACAGGATCTTTTTCATCCTTTTGGTCGTCGGGCAGGGGAGCGATCGCGTTCAGGTCAATCCCTGCGCGCGTGATCGAAACCAAGTTTTTGTCTTGGTATTGGCCGACAGCGCTGGGCCAAAAATCGTCCACCTGATCGGACAAAAGCAAAACTTCGATCCCGCGGGCGCGGAAACCTTCTAAATGCGGGCTTTGCGCCAACATCGCCTGATTGTCGCCGGTTAGATAATAGATATCTTTTTGTTCCGGCTTCATGCGGGCGACGTAAGCTTCAAGGCCTGTCAGGCCGTCTTCTTGCGCGGTCGAGCGGCAGCGCAAGATCTTTAACAGGCCTTCGCGATGTTCGCCATCTTCGTACAGGCCTTCTTTGAGAACCGGGCCGTAATTGTCCCAGAAGGAGGCAAAAACCGCTTCGTCCTGCGCCATCTTGGCCAGTTCGCCCAGCACGCGATGCGTGATGCCGCTGCGCATTTTTGACAGAATGGGGTTGGTTTGCAGCATTTCGCGGCTGACGTTCAGCGGCAGATCTTCGCTGTCGATGATCCCGCGCAGAAAACGAAGATAGGGCGGGATTAAGCCTTCGGCTTCGTCGGTGATGAAGACACGTTTGACATAGAGCTTTACGCCATGACGACGGCGCGGATCGTACAGATCATAGGGGCGCATGCCGGGGACGAAAAGAAGGCCCGTATATTCGATTTTGCCTTCGGCCTTCCAGTGCAACGTTAGCTGCGGATCTTCAAAGGCGTGCGCGACGTGATGATAAAACTCTTTGTACTGTTCGTCGGTGATGTCCGCTTTCGAGCGCAGCCACAAAGCGCTGGCTTTGTTGACAGGCGTTTCGTCGTCGCCCAAAAGAATGGGCAGCGCGATATGGTCGGAATAACGATGAATGATGTCGCGCAGGTTCGCTTCGTCCAAGAAAGCGTCTTCGCCTTCTTTCAAATACAGGCGCACTTCGGTGCCGCGCGTTTCTTTGGAATCGGTTTCGATAGCAAAGCCTTCCTTGCCGTCCGAGCGCCAACAAAAAGCTTCCGAAGCCCCCGCGCGGCGCGAGACGACCTCGACCATTTGCGCGACCATAAAGGCGGCGTAAAAACCGACGCCAAATTGGCCAATCTGGTTCAGGTCCGGTTTGCCGTCCGCGCCGATTTTATCCAAAAAGGCGGCGGTGCCGGATCGGGCGATGGTGCCCAGATTTTCGATCATTTCGTCGCGGCTCATCCCAATGCCGTTGTCCGTGACGCTTAGCGTCCGGGCTTTGGGGTCGATCTGGACAAGGATTTTGTAAGCGGTGTCGTCGCCCGTCAGTTCGGGCGCTGTCAGCGCTTCATAGCGCAATTTGTCGCACGCATCCGAGGCGTTCGATATTAATTCGCGCAGAAAAACCTCTTTTTTGCTGTACAGCGAATGGACAACGATATCGAGAAGCTTGCTTACCTCGGTCTGAAAGGCCATGCGTTCTTCGGTCATGAGAAAAAAGGCTCCTGTTTCAATGAATTGTTACGCCCCTAGCATATGGACGTTGAGACGCAAGATTTCAAGGGGGGATTCAGCCTTCGGGAAAGGGGGCAGGCGGCCTATTTCTTCAGCCTTTTATCGACGGCATGGCCTTGGTACATGACAATGCCGATATCTTGGCCAACAGCCAGCGCTTTTTCGTCGTCGCAGCGGCATAAAATGGTATTGGCTTGGCCTGTTTCGCGCACAAGCGTGCGTAATTGAGGCGTTTGGCTTTCCGGCATGGTGTCAAGGCTGTTGGGGGTCCAATAAAGTTTGACCAAATCAAAGCCCAGCCGTTCGCGGTCGTAATAGGGCAAGGTGTGGTGCGTCAGGCCATCCAGACAAACACGGAAGCCATGGTCATGCAGATAATCCCGCGCAAAATGAAAAGCGCCGAGGTCTGAAAAAACGTCTAGCTTGTTCATTTCGACAACCAGGCGGCCGCGCAATTGCGGGGCGACAATCGATTCAAAACGCGCAAAATCAGGCGATAAGACCGTTCCAACGTTTAAATTGATGCTGAAAGGCCGCGCCCAGTTAACGCCGTCGCGGATCAGCATCGACATCACGCGCCGATCCAGCGTCTGCGTCAAATAGCGGAAAAGCCACGGATCGCCCAAAAGATCCGTATCAGGGGTCGAGGCGCGTTCCAGATCGTCGATTGAGACGTAAAGCTCTTCGAAAATAACCTGCGGGTGCATTTGGTCGATAATTGTGCAGACCGGTTGGCGTCGCGCCACCATCGAGATATCCGCATTCCCTAGATTTTGTTCAAGGGCGGCTAAAACGCTGGGCTCGACCGGTTGGGGGCCGCTACGTTTATAAGGCGGCATCACTTCTTTCTGGCGGTTATCTTGGGCGGTTTTAAGAATGTTTTGGGCGATAATTTTGAATCTTTCATAAGATTCATCGTCGCCAAGCACATACCAGCCATAAAAACCTTCTTCTGGCGAGGCGGCGTTGCCTGTCATTAACGGATCGCTTGCGAATAAAATCTCGATGTGTTCGAGAATTTCATGCAGCTTCGCCTGATCGGCCAGATAGCCGATGAAGATAAGGTCTTTGTTCGCTAGATTAAAAAATTGCCCTTCGGTTCCAATGACTTGGCTTTGAAAAGTCTCTGCCGCTATGCGCGTATAGGCAGGCCGCCGATAAGCCGGGGCCAATAACGACAAATGAATATGTAAGACAAGGCGATCCCGGCGTCGGTGGGCCAGACGTTCGACAAGGTCCAAGAGTTGGCGCTCTTGGGCGGGGGGGCTAAGGGGCGGCGGTTGATAGGGCATCATCATCGGGTCCAGCGTAAGGGAAGGTGATTGCCGCTTCGTTAATAAAAGGACGTCCGAAGGGGGTTAACGAAGGTTTTAGATTTCGCGACTATCGTTTCATATCCTTTCTTTTCCCTTTGGGAAAGGGGGCGCTTGGCGTCGCATTGGTTTGACGCCTGCTTCACTGACTAGGGACCGAAAGGCAAAAAGTAAGGAAATCAAAAATGAAATCCCCGGATGTCTCTCAAGCTCTTTCCCAAGCCCACGAAATCTCAGAGGCGATTTTCGAAGGCAAGCCCAGCAAAGATCGCCGCGCTTTGGCCCTTTGGCATTGGTTTCAGATTGGCGCCGCTGTCGTGGCCGTAATCACTTTGGGGTATCATGCTGTTCATGGTGTGGGGCTGGGGCTAGATAGTGATACGACTTTTTATGTGACGCTGGTCATTGCTCTGCTGGCGTTTTTCGCTTTTGCTTTTGCGTCGGCTGTTCTCTCGCGCATGCAGGAGAGACACCGCATCGCGGGGGCCGTTCAATCGCGTCTTCATCACTTACAAAACAAACTTAGCTATCGGGAGGATCTCTTGAAGCTCGTATCAGATCACCAGCCAGGCGCGATCATGATTTTTGATCGTCAGAACCGCTATTGGTTCGTCAACGAACGCGCTGCCGATGCGATTGGCAAACCGATGAGCGAGATTATCGGCCAGCCTCCCGCCAAGATTTTGCCGCCAGAAATCGCCAAGCGTTTCGATCAGCGTCTGGCCGAAGCGCGCGAAGCCGAAAGGGCCGTCGAATATATCGATCGCGTCGTTATTGACGGCGAGACGCGCTTTATTCAAGAACATTACGAAGCCTTAGGCGTGTTTGCCGAACAAGAAGGCTGCGTTTTGGTCAGCGAAGACGATTTGACCAGCCTGATTGTCGAGCGCGAACGGCGTGAACGCATGTTGCGCCAAGTCATCGATACATTGGTTGCCGTTGTCGATCGGCGCGATCCTTACGCTTCGGGCCACTCGTCGCGCGGATCGCATGTTGCGCCAAGTCATCGATACATTGGTTGCCGTTGTCGATCGGCGCGATCCTTACGCTTCGGGCCACTCGTCGCGCGTAGGCCAATTGGCGCGCGCCGTGGCCGAAGAAATGGCGCTGGGGGCTAAAGATATCGATGCCGCCGAAATTGCAGGCTCGCTGATGAACTTTGGCAAGGTTTTGGTGCCGCGCCATATTTTGACCAAGGTCACGCCACTGACGCCAGAAGAATTGCAGCGCGTGCGCGAAAGCATTCTGACCTCGGCCGATATTTTGTCGATCATCGGTTTCGATGGGCCGGTCGTGCCGACGTTGCGCCAGGTGTTAGAGCATTTTGACGGCACCGGCGTGCCTGAAGGCTTGCAGGGTGCGGCTATTTTGACGACGGCCCAAATCGTTGCGGCGTCGAATGCCTTTGTCGCTTTGGTTTCGCCCCGTGCGCATCGTGACGGTCTGGCGCGGCAGCAGGCTTTGGGGCGGCTTCATGACGATGCCGACAAGGCCTATGACCACCGCGTCGTCGCTGCGCTTGAAAACGTTGTCGAAGGCAAAATGTCCAAATTGGCTTGGCTGGCATCCCTCAAATAGGCTTTGGGGCTTTTGGATAAGCTGGGGATAGACGCTACCGCGCCCGAATGATCGCTTGACCTTGGGCAGGGGGCGCGTCAATCTGCCCCTATGACAGATTCCTTTTCGCCGCCGCTTCCCCCTGCCGAACGCCTGTTGCCCGATGTGGGCTTTGGGGGTGTTCATGTGCGGGCGCTGGGGACGTTGATGGTCAAGGAAACGGCGCGTTATCTCAAAGTGCCGATGCAAACCCTTGTCGCGCCAGCGATTACGGCGCTTTTGATTTTTACTGTCTTTGGTTTGTCGGCGGGGGGCGCGACTGCGCGCAGCATTGGCGGTGTTCCGTTCTTGTCGTGGCTTTTGCCCGGCCTTGTCATGATGACGGTGGCGCAACAGGCTTTTTCATCGACCTCAAGCGCGCTTATTCTTGGCAAAATGCAAGGCTATATTGTCGATCTCGTCATGGCGCCGCTTTCGCCTTTTGAATGGACGGCGGCGTTGGCTTTGTCGGGCTTATGGCGCGGGCTGATCGTGGGGGTTTTGACGACGTTTACGTTGTTTCTTCTTCATCCCGTGGCCTATGCGCAGGCTGGGCTTTTGCTGTTTTATGCCATAGCCGGGGCCTTGATGATGTCGCTGCTGGGGCTTTTGACCGGCCTGTGGTCCGATAAGTTCGACGACATGATGATGATCCAAAGCTTTATTGTGGCGCCTGCGACCTTTTTATCGGGCACCTTTCTGCCTGCCAGCCAATTGCCGGGCGTTTGGGGGCATATCAATGCCTTTAATCCGCTGTTCTATGCCGTTGACGGTTTTCGTCAGGGCTTGGCGGGCGCTGGCGAAAGCGATCCGGCCCTTGGCATGGCCGTTATGGTTGTCGTCAATGTCGTGCTGTTTGGGTGCGCCATGTGCATGATCGCGCGCGCGCGAAAGCTTAAAAATTAAATCAAGAAAGGGGGCTGCGATGCCTGTGTCTCCTGAAAGCGGTTCGATGCCAGCTTTGATGCCTGTTTATCAGCGCTTTGACGTTCATTTTGCGCGCGGGCAAGGGGCCTTTCTCTTTGATGAGAACGAGACTTGTTATCTCGATTTTGTCGCGGGCATTGCCGTCGATGCCTTTGGGCATGCGCATCCGCGTTTGGTGAATGCGCTGAAGGCGCAAGCCGAAAAGCTGTGGAGCGCGTCGAACCTTTATTTCTACCGTGTGACAGAGCGTTTGGCCGAGCGTTTGGTCGCTGCGACATTTGCCGATACTGTCTTTTTCCAGAACGCGGGCGTCGAGGCGTGGGATTGCTGCGTTAAAGTCATTCGCAAGTATTTTAGCCATAGCGGGCAGCCTCAGCGCTATCGCGTCATCACGTTTGACGGCAATTTCCATGGGCGTTCGTTGTCGGCGATTGCGGCGTCTCAGACGCCGAAAATGGTGGATGGTTTTGGCCCGCCTATGGATGGTTTTGATAAAGTGGCGTGGGGCGATCTTGATGCCGTCGCAGCGGCAATTACGCCCGAGACGGCGGCGATTTGCCTTGAGCCCGTGCAAGGCGAAGGCGGTCTGCGCGTCGCGCCGGACGACTACTTAAAAGGTCTGCGCGCGCTTTGCGATCAGCACGGGCTACTTTTGTTTTTCGACGAAATCCAATGCGGCATGGGCCGTACCGGCAAGTTGTTTGCGCATGAATGGTCGGGCGTAACGCCCGATGTCATGTGCATCGCCAAGGCTTTGGGTGGCGGCTTTCCGATCGGCGCTTGTCTGGCGACGGCGCGGGCCGCGGCAGGGATGACGGCTGGAACGCATGGCTCGACCTTTGGCGGCAATCCGCTGGCGACCGCGGTGGGCAATGCGGTGATGGATCTTGTTCTAGACCCCACCTTTTTGCCCGAGGTTGCGCGTAAAGGCGATTATTTTGCCGGGCGTCTTGACGACTTGATTGCGCGCTATCCCAATGTTTTTGTTGGGCGGCGCGGGCGGGGCTTGATGCAAGGCTTGCGCTGCGCAGCCGAAGGGGCCAATAAGAAAATCGTTATGAAGCTTTTTGCCGATCATTTGCTGACTGTCGGCGCGGAAGATAACGTGATCCGCTTTTTGCCGCCGCTCATTGTGACCGAACAGCAAATCGACGATGCGGTGGGGCGTGTGGAACGGGCAGCAGACGCCTTTGCGGCGGAAGCTTCGATTTAAAAGAAGGGTATCAACCATGTCGAAATTTTTCTCTACGCTTTCCTTGATCGCTTGCGCGCTTTTGGCCGTCGGTTGTTCGCATAACGATAAAGACAAGGAAAAGGTACAGTTGCCGCCGCGCCAGTGTCCTCAAGTCGCTCTTGTGCGGGATTTACAATTGATCTCGGACTATGGGCAGAACGCGCCCGATGCGAAAGAGCTTGTCGCGATGGGCGCGCTACGCGATATCAAGGGCGATTGTCGTTATAGCGACAAAGGCGTTGATATTCGCTATACGCTTTATATGGCGGCGGCGCGCGGGCCGCGTCTTGGCGGCGATAAAATCAGCTTTCCGTTTTTCGTCGCTTTGCTCGATCCATCAGGCCAGATTGTGAAAAAAGATATGCTGACGACCGATTTCACTTTTTCTGGCAGCGATAAACGCGTGGAAAAAGAACAAGAAATGCATGTCTTTATTCCTCTTCCCGACGACAAGACGACAGCTGAAGGCTATCGCATTCTGACCGGGTTTCAATTGACGCAGCCGCAGATCGACGCCGTACGGCAAGCCAAGGACAAGCGTTTAGAGGGCGGTAATTAACCGTAATTCCCGGTCATTTTTTGGCATTGGATAACGCTTGCCTTTGATCGTCGTGCAGATGAAAAGATGAAAATAATGACTTTTTATGGTCCTGCCGGGGTTTGGGGCTATAATCAAGGCATCGTTTTTTATATTTGGTGCTTTTCATGACAACAGAAAATGAACGCGTTCGGGCGGCTATCGAAGTGATGAGCCGTCACCCTGAATTGGATGCCTATTTAAGAAAAACAGCCAAAATGCGCGCAGGCGCGGGCGGGACTCCGATGGGGTCTTTTTACCCAGAGAAAACGCCAGATCAGGTTCTCGCCGATCTTAAAACGGTTGCTTGGCAACCTTATACGCATCCGGCCATTATGGAGGGGTGTACGGCTTTTGTGAGCCCGTTGCCGGGGCGGATGGGGATGATCGATCTTTCGACCGTGCCGGGCGATACGCCCGTGACGTTGGAAGACCCCAAGAATACAGGAAAAGTTTCAGCCGTTCTTGAAGCCTGGCGTCTGCCCAGCCTTGACGTGCTGCAAACGGATTTTACCGTGATCATTTTGGGGCCCAACGATAAGCCGCCTGAAGCCGAGATCGTTTTTACGTTTCATCCCGGAGCTCCCGTGCGGCCATCGCTTGTGCCGAGCGGCGACGTCAAGGCGGCGCAAGTCACGGCGAAGCAGTCAATCCAGATGGGGCTGGCGCTGGCAAAGCTTTCTTATTAAGCGGCGGTTGAATAACGTCGTATTCTGTCTTCAGAGAAACCAAAGGGGCCGTTCTTGCGACGGCCCCTTTGGCTATTATCGCCCCAGACCCTATTCGTTTCGTCATCGCTATGTTTGGGGCGGGGCCGATGGGGGGGCATAAAAAAGAAAGTTTCCATGCGCCCGTATGGAAAAGAGTTCTTTTGGTGAAAAAAGTGTCTTTACGGTATTTTAAGGCAATAAGTTAGAGTATCGTTCCGAAAGAATCTTCACCTGTTTTTTTCTTCCATCGCCCTTTGCCTTCCGAGGAAACATGAAACTGCGCTCTTTGTTGATGGCCTCTTCCGGCCTCAAGTCGTGCCATTTTGTCGGTTTGCTGACATTTGCCGCGGTTGCTTTGGCTTCGCCTTCGCTTTATGCCGCGCCAACAGGGGGCGAGGTCACGGCAGGGGTCGGTACGATTGGGCAAAGCGGGGCCACGACAAGCATCAATCAAACCAGCCAAAACTTGGCCATCAATTGGCAGAGTTTTAATGTCGCGCGGAATGAAACGGTCAACTTTAATCAGCCCAACAGCACCGCGACGGCCTTAAATCGCGTTTTGGGGCAAAGCCCCAGCGAAATCTTGGGGAGCGTCAATGCAAACGGGCGCTTGTTCATTTTAAACCCGAATGGCGTTTTGTTCGGCGCTGATTCTCAGGTCAACGTTGGTGGTTTGGTCGCATCGACGATGGATTTGTCCGACACCGATTTTATGAAGGGCAATTATCATTTGACCGGTGGCGAAGGCCGCGGGTCTATTGTCAATAAAGGTAGAATTACCGCTAAAGATGGTGGCGCTGTTGCTTTGTTGGCTTCGCAAGTCAGCAACGAAGGTATTATCAGCGCGCGGCTTGGCACGGTTGCCATCGGGGCGGGCAATGAAGTGACCATCAGCTTTGATGGCAATGGCTCGTTGGTTTCCTTCAGCGTCGATAAAGGCACGCTGGAAGGGTTGGCCGCCAACAAGGGCCTGATTGTTGCCGATGGCGGGCGCGTTTACATGACGGCCAAAGCCGCCGATGCAATCAGCAAAGCGGTTGTCAATAATACGGGGATTGTCGAAGCGCGGACGGTTTCCAATCAGAACGGCGCCATTGTTTTGGGCGGCGACGGAACCACCTCAGCCGAGGTTAGCGGCACGTTGGATGCTTCTGCGCAAGAAGGAACGGGCGGGAAAGTGGTCGTGACCGCCAAGCAAGTTAGCCTGCACGATGGGGCTGTCATTGACGCCAGCGGCGCACAGGGCGGTGGCTCGGTTTATGTCGGCGGCGGTTGGCAGGGCAAGGACGCCAGCATCGCAAACGCCGATGTCGTCGTAATGCAAGCGGGCGCTAAGATTGACGTCAGTGCCAAAAAGCAAGGCAATGGCGGCACCGCTGTTTTGTGGTCCAAAAATTATACGGGCTTTGCCGGAAGTATTGACGCGTCGACAAACGCTCAAGGCGGGCAAGGCGGATCGGTTGAAACATCGAGCCACGGTACGTTAAACGCGATAGGTTTTGTCAAAACAGCGTCAGCTTCGTGCGAAGCTTCGGGGATCTGGTTGCTTGATCCTTATAATGTCGTCATTGCAAGCGCGGGCGCAACGGGCGATGCTTATGCCGCCAGCTATACGCCGACGCAGGATTCAACCATTTTAGCCAGCTCGATCGTCACGTCGCTGGACGCAGGCACAAACGTTTTAATTACGACAGGATCAGGCGCTGGCGCTTCCGCGGGGAACATCACCGTTAATGCCGATATCTTGAAAACGGGGTTAAACGCATCGACCCTAACGTTGGCGGCCGCGAACGATATTTTGATCAATGCGGCGATTTCAAGCGCGCCCACCTTGACAAGCGGCAATTATTATGGACGGTTGAACGTCGTTTTGAAGGCCGATGCCGATAATTCAGGGGCGGGGAACATTTCGTTCGCGTCCACGGGGAGCGTGACAACCTATAACGGTAACTTTATCGCTGGGTCCGGCGACGTCGATTCCGTCACGACCTATGGGCATGATTTGACCATGGCGGCGGGCAGCTTTATCGATGTCGGCTATGGCAATTTGATCATTAAAGTCGCTGGGGATGTATCTTTGGCCGCGAACAGTTTGCGCGCACTGAACTCGACCTATTCTCCGCAGAGCTATTATAACAACAATAATGGGCGCTATTATCAAACCAATTTTGTCAGCGTCACGGGCGGCACGATTACCAGCTCAAATACAAATGCAAGCACGCCGGATATTGTGACAAATGCCGAAACACGTTTGACCGCTGGTACAATCGGCAGCGCCATCAACCCGATTAAAGTTTCGGGCACCGCCGATCTGTTGGGCCAGATTTCCAATCCGAACAACAGTACAATAACGTTTCCAAGCGTTGGACGACCACTTTACATCACGAACTCATCCGGCAGTTCTTATGTCAACGAGATCGGCAGTCAGGTCTTTTCATCGATCAGCGTCAATATTGGCTCGCAAGCCAGCGCGACGCAGTTGGTCAACATTATGGGCGATCAGGGCGGAACCGGCCATATCAGGATGAATACCAATGCGTCGGGCGTTTTGGTTCTGGCCACAGGAGATATCAGCACAGCGGGTGTGGCGGGAACCTATATCTCGAACGATTGGGTGTACTCGACCGATCCAAGCGTTTTTCCAACCAGCGTTTCGATTGCAGCGGGTAGCATCACGTATGCCAATAATGCGGTGAATACGGGAAGTTACGTCAATTATTATTATGCAGGCACCGGAATCTTTCGCCATGACTATGGCATGACATCCTACAGCGCTTCTTTCTCGGCGACATCGAACAATCAGACCAGCGCTGCGGTCGATGGCGTGGCTGATATCAAGACTGTTTCGGCTTCTTTCAACGGCTCAACGCTGGGGACGCTTGCCAATCCGCTTGAGATCGGCAGCGGTAGCTATCTTTACGTCACGAATACGGGGGGATCGACTTTTATCGATTCAGTCGATAACGCGTTCTCTGTCCTATCGCTGACGAACTATGCTGTCGCTGGGACGCATGCCATTCATTATGCAGATGGTGAGCATATCGACTATATCACGGACGCCAGCGGCATTTACGTGCCGACCATTGCGACAACGGGATGCGCGACAACAACATCTTGCGGTATGAACGTTGCCGCAGCTAGCCGCAATATCTCGTTGACCGCCAACACTGGCAGCATTGTTTTTGCGGATAACGCTGTTAACACCAATGGGGGGTATTTTACGGCGTCTCTGGCCTCGATCAATAACACAGGATCGATTTTGGCCGAAAACGACTATAACGCCGCGGCGCAAGCGGCGCAGATTACCGCGGGCAATGTTAGCTTTAATAGTTACAGTTCTTCTTCCACTGGAACCATCGGCGGCGGAACCAAGAATATCCAAGTTGCATATGGCGGTTCGGCAACGGACAACACGTTGGCGGTGAATACCTATAGCGGTGATGTAAATATTCACGAACTTTCAACAAATCACTTCAAGACGTTGAACCTGACGCTTAATGGAGCCAATGTCGCGCAAAACGTTGCCATCGATCTGGCAGGCAGCGACGATGTCAATTTCTCGGACAGCGGAAGTCTTGTCACCATCGATGCGACAAAGGTCAATTTGTCCGCGAATAACCGAAACTGGAATCTGACAGCGAACAGTCGCAACATTGAAATCGATGGCGTTGCTTTAGGGACGGGGACCTACACCGTTTATGCCGGAAATGTTTTGCGTCTGAATAGCGATGTCGTCACAAACGATGGCGCGATTAACCTGACAGGCGGCAGCGGCATCTATTTGATGAAGTCGGTGTCGGTCGATAGTAACAGTGACAACACGGGGAACTCTGGCTCTATCTATATGATGGGGATGCTCTCTGGCACGGCGGCAGGTTATACGCTGACGGTAGATTCTCATTCGACATCCGCTGCTGGCGGCTCGATCCAGATGTATAGCGGAGCCAACAACGGCGGCGGCAGCTATTTAAGCGGCCTTACGTTGGTTAGCTCGGGCGTGGCCGTCAATGGATCCAACGATGGCGTCATTTATCTTTACAATAACAACTATTCTTTGAATGGCTCTTTTGCCTCGACGGGCAACACTTATCTGCAGACAAGCCTGACCATCGATACCGAGCAAGGCAATGTGGCCGATGCGGGCAACATTACTTTTTCCGGGTATAATCTTACCGCCTATTATTGGGGCTGGCCGACCTTTAATACGTCGACGACGGCGGCTGGCAAAAATGGCGGCGCTGTCGATTTGTACGGCACCATTCAGCATAACGCTTTGAATACGACGAGTATCTCGGTCAACACGACCGGCGGGGCAGGCGGGACATCTGGGGCGATCACGCTGCCGTCTGTTGTGACGACCCGCAACGGTTATTCTAATACGCAGTCCTATACCGGCGGCATCATTACGCTACATGGCGATTTGACTTCTGATAAGGGCGCTATCGCGCTGGCGGGGGATGCGCGCCTTGCGACAAATGTTACCATCGACACATGGGCTGCGACCAACAGCCAGCAAACCGGAACGGCGGGTGCCGTGACGATGAGTGGCGCTGGCGTTTCGGCTTTGGCATCGGGGCTGACGCTGACGATCAATACGAACACCGATACAGGCGCAGGCTATTACAACCCACCCACCAATACGCAAAGCTTTACGCATAATGGTGGGGCTGTTTCGGTCGTGGCTGGAAATGCGGGCGGCTATTATCTGGATCAGTTGACCGTCAACACGATGCATGGTGGCACGTATAACAACGGCACAGACGGCACGATTACGCTGGCCACTGTCGGGACAACTGGCAATCAAACCTATTCCGGCGGTGCGCTGACGCTTAATAATGGGGCCGTGACGACAAACGGCGGCGCTATTGATCTTCGGGGCGTTGCCGCGATAACGGTTGCGGGAACGGCATCGCTTGATACCGATCGCACAGGTGGGACAAGCGCGGCAGGAGCAATCAATTTTGGCTCTGTTGCGCTGAACGGCGCCGGGAATCTGACGATTGACGTGACAGCCGATGGGGGCGGCGCGTCGCAAGATTTGACGCTTTATAGCATCGGCAATGTCACGCCTTTGGCGTCGCTCACGGCTAAGGCTCAGAACTTGACAGTCAGCGGTGCAGGCCTTCACGCGACGGGGGCAATTACGCTTGAAGCGCAAGGCGTGTCGTCGGATCTGACGCTGAATGCAAGTGCGCCAGTTGTGACGTCAAGTGGGCTTGTCACGCTTTATGCCGGTCGCAATTTTATCAATAACAATGCCGCCGATACCGGGATTCAAACGGGCTCGGGGCGTTATCTTGTCTATGCCACCAATCCGGCGACCTCGACCGAAGGCATGACGGGGTATAACAAACATTATAACCAGACCTATACGGCTGGAAGCGTGCCGTCTTATGCCTCTGCCGGAAACTGGTTCTTCTATACCGTTGCGCCGACGCTCACGATTACGCCTGATCCGTTGACCATTCCTTATAATGGTGATTTGTCGGGGGTGACCTATACGATTGGCGGAACCTACTTGGATGGCGACACCAACGCGCATGTGAGTGGAGAACCGATCTTTACGGCGACGATCGCGCCGGGGCAGCAGAATATCACCTATACGGGCGGCCTTCTTAGCGCGCTTGGCTATCAATTTGTCGATGATGGCGGCGTGGGCGAACTGACGGTCACGCCAGCGCCTGTTGCAAGCCCGACAGCCGGGGCGGGGGCTGTTGCCTCCTTGCCCAATGGCACCGCGCTTGTGCCGCAATACACGGCGGCGGTCACGGCGGTCACGACGGGGGTGACGGTGCCGACTGTCACGAACGTCGCTGATCCGATCTTGCCCGCGCCTGTCGTTGCGCAACAGCCAGAACCTCTGCAGCCGCAAACGCAAGTTGCCTCGGCTGAAGCGCCGGGGGCGGCAGCTGGTGGGCATGCGCCGCATTTCGGCGTGACAGTGGATTTGCAAGTTGGCACTGTCACTGTTCAAAACGGTGGGGTAAGGTTACCTGAAGGTGGAGAGGGAGCGCCGATTCCTTTTGGCAATCCCGGCATGGGTTCTGAACGAGAATAAAGGGAGGAATAAATGTGGTGGAAGCGGCCTTGCCGTCTGACTGCAGGTCTTTTGTGTTCGCTGGTCGTTGTTTCGCCAAGCGTCTCTTATGCGCAAGTTCGTCCCGATGCGGGCGAGACGTTACGCGATCTTAGCCCTGCGCCGTCGGTTCTGCCGAAGAAATCGGTTGCTCCTTTGACGATTGAGGATGCTTCGGGGGCGACGTCGAGCGTTGATTCAACGACCGAGATTCCGATTGAGCGTATTGCCATTAAAGGCAACACCGTTTTTACGGCGGACGAGCTCCACGCGCTGGTGGCCGATCTTGAAAAAGGCAAGCATACGCTGGCCGATCTTGATGCGGGGATCAAAAAGATTACGACGTATTATCGCGACCGAGGCTATTTGGTCGCGCGCGCCTATATTCCAGAGCAGAAAATGACCGATGGTTTGTTGACCGTCGCCGTTCTGGAAGGAAACTTGGGGACGAGCTCGCTGAGCAATAACTCAAGTCTGTCGGACGATGAAGCGGCGCCCTACATCAAAGACCATTTGACTGATGGCGATATCTTGCGCTCAAGCGACATTGACCGTGCGACGCTTCTTTTGGCGGATACGCCCGGCGTTGGCGGCGCAAAGGCTGTGCTGCGACCGGGGCAGAGCGTCGGGACATCCGATCTTGTTGTCGAGGTCGATCCCGGAAAGCCTTACGAAGGCAGCATCGGCGCTAATAACTTTGGTAACCGCTATACAGGCGAATATCAATTCGATGGCCAGCTTGCGGTCAACAATCCGTTTGGCATTGGCGATCAGATGCAATTTCGCCTGCTGGGCAGTAACGACAACCTTTATTACGGACGTGCAGGCTATCAGTTGCCGATTGGCACCGATGGGATGAAGCTTGGCTTTTCTTATGCGCAGACGTCTTATGAGCTGGGGAAGGATTTTAGCGCGCTTGGCGCGCACGGCACCGCTGCGGTTGGCGATGTCCATGTGACATATCCTTTTGTTCGCTCGCTGGCGACCAACTTGTACGGCGTGGCGCGTTTTGAAGATAAGCGGTTGCGTGATCGGACGGACACGCCCTTTAGTGCCAGCAATAAAAACGTTCAGGCGGCCACCATCGGCCTTGTCGGCAGCCACCGCGACGATTTGGGCGGCGGCGGCGTTACGATGCTTGAGTTGAATGCTATCGGTGGCGTTTTAGGAATGGATGCGGCTTCGCGCGCTATCGATTCTGTTACGGCTAAAACCGACGGTGGGTGGGCACGTATGACTTATAGCCTTGCGCGCTTGCAATCGATTACCGAAGACGATCAGGCTTTTGTTCATTTCTCTGGTCAGCGGGCGTCGAAGAATCTGGGATCGTCCGAAGAAATCACGATCGGCGGCGCTGATGGCGTGCGCGCTTTTCCGCAAGGGGAAGGGGCAGGCGACAAAGGTTGGTTGGCCAATTTTGAAGTGAGGCATAGCTTGCTCTCAACCGAAATGGTTCCAGCTTTGCAGGCCATCGCTTTTTACGATCTTGGCTCGGTGACGGTTGATGAGAACGCGTTCTCTGACGACAAAAACACGCGCACAATCGCAGGAACGGGCCTTGGGCTGAATGCGACCTTCACGTGGGGGCTTCATCTGAAGTCTTATGTTGCTTGGCGTACAGCCGGTGGGGCCTCGCAATCGGATTCACAAGATCGGAATCCGCGCGTTTGGTTCCAACTGTATAAAGAGTTCTAAGAGCGTTTCGTTCTTTTGGCTTTTCAGCCGCAGTCGTTGTTTTAGCGACTGCGGCTGTTTTGGTTGGGGGTAAAATAAGCACCATTTTTCATGTGGTTACAAATATTCTGGAAAGTGGGGGCCTTTTCAATTTTTAATGCCCAGCCTGCGGGGATTAACATTTGGTCTTTTATGAAAGAAAATTGACCACAGCAAGAATACAGTATAGTTGCTGAGGTGCACGGCCCCCCCCATTTAAAGAAGGCTTTTCTCAATGGTTCAGATTTTGTCGCAATGGCAAGCCGCTTATCGCGGTTTTTGTGAAGAAGAGGAAACAAACCAAAGCACTATAAAAGAGGCAAAAAAAAGCCTATCCGAAGCTCCGCCTCCTTATAAAGGGTTGAATTTTGTTCGGCGCTTTAGGGAAGGGAAAGCGCATAAAAAATTTGTTGAAACGACAGAGGCTCGGATTCAGGAAGCAGAAAAAGCACTTGAGACGGCACGGCGGGACATTGGATTAAAAACGCTGGAGTTATTTGTCGCTATTTTTCCTTCATCCGTGATGGCGTCTATTGATGGGGTTATTCTCAAGAAAGAGGCCCTTGATGCAAGCGCTTTGAGGAGAGACTTGATTAAATGCGCCCATATTGAGTTGGAACAAGTTCGAGTACAAGTTCTAGGCGCAGGCCTATATGAGAATTATGATGGGGGTGGTGGTAATGAGCAATATTCTCTTCACTCTCACTATAAAACATACGAAGCGGCTGTAAAGCTTGAGCATTTTAGTGATGTTTTAGGGCAGTTCGCAGAACAATTGGGCTGTAATTCTGTCCATCAGGAAATCAAAAATCCCTTAGAAGGTTGGTCTTGTGATATCGACATACTTGCAGGTTGTACAGATTATGGCATGTCGTCAAACGGCTGGGCATCTTACTTAAATGCGCAAAAACTTGGTGTAATCACGGAACAATTATATGTAATAGGACCACAGTTTGACAAACTTAATTGGGTTTCGGCACAAGATTTCACAAGACATAATGAGGAGTTTATTCAAGCACACAAGGATTGTATGTCCGTTCTATTGGGGCAGATTGACAAGAGAGTCGTGAATAGTGAACAGGCTGGATTACTTAAAAGGGCTATTACAAATCTTCCTGTTAACGTCCTATTTTCCAAAGAAGCCATCGCTTTAGCCAGAAAAACGCGACCAGCTGTTGGGCGGAAAAGAACGCCTTTATTGTACGTCCCTTTGACTTAAGGAGGGAGGGTGCGACAGGGCCCGCGCGCGAAGGCGCGCAAAACAAAAGGGTCAATCCCGTTGTGTAGGAAAGAAATTGGTCATTCGTCAAACCGTTATCACCACAAGATTGAACTTGTGGTGGGTGCGACAGGGATTGAACCTGTGACCCCTACCATGTCAAGGTAGTGCTCTCCCGCTGAGCTACGCACCCATTCGCGTCTGCCAAAAGGGCTTTGGCGCAAAGGACGGGTGGATGTAGCATTCCATTTCACAGAACGCAACCCTCTCTTGCTCTTCTTGGCGAAAAAAGAGAGGTCATCCACAAAAAAAACGGCTGCGGGAAACCCGCAGCCAAGTTTTGGGAGGAAACGCCCAATGGGCGCTCACGTTAAGCGACGTGGACTTGTCGTTTACCGCAGTGCAACAATATCTTTTCGCATCTGCGAAAACAAGCATAAAAATGTATGATATTTGCCTATATATCATGAATTTAATACCTTTATTGACAGGGGGGCTTCTTTTCCTTTAGGCTATCTTTCCTAACAAGATGAAAAACGGAGACCATTTTGTCGCCAAAGACCAACAGTTTAGGGATCCCTGTCGGGGCCGCCAAAGGATTGGCGCTGTCCGGCCTTGGGCTGGCTGTTGGGCCGCGCGAGATTCGCTTTTCATCGTTGTATTACGCCGTCTGCTAAGGCGGTTTTGCATTGTTGCGCCGCCGTTTAACCCGGTCGGCGTCGCAAAAAATGAATCCCTCCTTTTTTGAAACGACCGACCCTTTCGAGAAAAGGAGAAGTTCTTATGTCGTTTCAAAATATCATCGCCGAATTGTCGCGCGGGGCGGCGCAGATCACGCCGCCACAAGGGCTTGCCGATAAATGGCGCTTGGCCCAGAAGGAAGAGCGGCAGCTGATTGTCAAATTGGGGTTTGATCCGACAGCGCCCGATTTGCATATCGGCCATGCCGTCGTGCTTCGCAAAATGCGCGCTTTTCAGGATTTGGGGCATAAAGTCGTGATTGTTATCGGCGATTTTACGGCCCGCATCGGCGATCCAACGGGGCGGAATAAAACGCGCCCGCCTTTGTCCGAGGAAGAGGTGCAAACCAATGCCGCGACTTATCTGGCTCAGCTTTCGAAAATTTTGGATTTGGATCCAGCAAAGTTGACGGTGCGGTTTAACACCGAATGGCTGGCGAGCATGAACTTTTCCGATGTGGTGCGGCTTTTGGGGCAAGCGACGCTGGCGCAGCTTTTGGCGCGCGACGATTTTACCAAAAGGCATGCGGCAGGTATTCCTGTCGGGATGCATGAAATGCTGTACCCGTTGATGCAGGGGTATGATTCCGTTGTCCTGAAAGCCGACATCGAAATGGGCGGAACGGATCAGCTTTTCAACTGCATGATGGGGCGGACGTTGCAAGAAAGCCAAGGCGATCCCGGACAGATTGTGATGTCGATGCCTTTGTTGGTCGGGACGGACGGTCACGAGAAAATGAGCAAATCGCACGGCAACACGATTGGGCTGTTGGATGCGCCGCGCGATATGTTTGGCAAGGCTATGTCTCTTCCTGATCATGCCATGCCAGATTACATCGATTTAGCGGCAGGTCTTTCGGCTGAAGAGGCCGAAGAGATGAAGCAGGCTTTGTCATCGGGCGCGCTTCACCCCATGCAGGCAAAAAAGCGGATCGCGCATGCAATCGTTCGGCAGTATCACGACGCGGTCGCGGCAGATGAAGCGCAGCGCTTTTTTGAAAGCCAATGTCAAAACCGCGATGAAGCCGCCAAAACATTTCATGAAAGAGATCGCGCGGCGGTGATGAAAGGCGACGATTCCTTGCCGCTTTTGGATGTTTGTGCGCGTCTTGAGCCAAGCCTATCGCGTTCGCAGATCAAGCGTCTGATTGAAGCGGGCGGTGTGACGCTGGATGGTCTTAAGGCAAGCGACGGGCAGCAACAGATAACCGCGCCATGCCGGTTACGTATTGGCAAGCGCGGTTATTATGCCATCTTGTAAGATGGGTTGCTTAGGCGATATCCAGTGTGCGTAACGCGGGGCGGTTTAGAAGCAGGGCCCCGTTACCAAAGAGAATATCGCCCGTTTTGGGGCAATAGACGCGGTGGTTGCGGCCCAAAACATGCCATTCGCCATCGCGCGTTTGAACGGCGAAGGTCGCATTATTTTTGTCGAGGAAGGACAAAAGGGCGGTATCAGGAACGCGCCGTTCGCGCAGCGTGCTGGCGGCAAAAGGCGTGCCGATATAATTCTTTTCCGACAGAGTGCGGACAAGGTCGCCCGTCCGCTCATTGACGCGCGTGTATTCGATTTGAAAATACTGAACATTGGGATCTTTGCGCGCGGTCTCAACCGGGCTGTCTGTGGCGGCCAAGGGAACGGGGCGTTCTTGATCGACAAAATAAAGCGCGGCGTAATGCAAAACCATATGGGAAGGCGTTGGTGTCGTCATATCGTTTCTCAATAATAAAAAGGGGGATCGAATGGCAGGACCTTAATCCTCTTTCGAAACAAATGGTAGGAAAATTACCATTTTATGGTTAACAAGTCGTTCTTTTGAGAAAGTAATTCAAAGCCGTCCTATATTTGCGCCTGATCGTGCTAGTTATCACACCATTCATTTTTGATCATTTATTCAGAAGGCGACTGATGACGACTTATCCAACGCCGGACTTTCCGGCAGCTTATGGGAAATTTTGGCAAGCCTTGCGCAAAGCTGGTGTGAAGACGTCGATTGCTTATTTTTATCTTGAGACGTCCTATACGCGTGTTCGCAACGTGCTGCAGGCGCAGATCCCCATGTCGCTGGCAAAGTTTGCGGCAGAATGTGTTGTGATGCGCACGCGTTACAAAGACGTCTGGCGGCAAACCAAAGACGAAATGTGCGCCGCCATGGGCTTTGATCCCGCCACGGGTCTGCCTTTGCCCGAGACGCGCGTGCAGATGGAAAACGAAGCCAAGCATAAACCCCAATATCGTGATCGTGGTGGGGTCAAACCTTATCCGTTGCCGGTCTATGCGTCAGAGAAGGCGCGGCAGAAATCGTTAGAGATATCAAAACGCGCCCAAAAACCGAAAAACAGCGAAACCGTCGGGGCGTGTATCTTTTATCTATTAGAGGACTATACCACCGAAGAAAAGATGGCCATCTTGGGGATTCCAAGAAGAAGGTTGTCGGCGATCCAGCATAGCGGCGAGATTCCATCCGTTACCTTCTTAGAACATTGCGGCTGGCTTGAGGCGATCCGCGAACGTGCCGGGGAAGAAAAATGGCAAGGCCCCTATGGCCAAAAGCTCCAAGGCTATGTGGCGGGGACATGGACGCCCGCGATTACGCCCGAGGATCGCTATCGCGAAGCCCGTAAGCCGCAAAAGGTTTTAGATGGCCTTGTCGAGCGTTCATGGGATGAGGGCCCTAGCACCGTCTTGTCGGGGCATTTGCCAACGGCAGAAGCCCCCACGGGCAAACGCCAAGCCCGGCATGTGGTAGATGAATGCGAGGATGCTTTTGAAGCTTTTTGTCGCAACTATCCTTCTTTATGCGCAGGCGATCCGGTCTTTGCGCGGAGGGCCTTTGAAAAATCCCGTGCGCCGGATACCGGTTTTTCTTCTGCGGGCCAAGAGACAACATGGCATCAATCTGCTGCCCGCTTGATCCGTGGGTTGCGCGAAGAAAGCGGCCTGCGCTTGTCGTCTGATGACGTGTGCGAACCCATGGGCGATTTTGCCGCTGATTGCGGGGTAAGCTTTTCGCAAACGGTTGATGGCTTGGGCGGCTTGTCCGAGCCACGTTGGCGACAGGTCGAAGCCGCGGATCCGACTGTGGGAAAGGCCGACTATGTTCAGGCGATCCAAGCGCTTTGCCGCCGTTGCCGGATCGATTGGAACAAAGAGCCTGAAGTCAATAGCGCGCTTGGGCGTCAAGCGCGTGCGTTGATTGAAGCGGCGGCGGAGCCAAAGGAAAAAGCGTCGCCAAAAGGTCAAAGCCCAAAGGCGTCTAAGCAAGCGTTTGGCTAAGGCCTTCGTGAAGAGGGGGCTTTGTGAAAAAGATCTTGGGCGAACAAGCTGTGCCTCTATGGCCGGTTCTTTACGATCCGCCACGCTTTGCCGCGTTTTACCGTCGCTATTGGGAGATCGTCCGCAAAGAATACAAAAAGCCCCGCAACATTGCGGTGCGCTATATCGGGGTTGAAGCTTATGCCGTGACGCGCCTTTTGCGTCTTTGGGATGTGATGACCCCCGATCTTTTTGAAAAGCAAAAGCCGCAATTGGCCCAAGCCTTTCCCAAGGCTTGGGCACAGGTGGGGGGCTTTCTTTGCGCGACGATGGGGCGCGCGCCCGAGCCTTCTCTGTGGGCAAGTGCCGAAAAGCCGCCGAATGTTGCACTGAACGAGGCCTTGCCTCAATCCGTGAACAAAGCTTGGCAAGGTTGGACGCAACCTTTGGATCCTCACAGTCTTGGCAGCCATTTTTTCGAGGCGTTGTATGGCGTTTCATCGCCGGGCGAGGTGGCGGCGGCGCTGCACGTTACGCCGCTGGCTTTGTCTTATCTGTTTCATGGGCAGTGGGTGCCAAAGCCGCAGACCCTTATCCGCAAAGGATGGGAGGCGGCGCTGCCCGGCCTTATCCCGCCCGCGCGGTGGGAAAAACAGGGGCCGTTGCTTTTGGATTTTCTTCAGGGGCGCTGGCAGCCGTCTCAGCCAAACATCGCTAACCCATTGCGGCATCCTGTGCGTCCGGGTAAAGAGCGCGCGGGCGCGTCTAAATCGGCCCCTGTTGCAAGATCTTGACCGGGAAGTGCGGCGTTTCCTTCCATTGGTTTCGAAACCAAGTGATTTGCCTTTTGGCGTAATTGCGCGTGGCCTGCTGGGCGTTCGACAGGACAAGCTCCATCGGCACGTCATTCCGTAAAAAGGCGGCAATGTCGCGCAGGCCCAAGATTTTTGTCGCGGGCGTGGCGTGGTCTAGAAAATCGGGGATCGCCGTCAGCAGCGCTTCAACTTCATTCAGCGCGCCTTGGGTAATCATGGCTTCAAAGCGCGCGTTGCAAGCGGCATAGAGTTTATCGCGCGGCGGCAAGATCAACAAAGGCCGTATCGCATAATCTTGTAAAAAGGCCGTTTGCGCTTCGGTGGCGTCCTTTTGCCATGCGGTCAGCGGGCGGCCCGTATAACGGGCCACTTCGTACGCGCGGACAAGGCGCTGCCGGTCGCCCGCGGGAAGGCGCGCGGCGGCCTCGGGGTCAAGCGCAGCCAGCCGGGTTTGAAAAGCTTCGGGGCCTTCTTCGTTGTACAGATCCAGTGCTTGGCGGCGGACCGAGGGCGGAATTGATGGGACCTCGGCCAGACCTTCTAAAAGCGCTTTGAAATACAGCCCCGTGCCGCCGACCAAAACGGGCGTGCGCCCGGCGGCGCGCACCGCCTGAAGGGTCTCAGTTGCCATCTCGCGCCAGCGCGCAACCGAAAAAATCTCGGTCGGCGGGACGATTTCGTACATTTCATGCGGCGCTGCGGCACGCAAAGCCGGGTCTGGTTGAGCCGTCAACAGGGGCAGGCCTTGGTAAACCTGCATGGCGTCCGCGTTAATGACGGTTCCGTCTTCTTGTTTGGCGATTTCGACGGCAAGAGCCGATTTACCGCTAGCGGTAGGGCCTGCCACGAAATAAAGAGGCGTTTTTTTCATGTTCTTGGGCGTAACAGGAAGCCTTGCCTAAAGCAAGGGCGGCTGTTGTGTGGGAGGTCCTTGTTTGCTAAGCTGCCACAAAGGAGGACGTCGTCATGGGATTTAGTTTCTTTCATCTAGTCGTTTTGCTGGTTGTCGTTTTGATCGTCTTTGGGGCCGGACGGTTGCCTCAGGTCATGGGCGATTTGGGCAAGGGGATCCGGAACTTTAAAGCCGGGATGAATGGCGATCCTATGTCGTCCGAGCCTACCACGCCGCCGGTCGCGAAAAAAGAGACGCCGCAATTGCCGCCAGGCGATGATTCACCCGATACGCGCGCGTGATCGTTTGACCCCGGGTGGGAAAGAAGCCGCTTGATGCTGGATATCGCTTGGCCCGAATTGATTGTCGTCGGCGTTGTGACGCTGGTCGCGGTGGGGCCGGAAGATCTGCCCAAGGTCATGCATGCGATGGGCCGCTTTGTCGGCAAGGCGCGGCGTGCGGTGCAAGCGCTGTCGGCGCAGATGGACCAGCTGGAATATGAAGCCGATGTGAAAGAGCATTTGCGCGCGCGCGATGCCGCCCAGCCCGGCCCAACCTCAACCGATCAGGCCCCAGCCGACAAAGCGCCGGACAAGCCGCCTGTATCGCCAGTGCCGCCGGATCACGGGGCGGCTTGATGACAAACCTTCCCCCCTTTGATCCCGATGAGCAAGGCGCGCCCAGTCCCGATGCGCTTGAAGCCTTGCCGCTTTTGACCCATCTGGTCGAGTTTCGCCAGCGGCTGGTTACGGCGATGATCGCCATCGGTTTGGGGTTTATCCTTTGCTATATCTTTGCGCCGCAACTCTATGCTTTTCTTGTGAAACCCTTGGCCGAGGCCGAGGCTGGGCACGCGCATCGCTTGATTTATACAGGCCTGACCGAAGCCTTCACAACTTACTTGAAGTTGGCGCTTTGGGGCGGGGTTTTGGTCGCTTTTCCGGTCATTGTGAGCCAAATTTGGGCCTTTATCGCGCCGGGGCTGTATAAAAACGAGCGTCGCGCCATTTTGCCGTTCTTGATTGCCGCGCCTGTTTTGTTCCTGGCGGGCGCTGCGATGGCTTATTATCTTGTTTTTCCAATGGCCTGGAGGTTTTTCCTCAGTTTTGAGGTTCCGGCTGCCGTCGGCGTGATGCCCATCGAAATGGAAGCGCGCGTCAGCGAATATCTGTCGCTGTCGATGACCATCATCATGGCTTTTGGGCTGTCGTTTCAGTTGCCGGTCGTTTTGGTTTTGTTGGCACGGGCCGGGGTTGTCTCACCCGCCCAGTTGGTTCAGTTCCGGCGCTATGCCATTGTGTTGATTTTTGCCATTGCCGCCGTTTTGACGCCGCCCGATGTGATCAGCCAGATCTCGCTGGCCGTGCCTTTGTGCCTTTTGTACGAGACCGCTATTTGGGGCGCGCGTTGGGTCCGGCGCGGCGAGGGGGCGGCCAAGCCCTTAAAATAACGAAAAAGACCTTTTCGCCCCCTAGATTTCAAGGTAAGCCGCCGTTATAGTTTTCTTCTGTCGCGATGATTTGACTTTTCTTGGCGACAATAAGAACCGCGACAGTTTTGCCGCCGCAACAACAAGGAAAAAAAACATGCATGACATACGTCTGATCCGCGAAAATCCGGAAGACTTCGACCAAGACATGAAACGGCGCAACCTGTCGCCGCAAGCGTCGCGTTTGTTGTCGCTGGATTCGTCGTATCGCGCGACGCAGACCGCCATGCAAGAAGTGCAGGCCAAGCGCAATGACCTGTCTCGCCAAGTGGGCGAGGCCAAGCGCAAAGGCGAAGACGCCGACGCTTTGATGGCCGAGGTTGCTCAGCTAAAAGACGATCTGACGGCGCTTGAAGAAAAAGCCCGCCAACAAGACGCCGAGCTGAAAAACGAACTCGCCAGTTTGCCCAACCGTCCTGAACCCGACGTTCCCTTTGGGTTGGATGAAGCGGCCAATGTCGAACTGCGCCGCTGGGGCACGCCAGCCGTTCAAGCCGACGCGCCGCAGCATTTTGAAATTGGCGAGCAGTTGGGCCTTATGGATTTTGAAGCGGCGGCTCGCATGTCGGGCGCGCGCTTTACGATCATCAAAGGAGCGCTGGCCCGGCTTGAGCGGGCGATTGGCGCGTTCATGCTGGATTTGCACACGGGCACCTTTGGCTATACCGAAGTCTCGCCACCCATTTTGGTGCGCGACGAGGCGGCCTTTGGGACAGCGCAGTTGCCAAAATTCCGCGAAGATCTGTTCCAGACGACGAACGGCTATTGGTTGATCCCGACGGCTGAAGTGACGCTGACCAACATGGTGCGCGAGCAAATTATCGCGTCGGAAGAATTACCGCTGCGTTTCACGGCGCGGACGGCTTGCTTCCGCTCGGAAGCGGGGTCGGCGGGCAAAGACACGCGCGGCATGCTGCGCCAGCATCAGTTCTATAAGGTCGAACTGGTCAGCATCACGACGCCCGATCAATCAAAGGCCGAGCATGAACGCATGACGGCGTGCGCCGAAGAAGTGTTAAAGCAGCTTGAAATTCCGTTCCGCACGATCATTCTTTCGACGTGCGATATGGGCTTTTCGGCACGCAAAACTTACGATATCGAGGCTTGGCTGCCGGGGCAGAAAACCTATCGCGAGATCTCGAGCTGTTCAAATTGCTGGGATTTTCAGGCCCGCCGCATGAATGCGCGTTGCCGCGCGGCGAACGAAAAATCGACAAATTTCGTTCATACGCTTAACGGATCGGGGTTGGCTATTGGGCGCTGCTTAATCGCCGTTATGGAAAACTATCTGCAACCGGATGGCTCGATCGCCATTCCGACCGTCCTCAAACCCTATATGGGCGGTTTGGAAAAGATTGAAGCCGTGTCAAAGAAGTAGGTCTTGGGTCCCCGCGCGTCTCGACTTTTTTTGAGAGGCGCGGGGGCTGTCACAAAGCAAAACGAAGGCAAAGAAAACGGGAAGGAAACACGATGCGATATTTCGCGCGCGTTTGTGCGGCCTCGGTCGCCGTGATGCTGCTTTTAGGTGGGTGTACTGCATCCAAACCGCCGCCTTATCAAGGTATCGGCTATGCCGGTGAATTGGTGCCGGGCAAGGAAGTCACCGTCGGGCGCGGCGAAAATGTCTATACCATCGCGCGAAACCACGGCGTGCGCATGCGTGAAATCATTGCGCTGAACAATTTGCAGCCGCCGTTTCTTTTAAAGCCGGGCCAGCGTTTGGTCTTACCGGCTCAGACGGGTGGCAGCGCGTCTCCCGGATCGGTGGGCGAGCCTGTTCCTTCGGCTGCGCCTTTACAGGCTATCGACAGGACGCCGTTGTCAGCCGGGCGGCCCGCGCCAAGCACAGGCGGCGTGACGGCGGTGCCGTTGGAAGCGCCGCCAGGGGCCAAAACATCGACGGGCGGCTTGACATCCAGCAATCTATCCTCGGGGCAGCGCACGACAGCGCCATCGGATGTCAAAGCCTCGGCCATGCCGTTTGGGCCGCCTTCGGGGGAGTTACCGCCCGATCTGACAGCCGGAACGGGGCCCAAAGTGGCCGATGCAACCCCGACGACCGTCATGCCGTCGGCGGAAGCAGCCTCTGAAAAGGCCGAGACCCATGCATCAGGCGGCACGCCGAGCTTTATCTGGCCGCTGCAGGGGCCGGTTTTATCGGCCTATGGCGCCAAGGGGCAAACCGGAAGTAATGACGGGCTGAATATCGGTGCGCCCAAAGGGGCCCCTGTTGTCGCAGCGGCGGGCGGGACTGTGGCCTATGCGGGCGACGACATGAAGGGGTTTGGGAACCTTGTTTTGGTCCGGCATGAAGGTGGCTGGGTCACGGCCTATGCCCATTTAGATCGCGTTATTGTGGCCAAAGACAGCATTGTCGCGGCAGGCGACATGATTGGAACTGTTGGCGCGTCGGGTGGCGTGGCATCGCCCCAACTGCACTTTGAAATTAGGCAGGATGGCAAGCCTGTCGATCCCCAATCGATGCTTAAGAAGTAATCGTTAAGTCCAAAAGACAAGGCATCATTTTTGATCTTGATGCGTTTTTCGCTTAAGGACCTGTCGCAAGCGTTTCGGCAGAGGGAAGACCTGTGTCGCCAAAGTTTTTGCGCAGTGCCCTGACAATCTGCTCGTCCGATGCGCGATGCGGAAAGTTGACAGGTTTGGTTTTGCCGTTCGGGCCGCGCACGCTTAACTGATGACCGCCTTTATGCGTTTTCATCACCCCCACGACCTGATGAGGGGCTCTCATATCTGTAAAAGCCCGCTGGAAATGCAAGATGACCTCGGTTGGTTTGGCTCCCATCTGATCTCTCCTTTAGCCGAAGAAGGCGTGGAGCTGGCCGCTCACTTTGCCTTTAGTTTAAACGGTGGCACCACGGCATTGTTTGGCCGCTTTGAGGCAATCTTGGACAACGGGGCTGTCGTGGGGAATGGCTCGTTTCTTCGTTGAAGGCTGCATAGAAAAGTCCTCGCAATAAAATGACAAAACCGTTCGTTGATCTTGTTGTTTGGATGCAAGAACTTTAAAGGCGAGGGGGATTATTTCAAGGTTAATCTACTGATTCTTTTCAGAAAGACATATCATTGCATGCTTTTGTTTGTTAATTGCCTGACGGCTTCGCCCACAACCATGGCGGCGGACAGGGCGACATTCAGCGAGCGAACAACGCCGGTCATAGGGATCAACAGCCGCGCATCGACGGATTCATGAACATCGTCAGGGACCCCGGCGCTTTCGCGCCCGACCATCAAAATATCGGTGGGGGCAAAGGAAAAGGCGGTGTAAGGCTCTGCCGCTTTGGTTGAAAGCAGCACAATCCGGCGCTTTTGAACGGTTTGCATGTTGTGGCGGAAAGACGCCCAATCGATATGGCGCTGCCACGACAGGTGGTCGATATAATCCATCGCGACGCGGTGAAGGCGTTTGTCGTCCAGCACAAAACCACAAGGCTCGATGATATCAAGCGTCAGGCCCAGGCAAGCGCACAAGCGCATCATCGAGCCCGTGTTTTGCGGCATATCGGGCTGGTAAAGCGCCAGGCGAAGGTCCGTAGGCGGCATTCGGCATTCAGCATGCGGGGGCAAGGACAACATGGAATTCCTTAGGCCGAAAAGACACTCACGAAAACCGGTTCGAACGCGCAAAGCCCGTTGGGACCATTTTGCCCGCTTGCGCGCGCTCGCCAATCCAGGCGCGCAAATCGGTTTCGGTGCGCTGGCGGTCGCCGATCATCCAGGACAAACCTTCTTTCAACGTAAAGCTCTTCACATCGGATAAAGCGCCGTCCTTATAGCGTTGCAAGATCACGCCGCGACCGCGCGTCATTTCGGGCAATTGGTCGGCGGGGAAGATCAGCAATTTGCGGTTGGTGCCGACGACGGCAATGGAATCGCCTTGCAACAATTCGCAAACGACGGCACGCGCGCCTTCGCCAAGATTCAAGATCTGTTTGCCGGTGCGCGTTTGCGCCAAAACGTCGGACGCTTTGACCATAAAGCCACGCCCGTCTTCGCTGGCGACGATCAATTTGTCTTCGGCGTCGTATTTCATCATGCAGATGATTTCGGCGTCGCCGGGCAAATCGATGATCAAGCGCACAGGCTCGCCAAAGCCGCGTCCGCCGGGCAATTTATCGACGCCCAGCGTGTAAAAGCGCCCGTTTGTCGCAAACAAAAGAAGCTTGTCCGTCGTTTCGGCTTCAAAGACGTATTTTTCGGCGTCGCCTTCTTTATATTTGATTGTATCGGCGGCGATGCCATGCCCTTTCATCGCGCGGACCCATCCTTTGTCCGACAAAACGACCGTGACGTTTTCACGCTCGATAACGGCTTCCAATGGCACGTCGGCAATATCCGGCGCGTTTTCAAAAGTCGTGCGGCGTGCGCCAAGCTTCGTGTTTTTGCCAAACTTCTTTTTGAGCTCGACCAGTTCGTTGTCGATATGCTGCCAACGCAGCGTTTCATCCTTTAGCAGCTTTTTCAACGCCGCTTGTTTGATCGACAGCTCTTTTTGCTCGCCCTTGATTTGCATTTCTTCAAGTTTGCGCAGCGAGCGCAGGCGCATGTTCAAAATCGCTTCGGCTTGGTTTTCAGTCAGGCCAAAGGTTTTCATCAAAACGGGCTTGGGCTCGTCTTCGGTGCGAATGATTTTGATGACCTTGTCGATGTTCAAAAAGGCGATCAAATAGCCGTCTAAAAGCTCAAGCCGCGCTTCGATATTGGCCAGCTGGTGCGACGAGCGGCGGATCAAAACGTCATGGCGATGATCCAGATAGGATTGCAGCGCCAAGCGCAAATCCATCACCATCGGAACGCCGTCTTTATCAAGGACGTTGAGGTTCAGCGGAATGCGTACTTCAAGATCCGACAGCTTGAACAGCGATTCCATCAAAACGGCGGGGTCGATGTTGCGGTTTTTGGGGACAAGGATCAAACGCACATCTTCGGCGGATTCGTCGCGGATGTCGTCCAGCATGGGCAGTTTACGCTGCGTTAGAAGGTCGGCGATTTTCTCAATCAAGCGCGACTTTTGGACCTGATAGGGGATTTCGGTGACAACGATCTGCCACGTGCCTTGACGCAGTTCCTCCTTTTCCCAGCGGGCGCGCAGGCGGAAAGCGCCACGGCCTGTTTTATAGGCCTCGATGATCGTGTCTTTGGTATCGACCATAATGCCGCCCGTCGGAAAATCGGGGCCGGGGACCAGATCGACCAATTTATCAAAGCCAACATTGGGGTGTTGGATCATGTGGCGCATGGCGTCGCACAATTCGCTGACATTGTGCGGCGGGATTGATGTCGCCATGCCGACCGCGATGCCCGAAGAGCCGTTGGCCAGCAAGTTTGGAAAAGCAGCGGGAAGGATGGCGGGTTCGTGCCCCGATCCGTCATAGGTTTCGCGGAAATCGACGGCGTCTTCGTCGATGCCTTCCAAGATCAGATAGGCGACATCCGTTAAGCGGGCTTCGGTATAACGCATGGCAGCCGCGCTATCGCCGTCGATGTTGCCGAAATTGCCTTGGCCTTCGATCAGCGGATAGCGTTGGTTGAAGTCTTGAGCCAAACGCACCAGCGCGTCATAGACCGCCGTGTCACCGTGGGGGTGATATTTACCGATCACGTCGCCGACGACACGCGCCGATTTTTTCGGCGGCAAATCCGGTGCCAATTTCAGCTCGCGCATGGCGAACAACAGGCGGCGATGAACGGGCTTTAAGCCGTCGCGCACATCGGGCAGCGATCGCGCCATAATGGTGGACAGAGCATAGGACAAATAGCGTTCAGACAACGCCTCGGCCAGTTTCTTTTCCAAAATCGGCTGGGGGGGCTCGTCGGGGGTGCGGGTTTTCGTCGTGGCGCGTGTCATTTGTCTACTTCTGTACCATTTATTATCGAGAAGGGCGCAATGTAGGGCCTTTAAAATCCGAAGAAAACAGATTTTTTATCTTGATCGTTCTGTGCTGAAAAAGGCCGTTATTCTTGCTGATTCGGGAGCGATTTTAACCAATCTATGATGCCGCACGCGGCCGCGACGCCTGTGCTGAAGCAAGCTTGGAGTAAATAGCCGCCGGTTGGCGCTTCCCAATCCAGCATTTCGCCTGCGGCAAAAAGCCCCGGCAGGGCGCGGCACATGTACCGCGCGTCAAGCGCGTTCAGATCAAGCCCGCCTGCGCAAGAAATCGCGCGATCCAGTCCCGTTGGCGCGGTCAAGCGCACGGGAAGCGCTTTAAGCATCTGGGCAATCTCATGGGGCGTTTGCGGATCAAGGCCGCGCGCGTGTCTGGCTTCTTGGAAAAGGCCGATGGCTTCGCGCGACAACCCTGCTGTTTTCGCCAAATAGGTCGATAAAGAATGAGAGCCACGTGGCACAGAAAGGCGCTTGCTGAGTGTTTCAAGTGACAGGCCGGGGCGAAGGTCGATGATAAGGTCGGCAAAGCCTGTGCGCGCGATCGCATCGCGCAACGCAGCCGAAAGGGCATAAATCGCCCCGCCTTCTAAGCCTTGTGCCGTGATCATGATCTCGCCTTGCAAGGTGCGGTCTGCAAAGGAAAGGACAACGGGTTTCAGCGGCGTGCCTGCAAATTTGTCGGCAAAAAGGAGCGACCAAGGAACGATAAAGCCGCAATTAGAAGGGGCAAAGGGCGTGCGAGAGAGCGCTAAATCATCGGTGATGGCGCTCCATGCGCCGCCGCCACTAAGCCGCGGCCATGACGCGCCGCCGACAGCCAAAAGCGTGGCAGACGCGGGAACGCAGATCGGGGCGCCCGTTTCATCTTGGATCAGCGGCGATGCTGTTTGACGATCCCATCCGACCCATGGGCAAGACGTTTTGATGGTGACGCCAAGCTGGTTCAGCCGCGCAAGCCATGCGCGCAAAAGCGGGCTTGCCTTCATCGTTTGGGGAAAAACGCGGCCGCTGGATCCAACAAAGGTTTCGATACCTAAGCCGTTGCACCAAGCGATGAGTTTTTCCGGCGGAAAGGCTTGAAGCGCTGGCTTTAAAAACGCTGCCGCTTGGCCATAGCGTGAAAGAAAGGCGTCGAAAGGTTCGCTATGGGTAAGGTTAAGGCCGCCGCGGCCAGCCATAAGAAATTTGCGGGCAGGGGCCGGGCTTTTTTCATAAACGCGAACGGCTAAACCTGCTGTTGCAAGCGTTTCGGCTGCTATCAGGCCCGCGGGGCCAGCGCCGATGATGGCGACGCTTGTGCCGGAAGGCGGAAAAGCCTTTAGGGGGAGGCTTAACTGTTCAGCATTGACCATGACGTTTTTCTTTCTTGCCATGTACCATTTATCGGTATATTCTTGCCCAATATTGGTACGAATGTCTGGGTTTTTGGTTTGTTGTTGCCCCTATACTTCGTACAGCCCTTCAACGGGAGCGTTTGATAAAAGTTTGACGCTGCGATGTTGGGTTTGAAGGGTCTCGATAGGGTTGGCATACCGATCCTGTCTGAAGGAAGCAAACGTTATTTGTTGCAAAGTTTTCGAAACAAAGGGTCACTTATGGGATCTAGGAAAGGAAAATGGGGGGCAGGGCAACAAGCAAAGAGCGCAGAAAGCGCTCTGGCGTTTCTTAGGCAAAGGGAGCGCGTGGATGAACTGCACATTTTTTCTTTTCTTGCTCTAGCCTGTCTAGGCGACATTGACGACAACCTAGCCATTCTATTGGCAGCGTAAAGCAAAGGGGGATGTTGTTGATGAGCCAGTCGATCAAAAAAACATCTCCCACACCGGAAAAACTTTTCACTGACGCGTTGGCTCAGGAAGATTTTTTCCTCTCACACGAAGATATGCGCCTTCTTGTTGCGGGGCTTAGCAGCCTGCGCGGTAAGACGACATCCCACAAGCGCATCAAGTCGAACGATCTTCGAACGTGTCGGCCCCTCAGCACCGACACGATGACCCACTGTCCTGTTCAGACAGACAATAAGCCGGTCATCAATTAATCCCCCTTTTTCATAAAACATTAGGACACCATCATGCAACGAGTCCACGCCGTACAGATAAAAGCCGCAAGAGCTATGCTTGATTGGTCGCGCGAAGATTTAGCCGCCGCGACAGGCCTTTCCGTCAATACCATTCGCAACCTCGAAATGGGATTTATCTCGCCGCGCGAGAATACGAATTATTTGATCCGCAAAGTCTTTGAAGACAGCGGGCTTGAGTTTATCGAACCCGATGGCGTGCGTCGTTGTTATGACGACATCAAGATTTTTCATGGCACCGATAGCTGTGAGCGGTTTTTTGAGGATTTGATGCAGACAGCGCGTGGGTCGATGCACGATGTTTTGTTTGTCGTCGATGGATACAGCACGTTTGCGCAAGTGTGCGGCGTGGACGACAAAGAAAAAGCAGGCGGGGCTGAATGGCTTGGCGCTGTGGCTAGCGTGAAAGTCCTGCTTTCTTCTTATGACAGCGCCGTTTGTTGCGATCCCCATCTTTCGTTCCGGCAAATCCGCAAGACCGAGGCGGGACCCGCGCAATACTGTATCTATGGCGGGAAGCAAGCGCTCATTATCCCGCAAGGCGGCGCTTACCGTTTTGTGATCTTGAATGCGGCCAACGTGGCAACGTCATACCGGGCCTATTTTGCCGGATTGTGGGAAACGGCGCTGCCGCTACTGCCTGAGGCACTTGCCGCCCATCGCTACGCGCGCGTTGGATAGGTCGTTAAGGCTTTTGAAACCATAAGAAAACCTTTTCAAAACGCCCGGATTTAAGGGCGTTTTAAGAGACAGTGGTTATTCTGTCTTAGATAAAGACGTGTTTCTGGGGCCTATGATGGCTGTGCATCCTGATCCTTCGGCGTCGGCCCCTCTTTTTGCCGATATGCCGCTTTCGGCTGAGATTCCTGAAAATCCGCCAATCGAGGCGCCTGTCTTAAGAGATTGGGCTGAGCAAGAAAGATCCTATCAAAAGCGGTTGCCGTCTTCTATCCAAGAGCTGGCCGAAAGCGATAAACCGCGCCCAATGGCCGCCAAGGAACTGATCAAGGATTTGCAGAAAGCCAAAATCGGGAAGCTGGCGAAGATTGAGTTTGTCAACGAATGGGTCAATCGCAGCATCGGTTATGAAAAACGAAAAGTAACGCGTATGACAGAGGAGGGCATACCCGACGTCAATTGGCATCAGACTCCTGGTGAAACACTTGAACGCGGAACGGGGGCTTGTTCGGATATCGCCCGGCTAAAACAATATATGCTGACTGAAATTGGAATCGATCCCAAGGACACATGGTTGGTTGGGGGGTCTGTAAACGAAAAAGAACTGGTCGCCGGGAAGCCGCGGGCGTTTTTGGGGTATCATGAACAGCTTGTCGTCGCGGCAGACGGTCAAAAATATGTTTTGAACGACAATCGTAATATGGGCGATAAAAGATCCGGCGGGATTGAGCCCTTACAAAAGCAATTTAGCGGCGAGACGCCAAATGCATGGGGGGCCTTTGAAGCCTATACGGTCAGCCAAAACGGCCAGGTTCAGTATTTAGATGCTAACCAATCATGGCTTACGACCCATGATCCAGCGCGGATCGAAAAACCTCATGCGCCCAACAGGCATGCTTTGTCTGTGGCGGCGGCAGGGGCAACCTTTGATGTTCCGGCAGATCAGAAAAAAGAAATCGCGCACTTGTCCGACAAGCATTTAAAGAATGCGCTTCAATTCAATCCCTTTGCTACCACAGGCGGCGAGCAGCCCGGTGAGAGGGATCACCAGTCAACAAGCCCGCAAGAGATAAAGGAAAAAAGCTCTACTCAGACAGCTACAGAGACTTTTCATGCAGCAATTCAGGAAGACGCGAAAGCTACGGCCCAGAAAGCGCTCAGCACGCTACATTTGACGCCGATGACGCCCTAACATTCTTCAACGTATTTTGGATTGAAGACCGCAGGCCGCAACAAAAGCGGCGGCGCGTTCTGTAAAATCTTTGTACATGTCATAGCTTGGCGCGCCGGGCGATAAAAGAATAACGCCGCCCTGCGGCGCGCGCGCTTGCGCTTCGCGCACAGCGTCTTCCATTGTGCGGGCCCGTGTCGCTTTGCGATAACCTTTTTCGCGCAAGCCCGCGAAAAGGCGAGGGCCGCTTGCGCCCAGGCAAACCACGCCAGCCGGATCATGGGCCAGAATATAGGCGATCAGCTCGTCATAAGGAACGCCGCGGTCATAGCCCCCTGCGATCAAGCAAAGCGGGCGAGCGGCAAAGGCCTCCATCGCGGCAATCGCCGAATGGGGCGTTGTCGAAATGCTGTCGTCAACGTAGAAAAGGCCGTCTTTTTCACCGATTTCCTGCTGGCGGTGCGGCAAGCCTTGGAAGCTTTCCATCGCCTCAAGCGCTTGGCCGATATCAAAGCCCAAGGCTTCGATCATGGCGATGACGGCTAGCACATTTGTCTTGTTGTGGGCGCGGGTCAGATAAGGGCTGTGCAAAACGCCAAAAGATTGATCGCCTTTTTTGACGGCAGAACCGTCAAAGTGCCAACCCTCCGGCGTGCCGAAAAGCTGGGCTTGGGGTTTGGCAAGATTGTTTTCGGCCAAAACCACCGAAGCTTGAGCCGAGAGAAAGTTTTGCCGTCCTTGGTCCAGCAAATGGCTTTTGTCGCTGTAATAAGTTTGCAGCGTGCCGTGCCAATCAAGATGTTCGGGGTAGAGCGAGGTCAGAACAGCCAGCGATACTTTTTCATGCAGTGTCGCCGCCTGATAGCTGGATACTTCGATGACAAAAAAAGCGGCATCTTCGGGGCCTTCGGTCAACGGCGTGCCAATATTGCCAAGGACCGCCGTTTTTTGCCCCAGGGCTCGAAGAACATGCCCGAGCAGCGAGGCGGTTGTGCTTTTGCCCTTTGTGCCCGTGACGGCGATGGTCTGCGCTTTGGGGTGACTGGCAAGCCATAGGTTGAGAAGGGAGGTGACATCCTTGCCATTTGCGCGCCGTTTTTGAAGAAGCGGATGATAAAGGCTGACGCCCGGCGATTTGATAAGGATCGGCGCGTCGGAAACGATGCGCGCGACCTCAGCGGCCTCCGTGATAACGGGAAGGGATCGGTCTTCAACAGTCAACGAAGCGGGCGGCTTTTCCTTTTTGGCTTCATCGATAAAAAGGATCGTGGCATGGGGATCTTGGCGCAGCCATAAAGATGCTGCCGCCAAGCCTTCGCGGCCTGTCCCCCAGATGGCGACAAGAGGCTTTTCGGTCATGACGCTATCCCTTCCAAAGCCTTTAGATACGGCGCAGGCAAACGATGCGGCGCGCGCAGTGCATAAAGCGCGTCAAAAGCGGGCGTGAAAGCGTCATCGCTTATCCAAAGGCGCGGCTTTAGCGCGCTGACCACAGTATCGCTTGCCCAAGATTCCATCCGCATCAGACGGTTCATCAACAGGGCACATTCGCGGATCTCGCCAACGCATTCAAACGGTTTGTGTGGCCCGAGACCGCAGAGTTCTTCAAAGCCCTCTTGCTGCGCGGCATCGTCCAGCATGTTGTGGCCAAAAATGGCGCTTAGGCGCTCTTTGTCAAGAAACGGCGCGAGCGCCAGAAAAACAAAACGGCATTTGGGGCAGTCGCAGCACCAGTGCGACAATCTTTGCGTCGCGTCTTGGCGAAAGGCCTTATTACAGCTGCGAAAGACATCGAAATAGCGCGGAAGCTTTGTAAAACGCCGCGCAATCTCAGCTTCGGTCAGCGGGCGAAGGAATGAAAAATACAAGACATCGGGCGTGACGTGCGCGCGGACGTAAGCCGCAAAATCGTCTTCGAAAGCCAGCGATTTGCTGTATTGATGATTGATGTCTAAATCGCCCAGACGCAAATTGGGCGCATCGGCGGAATGCTCGTTTGATAAGACGACAGCGCCATGACCCTGCAAAATCGCCGTGGCAACGGCGACGGCACTTAAAATCGCCGTGATCGGCACATGACCGTTATAGGCCCCGGCTGCGTTCAGGGCGGCCAAGTTCGGTGACAGTGTGCGCCGGACAATCAGGGCTTTTTCGCCGGACGCGGCGATGGTCTCGGCAATCGGCGTGGGGACGGGGCCTTGCGCACACATAACAAAAAGATCCATCGGCTGCTGCGCGGCCTTTAAGGCTTCAATCGTCACGATGGAATCTTTACCCCCGCCAACGGGAACCAACGCGCGCGCTCCGGCAGGCAAGGAAACAGCGTCAGGCGCGGCGGTGGCGGCGGTTTCAAAAGCGATCCGGCCCGACAGATCCAGTTGGTTGCGATAAGCGAACTCGCCCAAGCCGTTTAGATAAACTTTTTGAAGAAACGCCGCCGTGGGGGCGTCGAGCCCTTTCCTTTGGCGGCAGATCAGGCGTGGCGGCACATGGGCTTTGTAATAGCTGATTCCCGCCAGCAAAAAAATCAGGCGAAAGGCGCGGTCCAGCGCCACATCTTGGGCCGCCGTCAACGGCGCTGCGGGAGCCGGAAAAACGATTGTTTCAACAAAAGACGGGCCCTCTTGATAGGCATAACGCAACGAAAGCGTGCCGGTCTGCGGCTCAAAGCCGTACGAGTCAAAGATAAAGGCTTGATCGGTCATCAAGGCGGGTCCCGCTGATTGGTTGTTGCCTCCCTATATAACGAAACAAGCGCCAATTTAAGGCAAGAATCACCCGATTCGGCTCTTTTCCCCAAAAAGGGCTGATAATGGCGGGACTTAGAACTTACTTTCTGCCGCGGCGCGGTATTACAATGCGGTATTACAAGCAGTCTTTCATTCCCTTGGTTATTCTGCTATTCCTCTGTTTTGAAACCTCTTTAAACCGCCTGCCGGAGAGATTCCGATGAAATTAACCTTGGAACGTGCCGCCTTGCTTAAAAGCCTCAGCCATGTGCAGAGCGTGGTCGAAAGACGCAACACGATCCCCATTTTGGCGAATGTTTTGATCCGCGCCGCGGGCGATACCGTTTCTTTTGTCGCGACCGACATGGAAATCGAGATCAACGAAACCGTGCCGGGCACTGTGGGCAAGCCGGGGGCCGTGACCGCGCCCGCGCATACCTTGTATGAAATTGTCCGCAAATTGCCAGAAGGCGCGCAGGTCGAATTGACCGCCGCCAGCCCGACGCAGTTGGTTTTGGCCTCGGGACGCTCGCAATTCAAATTGGGGTGTTTGCCGGTTGAAGATTTCCCCAAAATGCCGGAAGGCGATTGGAAAGCCCGCTTTGCTTTAGCGCCCGACGATTTGCGCGCTTTGATCGATCGGACCCGTTTCGCCATTTCGATGGAGGAAACGCGCTATTATCTGAACGGCATTTATCTGCATGCGACCAAGGCCGATGGCGTGGACGTTTTGCGCGCTGTCGCGACCGATGGCCACCGTTTGGCCCGCGTTGAAATGGCCGCCCCCGATGGGGCCAAAGCCATGACGGGCGTGATCGTTCCGCGCAAGACGGTTGGCGAAGTGCGCAAGCTGTTAGAGGAAGCAACGGGCGCGATTGAGATCGCTTTGTCTGAATCGAAAATCCGTTTTGCGTTGGATGGCATTGTCATCAGCTCGAAACTGATCGACGGAACTTTCCCCGATTATGAGCGCGTCATTCCGACGGGCAACGATAAGCAAATGACAGTAAATCCTGTTTTGTTTGCCGCTGCCGTCGATCGCGTGGCGACGATTTCCAACGAAAAATCGCGCGCGGTTAAATTATCGTTGACGCCGGGGCAAATGCTTTTGTCGGCCAATGCGCCAGAAGCGGGCAGCGCGTCGGAAGAGCTGGAAATCAGCTATGATAACACGGCCATCGATATCGGCTTTAACGCGCGTTACCTTCTGGATATTTTGCAACAAATCGAAGGCGACGGCGTTCGCTTTACCTTGGCCGACGCTGCCGCGCCCGCCATTGTTCAAGATGTCGCCGACGGCAGCGCGCTTTTCGTTTTGATGCCCATGCGGGTTTAATCGGCCTATGACAGCGCGGCTTTGCGTTCGGCAGTTGTCGCTGATCCGCTTTCGCAGTTATGACGATTTCCTGTTGGATCTGGACGGGCGCTCGGTCGTCCTGTATGGGCCCAATGGTAGCGGCAAAACGAATATCCTTGAAGCTTTAAGCCTTTTGGCGCCGGGGCGCGGCTTGCGCGGCGCGCGCGGTAGCGCTTTGCAAAAACGCGGCGCGTCGGAATCATGGGGCATCGCAGCCAAGCTTGAAACGCCGAACGGGGCGTTACAAATCGGCACGGGCCGCGATCCCGCCGCGCCGCAAAACGACAGCAAACGCCGCGTTCATATCGACGGCAAAAGCGTGCGCAGCCAACAGGCGCTGGCGGGGCTTGTGCCCATGGCTTGGATAACGCCCGAGCTGGACCGCGTGTTGACGGACAGCCCCGCGGCGCGGCGGCGTTTGATCGATCGTTTGGTTTTTAGTTTTGATCCGGCGCATGCCGGGCGCGTACAGCGTTATGAAAAAGCGATGCGCGAAAGGCTGCGCTTGTTGCGCGAAGGCAGCGGCGAGGCCGCTTGGTACGACGCGCTAGAAAGCGAGATGGCGACATCCGGCGTCGCGATTGCCGCCGCCCGGCGGCAGCTTGTCGCCCAATTGCGCCGCGCGATGGAAGAAGGCGACGACGCTTTCCCCAAAGCGGATCTACGCCTTTTGGGGCTTGCCGAGGAAGCCCTGGACGAAGCGCCCGCTTTGCTGGTCGAGGACCGTTTGCGTGAGGCTTTGGCGCGGCGACGGGCGGACGATGCGGCCAGTGGCGTGACGGGCGCGGGCCCACACCGCAGCGATCTCGACGTTATTCATCGCGGGCGCGGCGTGTCGGTCGATCTGTGTTCGACGGGCGAGCAAAAAGCGCTTTTAATCGCCGTGATGCTTTCTTTTGTGCGCGTTCTTAAGCAAAGCGCGGCGATGCCGCCGCTTTTGCTTCTGGATGATATTGCCGCGCATTTGGATGCCGGGCGGCGCAGCGCCTTGTTCGATGCCGTCGATCAACTGGGCGTTCAAGCGTGGCTCACGGGGACCGATCAAGAGCTGTTTACGGCCTTTTTAGCGCGCGTGCAGCCGATTAAAGTTCAATCTATGTAAGGGGGAAGAACAATGCGCCAAGATGACATACGGCCTCTTTTTATTGGCTTGCCGGGGGCTGGGAAAACCAGTTTGTCGCGCGTCATCGCGGCGCGGCGCGGGCTTGAAGTTGTTGCGACCGATCCGTTGTTTCGCGTGTTCCGGGCTTTGCCGTCCGCCAGCGACGATCCGCGCGCCGCGGTGATGCGCCAGTTTTTGGCGGAAGCGGCGCAGCATTATCCCGATCAAGCCCCTGATCTGGTTCGCGATGCCGCGACGTGCGACGAGAAAGGGCGCTGTGCGCTTCATGACAGCACCCGTTTTCGCGCCTATGGCGAAGACGTCTTTCGTCTGTTTGAGATCGAGATGCTGAAATGGCTGGATGCGCAAGGCCAGTTCGTTGGCAAAATCGTGGATCTGAGCGCCTCAGCCCCTTTGTATCCGGCCAACCGCGATTTGTTTGCGCCCGCGCGCGGCTATCGCGTCTTTTTGATCGATACGCCGCTGGATTTAATTGGTGCGCATTTGGTGGCGGATTACGAAACCTATGTTGCGCAATCGCGCGCGGCGGGCGAAAAGAAACCCGTTCGCGGCGCTTATGAAAAGGCGATTGATGATGCGCTGGCGGCCACCGCCGCGTTGGATGAAGCCGCGCGGCAGGCGCTTATTTTAGAGACGGCCCTTGCTGTGACGCGCAAGGAAGAGGCCAAACGCATGGATCGCTATCGTGCCTTTGCGCACCATACGTTGACCCCGCAGGCAGGCCAAACGCTGGACCAATTGGCCGACACGGTCGAAGCGCTGTTGGTTTAAAAAGCAGCAAAGGCCTGAGACAATTCGGTCAAAGCGCCCATCCAATCGCCTTCGATTTTTTGGCGGAAAAGGCGCATGGAAGGGTACCAAGGGCTATCGGTGCGGCCTGAAAACCAGCGCCAGTCCGGGCCGTATTTCAGCAAGGTCCAACAAGGAATCCCAAGCGTACCGGCTAGATGGGCAGGGGCCGAATCGATCGTGATCAGTAAATCCAATTCCTGAAGAAGATTTGCCGTGTCGTCAAAGTTTTGAAGACGCGAAGAGGCATCCATAACAGGGTTTAAGGCGCGTTCTTGATTTAAAGTCTGAAGATCGCTTGAAGCACCTTCTTCACGGCAAATCGACACGAATCGGACGTCTGATCGCGTTTTTTCGCCCTCTAAAGCCCCTAAAAGTGCCGAAAAGGGGATCGAACGCCCGGGCGGATAGGGTTTGCCCATATTATTGAGGCCGATAAGGCGCGGTTTGGGGGCTTGAGTGCCAATCCGATCGGCCAGCCATGTTTGCCAAGCGGCGCTTTGGGCGGGATCGCGGGCGGGCGGCTGCGGGTGCGGAATGGACAGTAAATGCGTCTGTAAAAGCCCCGGTAGGCTCATGGCAAAAAGCCAGTAATCAGCCTCTTGCGCCGCTTTGGGGGCGTCGTCCAGCGTGACAGCGTGGTCAATGCCGGGAAGGCGCGTCAGAAAAGCGTGCAGCGGCGCGCGGGTTGCCCAGATGACGCGCGCGCCTTGCCCGGCCAAAAGGGTCGCATAGCGCGCGCACATAATTTCGTCGCCATAGGCTTGCTCGGCCAAGATCAGGATTGTTTTGTCTTCAAGCGGCTCGCCCCGCCACATGGGCGTGTCGAACATGGGCAGCCGCGGCGCGGCGGCGCTGATCATGCCGGGGCGCCAGCGCCATTCGATCTCTGGCCAGCCTTCGTCCAGACGTTGTTGGGTCAACAGGCAAAGGCCGCGGTTATAGTGGGCGGCCGAGGAGGCCGGGGCCAACCGGATCGCTTGGTCTAGATACGTCTCAGCCTCGTCGGGTTTGCCGCGCTCGGTCAACAGTGCGCCGAGGTTGGAAAGGATCTCGGCATTCAACGCGCCTGTCGGGCATTTGGCCAAAGCCGTGCGGAAATAGACTTCGGCCTCGGCCAATGCGCCGCGGCGGTGGCAAAGCGTTCCCCAATTGTTGAAAACGTCGCGGGCGTCGGGATCAGCCGCGCAGGCCGCGGCGCAGGCCGCTTCAGCTTCGGCGGCAGGGCCCGTTTGAAAAAGAAGATGCGCCCGGTTGACAAGCGCCGCTTTGTTGCGGGGCTCAAGCGCCAAGGCTTCGCTTAACGCGTGCTGGGCTTCTTTGAAAAGTCCCATCTCGCGTAAGAGCGCGCCGTAATTGCTAAAGGCCGCCGCGCTGGGGGCCAGGGCAATCAGTTTTTCATAAAGGGCGGCCGCTTCGTCGCGCGATCCGGCGCGGTGCAAGGCCAACGCCAGATTCATCAGCGCTGTCGCGTCTTGGGAATCGTGGAGAAGCGCCGTCCGCCAAGCGTCGATTGACGATAGGGTATCGCCACGCGCCGCTTCGACAAGCCCCAAATGAACAAACAAAGGCGCTTTCAATTCAGCGGGGGAAGCGGCGATCAGACGCAGGAATTTGTCACGCGCTTCGTCCAAACGTCCGGCTTGCTGGTCGGCGAGGGCTTGCGAAAAAAGGCCTGTCATGCATGTTTTCCTGCTTAGCGGCGCAGATCTTGGACGATCATCAAGGGCGCTTGCCCCCCGGCCAGACGCGCGCGATAGAACTGAAGATTTTCGATAATGCGCTCGACATAGTTGCGCGTTTCGTAAATGGGGATCAACTCGATCCAATCAATGGGATCGACAGCGCCCGTGCGCGGATCGCCGAACATTTGAATCCACTGCCGCACGCGCGCGGGGCCTGCGTTATAGCCAGCCAGCGACAAGACGTAGGACCCATCGAAGTTGTCGATCTGACGCTGCATAAAATTGGTGCCCAGCATCACGTTATAGTTGGGGTCCGTCAGGCGCTGATCGCTATAAGCGACGCCCATTTTACGCGCGACTTCTTGGGCCGTGCGCGGCATCAGCTGCATCAGGCCCCGCGCGCCAGCGCCCGACCCTGCCGTGGCGTTGAACAGGCTTTCTTGCCGGATGATCGCGTGCGTAAAGGCAACTTCAGGCGGCGTTGGGATATTCATCGATAAAACAGGGAAAGCGCCCGCGCGCATCAGCATATTTTTCTGCGCCGCCGCTTTGCCAGCTTTGATCGCCCAGTCGGGACGTTGAAGCTGGTAAGCCAGTTCCATCAAAAGACAAAACTCAAAGCGCTGATCCGCGCCTTCGGTGGCCGCTTTAAAGAAACGCGCGGCGCGGTCCGTTTGGCCTATTTGATCAAGCCGTTCAATGGCGCGAACGATATCGCGGCGGAAAAACGGCCCGCGAACGGTGGAGGGAATAGTGGGCTCGGGCGTCGCATGAATGACGGGCTGCGCGTACAGGCGCGTCGTCGCCAACTGGCCGTAAAAAGTCGTGTTCAACGCTGCCGCCGATTCATAGGCTTGCTCGGCTTCGTGCTTTTGGTTCTGCGCTTCAAAGGTCCGGCCCAGCCAGTAATAGCCGCGCGCTTTTGAGATGGGGGTGCCAGCGCCCGCTAAAAGCTCTTCAAAATGTTGGCGCGCAAGATCGGGGCGTTTGACAAAGCGCAAAGCCAGCCAACCAGCCAGAAAATTGGCTTGGACTTGATCGAACCCGTCCAGATCGCCGGGATTGGCCGCCAGCCGGTAGGCCAGTTTGAAATCATGCTTTTCGATGGCGCGGCGGATCATGATGTTCCGTTCATCCCACCATTTACCGGCGTTGCCCAGATTGTCGGGCGCTTCGAGCAAAATCTCGTTTGCCGCATCGTCGCGGTCGCTTTTCCGATAGGCCCGCAACCGCTCATACAAAAGCCCCGGATCCGACCGCAGCGACGACGGAACTTGGCCATACAGTTGATTGGCGGTGCTAAGCTGGTTGGCGATGGCCAGACGCGCTTCGGCGACGGCACGCTGGCCTTGATTGACGTAAGGATAAACGGCGCGCGCCGCGGTAACCTGATTGGCCCACAACAGACGGTCAAGACGCGCTTTATGGTCTTGGGGGCGCAAAAAGCGGCCAAAGCGCGCGTAGAACGCCGTCATTTCGTCGGTATCCATGTCGGCGTCGGTCCAACGTCCGCGGACATAGGCGGCGATGTTCTGCGTATAGCCCAGCGCGTCAAGCGCATCCATATACCGGTAAAATCCAACAGATGTTAAAGGCGCGTTGGCGTTGAACCAATTGACGACTTGCTCGTAAGTTGCGCCGGACGGAATCTTTTGCTCGGCAATCATGCGAATGCCTTTGACCGTTGGCCAGTCCGGATGATCGCTGATAAAGCTCGCCAAATCGTCAAAGCTGTAATCATTGCCGGGGCGTTCCATCTCATAGCCGCGCAGGACCATGTTGAGGATGGGATCGCCGCCGCGCCGCGCATAATTAAAGGCCTCGTCATAGCGTCCGGCATCCAGCGCCGCAAAAGCCGCCGCATAGCCGCTTTGGCGGGCTGCGGGGGCGGCAAGACGCGAGGTCGTATTAAAATTAGGCTTAGGCCGCGGGACGGGAAGCGTGCTTTTTTGCGCAAGGGCCGGGGCCGCGCCAAGGGTTGTCACAAGAAGAGCCGTCAGAAGAGAAGAAAAGCGCATGAGGATCAGGTCAGGAAAGACAAAAGTTAAGGTGAATCGGTCAGACTCTTTCTTTATACCCCTCTGAGACGGCGGGGGGAGGAAAAAAGAAGCCCCAAAGCGGCCTTATGGGTGAAAACCCCGGTTGTTGATTGCGCCGGAATAAGCTAATCACATAAGCCATGAGCAAGAACGAAGATAGAGCCAAGGCTCAACGTTTTGTGGTCCTGAACCGCCGCGCGCGCCACGATTATACGATCGTGGACACGTACGAGGCCGGTATTGTGCTGACAGGAACAGAAGTCAAAACGCTGCGCCGCGGTCAAGCGAGCATTCAGGAATCTTTTGCGGGCATCAAAGAAGGGGCTTTGTGCCTGTTCAATGCCTACATCCCGGAATATGAGCAGGCGGGCAAGCATCTTCAACACGACACGCGCCGTCCGCGCTTGCTTTTGGTTCATGCCCGCGAAAAGAACAAGTTGTTAGGGGCCGTCAAGCGCGACGGGATGACGCTTGTGCCGCTGGCCATGTATTTCAACAAACGCGGCATTGCAAAGGTCGAGATCGGCGTTGCGAAGGGCAAAAACAAGGCCGACAAACGCGAGGCGGTGAAAGAGCGCGATTGGCAACGCGACAAAGCCCGCCTGATGCGTGAACGCGGCTAACCGGTGTGCCACGCTAAGATTCTTTCAAGATAGCGTCTTGATTGTTTTTACTTTGTTGTCTAGTCTTCCTTTTGAGGACAAGTGAAAGCCTTGTTCTTGGGGTGTCGAAACCTCGTCCACTACCGGTGAATGCGTTGCCGTGAACAACGCTGCCTCCAGTCTTACGGCTGGGAGGCAGTGGCAGGTTTCGTTGTCTAGAAATAGGCAAGCAGAAATCCTTGATGTCCAAGCTTAGCGGCCAAAAGCCCCTGCAGTCGCGTAGTGGCGATTTTCGAACCCCCAGCCGACCTGAAAAATTGTTTCGGGTCGGTCTTACCAACCGGTAGGGGGCTCGATGCTTGCTCGTACAAAACAATTTTTTTTCAGTTATCGTGCGCTTTTGCGGCAAATGACGTTTCAATGCAGTCCTTTGCTTTCCGCTCTTCTTTGGGGGCGTTTGGTCGGATTAAGCGCTTTTGTTATCCTCAGCGCAAGCGCCCCCGTTTATGCGGCAGAGGCGACGGCAGTTAACGGCGCCTGTACAACAGGATGGCATCGCGCCGACTGGGATACGATTTTTCAATGTGTCAGCAGCAAGTGGAAACGCGCAGCTTATTGGCTCGGCGCGGCGCAAAGTGATACGGGAACAGCCTTATCCTGTACAGGCCATGCGGGGCTTCTCCAATGGACAGGAACCTCTTTTCAAAAATGCGATGGAACAAGTTGGTCGGATTTAGGAAGCGGGAGCGGAGCTTGCGCCACAGTTGCGGCAGGTTCACATCTTTTTACGACAAGCGGAACTTTCACGCCGCCGGATGGGGTATCGGCAAGCTGCCCGTTGTTTGTTCGTGTCTTAATGATAGGTGGCGGCGGGGGCGGCGGATCCAATCCTGCCGGTGCTTATTATGGCGGTGCGGGCGCAGGCGGATCGGGTTATTTGGCGGCTTTAAATGCTTCCATTACGACTCCGGTTTCTGTTGTTGTCGGCTCGGGTGGTGCTGGTGCCGCAGCGGGAGGTGGAACGGGAACAACCGGTAGTTCATCCTCTTTCTTGACATGGACAGCCCCAGGCGGTGTTGGCGGAAACCAACAAAGCACACCATGGGGAGGATATGGCGGCGATGGCGGTGGGGGCGGTGGATCCGGAGGAAACGGAAACACCTGCGGCCCGACAGCCGGAGGCGCTGGAGGTATTCTTGGGGCGAGTGGCTCGTCGGTTACTGGCTCTTGTACAGCCTATGGCGGACATTTTTATAATTTCTCAGGTGTAGTCACGTCGAATTCAATTATGGGGCTTGTTTTCCAACAGGCCACGTTTTCGGCGGGGACTGCAGGTGCCGCAGGTGCCGTTTACGGATATGCTGGCTCAGGTGGTGCCGGTTATGGTGGCGGTGGTGGTGGCCAAGGAGGATCGACTGTTTCGTCTTCGGCTTATGCTGCCGGCGGCGGTGGTGGTGGCGGCGGTCTTTTGATTAATGGCAGTGGAACCAGTGGTAGTGCAGGAGTCGTAAATGGGGCTGGCGGTGCTGGGGCGTCGGGTGTTGTTTACGTCGAATGGGATGAAAGGGCTGGAAATTCCTCTTTAACATGTTCGCAGACGGGTACGGCGCACGTCTATTCCTACACCGGCGCAGGTCAGTCTTTCACTGTTCCAGACAATGTCTATCGGATTACGGCTAAGCTCTGGGGGGCTGGCGGCGGGGCTGGCGGTTATTATGGGGTCGGCGGCGCGGGCGGTTATGCCTATGCTATTTTGTCCGTTACGCCAGGGCAGACGCTTAATCTGATCGTTGGGGGAGCCGGACAATACGGATGTGCCGCAACGGGTGCCTTTGGTGGCGGTGGCACGGGCGCCAATTATGCCGGTTGCGGTGGTGGACGTTCAGCTATACAGGTTTCAACAGAGGATATTCTGACAGCTGGCGGCGGCGGTGGTGGTGGCGACGACCTGAATGGAACGCAAATGATCGGCGGCGCTGGCGGTGGCACTTCAGGTTCGATTGGCAATAGCACGTATAGTGGACAAGGGGGAACCCAGACAGCTGGCGGTGCTGGCGGTGGGAACTCAGGCAATGCTGGATCAAAATATCTGGGTGGGTCGTCCTCGACAACGACCTGTCTTGCCAGCGGCGGCGGAATCAACACCTATTGCGGTTCCGGCGGCGGCGGCTATTACGGCGGCGGCGGCGGTACGACATTGGTAACCAACAAGACATGGACCAGCGGTGGCGGCGGTTCGGGGTATTATTCACCAACTTATACGGCGGCCTGCCCCTCTGTCGCCTTGTTACAAGCCGGAAGCGGAACGACGCCAGCCAACAATACGGATCCTGATTATGCTTCCGGTATTGGTATTCCTGGCGGTAATGGGGCGATTGTCCTGTATTATTAACTTAAGTTCACCTAAGCCGCGTGGACTTCAGTCAGCGCCTTTTCGGCGGCGTTGGTTGCGGCTAGACTTCTTGTCAGAATGTAATCGCATACCTTTCGGCAAAAGACTCGCCCCCAGATGCCCGCGGCGGCACGCCGCCTAAGCGGCTTGGACTTCGGCCAGCGCTTCTTCGGCGGCGTCGGTCGGCGAGAGGTCGATCTTTTTGCCGTCGCGCAGGGCTACGGCGTTTGTCAAATCGACTGAAACCAATTGCGAGACGCCTTTTTCGCTCATCGTCACGCCGTACAGGCGGTTCATGTGCGCCATGGTGACACGTTGGTGCGTGATGATCAAAAAGCGCGTGCCTGTTTCTTGCGAAATGTCCGAAACCAGTTTGCAGAAACGGTCGATGTTGCTTTCATCCAGCGCCGCTTCGGCTTCGTCCAGCACGCAGATGGGGGATGGATTCGTCTGGAAGACCGCGAACAAAAGCGCCAGCGCCGTCAGCGTACGCTCACCACCCGACAACAGCGACAGGATCTGCATCTTTTTGCCCGGCGGGCTTGCAAAGATTTCAAGCCCGGCGTTCAACGGGTCTTCGTTATCGACCAATTCAAGATAGGCCTTGCCGCCGCCAAACAGGCTTTTGAACAAGGTCTGGAAACGCTCGTTCACCAGACCAAAAGCACCTTGCAAACGCTCGCGCGCTTCGCGGTTCAATTGCGAAATGCCTTGGCGCAGTTTGGCAATGGCTGCCGTCAGATCGTCCTTTTCCTGTTGGATCTTGGCCATTTCGGCTTCGATGGCTTCGGCTTCGACTTCGGCGCGTAAGTTGACGGGGCCCATATTGTCGCGTTCGCGCACATAGCGGCCAAGCGTTTGCTCAATCTCAAACAGGCTGGGCCAATCTTCGCCGTCTTTATGTTCTGACAAGCCCAAAAGTTCATCCGGACCGCAGGACAGGCGCTCTTGCATGCGCTCGGTCAGGGCCGTTTGATGGGCAGTTGCCGCTTCAATCGCGGCCTCGGCACGGACGCGATCTTCGCGCGCGCTGCCCAGGGCGTTTTCGTCTTGTTTCAGTTTATGTTCGATGACGCTGAGTTTTTGCTCGGCGGCGATCAAGGTGTCCGAGGCCGTGCGGCGCAGGGCTTCGGCGTCCGACAGTTCAGTCAAAAGCGCGGAACGCTGCGCTTGAAGTTCAGCCGGGCGAGCGGCGAGCGCGGCCAGACTTTCTTCGTGTTCTTTGATGCGGGCGCTAAGTTTTTCGACTTGTTTGCCTGCGCCTTGCAAGCGGTCTTGCCAAGCTTGTCTTTCGGCGGCGATTGAGGTCAGGCGGTCCATCGCGTGCTTTTGTTCGCGCGACAGGCGGTCTTTATCGCTGCGCAGGCCCGCTTGTTGGCTGCGGGATTCAGCCAAAGCCAAGCGTTCCGTCGCGATCGCTTCGCGCAAATCAAAGATATCGGGAAGATCGGCATGTTCGGCTTCGGCGGCGACGGCGCGCAGGCGGACTTGTTCTTGATCCTGAACCAAGGCGCGCAGCGTGTCGTCGAGTGCCGTGATCTTGGCGCTGGCTGTTGTGGCTTCGCGCTCTTGCCGGGCAAAATTGGCGCGCGCGTCATCCAAAGCTTTAAAGGCCAGACGTTGTTGTTCGCGCGTTTCGCGGTCCAGCGTTTGGCATTGCTCCCAAAGCGACGTAGCTTCGGTCAAATCGGCCTGCGCTTTTTGATCTTTTTCCGCGGCTGCTTTGATTTCGCTTTCCAGCGCCAGCAGGCGATTGCGTTGTTGCAAGCGCAGCGCCGTTGCCGTTTTGGCTTCGGGCGAGACCGTAAAGCCGTCCCAACGCCAAGCCCAACCATCGCGGCTGACTAAAATCTGCCCCGCTGCCAAAGATTCGGCACGAACCATGCCGTCATCGCGTGTCGCGACAAGGCCGATTTGCGACAGCGCGCGATCCAATGCGGGCGGTGCTTTGATAAATTGCGCCAGCGCTGTCGCGCCCGCAGGCAAGGGCGCAGGGGCCTGCAATGGCGGCAAGGTGCGCCAGTGCATTGCGGCATCGGCATCCAGCGCCGCTGACAAGGCTTCGCCCAACGCGACCGCTAAAGCTTTTTCAAAGCCGGGTTCGACGGACAAAAGATCTAAAATCTGCTGGGCGTCTGTGTCGGCATGGGCCAACATTTTGGCGATTGTCTCGGCTTCGGTGCGCAGGCGCATCAGATCCGCGCTGGTTTGGCGCGTGGCGTCGCGTGCCGCGTTTTGCGCATCTTGCGCATCGCGCCGCGCTTTTTCGGCGTCTTCCATTTGCTGTTGACGGCGCGCGCATTCTTTTTCGCACGCATCGACCAGCGCCTGGGCCATCGCCAAGTCGGGGCTTCCCGCAATGGCTGCCGCCAAGCTGGCGCGCTGCGCATCCAATTCGGCGCGGCGCTGGGCCAATTGGCTTTTACGCTGCATCAGCGTTTTGATTTCTTGGTCAAGCGATTTTTGACGTGCGTCGATTTGCGCCGCCGTTTCTTGGTGCGCCGACAAATTGGCTTCTAACTGATCGACCTGAGACGTCACCGCGTCCAGCGATTGCGTCATGGTTGGCAAATCGACCGCGATGCTTTCCAAATGCGTGCGATGTTCTTGCTCTTCCGCGCTTAGACGCTCCAGGGCCGCAAGGCCGTCCTTTTGGCGAGATTCTTCGCGCCCGATATCGGCGCGGGCGTCTGCCAAACGTTTGGTCTCGCCTTCGATTTCGCCTGCGATGCGGCGGGATTCTGAATCAATCTGCTCACGCGCCAGCGTCAGTTTCTGTACCGCTGCTGCCGCAATGGCCTCGTTCTGGCGCAAAGAGGGAAGCGCGGCAGCGCCTTCTGTACGTGCCGTCTCGCCCTGCAAAACAAGCGAGGTCAGCTCGGCCACGCGCTGGTCGATGGCGGTCAAAGCTTCTTTGACTTTTTGATCGTCTTCCAACGCTTCTTGCCAGCGCAAGTGCAAAAGACCGGCTTCGGTCCGGCGAATATGATCGGCCAGATTGCGATAGCGTGAGGCTTGCCGTACCTGTTGTTTCAGGCTTTTAAGCTGCGCGTCCTGAACGCGCTGCACGTCGTCCACGCGCGAAAGATTTTGCTCGGCGGCTTTTAGTTTAAGCTCGGCTTCATGGCGGCGGGCTTGAAGGCCTGCCGTGCCGGATGCTTCTTCAAGAATCTGGCGGCGTTCTTGCGGTTTGGCGCGGATCAACGCATCGATCTGGCCTTGGCCCACGACGCTTGTCGAATGAGCGCCGGTGGATTGATCGGCAAACAATAATTGCACGTCGCGCAAACGCACGGGCCGCCCATTGACGCGATAATCCGATCCGCTGCCGCGCTCGATCTTACGCGCGACCATAAGCAGATCGTCGTTGTTGAACTCGGCCATCGCGGTGCGGGTGGTATTGTCCAGCTCAAGCGCGACTTCGGCGACGTTGCGCGACGGGCGCGTGGCGGTGCCTGCAAAAATAACGTCGTCCATATCGGCGCCGCGCATGCGTTTGGCCGATGTTTCGCCCATGACCCATTTCAGCGCTTCGACAAGATTGGATTTGCCGCAACCGTTGGGACCGACAATACCGGTCAGGCCTGCGTCAATGCGCAGCTCGGTTTGATCGACAAAGGACTTAAAGCCCTGAAGGCGAAGACGCGTAAAATGCAAAGCAAAGACCCCTTTAACAAAAATCGGGTTTTATCACGCCCCTTGCGCCAATCTCGGCTTATTCGGCTTGGATCGGCGCTTGGGTAAGGGCGGCTCTTATTTCTTTCCGGCCAGCAAACGGTCGAAGGTTTTTTCAAAATCCTTGATATCGCGCGCGCCAACTAACTTTTCAGGGCCGCCGTTAATGATAAAGGTCGGCGTCGATGTAATTTTATATTTATCGGCAGCTTGCGTTCTTTCGTCGATCAGCGCGTCAAGAAGGCGCGAATCTTTCATGCAAACGCGCGCTGTCCCTTCGTCAAGCCCGCCGAGCTTGGCGTATTGAAGAATAACTTCCTCGGGCTCGTTGGCCAAAACCCAAGCCGCCAAGTTTTTGTAAAGGATGCTGACAAAGGGGAAAAATTGTTCTTTGGGCATGCAGTGCGCCAAAGCGGCGGCCTTCAGCGCCGATCCATCCAACGGGAAATCGTGGAAGACGATGCGGACTTTGCCTTTGTCGATATATTCTTTTTGAAGGAGCGGCAGCGTGGTCGTAAAAAAATCGCCGCAGTGCGAACAAGTCAGCGAAGCGAATTCATCCACGACGATTGGCGCTTTGTCGCTTCCCATGCTGCGCAGCGTAATGACCTGTTCCTTTTCGGCGGCCTGCGCGCCCGTGCAGACAAAAAGGCCAAGGGCCAAAAGCAACCCGGCCAGCAAGTTTTTCCCGGCTAGCAAGTTTTTCATAGAGCAACGATTCTGAGCCTGACGCATGGAAAGCTTCCTTTTGCGAATCTATTAAGTGGCCGAATTATAGAGGAGAGGGTTGCTTGAAAACAAGAAACGCGCGCTTTTTAGCCCCTCTTTTTCCGGTCTTGGAGGCTTTGATGGATAACAGATTCGCCTAATTTCAAAAGAGAATCTCGTAACTCATTGTTTTCTATGTCTTTCAGGCTATTTTCTAAGGCCTCTTTTTGAGGCAAGGGCAGCGGCTCAGGCGGTTCTTTTTCGGGGGTCGGGGCTGGGTAATAGGGCTCGAAAACGATTTTATCGATGGCAGGATAGCCAAAACTGTCGGCAATTCGCTGCTTAACGACTGGAATCATAAAGGAAAATTCCATCTGAGCCCCTTGCGGCAGGCGAATATGCAAAACCCCGTCGGCGCGCGGTCCTAAAAGTTTCGTTTTACCTTTGGGAAAAGCTATTTTAACAGGCGTGGTGGTCTGCGCGAACGCCGGGCCCACAATATCGCGCCAATGGTCTAAAAGATGGGCATAAAGAGGCCAATCTTTGCCAATTAACTTTTGGGCCAACGTATCAATGGGCGTGGCAAGGGGGCGTGGTTGCGACATAAGCGCCAGTTTGACAGACGAAGGGAAAAGGGGCAAGGGGTGCCAAAGAAAACGTCTCAAAAGAAAGAACAGGCTCTGCCGGATCCCGACAAGCTTTTGGCTTGGTATGACCGCCATGCGCGGGTTTTGCCGTGGCGGGCGCCGCCGGGGCAGCGTCAGGACCCTTATGTCGTTTGGTTGTCCGAGATCATGTTGCAGCAAACGACGGTCGTGACCGTCAAACCGTATTTTGAAAAGTTTTTAGACAGGTGGCCGCGTCTGGAAGATCTGGCTGCCGCCAAGCTGGACGATGTTTTGCAGGCTTGGGCGGGGCTTGGCTATTATCGGCGTGCGCGCGGCCTTCATGCTTGCGCTCAAGTGATCGTCGGTTCCTATAGGGGGCGGTTTCCCGAAGATGAAAAAGAACTGGCGCGTTTGCCGGGGCTGGGGCCTTATACGGCGGCGGCTGTAGCGGCCATTGCGTTTGATAAGCGCGCTTGCGTCGTCGATGGCAATGTCGAGCGCGTCGTGGCCCGCGTTTTTGCCGTGGATGAGCCGTTACCCAAAGGCAAAAAGACATTACGCGCTTTTGCCGCCACGCTTTTGCCAGACCACCGCTGGGGCGATTTTGCCCAAGCCATGATGGATTTGGGGGCCAGCGTTTGCACCCCGCGCGCGCCGAAATGCGGCCTCTGCCCTTGGGCGGGGGGGTGCCGTCTGGCTTTTTCGCCAGAGGCCGAGGCTTATCCAGCCCGCGCGCCGAAAGCCGACAAGCCTCTGCGCCGCGGATGGGCGTTTGTTCTTTTCGACGAACAGGGGCGCGTCTATTTGCAAAAACGGCCCGAGACAGGCCTTTTTGCCGGGATGATGGAGGTCCCTTCAAGTGCGTGGGAAGAAGGAGCCATGCCAGACTTTGCAACCCTTCAGCCGCCGGTCAAGGCCAAGTGGCAGCCCGTCAACGGGATCGTTCGGCACAGCTTTACGCACTTTGACCTTGAAATGGGGGTTGCTGTTGCCAATCTGTCCCGAGGGGCTCGCCTTTCCGGCGGAAAGTGGGTAGCATGGGGCTCTCTTCAAGACGAGGCGCTGCCGAGCCTGATGCGCAAAATCCTGCGTTTTGCGGCGAGATAAACAAAAGATTAAGTGAAGGATAAAGACGATGATCGGTAACAGGTCTTTTCGCGTGATTGTTATAGCCCTTTTCGTGCTGGGCGTTTTTCTTCATGCAGGCAAGGCCTATGCCGACGGTTTTTATCCCGTAACGCCAGGAAATATTGTTAAGGCCTTCATTCGCTATGGGGCGTTAGATATCAGGGATAACAATGTCGTCAACGACTACATTCAGACAAACGAGTGTAAAATCTACAACTATTTTCAAAAAGACGATTTCAAATGGCATGAAGTTCAAGAAGCGGCGCGTAAGGCGATTAAGCAGGATGTTGAAATCTATCCCACCGCCTTTGATTATGATGCGACCATGCAGTTGGATCGATATGATTTCGATAGCAAGTTTTTTCGCTTTAAGTCTGGCGGAGATACGGCCATCAATACCTTCCGCTTGAATCTATCGGACTATGAAATCTGCGGCCAAGCGCAATTAAAAACGCTTCCGAATAATGTGAGTTTTGTTTTGGATCGGTCGATCCAATTCCTTGGTATCCCTTTAGAGGAGGAACAAGCGAAGGAATTGCTTCGGCTAATGGAAAAAAATAATAATGCCAATCGGTTGGTCTATGCACGTTTTAAAATTAAAATCGTCTATATTCAGCCAATCCTGAAAACCGAAGCCAATCAATGGGGCAAAGAGGAATATAAACAGGGCACGTCAAGCATGATGGCCCGGATTGACTCGCGTTTGGAAACTGTCGAGTTTTATCAGGATAAGGCGCGGACAAAGCTGATCATCAAGTACGCACCATAAAGAAAGCAAGGAGATCTTATGAACGAAACCGTTGAAACCTTGTTGACTCGTCACAGTGTGCGTAGCTTTCGGCCCGATCCAGTGGCCGATGACGTGATCGATCAAATCCTCAGCGCGGGGCAGCGTGCACCGACGTCGATGAACGGCCAACAAACGTCCGTGATCGTTGTGCGCGACGCTGAAAAGCGCAAGCGTATGTGTGAAATCGCGCGCGGTCAGCCATGGGTGGCGGCGGCACCCGTGTTTTTGACCGTCGTTATGGATTTTCATAAAACGGCCAAGGCGGCGGCGATGGCGGGCGGGACGCAAGTCATTCAAGAAAGCGCCGAAGGTCTTGTCGTCGGATGCGTTGACTGTGGCCTTGTTTTGGGGAACATGCTGAATGCGGCCCATGCCTTGGGGTTTGGCGCTGTGCCCATCGGCGTTATTCGCAGCGATCCACAAGCCGTGATTGATTTGCTGAAACTGCCGCCCTTGACGTTTCCTGTCGTTGGTATGGCTTTGGGGGCTATCGACAAAGACGGTCCTTTGCGTCCGCGTTTGCCTTTGGACAGCTTTCGCCACGACGAAGTTTATCAGGACAATGGCTTTGAAGAAAAAGCCGCTTTGTATGACGAGGCGCTTTGCACCTATTGGCGTCAGGTGGCGCGTCCCGATCCTGAAAAATGGACGGATCACATCGCCGATGTTTACAAAACGGTCTATTTCCCAAACATCAAAGCTGTTTTGGAAAAACAGGGCTTTATTTTAAAGACGTAAAAGTGCCTATTTTTACGTCATATTGCGCTTATAGCGCCGTACGCCCGCGTGAAAAACGCGGGTGCTGAGCCACATAAAAAAGATCACGCCAGCCACTTCGGCTGCCAAAAGCGCGGGCGAGAAATTCTTATACATCAGAACCGGCAAATAGCCGATAAAACCGGCGGGAAAAAGCGTGAAAAGAAGAACCTTGGTGCCAAGCGTTTGCGTATGGGGCGGGATGGTTGACAAAATGATCAAGATTTCAAACAACTGATCGGGCAGGCGGCCATCTTTATGTTTCAGGAAAAAGGGCAGCGAAAAAAAGATGATGTTGACCGCCGTCATCAAAAGAGCGCCGACGATAGCAAGAACGAAAAGTTCGGCAATAGTTCCCCACGATAATTTGGCGAAGAAATACCAATAAATCGGGCCTGTGATTAAATCCCCCAGACTGGCCGCATTGGAACGGCTAAACAAAATAATAGGAAGCGGCGAGATCGGGCGCGTTAAAATGCCGTCTAAGGTTCCTTCTTGGATCCGACTGGCGATGGTACGGCAGCCGTCGAAGAAGAACAGGGAAAAACCGACAGAAGTTGCCAAAAGACCAAACAGAATAGAAACATCTGCCAAGTTCCAACCGCGGACTTGTCCAACCGAATTGAAGAAAAGGACCCAAAGCGCGAAAAAAGCGCAGTTTTGGATGAACATAAAAAAACCAAGCAAAAAGGTTCGCCATGGTGCGGCGTGATGTGTGCGCAGGTTGGCGCAGAACAAAGCGGCGACGACGCGCAGTTTTAAGCGCAGCGAAGAAGGGAGAAGTGTCATGCGGCCTCTCGTTGATAGCGGCGCAAAATGGCCTTGTTCATTCTTGAAGTTGCCAAGGTGAAAAGGCAAATCCAGAACAGTTGATACGACAGATAAAACAGGCCTTGATCAAGGCTGGGGGTTTGCGTCCACGCGCCCAGAACATGCAAAAGGCCCGGAAAAGGCGACAGCCAAACCAATTTGGCCATCAAAGGCGGGAAGAAGACCAAAGGCCATGTCAGCGCGCCAAACAGAAAAGCGCATTTATAGAAAATCCAAATCAAAGGTTCAGATTGTTGGAGCCACAGACACGAAGCGCCGATCATAAACGCGGCTGTCGTAAATAAAATGCCAGCAAAACAAAGGCTCACACACAGCCCGATGATTTGAAGACCGCCAAGTTCCCACGACCCCGCCAGCCAATAGGTGCATAAAAAGCAAGGCGCGAAAAGGATGGCTGCCGAAACCAAACCGCCGCCAAGCCAGTTGCCGACCGTGACGATCCACCCCGATGTCGGGCGTAAAAGCGCGCTTTCATAGGCCCCGGCTTGGAGATCGAATTGAAAACTTTTAGCGAGGTAGCCGGTAAAACAGAACAAAGGCCATTCGGTCCCGCCCAAGTACCAGGTCATGACCGCGGGCGTCATGTTTTTGGCTGCCAAAGTCGCGGGATCCATCGCTTTGAAAAAAGCGCTATAGATGATCATGATCAAGGCATAGGTCAGAAATTGTCCGGCCAACGTCAATGGGTCGCGCGCGATCCTTTTCGCGCCCAAGCGCAGGCTGATGCCGAAGACGCGCATGTTTTGCAAAAGGCTCATCAGACGGCTTGCCTTTCCAGATAGATGGTTTTGATCACTTCTTCCAGCGGCATGTTCTGGATCTCGATATCTTGGACCTTAAAGCGTTTTAGGCAATCGGCAACGACGGCTTCCATGCCAATCAGCGCACTGTCGATGTTCAAAACCAGATTTTGCGCCGAATGTTCAATGACCGAAACGCCGGGATGCTCGTAAGGCGGGATGGGCTCTAGCGTTTGCAGACGTAACGTTTTCGTCCGGGCATAACGGCGTTTCAACTCGGGTAACGTGGTGTCGATCAATTTCTGTCCATGGTCGATCAGAACGATACGCTCAGCGATACTTTCGATGTCATCCGTATCGTGGCTGGTCAAAAGGATCGTTGTGCCCGTCTCGGCGGTCAGGCGGTTAAGATGGTCGCGCAATTGGGCTTTTGCCGTGACGTCAAGACCGATGGTGGGCTCGTCCAGAAACAGAACGTCAGGGGCGTGGATCAGCGCGGCGGCAATATCGGCTTTCATGCGCTGGCCCAAGGACAAGGTTCGGGCCTGCTGCTCCCAAAACGGCGAAAGGTCAAACAAGCCCGTTAAGAGTTGAAGGCGCTGGCGATAGGTTGGGGCGTCGAGATCATAGATTTTGGCTAATAACTCAAAGCTGTCGCGTACAGGAAGCATTGGCCACAGGGCCGAGCGTTGGCCAAAGACCAGCCCAATATGGCTGGCCAACTTGCGCGTTTGTTGCCAGGGCGTAAAACCGCAAACGGTCGCGGTTCCCGACGTTGGTTCAAGCAGACCGCATAACATGCGTAGCGTTGTTGATTTGCCCGCGCCATTAGGGCCGATAAAAGCAATTTTTTCGCCGCGCGCGACGGTAAAATCCAATGAATCTACGGCAACAAGCGTTTGAGCCGGGCCGGGATGCATCCAACCAAACAGACCTTTCGACGCTGGGCGCAGTTTGAAAAGGCGTGTTAAGCGATCAACTTGGATGAGAGCTTCGGACATGAGAACCTATGCGAGAAAACGTAAAAAAAGAGGGATCAAAAAGCGGACATTAATCAAAGAACAGGCAAGGGCTTTTTTCAATACATCTTTGATGGGAGGTCCTCTTTTTCTTGTGTGCGTTGCAGAAAAGCCAGAAAAGGTCGAATAATAAGCATACAAAAAGCGGCGTCCGAAGACGCCGCTTAAGAAAAACGAAGAAAATGCGGTTAGACTTTGATGGTGTCTTCGCCGGGCTGCCAACCGCAAGGGCACAGCTCGCCCGTCTGCAAAGCGTCAAGGACGCGCAGCATTTCTTCGGGATTACGGCCAATGCCAAGGTCGGTGACCATTACAAAGCGGATTTTGCCTTCTGGATCGACGATATAAGCCGCGCGTTGAGCGACGCCAGCTTCGGGGTCCAAAATGCCCAAGGTCGAGGTCAGTTCGCGTTTAATGTCGGCTAGCATCGGGAAGGGCAGATTCTTAAGCCCAGGATGGCTTTCTTTCCACGCCAAATGCACATATTCAGAATCGATGCTGCAGCCTAAAACGTCGGCGCCGCGCTTGTTAAACTCACCAACCAGTTTGCCAAAACCGACAATTTCAGTGGGGCAGACAAACGTGAAATCTTTCGGCCAGAAAAAAACGACAAGCCATTTGCCTTTGTAATCGTCTTTTGAAACTTCTTTGAAGGCCGTTGCCATATCTGTGCTGACTGTTGCCGTTGCTTTAAAATCTGGAAAAGATTGACCGACGCCAAGCATGCCTTTTCTCCTTCTGGGGTAAGCGGTTATTGTCCTTTGTGGGGCGCGGGCTTTACTGGCCCAACCAAGGTGACTTGATTTAGAATGATTCTAACGACAGGCGCGACGAATCGCAAGGGGGGGATCCAGGAAAAATCCTCTTAATTTTTACCATAAAGACCGCACGAAGGGGATAAAAAGCGTATCCAAAGCAAAAAGAGCGTCAACCGCCTTGAAAATCTGGCTTTGGGTCCCATATTGTTGTATCGAAACACCATCTGGGCTTGTTTTTGCGCGCTGTGCCGTGACGGAAAGCCCAGTGCCTTATTCGTTGCTAAAAGAACAGGATACGTTATGTCGCCTCATCATTCTCATGCTTCCGATATTCCTCATACGTCTGCCGCGGCCACACCCCAAGACATGACCGAAGAAAACAAAGCCGATGTGGCAACGGAAGAAGCGGCCGCGGCCGAGGCGCAAGAAACGGCGCCGGATTATGCAGCCGAAGCGGCCCAACTGAAAGATCAGCTCCTGCGCGCGCTGGCCGAAGCAGAAAACACGCGCCGCCGTATGCAAAAAGAATTGGACGATGCGCGAAAATACGCCGTTTCGGCGTTTGCGAAAGAAGTGTTGACGGTATCGGATAATTTCCAGCGCGCTTTGGATTCGGTTCCGAAAGAAGGGGCTAGCGCCGATACGTTGACGCAGCTTGTCACCGGCATTGAAGCGACCGAGCGGCAATTGCAGGCGGTTCTTGAGCGTTTTGGTATCAAAAAGATCGAGCCCCTGGGCCAAATGTTTGACCCCAATTATCATCGTGTGATGATGGAGCAAGAAGATCCCAGCAAGGTGCCCGGAACCGTGACGATGGTTTTGCAGGCTGGATATATGATTCACGATCGCTTGCTTCGCGAGGCGATGGTTGCGGTTGCAAAGGGCGGCGCGGCCAAACCCGACAAGGCAGCCGGGCACAAGGTCGACACGTCGGCGTAACAGAGCGGGACGCCGATCCGCCTTAATCGTTTGAAAAAAGAGAAAGGCCTTCCGCCTTCAAAAAAGCGAAAAAGGCAGTCGGTTCGACATAGGCCGCTTGCGTCCACAGACCGCGCGGGCGGAAGCCCAAGCTATAACGGTCGATAACGGCACAGGCGGCTATCGCTGTCAGCTCATAGGGATCATCCGATCTTAACGACAGCGAAACAGGACCCGAGCCTCCATCGCTTTCGACGCACAAGTGAAACCAGTCTTGTTTTGGTGTCATCTGGGATAAGGCGCGGATAAAAAGGCGCGCAAAAAAATCGCGCTGACTGGGCAAACGCCGCGCAAGCCCAAGCAAGGGCGGCATGATGCAAAGGTCCACAAGCGTGCTAAAGCCGCTCATATAAAAGCCCGCTTTCTCAAGCGATGGGAAAGCCAAGGGCAGTTCCTTGATTTCTTGCAAGGTCATGGCGGCACAGCGGCGCGGTCCGAGCGGCGCGCCAAAGTCCTTTTGTGGATAGGCATTCGTTTTTTTCCAAACGCCATCTTGCCAGATTTCTGCATCGGTTAAGGCTAAGGCATCTTCTAAGAAGGATCGCGAAGCCTCAACCGACGGAACGGCACGTCGCCAATCCATATTAAAGCTGGCAAAGGCCTCTAGTCGCCGGGGGGCTGGGGCTTGGGCGGCCGCAAAGCGCACCAGCGTCCCCGGAAGGCCCGGCAAAAGGCCGCCATCGGTAATAAAACAAAGCCCTTTGCTGACGGCCGCGCTGGCGTGTTGCTGAAGAAAACGGGTCTTTTGCGGGGTCGAAGGCAAAATATCGAAAAGATCGGTGTCGGTCAGAAGCGCCGCGCGGAGAAGGGGGTCCAGATCGATCGCTCCATCCATGGCGGCGACGGCTAGGTCGCAATCTAAAAACGCCGCGCGGAGCGAGGTAATATCCGTCGCGTCAGCATACGACCACGAAACGGCACAAGGCGGGTTTGTCTCGGCAATATCGGCGGCTGCGCCTGCGATTCTTTGCGTGTCGCGCCCTAAAAGAAGGATCTCGCCCCCCGCCAATGCTGGCATATGCGCGCAACGCCGTGCGATGCGAAAACCTGCCTGACCCGAGCCGCCTAGGACGGCGATCTTCATCGAAGCCCTCTATATCCAAAAGACGTTAAGCCGAAAAAGGCGAATCCGGTTGTGCCGAAGCGTTACTGGCGTCTGCCGAAAACGGATCGGCAGCAGGCGTAACCGTTCCTTCAGCCGGATGAGCCTTGTCGTCTTTCTTATGCTTCAGACTGTGATCCGTTGCAATCATCATCACGACGGCCGGGTGAACAAAAAGCGTAAACAGCGTTCCGATCGACAGCCCTGCCGCAATGACAAGGCCCATGTTAAAGCGGGACAAAGCGCCCGCGCCTGTGGCCATCAACAATGGCACGACACCCAGAACCATGGCGGCCGTGGTCATCAAGATGGGGCGCAGACGAAGGCCCGAGGCTTCGATGATGGCGTCTTTTTTATTGATGCCTTCTTCCATCAGCTTGTTGGCGAACTCGGCGATCAGAATGCCGTGCTTACTGATCAGACCCATCAAGGTGACAAGCCCCACCAATGTGTAGATATTGATGCTGACGCCCTTGATCCCCAACATAATAAAGATAAGCGCGCCCGCGATGGCCATGGGGACCGAAATCAAGATCGTGATTGGGTCACGATAGCTTTCGAACTGGGCCGCCAGCGTCAAAAAGACGATGATAAAGGCAAAGCCCATAATCCCGACGAAACCGCCCGATTCCTGCATGTATTGGCGTGCCTGACCCGCGAAATCGACATTATAGCTGGGGGGCAGCGTTTCTTTGGCCAGGCTTTGCATATAGTCAAGCGCGGTGCCCAGCGCGACGCCGGGGAACATAACGCCCGAAACCGTGGCCGCGTTCATCTGCTGGAAGTGGTTCAGCGATTCCGGCACAGCCTTGACCTTGAACGAGGCAATGGTGGACAAGGGAACGGACGATCCGTCCCCTGCGCGAATATAATAATCGCCCAATTGGTCGACATTCAGACGGTGTTCTTGCAAAACCTGCGGAATGACTTTGTACGACCGGCCATCATAATTGAAATAGTTGACATAACCGCCGCCCAGCATCGAGGCCAATGCACCGCCAACATCATTCATGGTCAGACCCATCTGCGCCGCTTTGTTGCGGTCAAGCACGACCGTGGCCTGCGGCAAATCGATCTTCAGATCTGAATCGATAAACAGGAACATGCCGCTTTTGACGGCTTTTTCCATAAAGGGCTGCATCACCTCGTTCAGTTTATCGAACGAATCCGTTGTTTTGACAACGAACTGGATCGGAAAGCCGCGCGCGCCGGGCAGGGGAGACGGCTGGAACGCCGCCGCCTTGACCCCGGGGACGCCGTTCAAATCTTTTTGCACCAGTGGTTGCAAATCTTTGGTGGTGCGTTCGCGCTCATCCCATGGTTTCAGAGAAAGACCTGCGATGGATGTGCCGGGTGCATCGATTTGGAAAATGTGATCCGCTTCGGGATAGGCCGAGAACAGACGATAAACTTCACGCGTGTAAAGCATGCGTTGATTCAGCGTCGCATCGGGAGCCGAGGTCGACGACGAAATGATGATGCCTTGATCTTCCTGCGGCGCCAGTTCCTGGCTGCAAGCCATGTAAAGGAACGGGATGCTGCCCAGTACGATGACCGAGAAAACGGCCGTAACGGGAAGATAGTTAAAGCTGGCCCGCAGCTTGCGTTCGTACCAGAAACGAAGTTTTTCAAACTTGGAATCCAGCGTATCGGTTAACCATTCCTGCCAATCGCTTTTTTGATGCGTATGCTTGCGCAGGATGTACGAACACATCATGGGCGAAAGCGTGAGCGCGATAATGGCCGACAAGGTGACGGCACCGGCCAACGTAAAGGCAAACTCGGTGAACAAGGCGCCGGTCAAACCCGATTGAAAGGCAACGGGAATATAAACGGCGACCAAAACGATGGTCATCGCGACGATGGGAAGCGCAAGCTCGCGCGCGCCTTTGATGGCGGCGTCAAAGGGGGACAGGCCCTCTTCGATATGACGCGATATGTTTTCGACAATGATAATGGCGTCATCGACCACAAGACCAATAGCCAACACAAGCGCCAAAAGGGTCAGCAAATTGATCGAAAACCCAAAGGCCATCATGACAAAGAACGACCCGATCAAGGACAGCGGAATGGCGATGGTCGGAATGACAACGGTGCGGATCGACCCCAAAAAGGCGAAGATAACAATGGTGACGATCAGCAAAGTCTCCAGCAGCGACCAGATCACTTCATGAATGGATGCATTGACGAACGAGGTTGAATCGTAAACGACCTTTGTTTCCAACCCCTGCGGCAGTTCCGAAGCGATTTGCGGCATCAGTTCTTTGATGCGGCCGATCACTTCCAGCAAGTTGGCGGTTGGTGTGACCTGGATGCCGACATAAACGGCTTCTTTGCCGTCGAAACCAACGCGCGCTTCATAGCTGTCGGCACCCAGCGTGACATTGGCAACGTCCGAAAGACGGATGATCGCACCGTTTTGCTGTTTGACGATCATGTTTTTGAACTCGTCCAACGTGCGCAAATCGGTCGAGGCGTTTAGGTTGAACTGAACCATCTGGCCTTTGGTGTTGCCAAGGCCCGAGATATAGTTGTTCTTAGACAGTGCGGCGCTGACATCGGTTGCCGTCAGATTGTAAGCGGCCAGCTTGACGGGGTCGAGCCAGGCGCGCAGGGCAAACTTTTGTGCCCCTAAGATTTCGGCAGTTTGCACGCCTTCGACAGCCTGTAATTTTGGTTGAACGACGCGGACCAGATAATCGGTGATGTTGTTGCGGGGCAAAACATCGCTTTTAAAGCCGATATACATGGCGTCGATGGTTTGCTCAACCTGAACCGTGATAGCGGGCTGCTGCGTTTCCGGCGGCAGCTGGTTCAAAACCGAGTTCACCTTGGTATTGATCTGCGACAGCGCCTGGTTCGAGTCATAGTTAAGGCGCAGGTTGATGGTGATCGTGCTGGTGCCGTTTTGGCTGGTCGATGTCATGTAATCGATGCCATCGGCCTGAGCGATCGCGTTTTCAAGCGGTGTCGTGATAAAGCCCGCAACGATATCCGGGTCCGCACCGTAATAAGTCGTCGACACGGTAACGACGGCGTTTTGCGTGCGCGGATACTGTAAGATGGGAAGCATAAAGGCGGCCCGGATCCCCAAAACCAGGATCATCAGGCTGACCACGCTCGCCAACACAGGGCGACGGATAAAAAGGTCTGTAAAGTTCATCGCGGATCTTCTTTCGCTCAGGCTTAGGCGTTAAGCTTATTCTTATTGTTCCTGGGGCTTTGGGTTTTCGTCGTTTGTCGGCTGGATCGCGTTGTTAATGACCAAAAGCGAGCCGTTTCGCAGTTTGACTTGACCGGCCGAGACGACTTCGTCGCCTTCCTTTAAACCGCTTTCGATCACGATCTGATCGCCGCGCGTTTCGCCCGTCATGACAAAGGTCTGCTTGGCTTTCAGGACATCTTTGCCGTTTTCCTGGGTATGGTCGACCAGATAGACCGTGTTGCCATACGGGTTAAAGGTGATGGCCGTCTGTGGGATCGTCAGCTTTTTCGCGGCATCGCCATAGGCGATGGAAGCGCTGGCAAACATGCCGGGAAGGAGCTGTTTCTCAGGATTTTTAAAAGCGGCGCGGATCAAAACGTTACGTGTGGCCTGATCGACTTTGGCGTTGATGGCCGATATTTCGCCGTCAAAGGCCTTGTCGCCCCACGTATCGGTGGTCAACGTAACCTTTTGGCCCTTACGCACGTTTTTCAGCACCTGTTGCGGCAGATAGAAATCGATATAAATCGGATCCAGCTGCTGCAAGGTCACGACTGCCGTCCCAGCGTTCAGGTATTGGCCCACATCGACATTGCGCACGCCGATGCGCCCGGCAAAGGGGGCTTTGATGGTCTTTTTGTTCAAAACGGCCTGTTGTTGATCGACTTGGGCCTTGGCCGCATCCAGATTGGCACGGTCGGTGTCCACGGTCGCTTGACTGACAGCTTGGGCTTTCAGCTGTTTTTCATCGCGTTCCAGCGTGATTTCAGCCAAACGTTCGGCTGCTTTCAGCGCGCGCAGCTTAGCTTCGTCATCGGCATCGCGCAGATGGATGATGGTTGCGCCTTCTTCGACATCGTCGCCGGATTCAAACTTGATGTTTTCGACAATGCCCGCGACTTCGGGGGCCAGATCGGCACCTTTGACCGCGCGCATGCTGCCAACCGCTTTATAGGCGGCCTGCCAATCGCTGATGACGGCTTTGGCGGTCGAAACCGTCTGGGGCGGGTTTTTGCCGGCGGCCATGTATTTCATCATCATCTTGCCGACGAACATTTTATAGCCAAAGACGCCGCCCAGAACGAGCGCGCACAGGACCATCATAATAACCATGCGTTTGAACATGTTACTTATCTCCAACAACGGAAGGATGATTGAGAGCATTCACGGAAGGTTGGGCGGCTTCTTGTTGCCACCAGCCGCCGCCCAGCGCCAAGAACAGAGCCGCCGTATCGGCATAACGTTGTGCCCGCGCTTGAACAAGAGTGATGCGTGTTTGTTCATAGGTTTCTTCAGCCGTCAGCAAGGAGAGATAGCTAATAGCTCCCGCCTGGAACTGTTCGCGCGACAGATCGAGCGAATTCTTTGCGGCTCGTTCTGCGGCCAAGGCTGCTTTAAGGGTTTCGGCGTCGGCTTGAAGCGCGTTAAGGGCATTCGCCACATCTTTGAAGCCACTTAAAACCGCGCTGCGATACAAAGCTTGGGCTTGTTCAAGCCCCGCTTCAGCCGCGCGCTTTTTGTGCAAAAGCTCGCCGCCATGGAAGAGCGGTTGCGTCAACCCCGCGCCAAGGCTCCACAGCGCAGCGCCGGGTGAAAACATTTGGGCCATTTGCAAAGCATCGACGCCATAGCTTCCTGTCAAGGTGACTTGCGGCAACATATTGGCCGTCGCGACGCCGACCGAGGCATAGGCCGCATGCAAGGCCGCTTCGGCGGCCTTAATGTCGGGGCGCTGTGCCACCAGTTGCGACGGTAACGATACGGGCAGTTCTTCGGGTAGATGCAGGCTGTTTAAATCAAAGGAAGCGCCAATATCCGTTGACGGCAATTCGCCCGCCAGAACGCGCAAGCTTGTGCGCGTTTCTTCCAAACTTTTTTGCAAGGGGGGCAGGGTGGCTTCTGTTTTGGCCAGCGTGGCCGCTTGCGCCAAGACAGCGACCTTGCCGACAGCGCCGACATCGAATTGCTTGTTTAGCAGATCAAGCTGTTTTCGCTCTGAATCGATGATTTCTTTGGTCGCGCCGATTTGCGCTTTCAAAGAAGCTTCGGCGACGGCTGTTGTCGTGACGTTGGCCGCAAGACTGGCCTTGGCTGCTTCAGTCTCAAAGCGCTGAACGTCTGTTTTTGCATCCAAAGCTTCAATAGACCGACGAACGCCGCCGAAAATATCAAGAGAATAGCCAACGCTGACCGAAGCGCTATACACCGAGAAAGAGGGAAGCTCCTTTAAAGGATATCCCGCATCCGGACCCGATGTTTTGGCGCGGCGCGTGCCAAGCGATCCATCAATTTGCGGATAAAGCGCGCCACCACCAGCTGCCGCCGTTTCTTGGGCAACGCGCAAAGCCGCCTTTGCCGCCGCCAGATCGGGGTTGTTGGCTAGGGCCTTTTCGATCAGGTCGTTCAACGGTTGCGAGTGATAAAGCAACCACCATGAGGCCGGTACGTCAGCGCCGGGTTTGAAAACCTGACTGGCCCCGCCTTCCGTGTCGGCAGAGGTCGTTTGCGTATGCACGCCGGAGGCCGCATAAACCTGTGTGTCGGGCGCTTGCGGGCGAACAAAGTCAGGGCCAACCGCGCAGCCGCCAAGAGCGAGCGCAAGACAGACTACGGATGCCGTCGAAAGAGGGCGCATAAGCATAGAGGTTTTTCCTGTGTCAAAAGGCCGGGGAGAAAAGGGCAAAAGGCTCTTCTTCATAGCGTCTTTTCCTTTTTTATCCAAGGCCAAAACCCGTTTTGTCTTAACAAACTTTTCTATTGGTGGGCGTTTCAGGCTTTCAGCGAATATATCTTTTAGGCTTTACAACCACCCATAGGGCGCTTATACATCCATTCATGAATGTATGTAAAGCGAAAACTTGAGGGAGAATTCCCATGGTTCGGCGGACAAAGGAAGAGGCGGAAAAAACGCGCGACGCAATTTTAGACGCAGCGGAAAAAGTCTTTTATGAAAAGGGCGTTTCTTATACATCCATGCAGGATATCGCTTCCTGTGCGGGGGTGACGCGCGGCGCGGTTTATTGGCATTTCCGAGACAAGGCCGCGATTTTAGAAGCTATGGGGCAGCGTATTTATTTGCCGCAAGAAGACCTTTTGGAAAGGCTTTTAGCCAGCGATTCCAAAACGCCGCTTGAAGATTTGCGTCAGGCGTGCGTCGATATGATGAAATCCATGGTGCGCGATTTTCAGCGCCGCCGCGTTTTTTCGATTTTAATGCATAAGTGTGAGATTATTGACGGCATGGAAGCTTTGGTCGAGCGTCGTTTGACTTGCAAGGATCGCGTCGTTGAACGTTTTACGCGTTTTTTTGAAAAGGCGCAGCGCCTTAAATTGTTAGCGCCCGGTTGGTCGCCGCGTGTGGCAGCCAACACGCTTCAGTGGCTTTTGGTCGGGTTTTTATCCAGCGAGACCGAGCGATCTATCGAAGACGTGCGCGATCGCGATGGAGTCGCTTGCGTTAATGCTTTTTTTCAAGCCGTTGGGGGATAAGGTCAAGACCCAGCCTTGGGGCGCAAGTGAGGCGGAAGTTGATGGAAATTTGTTGAGCCAGACCGTGGGCGCGACAGCATTTTTTCAGGCGATAAGCCAAAACGCGCTAATTCTTTTTTCATGGCCGGTGTCGTCAAAAAAGGGGTTGAAGCGTTGAGAAAAAACGGCCCCATCTTTGTTTTGCTTTTTTGTTGCGCTTCATTTATCTCGGGCGGATCTCGAAAAAGGCCGTGCGATAGGCCTGTCAGTTTAAGGGCTTCGTTAAAGGCACGTTTAAAATGCACGGCGGATTCCGTTCGATTGAGTTCGCGGACTTTGGCTCTTAACTTCTCCAAGCTGTTTTTGTTGCTTCGCATCGAGGCAATCAAGGCCTGCCTTTGTTCTTTGCCCTGAACGACTTCGCAGCTGGCCGGATGCAAATAGCGACGAGGAAAGGGCCTGATCCGGTTTTTGTTTTCCGTTTGACGATTTTCAAAAATGGAATAATGGCGCGCACGGTTTAAAAGTGCGCTGAAAGCTTCTGGCGCAAGGCTATCCAAACGTGCGGCATCGTTGGCATAACGCGGATCGGGAAGAAGATGCATCTCGGTGGCAAGCATGACCATCAGATGATAGATAGTAAAAAGCTCGTTTCTATAGTCTTCTAGGGCCCGTTTAAAATTCGATGTGCTGAAAGACGTTTCGTTCGCATCCATCTTCGTGTCCTGATTATATCATTCTTGAATGAAGACCATCCTAGCGCAAAAGATTTGATAAAATATTGAAAGACATGCCGATACGGGCTCTTAAGTTTTTTTGTCGGCTGAGAATGGCGATGGCTGACAAAGGCCTTAAAAAAGGGTAAAGAGGGGGCAGGTTATCTTCAAGGGGCGCCGCATCCAGCGTCCTTTTCTTTCTCTTGAAAGGCTTTATCAGGCTATGCGGTTGATAGGTGGTCTTTTTTCGCTTGCGCTTTTGCTGGCTACGTTGGCCGTTCTGGGCGTCATCTTTATGTTTCAGCACTATGCCGAAGGCTTGCCAGATTACTCGGGGCTTAAGGATTATCAGCCGCCTATTTTAACGCGTGTTTATGCCGACGATGGACGCATGATGGCGACAATCGCGGCAGAACAGCGCATTTTTGTGCCTATTTCGGCCATTCCGCAAAGAGTGATCGGCGCGTTTTTATCCGCGGAAGACCAAGATTTTTATCATCATCCCGGCGTTGATGTGACCGGGATCGTACGCGCTGCGTTGGCCAATCTGCAAAATCTTGGGCGTGATCGGCGTCCGATGGGGGCGTCGACAATTACGCAGCAGGTGGCGAAGAACATGCTGCTGGGGAATGAAGTCTCGGTCGCCCGCAAAGTGCGCGAGATGATTTTGGCCACCCGCATGGAAAAGGTTTTGTCTAAAGACCGTATTCTTGAGATTTATTTAAATGAAATTTTCCTTGGAAACCGCTCCTATGGTGTGGCGGCGGCGGCGTTGAACTATTTCAACAAGTCTTTGGATGAACTGACCATTGCCGAGGCCGCCTATCTTGGGGCTTTGCCCAAAGGGCCGAACAACTATAACCCCGTGCGCGAACATGAAGCCGCCGTTGCGCGGCGCAACTGGGTTATTCAGCGTATGGCCGAAGATGGCCGTATTACGGAAGCCGAAGCCGAAGCCGCTAAAAAAGACCCGCTTTTAACGCGCGCCCGCGGCGAGGCGGAAACGGTGTCAGCCGATTATTTTTCAGAAGAGGTTCGTCGTCAGCTTCTTGCCGATTTTGGCGAGAAACCTGTTTTAGAAGGCGGTCTTGCTGTGAAAACGTCGCTAGATCCGGCGATGCAAGCGCTGGCGACGGCGGCTTTGCGCGATGGCTTGGTCGATTATGACCGTCGCGCGCGCGGTTGGCGCGGGCCCGTGGCTCATATGGCTTCGTTTCAAGATTGGCAAGCGCAACTTAAAAAAATCGCGCCGCCAGCAGGCAGCGACGGTTGGCAAATGGCTGTTGTTCTTGCCTTGAAGGATAACGCGGCTGAAATCGCGGTGATCGACGGCGCGCGCGGACAGATTCCATGGGCCGAGATGAAATGGGCACGGCGCGAGCTGGCAGGCGATACGTTTGGCCCTGCGGTTCGCCGTCCGGCAGATGTTCTGGCCGCGGGGGATGTGATCTTGGTCGAGCCTGTTTTGAAAGATGCCGCAGGCAAAGACTATCCTGCCGCAAGTTATACCTTGCGCCAAGTGCCGCAGGTCCAGGGCGCGCTTGTCGCGCTTGACCCTCATACGGGGCGCGTCAAAGCCATGAGCGGTGGGTTCAGTGCCCAGATCAGCCAGTTTAATCGCGCAACGCAGGCGCTGCGTCAGCCGGGATCGTCCTTCAAACCGTTCGTCTATATGGCCGCTTTGGATAAAGGCTTTACGCCCTCTAGCCTCGTTCTGGACGCGCCTTTTGAATATGAACAGGGGCCGGGGCTTCCTGTTTGGCGGCCTGAAAATTATTCCCAGCAGTTTTATGGCCCGACGCCGCTGCGCGTTGGCATCGAAAAATCGCGCAATGTGATGACCGTGCGCTTGGCCAATGCCATCGGCATGGAAACCGTCGTCGAATATGCGAAAAAGTTTGGGATTGTCGATGACATGCCTTCGCTTTTGTCGTTTTCGCTGGGGGCCAAAGAAACGACGCCGCTGCGTATGGCGACAGCTTATGGGATGATCGTCAATGGCGGGAAAAAGATTACCCCGTCGTTGATTGACCGTGTGCAAGACCGCGAAGGCCACACGATTTGGCGTGCGGATAAGCGGGCTTGTGGCGATTGCGTCGCGACCTATTGGACGCCGGGAATGCAGCCGCCCGACGTGCCGGATGAGCGAGAGCAAATTGAAGATCCGCGGACAGCCTATCAAATGACATCTATTTTGGAAGGCGTCGTTCAGCGCGGCACAGCCGCCCGCATGAAAAATATCGGCTTTCCGTTGGCTGGAAAAACAGGAACGACAAACGACAGCAAGGATGCGTGGTTTTTAGGCTTTACGCCCGATCTGGTTTGCGCCGTCTATGTTGGCTTTGACGATCCCAAGCCGTTGGGCAGTCATGAAACAGGGGCCAGTCTTGCCATTCCTGTTTTTGAGCGTTTTATGAAGGGCGCGATGGAAGGCAAGCCAGCCCTGCCATTTCGCGTGCCGCCGGGGCTGCGTATGGTGCGCGTGCGCCCCGACACGGGGGCTTTGGCCAGTCCGTCGGATAAAGGAGCCATTTGGGAAGCCTTTATTCCGGGGACCGAGCCGCAAGAAGGCGCGCCGCGCCCTGTTTTGGATGGAAATGTCACAGGCATCGCGGCGAATGGCGCGGCGGCGGCTGGATTAGCGGCGGCTCCGGCGGGATCAGAAAGCGCCCCGGCGCCAGAAAATGGTTCGGTTGCAGGCGATAATGCGGCAAGCAGCCCCGCGACAGCAGGAACGGGGGGGCTGTATTGATAGAAGATTTAGGGGGGACGTCCTCAGAGCCTCGTTTTTGGGGGCGGCGCTTTATCGCCTATGTGATAGATCAATTTGTTGTCTATGGAATTTTAACTGCAGGAACGGCCGCAGGCCTCTCCTTCATTCCTGCCATCTGGGTAGAGAATGTTGTGACGGATGGTTTGGTACTCTCTCATTTATCTTATGCATATATAGGTGTCTTTGTGCTGACAGGTTGGTTGTATGCTGGTTTTTTAGAAACAACCATCCTAAGCGCGAGCCTTGGAAAAGCGATGCTAGGACTGCGTGTGACAGATATGAATGGAGAAAGACTCTCCTTTTGGCGGTCTATGGCACGACAAATTTGCATGGTTTTACTTTTTATCTATTTTATCTTTATTTTATTAGAGAGGAACCTCTTTCGTATAGATTATAGTGATACGTTGAAAAAACTGCCCCAGGACGTTTTAACGCACACAAGCGTTGTTCGGCGTCTTTAAAAGTGAAAATTGATTTTTTAACTTGGGCTGGCCGCAGAGAGAAGCGCGCGGTTTTCAAGATTTTCTTGGGTCATTATTCCAAGACAACGGGCTGCATTTTTTCGCGCGGCGGCGGGAAGGTCAGGACAGGTTTGAGCCTCTTCGCTCAAGCGGTCTAAAAGACGCCAAGCCGTCCGAATGCAAGGGCTGAGGTGAAGCGGATGCCAAATATCGACGGCCTCGCGCTGTCCGGCGCGGCAAACGCCGGTGCGGGCGGCTTCGACGAGCGTCGTCTGGAAGCGTTGGGAATCAAAAACAATAGGGCTTTGGCATGGCGGAGCCAAACTGAATAGCTGGCCTGCTTTTTCTGTGAAAAGACTTCCCCAAATTTTTGAGACCGTGACCATTTGATCCAAAGATGTTGAATCGATGCTTTCAATAATCTTGGCCGCGCCGGGATAGAATCGACTGAATGTGTTTTTGTCTAGGCGTCTTAATGTTGGATAGAGGCTCAGCTCTTTTGCGGCGGCGATAAGATCGGCTTGGAAAAAAGCCTCTCTTTCTTGAGCAAGATAAAGATCGCGTACGCATAAAAAGGATTCGATCGCCAGAGGAAGCGCGCTGTCAGGGTTACGTAAGGCCATGGTGCCAAGCAAGTTGTCGTTCCAGTTGCAGCGATAACCGATGCAGGTGGTGTCGGGGACAAGGCGTGCATCGCTTCCTAAAAGGCTTAAAACCGCCAAGGCATCGGGCGAGGGGGAATGGCCAAAAGCGCTGTCTCTGTCCATGGCGCGATAAGCCGTATAGGCAAACGAGCTGATGCACCGGTCTTGCCTGTGATCCATGCCGTGGCTTAAGCGATCAAGACGCGGGTGATCCAGATAAAGACGGGCTAAATCCGGCGATCCATGGCCAAGCGCGACAAAAAAACCGGGAAGGTGATAAAGGCGCGTTGAAATAAAAATGTTGGGATTGATGGTGTCATCCCTCAAAGCGTCCGAAAGCTTGGCTTCGGGAAAAGGCACATCAAAAGGCTCATGCGCCGCCAAAAGCGTGAGCTGGGTCTGAAAAAGATCTTGAGACGTTTGAGAAGTCTTTGGCATGGTTTTAAGGCAAAAGGGCAGCTTAAGAGGACGGGAAACCGCTTCTTTTATCCCAGTAGACCATAAAGGAAGCGTCGCGTCATGGTTAATAACCCGCCCCTGCGCGCTTCTTTCTATTTTCACAAGATTGTGACAGGATCCGCGTGCATTCATTAAAGGCAGACGAAACGATGAGCAGCCGTTATTCTCCTCATTCGCAAAGACCTATTTATATTGATTACATTCCTGCGGCGGGCGCTGTGTGCGGCAATTGCGGGCGCAAACTGTCGGGCTTGCGTCCAGCGGTTTATTTTCGTTTGAACGATGGGGAAATTGCGCCTTTTGGTTATGGTTGTAGCCTTTCGCGCGGAATTAAGGGGTGGCGAAAAAAAGATCTTCCCAACATGACGCTCGGGAGCGATTGGCTTGGCCTTAAAAAAGAAGGCCACGGCAAACAGGGCGGACCACCCCTTTTATCGGAAGACGATATTTTGCTTTTGCAACACGAGCGCGAACGGCGTGAGGCATTAGAATATGCTTTTTTACGTGTCGTTCAGTTGCCTCGCCTTGGTTTTTTTAAGCCGCTTCATCTTTTGCGTTTGCCATGTGCGGTCACACTTGTGGACACCTATCAACAAGGAAAGCCAGATCGCGCTGCGCACGAAAAAACGATCTTTATGATGAAGCGTGCGGACGAAAGCCCTAAAGCAGGTCATTTGACGCTTGAAAACTTACGCTGCTGTTATGTGGTCGGACGGCAGATCCTCAATATCAAGGCGTGCGGTCGGTACTTGCCTGTGATGGATTTTCGGCTTTGGCGCGATATTAAACAACAGTTAGGCGCGACGCTGTTCTTAGATGAAAAAGAACGGCAAACATTAGACAGATTGTCGAAAACCTATAGTCCTCATAGTCATATTGCCGGACGCCGGTTACGCTTTCGCGGCCCCGGCGTTCGCTTTCTTTTTTGATCTTCCGTTTGTTTTACGGCGCAGCCTCCACAGGCGTTGTTCTTTCCGTGATTTGGGCGACAAGCGGCGAAAGACTACGACGGCAGACCGTGTAAAGCATATCGGGTTCGGCCAACACGTCTTTCTTTTCTTCGGCTAGCTTGGTGGCCAGGCGATACAAGATATTTTGGCTAACGCGAAACATCGCCGGGACTGTATAGGGATATTGACCGTCATCTTTGATCAAGCTTCCCCGGTCGGCGACCCCCGTTTCTTGAGCGATTTTACGTGTTCGGTCGAAACGATCGGCATCAAAAGGAATAAGGGGATTGGCAGGGGTAATGGCTTGCAATTGATTTTCGGCAGGCCCGCGCAGATAGCGGGACAAAAGCTCAACAGGCTCGGCCAAGCGATCGCTGTAATCATGGCCATCCTCGAAGTCGATAGCATCTTCCATGGATTGAGGAACAGCGTCGCGCAGGGCCTCCATTAAAAGAGCGCCGTGGGGGCGTACAATATGAATATCGCGCAAGGTCAGCATATCTTCGATAGCGGAGGGATAGGCGGAATCCCTTTTGACCCAGAACATTACGTTTCGCAGATCAACAGGTTCTCCAAAACCAATGCCTTCCGAGCCATCCATGCTGAAAGCTTCTGCCGTACGTTGGTTGTCGGGGGTCAAACGCGCATCGCTGCCCAGCATGCTAAACAAATCAATGGTGACGGGGTTCGGATGGACGCCGTCTATCTCGTCACGGTGATGGGCGTTCATGCCAAAATAGGCAAAAGCGCTGATGTCGCGTTTATTGATCTGGCGCGTGCCATAAGGGGCGCGGTCTAGTGTCGGCAGCTCCCAAAAGATTTTGGCTGTTTCCTGATCGCCGTGGGCCAAAGCCGCGAAAAAGGCGGGAACTTTCACATTCATGTAAGAAAGAGGCTCGGGGTAATTTTTGAAGACCCAAACATTCGGATCAAACCCGGGGCTTTCGATGACCATACGGAGCTGTTTATTAATTTGGCCGCGGCATCCGGTCAGTTCAGGATGAAGCAAGGGGTCCAATTGATTGAGCAAATAAACAGCGCTGTTGTTTTGATTGTCTTGCATGGGGTCTCTCCGATTTATTTTTGCGTAGATAAAGGGTGAAACGATTCAATGATGTCCACTTAAACATGTCGCGGGCGGTGAGTCTTGGTTAATCTGGGGCAAGAAAGAAACGGAAAAGCTTGATTACAGCGGCCAAATCAGGCATGAAGACCCGGCAATCACACGAAAAATAGAGGATCATATTATGCGGGCTGAAATTCAGTCGGCGGTGGCCGCGACGGAAAAGTCGCTGGCGCTGCTGAGGAGGCATCTTTGACTACGACCAAGCTGTTCTAAAGCTTGAGGAATTGAACGCGCTCGCCGAAGACCCGAAATTGTGGGACGATCCTCCCAAAGCGCAAAGCCTGATGCGCGAACGTACGTTGCTTGAGCAAGGCGTGCGTGGCTATCGCGATATCGAACAGGTTCTGAAAGACAACATCGAACTTTTGGAAATGGCCGAAGCCGAAGGCGATGCGGGCATGGTCACAGATGCCGAGAATGCCTTGTTTGCCTTGCGTGAGACAGCGGCCCAGCGCGAGCTGGAAAGTTTGCTGTCGGGCGAAGCCGACGCGAACGACTGCTATCTGGAAGTCAATGCGGGCGCAGGCGGGACCGAAGCGCAAGACTGGGCCGAGATGCTTTTGCGCATGTATATGCGTTGGGCCGAAAAGCACGCCTATAAGGTCTTTTTGCTGGATGAGACGCGGGGCGAAGAAGCGGGCATTAAATCCACGACCATTCAGATTTCGGGGCATAACGCCTATGGCTGGTTGAAGACCGAAAGCGGCGTGCACCGTTTGGTGCGTATCAGCCCTTACGACGCCAACGCGCGTCGCCATACAAGCTTTTCAAGCGTTTCTGTCAGTCCGGTGATCGATGACTCTATCACGGTCGAGATCGACGAAAAGGATTTGAAGGTTGATACGTTCCGTTCCTCGGGGGCGGGCGGTCAGCACGTCAATAAAACGGAAAGTGCCGTGCGTTTTACGCACTTGCCAACAGGCATTGTCGTTGCCTGCCAACAGGAACGCTCGCAGCACAAGAACCGTGCCAAAGCGATGGAAATGCTGCGCGCCAAGATCTATGAGATGGAGCTGAAAAAGCGCGAAGATGCCGCCGCCGTTATTGAAGCGGGTAAAAGCGACATCGCGTGGGGACATCAGATCCGCTCGTATGTTTTGCAGCCCTATCAGTTGGTCAAGGACGTTCGCACAAACGTCGAGACAAGCGCGTCAGCCGATGTTTTGGATGGCGACATTGATCGCTTCCTTCAAGCCTCGCTGGCGCAGCGCATCCAAGGCCAAAAAGAAGAAGCCGGGCAGTAAGCCCGGCTTTTTTTGAATCCAGCTTTTTTCTTAAAGATGGTGCGTTAAAAGCCGGTCCAGATTTTTCTGTGCTTGCTGGCGGGATGTTTGGCTTCCATCCGGTGCCAGCGTAAAGCAGGGGGCTCGAAACTGGCCGTCGGGTCCTGAGACGCCGATGGCAAGGATATTGTCGGCGAGGCCCCCCGCTAAACCCCACTCCTTTTGTATTTGGCGATTGTTTTCATCCGGGATCGCGCCGCCTTTATGAATGCCTAAGGTGTAGTGCGGATTCCATTGATCGCCCATCGGCGTGACGACGTTGATGTCGCCCTTTTGGCGTAAGGCTTGTTGCACTTGTTCTTGATACGCGAACAGGTCCGGCGTTTTTTGTGCGCCAATCCAGACAACGCCGTCTTTCAGGCTGGGATGACGCGCCCCGCATGTCCAATGGGGGACAATAATAGATTCAGAGCCGCCAAGCACAACAGGTGGCGGTTGTTGGATTGTCGCGGTGTCTATGAGAGCGCCGAGAAGGTCCGCGGTTTTCTCTTGCGCAACCAAGCCGTGGGCAAGGGTGAGGTGGGGAAGAGAAAAAGGCCCCGTGGCCGCTGGGGGCGTCTCAGCGCCGCCTTCATAAAGATAAGAGGCCCAGCGGTTCCATTCAGCGGGTGGCAGCACTTGATAATAAATCTGGCTTTGGCTGACGCCGGTGAAGGTCGTGGCCGACAACGCGCCGAGCGAAGCCCCAAGCGCTTGCGATGGCAAAAGAGCTACGTGAAGCAGGACATTGTTGCCCTCGACGCCAATAAAGGGAAGCGTGGGCGTGTTTGGAAGGTGTATCACGTGGGGTCTTTCCGTCAGGGCGGTTGTGTAAGGCGTGTGCAAGGTGCGGTTGATTTCATCCCAGCGCGACGGGGCGGCATATAAAAGTCCGCCCGTGTAACGCACAAAGGGAAGGCCGTTTTTCCCTTCGACAAAGGGGATTTCGTCTTGAGGCCCAAGATAATCTTGTCCATCAAAGAAGGCGACGCGATACCCGGCGCGCTGGGCAATAAAGGCTTGCGCAAATTGATCCCACGGCCAACAGCTCGAATTGCTGACAGCGCCGATATGGCCCAAAAACAGCTCGCCATGATGATAGGAATAACCATCGGAATGGAGGATATGGGCAAACTTGTCTTGGACGCGAGCTTGAAGCTCCTCAAAGGGAATGGGGGCGTTGTCGCGCACGAAAATCTGGCGAACGGTCTCATCATGCGCCGCGCTCATGTGCGCGTGGGGATAAAGAACGGTCATCGCGGACAAAGGGCCGGTCTCCGGCTCGGCCACGGGGCGGCTTGCCCAGGTTCCATCGGGGGCAAACGTGACAATTTCGGCGGCCTTATCGCCCTCGGCTTGAAAAAGAACGTCTTCGACAGGGCGATAAATCCAGCCGCCGATAATACGCCCTTCGCTTGTTCTGGCCATTTGCATTGAAAATCTGGGGTCTTTGGCACGAAACGGAAGGGTGCCGTCAACGGGGTCGATAATCCACCCCGATGCATAACGATCCGGGCGGTATTCGAGCAGAGCCGATTTGGGAAGCGATTTTCCTTCGGCGATCAGCTGGCGGACCAAGGCCAGAAAGGGCGCCGCGGGATCAAGAGGCGCATGAATATTGTGGCTATCGACGATGGCTTGATCGGCCTTGGAAAAAACAGGCGCGTATTCTTCGCCGAAGACGATGTCGCGCGGGTTTTCTTGAAGGATCGCGCGCGTAATCAGGATTTGAGCGCCGATATCGGCGATGGTGACGGGATTGCCCGGCGATTTTTCGACGTCGTTTTGATCGATCTTGCCGTCGAAAATGGGCAAGACAAAATTCTTCCCGATGGCGCGTAAAAGCGCGGGTATATCAAGGCTCATAAAAGGCTTCTCCGCGATAAAGCGATAAAATATCTATAGGTCGGGGAAGAAGGTAGGGCGTTTTTTTGAAAGAATAAACCGAAAACAGCCTTTTTTAAGCTGTTTGGCGCAGCGCGGTGGCGCTTTCCGTCATGAGCCGACGCACGCCTTCATGAAAAACCGAAGCCGGGCGGATCACGGCAATTTGGCTGTCGTCATGTTCGCGAACAAAATCAATGACATCAGGCTCACACGTAATGTGAACCTGGCCAAAAACCGTGACATCCAGCGTTTGGACTTTGTCTTGTAGGCTGTTTTCATCCAGCCATTCACGCAAATCATGGATAAAGGCCAAAGCATGCCGCCGCCGTTCTTCCTGCGCATGCAGACGGCTCGCCGTTTCCGGGGTCGAGGGTCGCAGCTCGATAAAGTAACGATAGCTTTCGTGTGTCACGACGGCTTCTTTCGGGCGGAGGGGCAAGACAGAGATATTCAACGCAATAACAATCAAGATGATTCGATGACGAAACAGATCCTAGCTGTTCTATCGTTTATAATTGGTTTATGTTCTTTGGCCGTTGTGTGGCGTTTTTGTGGCAAGGCCGTCGAAGGAGAGGCGCATGAACGACGGAGAGACAAGACCAAGGCGATCGCCTTATCAGCCCAAGAAACGCAAGCTGCCGACGCCTGAGCGTCTTGCCGCTGCGGCTTTGCGTTATCTTGAGAAATTCGCGGCCTCGGAAGCGAGCTTGCGGCGCGTTTTGCAAAATCGTTTGCGCCGCGCTTGTCTCGACGATGAAGCTTTTGCGGCAGATACGGCGCGGCAAGCCGTGCTGGCCGAGGCGATTGAAAAAATTGTGGCCCAACATAAACGTTCGGGCGTCATCAACGACGCTTCTTTTGCCGAGATGAAAGTGCGCTCGCTGCGGCGCAGCGGGGCCAGCGCGCGGCGTATTGTTCAGAAACTAGGTCAAAAAGGGGTAGCTTCGCCCTTGATCTCTCAAGCAGTCGAAGCGCACCAAGAGGAAGAGGGCGAAGATACCGAGCGGGCCGCTGCGCGCGTTTTTGCGCGCAAGCGCGCTTTGGGGCCGTATCGCCGGGCTGATCGGTGGCCTGATGAGCCCGCCGCGCGGCAAGTGTTAAACCGCAAAGACTCGGCGGCGTTAGCGCGGGCCGGTTTTTCTTATGATGTGATTGCCGCCATTTTGGGCGAGGATCCTCGTTTTGCTGAAAATGTTTGATCTTCAAAATGTTATGCGAAAAGTTTTTTCGGAAGAAACGGCGTTTTGTGCAGAATAATGGTTGACTTGGGGGCTCTTATCCCTTATTTGTCCCGGCCTGTCCCGGGATATGCGGCTTTGGTCGTTCCCGGTAGAGTGCGCGGGTGTAGCTCAGTTGGTTAGAGCGTCGGCCTGTCACGCCGAAGGCCGCGGGTTCAAGTCCCGTCACTCGCGCCATTTTTATGGTGCCCTGCCTTTTACGCGCCTCTTAACATTTTCCTTGAACGACGTCATCTTAACCATTCCGGGAAAAGGTGTTTTTGCTTTCGCGCGTCAATTTGCTAGGATCGTCAGCGTTTGATTTTTTAAAAGACTATTTTGAAGGGCGAGGTTTCTATGCCGCATTTTTGGAATCGCTTTGCTTCTTTTTTCTCGCGGGCCGGGCAAGAGACGGCGCAACGCAAACCCGTCTTCGCTGATGACATGCAAGGCCCCTTGCGGGCGCTTAATGTCCAGATGTTGGACGCCATCGAACAGCCGGGTGGGCTTTTAGAAGCCATTTTCTATCTCGTCGATCGTGGGCATAAGACAACAACGTCAAATGTGTTGCTGGCAACGTGGAAAGATGTGGATGCACGCGGTGCCGATTTGCACGTGGCTTGTGAACATCGAACCAATCCAGCAGAAAAAAGAGACGTCGTGTCGATTGAAGTGATGGTGCGCCATTTCCCGGTGATGGTGTATCGCCGCTTGACGGTCGGCGGCGTTTCGCACCGTGAGGGCTATACCTATCCCGATTTTTCAAATTGGATTCATCACCTTCAAACAGCGGCGCAACAGGCTGTTCTTTCAGGCGAAAAACCAACGCAACCAACCCAGCCAACCGGTATTGATAAGGCCGATAAACATCGCCTCGGACGCGGGAGCCATTAAAAGATCACAAGGAGATCAGGATGGGAAAAGAACTTTTTTCTGGCATGACGGCCAAAGACTACGATGCCAAGCGGGTTGAAGCTGTTTTGCGCGACGAAATGGGGGTGTATGGCAACGCCTATGGGCTCCACGGTTCGCTTTTTCCAACCAAACGACGCCGCGGGAAAATTGAAGGTTTTATGTCTCCTGACGGACTATCTGGTGGCATTATCTATGCCTCTGGTGTTGCCACGCAGCCTGTGGCTCAGGAAGTTATGGTTCGCCGCAAGGCTCTGAACGGCGCGTTTTTTAAGCATTATGGCTTTAAGCCGGTCAGCGAAGCGCTGATTCACACGCATTCGCCTTCGTATCGTTTATATGTCGCCGTTCATGAAGCCGTTCATGTTGTAACGGATTATGTATGGACATCGGCCTTAAGTGGACCTCAATCCTGGATCAAGGCCTATAGCGACCGATCTGAAAAAGAGAAGGTCGCCGACGCCGGGGCTCTTCTTTACATCTTGTCTAATTTTGATGGAGAAAAAGAAAACAATCACTTGGCTCAAGAAGCCATTGCCTGGCGCGGCGTTATCCCGCGTTCTACCCATGACACGATTGATGTCATGCAACAGGCTATGGCCGAATATCGGGAAGAGAACGTTAAGGGGCTTTCGCTTGGCGATGTGGCGTCGTGGGCGCTGGGGATCGTGCCGCGTGGGTCTTTTGATGTCGGCGAATTTGTGGGGCTTGTAACCGCCGAGCATGACATCTGCGGTCGTTTGCGTTCCGTTTCCTATGACCGCGCTGGCGAAATGCACGATACACTCGACAAAAGACAGCATTTTACAGCTTCTTTGGTCCATGCTCAGAAAATAGCGCAGGCTTTTACGGGGCATCATTATCTTGTTGAAAACTGCAATGTGCTTGGAAGCTGACCTTCCCTTGGCGGGCCTTCGCTAAAGGCCATACAAAGGTACTTTTTCTTCTAAGGACGGGCTAGGCCCTTGCATTTCGGGGGCCGGGGCCGCATCCTGAGGGCCTCCCTTCCTCAGTGATTCGTTCGCGCCGGTCTCTTATGTCTCTTGATACGTTGCAAGATTATTTCCCGATCGTTTTGTTTTGGGGCGTCGCCTTTGCTATCGGCGTCACGGTCGTTGCCTTATCCTTTCTTATTGGCCGCCAGAAGCCCTATGCCGCAAAATTATCCGCATACGAGTGCGGTTTTGATCCCTTTGACGACGCGCGCGCGCGGTTTGATGTGCGCTTCTATCTTGTTGCGATCCTGTTCATTATTTTCGATATCGAGGTGGTCTTTTTATTCCCTTGGGCTGTCGCTTTAGAGGCCATCGGCGCTGTCGGCTTTGGCGCGATGATGGTCTTTTTGGGCATTTTGACCGTGGCCTTTATCTATGAATGGAGAAAGGGCGCGCTGGAATGGGAATGATCATGCCTCAAGAGACGATTGTGGCGCCCGATCAGGCGGCGCACAAAATCGGCGAAATCGTTGAAGATCGCGGGTTTTTGCTGGCTAAGCTGGATGATTTGCTAACATGGGCGCGGACCGGGTCTATGTGGCCAATGACGTTTGGTTTAGCTTGTTGTGGCATCGAAATGATTCACGCCTATATGGCGCGGTATGATTTGGATCGTATGGGCATGATGCCGCGGCCTAGCCCGCGCCAATCCGACGTCATGATCGTGGCCGGGACGCTGACCAACAAAATGGCCCCCGCCTTGCGGCGCGTTTATGACCAGATGCCCGAGCCGCGCTGGGTGATCTCGATGGGAAGCTGCGCCAATGGCGGCGGCTATTACCATTATTCCTATTCGGTGGTGCGGGGGTGCGATCGGATCGTGCCCGTCGATATTTATGTGCCGGGCTGCCCGCCGTCGGCTGAGGCTCTGTTGTTTGGCATTTTGCAGCTTCACCGCAAAATCCGGCAGGGCGAAACCGTTTTTCGGCGCGAGGTCTGATGCAAAAAGAAAATCTTGATGATTGGGCCTTTGCCGTTCGTGAAGCTTTAGGGGCCGATGTTCTGGCTTTGGAAATGCAAGGGGGCGCACAAGCGAATGAGCTTTGTGTGACCGTGCCGCGCGCGCGCGTTCGTGAAGTTATGATGACATTGCGTGAGACGCCAAGCCTTGCGATGACCCAACTGATGGATGTGTGCGGCGCCGATTATCCCGCGCGGCCCGAACGGTTCGAGGTCGTCTATAATCTTTTAAGCCTTCGCTATAATCAGCGTTTGCGCGTGAAGGTGACGACGGATGAAACGACGCCGGTGCCGTCGATCTCGAATGTCTTTAGCACGGCAGATTGGTTCGAGCGCGAAGTTTGGGACCTTTTCGGCATCGCTTTTGGCGGGCATCCGAACCTGCGGCGTCTTTTGACTGACTATGGTTTCGAAGGGCACCCGCTGCGCAAAGATTTCCCGCTAACCGGGTTTACCGAAGTCCATTATGACGACGTTGAAAAGCGGGTTGTCTATGGCCCCGTGCAGCTTCAACAGGATTATCGCGCGTTTGATAATCTAAGTCCTTGGGAAGGCCCGTCGGCCAAAACAGCGGAGAAGGAATGAAGCCATGACGCCTCAAGACCTAACCGCCAGCGAACATCTACCGACCGAAGACGATCGGAAGATCAGGCCCTTTACCGTCAATTTGGGGCCCCAGCATCCGGGCGCGCACGGCGTTTTGCGCTTGATTTTAGAAATGGACGGCGAAGTCGTCACGCGGGCCGATCCGCATATAGGCCTTTTGCATCGCGGCACCGAAAAGTTGATTGAGCATAAAACTTATGCGCAGGCGATCCCTTATTTCGACCGGCTGGACTATGTCGCGCCGTTGAACCAAGAGCATGCGTTTGTTTTGGCCGTCGAGAAATTGATGGGCGTGCAGCCGACGCCACGCGGCGCGATGACCCGCGTGCTGTTTGCCGAAATCAGCCGTATCTTGAGCCATTTGCTGAATTGCACGACCTTTGCGCTGGATCTGGGCGCGACAACGCCGCCCTTGTGGGGCTTTGAACAGCGCGAAATCCTGATGGGCTTTTACGAACGCGCCAGCGGCGCGCGCATGCATGCCAATTATTTTCGTGTGGGCGGTGTGCGTCAGGATTTGCCCGATGGCTTGCTGGACGATATCGCGCGCTGGGCTGAAGGCTTTCCGGCCTTTTTGGACGATCTTGAAACGCTTTTGACCGAAAACCGCATCTTTAAGCAGCGCACCGTCGATATCGGCATTGTGACCAAAGAGCAAGCGCTGGATTGGGGCTTTTCGGGCCCGATGTTGCGCGCTTCCGGCGTTGCGTGGGATTTGCGGCGCAGCCAGCCTTATGACACCTATGATCAATTGGATTTTGATATTCCGGTCGGCAAAACAGGCGATTGTTATGCGCGTTATCTGGTGCGTATGGCGGAAATGCGCCAATCGGTGCGCTTGATTTTGCAGGCGATCCAGCAGATGCCCGATGGGCCTTCGATCGTCAACAACTACAAAGTGGCCTTGCCGCCGCGCGCGCGGATGAAAAGCTCGATGGAAGAGCTTATCCATCACTTTAAGCTCGTGACCGAAGGCTATCATGTGCCGCAGGGCGAGACCTATACCGCCGTCGAAGCGCCCAAGGGCGAGTTCGGCGTTTATCTGGTCGCCGATGGCACGAACAGGCCGTACCGGTGCAAGATTCGCGCGCCAAGCTTTGCGCATTTACAGGCGCTTGAGATGATGTGCCAAAATCATCTATTGGCCGATACGGTTGCGATTGTCGGCAATCTGGACGTTGTCTTCGGGGAGATCGATCGGTGACGGAAAAAGCGCAACAACCGACAAGCTTTTATTTGACGCCTGAAAATCAAGAAAAGGCGCGTCAAATCATCGCGCAATATCCGGCAGGCAAACAGGCCAGCGCTATCTTGCCGCTTTTGCACTTGGCGCAAAAGCAGGCGGGCGGGTGGCTGCCGCGTGCGGCGATGGATCATGTGGCCGAATTGTTGGGGCTTGCGCCAATCCGCGCTTATGAAGTGGCGACTTTTTACACCATGTTCAATCTTGAGCCGGTGGGGAAATATTTGATCCAACTGTGCCGCAGCACGCCTTGCTGGCTGCGCGGGGCGGATCAGATCTCGGCCCTTTGTCAGGAAAAGCTGGGGATCAAGCCGGGGCAGACAACGCCGGACGGTTTGTTTTCTTTGGTCGAGGTTGAATGCCTTGGCGCTTGTGCCTGCGCGCCGGTCGCGCAAATCAACGACGATTATTACGAAGATTTGACGCCGGAAAACTTTGCGCATGTGTTGGATGAACTGGCGGCAGGGCGACGCCCAACGCCGGGGCCGCAAAGCGGTCGAAAAGGCGCATGTCCGCAAACGTGTCAGGCCTGCGCCGAAGGAAAAGGAAAGGATGGATCCGCATGCTAGCCGAGCGCGACCGCATCTTTACGAATATCTATGGCACGGACGATCCGTGGCTGGCCGCCGCCCAGCGCCGCGGCGTGTGGAAGGAAACCGCCGCCTTGATCGGTATGGGGCGCGAGAAACTGATTGAGGAAGTTAAAGCATCGGGCCTGCGCGGGCGCGGTGGGGCTGGCTTTGCGACGGGGCTGAAATGGTCCTTTATGCCGAAGCCTTCGGATTTGCCGCATTTTCTGATCGTCAACGCCGACGAGTCCGAGCCGGGGACCTGCAAAGACCGCGATATTTTGCGTTTTGATCCGCATCGTTTGATCGAAGGCGCTTTGTGCGCCGCTTTCGCGATTGGGGCGCATACGGTTTACATTTATGTGCGCGGCGAGTTTGTGCGCGAAGCCGAAATACTGCAACGCGCGGTCGATGAAGCTTATGACGCCGGGCTTTTGGGGCCCAACGCGGCGGGATCGGGCTGGGATTGCGAAGTTTTCGTTCATCGCGGCGCGGGCGCTTATGTTTGCGGCGAAGAAACCGCGCTTATGGAAAGCTTGGAAGGCAAAAAAGGCCAGCCGCGCAACAAGCCGCCTTTTCCGGCGGGCGCTGGACTTTATGCATGCCCGACGACGGTCAACAATGTTGAAACCATCGCGGTCGTGCCTGAAATCCTGCGGCGCGGCAGCGCGTGGTTCGCGGGCATCGGCAAGCCAAACAACACGGGGACCAAGCTGTTTTGCCTGTCGGGGCATGTGAACACGCCTTGCACGGTCGAAGCTGAAATGGGCATTCCGCTGCGCGAGCTGATTGAACAATATGGCGGCGGCGTGCGGGGCAGCTGGGACAATTTGCTGGCGGTTATTCCGGGCGGATCGTCCACGCCGCTTTTGCCTAAATCCATTTGCGAGACGATGACGATGGATTTCGATGCCTTGAAGGCCGAGAAAACAGGTCTTGGCACGGCGGGCGTGATTGTGATGGATCAATCGACCGATTTGATCGAAGCCATCGCGCGGATCAGCGCGTTTTATCGGCACGAAAGCTGCGGGCAATGCACGCCCTGCCGCGAAGGCACGGCTTGGATGGCCAAGATCATGCGCCGGATGGCGCGCGGGCAGGCGGCTCCGGAAGAGATCGATCAGCTTTTAGACATCACCCGCCGGGTCGAAGGCCATACGATTTGCGCGCTCGGCGATGCGGCGGCTTGGCCGATCCAAGGCTTGATCCGCCATTTTAGGCCGCTTTTGGAAGAGCGCTTGCGCGCCGGAAAGGAGGCCGCGCATGCCTAAACTGACCATCGATGGCCGCGAGGTCGAGGTTGAAAAAGGCACCTCTGTTTTACAAGCGTGCGAGCAGCTTGGCATCGAAGTGCCACGTTTTTGCTATCATGACCGGCTGTCGGTTGCAGGCAATTGCCGCATGTGCCTTGTCGCCATTGAAAAAATGCCAAAACCGGTCGCGAGCTGCACCATTGCGTGCGGCGACGGCATGGTGGTTCATACCGACACGCCCGAAGTGCGCCAAATGCGCGCCGACGTGATGGAAATGCTTTTGTTAAATCATCCGCTGGATTGCCCCGTTTGCGATCAAGGGGGCGAATGCGATTTGCAAGACCAAGCCGTTGCCTATGGCGCGGATCGCGGGCGGTCGTGCGAGAAAAGGCGGCTTGTCTCGGAAAAAGAACTGGGCCCGCTGATTAAAACCGTGATGACGCGCTGTATCCATTGTACGCGCTGCATTCGCTTTTTAAATGAAATCGCGGGGACGCCCGAGCTGGGCGGCCTTTTTCGCGGCCATCACATGGAAATCGATACGGGAACAGGCCTGCCGTTGACTTCTGAACTGTCGGGCAATTTGGCCGACGTTTGCCCTGTGGGCGCGTTGACGGCCAAACCTTATGCTTTTCAGGCGCGGTCCTGGGAACTGAAACCGACCGAGACGATAGACGTGATGGACGCCGTCGGTTGTCACATTCGGGTTGAGACGCGCGGCGATAAAGTCATGCGCGTTTTGCCGCGTCTTTGCGAAGACATCAACGAAGAATGGATCAACGACAAAACGCGCTTTGCCTTTGACGGGCTGGCGCTGCAACGGCTGGACCGTCCTTTGTTGCGCAAGGACGGGCGCTTGGAAAGCGTGTCGTGGGATGAAGCTTTGGCCGCTATTGGCGCGCGTCTGCGCGTGACACCGCCGGAAAAAATGGCGGCGCTGGCTGGCGATTTGGTCGATGCCGAAAGCTTGTTTGCCTTGAAAAGCTTGATGCTCAGCTTGGGCGCTTTTCATTTGGATTGCCGTCAAGATGGGGCTGCGTACGATGTCTCGGCGCGGGCGGGCTATATCATGAATACCGGCATTGCAGGTATTGAAGAAGCCGATGCCGTTCTTTTGGTCGGGGTTAATCCGCGGATCGAAGCGACGCTGGTCAATGCGCGCCTGCGCAAGCGCAGCCGCAAAGGCGGCTTGTCTGTGGGGCTTATCGGGCCTGCCGTCGATCTGACCTATCCCTATCGCCATTTGGGCGTGTCGCCGATGGCCGTTCGCGATTTGATGGAAGGCAAAAACCCCTTTGCGCAGATTTTGCGTGATGCGCAAAAGCCGATGCTGATTGTGGGGGCTGGGGCTTTGGCGCGCCCCGATGGCGCATCGGTTCATGCGCTTCTGCGCGAAGCCGCTGAAACGTTGGGCATGATCCGTCCCGATTGGAATGGGTTTAACGTGTTGCAATTGGCCGCTGGCCGCGTGGCCGGGCTTGATTTGGGCTTTGTGCCGCAAGGCAGCTATGCGCTAGGGACGCGGGGTATCTGTCAAGCCGCGACCTATGGCAAGATCGATCTGGTCTATCTGTTGGGGGCCGATGAAATCGCGCCTGACTCATACGGCAAAGCGTTTGTTATCTATCAAGGTCATCATGGCGACCGTGGCGCGCTTCGGGCCGATGTCGTTTTGCCTGGCGCGGCCTATACCGAAAAAGAAGCTCTTTACACCAACACGGAAGGGCGCGTGCAAGTCGCGCGCGCGGCCTTGCCCCCGCCGGGAGAGGCCAAAGAAGATTGGCGCATTTTGCGCGCTTTATCCGATGTCGTAGCGCAGCGCTTGCCGTTCGATACGCTGGCGGCGCTGCGCCAGGCGATGAGCGACGCTTGCGCGCTTTATGCGCCGCAGAACTATGGCGCGCGCGTGCCTGCGCCTTGGAAGGCTTTTGGCTCTTTCGACAAATTGAGCTTGGATGCCTTTGCGCCCGCCATTCAAAACTTTTACATGACCGATCCGATCAGCCGCGTGTCGCCGACCATGGCGCGGTGCACGGCCGAGATTGCCCCCTATCAAGAGCCGCAAAATCCGGAAAGGAGGCGCGCATGATCCTTGAGCTTTGGCAAAATTACGGCATGGATCTTGCCATCACGCTGGCCGAGATCGTCGGGCTTATCATCCTTCTTTTGTTGGGGACGGCTTATCTGACCTATGCCGAGCGCAAAGTCTTGGCGGCCATGCAGTATCGCAAAGGCCCCAATACGACGGGGCCTTTGGGGCTTCTTCAGCCGATGGCTGACGGGATCAAGCTTTTGGGCAAAGAAACGATCATTCCGTCGGGCGCGGATGCCGTTTTGTTTTTGGGCGCGCCGATCTTTACGTTCTTTCTGGCGCTGTCGGCGTGGGCTGTCATTCCGCTGGATCGCGGTATTGTTTTGTCCGATATCAATGTCGGCGTTTTGTATCTTTTCGCGCTGTCGTCGATGAGCGTTTACGGCATTATCGTCGCGGGCTGGGCGTCGAACTCGAAATACGCTTTCTTGGGCGGACTGCGGTCGGCGGCGCAGATGATCTCGTACGAAGTTGCGATTGGTCTGGCGCTGGTAACGGTTTTGCTGCGGGCGCATTCGCTGAACCTCAGCCACATTGTCGAAGCGCAGCAGGGCGGATGGTTTTTGTTTTCTAGCCTTTTCCCCATGGCTGTTTTGTTTTTCGTCGCGGCGGTGGCTGAGACCAATCGTCATCCGTTCGATTTGCCCGAAGGCGAATCCGAATTGGTCGGCGGCTTTAACACTGAATATTCTTCGATGAGTTTCGCGCTGTTTTTCTTGGGCGAATACGCCAACATGATTTTGATGAGCGCGCTGACCTCGATCCTTTTCTTGGGCGGCTGGCTGCCGCCGCATGCGAGCCTTGCCTTTATTCCCGGCTTTGTCTGGTTTGCGGCCAAGATCGCCTTTTGCCTTTTTCTTTATCTTTGGGCGCGCGCGGCCTTGCCGCGTTATCGCTATGACCAATTAATGCGGATCGGCTGGAAGTTTTTACTGCCGATTGGGCTTGTTTGGGTCGTGTTTCAGGCCGCGCTGAATGTTTTTGGACCGCTGAAGGGGTAAGGGGGCTTGATGCGCATCGTATCCCGTTTTCGTTATTGGCTGGGGCTTGATCTGATTGCCGGATTTTGGGCGACCTTTCGGGCGATGTTCCGTCCCAAGGTTACGATCAACTATCCGTATGAAAAGGCGGCGATCAGCCCACGCTTTCGCGGCGAGCATGCGCTGCGCCGTTATGACGACGGGACCGAGCGTTGCATCGCTTGCAAAATGTGCGAAGCCATTTGCCCCGCGCAAGCCATCACGATCGAAGCCGCGCCTGCGCCCGATGGATCGCGCCGGACGACACGCTATGACATCGATATGAGCAAATGCATCTTTTGCGGCTATTGCCAAGAAGTTTGCCCAGTCGAGGCCATTGTCGAAACGCCGAACTTTGAATATGTGGCGGAAACGCATGCCGATCTTTTTTATGACAAGGCGCGTCTGTTGCAAAACGGCGATAGATGGGAGGCGGCTGTCGCCGCTTGCCTGAAGGCCGACGGAAAATACAGGTAAGGGGAGGGGAAAGAACATGTCGATGGAACAACTTTTAACCCAGGCCCTTTTCTATTTCTTTTCGGGCGTCATGTTATCGGCCGCGACGTTGGTCGTGGCAGTACGCAATCCCGTTCATGCCATGCTTTGGCTGATCGTTTGCTTTTTTAACGCCGCGGGGCTGTTCGTGATGACGGGCGCGACGTTTGTCGCCATGATCCTTGTCATTGTGTATGGCGGGGCCGTGGCTGTTTTGTTTTTGTTTGTCGTCATGATGCTGGATGTCAATTTCTATGAAATGCGGCGCGGCTATTTAAAATATCTGCCGCTGGGCATTGGTATTGGCGCTTTGCTTCTTTTTGAAATGACGTTGGTCGCTTTGGCGTGGCAGCCCAGCGCGGTCGCCAGCAGCACGCCGGTTCAGGGGCTGGCGGTTATGGATAATACGCGCGCTTTGGGCGGTATTTTGTACACGGATTTGATGCTGCCGTTTTTGGGATCGGGCGTCGTTTTGTTGATTGCGACGGTCGGCGCGATTGTGCTGACCCACCGGGGCCGCAAAGATACGCGTCGGCAGAATGTTCGCGCGCAATTGGCGCGGCGTCCAGAAGATGTCGTCGAACTGATCAAGGTCGATAGCGGCGAGGGGGCCTTATGACACAAGCCATGCAAACCATCGGGCTTGCGCCCTTTCTGATTGTCGCTTCCATGCTTTTTACGATTGCGATTGTCGGCATTTTTATCAATCGCAAAAATGTTATCGTCATTTTGATGTCGATTGAAATGATGCTTTTGGCCGTCAATTTGAACTTTGTTTCCTTTGCCGGAAGTTTGCAAAACTTGACGGGGCAGGCTTTCGCGTTGATCGTTTTGACCATTGCCGCGGCAGAAGCCGCCATCGGCTTGGCCATTTTGGTGGTGACGTTCCGCGTTCGCGGCAATGTCGCTATTCCCGATGCCCCGCACCGCGAGGTCTAAGCCATGTCTTTTCTTTCTTCTTTCCCGCCTGCCTTGATTATCTTCTTGCCGCTTTTGGGATCGGTCTTGGCGGGGCTTGGCGCGTTCTTTCCTAAACAGGCCTCGCCATGGGGGGATCGTTTGACCGCTGGCGTGACGTCGCTTTTGGTTTTGGCCTCGGCTGCGTTGGCTTGCGCGCTTTTTCTGCGCGTGGCGGATGGCGCCACGCCGTTTCAACAAACGCTGGGCGCTTGGTTGGCAGCGGGCGATCTGCATGCCGATTGGGCGATAAAGGTTGATGCGTTGTCGGCGGTTATGATGGCGACGGTGTCTGTGATTTCGGCCTGCGTTCATTTTTATGCCATTGGCTATATGCATGGCGATCACAGCGTGCCGCGCTTTATGAGCTATCTTTCTCTTTTCACCTTTTTCATGCTGTCGTTGGTTTCGGCGGATAACTTGGTACAGATGTTTTTCGGGTGGGAAGGCGTTGGCCTTTGCTCTTATCTTCTGATCAATTTTTGGCACGATCGTCCTGCCGCGAACAGCGCCGGGATCAAAGCCTTTCTCGTCAACCGCGTTGGCGATGCCGGGTTCGTTTTGGGGATCATCGGTTGCTATGCCGCCTTTGGCAGTGTGCGCTTCGATGAAATTTTTGCGCGCCTTGGCGATGTCGCGGGCTTTCAAATGTCTTTTGGATCTTTGACGCTTCCAACCGCCGATGTGTTGGCTCTTTTGCTCTTTATCGGGGCGGTCGGCAAATCGGCTCAACTGGGGCTTCACGTATGGCTCCCCGATGCGATGGAAGGCCCGACGCCTGTCTCGGCGCTTATCCATGCGGCGACAATGGTGACGGCTGGCGTCTTTATGTTGGCGCGGCTTTCACCTTTGTTCGATATCGCGCCTTTGGCGCTGACGGTCGTCGCCCTTTTGGGCGGGGGCACCGCTTTGTTCGGCGCGATCACAGGCGTTTTTCAGACCGATATCAAGCGCGTCATCGCCTATTCGACGATGAGCCAATTGGGGTACATGTTTTTTGCCGCCGGGGTCGGGGCTTATGAAGCGTCGATTTTCCACCTGATGACCCACGCCTTTTTCAAAGCGCTTTTGTTTCTTGGAGCGGGGGCCGTTATTCATGCCGTGGCGGGAAAGCAAGATTTGCGGCAGATGGGCGGCCTGTGGCGCAAGCTGCCTGTCACCTATGGCTTGATGTGGATCGGCTCGCTGGCGCTGGCGGGGATTGGGATCGCGCCCTATGGCGGGTTTGCCGGGTTCTATTCAAAAGACGCTATTTTAGAGGCGGCGCAAACCAGTCCTCTTTTCTATGGCTCGTTTGTCTATGTTTTGGGGCTTGTCGCGGCGACGTTGACGGCTTTTTACAGTCTGCGCCTTTTGCTGCTGGCCTTTCACGGCGCGCCGCATGATGAAGAGGTCAAAGCCCATGCGCACGAAGCGCCTTTGTCTATGCTGCTGCCGATGCTTCCTTTAGGTGTGGGGGCTTTGGCTGCAGGGGCGTGGGGCGCGCCGTATTTTGTTGGCACAAAGGCCGCGTCTTTTTGGCAAGGGGCTGTGACGGCAACGCATGAAGCCTCTACCGAAGCGCATGGTCTTGCCGCCCAAGCGCCGTTGATGGCCGCGCTTTTAGGCTTTGCCGTGGCCGCTATTCTTTATATCGGCCAAAGGCAGCGGCTGGATTCATGGGGCGCCGCGTTTGACGCTTTCTTATCTTTTGCGCGCTCAGGCTTTGGGATCGATGCGCTGTATAACCGCGTTTTTGTGCGCGGCGCGGAAAAGCTGGGCGTCTGGCTCGGGCGCTATGGCGATGATCGTTTGATCGATGGGCTGGGGCCCGATGGGGTGGGGCTTGTCGCGCAAAAATTATCGCGCCGCGCCAGCTTGCTGCAATCGGGCTTTGTCTATCATTATGCTTTTGCGATGGTACTGGGGCTTGCTGCCGTTTTAACGTGGTTCGCCGCCGCGTGGTACTGGATTTGGAGGTAAACCCATGAACGCGCCTTGGCCTCTTTTAAGTCTTTTGACTTTTTTGCCTTTGCTTGGCGTTGCGCTGATCGGTCTTCTTTCGTGGACCGAAGAAGAAAAGCGCGTTTCTTTGGCGCGTTGGATTGCGCTTGCGACATCGCTGGCGACGCTGGGGCTGTCTTTGTGCGCTTGGGCTCATTTTGATCACGGCGTGACAACAGGCTTTCAGTGGATTGAAAAGGCTCTTTGGATCCCGTCTTTCCATATTTACTATTTCAAGGGCATTGACGGGATCTCGCTGACCCTTGTGCTGCTGACGGCTTTGATCACGCCGCTTGCCATTTTGGGCGGCTTTTCCGTGCAAAAGCGCGTGCCGTTGTTTATGAGCCTTTTGCTGCTGATCGAGACGATGCTTCTGGGCGTCTTTACGTCGCTGGACTTTGTTTTATTCTATATCTTTTTCGAAGGCGCGCTGATCCCCATGTTCATCATGATTGGGCTATGGGGCGGCGAAAAGCGCATCTATGCGGCGATCAAGTTCTTCCTTTATACGTTTTTAGGCTCGGTCTTCATGCTGATCGCCATCATCGTGATGGCGCATGAAGTCGGAACGACCGATATGACGGCGATGATCGGGCATAAGTTCGCGCCGCGTTTGTCGATGCTTTTGTGGCTTGGTTTTTTTGCGTCCTTTGCTGTCAAAACGCCGCTATGGCCGTTTCATACCTGGCTGCCTTATGCGCATGGCGAAGCGCCAACGGCGGGGTCGGTCGTCTTGGCGGCCTTGCTTTTAAAAATGGGCGGCTATGGTTTTATTCGGGTCGGCTTACAAATGTTGCCCGAAGCCAGCCAGTCTTTTGCGCCGCTGATGATTGATCTGGCTGTTATCGGGATCGTCTATACGTCTCTGGTTGCGTTGATGCAGACCGATTTCAAACGCTTGATCGCTTATTCGTCGGTCGCCCATATGGGCTATGCCTTGCTGGGGATCTTTTCAGGCACAGCCGAAGGCTTGCAAGGCGCGATGTTTGTCATGGTCTCGCACGGGCTTGTGTCGGCGGCGCTGTTTCTTGGCGCGGGCGTTTTGTATGACCGTTTGCACACGCGCGAGATTGCCCGCTATGGCGCGGTGGTGCGCGTGATGCCGCGCTTTGCCGTGTTCTTTATGCTGTTCTCCTTAGGGGCGATGGGCCTGCCGGGGACCAGCGGCTTTTTAGGCGAGTTTCTTTCGTTGGCGGGCGCGTGGCGCGCCAGTCCGCATGCGACGGCTGTCGCGGCGCTGGGGCTGATCCTCGGGGCGGCTTATATGCTGCGCCTTTATGGCCGCTTGTTCTATGGCCCTGCGATGGGCGAAGGCGTGGCGGCGATGCCGGACCTTCGGCTGCGCGAAGGGATTGCCTTGTTGCCGCTGGTTGTTTTGATCATCGGCATCGGCGTTGCGCCCGCTGGGGTTCAAAAGCTTTTTGCGGGGCCGTCGGCTCAGATTATCGAAAGCATTAATCTGTATCCGGGCGCGCCATCGCCCGACGTTTTGGAAGAAGGGGAGAGCCTGCCGTGACGGATTTGACCGCTGCCGTTCCCGAGATTTTTTTAGCCGTTTGCGCCTGCCTTTTGTTGCTGTTCGGTACGGTGCGGCGGCTTGATGCGTTTGTTTGGACGTCGCGCCTCTCGGCGCTGGCGCTTTTGGGGGCTTTGGTTTTGGTCTGCCTGCAAGATCATGTCTTGGGGGCTTTTGACGGGCTTTATATTTCCGATCCCTTTGGTCGTTTTGCCAAAACCTTGATTTTGGGGGCGGGCAGCGCTGCCGTTTTGATGGCTGTTCCTTATTTGCAAAAAATACGGACAGCGCGCGCCGAATATCCGGCATTGATCCTTTTCAGCGCGCTGGGCATGATGTTGATGGCCTCGGCGGCGGATCTGACCGTTCTTTATGTCGGTCTTGAGATGCAAAGCCTTGCGCTTTACATCCTTGTGACTTTTCGGCGCGATCATATTTCAGGCAGCGAAGCCGGGCTTAAATATTTTGTGCTGGGCGCGCTGTCGTCTGGCATGCTGCTTTATGGTTTGTCGCTGCTCTATGGCTTTGCGGGCGGTACGCGCTTTTCGCTTTTGGCGGCGGCGTTGGATGGTAAAGCCCACTTGCCGCTGGGGGCCTATTTCGGTTTTGGCTTTGTGTTGGCCGGGCTTGCCTTCAAACTGTCGCTGGTGCCGTTTCATATGTGGACGCCCGACGTTTATGAAAAAGCGCCGACCAGCGTTTCGTTCTTTTTGGCTTCGGCTGCCAAGGTCGCGGCTGTCGCGCTTTTCGTCCGCGTTTTCGTTCAGATCTTTGGGGGGATCGAAAGCGCTTGGCAGCAAGTTTTATTGGTCCTTGCCGTGGCGTCGATGTTCTTGGGCGCGATTGGCGGTCTGGTACAGACGCGCCTTAAACGGCTGTTGGCCTATAGCGCGATCACCAATATGGGGACGGCTCTTGTCGGCTTGATCGCCTATGGCCCCGATGGGGTGGGCGCTTTGTTGATCTATGTTGCGCTTTATACGCTGGCGACGCTGGGCGCTTTCGGCATTTTGCATGCGCTGCGCCGCGATGGGCAGATGGTCGATGGTCTTGCCGATCTGGCCGGTTTGTCGGAATCGCATCCCTATTTTGCGGCGCTGATGGCTTTTTTCATGTTTTCGCTGGCGGGGGTTCCGCCGCTGGCGGGTTTTTTCGGCAAATATTTCGTTTTTGCCGCAGCCGTTCAAAAAGGCCTTTGGGCGCTCGCCTTGGCCGGGGTTTTGGCCAGCGTTCTTGCCGCGGGCTATTACCTCAGGGTCGTGAAAGCCCTTTACTTCGACGAACGGACAGACGATGTTCTCGACCAAGTTCCCGAATGGTCGCTGCGTTTGTTGACGACAGGGGCCGCCGTCGCTATTGCCTGCCTTGTTGTCTTCCCCGGCTGGTTGACCGATAAGGCGGCTTTGGCTGCGCAAGGCTTGTGGGGCGGATAATCTCAAGAAACGAAGGTTTTAAATGATACCCGATAGCTTCCGTCTTCAAGTCAAAGACGTTGTCACCAGCACAAACGATTTGGCGCGCATGGCCGGGCAGACCGGCGAAGAATCCGGCCTTGTCATTCAGGCGCTTGAGCAAACAGCCGGGCGCGGAAGGCAAGGGCGCGTTTGGTCGTCGCCGCGCGGCAATATGTATGTGTCGTTATTGCTGCGGCCTGCCGTGACAGTGCGCTCGGCGGGGGCTTATAGCTTTGTCGCTTCGCTGGCGGTCTTTGATACGGTCAAGGCCTTTTTGCCTGCCGCCGACGTTGTCATTAAGTGGCCCAATGATGTTTTGGTTGGCGGCAAGAAAATCAGCGGCCTTTTGCTGGAAACGGGTGCCCCTGACGAAGAGAAAAACATTCCGTGGCTTGTCGTTGGGGTTGGGATCAATGTCGTCTCGTGCCCGGCGCAGGCTTTGTACCCCACCACCTCGCTGGCGGGCGAGGGGGGCGAGGCGTCGCTTGACGCCGTTGTGGCCTGTTTTCTCAAGGCTTTTGCCTTTTGGGATCAAATGCTTCAAACCGAAGGCTTTGGCGCGATTCGCGCGGCTTGGCGCGACCGGGCCAAAACGGGCGAAATGACGGCCCGCCTGCCGGACGAGGTCGTTCAGGGCCAATTTGTTCGCCTGGATGAGGAAGGACACCTGATCTTAAGGTTGGCGGACGGCGCAGAAAGAGCTATAGCAGCAGGGGACTTATTTTTCCCAGACACAACATAAAAGTAGGTTTTAATGCTTCTAGCGATTGATGCGGGCAATACGAATACGGTCTTTGCCCTGTTTGACGGCGCTGTGCTGCGGGGCATGTGGCGCATGGCGGCGGATGCCGAGCGGACCTCGGATGAATACGCGGCTTTTTTAACGCCGATGATGCTTATCGCGGGCCTGACCCCCGATGATGTGCACGAAGCCGTGTTGGGCAGCGTTGTGCCAGACGCGAATTTCAATTTGCTGAAACTATGCCGCGATCACTTTAAGACCGAGCCGTTACATATTGGCCAAACGCCGATTGACGTCGGCATGCAAATCAAAATCGACCGCCCAGAGGAATTAGGCGCTGACAGGCTGTTAAACGCCTTGGCCGCGCGCGCGGCGCATAAGCCGCCTTTGATGATCGTGGATTTCGGGACGGCGACAACGTTTGATTTGGTCGATGCCAATGGCGATTATTGCGGCGGTGCGATTGCGCCAGGGGCCAATTTGTCGCTGAAAGCGCTTCATATGGCGGCGGCCAAACTGCCGCGGGTCGCTATGGCGCGTCCGCAAAAAGTCATCGGCAAGGCAACCGTTCCGGCGATCCAGTCGGGTATTTTCTGGGGCTATGTCGGAATGGTCGAAGGCTTGATCACGCGCCTGCAGACCGAGTTCGCCGAAACCTGCCCCGCGTCCATGACCGTGATCGCAACAGGGGGCCTTGCGGCGTTGTTCCGCGAACCCGTTCCGGCGATCCAGTATATCGAGCCTGATTTGACCTTACGAGGCCTGCGGCTTGTTTTTGATCTCTTTCAACAAGAAAAAATGAAACGTTAAGATAAAGGTTTAAGTCAATGGCTTCGCGTAAAAAAGACCCGTACAAACCACCAGAAGATGCGCTGTGGATGGTGCCTCTTGGCGGCTGCGCCGAAATCGGCATGAATATGTATTTGTACGGCACTTGCGGCAAATGGTTGATGGTCGAATGCGGCGTGACGTTTCCCGACGATATGACGCCGGGGATCGAAATCATCATGCCGGATATCTCGTTTATCTATGAACGGCGCGACGATTTAGTCGGCATTGTCGTGACGCACGGCCATGAAGATCATTTTGGCGCGATTGAATATTTATGGTCGCAATTGCAATGCCCCGTTTACGCCGCGCCCTTTACGGCGGCGATGCTGCGCGCCAAACTGGCGCAAGCGGGCATGAAGGGGCAGGTCCGCCTGATGGATTTGCCGCTGACCGATACAACGTTCGAGATCGGCCCTTTTAAGGGCGAATTGATCCCTGTGACGCATTCGGTCCCTGATTCCCGAATGTTGGCACTGAAAACGCCCAACGGCACCATCGTTCATACCGGTGACTGGAAGTTCGACGGAAACCCCGTTGTTGGCGCTTTGACTGACGAAGAACGTTTAAAAGCTCTGGGCGGCGAAGGCGTGATGGCGGTGATGGCAGATTCGACCAATGCGATGGTCCCCGGCCATTCGCGTTCGGAAAAAGAAGTCCAGCATTGCCTGATTGATCTGTTTGGCAAATTGAAAAACAGGATCGTCGTGACCTGTTTTTCCAGCAATGTCGCGCGCATGAAAAGCATTGCGAAAGCGGCGCATGAACAGGGGCGCTATGTCGCGCTTGTCGGACGCTCGCTGTGGCGCAACGCCGAAACGGCGGAAGCGCAGGGCTATTTGCCGATGTTCAGCGATTTTTTAAGTGAACATGAAGCGATGCAAGCGCCCCGCGACAAAGTTGTGTTGATCACAACGGGCTGTCAGGGCGAGCCGCGCTCGGCCCTGTCGCGTATTGCGGTGGGCGAACATCCGAGCGTGACGTTGGACAAGGGCGATACGGTCATTTTCTCGTCGCGTAACATTCCTGGCAACGAAAAAGCGATTGCGCGCGTCCAAAACGGCCTCATTCAATCGGGGATCGAGATTTTGACCCCCGATAGCGCCTTGGTTCACGTCTCGGGCCACGCGCATCAGGAAGAGGTTAAACAGCTTTATCAGTGGCTGCGGCCTTCCTTATCGGTTCCTGTCCACGGCGAATTGCGGCATCGGACGGCGCACGCGCATTTGGCAGAAGAAGCCGAAGTCCCTGCCGTCTTAATGGTCGATAACGGCCAAATCGCGCGCCTTGGCCCCGGCGTCAGCGAAATCGTGGGTGAAGTTCAAGTCGGTCGCGTTGGCCTTGATGGCAAAGTCTTGCGTATGTTGGATCGCGATGTCGTCAAACACCGCCGCCGGATGAGCTTTAGCGGCGCGGCGGTTGTCACGGTCGTGATCGATCAGCGCGGCATGGTCCTCAGCGATCCGCAAGTCAGCCTTTTGGGGCTAGAAGACAATGATAGCGTCGAGGCTTTGCGCGACGAGATTATCGCAGTTGTTTTGGATTCGGTTGAAAGCATGCCGAAATCGTCGCGTCTGGATGACGAAGCCGTCAAACGCGCGGTTGTTCAAGGGGCCAAGCGGTCGCTTAATCAAACGCACGGCAAACGGCCAGTTCTTGACGTTCACCTGATCCGGGTGAAGTAAGAGCCTTCAGCATTTAGCATTTGGCATTCAGGGGGAAGATGATGCGCGAAAAGGAATTAGAGAAAATCGAAGTCCACGTCGCGGGCATTTGCCTGAAAGACGGCCAAGTCTTGTGTGCCAAACGCACGCAGGCGCGCAAATTGTTTCCGGGAAAATGGGAATGCGGCGGCGGTCAGGTGCGTTATGGCGAGCGTTTTGAAGACGCTTGTAAACGCCAATTCCGCGAAGAGTTCGGCGTGATGGTCGAGCCCCTAGCCGTTATTGGCACTTATTTTATCGACGACGGCGAGACCAAGATTCCGGGTCTTAAATTCTTATGCGATATCGTCGAAGAATATGAACTGAAAGCCGACCCTGGCGAGCATGATGAAATCCGTTTTATGCCGCTTGATGCGATCGAAACTTACGACTTCATTCCCGGCGTCATCGACGATATTCAGGTGGCGGCGGATTTATCGGCGGCGATGGACGATTAAATGACGTCCTATTGCGATATCGCGCCGGGGCATCCACTGCATGGCCCTTATCACGATACCGAATACGGTTTTCCGTCGCGCGATGAGCGCGTTTTGTTCGAAAGGCTAGCACTTGAAATCATGCAAGCGGGCCTGTCGTGGGAGATTGTCTTAAAGAAACGCGCGCCGCTGAACAAAGCCTTTCGCGCTTTCGATGTCGATAAAGTCGCGCGTTTTGGCGAAAAGGATGTGGCGCGTCTTTTGGCAGACGAGGGGATTATTCGCAATCGCCTGAAAATCGCAGCGATCATCGGTAACGCAGCGGTCATCAAAGAAATGCGTCAATCGGAAGGCGGCTTTGCCGCGTGGCTTGATCGCCACCAAGCCGCCAATCCTGACCTGAAAACATGGACCAAGATCTTTCGCGGAGCCTTTCGTTTTACAGGCCCCGAAGTCGTGCATGAGTTTTTGATGAGCCTTGGCCTGATGCCCGGCGCGCACCGTGCAGGATGCCCGGTGGGAGAAAAACTGGCGCGGCAAAAAGCAAGGAAACACAAATGAAACAAAAACAGATCGCCCGTTTTTTCTTCTTGCTCGTTTTGGCTTATCTGCTGGCGCTGGCCGGGATTTATGCTTTTCAGCGTCATTTTCTTTTCTTCCCCTCAGCGACTTACGAGACGCCGCAAGCGGCGCATACCAATCCTCGCTTTTCAGAAATGGACGTGACGACCGAAGACGGGTTGAAACTGAAAGCCTGGTATGCGCCGCCCACGACAAAAAAAGAAACCATCGTCTTCTTTCACGGCAATGCGACCTATCTAAGCTCGGCAGCGCCATGGGCTGCGCCTTATCTCGCGGCGGGGTATGGCTTTTATATCGTCGAGTATCGCGGCTATAGCGGCATGCCGGGCGCGCCGTCCGAGACAGGTCTCTACGCCGATGCCAGCGCCGCGATCAATGCGCTGAAGGCGCGCGGCGTCAGCGAAGACAACATGATTTTCTGGGGCCATTCGCTGGGAACGGGCGTTGCTGTTCAAATGGCGCGTGTCTTTCATCCGCGCGGCCTGATTTTGCTCGCGCCTTTTTTGTCGATTTCCGAAATGGCGCAAGTGCGCTTCCCCTATTTCCCCGTTAAATATTTAACGCGAGACCGCTTTGATAGCGGCGCGAAGATCAAGGATCTTCATATGCCTCTTTTGTTGGCCAATGGCGGGCTGGATCGGGTTGTCCCGGTCGCGCAGGGGCGGGCGCTCTATGCCTTGGCCAATGAGCCGAAACAATATTATTTCGATCCCCAAGGCGCGCACAGCGATATGTTCGATCGCGGAATGGTACGAGTCATTTTAAAGTGGATCGATTCCAATAATAATGGATTTTTAACGGAATGAAATGGATCCCATCTTCCTGTCGTTGCGATGGTGTTTTGTAGAGGAAAATATTTGTGTTATTTTATATGAATAGATAGACCTTTCTCTCCTTTCTCTAAGATGGGACGCCGTCCTTTGAGGTGGTTTATCATGATGCCTTATCTTCTTTTGTATCGTCAAAGCAAGAAACATCTGTGGGCTGTCTTTCTTTGTCTTATCTTTTTGTGCGGCCTGTCGCCAGCGCGCGCGGCCAAAGTTGATAATGAAAAACATGACTATGGCACAGCCTGTTCTTCAGAAGGCGCTAGCGGTGTGGATTGGGATACAATCTTTCAATGTTCGGGCGGCGTATGGAAGCGCGCCTCTTTGTCGCTTGGAAATAGCTCGGTGGCCTGTGATGCCTCACACGCTGGGGTTCTTCAGTGGAACGGGACGGCCTTTGAAGCCTGTAATGGCACGTCTTGGCAGACGATGGGGCAAAGCGGCAGTTCATTTCCCTTGCGTGAGAATATTTGTAAAAAAGCCGATGGATCCTTTGGCTATGTAACAATCAATATTCGCGCTGGGGTGTGTTGCGGCGGTGATTGGACAGCACCAGCCCAAAGGCTGAATAATGGTGTTTCGCAGTATTCAGAAATTGGAAGCGGCGCATGCGGAACGTCTGAGTGGCGCATGTGGATTCAACCGATGTGGAGTTGTTCGGGGTCGAACGCATCGCCGACGGTGACGCCTTCGTGTGTGAATACGAATGCAACATATGGCGTCCCCAATTTTTCATTGAGCATCGGCAATACTTGTGGCTGCTTGACGTCGTTTAATTACGGGGCGATTGCCGCCGACACGCAGTATTACAACACATGGTCCGGCTGCTGTAACAGCGGCTGCGGATGGGTCTATTTTTCGTGGACATGTTCGTAAGGCAGGCTCAAAACGCATCGCATGCCTGATGAGGGCGAACAATAGCTTCTATGGCGGACCCGATGTGATTCGAACACACGGCCTTCGCCTTCGGAGGGCGAATCTTAGCGTTTGCAATTATTCCTAGCAAGCGGATCGAATTTGATTTATCCAACAAAACACGTTGTATTTGTTTGTTGGGCTTTGCCTTTGGTTGCGTGTTTGTGCTAAAGTTAGCTAGCTAATTGCTAGCTAAGCAACCAAACAAAGGGTTTTGCTGTGACGACAAAAACAATAAAGATCGGATTGCGAGAGATACGCTCCTTAGGTGCTGGAGATATTATTTGGGATACGACCGTAAAGGGATTTGGAGCGCGGCGTCAGAAAGGGGATGCCGTTTCGTACGTTCTTTTTTATAGAACCAAAGAAGGTCGTCAGCGTTGGTTCACGATAGGTCGCCATGGTGCGCCTTGGACACCGGATATGGCGCGAGAAAAGGCGCGTGAGCTTTTGGGGGATGTTTCCAAGGGGCTAGATCCCGCCACAGAAAAAGGGGAAGCACGCAAAGCTCCAACCGTTGCTGACCTATGTGACAAATACTGGAAAGATGCTGAAGCCGGGAGGCTATTAACGCGGCGTAAGATTCCCAAGAAGGCGAGTACCCTTATATCTGATAAGGGGCGCATTGAAAGACATATTAGGCCACTTTTAGGGAAAATGAAGGTTGCTGCAGTTACGCAAAACGATATTGAAGCGTTTATGCACAAGGTGGCCGAAGGAAAGACGGCATGTAAGATTAAAGGCGAAAAGAAACATGCTCTTTCAAATGTGCGTGGTGGCAAGGGTGCGGCCAGCCGAACGGTTGGTCTTTTAGGTGCCATATTTGCCTATGCGATTAAGCTCGGCTTGCGTCTGGATAATCCGGTTCATGGGGTTATTCGTTATGCAGACGGAAAGCGACAAAGACGTCTATCTGAAGATGAATTTAACGCGCTGGGAACGGCGTTAAGAAAAGCCGAATTGAACGATGTTTGGCCGCCAGCTTTGTGTGCTGTGCGCTTGCTCGCTTTGACGGGTTGGCGCAGTGGAGAGGTCTTAAATCTTAAATGGAAAGAAATAGACTTTGCGCACAGAACCGCAACATTAGAAGATACCAAAACAGGCCTATCTATTCGTCCACTTTCGATGGCCGCATGCGATGTTCTTAAGGGAATTAAGATGCGGGATGGAAATGATCTTGTTTTTCCGGCTTCGCGAGGCCGTGGCACGATGGTTGGGTTTCCAAAATTCTGGGCCAAGATTGCCAAAATGGGTGAACTTAATACTGATATTACGCCACACGTTTTGCGCCACTCTTTTGCTTCTCTGGCCGCCGACCTAGGTTATTCCGAGCCCACGATTGCCGCTCTTGTCGGGCATAAAGGGCATTCAATAACATCGCGATATATTCATTCGGCAGATATGGTTTTGCTTGCAGCCGCAGATGTGATCGCGAATAAGGTTGGAGAGATGATGGGGGCTTTTCATTATTCCGCAGACATACTTCCAATGCGTCAAAGGGGAAGAAAATGACACGAAAGACAGAACAGAAGGCGAAGAAAGCGGGCGAGAAAGAGTTTTATGAAAATATTGGCAGGCAAGTCGCGGATTGGATCGAAAATGAGGTCGAAAGCTGCTTCATCTCTCACATTGAGTTCGTCGCGAAGAAAAATCCGGCCCTGTATGAAAAGATTGAAGATTCAAATCTTCCCGATATACGAGTGGTCCGCACATTTGTGGATTCAACAGATGATAGGAGGTGGGGCGACGTTATGATCGATCCGACACTTACGGACGAAGAACGTTTTTTAATGGAACCTTTTGGAAAGCTGATAAACGTGGTTCGTAATTGTTTTGACAATGAATACGCCTTTGCTTTGATGGAAATGGCAGATTTTTACAAAATAGATGGAATGGTAAGTATTTGGGACTTTTTTCCTGAAAGAAAAGATGAACGGGGAGAGTTGGATGGATCCATCGGTAATCTTATCGTCGCTGCGGCATATGCAAAACAACGTTTGCGAATGGATGAGGGGAGGTCGAAAGGAAGCGGGCGTAACAAACAAAGAGGGGATCAGGGACAACTCAACCTTAGAGATGCAATAGAACAGGCTCTCAATAATGTTGATTTTTTAAGAATGCCTGTTCGGAAGCAAATAAAAACGATCATGGAAGGCACCGGGAGACCCAAAAGCGATGGTTCAATCAAGAGGTATGCAGAAAGTTCTGTCGCAAGAGCCCTGTCCACGGCAAAGAAGGCGCGTTAGTTTCAAGGTGCGAAGGCGAGCGAGTGAAACAGTGACAGGTGGCCAGAAAGGCGTTGGGGCGAATCGATATGTTAAAAAGCGTGTCCAGTACGACAGGTTTGCATTGTTGGTTTTTGGTTGCGATCTAGGTGTTCATGACTATTTCGTTTCAGGCTTGTATTAATGTCTGGGCCAGACTTTACGAAAACACGTTAATGTCTGTCAGACTTTTACAAAGTAAATGCACACAATAGTTATAATTAATTGAAATCAATAGTTGTAGAATGAAATAATATGACCATCGAAAATTACATGGTGGTCTTATGAAAACACTAAATAATCCAGACGATTTTTTAACCCGTGAAGCTACGGCTGCCGCCTTAACAGCTTGTGGGTTTCCGGTTAAGGCCAAGACATTAGCCACGAAAGCAAGCCGGGGCGGGGGGCCGATCTTCAGAACCTTTGGCTCAAGAGTTCTCTATCGTTGGGGCGATGCCTTGGATTGGGCTGAAAACCGCCTAAGCTCGCCACGATGCAGCACTTCTGAGACGGGAGGCCAGAAATGAAGTTAAAGGCCTTTCTTGTTCTTATTGTCTTCCTGCCACCTCAAGCGGCCAAACGGACGATTTTACTGGCAAAGGAGCTTGGTTTGTTTGCTCCTAATGTTGTTGATTTCCTTATCTCTGCGCTAGGGTTGTCTCATGCTTGAGGCCATGTTAGCGGCAGGGATCGGAGCGCCACCGGGAGGGTTGGTTCCAGATGGAAAAATCCATCGCTTTAGACCCAACGGACGCAAAGCCCCGGATGCGTGGTATGTCTTTTATGGCGATCACGGCGCTTTTGGCGATTGGGCGGGCGGGGTTAACGGAAAATGGTCTAACGGCGGGGCGCGGTTAACCCAATCCGAACAACAAAGACAGGCCGAGCAAATCGAACAAGAAAGACGGCGGCGAGAAAACCAAGAACGGGACCAACAACAAGCGACCGCGGCACGGCTGACAAAGTATTGGGAAAAGCTTCCAGAGGCTCAGACAACGCCATATCTTTCTGTAAAGCGTGTCAAAGCTTATGGATTGAAGCAAGGGGTCAACGCACCGGAAACCCTAATCCTTCCCTTGCGTGATGTTGATGGAAAGCTTTGGAACATTCAAACCATCGACAAAGACGGGCGTAAGCTTTTTCAAGAAGGGGCGCGGAAGAAAGGTTGCTTTCACCTGATCGGTGCGGCGGTCTTGTCTGATATTACCTTTGCCTATGTGGCAGAGGGCTACGCCACAGGGGCCAGCCTTTATATGGCAACAGGACAACCTGTCATCGTGGCCTTTGATGCCGGGAATCTTGAACCTGTCGTTACTGCTTTGCGTGAACGGAATCCCAAGCTCTGTCTTGTCCTTGCGGGCGACGATGATCGATGGAAGCCCGAAAAGGGTAACGCGGGACGCACGAAAGCCGAGGCCATGGCTTCAAAGTTTGGCTGCGGCGTCGTTTTCCCGACATTCAAAGACACAACCACCCGCCCGACTGACTTTAACGACCTTCACATTTTGGAAGGATTGGAAGCCGTCAAGAGCCAGCTTAAAAACATTCGCGTGGAAGAAAAAATGCCAATGACCAATAGCTCTGGGCTTCCTTGGCCCGAACCCGACCTGTCCTTATATCGGAATGAAGATATAGCCCCACCGACCTTTGACCCGGACAGTTTGCCTCCCGCCTTGTGGGCGTGGTGCCAAGATATGGCCGTGGCAAAGGCTTGTCCTGTGGATTTCGTTGCCCTGAACCTTCTGACAGTTGCCAGCGCTTGCTTAGGTAATGCTCGGCGCATTGCAGCAACAGGGGATTGGGTTGAACCGCCTCATATTTGGGGTGCTATTGTTTCACCGCCAAGCGGAGGCAAAACACCATCCCAACAGGTTTTTACGGAAGTTTGCAAAACGCTGGAGGCAGACGCGAGTCCGGCATGGCAAACACAAATGATCGACCATGAGACGAAATGCGCTTTTGCCAACGCGAAGCGCAAGCTCTGGGAAAGCGATATTGCAAAGGCAGCAAAAGATGGCTTTCCTGCGCCACCGATGCCGCCAGAGGCGCAAATCCCTGAGGCCCCCGTGGAACCCCGCGTTCTACTTTGTGAATCGACAACGCAGGAAACGACAAACATATTAAGCCGAAATCCAAAAGGCCTGTTGCTTTTGCGGGATGAACTTTCGGGCTGGCTTGGTAGTTTTGACCGTTACAGCGGCGCAGGGGCAGATCGGAGTTTTTATCTGGAAAGTTGGAACGGTGGGCGTTTTAGCGTTGATCTTGTCAAGAATGCGGGGAAGCCCGTTGTTGTGCCTTACGCTTCGCTTGCCATTCTGGGCGGCCTTCAGCCCGACAAATTGCGCGAAGCAATGGCTGGGGCAGATGATGGGCTTTCCGCCCGTTTTTGTTACGTTTGGCCACGGCTGGCACCCTATGCCCCGTTGAGAGAAGAAGATCATATCGAAAGTCAAAAAAGACGCGACTTTCTGTTGGTGTTGGTGCGGCGTTTACGTGGTCTTCAAATGGATGAAGACAAAGATGGAAGCGTCTCGCCTCGGATTGTCCGCTTATCAGACGAAGCTATGCGCTTGTTTGAAACGGCCCGCCATGAAGCGATTGAGAAGGCAAGAGACGCCAAAGGATTGGCCGCAGGATGGCACGGGAAGACGCCCGCCCGCGCTCTTCGCCTTGCTCTGACGATAGAGTATCTTCGCTGGGCCATTGATTCCTCGGCATCCGAACCGCATGATATTTCCGCTGCCTCTATGGCGCATGCCTGTACCTATCTTGATTATCTGGAGGCGATGTTTGATCGGGTTCTCCATGGGCTAGCCGTTGACGAAGCTGAAACAGATGCCGTTTCGATCATGCGCTTTATCGTCAACAATAAAGCCGACTTGATTAACGAGAGAACCTTGTATCAAACGTCAGGTTTTGGTCACTTGCGAAAGAAGGCCCCAAGACAAGCCGCTTTTAACATTCTTGAACGTGATGGCTGGATCCGGCGCGCAGGGCTCGCTCTTATTGGGCGTAAACGCAGTGACTGGGAAGTCAACCCCATGGTGGCAGGGGGCTTATCATGAGCCGCTGGTTTGCAATGCTTGAGAAAAGCCAACATGTGATCGCGCCTGTTCAAAATGTTCAATTTGTTCAGAATGAGGACGTGTTGGGTTGTTTTGAACGTTCTGAACATTCTGAACAACAGATGGCGGAAAAAATAACGCCCGTTTCTTTAGAACTTGATCCTGACGCTTGGGAAGAACGTGCAGCGCTTATTGAGGCGAACGGTGTACCCAAAGAATGGTCCGAAGGGTTTGCGGCGCTCTGCACTATGCCGCGCCCCTCGGCTTATGCAATCGAACGCTGGGAACAATTATTAAATGATGGGGGACTGTTTTTGGATAAATGGGGCGACAAAGCGGCGGCATTGGGCTGGAAAGCATCGGACATCTTTGGCGTCGATCCTCGCGCGCCAGAAATCCGTTATGATGCTATGGGGCTTGTTCCCGCGCTGGAGGGGCGAAGCGTTATAGCCATCACAACCGACACGGCGCGGATCGATTGCGGTAAAGGCGGCTTTCAAACCTTTAATCGCGAAACAACGGGATTAGAAGCATCTACTGTTTAGAAGCGTTATCGAGACTGCTGGCATGTATTTGCTGCAGGTGGGTTTCTTAAACACTTTGCCATCAAGGATAGCGGATATTGATCTTTTCCTAAACTCACCACATTAATTTCAGCTCGATCATGTAGCTTTCCTTTTAAACCCAAATTCATGTCGGGTTTCCATTTAGGTGTAAGTCTGTATTTGTGAGTGACGATTTTTTTTGCCTCTGCATCGACTTTTTTTGTAAGGACATCAGGATCAGAGTATTGGCCAGCGTATTTCTCAATGAGATCGTTTTGTAATTTTTGGTACTCAATATCAGCAAGAGTTCCCGCATGATCTGCGGCTGTGATTTGCCACCGTTCTTTCCATGGAGAATGCGCAGGATCTGGTGCGTAATAAACATTTGCCAACTGCTTGGAAAGTGTTGGGGGCTGGTCCCCCCAAGGAGATGGCACATAAACCTCAACCTCACTAAAGGTTACACCATTAATTATAGAATTCTCGGCAACATAAATTCCTGTCGCCATCCAATCGATGGGTGTACCGCCTTCAACGGTTATGGAAATTTGCGCCGCCACCATATTATTTTGAAAAAATGGGTTTCGAATGGCACATAGAATTTTGAATGGCATAACTCGCCCTGTTTCTGTGACTAAGCCAGAAGCAGAAGTTCCAAAACAAAGCATGAAGACAAAGGCTGACAATGTGAAAACTTTTCTCATAGAAATGTTTACAACCTCCATTTAGCAGCCAATGTTGATTAATAATACTGTTGGTGTTCAAACCAATGCAAGGGCCATATTTTCTTTTGTATGGTTACTCGGCCTCACCCCAAAGCTTGTCCCATTGTCGGGCATAGTCTGCGACGATAGAAGGTGCGCCGCGAATAACCAATACATTCTCGGCGTTTCGTTCCTCGGCAGCCCTAGAATAGTTGAAGCTTCCAAGTTCCAGAGCCTTGTTATCAACGACGATGAACTTGTTATGCATGATAGAATAACGACGATTGATCCGCACCGGGACGTTGTTTTCTTTCAGTAGCCCAGCCAGGCTCCGGTTGTTATCTTGGCTTTTATCCAGAACGACTTTAACGTCAATACCGCGTCGCATTGCGGCAACAAGAGACGCGGCAACACGCCGAGAAGTAAAAGAATACCCAGCCAATCGTACGCTTTCTTGGGCTTCATTGATCGTTTTTACAACAAGCTCGGTTGCGCCCTGCCTTGGCGAAAAGGCTGCTTCCAACGAAACGTTATCGGCATAACAAACCTGTAATGAAAAAACAGAAACCCAAAACAGCAGAGCAAGGAATCGCGGGATGCGCTTCATAATGCCATCCTCGCTTAATTGCAGCCGCAAGTCGGGCTGATTGCGCCATCGCAGCAAGAGGCGCTTCCACCACTGCAACCGCAGACCCCGCCATGATGTGAACAGCATCCCCTGTATTCAGGATGGCTTTGGCTTGGCCAGTTTTCTGGTATTTGATTTTCTACGTTTAGCAATAAGAACGCTGATCGTTCGGGCGGGTGCGGTTGTTTCTCATTTTGCTCTGCATATGCTGTGAGAGCCCCCAAGAACACAAAACACATGAGCGGGACGACAAAGAGCCATCCATCGTTTCTACAAAGCATCGGCTTCTCCTTTGCAAAAGCAAGTAAGTTTCGCAAGAGCCAACCAACGGGGTTCACCCGCTGGTGGCTGGGAGTTCGAAATCGCCTGTAGACGATGCAAGGGCCTTTGGCCGCAAGGCTTGGATGTCCGCGCCTGCCTTCCAGCCGATAAGCCGGGGGCAACGTTTGTTTCGGCAACGTCAATCAGCGCTGGACCAAAAAACCAACGTCTTCGTCGTGCTGAGTCTGTTTTAGAAAACGCGCTGTTTTCGGACAGGCAGAGCAAGACAACCGCTACAGGTGAGGTTTCGATACCCCGAAGATGGGAAATCCCTCACTCTGTCAAAGACGGTGGAAGAAAACTGTAAAAGTGCCAAGAAAAAACACATTTTGAATAGGTTTGTATGGTGCACGCATAATGATGCTTTGCGCAATTTTTCTTTATCCAAACGTTGCTCTTGAAGCCTCTGCGATCTTGATGACCCCTTGTTCCGAGAGTTCATAACGGACATGTTGCCTGTCCTGTCCGCGCGAACGAAACTCAGCAAAGTTGCTCGCGAAATAAAGGCCGACGCCCTGTGGAAGCTCGGCATGTCTTTTTCTGCCTTCAAAATCTCGAAATTCGAAAGCCTGTTTTCCCATGGGAAGAAACTGCAAAGGCGTTTTGACGCCTTTAAAGTAAGCATCCCGCGCCCCCGCAAAAAGTATTTGAGCAAATGGAAAGATCCACGGACGTTGAATAAGAACGGACATGCTGCAAACTCTCTTTTCAGCGAAGCGCCATATTGCTTTTCCGTCTCCGTCTGGGATTGCCCACTTTCCGGTCAAATGCCAATACAGCATGCGCATCATGGCCCCGTTCATTGCCTTTACTTCTGGCGAGAACAACACATCACGCACGCGCTCCCTCGCTCTTATATCGAATTCATTTTCATGAAATGGCGCGAAAAGAGGGTCCTTTCTGTCGTCATAAGGGCAACCTTCGCCTTCGCCATCTTTATGACGGAAATGAGGGGCTTGAGGCTTCCTTCCCATTTCCCCGGCTCTTTGGGCGACTTCTTCGCTAACTTCGCTAAACCCCAAGACGACTTTGACATTGATGGGGGTAACGACCCGCCCGCAGCCCTTGCAAATGGGTTGGAGCGTCCATTTATTGGGATCGGGGCCTTGTCTCTCGACAAAGGTTCGAAGATTGACAAGATCGCCATCTTCTCCGTAATAGACCTTACGCATGCTTAAACCTGTCAAAGCAATTCATCATCAAATATCATGCGATCTATGCCACAAGACTTTGCAACCGATCAAGCCACCCCAGCCCCCGCGCAAAGCGCCTTTTTCGATAAAATGCCGCGAAAGACGCTAACAGCTCTAAATTGGCTCAAATCCGCCTGCCAAACGGCGTGTTGTTCTTTCCACAGTTGCCAAGACGGCGTCCCTTTTCCTGCAGCCTTGGCTCTTTTCTTGAAAAGGGCGACTTCGCTTTCGCAAATCATTTTATATGTTTCATAGGCGGCGTTGGGATGGCCGGAAAAATAGATCTTTCTGAAACGGTCTGCCGATACGGCGTTGATCGTTTTGATTTCTGGATTCAGCATCAGCGCGGGAAGCTCAAACAGGTAGAATACTTTTTCAAAACTGGCCCCGGCTACCACGGTTTCGACATGATCCCGTGATGTAAAGATATAAGCCGCCGACACAAACCCCATCAAAAGATCGCCTTGCTTTTGCGCTCGCTTCTTTTGTTCTTCCCTAATATTTACATCTATTTTTTCTGTGACATAGATGCTTTTCAAAAAGCCATAAAGCGTTCTTTTTAAGGGATCTGGTTCTCGTTTTACATAATTGTCCAAGTGTTGGCCCATGCTTGTGCGTTCCAACAATGTGTAAAGACCGTGATCGGCAAGATAGATGGCTCGGTCGTGATTGGGGTCTACTGTTACCTTTCGACAGGCCCTATCCACATATTTGCGAGGCCCGGAATAGCATAAAATCCGAGAAGCCGGGGCAAAGAGATGGCACACCCCCTTGCGTTTCATCAAGATCTTTAAATATGTTCCGATGGCTCGCGCTTCGGGCAAAAGCCATTCGCTGCTGGCAAGTTCAAAGTGGTCGCAAAGAGACAGGTCTTTCAACCAAAGCCCAATCTCTGTCGCGGCAAGCACTGCCGTCCTTTTGGGTATAGCCATAGTTGCTTCCCTTGCTTAACGCAGTGGCAACTATGATCCGCAGGCTGCTTTGGGATCCAAAAAGTCTCGCCGTGGCACTGACGAAGATGTTCTTCCCTTTGGTTTGGCCCCATATGCCGTTTCTTGATCAAACGCGGCAAGAAGAGCGGGAAGACCTTTTGTGCTTTCATTGGGGTCTCTGTGAGATAGAGGGTTCTTTTCTCCCTCAGCTCCTTTTTTCACAAAAAGGACATGCGCATATTCGGGTGGCAGATCATCGCCATATATAGCCACTTTTCGATAAGAACCTTCGGGCATTTGCAGCGTATAGACGCGCCCAATACGTTCCCCGAAAGGACCGTTGCAATCATTACCGTCGATAACGATGGGCGAAGTGTCGTTCATGCGTCCCGGCTTCAGATAAAGGATCTTACCTTTTGATGGGTTCAACATAGCGCCTCCTTATGCTTTTTCAAAATCGTTTCATTATTTATTAACCAATGAACTCCCGGAAAGAGGGTCTTTCGTTTCTTTGATTTTACTGGATGGGAAAGAAAGTAATTGATAAATCAATGGTTTATAAAATGTTAAGCTGCTTAAAAATGGTCGTGTTGCTGCCATTTTGGGGCATCGTATATAAAATTATTTGGAAATTGTGGGAGATGATATGCGAGGGCTTGGAAAATATCAAAAGTAGCTCAAAATAGCTTAGGGGGAGGGGCCGTAGTCATACTTGTTACTAGCTATCTGCTAGCTAGGTATAGTTTGTTAATGCGGGAGATGTCTCTATCGTGTTGTTTTATATGGCGGACCCGATGTGATTCGAACACACGGCCTTCGCCTTCGGAGGGCGACGCTCTATCCAGCTGAGCTACGGGTCCTTGACAGGGAAACTTTCCCCAAATGTCGCGTCTTTCATAGGCTATTTTAGCCGTCAGCGCCAGCCCTTTATCCGGTTGGGAACGCGTTTTTTGGCCGCTGAAGTTAACCGATAACGCTTTGCCAAACTTCGCGAATTTTGTCGATGGGGGCTTTCTTTTCGACATAGGCCTGTCCCAAGCCCTTGGTCAAAATCAGCGTGATTTGCCCGCCCATGGCCTTTTTGTCTTGGCTCATCATATCCAACAGCTTATCGACGTTATAAGCGCCTTCGGGGGGGCGTGCGGGAAGGCCAAGGCTGGCAAAATGTGCCGCGATGCGGTCGGCCAAAGTCGGATCGCAAAGCCCCAGCGCCGCCGACAGGCGATAGGCCATTACGCAGCCGATGGCGACGGCCTCGCCATGCAGGATCTTGTCCGTGTAATCCCAAACCAACTCCATCGGGTGGGCAAAAGTATGCCCCAGATTGAGAAGGGCGCGGACATCGCCGCGATCATGCTCGTCTTGCGCGACGATGGCAGCTTTGGCCGCGCAGCAATGGCGCACCGCTTCGATCTGACGCGCGCGGTCGCCCGCGATCAGGGCCGCGCCGTTGGTCTCGCACCATTCAAAAAAAGCGGCATCGTTGATCAAGCCATATTTGACGACTTCGCCGTACCCGGCCAGCGTTTGGCGTTTATCCAGCGTGTCCAATGTCGCGACGTCGATGACGACAAGATTGGGCTGCGTGAAAGCGCCGATTGTGTTTTTGCCAAACGGCGTATCGATCGCCGTTTTGCCGCCGACCGAGCTGTCGGTTTGCGACAAAAGCGTCGTCGGTACTTGAACAATAGGAATCCCGCGCTTTACGAGCGTCGCGGTAAGGCCGCCTAAATCGCCGATCACGCCGCCGCCAAGGGCGATCAGCGGGCTGTTGCGGTCAATGCGGCGTTCAAGAACAAGCTGCGTGACGCGCTCAAGCTCGGCAAAGCTTTTGCTGGCTTCGCCTTCGGGGACGATAACGGCTTCGGCAAAGCTGTGCCCGGCAGCGGCCAGCGAGGCCTGCGCCTTATCAAGATACAAAGGCCCAACCCGGCTATCGGTCACGATAATTGCACGGCGCTGAGGTCCCAACGCATCGGTAATAAAGGTGCCTAGCTGGCTTAAAAGCCCGTCGCCGATTTGAATGTCATAAGCGCGCGGCGCACTACTGATCGATACGGTGACTTTTTGCGAAGGGGTCATGGGGTGACTTTCTCTGAAAGGCTTTGAATGTGGCGGGTCAAGGCGTCTAACACGCGCTCGACATTGCCTTCGGCGGGGCCGTCGTTGCTGGCGACATGGATGTCAGCCAGCGCGTAAATCGGCCCGCGTTTTTCAAACAAAGGAATAAGCGAGGCGCGCGGATCGCTGTTTTGGATCAAAGGGCGATTGGTGTTACGCGCGGTGCGCTCGGCCAACGTGTCGATGCTAACGTCCAGCCAGATAGAAATGCCGTGCTCTTTGACCTTATCGCGGGTCGAGGCATCCATAAAAGCGCCGCCGCCCGTTGCCAAGACGCACGGTGTGCCTTCCAGCAAGCGCGCGATGACGCGACGTTCCCCCTCGCGGAACGAAGGTTCGCCCAACTGAGCAAAAATTTCAGGAATACTCATCCCCGCGGCTTTTTCGATCTCGTGATCGGCGTCGATAAAGGCAAGGCCCAAACGGGCGGCTAAACGACGGCCAATCGTGCTTTTTCCGGCCCCTGGCATGCCGACAATGACCAAACACTTGGTAGGCAAAGGCGTTTCAGGATCATGCGGGTTGGGGATTGCGTTCATGGAGCCATCGTTTAAAATAAGGAGTTGAGAGCTATCGGATTTTCCAAGCCTTGTTTCTTGTCTGTCTTCCTTTGGTGTAACGAAACGCGCTGCAAGGCGCAAGAGGGGCGGTAAGGCAAGCATGGAACAAACGGAAAGCCGATGGTTAACTTTTTCGGAAACAAAGGGGCAGTTTCATGCGTGCGCTTATCTTGGCTGGTTTGGTGTTGGTTGTTGTTGTCGCGGGTGGTCTGACGACGCTGGCGCTAGCGGACATGAAGCCTGCCCCGCAGAAAGTCGAGCAGGAGATCCCCGATGACCGTTTGCCGCATTGATCGATGGCTTTCCTTTTCTCGCCTCCTTGCCCTTGGCGTCCTTGCCCTAACGGGGGCCTCTAGCGCCGCCGAGTCTGCGCCGTTCTCTTCGCGGATCGGGGCCGAGGAAACTGCGCAAACGGCCATGGCCGAGCGCCCGTCTGATGACGACGCACGCGCGCCTGCGCCCGATTTTTCACAAGCGCCCGCGCCAGAAGGGGCGGACAAGGCTGCAAGCGATGCCCAAACGCTAGCGCCGCAATCTGCACCTGTTGCCTTGACGCCGCCGCCTGCTTTTCAACCTGTCGATTTGGGCGAGCCAGTCAAAACCGTGCCACTGGGGGCGATAGATCCCGATTCTTTGGGGCTTGTCGATCAAGCGCATGGCGGGCTTGGCAGTAATATGTGGGACGGAACGCCCCGCTCGCTTATTGATAAGCTGCTTCCCGCGCTTCATTTGCCGACCTCATCGGCGGCCTTAAACGATCTGGCCCGTCGCCTGTTGACTAGCGTGGCGGCGGCGCCGATTGGCCCTGCGGGCGAGCAAAACCTGACGACGCTTCGGATCGATCGTTTGCTGGCCTTGGGTGACGCCAAAGATGCCTGGGCGATGGCGCAAATGGCGCGGCCTGGCCGCGTGGATGCGCTGACGCTGCGTTCGCTGACCGAAAATGCCTTTTTACAATTGGACCCAGCGCAAGTCTGCGCCAAAGTCCCCGATATGATCGCATCGCATCCTGAAACGGATCCAAACGCGGTCGCTTGGCAACAATTGCTGATTTTGTGCAAAATCAAAGCAGGCGATAAGGCCGCGGCTCAATTGGCCGTGGACGTTTTGCATGAACAAAAAGTGGCCGACGATCCTTTCCTTGCCGTGGTTGAGAAAAACACCTTAGGCGGCAGCAAAAACCTGCCTAAACGCCTGTCAGCGAGCGATCCGCTCATGATGGCGGCGTTGCTGCAAACGGGGCTTCCTCTGCCGGGCGCGTTATTTGCCGAGGCGCAGCTTTCTTACGCGCCTGCGCTTCTTGCCGCCCGTGCCACAGATGAAAAACCGCGTTTGGCGCTGGCCGAAAAAGCGGCTTCGATGGGGATCATCGATCGCACGCTTTTGGCGCGCGTTTATGCCGACCAATCCTTTACCGCCGATCAATTGGCCGATCCGTTGGCCAGCAAAGATCAAGGGGCGCGTTTGCATGCACTGATCTATCAGGCCCTGCAAGCGGGCATCGATCCCGCACGCCGCGCAGCGCTTCTGACACGTTTGGCACAAACGCCGGGCGAGGTGCCCTTGACGGGGACATTAGCCGGTTTATGGGCGGCAGAAGTCACGCCTTTGGCCTTTGCGCCAGAGCTGGCTTCGTTTGCACCTTGGGCCGCGCGCTTGTTGGTTGCCGCGGGGCAAATCGATGCGGCACGTGTCTGGCTTGATAAAGCGGGTGGGGCACCGGTCAAGGATTGGCCTCTTTTTGCGCTGGCTGACTTGGTTCCCGACACGGCGTTTGCCGGGCAAATGCAGGCTTGGCTCACCGATTTTATGGGGGCAGGGTCGGTCAAGGATAAACGCGAACGCGCCGAAGCCGTTTTGGCTTTGCTTTCGGCGGCTGGCTATGCCGTATCGGAAGACGCCGTTTTGCGTGTTATCGACGCGGGGCTTTTGTCTGAAACGGGCCCGGCGCCTGCGCCTATCTTGTATGCGCGGTTGCGCGAGGCGGGCGAAAGAGGCCGGGTGGGCGAGACGGTTTTACTCAGCCTGCTGATGGCCGAACATGATCCAGGGAAAGCCAAATCGTTATTTGTCACCATCGATAGTGTGCGTGCGCTGCGCCAAGCGGGCTTGGTCGCCGAAGCGCGCAGGCGTGCGCGCGAAGTGGTTCTAACCCTGTTGGATGCGGGGGACTAAGTGACGCCTAAAGCCCTTTCGCCTGTTGTGCCTGCGGCGGCCTTGGGCGCGATGGATGGCTTTTTAGATATGATGGTGGCCGAAAGGGCAGCCAGTGCCAACACGCGTGCCGCCTATCAGCGCGATCTGACGGATGCCGCCCACTTTGTCGCGCATCGCGGCGTATCGCTGGAAAGCGCGAATGAAGAGGATATCCGCGCCTATATCCAGTCTCTCAGCGCCTTTGCGCCGCGCACGCAAGCGCGCCGTTTGTCGGCGCTGCGGCAATTTTTTCGTTTTCTCTGTACGGAAGGAAGGCGCGCCGAAGATCCTTGCCGCTTGATCGACACGCCGCGCCTTGGCCGCGCTTTGCCGAAATATCTCAGCGAGAGCGAGGTTGAATCCCTTTTCAAAGTCGTCGCTAAAATGCCGCATGCCGATGGGGTGCGGTTACGCGCGTTGCTTGAATTGTTATACGCGGCGGGCTTGCGTGTTAGTGAGCTGGTGGGGCTTCCAGCGCGCGCGGTTTTGGCCGATCAAGGCTTGGTGCAAGTCCGCGGTAAGGGCGACAAAGAACGCATGGTACCGCTTGGCGATCCCGCTTTGCGGGCGGTCAAGGCGTGGCTGCCGTTTCGTCAAACGATGCTGGATTCCGTGCCGCCGGTGCGTAAAGCCTCTATCGCGCCTTTCTTGTTTCCGTCGGCGGCGGCCAAGGAAGGCCATCTGACGCGGCAACGTTTTTTCCAATTATTGAAGGATATCGGCCTTCAGGCGGGGATCGATCCCAAACGCCTGAGCCCTCACGTGTTGCGCCATGCTTTTGCGACGCATTTGATCGAACATGGCGCGGATTTGCGCAGCGTGCAAACCATGCTGGGCCACGCCGATATTGCGACGACGCAAATTTATACGCATGTCGCAGGCGACCGCTTGATTCAAACGATAGAGGCTTGCCACCCGCTGGCGACGCCGCCTAAACGAGCAGCGAAATAAGATCCGCCGGTTTTTCGGCCAGTGCGTCGGCACCTGCTTTTAAAAGCTCGTCGCGGCCGCCATACCCCCAAAGAACGCCGATCGAGCGTAACCCGTTTTGCGTCGCGCCTTCAATATCGTGGTGCCGGTCGCCGATCATGATTGTGTCGGCGGGATCCAGTCGATAGATATCGCAGACATAGGCGATAACGGCGCTTTTTTCGCGCCGCACGCCATCCCACAAAGCGCCATGAATGGCATCAAAGGCGCTGGCCAATCCAAAAGCCTTCAAGATTTTTTCAGCCGTCAATTCAGGCTTTGAGGTCGCGATATACAAATGCTTGCCCGCCTGATGCAGTTTATCGAGCATCAAAGGCACATCGTCGTAAACGGCGTTTTCTTCAATGCCTTTGTTTTGCTTGTCGAAGCGGTCGATATAATGATCATAGGCTGTGCGCATTTTATCCGCGCCGACCAAAGACGTCAGCGTATCGAACAAAGGCGGGCCGACATAGCGCCGCAAATCGTCTTTTGATGTGGCCGGACAACCGACTTGATCCAAGGCATAGGCGAGACAATTGATAATGCCTTCTGCCGAATCCGTAATGGTACCATCGAGATCGAAAAGAAGATTGGTGGCTGTGCGCATCGTCCCCCTCTAGTCCGCGTCTGTTTCCAAGGCCAAGATAGGCGGGGGATCGGGAAAAGGCAAATGGACCCAGTAAATGCTATCTATATGATAAATATAATGTTCTTTGTCATACAAAGGAATTAAGGGCGGAAACCTAAAATTTATCTTCTTGGCGTAAATCTGTCAAAGACCCTTCTTTGCCCGAAAGAGATGCTTATGACTTTAGCGACAATCCTTGGTTATCCGCGTTTAGGTCCCGCCCGCGAGTTGAAATTCGGCCTTGAGAAATATTGGAAAGGTCAAATTGACGCGGCGGCGCTGCTTTCGATAGCAGCCGATTTGCGCGCGCAAACGCGCGGCCTGCAACGCGCGGCTGGCCTGACATCTCAACCGACGGGCGATTTTTCGCTTTATGACCGCGTTCTTGATATGGCGGCCTTGTTCGGCGTTGTGCCGTCCCGCTATGGCTGGCAGGGCGGGGACGTCGATTTAGATACGTATTTTGCGATGGCGCGCGGTGTCCAGCGGCAAGGGCTTGATGTGCCCGCCGCCGAAATGACCAAATGGTTTGACACCAATTATCACTATATCGTTCCCGAGTTTTCGCGCGAGACGACGTTTACGCTTTGCGGCGCGCAACCCTTAGACGCCTTGACCGAGGCTTTAGCCGAAGGCATTGCCGCGCGGCCCGTTTTGGTGGGGCCCGTGACGTTTTTGGCTTTGGGAAAGCGCGACGATGGTGTGGATCCTTTGACGCTACTGGATGCGTTGTTGCCAGCTTACGCGCATCTTTTGACAAAACTTGAAAAAGCGGGGGCGACATGTATTCAGTTGGACGAGCCGCTTCTTGTCATGGATCTGACGCCCGCGGCGCGCGCTGCCTTTGCCAAGGCGTATGACGCGTTGCGCGCGGCAACGTCTGCCAAGCTTTTCGTCACGACACCCTTTGGCGCTTTGGAAGATAATTTGGATTTAGCGCTTCGCCTTCCGATTGATGTGCTTCATTTGGATATGGTGCGCGGCGCCTCGCAATTGATCCCGGCGTTAGAGCAATGCCCCGCGCATCTGTCCTTGGCTTTGGGCGTTGTTGATGGGCGCAATATCTGGCGCAACGATTTGGATTTATCGCTAGGCCTTTTGGAACGCGCCGCCGATAAACTGGGGGGCGCGCGCGTCTGGACTACGACATCTTGCTCGCTGGTTCATGCGCCGTATGATCTGTCGCTTGAGACGGCGATGGACCCCGAGATCAAATCATGGATGGCTTTTGCCCGTCAAAAGCTTGACGAGGTTGCTTGTCTCGCCAAAGGCCTGTCGCAAGGCCGCGCCGCGATTGAGAGCGATTTGAAGGAAAGCAACCGGATTATGGCTCTGCGTCGCCGTGCGCCGCGCATTCACAATCCTGCAGTGAAAGCCCGCACGCGGCGGCAGCCGCTTGAGACAGCGCGGCGACCCATGCCTTTCCCCGAGCGTCGCGTCTTGCAGCGCGATAAACTTTGTCTGCCGTTGTTCCCAACGACAACCATCGGCTCGTTTCCGCAAACGGGGGCGGTGCGCAAAGCGCGCGCCGACTTTAAAAAGGGCAAGATCGACCAAGAAGGCTATAACGCTTTCCTGCAAGATCAAATCAAAGGCCTTGTCGCGTTTCAAACTGAAGTCGGCCTTGACGTTCTGGTCCATGGCGAGTTTGAACGCAACGACATGGTTGAATATTTCGGCGAGCAGTTAGACGGCTTTGTGTTTACCGAGCATGGCTGGGTTCAATCTTATGGCTCGCGCGGGGTCAAACCGCCGATTATCTATGGCGACGTGGCGCGCCCGCGTCCCATGACGGTGGCCTGGTCGGCCTATGCCCAAAGCCTGACGCCCAAACCGGTGAAAGGCATGCTAACGGGCCCCGTGACGATCCTGCAATGGTCTTTTGTGCGCGACGATCAACCCCGCGCGGTGACGGCGCACCAAATCGCGCTGGCGCTTCAAGACGAAGCCAAAGATCTTGAAACGGCGGGCTTGCGCGTGATCCAAGTGGATGAACCCGCTTTTCGTGAAGGCTTACCATTGCGGCGCGCGGCTCAGGGGGCTTACTTGTCATGGGCGGCGGCTGTTTTTCGCCTTGTCGGCATGCCGCTGGCGCCTGCCACGCAGCTTCACACGCATATGTGCTATTCAGCTTTCAACGATATCATTGAATCGATCAAAGATCTGGATGCTGACGTGATCTCGATTGAAACCAGCCGTTCGCATATGGAACTGTTGGATGCCTTTGTGACGTATAAATACCCCGCCGAGATCGGCCCCGGCGTCTATGACATTCATAGCCCGCGCGTGCCGTCGGCGGATGAAATGATCGCGCTTCTCGAAAAAGCCGCCACGCGTCTGGATCCCGAGCAAATATGGGTCAATCCCGACTGCGGCTTGAAAACGCGCGATTGGCCTGAAACCAAGGCGTCGTTGCAAGCCATGGTCGCGGCGGCACGGGCGATGCGCGCAAAATATAAAAGCCTTCGCGCCTGATGAATACGCTGCCCGATCATATCCACTTTAGCTTAGAGGTTTTTCCGCCCAAGACGGAAAAGGGCGTGGATAAACTGATGGAAACCGTGGCCGCTTATACGGCCTTTGACCCTTCCATTATCACGGTCACTTTTGGGGCCGGGGGCGCGCAAGACGCCTTGGCGCATCACCGTCAGATCATCAGCCGTATCGCGGGCGCAACCCACCTGCCGGTGGCGGCACATATAACCTGTGCAGGCCGTTCGCGGGCCGAGGTCGATGCGGCAATTGACGGTTTTTGGGCAGATGGCGTGCGGTATGTCGTTGCCTTGCGCGGCGATATCATGATGCCGGACGGCAGCTATCAGCCGCACCCCGACGGTTATTTTATGGTCCCCGATTTTGTCCGCTCGATCAAAGACCGCTATCCAGCGATGCAGGTCTTTGTCGCGGGCTATCCCGAAGGCCACCCCGAATCGCCGACAGAAGATTTCGATTTTACCCACCTGCAACGCAAAATCGACGCAGGTGCAGATGGCGTCTTAACGCAGTTCTTTTTCGATCCCGAAGTCTTTTTGCGCTGGCGCGATAAGCTTGAAGCGCGCGGCGTGCGTACGCTTTTGGTGCCGGGGCTGATGCCCATATTGAACTTTCAAAAAACGTGCGCGCTAGCCGAAAAATGCCGCGCGCAAATGCCGCCTTTTCTCAGCCGCATGTTCGAAGGGGTCGATCCCGAATCGCTGGATCATAAATTGCTGGCGATGAACGTCTTGTCACACCAGATCACGCGCTTGATCGAAAATGGCGTCAGCTATTTTCATTTTTACACAATGAACGACACGCTTTTGACCCGCCACTTGTGCTTGTGGTTGCGCGCCGCGTTTTAACGGTCCAAGCGACCCCGCCAGCCAGCGCGTCATCCCCTTGGAAAAAGAGAAAAAAAGGCGATGTCCTTGTAAGGAAAGGCAAGGGTGGCATTAACCTCATTTTATGGTATCTATGGTTGCCTTCCCGTTGATCCTTCCCGTTGCCATCGGTTTGTTCCATGTCTGCTGAAATTACGCTGAATATCAAGCTGTCCCCTGATGTTGATGACGGTTATATCCGCCTTGACCCCATGGATATGCGCGTGCTGGGCATTCAAACGGGCGATGTTTTGCGCTTGGAAGGCCGCCGCACAACCTATGCGCGGGCTCTGCCGACCTTGATGGAGGACCGAAACCAGCGCCTTGCGGTGGCTCCCGCCTTGCTGGTCAATAATATGAAAGCGATGGACGGCGAAAAAATCCAAGTGACGACGGCAGCCGGGGCGATGCCTTATGCTGAATCGCTTATGCTGATTGCCGATGACGATTTGGACCGGTTGCACTTATCGGTCCAGATGCGGCATTTGACATCCTTGTGGGCGCACCGTGTTGTCACTGTTGGAGACAAACTTCTTTTGCCGACACGCGATCGGCAACCGCTGACGGTTGAGGTTGCCTGTCCGCGCGGGCAGGGGCCGTTTCAAATCGGATCGGGGACGCTTTTTACCGTCTCGGTCCGGGACGAAAAGAAAGACTATTTGACGCTTGGCGGTGTGCGCGATGTGTACCGGACCTGTTGCGATATTGCCAAATCCCGCTTGTTGGCCGAACAAGACACCGCGGCGCGTTCGATTCTTTTAACGGGCCCCGCCGGGTGCGGCAAATCGCGCCTAGTGGTTCGCCTGGGGCAAGAAACAGATGTTCCGATTGAGGTTTTTGACGCCCACCAAATGCTCGACCGCTGGCTGATCCAAGGGCCGTATGAGCTGGATGTGACGTTGACCTCTTATGCGCGCCGCGGCCCGACGATTTTGCTTTTAGACCATCTTGATGCCTTGACCATCGTCCAAGAAGCCAGCGGCGCACTGGTGGCGGCGCAGCGCGGCGTTCTGGCGCTGTTGTTCGGCCTTCTTGACGAAATGCCGATGCATAAGAACTTGCTTTTGGCAGCCGTGGCTTCGGGGCCAATCGACCCGCGTTTCCAAGCGCAGCAGCGCTTTGATTTAATTCTGCCCGTTGATGCGCCCGACCGCTTGGCGCGGCAAGAAATCTTGTCGCTTGCGACCCGCCATATTCCCTTGCAAGACGATGTCGATCTGCCGCGCTTGGCCGCCATGACGGCGGGGGCGACGGCGCGCGATTTGTGCCAATTGGTCACGTCGGCTTCTGTCGCAACGCAAGAGCCCAAGGTCGCCTCGGCTGATTTTGTCACGGCTCTGCGCGCTGCAAGTTTTTCCGCGGCGACAGAAGTACGCTGCGATATCCCGACAACGTCATGGGACGATGTCGCCGGGCTTGACGATATCAAGCAACTGATGCGTGAGACGCTTTTATGGTCGCTGCGCTATCAGGATAAGTTTGCCGCCGCTGGCGTGACGCCGCCACGCTCGATCCTTTTGTCGGGCGGCGAAGGAACAGGCAAAACCTCGCTTGTCCGGGCCTTGGGCGCTTATATGCCGGTGAACTTCATCGAGATCGCCTGTTCGCCCTTGGCGGCCTTGGGGCCTATCGCTGCCGTGCGCATGATCCGCGAAAGCTTTGTCATGGCGCGCCGCAAATCGCCTTGCTTGATTTTTTTCGACGATCTTGACGTTCTTTTCGAAATCGCCGCGACCGTTTCTCCAGATGGCGAACAAGCCTACTTGCACCCCATCGTCGCACAGTTGGGGGCGGGGCTTGACTCGCTCTCGTTCTTGCCCGGCGTTGTCGTGATCGCAGCCACCAACCGGCCCGACCGCCTGACGACCGAGATTTTGCGCCCGGGACGTTTAGATTTTGCGGTGACCTTGCCCTTGCCAGACCTTGCCGCCCGCAAAAAGATCCTTGAGATCCACGCGCATAAACTGCCTTTGTCGGGCGATGTGAACTTCGATTATCTGGCCCAAGCAACGCAAGGCCTTTCGCCCGCCGAGATTGCCAATCTCTGCGGCCGTGTCGGTCTTCTGGCCCTGCGCCAATCGCTCAGCAGCCCTGACGGCGGGGTGATGCCCGCGGTTGCCAGCGCGGCGCTTTTCGAGCAATGCCTGCGCGGACGCAAAGTCTAAGAGCGAAGAAAAAACCTTTTCTATTGCGCCCTATCGTCCTTTTGTGGATGGTAGAGCCTCTTTCTTGTTCGCTTTGTTTTTTTTGAGGCGCTATGCAAATCGTCTTTTTCTGCCCACCCGTTGTTTTGCTTAATGGCGGGATCAAATATATCTTTCGCATGGCCGATACGCTGATCGACCACGGATATGATGTCGTTGTCTTTGAAGAGCAGGCGCGGCGCCCGACATGGTTTGCCTCGAAAGCGCCGGTCGTGGGGCAGGGCGTGTTTCAGCGAACGGAAGACCAGATTTTTGTCTTGCCGGAGGATCAAAAAAAGATCCTCGAGATCTTCCATGATTGGCCGCAAAAGAAAGTGGTCTATGCGCAAAACCACTTCTACGCCGCGATGAGCGTAGGCAGCCAGCAAACCTATGCGGATTATGGCGTTACGGATATTCTGTGCAGCAGCCAAACGATTGACGAAGCGATGCGCAAGCGCCACCCCAACGTGCGCAGCTTCTGCGTTCCCTGTTCGGTGGACCGCCAAATATTCAAACCGGCACCCAAATTGCGCGCGATTATGTACATGCCGCGCAAGCGAACGGTCGAAGCGATCTATCTGCGCGATCAGTTCCGTTATTTTCACCCTGAATACAAAGATTGGGATTGGATCGAGGTCAAAAACAAATCGGAAACCGAGGTCGCTCATTTAATGGGGGAAGCGGCGGCCTTTTTGTCGTTAAGCCGCCTAGAGGGCCTCGGCCTGACGCCGTTAGAAGCGATGGCCTCGGGCTGCATTGTCACGGGCTTTACAGGGATCGGGGGGCGCGAATACGCGACCGAAAAAAATGGATTTTGGGCACAAGAGGACGATTTCCCGGAAGCGCTTCAACAGCTCCGCCAAGCGCTCGACTTAGCGGGCGAGGCGACAGACAGCCCCGCGCGGCAAGGATACGCCAAGGCAGCCGAAGAGACGCTTCAAGCCTACAGCACAGACGTTTTTGAAAAGGGATGTCTAGAAGCGTGGCAAGCGATTTTTGAAGGGGTAACCCCGTGAAAAACCGCAGAAAACCGCGGAAATTGAAGGGCGAAGAAAAAAGTGGGGACAGAGAGAAGAATTCCCTTGCGATTCAGTAAAAGATCGGCAATTTTACGGGGCCTTCAACGTGTGGGGCCATAGCTCAGCTGGGAGAGCGCAACAATGGCATTGTTGAGGTCAGGGGTTCGATCCCCCTTGGCTCCACCATCTTTTTCTTCCCCGATATATCTGACCGGCGCGATGCCATTGTCCTTATTTGTTTTGCGCGCCTTCGCGCGCGTGGGGCATTGTTGAGGTCAGGGGTGCTTCATCATAAGACGCGCCACAGGCGCGCGGGCCTCCTTGGCTCCACCATTAACTATATTTTCAATTAGTTGAGATCACTCTGTTTCCTCAAGCCGTTCAAGCAGGCACGTAAACATGAAGAATACAGAGACAAACCAATCCCGTTCGTTCAGCAAGGTGCTGTGGTTTTTAGGCGGCTTTGTTGTAGCGATTATCGTTGTCGTCGTGGGGCTAACCACTTTGGGTAAGTACTTTTACGACCAAGAAGCAAAACAGCGCTTGGCAGCGTCCGATCCCTACAAGTTGTTAGCGGCATGTAATACCGGAGAGTTGATCAATCCACAGCGAAGTTCCTCGCAAACAGAGAGATTGAAAAGCGATCAAGATGTTCTCGCATGGGTGCAAACGATCACGCCTGATTTGTTTGCCTTCGATTTTAAAGATGCGAGTGAAAAATTAACAGCCCAACAAGTCAATTTTACGTCGCAGGGTTGGTGCGGGTTTATAGAAGCCATGGTCGAGTCCCGCATGCTTGAAGCGATATCTAACCGAAAGCTTGCTGTTTCTACCAAGCTATTGGGCAACGCAGAATTAAAGGATAAGAGTCGACCAAATGGTTACGACGTGTGGCATGTTCAGATACCGATATCGCTCAATTTTCACATAGCCGCTGAAGATAGCGAGAAAGTTCCAGCGCCCGTGACCGGCAAATTAGTGCTGACCGTCGAGAACCGTGATTTGCAGGCAAAAAGTGGGCCGCTTATTTCTCAATACGTTCTCATGCCGGAGGCGAAGTGATTTGAAGCTGGGCAGCAAAGGTTCTGATGAGACGAAAGGGGCCAATTGTTAAAATTCGCTCTTTGATGCTGAATCCAAGATCGAATTACTATTTGCTGTCGAACCCGTAATAGCTTGGAAAGCTGCGAATTTTCTCGATCATCGCACCCCAGCGGGCGAGTTCTTCGAAGGCTAAAAAGTTCGAAGTCTGGCCGCTTTGGTCCACCATCTTTTTTTCCCCGATATATCTGACTGGCGCGATGCCATTGTCCTTATTTGTCTTGCGCGCCTTCGCGCGCGTGGGGCATTGTTGAGGTCAGGGGGGCTTTGTTGTAGGGCGTGCCTACCCTTTGCCCCGCATGTTCCGCATTTGAGATTGGTGTCCATGGCCGAAGCGTCTTTCATAGGCGAGCTGAGAGAAAAGCCCGAGAACCAGCACCCCCAAGAGGGGCCGTTGGCTGAGCTTTATCGCGCGAAAGGGCTTGGGGCGGACAGCGGCGTGTATGCTTTTCCCGTTGAAGCGAAGCCAGAGGTTGTTGTGGCTTTTCTGACCGAGGGAAAAATCGTCACCAACAGGCTTCCAAAGCGTGTCGGAACCCCTCCGATTTACGGTCTGGATGAGGTTGCGTTGTCTCCCAAAGATCCGGATTCTGTCATCGATCTTAGCGTACGCCCCGATCTTCGCGCCGCACTAATTGAAGGTCTCAGAGAAAGACATCCCGGTCGTAAAATCGAGATTCAGTAAGCATCTTTGTCGAACAACGGAGACGGGATGCGTGCGCTAAAATTGCGAGCGGAACATTTTTGCCGAACTGTTCTCGACAAGAGAATAGCAGACGGTGGGTTGCTCTTTCCTGACAAGCCAGCAAAGATTTTTTTACGCGGGCCCATCCGACGAAGTTCTAAAGAAAATACCGGGTGCAAAGACGCACTGAGGCCGCAAGATACACCAACTGCACTGGAAGGTCGCCGCTTCCTTCGCGTTTCTTCTTTGGATGAAGAGATCTTATCCGAATTTGCAAAAAACATCCAAAGTCAGTGTCCGTGAGGTCAAGCTTGAAAAGAAGAAAGCCTTAGGCGCATCTAGGGCTTCTGCCTCTTATCGGCCAAAGAAGCCAGTAAGGCATCTATCCTTGAAAGGTCGTACGGACGGGCGGGCTTTTGTTCACCTGCTTTGATGCTAGCCAGAATTGAATCTATGCGTGTGAAGTCTATTCTTTCGCCCTCATCCGGGGCGGGTCTCGTGACATTTTGTCTCGCAATGATGTCGTCATAAAGGGCTTTATAGGTGGCTCTCTCTGCGCGAAACACGTAAAGAACAAACTCTTCGCCTTCGGATCCCCCTTGATGAACGGCATACGTTCCCCTGACGCCGAGAAACTGTGATCTCGTACGCGGCTTGTCGGGGAATAACATATTCCAATAAGTTTTTATCTTTTCGCCAGCCTCGGCAACAAACACAGCCGCATGAACTTCAGAAGGAAAATTGAGCGCGGGCCGTCCCGTGCTACGGCTAATTTCGCGTCGGTCTGCAATGACTGAAACGGCTTCGGATCCGAAGATCTCTCTAAGAAGGGCGGAATCGAGGCTAACGTAAAGATGGTGCTTCAGGAGGCTATTATATCTGCTCACGACGGGATCCTTTTCAAAAATGCAACCCCTTCAAGAGGGCTGGTGTCGCTAGTATGATGTTGTCGCTAGTATGATGTCGGCATAACATAATTCCATAGAAACTATTTATACCAATCTCCCCTCTTTGTTAACTGAGATCCTGATTTCACAGTATGGGCAACGGGTTATAAAGTTCAATCTCGGTTGGTTCCCGACAGCGCTTTTGTATATTTTGCCCCGCGTTCGTTGTAGACTAACGAGGTGGATTTACGCGGCCCTCGCGGGCCATCATATGCCTATTCATTTACATGAACTTTGAGAGGAGAGCGAAAATGTCTGAGCCAAAACCGTACAAAGAATATTTTGAAAAAGTCATTCCCGGTTGGACCTCAATGGATGATGCAGATCGTCTTGCTAGCTGCCTCAAGCTTATCATACGAAAGCATCCAGAAGAGATCGCAGAAATTCTCAGGTTAAGAGACGTGGCTTCGGCATACGATCCCACCCCCTCTGATGCGGGCAGCATGTTTAATGATTGGGGCGACAGTGAATACAAAAAGGCAGGGGAATTGTATGCCGCGCCCTTCATCAAAGTGATGGAGCTGCATCAAGCAGATGTTGCTTCTCGCAGGGGGAAGGCCAATCGTCCCCAAAAACAACATTCAATTGGAGCTCCCAAGAAAGACTTCGTCTAAGTTATGAAGTCAAATTGATCCCGATCGTTAAAGAGAGGAAGGCTCTTCGGGAAGCCTTGAAGTGGGGGCTTTTTGCCAAGTGTTCGTGCCGCCTGATTGCACGAGTTTAATCCCAAAGGGCCTTCAACGACGGCAAACAATGCTGGCGGGTCTTCCTTTGCGACACCTGGATTGAAGCCAGCGACGAAAGCTGGCATGCTTGGCGCGGATTTTGAAGCTAAGTTCGAGGGCAGCATGACTCTGTCGGCGAAGTCTGACGCCGAAGTGTGCGACCAGTATCTTGGACACAACTTCATGCTTCAGTTCCGTCAAGAATTCTAACGAGGGGAAATGCAAAGCATCCTAGCTGTTTATTGGCTGTTTTTTGTGTTGAGCGCCTTTGTCTTTTTGTCGGGTTGCGCTTCTGACAGGCAAGCCCATGCCGACGCTTTGGCCAAGACGGCGGGGCTTTCCCGCGCGCAGATCCAGACCGCGCCTTTCTTGCTGACGACCTATGCGCGTGTAACCGATAAAACGCAGCCGTTCAATGTCTATATTGAAGGCGACGGCATGGCCTGGTTGTCGCCTTATGAGCCGTCTTTAAATCCGACGCCGCGCAAGGCGCTTGGGTTGCATCTGGCGTCGCTCGATCCGGCGGCGAATGTCATCTATATCGCGCGGCCTTGTCAGTTTACGCCCATGAAATTGGATTCGAGCTGTCGCGAGGTTTATTGGACAGATCGCAGGTTTTCCGAGGAAGTCGTTGCCTCAATCAATCAAGCCGTGGACCAGTTGGCTGCCCCGGCTAAAAGCCCCAATCTTAATCTAATAGGTTATTCAGGTGGCGGCGCCATCGCCGTTTTAATTGCGGCGCGTCGCAACGATGTTTTGTCGATCCGCACGGTTGCTGGCAATCTGGATCACACTGCGTTTAACCGTCAACACAAAGCGACGCCTTTGCTTGGCTCGCTGAACCCCATTGATTATGCGCGCAGCGTTGATACGATCCCTCAAATACATTTCAGTGGGCAAGACGACGATGTTATACCGCCCTCTATCGCGCAACGTTTTTATGTCGCCTCAAAACCTACAAACTGCATGAAGCTTCGCGTGATCGCTGATGTTAGCCATGAAAGGGGGTGGGTTGACCATTGGCCTGAACTTCTCAAAGATCAGCCATCTTGCGCCGCCAAAGTCGCCGGTTCGTCACAATAAAAGATCAAGGCATTGTCGGGAGAAGAATGTGAGTTATTATTCCCGTTGTTTTTTAATCGCCTGTCAAAGCTGGCTTTGTCTGTGAAGAGCCTTGCAGACGTTTTGTGATGGTCTGGCGCGCCGATTCCCCAGGGCTTGGTTTACTTTCCTCGCCAATGGCGATGATATAGGGGGTGCCAGATCGGCCATTCGTAATTTCCACACGTGGTTCGCTCGGCGCGCGCGGTTCTTTAGGAAAATCTGTGTAAATCGTTCTTGTATCTGTCGGGAAAGTTGTCATGCCAACAAAGATATCGCTGTTGGCCCCGGCTTCAACTAACACATGGTCCGGGTGATATCTCATGGCCACTTCCGTCCCTGCGGTTTTAAGCAAAATAGAGACCAGCTCTTCCTTGAAGCGGTTTATTTGCTCTTCGGTATAAACGGGGTCGGTTGTTGTGGCAGCGGCTAGCTGATGAAGCTCTAATTCGAAGGCCTCTTTCTCGCCGCCATGCGTCCATCTTGAAAACAAAATGTCTGCCATCGCGTCGCTGCCACGGTCAAGAAGGTGCCCCCAAAACGCAGCCATCGTTTCTATGCCCTTTAAATAAGGTTGAGGCGCAGCTGTCGGGCCGTAATGCTCAGGAACGGCAGAAAAAAGGATCATACGGTTAAAACGGTCTTCGTGTGTATAGCCGCATCGAAAAAACAAGGGAGATGCAGAGGGAGAAACGCGATCGCCTTCCATCTTTTTGATGGTTTGATCGTGAGAATGAATGGCTCCGGCGACGGCGTTACATGCTTTGTTGATAAGATGAAGGACGTGCTCTTTATTTTCTGTCGGAAGGGTCTTGGCAAAATCAGGCCGTCGCATCAAGGCAAGCGATATCATCGAAATGTCATAAGCATGCTGAAACGTGGGTGTTGAATCACGTTCATCGACAACAGAATCCCGTATGTCGGGAAAGCCTTTTTCTTCGACAAGATAGGAAATAAGGGAAGAGGTATCGCAGGCCTGACAATAATTTATGGCATCCGCAATGACCCGCTCAAAGCGAGGGTCGATCTCCGCTGTCTGCGCCGCTATTTTATCTGGAAAAAGGCCGGTAAGATTATTCATCTATAATTTTCCAATCCATCAGGGAAAAAGAAAACGAACTACCAGTTACATTTTCTTTGCAGCCATGGTCGTTTCTGAGGCTTTCCGCTTCTTACCAATTGATAGGGCGCTTCAAACAACGATGTCGAGAGAATGAGCGAGCCCGTCACGGCGCCTAAAAGGAACGAGCAAACTATGACAAGGCCGTCCGCGTTTGCTCGTGCGCTGGCGCAAGGATCCCAAGCCGCGCGGAAAAAATCGCCGTCTTTTCCTTGCATCAGCTCTCCATTTGCTGCGCGATACGCATAGGCAAACGGCCGTGTTAAAGGGGCCACGATGCCGCGGCCAAGAATAGAGCCTGCACATATAAAGCGGTTTGATATCGAAGCGTCGTCATTCGAAAGATTCATTTGGTGTTCTCTATTCAATTATGTCTTTAATTCTTCTTTATTCGCCGGATTGACAAGCTCACGATTGGGCTGAACTGTCGGCATAACCCAATCGGCTGCGCGGGCATTTAATTTTGTGAAAGCCTCAAGTAAAGCTGGCCTTCCCATGGCGGAAACGGCATCTCCCTTATAGCCTGCGGCCAGAAGCTCGCCTTCAAGCAGGCGCGCGCAGTTGTCAAACATCGATGCGTCGCCGACAACGTCCGCAAAGACGGTTTTGGCTACGAAAGAAGCTACGGTGACCGGTGAAAGCCACTGTCTTTTGAAACCTGTAAACTTATTCTCTTCCGGGATTGGAGCGGCCTGCGCCAGATTCTCTTCGGAAAGGCCGTGAAGGCCAATTTGATGCTTTTCTCCACGTAAAACGCCAACGGTCTTACCTTCGGCATCAACGTCTTTATAAAGCGTGCAGCCGTCTTGCAAGGCAAGCGGAAGAATGGTCGCTTTTGCCGCTTTCATGAGGGCGCCAGAAGACTTGTCATATTGTTTGGCTAGGTCACGATTATCGTCACGAAGCTCTTGGAAACGACCGCGCGCGATCTTTGCCGAATAATTGCAAAGCTCGCTGAGAAGGACATATGAGTCAGGCGTTACAGCGACATTGCCAAAAGCCTCAACAGCTTCGGCGATGGGGGTGTCTGCATGAACGAAGGCTAGGGTTTCAAAAACGCTTCCCAGTTTCTGGCGGAGTTTAAGATCTTCTGACATAATAAATGTCCTCCAAATCTTTTTACGTCTAAACGGTTTCTTCTCTTTTCAATAATCATGAACGCGAAAGGTGAATCTTTCTCTAAATACACAGAACATTTTTGATATCCCCATCATACATTAACCAATTGAAAATAAATAGGTTATCCTGTTTCAGCCCTATTCTGAATAATATATATTTCAGGGATAAAACATTTAAATAATGCCTATTTTGAAAGGGGCTAGAAAATATTTATGCCAACTTATGCCCCCTTGCTCGAAGCGAAAGGCTTGCGGCAAAATCAAATTTTAAAGGCGGGTTTCCGGCGGCGTAAAATCTTTGATCCATTTGCGAACGGCTGCGGGCGTGACAGAAAATAGGGCGGCAATTTTTCTTTGCGACATCCCGCTTAGATGCAGCCAAACAGCGGTCGCAACCGCGACAGGGCCATAACCGCGCCGTGGCTTATCGACAAAATTATTTCCGCATTTTTTGCACCGAAAGCGTTGCAAGCCTTCCAAAAGGCCGCTTTTTACGCATTCTTCGCTGCCGCAGCGATAGCACCTGACCATTGGGGGCCCCTTGAAAAAGAAAGCCTGATCGTAAAGGATTGCCTTTGTTTTTCAAGGGAACATTGCGATTTTATGTATAGTTGGTTGCCTTTTTTCTTCGCGCGTTCGCGTTTATAAGAAAAAGGAAGTCAGACAGAAAAAGGAGAGCGCGATGAGCGAGGTGTCCATTTCCTATAATCCAGCCATCCAAACGATTGAGCGTGCCGATTATGACAAGATGATGAGAATTTTGGAGGCTTGCGGCCCCGATACGGCTGTTCGGCAAATTCGCGGGATTTACCATGATCTGATTCAAAACCTGGGCACCTTTGGCAGTTGCGCCGTTGCGACGGCTTTGTTCGTCGCTTATCGCAATCAAAAAGGCGAGCATTGGGTCCCTATGCTTGTCGAAGATCCCGAGTTTCCGGCTGATTGCCCGCTTCGTACGCACTGGGTTGCTAAAAATCTTGATGATGACGAAGCCCCGGCCATTGACGTGACTGTCGCCGATCAAGAAAAAGTCATGTTGGCTTTAGGAAGCGAGATCGAAAAGAAGGAGGTTTTGGAACAATTGGCTCAGCCCGATTTCTTGAAACGTTTGCAAGCGGGGCTTGACCGGTTCGTCGATATGGATGGCAAACCGTATCTGCACAATATGACGGCGGAAAAGCTAGCCAGTATCTATCAGAATCTTTGTACGCAAGCTGTACGCCCAAGCCGCCATCTGCGCGTTGCACCTTTTGCTGTTCTTGTGAAGCAATGAGGCAGGCAAAGGGAATCTGAAAATGCAGGATAAGATGCGAACAAAACGTCATGCCGTTTCCGAAGACATTATTGACACGCGCGATGCCGTCATTCGCGCTTGCAGCGCGGCAACCTGTCATAAAGCGGCAGCGCTTTATTACGATATGGCACAAAAACTTGCGCGCGCGTGGGGAAGTGACGATGTCGCTATTATACTGTTTGTTGGCGAAGACTGGCTGCGCGGGCACAAGGAATGGTTTCCGCTTTTTGTCCGCAAAGCCCAGTTTGCGCCGGAATATCAGCACCATTTGATGATGTTCCAGCCGAGGAAACACATCATGTGTGATTTTACCGTTGATTTCTGCTTTGGCGGCGAGGCCTTTTATGACTCGGACCAACAAGAAGCGGCTCTGCAAACCTTGTTGGACGATCCCACGCTGAAAGAACGATTGGCCGCTGGCATGAAAAACTTTGGCGTCAAAATGCCTGTCGATTTGTTTCTTGAAGCCTTTGTCGAAGCCCTTCGCGAAGGGCAAAAGCATGCGCCCGAAAAGCTTTTTGCGAAGCCTTAGGGGATACATTGGCTGATTTTTGTCGCCCCGGCGTCTTTTTCTTTATATAGATGTTCTGACCCTCATCACCCCTATTGGTTAAGGCTCAGACGGAGAAAGAGATGGAAATCCTTTCAGGTGCGACGTTGGATATTCTGGGCGTCGCCGCTATTTTTCTTTTAGTCGCTGCAAACGGCTTTTTTGTCGCGACTGAGTTTTCATTAGTCGCCGTGCGCCGCAGTCGCGTGGCCGAACTGGCCGCCGCCGGAAAGAAAAACGCCAACCATTTGCTGGTTGCCGTTGAACATCTTGATGCCAACCTTGCCGCAACGCAGCTTGGCATCACCATTTCATCTTTGGCGCTGGGGTGGATTGGCGAGCCTGCGCTTGCGCATCTGATCATGCCTTTGCTAAGCCTGCTTCCCATCGAATCCGTGGCCGCCCCCGCGCATGCGCTGGCTATTGCGATTTCTTTCGTGTTGATCACATCGCTTCACATTGTCCTTGGTGAGTTGGCCCCTAAAAGCTTGGCGCTTCAGTGCAGCGAAAAAACAGCGCTTGTTGTCGTGCGGCCTTTAGGCGCGTTTTTGTTTGTGTTTCGTCCGGCGATCATGTTTCTCAACGGGCTTGGCAATTTGGTTTTAAAGCTTGTCGGGCTGCATCCCGGCGCGGGCGAAGAATCGATGCATTCGCCGGAAGAGCTCAAGCTTCTCATTCGCGAAAGCCAAGCGGCAGGCATTCTTCAGCAAGCGCAGCAAGAAGTCGTGGTGCGCGTTTTAAACATTGGCGAGCGTCCGATCGGCGACATTATGACGCCGCGCACACAAGTCGATTGGATCGACAGCGAAGACGAACCGGATGAAATCGTCAAAGCCATTCGCGCCTGTCCGCATGAGCAAGTCTTGGTCGGGCGCGGCAGCGTCGATCAAATGCAAGGCGTCGTCATGAAGGCGGATTTGCTAGAGCAGATTCTCGAAGGAAAGCCTTTTGATCTGACGGCGCTTTTGCGGCAACCCTTGATGATCAATGAATCAAAGCCGATTTTTAAAGTGCTGGATGATTTTAAAGCCAAGCCGATCCGCATTGCTTTTATCTTCAACGAATATGGAAGCTTTGAAGGCGTTGTCACGCAGACCGATTTGTTAGAAGCAATTGCGGGCGATTTGCCAGACGTTGAAGGGCAGGGAGCTGATGTTGTGCGTCGCGAGGATGGCTCGCTTTTGATTGACGGGCTGTTACCAGCTTATGAGCTTTTTGATCGTCTAGGGATTGCGGCATCTGAAGTCGAAGGCGATTTTCATACGGCGGCCGGTTTTGTTTTGGCGCAGTTGCCGCATTTTCCTCAAACGGGAGACGTTTTTGAGTTTAAGGGCTGGCGTTTTGAAATTGTGGACATGGATGGCCGCCGCATCGACAAACTTTTGGTAAGCGCCGGGCTGGGCACCGGGCCTTCTGTTTGAGGCTCATCGGCTTCCGGGGTGGGCCCGGGGCCTTCTGTTTGCGCTCTTCGGCTTCATTAAGGTATGCGGATGAGTTCTGCACCACTTGGATAAACAGTCCCGTCCACTCTTCATTCGTCATCCCCGCGAAGGCGGGGATCCAGAGGCCCTTTCGGCTTGCGCAGGCGGACGAAAGAGGAAGCGTTTTCTCTAGCGGCTAAGTCCCCTGGATCCCCGCCTCCGCGGGGATGACGAGAAGAAAAAAGCGTTATCACGAGCGAGGGCTCTTCCAGATGGCATTCGCCTACGCGCGAAGCGCTTTAGCGCGACAGATCGCGGGAATGACGCGAAGGGGGCAACGTTGTCACAGATCGGGGCTATTCTAGGTGGCATACCCCCGATGCAGACGTGTTCTCCCCCAAAATTGACGGCGGCGTCACGCCGCCGCCGTCACTAGTGTTTGGCTTCGTCGAAATCTTGGTTTTGAAGGCTGCCCATTTCAAGGAGCGAGGTCAGCATTTCGGCCCGTGCCTGTACCGTCGGCGCTTCAAGAAGGGCTTGCTTTTCGCAGCCGCTGAAGGGGCACGTCATCGCTAGCATGGCGATTAATTCTTCGCTGCTGGCTTCTTGTAAAGCGTTCCAGTCAGCCGCGACGCCGTGAATTTTGAAATAGCCTCGTAAAGCTTCCATCAGGCGCGTTTGATTGAAGGGGATGTCTTCATCCTCATCGCTGGTCTGAAGATCGTCGAGAAACGGCGTCCAATTCGGCTCGACCAGCCGAAAAGACGGCGCTTGCGGCGCGTCGTGCGAAAGCGTTTTTTCAACGCGGAAACGGATCACGCCCGAAAGGCCAATTAAAAAACGCCCGTCGCCCGTTTCGGTGAACGACGTCACGCGCCCCGCGCACCCAACGTCATAAAGCGGCGCGTCGTGCGTGGCCGCGTTTTCTTGGCGCGGCTGGATCAAGCCGATCAAGCGGCCTTTTCCCAAAGCATAATCAACCATCGCGATGTCGGCAGGATCGAAAATATTCAGCGGCAAGCGCGTGCCCGGCAGCAAAAGAAGGCCGGGGACGGCCAAAATAGGAAGCTGCGCCGGTAAAACGGCAGAAGAGAGCATAGGCGGAAGCTGAGACGGCGCGGGCGATGCGGTCATGAAAAAAGTACAGATGACAAACGCCGTCTGCCTCCAATGGTTAGCGGATTGGTGGGGCCCAAGGCTTCAAAGAACTTTAAAAGCTGCTTGCGCGCGGCTTCGTCGTTCCATGAACGCTGGCGTCGGCAAATCTCAATCAGCGCGTCAATGGCGGCTTCGTGTTCGCCGTTGCCGTAAAGGGCCAGCGCCAGATCAAACCGGGCCGCGTGATCATCGGGATTTTCAGCCAGTTTTTGTTCAGCCGCCGCGCGACCTTCCAAGGCCTTTTGGCTTTCTTGCGCCAGCGCCAGAGCTGTCTGGGCCGCCGCCAATTCGGGCGCTTTCGTTATGGCTTCGGGCGCGCCGTCGATCATAGCCTGCGCATCGTCGTAAGAAGCGCGGCGCGTCAAAACATTCACCGCCCCTGCATAGGCGCGCGCGTTTTCGGGCTCGTGCGTCAGAACAAGGTCATAGGCGCGGGCGGCCAGATCCAAATCGCCGTTGGCAAGCGCCGTATCGGCCTCGGTCAAGGCTTCGTCGATTTGCGCTTTATCGTCTTGCGGGGCAGGCGCAATACGCAAGGTCTTCAGCAGCTTGTCGAGCCAGGTCTTGAGCTGCGATTCCGGGATGGCGCCCATAAAGCCGTCAACGGGCTGGCCTTGATAAAAGACAAACACCGCCGGAATGGATTGAACGCGCAGTTGCTGGGCTATTTCAGGATTTTCGTCGATATTGACCTTGGCCAAAAGAACGGTGCCACCCAGGGCATTGACCAGTTTTTCAAGCGCAGGCCCCAATTGTTTGCAAGGCCCGCACCATGGGGCCCAAAAATCGACCAGCACGGGCCGTTGACGCGAAGCGTCCACAACGTCGGCCATAAAGGTTTCGATTCCAACGTCTTTGACAAAAGTGCTGGGCGTCGCTTGAGGAGCAGAAGCGGTCGAAGAGGAGGCAAACATGCGATTTCTTTTAAAGTAAAAGGTTAAGAACGTTCGTTTCCTGTCTATCATGCCTTGTTTAGGGTCATTTGGCAAACGGCAGCGAAAAAAAGTTGGGTCAGGCGCAAAAGAGGGCTTGCAAAGCGCGTGAAGCTTTGTATGATCCCCCCACTTTCCGCCCTGCCTTCGGGTGCGGCGTTTGAAACGGATGCGGGCGTAGCTCAGCGGTAGAGCACAACCTTGCCAAGGTTGGGGTCGCGAGTTCGATCCTCGTCGCCCGCTCCAGTTTCTCTCTTTTCTCCTTCTCAGATTCTCCGACCGTTATGCCAATGAACCAACAAGGACATAAACGCCGCTTGTCCTTGAAAAGTCTTTTTGTCTTAAGCCTTTGCTCTTTTTTGTTTCTTTTAAGTGGCTTGGCCCGGGCTAAGGCAGAAAACAGCCTTTTTGGCTTTTGGCAAACGGCAGGCGGCGACGGCATCGTCGAAATCTATCCGTGCGATCAGGGGCAGGCCTGTGGCCGCTTTGCCTGGCTTAAGGAGGATAGCGAAGCCGCGCCTTCGCTGGATAACAAAAACCCCGATCCTGCTTTGCGGCGGCGGCGGCTGATGGGGCTGACTTTTATGGGCGGTTTCAAGCCGGGGGCTGCGCCTGAAACCTATGAAGACGGCTGGATTTACAGCCCGCGCCACGGCAGCCGGTTTAGCGCGAATCTCAAGCTTGCGGGGCCGGACGCTTTGGAGCTGCACGGCTATATGTTTTTGCCCGTGCTCGGCGAAAGCCAGATCTGGAAACGGGTGCCAAAACCGGGTAAAGAGTAAGGATCTTTCCGGTCTTAGGAGATTCGCATGCCTATTCAGCAAGTCCTTTCTCAACGCCGCGGCCAGGCTTTGATCCTGACATTCAATCGTCCCGAGCAGCACAATGCGCTGACGCTTGATATGGCAAATCAGCTTTTCACCATTTTGAAGAATGCGACAACAGATCCGGGGGTTCGCGCCGTGATGCTGTGCGGCGCCGGCAATTGCTTTATGGATGGGCTCGACATGCAATTCTATGCGGGCGATTTCGGCGCCGCGCTTGAGCATGCTAATCAGTTGGTCCAGCCGTACCATTCCGCCATCCGTGAGCTGCAGTCGATGGACAAACCCGTTCTCTCTGCGGTCGAAGGGCGCATAACGGGGCCGGGGATGAGTTTCATGTTGGCGTCGGATCTTGTTATCGCGGCGCGCAGCGCGACTTTTGTTTGCGGCTTTACAGAAAATGCGTTGTCGCCGAATGGCGGCGCTTCTTATTTCTTGCCGCGCCGTATCGGGGCCAGCCATGCCATGGAAATGTTCATGATGAACGAGCCCATTGACGCGCATTATGCCGACAAGGTCCATTTGGTCAATCGCGTGGCCGATGACGATAAGTTGCAGGAAGAGTCTCTGGCATGGATCGACGCTTTGGCCGCCGGGCCGACACGTGCCTATGGCGCAGCAAAGAAACTGGTTATGCGTTCGTTCGAGCAAGATCTGAACGCGCATCTGGGGCTTGAACATACTTATTATGGACATACCTCGCGCAGTTTCGATTTCCGCGAAGCCGTGAAAGCCTTTTTCGCCAAGCGCCCGCCGCATTATACCGGCGCGTAAAGCGTACAGAGAAGGGGGCCAATAGGTCCGCTTGCGCTTGCGCATGGACACGGCTAGGTTGATCGTAGAGTGATTCTATTTCTATCGGCGCGTGTCTTTCGGCAAGCGCCCCTAGCCAAGAAAGAGCCTGATACATGACTGATACAATCCAGAAAACGGATGTTGCCATTGTCGGCGCTGGCCCCGCGGGGCTGTTCGCCGCTTTTGAATTGGGCGTCAACGATATGAAGGCCCATATCGTCGATATTCTGGACAAGCCCGGCGGGCAGTGCGCCGAATTATATCCCGAAAAGCCGATTTACGATATTCCAGCCGTTCCTATGTGCACCGGGGCCGAATTGACCGCGCGTTTGTTAGAGCAGATCAAACCATTCTCGCCGGTTTTTCACTTGGGGCAAATGGCCGAGAAATTGGAAAAAACGCCGGAAGGTCTTTGGCGCCTGACAACGGATGCTGGAACGGTTATCGAAGCGCCGGTCGTTGTTTTGGCGGCGGGCGGCGGTAGCTTTGTGCCGAAAAAACCGCCGATCCAGGGCATCGACGCTTATGAGAACAAATCCGTTTTCTATTCCGTGCGTTCGCGCGAAAGCTTTCGCGGCAAAAACTTGATCGTGGCGGGCGGGGGTGACTCGGCTTTGGATTGGGCGCTTCATCTGTTGCCCATTGCCGCGCATGTGACGCTGGTCCACCGCCGGGATGAGTTTAGGGCCGCGCCTGATTCCGTCGCCAAAATGCGCGCGGCTGTCGCCGACGGCACGATGACGCTCAAGATTGCGAATATCACAGGTCTTGAAGGCGCCGATGGGCAGTTGACAGGCGTTATTGCCGCCGAAGCGGGCAAAGACTCTGCCGTTATCCCTTGCGATCGGTTGTTGGCCTTTTACGGGTTGACGATGAAATTAGGGCCTGTGGCATCGTTTGGCACATCGTTCGAAGGCGATTTGATCCCCGTCGATACGACGACTTTTGAAACCAGCGTGCCTTCTTTATTTGCGATTGGCGACATTTGTACGTATCCAAGCAAGATGAAGCTGATTTTAGCCGGTTTTGCCGAAGCCGCTACCATGGCAAAAAAGGCGTTTACTTACGTTTATCCCGACCGTCGTTACCGCTTTCAGTACACGACGTCGTCATCTGAATTGAAATCCCGCTTAGTGAAGCACGACTAACGACCCCTTATAAAGAGGAAAGACCTATGCATATTCTTTGCACCGTTAATGGAACGACGCACGACATTGAAGCCACGAAAGATTGGAGCCTCATGGAAATCATCCGTGAAGCGGGGCTGCCTATTTCGGCGCAGTGCGGCGGCTCGTGCGCTTGTTCGACTTGCCATGTTTACGTGGACCCGGCTTGGGCCGCGCGCTTGCCCGAGCCTTCGGAAGAAGAGGTTGCGATGCTCGACGGCGCGTTCGATGTGAAAGAGAACTCGCGCTTGGCTTGTCAGATTTATTTTACGGAAGCGCTTGATGGCCTTCCCGTAACCTTGGCCGCCGATTCAACGGTTGGCTAACAGCGGACGTTTTTGAAAGGAAGGTTGCCATGGCTGAGCCGATGGAAGAGCGACAAAAAGCGTTTACCCATAAGTTCAGTCATGACGCCGAGCGCGCCTTTACGACAGATGCGCGGGCCGCGAAGGCATTGGCTTTATGGGCGGCAGACAAGCTTGGCAAGGCGGGGGACGAAGCCGCCGCCTATGCCGCGCGTTTGGTGCGCGATGATATAGACGTGGCCCATCATGCCAAGCTGTTTGATGCGATCGCCAGTGATTTTGCAATGGCTGGCATTGCGCTTGATCACCGGCAGGTCGAACGGCGCTATGCCATTTTGTTGGCGCAGACACGCGCATTCATGCAACAGGAAGAAGAAAACGACCTTGAAGACGCTTTGGAGAAGGCTGATTAATCTGATTTTCTTTATTTTCTCTTGAAAATTTATAGGAATAATTCAAAAAATAATACACGTTTGATCTTTTAAAATCTTGGCCTTGAGGTTTCTCATGCGACAATATCGCGTTCTGGCGGTTGTCTTTTTCGCCTTTTTTCTGGCGGGTGCACCTCAAACCTTTGCGAGCGAAGCGACCGTTGTTGGAAACGCGTGTACGACGGGCCTTCATCGTGCCGATTGGGATACTATTTTTCAGTGTGTTGCAGGGACCTGGAAACGTGCGGCTTATTGGCTTGGCGCGTCCTCTGATACTTGTCCCGGGCATGCTGGGCAGATTCAATGGACGGGAACAGCTTTTCAAAAATGTGATGGAACAAGCTGGAGCGATATCGGAAGCGGTGGTGGCGGCAATTGCGACACATCGACGTCGCTTCTTTTGCATATGGATGGTTCAAGTGGCGGGACAACTTTTTCAGATAGCTCGATCTTTGCCAATAGTGTCACCAACGTGGGGACGACGACAGATACGACGACGTATAAATTTAGCACAGCAGGCGGTTATTTTAACGGAAGCAGCTATTTGGCTATCCCCGACTTTGATGGTTTCGCCTTTGCAGCGAAAGACTTCACTATTGATTTCTGGATGAAAACGTCGGCGACGACGGGGTATATTCTGGAAGGACCTTATAACAGTAGTGGGAATGGCTGGAATTATTACGGCTTTAATCTTCAATCGAGTGGATTACTTCTCTTTTACGCTGGGGTCGATAGCTCGAATAATGTTTATTTATATTCGACATCGGCTGTGAACAATAATGCATGGCATCATGTTGCGGCTGTCCGTAGTGGGAATAATTGGTATCTTTTCATCGACGGCGCTTTGCAGGCCACTGTGACCAAAAGTGTTACAATTAGTTACCCCTCGGGAGCCTCTCTTCATATCGGCGATCTTTATCAAGGAAGCGGTTTTTATGTAGGCTATCTTGATGAGCTTCGAATTTCGAAGGGGATCGCGCGTTGGACAAGCTCCTTTACGCCGCCGTCTTCTGCTTATACGACGTGTGGCCAAACAACAGCATGTCCGTCGATATCGGCTGGGTCTCAGCTTTTTACGGCCAGCGGAATGTTTACGCCGCCCACCGGTGTTTCCTCTGATTGCCCACTTAACGTGCGTTTGTTAATGATGGGCGGTGGCGGTTCGGGCGCTGCAGGCGGGACTTATGCTAGCAGCATTGGGCCGGATGGCGGCGGCGCGGGCGGTTCGGGACTTTTGCTGGCTGTTCCCATCAAGGTTGCTTCAGCTGTTTCCGTAACGGTAGGGGCTGGTGGTGCTGCCGGAAACAATGGTCACCCCGGCGGCGCGGGCGGCTCGTCTAAGTTTGGAAACCTTGAGATTGGCGGCGGTGAAGGTGGCGGCCACGCCTATTTTTATTATAATGGCGGGGCAGGCAGCGGCGGTGGCGGAAGCGGCAACGGTTGCTGCTCGGCTGTCGATGGTCAGGCCGGTGGGACGATAGGCAATAATGGCGGCGGGTCTAACAGTGGTTCTGGAGGAGGTCCCGCACTTGTTTCTTCATCGGCGATTGCTTCAGCCAGCAACATTATGGGGGTTCTTTTTGAATCGGCGACCTTTGCTGCGGGGGCCGCTGGCGGCTCGAACACAGGCGGAACGGGTTATGGTGCTGGCGGGGCTGGCGGTTATCTTTCACAAGAAGGCGGCGGCGGCGGCGGCGGTGGGCTGATGGTGAATGGCGTCGGCCTTTCGGGAGGAAATGGTGTCCTCAGTGGCAATGGTGGCGCTGGGGCTGCGGGGGTTGTTTATGTTGAGTGGTCTGCTGTTTCTGGCGGTTCGGCTTGTCCAACGATTTCTCATGGAACCCAAATCTATTCATCAAGTGGAACCTTTACGCCGCCCAGCGGTGTGTCGTCTTCCTGTCCGCTGACCGTCCGCGTTCTTGCCGTCGGTGGCGGCTCGGGAGGTCATTGTTGCGGCGGCGGGGGTGGGGGTTCGGGCTATGTGAACTCACAGCTTTTAAGCGTAACGTCTACGGCGGGAATTACCGTGACCGTTGGTACAGGCGGCGCTTCGAACGCCAGTGGAACGGCTTCCTCTTTTGGAACCTTTTCGCAAAATGGCGGGCTTGTCGGAAATGCAAACGGCGGGAACGGTGGAAGTGGTGGGGGCTCGGCGGCAAACGCTGGTTATACCGGTTGTGTGGGCGGGACGAATGGCAGCAATGGCGTTTCATGTTCGAACGCCACCAGCACAGCCGGTACCGGGCAGGGGTCACCTATTATTGGAGGCCTTACTGTTCCGACGGGCCGTTTTTCTTCGACGATTACAGCCGGAGCTGGTGGCGCTGGTGGTTATATTTCCTCTAACTGGGGCGGCGGCGGCGGCGGCGGCGGTATTCTTATCGGTGGGGCTGGTCCGACAGCTGGAAGTGGAAGCGGCGGTTCCTATGGCATGGGGGCCGGCGGTGTCGGCTATGGCGCTGGTGGTGGTGGCGGTGGCTCGTCTGGGGGAACAGGTGCCGCCGGTGTCGTCCTCGTCGAATGGTAGGCGGGCTGGGCCCGCGGCCATTTGTTTGGGCTCTTCGGCTTCATTGAGGTATGCGGTTTAATCCTGCGCCGTTTTTCTCTTCTGTGTCATCCCCGCGAAGGCGGGGATCCAGGGGGCTTAACCGCTAGAGAAAACGCTTCCTCTTTCGTCCGCCTGCGCAAGCCGAAAGGGCCTCTGGATCCCCGCCTTCGCGGGGATGACGAATGAAGAGTGGACGGGACTGTTTATCCAAGTGGTGCAGAACTCATCCGCATACCTCAATGAAGCCGAAGAGCGCAAACAGAAGGCCCCGGGCCCAGCCCGGCATACCTCAATGAAGCTGATGAGCCCAAACAGAAGGCCGCGGGCCCAGCCCGGCGGCATACCTCAATGAAGTAAATGAGCCCAAACAGAAGGCCCCGGGGCCACCCCGGAAGCCGATGAGTCTAAATAAATGACCGCGGCGTCACGCCGCAAGGACGCGTTTCCAGACTTTTTTGGCGTGACGTGTGTAGAACTTTAAATCAAAACACGCGTTCAACACTTTGGCTGGGATCAACTTGGCAATGGTTGGATCGGCCCTTAGCTTATCAGGCAAATTGGCCTTTTCGCCCTTTTGTAACGCGCCCCAGACTTCCATCGCATTCGATTGAACGAGGCGATAGGAATCTTCGCGGCTCATCCCGGCTTGGGTTAGCGCCAATAAAACGCGCTGCGAGAAATAAAGGCCCCCAAGCGATTCAAGGTTTTCTTGAATGCGTTCGCGATAAACCACCATGCCATCAATCAGGCCCGCCAAACGGTTCAAGGCAAAGTCCAACGTCACCGTGGCATCAGGGCCAATCATGCGCTCGACCGACGAATGCGATATATCGCGCTCGTGCCAAAGCGCTACGTTTTCCATGGCTGGCGTGACGGCGCTGCGAACCACGCGGGCAAGGCCCGTCAGGTTTTCCGACAAAATAGGATTGCGCTTGTGCGGCATCGCGCTTGAACCCTTTTGGCCTTTGGCAAAGGGCTCTTCCGCTTCGCGGACTTCGCTGCGTTGCAGATGGCGGACTTCAAGCGCAAAATTCTCCATCGAACTGGCAATGACGCCCAGCGTCGCAAAGAACATCGCATGACGGTCACGCGGAATGATTTGGGTCGAAATGGGTTCGATCTTCAAGCCCATTTTCTTGGCAACATAAGCCTCAACCCGCGGGTCGATGGTCGCAAAGCTACCGACAGGGCCCGAGATAGCGCAGGTTGCGATTTCTTCGCGGGCGGCGCGCAGACGCTTGAGCCCGCGCGCAAAAGCGGCGTAGTGCGAGGCCAGTTTGATCCCAAAACTTGTGGGTTCGGCATGAATGCCGTGGCTGCGACCAATGGTGATAATATTCAGCGTTTCGTCGACCCGCTTTTTCAAGGCGACAAGAACGCGCTCCATATCCTGGATCAAGATGTCGGCGGCCTGCGTCAGTTGAACGGCAAAGGTCGTGTCCAGAATGTCGCTGGAGGTCATGCCTTGGTGAACAAAGCGCGCTTCGGGGCCAACAGACTCGGCAAGGTTTGTCAAAAAGGCCAAAACGTCATGGCGTGTGACCTTTTCGATGTCGTCAATGCGGGCGATGTCCCATTTGCCTTTTTTCCAAACGGCTTTGGCGGCCGATTTGGGAATGACGCCTAACTCGGCTTGGGCATCGCAGGCATGAGCTTCAATCTCAAACCAGATACGGAATTTGTTCTCTGGTTCCCAGATTTGCGCCATTTCGGCGCGCGAGTAACGCGGGATCATGGCAAGTCGTCAACCGAAGCGCCCGCGCAAAGCGAACCGCCGCTGGCCAAAGGCATACGGCCTGAGCATTTGGTGACTTCCCAACCGCGGGCGCGCATACATTCGCTGACCACAAGGCTGGGGCGCTGCATGCATTTGCCATCGTCGTTGGCTGTTGAGGTCACGCCCGTCTGAACCAGGCGCTGTTTGTCGGGTTGAAACGCGACTTGATCGTTTTGCGGCGTGTTGGTCGGGAAAATGCCGCAACGGCATTGGCTGAGATCGAAGTTCAGCTTTGCCTGACCTTTGTCGATCGGCAGCAAAATATTGGGCTCGCTGATGGGGCGCCAGAACTCGGCCACTTTAGTCGAGCAGGCGGCAATAGACAGAGCGATCAAAAGGCAAAGAGCGACGCGGCGCATGAAAAAACTCCCCTATGTCAAACTGCGGCCATCATTGGCGATTTTCAAAGAAATCGCAACAAAGATTTTGGCATTTTTCCAATAAACAGGCCCCGATAAGTTCAATCGGGGCCTGTTTGTTCAGTCTTGAAGGCATCAAGTGCGGGGAGCCGCGCCAGGCGCGCCGGGACGGCGAACTATTGTGGGGCGCTTCTTTTGTTGTGCGCCAAGCGTGGCGGCTGCCGTTAAGGCCGCTCCATCGTTTCCTGGTTTGCTTTTCATGGCCGCGCCGACATCGACGATGCGCTTGAGCCATTGCTCATAGGGGCCGCATTCGATGCCCGCCCTGCGTAAATCGGCATAAGCTTTCATCGTCGCGCTGACGCGGCCCGGTTGGCTTTCTTGCAAGGCCTGAAGCGATAGGGCGGTTCCTTGGCTTTTGGCCAGGGCTGTTTCTGTCAAAGCGATAAAATCGGTACGGGGGGCAGCAGTTCCAGTCATGTTACTCTCCTTTGTTATTCTTCGTCTTGCGCGAGCGTTGCAATAATCGCAGCGGCGCGTTGGAGATGCGGGGGCATCTCATGATCATCGACGGCTTCGCGGTTTTCCGCGGGCGTTTCAAAGCTAGCATCAAGGTTTTCGCGTAGTTCCTTTAAAATCGCCTGGACTTTAGCTTTGGCCTCGGGGTCTTCGGTTTTCTCAGCCAAGGCGTCCATTTGCGCCAAATCGTGATAGATGTATTTTTTGGCTTCGGCTTCGACCGCGCGTTCTTGTTTCAGGTCTTCCCAGTCTTTGACGATTTTATAGACCGTGTCCTTGATGACAGGCCAATGATCGCCGTCTGGACCCATTTCTTCGCCCGCGACCAAAAGCGCGTTTCGCAAATAGCGTACGGCTTCTTCTTCGGTGAGGGGAATTTTCTTTGCGTCAGACATTGATCTTTGGCTCCTTTAGCCGTCTTCAGTATTTTAAGGCTAGCGCGAAAAAACGAAAGTAATCATATATTTTTATTGAATAAAATTTGTATCATATTTTAGGTTAATGGCCAATTAATGTTGGCGGGCGTTGGGGGAATCCCTCTATTCCGATATCGGAATTATTGTCAAATGACTATAAATTGATATGTATTTTATCGATTTCAAGAATAGTTCGAAAATAGAAACAAAATTCATGCATTTCCGTTCTAATTTTATACCGTTTCTTCAAGTAATTGTCGTATAACAATAAAAGAAACTTATTTATTGTCCTGTCTTTTATGCCTTATCGCGCAGACGCACATGAGGGTATGTGACTGATAAATAAGAATTTAAGTGAATGGTGTACAGAATCGTCGAGAAGGCACAAAACGCGGATGATCATGAAATACGCCGTTCACACATCAAAAAACATTCTCCAGATTGATATGGAAGGTGTTTTTACCTTTATCGATGCACTGGCTTTTCATCGCCTGATGGGCATGATGACCGGCTCCAATCGCATGTCCGAAGTTCATATGAATGTGCGGTCTTTGCAATTTGTGGACTCGTCTGGGCTTGAAATGTTGATGCAAGCCCATGATACGGCAAAGAAAAACCATCTTGCGCTTGTGTTTCAAGATCCACAAGGACAAGTCCGCGACATGCTTTATAAAGCTGCCGCGTGCAATGCGCTTTGTATTGCTGCTTAACCGCCCTTAGCCAGCCATCGCGACTTGAAGCGGTCGCTGATGCAGGGCTGCATCCAAATAATCTTCGACTTGATCGCCAAGAATATCCAAATGCGCGCCAAAGAAATGGTTGGCACCGGGAATAACGCGATAGTCAATATGAATGCCGCGTTGATGCGACAATTTGCTGACGAGCTTAGCGACAAAAGGTTCAGGGACGATTTCGTCCGCTTCGCCATGGATAATCTGACCCGAAGCCGGGCAGGGAGCTAAAAAGCTGAAATCCAGCATATTGGCAGGCGGCGCGACCGAAATAAAAGATTCAATTTCGGGGCGACGCATCAGCAATTGCATGCCAATCCAGGCCCCAAACGAGAAACCGGCAACCCAAACACTACGCGCGTTGGGGTTGATGGACTGAAGCCAATCAAGGGCTGCTGCCGCATCGCTCAGTTCACCTTCACCGCGATCATAGCTGCCTTGGCTGCGGCCAACACCACGGAAATTAAAGCGCAGCGTCGCAAAGTCGCGTTCGGCAAACGCGCCAAAAATGGTATAGACGACCTTGTTGTTCATGGTCCCGCCATGTTGGGGGTGCGGGTGAAGGATAAGGGCTATCGGCGCCGTGGGCGATTTTCCCGGGCTGTAGCGTCCTTCTAAACGCCCCGCGGGGCCAGCAAATAGAACTTCAGGCATTTTTCTTTTTTCCTGCTCTTTCAACAAAGACGCGACGCGAAAGGTAAGGTTTTTCGAAGAACCAACGTTGGCGCGGTCGCAGAACAATTAAACTTTATCCAAGGGGATCTTAGCACAAGCCATAGGGCAGATTTCAAGAAAGTAATTCAACGTGTTATCGAAAGATAGTGCGACGGGTCAGAAAACGCGTCGAAAAGCTTTCTTTAAGACAGAGAATCGCGTATTCTAACCGCTCAGGGGAATATCTAATCTTATGGAGTTGCTAGCCTTTTTCTATTTTTGTCCTGTCTTGGCTTCGGCCTCTTCCGTTTTCCCTTGTCCCCCAACAGCCCCCCACATGCTTTTCGACACATTTTGAGTCCTCCATGGTTAACATCATTGCCTTTAACGATTTTACCGCTTCGGGTCGCGGTTCGGATGGTTCCGATGTCCGTTGCTGGATTTGTCAAAAACCGACGCATCCGCGTTCCTTGTTCTGCTCGCACTGCGGCGCTGTTCAACCCGTGCGTGATATGGATCATTTTACCCGTTTGGGGCTTGAGCGGCGCATTGATATCGATAGCGTTCTTTTAGAAAAGCAGTTTGCCTCTTTTGAAAAGCTGTTGGAGCCTACGCGCTTTTCCTCGCGCGGCATGGGCGAGCGCGGCCATGCCGCCGCGCAGCTAGAGGCGATTACAGATGCCTTTGTGACGTTGCGCGATCCTTTGGCGCGGGGGCGCTATTGGCTGTCGCTGCATGAGAAGGATGTCGATGAAGCCGAGGCGATTAATCCTCTTTTGCAAACCCTGCGCGCCGAATTGCAAACGACCGAGAATGTCGCCGATTGTGATCGTATCGCGCAAAAGGCCGGGCAGGCGCTTGAGCAGGGGATTATGTCTTTGATGCAATCTCTGCGCGGGCAAAATTGGCAGCATGCCAATGCGATGCTGGTCGAACTGGATGGACTTGAGGCTTTACTGGCCGATGTGCGCAGTCACCGCGGTGATTTGACAAATGCGGGAGGGCATAAGGACGATGGCGCTTCCCATCAAACGACTTAACGCCATTCCAGAGCCTTGTTGTTTAGAAAAGCGATCGATCATGGAGCAAAGGAAAAGAGACATAAAGAAAAGGGGGATTTTAAGCCCCCTTTCTTTTCTCTTGTCCGAGACAGCTACTTTAGAAAAGTGCTGCGGCGGTTTAGGCCGACGCGGGCGCTTCTTCGGGAACGTCAATCGGGACGCCCGCTTCATATTTCGTGCGCCGCATCACGGGTGCCGATTTAATGTGCTGGACGTTCGGCGTTGCCGACAGTTGCGAAAGGAATTTTTGGAATCCTTCCCAATCTTCGGAAACGACCTTCATCAGAAAGTCCGTTTCACCCGTCAGCATATGGCATTCACGGACCATCGGCCAGGTATCGACAAGCTTGGCAAAATGGCTGAAATCAGCCTCGCCATGGTTGGCCAAAGCCACCTGAACGAAAACCGTCAGTCCAAAACCCAACTTGTCTGGCGCAATGTCGGCGTGATAGCCGCGTATATAGCCACCCTTTTCCAATGCCCGCACACGGCGCAGGCAAGGCGGCGCAGAGATGCCCGCTTGTTTAGAAAGGTCAACGTTGGTCATGCGACCCTCTTTCTGCAAAGCGCGCAGAATCTTAAGGTCGATACGGTCGAGTTTAACGTGCTTCATGCCACTCCTACGAAAACAAATGCTCTCGGCTTTAGAAAGGTTATAATAGTCACGAGTCATGGCGGAGCCAAGTGACAACGTGTTTTGGCGAATACAGGAAGATATCATGTCTGTGCAAGAGATTTCCTTAGAGACCCCGAAAAAAATTCTAAAAAGCGATAGCGCGTCCGCAATTTCCTGCTGGGTGGTCACTGACGGGACCGCAGGCATGGAAAATCAATGCCTTGGCTTGGCTGAGACTTTGGGCGTGCAAGCAACGATCAAACATGTGCGTTTGCGAACACCATGGAAACAGTTGTCGCCATTTTTTAGAATTATTCTTTCTCGTGCATACGCGCCTAACAGCGATCCGGTGCAAAAACCATACCCCCGTCTGATGATTCTGTCGGGCCGTGCCGCGGTGCCCGCGGCGATCCTCGCGCGGCGTGAGTCGGGCACTTTTACGGTCCATATTCACAATCCTGTGATTGATCCGTCACTATTCGACTTGGTCGTTGTCCCGCGGCATGATGGTCTGTTGGGGGCCAATATCATGACGACGCGCGGGGGGCTGAACCGGATTACAGCCGAACGTTTGGCCTCGGAAGCAGCTCTTTTTGCGCCGGGCTGGACGGCGTTGCCGCGGCCTTGGATTGCCGTGATGATCGGCGGCAGCAACAGCGTTTACCAAATGACGCCGCGTGAAATGAAGCCGATTGCCGAGACGTTGGCAGCGCTGGCCCGTCAGTCCGGCGGATCGCTTTTGGTGACGCCGTCGCGCCGGACAGGCAAGGAAAACTTGGCTTTGCTGCAAGCGGCGTTAGCCGACGTTCCAAGCTATATATGGGATGGAACGGGGCCTAATCCGTATTTTGGCATGTTGGGGGGGGCTGATGCTTTGGCTGTGACGTGCGATTCCGTGAATATGGTTTCCGAGGCGTGCACGACAGGCAAACCCGTCTATGTGATCGATTTACCCGGTGGATCCGAGAAATTCCGTCGTTTTCACCAGGTTTTGCGCGATGATGGGCTTACGCGGCCTTTGGGGCCTACTTTAGAAAGCTGGTCTTATGCGCCCTTGAACGATGTTCAATTGGTCGCCGCGCGCGTTCGCGAAATGATGGCAGCGCGCGGACTTTTGCTTGTCTAGGCTTTGTCAGACCAAAGGCTGAAGAAACGCTTTGACGTCCGCATAGGCGGCTTCAATTTTCTCTAAAAGGGCCATTTTTTCGCTTTCTGGCGCTTCTTTAGAGGTTTGAGCTTGCGCACATAATTGCCCGAGCGTATCGGCGCCAAGGTTAAGGCTCATGCCTTTCCAGGCATGGGCTTGCGTGCGCCAAGTTTCCTCGGCCCCAGGGCCGGTGCTGGCGCGCAAGGCTTCTAAACATTTCTCAGCTGATGTTAGAAAGACCCCAAAAAGCTCTTTTTCTAAATCTGGATCGCTCCCGGTCATTTCATGGAGATTGTCAAGATTGACGGCTGGGGTCATGGGGGCGTTCCTTTCCCGGACTGGCGTATTTGTTTGAATTTTTCAACGCGTTCGTAGATTTTTTGTTTGTTATAGGGCTTGACGACAAAGCCATCAACCTGATTGCTTTTGGCCATGGCAACATCTTCCAGCGAGTTATTGCCGGTGACCATCACAATGTAAGCGCCTGGATCAAGCGCGCGGAAAAAACGTGCCAGCGAATGGCCGCTTTCGTCTGGAAGTTCGATATCCAAAAAGGTGATGTCGGGCGCGCTGTCCAAATAAATCTGAATGGCTTGTTTCGCATCTTTGGCCGCTTCAACAAGAAAGTCTTGTCGCAACAATTCGACCAATAAACGCTGAGAAAAATCTTGGTCTTCGACCACTAACGCGCGCTTCTTTTCGCGCGACGGACGGCTCCGCAGCGCGATTTTAAAATGAGCGGCGCGGGCGGGAAAGCGTTCAAATAAACGCTCAGGCGACAACAGACTTTCCATGGCGCCATGGGCTCCTGTTTGTTGCAAAACAATCTGACTGATCAAGACCTTCGTCTTGTATCCGGTCCTTAAGCCTATCAAACGGGACTTAATAAAATGTCAACCGCCACAGCCTTTTGCAGTGCAAAAGGCTTAAAAACACACGTTTTTAGCGCGTTTCCCGAACAACGCGAATAAAATTAGTTACTTGCTGCTGTAAAGTATGGGTAACGGTCGCGACGGTTTCGGATGTATGCAGAACCTGTGTGGCGGACTGTTTGGTGTTAATCGCAGCGGTGCTGACTTGTCCAACGTCGTTTGTGACTTGCGCGGTGCCGCTTGAGACTTCCTGAATGCTGTGGGCGATTTCTTGCGTCGCAATTTCCTGTTGATGCACGGCTTCGGCAATCGAGCTTGAGATGTCGTTGACCTGTCCGATCCGCGTGCTGATGGCATCAATAGCCGAGACGGCCTGATCGGTCGCGCTTTGTATCGCCGTGATTTGTTGCACGATCTCGTCTGTGGCCTTGGATGTTTGCGTGGCCAGATTTTTGACTTCGCCAGCGACAACGGCAAAACCTTTACCGGCTTCGCCTGCGCGGGCGGCTTCAATCGTTGCGTTAAGGGCCAATAGATTTGTTTGTCCGGCGATTTCGCCGATCAATTGAACAACGCTGCCGACTTTTTGCGCGGCTTCGCTCAGGCTTCGAACGAGCTTGTCTGTTTCTTTGGCTTGATGGGCCGCTGCCGCCGTTTGCTGCGTTGAATCGCTGACTTGACGGCTGATTTCGGCGATTGAGGCGGAAAGCTCTTCGGCAGCCGACGCGACGTTTTGGACATTCTGTGCGGCGCGATCGACGGCCATGCCTGCGGTTTCGGAACGTGCGCTTGTCGTTTGAGCCGTTTCAGACATGCTTTCGGCGGCGTTGCGCAAGTTTTGCGATTCAACAGAAAGCTCTTTGACAACGCCATCGACGTTCGTTTCAAAATCGTTCGTGTAAATGTAAAAACGGCCAACTTTTTCTTCGGTTGCGCGCGTCACATTATTCAAAGCTGCCGCGCTAAGGTGAAACGAGAAGGGGAGGCCGCGTTCAAGAACTTTGCGATAATATTTCCCTTCGGTGACATGCTCCATGGAATGCTTGACCTCACGGACGAAGGCATCGGACAAGTCCGCCAGACGATTGATCTGAAGCGCCAGATGACCGATCTCGCCACCTTCGACAACGGGAAAAAGACGCGCTTCGAAATCACCGTTCGCCAGTCTTTCAGTGGCGTTTGTGTAGCGTGTCAGAGTTTGGGCCAGTTTTTTGACGGTCCATAAGACGCCGCTCGATAGAGCCAGCATGCAAAGGGCAAGCGAAAGATCTAAAACAGAAAACGATCCCGACAGTTCATAACTCAGCGCGCCGACAGCTAGCCCAAGCTGTAGAAAGGCTAAAGCGCGGAGCCTAGAAAGAGAAGATGTATTCATCATAGGTTTTCCCTGCATCTTTAACGGTTTTCATCAGGAGATCATAAGAGGCGGCAAGGCCATCTTTGGGCGAGGCGTGGCGTTCTTGCTCGGCTTTAAGCGTTGCATAAAGATCGCGGATGCGGGCGACTTGCTCGGTCTGAGGTTTGCGGCGGTTAGAGTGATAGCCGACAAGATTTCTTTTTTCGTCAAGGCTTGCCGTAACGTGAGCAAAAACCCAATAATAATCGCCGCTCATGGCTTTGTTTTTGACGTAAGCGAAGATCTCATCCTTGGCCTGCACGCGATCCCACAAGAGTTTGAAGATGCAGCGCGGCATATCGGGATGACGAATGATGTTGTGAGGCTGTCCGAGGGCGTCGGTCTCATTCAGCTGAGAGACGCGCAAAAAGACTTCGTTGGCGTAGGTGATCTGTCCTTTGAGATCGGTTTTGGTGACGATGATTTCATCATAACCCCAGGGGCGTTCAATTCCTGTGGGGGGAGCATGGAAGCTAGGGCGGCCAGACATGATTGAAACCTGAGCAAGGTGGGAAGCGGAAGGAAATTAACCATAAGTTTAGCGAACGAGTGTCAAAGTTGCGAGAGGTATTTGACAGATCATTTTTATGTTTTCAGGGGCGACAAAGAAGGTTATAGAGAGGGCCCCTGTCGCGCACAGACGGGGAATCAACTGGACTGGAGACGTGGCCGAGCGGCTGAAGGCGACGGTTTGCTAAACCGTTATACGGGGTAAACCTGTATCGAGGGTTCGAATCCCTCCGTCTCCGCCAGTTACTCAAAATAATCATTATATTTCAGTGTGCTGCGCAAAATACGTTTTTGCCAACCCCTCTTTAACCCCAATTAAAATGAACAGCCGCGCGGTTCGATATCTTAGGGCTATCTTTTCCTGTGCAACGGCGCTCAATGAATATTATGAAAAGCTTCGTCAAACGTAAGAGGCCTATTATCAAGGGAGCTTAAACCCTTGGCGTGCCTGTGGGGGGCTGCGTGTGCGGATCGCTTCCACTGCGCGCCAGATCGTCGATTAACCAGCCTTGATAGCGCGTGATCCCCAAAGATCGTCCCATCACCAGCGCGGGCTCGTTGTCGCAATGATAGAAAATCAGTCGCTGCGGCGGGATCTTGGCTAGCGCTGCATGCGCATCGGGGCTGTTCAACAGACGCGCGCGCTCTTTGCCGACGTTGATTTTGATGTAGTCAGCGTCAAAAAGCTGAAGATTGATGTATTGAACAAGCTCTGGCGTGATGCCGTCGATGATGATTTGAAAACCTTCCTTGCGGATCAGCGAAAGCGCGTTCAACGTCATCTCGAAATCTTGGAACATATCCGTGCGTTGCATTTCAAACGCAACCAAGGACCGGTCTTTGGGCGGGACAGCGTGCGCAAAAACGGAAAAGACGGGGCCCAAGACCGACGAAACGGACAAGTTAAAGCTGAGCTTGTGTCCTTTGACTGTTTCAAAGTGATTGGCGAGGTTCGTCAAAAGACGTCCGTCTAAGGCTTGGCACAGCTCTTGGAACAGGTTTTGAGGCGTGAAAATGTCCAGTCTGGGAAAATGCGCGCGTTGCAAATCTTGAATGCCGATAAAGCATTCGTCAAAAAGCGGCGTAAAACGGCCGCCTTGGGCGCGTTCATAGACTGGCTGCGTACGGATGTAACGCCGCATGTCTAGATCTGTGAGCAATTTTTGAATCTGGTTGACGCTCCATGCCGTCAGCGGACCGCGGGCCGCGTCGGATAGAAGAAGCTGCGCTGGGGTATTGGTGTCGCTGCTGGCCGTCGCGGCGCGGGCGGCTTCGATATAGGCATTGATCCTTTCGCGCAGCGCCGTGTAATCGGCGGGAAGGTGATAGGCAAAGCGAAACTTCTTCAAGTCTTCTTCGCGCACCCCCGCGGGGAGGACGACATTCATCAGGCTGTCGGCATGTAAGCGCGATGACGACGTTTCTGGCCAGCATAAAAAGACATCGCCGCATGACATTTCGGCATAGCTGCCGCCCCATGTCTCGGCATAGGTTTGCAGACGCTGCTGAACGGCTTCTAAGGGGCCGCGGTCGCTGTATTCAGCCGGAATTTGGGTCAGCAAGATATTGACGACAAGTTGCGGCGTTTCCAGTCGATGGAAACGGCGGACGCGCAGAATAAAATCCTGCTCGCGGACAAGGTTCGAGGGAATCGCCTTGTTATCTTCAACTTCCCACATGCGCATAAGGACTGTTTACCATCTAAGACCCTAATGCGATGTTAATAAAAACAGGGGAACGAGCTGTTTTGATGCGACTTTCATGCAACAGAAAGGGGGCTTTAACCTTTAAAAGCCCCCTGAAAAGGCGGAAAGTAATAAAAGATGTCTCCCTTTTTGCAAGGAGATGTGGCATAGTCCGGCTACCGCGTTTAGGAAAGGGACCAATCCCCTCAATCATGCCGACATCCGACGGCATCGCGCGCGTATTGCCCATTTTTGAAAAAGATCAGGAGAGCCGATCGCATGACCATGTCGCTTGCTGACAAAAGCATAGCTATTCTCGCCGCTGGCGGATTTGATGAAAACCACATGACCGCTATTCAGCGGACCCTTACCAAAGAGAAAGCCTCGTACAAAGTGATCGCTCCTGAACAGGGGTTGGTCAATGGCTGGCAAGACAATGCTTGGGGGCACTATTTTACCGTCGATGTCACAATCGGCTCGGCTCTTGGCTCGGACTATGATGCGCTTATCCTTCTTGGGGGCGAGCGGGGCGTCGAAAAGCTGAAAGGCAATTTGCATACCCGCCGCATTGTTAATCACTTCCTGGAAGCTGGAAAGCCTATTGCTGCCGTTGAGCGCGGGGTATCTCTTTTGGCCCTGTCGCCGAAAAGCGCCGGGCGCACCGTTTCGGCCAATGATGATTTGGTCACGGAATTGGAAGCCGCGCAAATGGAGGTTTCCGACGACGATATGACGACAGACGGTGTTGTTTTGACGTCTAAAGGAGGCGATCTAGATGCTTGGGTTTCCGCGGCCCTTGTGCTGATCGAAGCCACCGACCCTTTCGCAGATGAGCAGGTCGCTGCTTAAGCGCTCTGTCTCTGTCATATTGAAAAAGGCCTTCTCTTGAGAGAAGGCCTTTTGTCTATCTGAATAATAGAGTTATTCAGGTTGCTCAGAATGAGGAAAGCAATAGCGCGGCGCTTGTGTCGGGTAGATGGCTGCGGCAGGAGAGGGGGGCCAATTTTGGCCAAGCCCAGATTCTTGTACCAGCTTCTCGTTTCTTGCGATGGCTTCGTGGTCATAGCCGCGCGGGTCGTTAAGGCGGACGATGTCTTTTTCGTCAAGTAAAACGCCGATTTGACGTTCGAAAAAAACGGCTTTTTGATCGCCTACATTTTCTATGTAGTGCCAATAGCCGCAAGGAATGTGAATCTTTTCGCCCGCAGCAAGAGGTTGTGCGTGCATCATGTTGGCGTTTTCGCCAACATGTACGATAACGCGTCCTTCTGCGATAACCCAATATTCTTCGCGAAAAGCATGTTTTTGAATGGACAGCTTATGGCCGGGGGCAATGCCGATTTTTTTGTCGCAATAGGCTAGGCCCCCTTTTTCCTGAGACAACGTCCCGACAGCCGTTGTTTCCCAATAACCCCACGGACGATCATAATCGCTTTCCGGATAGCGATAGGTGTTAATAACGGGCTTTATCCCCATAAAGGTTGTCATCCTAAAGATCCTTGTTATCTTGATACGTCAATAAAACGATCAAGTGTTGGCGCTAATATCCTCTAGCGACCAAAGCCACGCGGCGCCACGAACGCCGCTGCTATCGCCATGCTTTGCGCGGCGAATAGGGGTCGTTACACCATCAGAAAAGGCATATTTGGACAAAAGAGGCGGCACATAGTCGTATAAGGCCGTTACATTCGACATGCCACCGCCGAAAACAATCACATCTGGATCGATAATGTTGATAAGGGCCGCCAAACCGCGCGCCAAACGATCGACATATCGGTCAAAAGCGCCGCGCGCGATTGCATCGCCCTTCATAGCAAGGTCTGTAATTTGTCCACCCGAGAGATCTTGTCCCGCATGTTTTTGATAATCGGCGCGATAGCCGGTGCCTGAGATGAAGGTTTCAAGGCACCCTTTTTTACCGCAATAGCAAGCGGGGCCTGGCCACTCTTCTTCGTTCATCCAGGGAAGCGGATTATGCCCCCATTCGCCGCCGATGGCGTTATAGCCAGTCATAATCCGTCCGTTGACAACAACGCCGCCACCGCAACCCGTTCCTAAAATAGCGCCGAAAACGGTGTGTTCGCCTGCGCCTGCACCGTCTGAGGCTTCTGAAATGGCAAAGCAATTGGCGTCATTTTCGACGCGAACCGTGCGGTTTAACTTGGTGGTCAGGTCGCGATTGAAGGGGGTTCCGTTCAGCGTCAAAAGATTCGAACCGCGAACAAGGCCCGTGCGTGGCGAGATCGAGCCTGGCATACAAACGCCGACCAGCGCCCGATGCCCTGTCTCTTGTTCAATGGACAGAACAAGATCCGTTATCGCCGTCGTTAAATTATCGTACGTATCGCGTGGCGTTGCGATCCGGCGACGTAAAACCTCGTTGCCATCGTTATCAAGAGCAACCGCTTCGATTTTTGTCCCGCCAACGTCAACGCCAATACGAATCATCCCAAAAGGCCCTTATTCAATAAAAGTCAGGTTGTTTATTTTACATTGAGACAGTTTACATGCGCTTGTCCCGAAGGGAGAATGCAGCAGCTTCCATTTTGATACATGGCGTAAACGTCGTGTGGCAGAGGCTTTTTGCCATTATTGGCTGCTGCTGCCATTTCGGTCCGGCGCGTTGCTAGATCAATGATAACCGACGTCGGGCGCTTGGGGATCAATTTCAGGACGTGAATGAGGCAATCCATTGCGTCAGCGGCACTTGAAATGACGGCGGCGGCCCCCGCTGCGCGCATTTCTTGAGCCAAGGGTTCTTTGCGCTCGGGGGGAATGTGTGTCGCCAATGTGTGGCCGAGAAGCCAGCCACCTGCAGCAAGAACGGCCTTTGAGCCTGACAGCGAATCTTCAAGACCAACGCAGCGATGAGGTTCGGCTCTTTTGCGATTAGACATCACGTGGGGGTTGGCCCTCATGGCTTGGATCATGCAAGTCGGGTCTGGCTTTTTGCCATAGAAGATCCACTGCGCTCCACGATTATGCTGGTCTTCGAAATAAGGAAAAAGTTTCGCTTGGCGAAGATAGCGTTCGGCGCGGTCCGCTTCGCCGCCCGTTGGGACGGAAATATGGACGCCAGCCATTTTACAGGCCCCAACAAGGCCATACATAAACGGATGAACAATAATAACTTCGTCGGCGAAGGGGGTTTTTTGGCGCAGACGCAGAATCTCATATTCAACCGATTCGGGGAGGGCCGGAACGCCGTGGCGTTTGCCGACATCTTCGCAGATCTGACGCAGCGGTTTTCCCGCATATAAATGGTAGTTGAACGGATCTTGTTCAATGCCATGCGTTTTATACAAATACCGCATGCAAACATCGCGGATTAAGTCTAGTGCGTTCTCTTCGTTGTTGAGACAAAGCGTTCCGTCATTGTCAAACCAGAAGGTATCGACGCGCTTCAGGTAGGGGATGGCTGGCTTAAAATCGTAGGTGATTTTGTATTGCCGCGGCTGACCACTCATGTTTGCACCTATATGTGATTGCCCGAAAGTCTTCAAAATTGCATGCTCTGTTAAGCGAGTTTAACGTTGCGCGGCTTGGCGCCGATCGACAGAAGATGGAAACCAGCCATTTCGTTGCCATAGTGAAGGACTTCTTCTAACTCGTCCTTTGCCATCGCGGCGATGCCATCTTTTGTGACGCAATTGATTTTGGCCATGGCGAGCGCAACGCCCGCATTGAAATTATCGCCAGCGCCAACCGTATTTTTCGCGATCAAATCGCGCGTTGGTACGGAAAAGTTCAAGTTCTTTGTGTAAACTTCCGACCCCGCGCCGCTTTTGGTGAAAATAGCCATCGAAGCGCCTGCGTCCAGCCAGATCTTGGCGATTTCTTCGAACGAAAGGCCGGGATATGTCCATTCGGCATCCGAATCGCTGGCTTTAACAACGTGGGCGATCTGGGCCCATTGCAAAACAAGTTCGCGATAGGCCTTGGGGTCTTTGGCGATAGAGGGGCGTGTGTTGAGATCATAATAAATCAAAGCACCAGCCGCTTTTTGCTTTTCCGCAAAGGCCTGCCAAGCTTGGCGGGCGGGGTCCAAAATGGACGAGATCGAGCCAAAGCAGCAAACGGCTGTATCGCCGTGCGTCAGCCCTAGATCGGGTAGATCTTCGAGGCGCGTTGTCTGTTCGGCGGTGTTTTCACCGTAAAAGGAAAAGGCGTTTTCTAAGCCGGGGCGAATCGCAACCAGCGCGAGCGTCGAGTTCTTGTCCACACGTTTAATCTGTGCGGTGGAGATCCCCATGTTCTCGAACTTTTCAATAAAGCGGTCGCCAAACATGTCGGTCGAAATCGTGCCGACAAAGCTTGCTTTGACGCTGAGATTATCGCGCACAATGGCTTTTGCCGCACCGAGCGTTGCCAGAAAATGTGAACCGCCGAGCATCAATTTGAACTCACCCGATCCCGGCGTATGCTCAAGCATATCGACAACAACTTCGCCACAAAAGAAGACTTGTGAAGACATTGGATCTCCCCAAACACTTTGGAATTGTTACAGCGTGTTAGCCGTTCTTGTTGCAGGCGTCAAACAAGATTCCTTTTGAACGCATATTTATTCTTTTGTGCGCTGCAATATGTTTGATTCTTGCCACAGATCATGGCTTTTTCTAGAAAAAATTAAGGTTAATCATAGGCTTCCCTTTTGGTTTGAAGAAGGCTAGGGTTAACGACGTTTCTTGCCGAGGAGGAGAGCTGTCCATGATTTGTGTTTGTTCCTTCGTGCGCCGCGCCTATCAAATGCCGTTTGCCGCCTGGATCGTTTTAGGCGCTGGGGTTGGGGCCCTGGTGACGGCCTTTTTGGCGCAGTTTCTTTTCCATCTCGATCCTTGCATCCTATGCTTATGGGAGCGCGTGCCTTATGGCGCTGCCGCTGTCTTTGCAGCTGGGGCGCTTGTTTTTCGCCAGCGGGAAGGGCTTGTGCGCGCCTTTCTTTTGTTGGCCTGTTTGGCTTTTGTTGCCAATGTTGGCTTGTCCGCTTTTCACACGGGGGTTGAGCGTCACTGGTGGAAGGGGACAGACGATTGCGTGGCCGATATCAAGTTGGATGGGCTATCCGCCGATGCGATGCGCGAGGCTTTGCTGGCCAAGCCGCCCGCACGATGCGATCAAATCGATTGGTCTTTGTTTGGTCTGTCTTTGACAAATTATAATGTGTTGGCTTGTCTTGCCTTGGCGCTGTTTACGGCGCTGTCCTTGACCGTGACCCAGAAAAAAGAAGACGAGCCCAAGCCTTGCTGCTGTTGCCGCGATCACGTTTCCAATTCCGAATCCCAATAAAGGTAATCGCGCCAGCTTTCGTGCAGATAATTGGGCGGAAAGGCGCGGCCATTTTGTTGTAATTCATGGCTGCTTGGCTGATGGGGCGCTTCGCGCGGGATCATGCCGCATACGTCCGGCAGTTGGCAGCCTTTGCGCACGTTGCAAGTGCAGCAGGCGGTCACCACGTTTTCCCATGTTGTTTGGCCGCCCTTGGATCGCGGGATAACGTGGTCAAAAGTCAAATCGTGGGTCGGGTGCGGCGCGCCACAATACTGACAACGGAAATGATCGCGTAAAAAAACGTTGAACCGCGTGAAGGCGGGATGACGCGACGGCGTTATGTAATCTTTTAGCGCGATGACGCTGGGCAGGCGGACGATGCACGTGGGCGAACGAACCGTTCGGTCATATTCAGAAAGGATGAAAACACGTCCTAAAAAGACGGCCTTCACCGCATCCTGCCAGCTCCACAGCGACAGGGGGTAATAGCTGAGAGGGCGAAAGTCCGCATTCAGGACAAGCGCCGGACAGCTTTCGGGCGACACAGACAAAAGCGCAACCCTTTCTAAGACCGGTCCGGCCGCCTTTCGGGACCCAGCACCCAAGGCGCGATTCGGACCAGAAACTCACGAAGGGTTTAAGCGGTTCTATTCGTTTTGACAAGGAAAAGAGGCGCGAAAAGAAAGGTTATTGTTTCACGCCGATTGCGCCGCGCAAGTCGGCGTGTGCCAGGTCAAGGCCTCGTAAATCGGCGCCTGTCAAATCCGCATCGACAAAACAAGCGTCCTTGATGTTGGCTCCGCGTAGATCGCAATGATTTAACAGCGCGCCTTCAAAGTTCGCATAAGTCAGATCGGCTTCGTTCAGTTTGCTGTAACGCAGATTGGCTTGCGAAAAGTTGGCGGGCCATTTGATCGGATGCGATCCCGAAAAACCCGTCATGATCGACATCGGCGCGCAATTGGCCTCGCGCAGGTCTATTTCTTCGATGTTCGCGTTTGAAAAATTCGCGCCGCGGCAATCGGCCTTCAGAAAAAAGGAACCTGTCGCATTGCATTCGGACAGATCGGCCATCGACAAGTTGCACGAGCTCAGCGACGCGCCGCGCAAAAGGGCCATCTTGAGGCTTGCAGCCTGCAGTTGAACGCCCGTCAAAATAGCCATGGCTAGATTAACGCCGGTTAGATTGGCTTGACGGCCTTGACGCCCCAGCGTGTTGATCCAAATCTGATGTTCGGCCAAGATTTCTTGGATTTGGATGTCCAAATGTTCAATCGCGCGCGGGAGTTTGGCGCTGTGAAGCGCGGGGTTCGAATAATCGCTGGAATCGATGACGCTGGCCGTCAGGTCGGCATTGTCAAAGCGCGTGTTCTTCAAAATCGCGCCGCTTAAGATCACCGAGTTCATGTTCGTGTTGCTGAAATCGCAATCTGTCAGATCGGCCTGAACAAAGGAGGCGCCGCGCAAATTGCTGCCAGTAAAATTGACGCCGCAAAGTTTCGCGCCGCGGAAGTTGGCAAAACTAAGATCCGTCGATAAAGAAATCGCGCCTGAAAAGCGCGTGCGTTCTGCCGAGGCGCGCCGAAAGACCGTATCGCGCATGCGGTTGCCGCTAAAGTCGTTGATAGGGGCAATGTCGCCGTCAAGGTCGCGCCGCAAAAGCGAGCCTTCGCCAAAATTCGCGCCATCTAAAACCGCATTTGTAAAGTCCGCCGCGCGCATAAAAGCACCGCGCAAGTCTGACTGGCAAAGGTCAGCGTTTTGAAACAGACAGCGCGTCATGTTCGCGCCAAAGAAATTGCATCGCTGCGCTGTTGCGCTAGAAAAGTCGCTGCCATCCAAAATCGCGCCGACAAAATCGCCTTCGCTGATCAGCTTTTTCGTAAAATCAAGGCACCGCGCTTTTTGCATGCTAAGGTCCAAGCGGCGCGCATTGATCTGGTGCTTCAGAAATTTTTCGTGAAGCCCTAGAATGTTGTCGAGTTCTTCTTGGATGATGATAGACATGGCTGACCTTTTCCTTTAAAGCGCGGAAACTCTAAGTCTATCACGACCATGTTATTTTCTTGTTAACTGCAGACGTTTGTGTTCGCATCCTACAGCTAGGGCGATGTTTTTTCTTTGTTTTTAAGGCGAAAAGGATCGCTAATAGCCAAGCACGCGGCGCAGGAACGTTGCGCCTTCATGCAAGCCTTCGGCGTCAATGCTGTGGCCCGTGCCGGGGCAGGGAAGGACCGAGACATTGATATTTGCACTTTGCAGGCCAGCAGCGGCATGCGCCATGGCGTCAAACGGAAGGACTTCATCGTGGGTGCCATGGACCAGCATAACGGGCGGGGCCGAGCGGCGTTCTTGACTGAGGGTTGACGCACCGACAAGAGCCCCCGAATAGCCCACAACACCCGCCAGCGATTCAGCGCGACGCGGGGCGACGTAAAGGCTCATGATCGTGCCTTGCGAAAAGCCGACAAGCGCAACTTTGCTTGCTGGGATGGCATTGGCTTCAATGGCTGAATCGATAAAATCATTTAAAGGCTCTGCGGCTTTTTTGACGCCTTCCAGAACGACCGAAGGCGTCCAGTCTTGCGCGCTGAACCACTGAAAGCCAAAGGGATTCATATCGCATGGATAGGGCGCGTCCGGCGCAAGGAAAAGCGTGCGCGGCAAAGCCGTACGCCATTCTTCGCCAAGGCCGATCAGACCTGCGCCTGAATCGCCGAGCCCATGAAGCAGAATGACAAGGCTATCGGCCTTTTCATCATTGTGAGGGGAAAGGGTTTCGGTATGCAACATGCGTGGCGCCTTTAGCTTTTTCAGATCGACAAGGATTATTTTCCGGCGGCTGGGGGCGTCGCCATCATGACTACATGGGCTTTAAGGGTGAGCTTTTGCGCCCGTTCCAAACTGCCCACACCCGTAGAAGGGGCGACGCTATCTTCGGCCATGGCTTTATTGATCGCCATGTATTGGCGTTGAGGTCTCATCACGGCTTGATTGGTGAAATCAATAAGACCAATGCGGAAATTTCGGCCCGGCAACGCGGCGTTTAAACTCGCCAATTGTTCGTTGGCCTTTTTATAAAGATTGGTGCGCAGCGCAGCCTGTTCGGTTTCGGTTTCTTCTAGCGTTGGGTTGAAAGCGATGTTGATCACGCGGATCTGCATGCCGGGCTTGCTGACGCGCTTCACTTTGTCTTGGATTCCGCTTAGATCTTCTTCCGGCAAGCGCGCTTCATAGGCCGCGCTCCAACGCTCAAGGCCCGTTTGATCTTGCATGCGGTTAAAGCTGGTCAGGCGCCAGTCGCCCCGCGCGACGCCTGTCACGGCGTTTTGCATGGCGGCGCGCAGCGAACCTTCGCTGCCTTGGGCCGTGACGGCGGCTTCGACAGACAGCGAAACAAGCGCCGTTTTGGTTGTCACCCAACCTTCGGTCGACAAATCGAAAACCACTTGATCGTCGGGGCGAACTTCATCGGCCCACGCGGCGGGGGGCCATGCAGAAGAGGCCGAAAAAGCGAAAAGAGCCATCAATGTCAAAAGGGCAGCTTTTTTCATCGGCTGAGATCCTTTCAAAGGATTAGAAGTCAAGATCGGCATAATGCCGCGGCGGCAAAAGCCCCGGAATATGATCGCCCAAAAGCGGGCGGAACGAGGGGCGTGATTTGATGCGTGCATACCAGTCGCGCGCTTCGGGATGCTTGGCCCACGGCACGTCGCCTAAATAGTCGATGACAGAAAGCTGAGCCGCCGCCGCTAAATCGGCCAACGTCAAATCATCGCCCGCCAGCCAATTGCGGCGTTCAATCAGCCAACCGATATAGTCCATATGGCCGTGAATGTTCATATAGGCCGCGCGAATGCGGTTGCTGTCGGGTTCGCCCGCGCCCGATAAGCGCTTGAAGGCCTTTTCGCCCAGCAAAAGGTCTGTCACTTCGTAATAAGTCTTGGTTTCGAACCAGCGGACCAAACGGCGCACTTCGGCGCGCACAATCGGATCCTTGCCCAGCAGCGTGGGGCCCTTTTGCGTTTCTTCCAAAAACTCGCAGATCGCAGAGGCATCGGAAAGCGCATAGCTTTCAGGCCCGTCTTGAAGAACAAGCGTCGGGACTTCGCCAGCCGGGTTAAGGGCTAAATAGGCGGGGCGCGGCTCCCACGGTTTTTCGATAACCGTTTCGAAAGAAAGGCCTTTTTCGCCAAGCGCCAGCCGCACGCGCCGCGAGGGCGCATCAAGAGGGTGGTGATGAAGGCAAAGCTGCACGGCGTTCATGGGGTAAAGGGCTTACGTTTGGAGAATCAAAGGGCTAGCGACGATGACGTTGAAGCTATCACATCGCTGCGCCGCAGAAAAGTCCTTGCGCCCTAAAAAAGGGAGCCGTGCAAGCTTTATGGCTTGCTGGTGCGGCCTTCAGGTTTGACGCCATAGCGGCTGGTGTCTGGCCTATATCGCAAATAGGCGGGAACCCCAGGACCAGCCAAAAGACCGAGGCTTTCCGTTTGCCAAGCTTGTTTGACGCATTCATTGAGAATATGCGGAAAGTCATGAATGCCATCACGGGGAATGTCCATCCCGCCTTGATGAGCCGGGTCTTTTTGCCGATAGGCAACGAAATTGTTGCTGGGGCCGAGGCGGGCGTCTTGTGCGGACGAGGCGCTGGGCTTGACATCATCCATCGTCATGGCAACCGGCGCGGTGATATGGACGCTTGTTGAGGTGCCTTCGATATCGAAGTCGAGTGCGCCGAGGTTCAACTGTGTGCCACACATATCTATATCGGCGAGAATCTGATTGATGGGCCTATTGCCTGTTGCGTTCATGTCAAGCCATTGGCAAGACGCGCGGAGATCTGAGGTGGCAGGCGTGGTGTTGATCAAGTGAACGGATAAACCACCGTTTGAGGCGCGATGAACGCAGTTTTCAAGATAAGTGCCATAACGTTCTTGTAAAACAGGCGAGCTCCCTAAAGAGATTAAGCGTGTCGTTTGAAGGCGGTGAGACATGCTTTGCGTATGGTTTTTGACGATTTTCGTCAAAAGCAGGCCTGCCGTCAGGCAGATACCGAGCGCTGAAAACGCCACGATGACAGGAAGCCGCGTTGGGGCTTGTTGGGTGGTCTTGCTGTCTGGCGAATGGGACATAAAAACTCCTGTCAAAAATAACCGGCTCTTAAAACAAGCGAACCTTAGACAAGGACGAAGGGAAAGAAAAGGTTTTTACCCCGGTTTTCTTTGGTTAAAATGAGGGGCGCTGGGGCCTCGGGGGCGAAAGCGCGGCGCGGGCGCTCTTTCTCGCTTGTGCTTTCGTGCGGCGGGCCCTAAATTGCCAGAAAAATCTATGCTCTATGTACCTCTTCTCCTTGAAAAGGAAGGTCCTTTACGATGGAAACCGGCGTTGTTGTTTTCCCCGGCTCAAATTGCGATCGCGATGCGTTGGTCGCGCTTGAAAAAGCCACTGGTAAAAAGCCGCACAAGATTTGGCATGCGGATACGACCTTGCCAAAGGTCGATCTGATCGTTCTGCCCGGTGGCTTTTCCTATGGCGACTATTTGCGCACCGGCGCGATGGCGGCCCATTCGCCCGTGATGCGCGAAGTCGTCGCAGCGGCCAAAAAGGGCGTGCATGTCATCGGCATATGCAACGGTTTCCAGATTTTGTGCGAAACCGAATTACTGCCCGGCGTTTTGCTGCGAAACAAGGGCTTGAAGTTCATTTGCAAGCGCGTGGGATTGCGCGTTGAAAACAACCAAACGGCCTATACCAGCCTTTATGAAAAAGGGCAGGAAATCGTGATCCCCATCGCTCACGGCGAAGGCAACTATTTCGCCGAAACGCCCGTTTTGGAAAAGCTGGAAGGCGAAGGGCGCGTGGTTTTCCGCTATCTTGATAATCCCAATGGCGCGGCGCACGATATCGCCGGTATCATTAATGAAAAGGGCAACGTCCTTGGCATGATGCCGCACCCCGAACGGGTGGCCGAGCCGCTGCATGGCGGCACAGATGGTTCCGTTCTGTTTCAAAGCGTTGTCAAAGCTTTGGCGTAAGTTTTTCAGATAAAGGATAAGCCCCTATGGCCAATATGACCCCGGAAATTGAAGCTCTGATCGCCGAACACAACATGACGCCGGATGAGTACCAGACCTTGCTTAAGGTGCTGGGCCGCACGCCGACCGAAGCTGAGTTTGGCGTTTTTGCCGCGATGTGGTCCGAGCATTGCTCGTATAAATCGACGCGCATTTGGCTGAAAAAGCTGCCGACGACGGGGCCCAAGGTTTTGATCGGACCGGGCGAAAATGCGGGCGTTGTCGATATTGGCGACAATCAGGCCGTCGTCTTTAAGATGGAAAGCCATAATCACCCGTCCTTTATTGAACCCTATCAAGGCGCGGCGACGGGCGTTGGTGGCATTTTGCGCGACGTTTTCACAATGGGCGCGCGCCCGATTGCCAACATGAACGCGCTGCGTTTCGGCGATGTCAGCCACCCCAAAACGCGGTCGTTGATCGCGGGCGTTGTGGCTGGGATCGGCGGCTATGGCAATTGCGTTGGCGTGCCCACCGTGGGCGGCGAGACGAACTTCCACAAAAGCTATAACGGCAACAATCTGGTCAATGCGATGACCGTGGGCTTGGTCGATCAGGATAAAATCTTTACCAGCCAAGCGTCGGGCGTCGGCAATCCGGTTGTTTATGTCGGCTCGAAAACGGGCCGCGACGGGATCAAGGGCGCGACCATGGCGTCGGGCACGTTCGACAAAGACAGTGAAAGCAAGCGTCCCACCGTTCAAGTCGGCGATCCCTTCACCGAAAAGCTGCTGATTGAGGCTTGTTTGGAATTGATGGCCTCTGACTCGATCGTCGCAATCCAGGATATGGGCGCGGCGGGGCTGACATCGTCGGCGGTCGAAATGGCGTCGAAAGGCGGGCTGGGGATCGAAATGGATCTCGATAAACTGCCGCAGCGCGAGACGGGCATGAGCGCCTATGAAATCATGCTGTCCGAAAGTCAGGAACGCATGCTGATGATCCTGAAACCGGGGCGCGAAGAAGAAGCCGCGCGCATCTTCAAAAAGTGGGAGCTTGATTTCTCGGTCATGGGGCATCTGACCGACACGGGTCGTTTGGTCGTCAAGCATCACGGCAAGGTTGAGATCGATATCCCGGTCGAGCCTTTGGTCGAATCCTCGCCTGTTTATGATCGTCCTTATGAGATCCCCGCGCCGCTTCCGGCGGTGGCCGCTTCGGCCTATCCGTTCCCGGCGGGCAAGGGGGCTTTGGACGTTTTGGCCACTTTGCTGGCGACGCCGGATCTTTGCTCGCGCCGCTGGATTTGGGAGCAATATGACTGCGAAGTCGGCGGCGATACGGCGGCGGCTTCGGGCGGCGATGCGGCGGTCGTGCGCGTGCATGGCGCGCAAAAAGGCATTGCCATCACGGTCGATTGCACCCCGCGTTATTGCTATGCCGACCCTATTATGGGCGGGCGTCAATCGGTCGCCGAAAGTTATCGTAACTTGTGCGCGGTCGGCGCGACGCCTTTGGCCGTGACCGACAACATGAACTTTGGCAATCCTGAAAAGCCGAAGATCATGGGGCAATTCGTGGGGGCCGTGAAGGGCATGGGCGAGGCTTGCGCCGCGCTGGATTACCCGATCGTCTCAGGCAATTGCAGCCTTTATAACGAAACGGATGGCGAGCCGATTTTGCCCGCGCCTGCCATTGGCGGTGTTGGGCTGTTGGCCAATGTTGATCACCGCGCGACGATTGCTTTTAAGGCCGAAGGTCAGGCGATCATCGTCATTGGAACGGGCGAGGGGCATATTGGTCAGTCGCTGTATTTGCGTGAAATCCATGGCCGCGAAGAAGGCGCGCCGCCGCCGGTCGTTTTGACGGCTGAACGTCGTCACGGCAAGTTTATGCGCCAAGCTATTGCCGATGGCGCGGTCACGGCTTGTCACGATATTTCGGATGGCGGTCTTTTGGTCACTGTCGCTGAAATGGCGATGGCGGGCGATATCGGTTGCGCGCTTTTGGGGCCGGAAACCGATGCCGGGTATTGGTTCGGCGAAGATCAAGCGCGCTATGTCGTGACGGTCAAGGACGCCGACGCCTTTATGAGCAAGCTGGAAGACGCGGGCATCCCCAGCCTTTTGATTGGTCAAACGGGTGGCGATGCGCTGCGCTTAGGGGCCGCCAGCCGCACGGTTGCCGAGCTGAAGGCGCTTCATGAAGACTTTTTGCCTGCCTATATGGCGGGGAAAAACTAAGGTGAAAGGACAGCGCAAAAGGCGATGATGGAAGCTGACGAAATCGTTCGCCTGATTAAGGAAGCGCTGCCCGATGCCGCGGTCGAGATTGACGATCTGCGCGAAGATGGCGATCATTACGACGTGCGCGTGACCAGTGCCGCTTTTGCCGGGCGCGACCGGCTTGAGCAGCACCGGATGGTTTTTGCCGCGCTTCAGGGGCGTGTGGGGGGCGTGATCCGCGCTTTTTCTCTGACGACCAACGTGCCGCGTGGCGCGGGCCGGGCGGGGTAACGGCCATGGACGATACCCGCGAGACGCCAAGGGCCCCCGACAACAGCGTTTTTGACCGCATTCGAGCCGAGGTCGATAGCAACAGCGTTGTTTTGTTTATGAAGGGAACGCCTGCTTTTCCCCAATGCAGCTTTTCGGCGCAAGCCGTTCAGATCTTGGGGTTATTGGGCGTGACGTTTAAGGCGATCGATGTCATGCGTGATCCACGACTGCGCCAAGGCATTCGCGATTACAGCCAATGGCCGACCATGCCGCAGCTTTATGTCAAAGGCACGTTTGTGGGCGACAGCGATATCATGCGCGAGATGCTGCAATCGGGCGAATTGGCGAAATTATTCGAAAATCTATCAGCCTGATTCTTTGCCTTGCCGCTTCCATGTCTTGGCAGAATGTAGGCGCATACCCCTCCGTTAGCGATTCCCCCAAAAACGCCCCCGGCGGCCCGCCGGTTTTTGTTGCATGGGGCGCTGGGGTGGGTATAGTTCAGTCGGTTTTGTCTTTCCTTCGGAAAAAGCGAGAAACTTCATGTCTGTCCTCGAATCTCTGTCGTCCTTTTTTGTCAGCCCGGCCTTGGCCGATACGGCTGCGGCTATGCCGCCTGTGACTGACAATCAATCTGCCTTGATGCGCTTTTTGCCGCTGTTCTTGATCTTTGGCGTTTTTTATATGCTGTTGATCCGTCCCCAACAAAAGCAGCTTGAAAAGCAGAACGAGATGCTCGCCGCCTTGAAAAAAGGCGATAAGGTCGTGACCTCAGGCGGCATTGAAGGCGTTATCGTCAAAATGGAAGATGATCGTCATGCGCGGATCGAAATTGCTCCCGGCGTTGTTGTGCGCGTTTTGAGGTCGACCATTACGGGCCTTGTTCCCGACGAAAGCGAAGAAAACAAGAAAACCGATGAAGCCTCGGCGAAGAAATAAGCGCGCCTTTTTCTTCTTTGCTTCGACACTCTAACCTGATTGTGACGTTATGCTGTATTTTGAACGCTGGAAAATCTATCTGATCACGGGGCTTTGCGTTTTGGGGATCCTTATCTCGCTGCCCAATGCTTTGTCGCCGCAGGCGCTGTCGTGGCTTCAGGCCAATGCGCCGTCGTTCTTTCCGACGCAAACGGTCAACCTGGGGTTGGATTTGCGCGGCGGCTCGCACTTGCTTCTCGAAGTGCAGACGAATGCCGTCATTGACGAAACGCTGCAGGGGATTATGGACCAAATCCGCAACGATATGCGGAAAGAAAAGCTTCATTATACAGGCCTTGGCGTGCGCGGCGGCGTTGTGAGCTTTCAATTGGTCGAAGACGATGCGGGCGATAAAGTGCGCGAGATGATCCGCAAGATCGATCGCGATTTGGACGTTGCGCACGAGGGAAAGAATTTTTCGGTTCGTTTGACGGAAGCCAAAGTTATCGAAAAGAAAAACGCGGCGATGAGTCAGTCGATCGAGATTGTGCGCCGTCGTATTGATGAAACCGGCACGCGCGAGCCGTCAATCCAACGCGAAGGCGATGATCGTATTTTGGTCCAGTTGCCGGGCGTCGATGATCCCGAACATATCAAAAATCTTTTGGGCCAGACGGCCAAGTTAAGCTTCCGGCTTGTCGATGAAGCGGCGAGTTCTAACCCGAACGCGATTATTCCGCCGGGCATGGAGCGCATGCAATCGACCGAGCATCCCGAAGTTTTCTTTGTCGTTCAAAAGCGCGTCATGGTTTCGGGCGATACACTGGTCGATGCGCAGCCTTCGTTCCAAAATGGCGAAGCGGTTGTGAGCTTCCGCTTTGACAATATCGGTGGGCGTAAGTTTGGCGAAGCGACGCGGCAGAATGTCGGGCATATCTTCGCGATTGTTTTGGATAACAAAGTCATCAGCGCGCCGGTCATTCGCGAGCCGATTACCGGCGGCAGCGGCGTGATCTCGGGGCATTTCACCACGCAGTCGGCGCAAGATTTGGCGTTGCTGTTGCGCGCCGGGGCCTTGCCCGCGCCGCTGAAGGTGATTGAAGAGCGTACGGTTGGACCGGGCCTTGGCGCCGATTCAATCAATGCGGGTCTTCATGCCAGCTTGATCGGCCTTGGGTTGGTTGTTGTGTTCACGCTTTTTGCGTATGGCTTGTTTGGCATCTTTGCCGTCATTGCCTTGGGGCTGAATATCGCGCTGATCTTTGCCATTTTGTCGATCCTTCAAGCGACGCTGACCTTGCCCGGTATCGCGGGCATTGTGCTGACCATTGGTACGGCGGTGGACGCCAACGTGCTGGTGTTCGAGCGTATCCGTGAAGAAATCCGTCTGGGGCGGTCGGTTAATTCGGCCATCGATGCTGGGTATCGGCATGCCTTGTCGGCGATTATCGACGCCAATATGACAACTTTGATCGCGGCGGTTTTGTTGTTCATGTTTGGCTCGGGACCCATCAAGGGCTTTGCCGTGACGCTGGCTATCGGCATTGTGACGTCGATTTTTGCGGCTATTGAGATTACGCGTTTGATCGTCGTGACATGGTTGCGGATGACTAAACCCAAAGAAATTCCAATCTGATTGGACGAATGGTTAACAAAAAAGGCGGAAGGATTCCTTCCGCCTTTTTTGTTGGATGTGCGAAAATACTCGCGCAAGTATTTATTTATTGATATCTTTAATTATCAATTTTCCTATTTAGGAGTTTTCAAATGGACGCGATTCAAACCTTTGCCACAAAAGGCGATCAGCTTCTTTTCCATTTTGCCTTTATTCCTAATGAGGTCACGCGTCTGCGCGCCTCGCGCCTGTCGCAAACAATGGTCGCTCAGGCCCATGAAAACGCCTCCTATGTTTTGGTTGAAGGCGAGAAAAATGACGACGGTCGCGTTAAGACAGTTGATGATAACTATAGCCTGTCGGGCAAAGAATCGCTTCCGCATGTAACGTTGATGCATTTTTGGGCGACGCCGGAACAAGCGGCTGAGGCCCTTAAGTATTTTTCCGCTATTGAACAAAGAAAGAATCTCCCGACCGAGGTCGTCACAGGCGGGCTTTCGATGTTTCCAAGAACGCCGCGTTTTTTGAGCAAGTCATATGACTACGATGCTGTTTCGTGGATTGATGTTGAGCGCAACAAGTCTTTGGATAATACGCAGTACTATTTCCAAATGGCTGTCGATTTTGCAGGGGGAACCCCTGTGACGAAACTGGGGGTTGACAATGCTTGGACCCCACATTTGACTTTGTCGGTGGCGCCTGCCGAAAGCAAAGAGACGGGCGCGCGTCACGTTACTTTGGATCAATGTTTGGAAAAAGGCATTAAGGTGCCCTCTGGTTCGAAAACGGGTTCGCTGGCGCTGGGGCTTTCGGGCCCGAATGGGCAGTTCCGCTGCGTTTTTGGGTATGCTGGGCAGCTGGAGGCGATTGCCCCCAAGCTTCCGTCGATGGTGCGCCGGATTCGGCAGGCTGCCGCTATGAATGCCCATTAAGCTGTGGCCGCTTTTCAAACGCTAAGAGATACCGAAAAGCATGGTTTAAAAAGGCGGAAAGTTTCTTTCAGCCTTTTTATTAAGCATAAAAAATGCTCGCGCAATTATTTCTCAATTGATAGGCTTCCGCGTCTTTTTTCTATTTACGAGGTTTATCAATGGATCAGATTCAAACTTTTGCGACGAGAGGCGATCAGCTCCTTTTTCATTTTGCCTTCATTCCCGATACGGAAGCGCGTTTGCAAGCTTCGCGCTTGTCGCAAACGATGGTGGCACAGGCCTATAAAAACACCTCCTACGTTTTGGTCAACGGTATGGAAGACCTTGATGGACGTGTTCAATCGGCTGCCAATAATTATTCTTTGGTGGGCAAGTCATCGCTTCCTCATGCGACTTTGATGCATTTTTGGGCGACACCGGAACAAGCGGCAAAGACTGCAGAGGCTTTTGCAATCGCTTGCGATGAAGCGGTCTTGCCAACGGTTGTTGTGGCGCGCGGACTTTCGATGTTCCCTGAACTACCACGCTTCTTGGCGCAGCCCGGCCAGATGGATGCCGTGTCGTGGATCGATATTGATCGCGATGAAGCCCTGCTTGATGTGCAGGCTAAATTCCATGCGGCTGTCGGTCATGCCGAAGCCACGCCCGTGACAAAGCTTGGTGCCCAAGGCTGGAACCCGCATTGGACCTTGCTGGCTGCCCCTGTCGAAACAAAAGAGGCCGGTCCCCGGATCGTTTCTTTGGATGAATATGGCATGGTGCCGCCTGGTCCGAAAAAGGGTTCGCTGGCCTTGGGGCTTTCGGGCCCGAATGGGCAATTTCGCTGCGTTTTGTGTTATGCCGCGCAGTTGAAGGAGATTGCGCCCAAGCTTCCGTCGATCGTACGCCAGATTCGGCAGGTTGTCCCCGCGAAGGCACTTTAAGCCCCTTCGTTTTTAAAAAGTGTTTTGGGCGCTCGTTTCTGCTAAAAAGAAGAAATGAGCGCTCAAGTTCCTATCCGCCGTCTGACAGTTCCCGCCTTTCAAGCCCGCAAGGGCGGCACGCCTTTGGTGTGCTTAACTGCCTATACCGCGCCGCTTGCGAAAATATACGATCCGCATGTCGATATGCTGCTGGTTGGCGATAGCCTCGGCATGGTCATTTATGGTTTTGACAGTACGCTGCCTGTCACGCTTGATATGATGATCGCCCATGGCGCTGCCGTTGTGCGCGGAACGCAAAAGGCTTTGATCGTTATCGATATGCCTTTTGGAACCTATGAAGAGTCGCCCGCGCAAGCCTTTCACCATGCCAAAAGATTGTTGGCTGAGACCGGTTGCGGCGCGGTGAAGCTTGAAGGCGGCGAAGCGATGGCCGAGACCATCGCCTTTTTATCGCAGCGCGGGATTCCAGTGATGGCGCATGTGGGGCTGACGCCTCAAGCCGTCAACGCGCTGGGCGGCTATGGTTTGCAAGGCGGCACGGAAGAGGGCGCGGCCAAGATCACGCGCGATGCCGAGGCTGTCGCGGCGGCGGGCGCTTTCTCGGTTGTGATTGAAAAAACGGCTGAGCCGTTGGCGCGCGCTTTGACTGAACGATTGCCTATTCCCGTCATCGGCATTGGGGCTTCGCCAGCCTGCGATGGGCAGGTCCTCGTGACGGACGATATGCTGGGCGTCAACAGCGGCTTTAAGCCTAAGTTTGTCAAAGCCTACGCCAATCTGGAAGAGGTTATTGATCAAGCGGTTTCTTGTTATGCGCAGGAGGTGCGTGAGCGCCTTTTTCCGGGGTCCGCGCATTGCTTCAGCGGGAAGATGTAAAAAACGTTTTATCGTGGGCCGGAAGAAAAGCCTTCATCCGTTTTTAATGTATCCCCCACGCGGAGTCCTAGATATCGCGCTTGCCCGCCTTTGATCTCTAAGACATAGGCCACAGGGTGCGGCGCTGTGATCGGCGTTTCGTCAAAAGGTTTGGCCTGGTCGTGAATCTGAAGGACGCGCCCTTTTTCATCAATGAAAAGCATATCCAACGATAAAGGCGTGTCCTTCATCCAAAACGTGACGGGCCGCGGCGGCGCAAAAATAAAAAGCATGCCTTCGGTTGAGGTCAGTTTTTGTCTGTTCATCAAGCCATAGGCTTGCTGTTCAGGCGTGCGCGCCATTTCAACTTGAAAGGTCACATGACGGCCATCGCGCGTATCAATGATGGCGCTGCCTTTGTCGAAGGCGGGGGAACGTAATCCAGCCTGGGCCGGCAGCGGCGCAAGGCAGGCTGAACACAGGATCAATAGGCTGGCGATCAAGCGCCAGATTTTCATCCCCTTCGTCATCCCCGCGGAGGCGGGGATCCAGGGGGCGTTGCGGTTGCGCGCATAGAGACAAGCCCCATAGCCACGTTTTAATCGGACAGGCCCTCTGGATCCCCGCCTCCGCGGGGATGACGCTTGAGAGGAGAGGAAGGTGGGGGTTTGCGGCAGGGGGCTCATGCGTTATCCGTGAGAGAGGCTCTTTGGATTTAAAGAGAAAGGTCGATGCCGTTGAAACTGGCGATGATAGAAAGACTTTTGTTAAAGGTTGGTCCGGTGCATGGGCCTGTGCCACACGGCGGTATTGCACATATGAAAAAGAGGATAAATCGTTTGGCGATCAAGCGCCAGACTATCTTCCCCTTCGTCATCCCCGCGGAGGCGGGGATCCAGGGGGCGTTGCGGTTGCGCGCATAGAGACAAGCCCCATAGCCACGTTTTAATCGGACAGGCCCTCTGGATCCCCGCCTCCGCGGGGATGACGCTTGAGAGGAGAGGGAGGTGGGGTTTTGCGGCAGGGGGCTCATGCGTTGTCCGTGACGGTTGCTCTTTGGATTTGAAGAGAAAGGCCAATGTCATTGGAAAGGTCGATGGGGAAAACGTCTTTGTTAAAGGTTGGGACGGGCGTTTGGGGCGGCGCGTGCAGCGGCGCAAGGCAGACAAAAAACAAGATCAGTAGGTTGGCGATCAAGCGCCAGATTTTCATCCCTTTCGTCATCCCCGCGGAGGCGGGGATCCAGGGGGCGTTGCGGTTGCACGCATAGAGACAGGCCCTATAGCCACGTTTTAATCGGACAGGTCCTCTGGATCCCCGCCTCCGCGGGGATGACGCTTGAAGGGGGCTGGGCTTTGGGGAAGATCTCATGCGTCAAACCAGAGGGCCGCCTTTTGAAGGCGGTATGACTTAAGCCGATTGCTGCTGGGGCTCATCTGCGCCAGCCTCGCCGCCATTTCCGCCGTGGACGCCTAAAAGCTTCAACTTACGGTGAAGGGCCGAGCGTTCCATGCCGATGAAATTGGCTGTGCGCGAGATATTGCCACCAAAGCGCGTCACTTGCGCCAGAAGATATTCGCGCTCGAACATCTCGCGCGCTTCGCGCAGCGGCAGCGTCATGATCTCGCCGCCATGTTCCCAACGCAAAACGTTTGGCGTCGATGACGTGACATCGGGCGGCAGCATATCGGCGCGAATGGGTTCAGCCGGATCGCCCGGCGTCATGATCAAAAGCCATTCCATCGCGTTGCGCAATTGGCGGACATTGCCGGGCCAGCTATAGGCTTGCAGCGCGGCCAAGGCGTCTTCGCCCAATTTGCGCGGAACAAGACCCGACGTTTCCGCCGCGCGCGCCAGAAAATACTGGGCGAGGTAGGGAATGTCTTCGCGCCGGTCGGCCAGCGATGGGATCATGATCGGCACAACCGACAGGCGGTAATACAGATCTTGCCGAATGCGGCCTGCCTGCATTTCGGTTTGAAGGTCGCGGTTGCTGGAAGCCACAACGCGCACATCCACCGAAACGCGCGTCGTGCCGCCTACGCGCGTGAACTCTTGCTCTTGCAGAAAGCGAACGATTTTGCCTTGCGTATCGACCGGCATATCGCTGATTTCGTCAAGGTACAGCGTGCCGCCGTGCGCTTGCTCGAACAGGCCTGTTTTGCGGCCTTGGCCGACGGTGTCGCCTTCGACGCCGAAAAGCTCAACCTCGATCTGTTCAGAGTGCAAAACGGCGCAGTTAATGACGATAAAGGGGCCGCTGGCGCGTTTCGAGCGCGCATGCAAAAGCCGCGCGGCCACTTCTTTGCCAGCGCCGGACGGGCCCATGATCATCACGCGGCTGCCGGTTGGTGCGACGCGGTCGATCAATTGGCGCACTTGGACGACGGCGGCCGATTTGCCCAGCAGATCCGTTTCGGCGCCCGCGCGCGTTTTCAGCTCGGTGTTTTCGCGTTTCAGACGCGCGGTGTCCAGCGCGTGCCGGACTTGCAAAACCAAGCGATCGGCTTTGAAGGGTTTTTCGATAAAATCGTAAGCGCCGCGTTTGATGGCCGCGACAGCCGTTTCAATATTGCCGTGGCCGCTGATCATAATAACGGGCACGCCGGGGTTATCGCGCACGATGCGGTCAAGAAGTTGCAGGCCGTCCAGATTGCTGCCCTGAAGCCAAATATCCAAGATGACAAGATTAGGCCGCCGCGTCGCGATTTCAGTCAGCGCCAAATCGGCGTTCATGGCCTTGCGCGTTCTGAAACCTTCGTCGTTTAAAATGCCTTCGATCAACAGGCAGATATCTGCCTCGTCATCGACGATCAGAATATCGTCCGTCAGTTGTTTGTCTTTAGCGGTCACTGCCATGGGGGTATCGGTCCTTGAAAGACTTCTTCGTCAAAGTAAAAAGAGAAAGGCTGATTCGCCCTTTCAAGCGATTCAATCCTTTGTATCAGATATTCGGGCGTTCGACAAAGTCTGTGCGTCCATCGATCACAGGTAAATCCAGGTGTCGCGGCCAAATCAAGCGAATAACCGCGCCGCCGCCGGGGCGATCTTCCAGCACCAACTTGCCATTATGATCTTCCATGATCTTTTTGACGATAGCAAGGCCAAGCCCCGTTCCTTTGCTGCGCGTTGTGACATAGGGCTCGGTCAGGCGGTTGCGCTCTTCGACGGGCAGGCCTTTGCCATTATCGGCGACCGAAAGCCGGACAAAATCGCCGTCTTCATCAAGCGAAAGCGTGATTTCGCCGCGGGGAAGCGCTTCGCCGTCTGTCTTGGGGCGTGAATCAATGGCTTCGGCGGCGTTTTTTAATAAATTGGTTAATGCCTGCGCCATTTGTCGCCCGTCGCAAAAGGCCATAAAGGGTTTTTCCGGCAAATGGCGGGTATAGGTAATGTCGCCGCGGCTGGTGCTTTGCAGCATGGCCGTTTGACGGCAAAGCTCTTGCAGATCTTGTTCTTTGATGACCGCGGTGGGCATGCGGGCAAAGGCTGAAAACTCGTCCACCATGCGGCCTATATCTTCGACATGTCGCACAATGGTGTCGGTACAGGTATTGAAAACTTCGGGGTCTGTTTGAATTTCGCTGGCATATTTGCGGCGCAGGCGTTCGGCAGACAATTGGATGGGGGTCAGCGGGTTTTTGATTTCATGCGCGATGCGGCGGGCAACGTCGGCCCAAGCCGCCTTGCGCTGGGCCGAGACAAGTTCGGAAACATCGTCAAAGGTGACGACATAGCCTTTGACATCGCTGCCCTGTCTTTCGGCGGCCAGCCGGACAAGAAGCGTGCGTGTCGGCTCGCCCGGACGGCGGATTTCGACCTGGCCGTCGGTGAGTTTTGAGCTGCGCGGCATGTTATCAAGCAAAGCATCGATTTCAGGGGCCAAAACATTCAGCGGATGGCCGGTCAAGGCATCGGCATTTGTGATGCCAAAAAACGCGCTGGCCGAGCTGTTCATCAGCCGAATGGTTCGGTCGGGATCGACGCCAATGACGCCCGCCGACACGCCGGACAAAACGGCCTCCATAAAGCGGCGGCGCAGGTCGAGCTGACGGTTGGCTTCGATCAGATCGGTGCGCTGCGTCTCAAGCTGGTCTGTCATGCGGTTAAAGGCGCGCGCCAGTTGGGTTAGCTCGTCTTCCTGCTCGGCCTTCAGCGGGGGGATGGTCACGCGCGCCGATAAATCGCCGCCGCGCACGCGGTCGGTCGCTTGGATCAATTCGCTGATGGGCCGGACCAGTTTGGTCGCAAAGCTAAGCCCCAGCAAAACCGCCGCCACCATCAAAAGAAGCGCGACAGCCAAGAAGATCAGCGAGATCATCACGCGGATGCCCGAGCTATGCTCTTTTAGATCTTTGTATTCTTTGACCGCGCTTTCAGTCGCCTCCATGCGGGCCAGGACTTTCGGCTCAACCAAGCGGCCCACGAAAAGATAGGTATCCACAAAATTGTCCAAGCGCACCAACGCGCGCACGCGATCATCGGTGTCGCTGACCAAAAGGACGACTTCGCCCTTACGCGCACGCTCGCGCATCTCGTCTGTGACAGGCTCGAACGACAGGGCAAAGGTCAGGCCCGAGCGGGCGAGGATCTTTCCCGAACCGTCGAAAACCAGAACCTCGGTCAACGAGCGCAGATAGGCTTGGGCCGAGACGACTTGATTAAAACGCACAGGATCCTCGGCCAAAAGGACGGCTTGGCGATTAAGGTCGTTGGCCATGGCAAGGGCGTCGGCGCGTAAGACTTGCTGATGTTCTTGCAGATAGGCTTGGGCGACTTGCTGCGATTCATCCAAAGCCGTTTGAACGCGCTGTGAAAACCAGCTTTCGACGCCGAAATAGAAAAAGACGGCGGCGAACATGGCAACCAAAACGGCGGGCGCGACGGCCAGCATCGAAAAGACGGCGACCATGCGCACATGAAGGCGCGAGCCGACCTGACCGCGCCGCCGCCGCATCCAGATCGTGTAAAGCCGGTAAGATAAAATGGCGCTGAGCAGCAACAGAAAGACAAAGTCCAGCGTCAGCAAAACGGTCACGGCGGTGGGGTCGTTGCCGAAGAAGGGCGAGTGCGTCATCGCGGTATAGGTGGCGATGCAACTGGCGACGGCCATGACGATCAGGCCAAAGACCAGCTTGCCCACAAGGCCAATGCGCGAGGCCCAAATGGAAAAGCGGCGAAGATCGGGAAGGAATCTCATTTTATCTGTGTCCTTCAAAACGGCCCTCTAAGCGTCATCCCCGCGCAGGCGGGGATCCAGGCGATGTTTGCAAAGGGAACTGTTCTGTCTTTTTCTTCCGCCTGTGCCGTTCGAAGCGGCCCCTGGATCCCCGCCTGCGCGGGGATGACGGTGTGGTTTGTTTGTGGGGTGGCGTGCTGCTGGGACGAGACGGTTTCGAATAACGAGAAAATCATTTTCTTTTCCTTTTGGCGGGCAGGCGCGAGCGGCGGCGTGGGGCGCGGGGCGGCGTCGATAAAAGACCAAGCGTGCGCAGTTTCTTGCGCAGCGTGTTGCGATTGAGCCCCAAAAGGGCCGCCGCGCGCAACTGATTTCCATCGCATTGCTGAAGCGTCAGACGTAACAACGGCTCTTCGATCTCACGCAGGATTTGATCGTAAAGCGATCCGCGTGCGGCTTCGGGGCCGATGGCGGCAAAATAAAGCTGAAGATGCCGCTCGATCGAGCCGCGCAAGCCAACCGACGGCCAGTCGGGCGGCGTATCTGCTGGATCAAAGGCGGGCTGCAGCGCGGTCAAAGGCATGGGGCCTCCGCAGACAATAAGGGATCGAAAAAGCGGTCGATCAAGACCCGCGTGGCTTCCGCGCTGTCAGCCCCATTGATGGCTGACCGAAAAGCCGCACAGCCGGGAAGACTTTTGCTATACCATCCCAGATGTTTGCGGGCGATTCGCATACCCGCTTCCTTGCCATAATAGGTGAGCATCAGCTCCCAATGGCTTAGAATGATTCGATAAAGATCCGAAACAGTTGGGGCGGGGGGCTCGTGACCCGTCCGCCAATCTTCCATAATTTGCGCCAGAAGCCATGGTTTGCCATAACAGCCGCGCCCGACCATGACGCCATCCGCGCCGCTGGCTGTCAGCGCCGCGCGCGCATCGGCGGCGCTTTTGATATCGCCATTCACAATAACAGGCAGTTGCACGGCATTTTTAACATCGCGGATGAGATTCCAGTTCGCGGTGCCCTCATAAAACTGGCTGCGGGTGCGTCCATGCACGGTGATCATCTGAACCCCCGATTCTTGGGCGATTCGCGCCAGATTGGGGGCGTTAAGGCACTCATAACTCCATCCAAGGCGCATTTTGACGCTGACAGGCACCGAAACGGCCCGGACAACGGCTTCCATGATTCGCCCGGCCAGACTCTCGTCTTTCATTAGCGCCGATCCGGCGTGGCCATTCACGATTTTTTTGACCGGACAGCCGAAATTGATGTCGATCAGCGGCGCGCCCGCTTGCTCATTCTGGCGGGCGGCTTCGGCCAGAACGGCGGGATCGCACCCGGCCAATTGGACGGCCAGCGGCTCTTCTTCCGGCGTGCGCGACAGCATTTGCAGCGTTTTGCGGCTTTCGCGGACTTGGGCTTCGCTCGCGATCATTTCCGAAAACATCAGCGCCGTGCCGAACGACTTGACCATCATGCGAAACGGCCTGTCTGTGACGCCAGCCATCGGCGCCAGAAAAACAGGCGCATCGAACGACAAGCTTCCTAATTGAAAGCCGCGGACAGGGGAAAAGGGTTGTTTTGAATCCATAACGTTAAGACCCAAACCTAACGGTTTCTAACGAAAGGCGAAAGTGAAGCGACGTTCCCTTTTCAAATGTCGCGGGCCTTTCGCGTACAAATTGACCGCCAAAATACTCAATCAAGCGCCGTGAAGCAGGATTTTGCGCGTTACAGATCGCCAAAATGGACGTAAGGCCCTTGTTTTGGAACTTTTCGGCGAGCACGCCCAGACCTTGCCGAATGGCGCGGGCCCCCATGCCGCGATTGATCAGCAAAGGCCGCATCGCCATGCCAATATGCCCGGCATAATCGCCTAGCACATTCGGCGCGGCGTCATAGCGCAGCGCGACAGCGCCAAGAAAACGCGTTTCTTGCGCGATCCAAAGAATCTCATGCGCTGTCACGCGAAAAGGATGGTCGGGCAGGTTGACATCAAAAGGTGCGGCTTGGTTCAGAAGCGTGACATAGGCCAAAGGGTCTTTTTCGATTTCTTCGGGGGTGGCGCGCCCAAAGCTAAGCTGCATGGGGCTGAACTGGCCTTCGCGCAGGGCGGCTATATAGGACGGCGTAAGCTCCAAACAGGGCGTGACAAGCTGCATAAAGTTTCCTTTGCCTAAATTTTAGGCAGACATAGCGCAGGCAAAGGCTCGAAGTCCAGCCTTATCTCAACCCGACCCATACAAGGATTTTAAGGCGCTGCGCCACCCAAAAGGCCGCTAAAGGAAGGAAAAGACCGGCAGCGACAATGCAGGGGAGAATAATAGAGCCCGATGTAATACCAAGGAAATTAACAAAGAAAATACGCCCGCCAGCGACGCACAACACGTGCATGACATAGATTGTTAGGCTTCGCTTGCCGAGGTAAGCCAAAAGGGCCGATCGTGTCAAAAGGGGCGTCTGCGCCAGTCGGTAAATAAAGAAAGAGCCTAAAAGGCTTGTTGTAATGAACGAAATAGGCAGTGGTGAGACCGCAAGCAAGCTGTTATTGTCTGAGATTGCAATGAATGCGGAAAGAAAAAATGCCCCACCGATCAGCACGGGATTTACGAAAGAAACCAGATCCGCCCAAGATGGCGCTTTAAAGCTTTTGCCACAGTCGGCGAAAAGACCGCCTAAAGCAAAATAAATAGAATAATTGCAGATGGTTTGCATTGTCTCCGGGGGAGGTAAAAACGAAGGAACAGTATAAAGAATAAACCCGATCAAAAGAACCGTTCCGCTTTTGAGCGAGAAGAACGTGCAGACAATATAAAGAAGATCTATCAGAAAGAGCGTTTTAAGAAACCAAAACTGCGATATGTGTCCGAAAAAAAGACTGCGCAGAATATGGGCGTCAAAAGTAAAGGCGTGATTCAAAAAAGAAGCAAAGACGCCCATGATGCTGGCTTGGGTTAGGCTCCAAAAAAAGTAGGGCCAGACAAGATTGGGAACCAGTTTTTTAAGGAAGCTTTTTTTGTCTTTTTTGATGCCAAGCGATGAAAAATAGCCGGAGATAATGAAAAAAGCGGCCATGTGAAAGGTATAAATCAAACGATAGGCTTGGTCTCCCAGACCGTCGGGCGCGATAAGGTCAGCACTGATAAGACCATTGAGAGCATGGCCTATAACAACCAGTATAATAAGGAGGCCTTTGGCAACATCGATCCAAGCGATGCGCTGCGGTGTCGTTGCTGTGGAAAGAGGCATTTAACGGTCCTTTAGCTGAAATAGAGCGCGGCAGAGGCCCCTTCAACAATCGCTTTAGCTATAGAATGTCAATCAAAAATGCACCTAAGCCCTAACTGGCCCGCAGCCAGCTAGGGCTTAAATAATTGTTATCAGCGCGTTCCCGCGGGGCCATCCTCAAGATTCGCGGAAGCTGCTTCCTTGAAAATCGGCCGGATTGACTCTTTCATCAGGCGGCAGATCGTATTGCACTGCGTTGAGGTGAAAAAGATTCCATCCGGGTTGGCTTCGATGACGATGGGCTTTGGCGCGTTGCCAAGAGGGTGGTTCAAGACAAAAGCCGGTTTGTACGAAGGGAACTCCGTGATCGAGGCGATATGGATCCGGTGGTCATAGTCTTTAACAGCAGCCGAAATTTTTCCGTCTTCTTTCTCATATTGGCTGCCCAACACAAGGTGGATATCTTGGCGTTGGTGAAAGGGAATCTGGCCATCTCTTTCCATGTGGAGAATAAGCGGGACCTTCATCGCGGTTGCCAGTTTCTCAAGACCTTCCCCCAGGAAGCGTACAAAACAACCCGTGTAATAGGTGGGAAGGTTTTCGGAAGCCGAGAGAAAGCCATGCAGCGCATAATGACGATGTTCTTTGGCATTTTTGTGCGCTTGTTGTAGGGAGTCGAGGAAAACCTTTCCCGCCGGGTGGGTCGATTTTGTGCGATCCAAACGGACGGGGCCTTCTTCAAACAGCGTAAAGGCCTTTTGCGTCAGACAAACTTCAGCACCCGCTATTTGCATAAAACGCATGCTTTGGATGCAAGCCGTATCTTGAGCCAATCGGACAACGTTCAAAATGGAGGTATCCAAATCTGTTTTCATCTTTCATTCCTTTAAGTGCGAGAAAAAGAAAAGAGCATTTTAGCCGTGCGTCTGACTGGCCGCCGGTACTTTGCGGAAAAGAGGCTTGGTGTTGCGCTGAACAAGGTCAATGATTTCGATGATTTGTTTGGGGGTGAAGATAATCTCTTCTTTGGTTTCTATATACGCCATGCTGTCTTGCTCTGTATGGGGGCCTTTTCCATCCGTCATCTTATTCCACGATAGCGTCAGACCACCCTCTGTCGGCGATGCGTTGGCCTCAAGACGCAGATAGGGGTAGTCAGAAATCTTTGTTCCGTCAGCACGTTTGCCAGTAATTTTTTCGTCAATCCCAACGCGACAGATAACGGCTGAAAGAGGCTTTTGAAAATTTGTATCGCTGTAAAATTTAGGTGTGCGTTCAACAAGTAGAGGAAGGCAAAGATCGTTGCCAATTTTGCCAAGCTCGTCGCCGAGATGATAGGCAAAACGGCTGAGATAAACTTGCGTCGTTGATTGCATGGCTTGATCGAAGCGATAAAGAACGTCATCGCGCAAGGTTTCTTTTTCTTTTAACTGTCCAGGCATCTGCGCCAAAAGCGTTTGACCCAAGGTGTGTAGCGATTGGGTTTGGCCGCGCTGGCTGAGGCGGTTGTCAAAATCGCGGTGCATACGAACCATATCGTTGGCCAGACAAACCTCATTTCCCGCCGCGCGGAGGTGAAGGATGGTGTGAAGGCTGGCGCAGGTCTGGGCAGCGTGGACGGCATGGCTCAAATATTCATTGATGGATGGCATGGTGGCGAAGCCTTTCTGTATAAAAGGGATGCGTAAAATAAATAAGATTCGAATGAATATGGCATGGTTTGATGGATAGGGGCAAGATCGTGCCGGGCTATGGTTAATGCCTGTCGCGCGCATGAAAAATCGGAAAACTTGATACGCCTTCTTGCATCGGCTACGGTCGGGGCGCTTTCTGACAATCTTGCTTGTGGTCTTTGTTATGTCTTCCTGTATTGCGTTGATTGTGGCTGCGGGGTCTGGAATCCGCTTTGGCGGGCCGCTGCCCAAACAATATCAAATGGTCGCCGGGATGCCGATCTTGCGGCGCAGCGTTTTGGCGTTTCTGAACCATCCTTTGGTGGATGGCGTGCGCGTTGTGATCAATCCAACCCATCGTGCTTTGTATGACAAGGCGCTTGAAGGGCTGGATTTGGCCGCGCCTATCACGGGCGGGCCGACCCGCCAAGACAGCGTACGGCTGGGGCTTGAAGCTTTGGCTGCCGATGGCGCGAAACCGGCCTTTGTCATGATTCATGATGCCGCGCGACCTTTGATTGATGCCAAAACCATTACCGATGTGCGCAAGGCTTTAGATACCCATGTGGGCGCGATTGCGGCCAAGCCTTTGGTTGATACGCTGAAACGCGGCGAGGGCGGACAAATCATCGGCACCATTGATCGCCGTCATTTGTGGCAGGCGCATACGCCTCAGGCTTTTGCGTTTGAGGCGATCTTGGCCGCGCACGCCGACGCCAAGGGGCTTGAGCTGACCGACGATGCCGCCGTTGCCGAAAAAGCAGGCCTTTCCGTAACCCTTGTTCCTTCGAATGCCGATAACATGAAAATCACCAATCCCGACGATTTAGACCGCGCTTCACGTCTTTTAGGACAGACCTTTGGTGACACGCGCGTCGGCATGGGCTTTGACGTGCATCAGTTGATCCCCGGCGATGTTATTCACTTGGGCGGGCTGTCGATCCCGCATAACATGACGCTGAAAGGCCATTCAGATGCCGATGTGATTTTGCATGCGCTGACCGACGCTATTTTGGGCGCGATGAGCGCGGGCGATATCGGCCAGCATTTCCCGCCCAGCGACCCACAATGGAAAGGCTGCGACAGCGCGCATTTCACGCGCTTTGCCGCGCAAATGGTCAACGAACGCGGTGGGCAGATTGCGCATGTCGATATCACGGTTATGTGCGAAGAGCCGCGTTTGGGGCCGCATCGGGTCGCGATGCAGCAACGCATTGCCGAGCTGTTAGAGGTCAATGAAAGCCGCGTCTCGGTCAAGGCGACGACGACCGAAAAGCTGGGCTTCACCGGGCGCGGCGAGGGCATTGCGGCGCAAGCGATTGCGACCTTGCGCTTTCCGTTGACGGATTAACGAGGCTTGCGATGATGTTTCCGCCCGATCTTCTTGCGGCTGCCGAAAAGACCCTTCAGCTGTACGAACGGGCGGGGATGAAGATCGCCGTTGCCGAATCTTGTACGGGCGGCTTGATCGCAGGGCTTTTGACCAGCGTCGCGGGGGCCTCAAGCGTTTTTGATCGCGGCTTTGTGACTTACAGCAATGACGCCAAAATCGATCTTTTGGGCGTTTTGCCGGATTTGTTGCAAAGCCACGGGGCCGTCAGCGATGAAGTGGCCGAAGCTATGGCGCAAGGGGCGCTTGATTACTCGCAAAGCCATGTGGCCGTTTCCGTCACGGGCATTGCCGGGCCGGGGGGCGGCAGCGTTCATAAACCCGTTGGGCTTGTTTGCTTTGGCCTTGCCGTGCGGGGCGGCGCTTGTTTCCATGTGCGGTGCCAGTTTCCGGGCGGGCGCGAGCAAGTGCGTCTGGCCGCCGTGGCCGAGGCTTTAAAGCTTTTGCAAAGCGCCGTGCAGAAGGACAAAGAGCTTTTTTAATCAGCTTTAGGAAGAAATAGTGTTAAGATACTGATTTTTATTGAATATTGTGTTTTTTGATTTCATGCCCCTGTTTTATAGTCGCGGCATTGATTCAAGAGGGTGTTTTCATTGTCCGAAGAAATTATATACGATTTAGGTCGCGGCGATCCTTTGTATGTCTATGCGGATGGCCTGCGCGCGATACGGAACTTGGCTGAATCGCAGGTCAAGAACTACATACCCGCCCTAGATGTTTACAGCATGCTATCGCCTATTGGGGCTTATTTGCATGAACAGCTTGGCTATCCGGCTTTTGCTGGGGGGCTTTCTTTGCGCGGCTCGCTTTTTCCGACGGTTGGGACAACGGGCGGTTTTCGCGTGGCTTTACGGGCGATCAAAAAGCTGTTTGATGAAACCTATCGTCTGGCCGATAAAAAAATGGTGCCCGTTTTTATCGCACCTGCGCCCACCTATGGAAATTTTTTGGATGGCGCTGCCGATTTGGGGTTCGAGGTTGTCACCGTCAAGCGTCGCGCGCATGAAAATTGGGCGCTGTCCCCAGCCGATTTGGCCGATACGTTTGCGAAAGTGGCGGGGAAGGCCCATCGCCAAACGATGGTCTATTTCGATTCATCGCCAAATAATCCGACCGGTTTGATCCGGGGTGCCGAAGAAACCGAAGCGCAAGCCCGCGTTCTGATGGCGGCGAAACGCGCGCAAACGAAAGCCAATTTCGATTTATATCGCCAAACCCGAAAGCTGGCCGATCCGTTGGCTGAGTTTTGGGTTATCGACGATATCGTTTATCACGGAACCGAATACGGGCCGAAAAAAACGCATCTGTTTGCACGTTGTCCGGCGCTTCAAGGAAGCAGCTTTACTTTATTGGGGCCGTCGAAAATCGGGCTGGCTGGCTTGCGGGCCGGTGTTTTGGTCGCGCCAACAGGCGGCAAAACAGCTTTGGCGAAACTTAAAAAATATATGTTTAGGCATCTGTTTCTTGAACAAGGCTATCCATCGGTCGATGCTTTGCAGGCTTTACTTTATTGCTATTCCGTCGAAAAGAAAAATAAAACGGCGCTCGATGCCCATTTGACAAAAATGAACGAAGCCCACGCGCAAAGCGGCTTTTTGCTGAAAGCGCTGGTCAATGGTCTGGAAGCGAGCGGCGCTTCGCCCCAGATGCAAGAAAAGCTGGTTGCGCTTGTCGCCGAAGAGCGGGGCGTTTCCCTGGCCGCGGCGCGGGCGGAAATGGAAAAGCCCCTGACGCATATCCAAGTTGTGACTGCGCCTGAATCAGGTTTTTTCCATATTCTGAGTTTTGAAAACATGAAAGGCCGTTTTGTCGGTGGGCCTGCCGTTGTTTCCAAAGGTGTCGACGAGCCTGTCAAAATCAAAGACGATCAGCTTTTGGGTTACTTTCTGATGCGTTGCGGCCTTGAGATCGGAAAGCCATCCTATTATGGCTTTGAGCCGGGCAGCTTTCTAACGCGCGCTTCCTATGCGTTTGCGCCGAAGGAGATTCTTGCCATTGCTGACAGGTTGCGTGTGGCCGATGACTTGGCACAGCCAACCCGCGCGCGGGCAAAAAAGGCGTTTACTGCCAACCAAAAAACAAGGGAAGCTTTGGAGCTTGCTTTTTAAGCCGCGCTGACGTCCGTCGTTAGAGCCGATGCTTTTTCAATCTTCATATGCAATTTGGCTTGGATCTCGTTTTTGATGTCTTGCTCAATCGCCAAGCGCTGTGCGGCGGGAAGGGCGCGCAAGGTTTCTTCGGTCAGCCCATGCTGCTTGAGATACAAATACCGGATCCGCTGCGCGGGCGTCATTTTCGAATAATGTAAAAACTCGTTTTTGATATCGTCACTTTTGGCGGCGACTTGTTGGGCTTGCTCCATCGCCGAGGCAAAGGTCTGTTGGCCTTTTTTCGTTGTTGCGGCGCTGTTGGTTGGCGTTGTTTGTCCCAGCGCTGTTGGAAAATAAGATGTTACCGAGCCAGTGACGAGAGACATGGGGGCTCTCCTTCTGAAAAAGTTGCCTTGATACTAAAGGAACAAGCAACCTTTGTGCCAAGAGGGCGGCGGGGCGGGCTCGGGCCGAGGCTTGGCAAAGGGAAAGTGAATGTTTTCAAAAACTTGTTTTTCGGCATTGAGCGTTGCCGCCGCACAAGCTGCATTATCCAAGACGCCCAGTTCAGGCAAAAGGACCCGCAAAGCGACCCCGTGGCTGCTGACGCCAATGGCATGCGCTGCCGGGTTTTGGCGCGTGATGTCTGAAAGTGTTTGGATCAAGCGCGCGCGGACATCGGCTTTTGATTCGCCGCCGGGGTGGGCAAGGTTGTCGTAACGGGCCTCGGTGCTTTTGTGGTAGCGGCGCAGCGTCGCGCCATCAGGGACTTCATAGGGCTGGCCCGTGACCGCATCGGTAAAGACAAGTGGCGGCGTGAAAACGCGCGCGCGAAAAAGGGCAACGTCCACGCCTTCGTTGTCGGCACCAAAAAACATTTCGCGCAGGCCTTGCGTTTCAAAAACAGGCGCCCCCGTCACTTCCGCAACGGCGCGTGCCGTTTGAAGGGCGCGCCGCGCGTCAGAGGAGGCGATAAGGTCCAGTTTGATCCCGGCTTTTTGAAAGGCTTCGGCCAGGGCGACGGCTTGCCGCGCGCCTGTTTCATCCAAGGCTTCGTCCGGCACCGGTGGCAAAGCGCGCGTGAGCTGACCTTGAATCCGGTGCTCAAGATTAAGCGCCGTCTGGCCGTGGCGGAAAAAATAAAAGCTGGGGCTGTCTGTGCTCATGTGTATCCTGACCCTAAAGAAAAGGCCTTGCGCAGGCAAGGCTTCTTCTTAAGTCATGGCGCTACAGTCTATTGATGACAGGTATCGGCGACAGCCTCGCCGCGTTTTCCAAAATAGCTAATATCAAAGCCGTTCTTGTAATAGGTGACGGTGCCATCACGCGATCGAACAAGCCGGAAAGAATAGCTTTCCGCTGTCTCATCCCGGCTTCTTCCGCCTAACATAACCTCGGCTCGACCCGGATGTTCAACACCTTCGGGCTCTTCGCGCGAAAGGATGGTGGCATGGGCTGAAATGGTTTCTTGAGCTGTCAGTTTGTTGACGACCGCGTAGGGGCGGTAGTCGGCGCACCCGGTCGCGCTTTCTTTGCCGTCAAGAACTTGGTGGATGGCTGAATAGTTTGCCGCGGCAAGAGCTTCTCTTGCATTTCCCTTGGCCGCCTCATTTAACAAGACGCAGCCAACGGGCGAAAGGATAGCCGCGACGCAAACGGATTTTCGAAGAAAGTTTAGCGATTTAGCGAGCGTATCGCAGACATATTCTTCTGATAAATAGCGCGGAAGATTAAGCGCGCCACCTACAAAAAGCAAACCGCTAAACCATCCGGGCGAAATGTTTGTTTTGGCGGCAATAAGGGTCAGAATACCGCCCGTCACGGCAGTGGCGGCTGTCCGGAGATAGGCATCACGACGGTCAAAATAATCGTACATAAAAGAACCTCATATTTTTCAAATGGCAGCGCGCAGTATAAAAAACGGCGCAAGAAAACAAAAGCTCTCTTGCGCCGTTAACGATAAAATGAGGGAGGTGGATTAAAGATGCTCTTTAACCAAAACCTCGGCAATCTGAACGGCATTCAAGGCCGCGCCTTTGCGCAAATTGTCGCTGACAACCCACATATTCAGGCCGTTCTCGACCGTGATGTCGTCGCGGATGCGGCTGATGAACACGCCGTCTTCGCCCACGCATTCGGCGGGCGTGACAAAACCGTCTTCATGGTGGTGGTCGATGACCGTGATGCCTGGCGCTTTTTTCAATAGCGCGCGCGCGTCATCGGCGGACAGCGGTTTCTTAAACGACACGTTCACGGATTCGCTATGGCAGATGAAAACCGGAACGCGCACGCAGGTGGCCGAGACTTTGATCTTGGGATCGAGAATCTTTTTGGTCTCAACCACCATTTTCCATTCTTCCTTGGTCGAGCCATCGTCCATGAAAACGTCGATTTGCGGGATCAAGTTGAACGCGATCTGTTTGTGGAATTGTTCCTTGATCATTTGATCGTTCACATAAATCGCGCGCGTTTGATTGAACAACTCATCCATCGCTTCGCGACCCGCGCCGGAAACCGACTGATAGGTCGAAACGACAACGCGGTCGATCTCAGCCGCGTCGTGCAACGGCTTCAGCGCCACAAGCATTTGGATCGTTGAGCAGTTGGGGTTGGCGATGATGTTCTTTTTCTTATAGTCCGCGATCGCCTCGGGGTTTACTTCGGGCACGACCAGCGGCACATCGGGGTCCATACGGAAATGCGACGTGTTATCGATGACGACGCAGCCCGCCGCGGCAGCGCGGGGGGCAAACTCGGCTGAAATCTTGGCGCCCGGCGATGACAGGCAAATATCGACGCCCGTAAAGTCAAAATCCGACAGATCTTGGACCTTCAGGATCTTTTCGCCCCCATAGCTGACTTCCCCGCCAGCCGATTTGCGCGAGGCCAAGGCAATAACTTCAGACACTGGAAAGTCGCGCTCGGCCAGCGTTTTCAGCATTTCCATGCCGACGACTCCGGTGGCTCCGACAACGGCAACTTTGTATTTATTCTGACGCGACATGGACATATCCCCGTGAAAAAATAGTTTATCGAAGGGAGTTTAGCTTGTTTCCTTCCAAGAAAAAAGAGGGACTTAACCGTTTTTTCAGGCTTTTTAGTGCATACCAAACCGTCCCTTTTGGGCATTTTTGCCCCTTTTATTGGAGGATTCCTTATGTCGGCAGACGTTAAGCTTGTTGCGGTCATTGGTTCGGGTGTGATGGGAAGCCAAATTGCGGCCCATGTTACCAATGCGGGCGTGCCCGTTTTGATGCTGGATATCGTGCCAGCAGGGGCGGAAGATCGCAATGTTCTGGCCAAAGGGGCGATTGAGCGTTTGCAGAAAACGGGCGCTTTTATGCATCCCGACAATGCCAAGCTGATTGAGGTCGGCAATACCGAAGACGATCTGGACAAAATCAAAGAGGCCGAATGGATCGTCGAAGCCATTTTGGAAGATCCGAAGGTTAAAAGCGATTTGTATAAAAAGGTCGATGCGATCCGTAAGCCGGGCTCGATCGTTTCGTCGAATACCTCGACCATTCCGCTGACCGTTTTAACGGGCGATCAATCCGACGCCTTTAAGCGCGATTTCTTGATCACGCACTTCTTTAACCCTGTGCGCCACATGCGCTTGCTGGAATTGGTGACCGGCGCAGCGACACGCCCCGATGGCCGCGCTTTGATGGCTGATTTCTGCGATCGCAAGCTTGGCAAAGGCGTCGTGCCCTGTAACGACACCCCCGGCTTTATCGCTAATCGTTTGGGCATGTTCTTTTTACAAATCGCCGTTAACGCCGCGATTGATCTGAACCTGTCGGTTGAAGAAGCCGACGAAGTTTGCGGGCGTCCGATGGGAATTCCGCGCACGGGCGTTTTTGGTTTGATTGATTTGATCGGTTTGGATTTGATGCCGCTGATCGGCCAAAGCTTGCTGCGTACACTGGCGCAAGACGATCCTTACCGCGATATCTATACAGATCATCCCGTCAGCCAAAAGATGGTCGCGGCGGGTTATACGGGCCGTAAAGGGAAGGGCGGTTATTACCGTTTCCAGAAAACAGAGACAGGCAAAGTCAAAGAGTCCGTCAATTTACAGACGGGCGATTATGCTCCCTCGGCCGCGCCGAAAATCCCGACTTTGGAAGCCGCTGGGAAAAGCCTGCGCGCGCTATGCGAAGCGCAAGATAAAATTGGCCGTTATGCTTGGCGCGTTTTGTCGGAAACCGTTTTGTATGCCTTTTTGCTGGTTCCGGCGACGGTCGAAAGCGTTGTCGAAGTCGATGAAGCCATGCGTTTGGGCTATAACTGGAAATTCGGTCCTTTCGAGCTGATCGATAAGATCGGCGCAGACTGGGCCGTGGCGCGCTTGCGCGAAGAAGGGCGCGATGTGCCGCCGCTTCTGGCGATGGCGGCTGAACGCGGCGGTTTTTACAAGGTTCAAGACGGCCAATTGATGTTCTTGGGGCTGGAAGGCGCTTATCATGGCGTCAAGCGCGCGCCGGGCGTTTTGCTGCTTGAAGATATCAAACGCGCCCACGCGCCGGTTGAAGAAAATCCGTCGGCTGCTTTGTGGGATGTCGGCGACGGCGTTTTGTGTCTTGAGTTCCGTTCCAAGATGAATGCGCTGGATGCCAACATTTTTGACATGATGCAGCGGGCGGTAACCTTGATCGGCGATGGTCGCGGCGCGTGGAAAGGGCTGGTGATTTATAACGAATCCGGCAATTTCTCGGCTGGGGCGAACTTGGCCTTTATCCGCGCTTCGATCGAAGCCAAGGCTTGGGCGGCGATTGAAGAGTTTATTGCCAAAGGCCAAGCCGCGCATCATGCGTTGCGTTTTGCGCCGTTCCCCACCGTGGCCGCGCCTATGGGCGTTGCGCTGGGCGGTGGCTGTGAAGTTCTGTTGCATGCTTCGGCCATTCAGGCTTACTGCGAATGTGCGCCGGGCTTGGTTGAAGCGAATGTCGGGTTGGTGCCGGGGTGGGGCGGTTGTACGCAAACCTTGGCGCGGGCCTTGGCCGCAGGGGGCGAATCGCCTGTCACGCGGGCTTTTGATGCCATTCGTATGGCCAAGCAAGCGGGGACGGCAGCCGAAGCGCGCGATCTTGGCATTTTGCGCCCTACAGACGGGATCAGCATGAACAAAGATCGTTTACTGTTTGATGCCAAAGCGCGCGTTTTGGATCTGGCAAAAGAGTATCACGCGCCTGCGCCCGCCGAGATCGTTTTGCCAGGGCCGGCAGGACGCGCAGCCTTGGATCTGGTTTTGGAAAGCGCACGTCAGCAGGGCAAACTAACCCCGCATGACGAGGTGATCGCCAAGGCGTTGATGACGATTTTGTGCGGGGATGAAGGCGGTTTGTCCGGGGCCGTCAGCGAAGAAAAGCTGATGGAAACCGAGCGCCGGGCCTTTTTGTTCCTGTGCCAGACGCCTGAGACGCTGGCGCGGATCGCGGCCATGTTGGATACGGGTAAGCCTTTGCGCAATTAAGCTGGTTTCGCCTAAGAAGAAAAAGCGCGCCTCGTGAGGGGCGCGCTTTTTTGTGGGGATTATCAAAGGGGCTATTTATCGTTGGATAAAAGAGGCAGAGGGCCGCTTGCGATAAAAGCGCATAAGCGATCGTGTGCAGCTTCGCCCGATTGGACCAAGTTGCGCCTGTGAACAATGGCAAAAGGATCCGGTTCGGCCGACGTGAAGACCATCATCGTGCTCTGCTGCTGGTCGATGCCATGAAAGACGCGCAGGTGCAGATAATTCTGCGTTTCGTGATCGTGAACCGAAAAGGCGACGACAAGGGCAGCCGCATTTTTCAGTCTGTCTTGTATGCCGCTACAGGGCTTCCAATATTTGACGACCCCTGAGGGGGGGATAAGAGTCAAACAAGCGATGGGTTGTTTCTCTTTTTCCGTTGTATAGGCAACCTCTTTTTGGGCTACGCGCCATAACGGCATAAGCCGGGCCCAAAAAGAAGCCTTTTGAATCGGTTCTGGGGCATAAAACAAGTCTGTGGCCAATTTTGTAAAGACGCTACGCTCGATATGGGCCGTACGGATGACTTGGCGGTCGCGCGGCGCCATCGGAAATCTGGCTGCCGTCAGTTGCTCGATAGGTAAGTCGCGCGTGGTCAACTCATCTAGCAAACAAAGATGATTTTTCTTGAGATGATTCGATAGAACGTGTTGCATCAATGAAGCCGTTGCCGTTTGGTTCTCTTGCGTTCGATCTTGTTTCAATGATTGTTGTGGTGAAAGTATAAACGAATCCGACATTGTCGGCAAAACTTTCATGTGGCCGTTTCATAACGCGAAAAACGATTAAAAGAAAGGCTTTTAGCCCCGGATTGCTTCCTTTCGGCGCTGCCTAGCCTTCCAAGCGGACACGGGGGCAAGAAAAGTAATCAAAAAGAAGCAACAAGGCGTTGCGCTTCGGCTTCGGCTCTGCTATTCCCGTGGCCGGTCTAACTGTCTTAGGGGCGCTTTGTTTCTGGGCGCTCTCTTACTGTCTTGGAGATTCTGGCCGTGTCTGAAGAGAACGTTGTTCCCAAAATCGTCGCGGGAAAAGCCGCCCTGATCGCGCGTCGTTATGCCCGCGCTTTGTTCGACCTGGCCGATTCGGAAGGTCAGATGGACGCGGTTGTCGCGGATATCCGGCTTTTGCGCGATTTGCTGGCCTCGGATATGGCTTTCCGCCGTCTGGTTTTCGGTCGTCATTTGAAGCATGCCGAACAAGATGTCATCGTGCGGAAAATGATCGAAATCGGCGGGTTTAACCCGCTGGTCCGCGGCTTTTTAGAGCTTTTGAGCCTCAATCACCGCTTGGAATTTCTGCCCGCCATTTTGCGGGCCTTTAAGGCCGATCTGGCCTTTAAGAAGGGGGTCCACACGGCTGAAGTGACATCGGCACAGCCTTTATCCGAAGCGCAGACAGCGGCTTTGGCCGAAGGTTTGGGGCGTGCGATCGGCGGCAATGTCGAAATCGTGGCTTCGCAAAATCCCGCCTTGTTGGGCGGTATGAAGGTTCAGCTCGGCTCGTTCCTGATCGATTCGTCGGTCCGGGGCAAGCTCGCGCTCATCGAAAAACAACTAAAAACGCAAGACGCAAAGGGTGCCGCCTGATACGCACAGGCAGCGCTTTCGCAACATTGAAGGAGGCAGCGTAAATGGATATCCGCGCATCGGAAATTTCCTCGGTTCTGAAACAGCAGATCGCGAGTCTCGGCACGGGTGCCGAAATCGCCGAAGTTGGGCAAGTGCTCTCGGTCGGCGACGGCGTCGCCTTGGTTTACGGCCTTGACAATGTCTGCGCCGGTGAAATGGTCGAGTTCGAAAACGGCATCAGAGGTATGGCGCTGAACCTTGAACAGGACAGCGTCGGCGTCGTTATTTTTGGCGATGACCGCAGCATCCGCGAAGGCGACACCGTCAAGCGCACCAAAACCATCGTTGAAGTTCCTGTCGGCAAAGGCCTGCTCGGCCGCGTTGTCGACGGTTTGGGCAACCCCATCGATGGCAAAGGCCCGTTGAAAGACGTTTCCTATGCCCGTATGGAAGTCAAAGCCCCCGGCATTATTCCGCGTCAATCGGTCAGCGAGCCGATGCAGACGGGCTTGAAAGCCATCGATTCGTTGGTCCCGGTCGGACGCGGTCAACGCGAACTGATCATTGGCGACCGTCAGACCGGTAAGACCGCCATCGTTCTGGACACGTTCTTGAACCAAAAAGGCATCAACAAGGGCAACGACGAGTCCAAGAAACTGTACTGCATCTATGTGGCCATCGGGCAAAAGCGCTCGACCGTCGCGCAGATCGTCAAGACGCTGGAAGACGCCGGTGCGATGGAATATTCCATCGTTGTTGCCGCGACGGCTTCAGAACCCGCGCCGCTTCAGTTCATTGCGCCGTACTGCGGTTGCACCATGGGCGAATATTTCCGCGACAACGGCATGCATGCCGTCATCGTGTATGACGATTTGTCCAAGCAAGCTGTGGCTTATCGCCAGATGTCGCTGTTGCTTCGCCGTCCGCCAGGGCGTGAAGCTTATCCTGGCGACGTGTTCTATTTGCATTCCCGTTTGCTGGAACGCGCGGCCAAACTGTCGGACAAGCACGGCGGCGGATCGCTGACCGCTTTGCCGATCATCGAAACGCAGGCGGGCGACGTCTCGGCCTACATTCCGACCAACGTTATTTCGATCACCGACGGGCAGATCTTCTTGGAAACGACCTTGTTCTACAAGGGTATCCGTCCGGCCATTAACGTCGGTATCTCGGTCAGCCGCGTCGGTTCCGCCGCACAGATCAAGGCGATGAAACAGGTCGCCGGTTCGATCAAGCTGGATCTGGCTCAGTATCGCGAAATGGAAGCTTTCTCGCAGTTCGCTTCCGATCTTGATGCCACCACGCAAAAGCTTTTGAATCGCGGTCGCCGTTTGACCGAGCTTCTGAAGCAGCCGCAATATGCGCCGCTCGCTGTTGAAGAACAGGTCGCGGTTATCTATTCGGGCGTGAAAGGCTATTTGGATAAGGTCAAAGCCGACGATGTGTCGCGCTATGAACAAGGTCTTCTGCGCGATCTGCGGGCTCATGGCGGCGAGATCTTGTCGGCCATTCGCGCCGACAAGCAGATTAAGCCGGAAACCGAAGAAAAACTGAAGCTATTTATCGAGAACTATACGCAGGCTTTTGCCGCGTAAAGCGCCCTCGAAGCACGAACAAAAAACCCCTTGTCGGCAAGACAAGGGGTTTTTTGTTGTCTAAAAAAGAGCCAAAAATTATAGGCCCAGATATTTGGGCAAGAAGCGCATGGCGGCATAAAGGGCGAAAATGACCGCTATCGCGACATAGCCGATTTTGCCAATATCTTGCCCCGCAGGAATTGGTACATCGGGATAACGGCGCTTGAGCGCGTTTTTGGCGACGGCTTCGATCCCTAAATACGTGGCTGCGACCAGAAGAAGTGGCGTCACAACCTCGGTTACTAAAAGAGTTTTGTCTGAAATCGAGGCAACCAATTGCGTGCGCAACGGCGAAAGAAACAGCGCATAGAAAATCCCGGCGCTAAGACCTGTGCCTAAGATCGCTGTCATAAGGCGCTGGGTGCGCGTAACGTTTTTCAGCGCCTTGATCAAAAGCCCCATGATCTTTGTCGCCATGTCGGCGGAAAGGCCAACCGGATACAGACGGCGTAAATCGTTGGGATTTGTTTTGCGCTGAAGTACAAGCTTGAGCCCATCGCTGATCAATTTGATCTTGAGAAGTTTATCGATCGACCCATGTCCATCGGCGACGGCTTGCAAATCGTTCAGTTTGCTGGTGAGCGCCGCATCTAAAAAAGCAGGAACGCCGGAAAGATAGCCTTTTTTCCCAAACGCGATGACAAGGGCTGCTTTGCCTGCAAAACGTATCTTCATCTCAGCATAAGGAAGGGCCGCCTTCAGGACCAGGCGCGTTTTGTCTTCCAGTTGAGGATCAACCGGTGGAACCACGCTGATATCGGCAAAGCCTTTGACAAGGTTGGGAACACCAACGCGATCAAGCGTGCGCAAAAGTCCGCTGGGGCATTGCGTCATATTGGCCAGTTGAAACGAAACGTTCGCGCCAGCTGAAACGGCTGTTTCTTGGGTCAAGTTTCCGGTGCCGTTGCAGGTGGGGCAGGGAAGGCCGCCGCGTCCCTGACAGGTGGGGCAGGCCATAACACCGGTGGCTTGGCAATAGCGGCAGGGCGCAAAACGCGTGCCGTGACAGACGGGGCAGCGCTGGCCTTTATGAACGGGGTCTTCGCCTGTTGCAAAGCAGTTGTAACAATCCTCTTCCTTTTTACCATAGCAAAAGGGGCAGATAACATGCTGTTGACCTTGGCATTGCGGGCAGGGCGACAGGCCAGCTCCGGCACAGGCAGGGCATTTCTCGGTGGCCGAGAAAATAGCGCTGCGGCTGGGAAGCGTAATTTGCGCTTCGTGCATGCCCCATCCGTTGCCTGGCGCTTGTTCAATCTCGCGCCGCGCCTCTTCGGTCCATTCTTTTCCTTGCGTGAAATCCTGCTGTTGCTTGGCCAGCGCGTCGGCCATAGCTTGAAAGCTTTCGAAGCCTTTTTTGTTTTTGCCGTTTCCTTTGGCCGTTCCGGCATAACTGCGCGATTTGCTGTCAAAACGCGGGGTCAGGTGGATTTGGCCTTCTAGCGTATAGGTTTGTTCGTTCGTATCGACCAAAGAAATCGCATCTTTGCCAAGGCCGACGCCTTGGGCTAAACGCGACAGACGGGCGAGGGTTGCTTCAGTCAATGGATTGGCTTCGGTCACGACGAAAATCCCTTTGGTTAACGGCAGCGAAGGGCTGGCCTTCAACCTAAGTCATCTTGCCCCTTATGACAATGCCGGATAAAGTTCAAACGACTTGGGGTAGACGATTTATTTCAAAGGAAAATTTCAGATGATTGGCAAACCTGCATCGCAAGAACCGGAAGATCTTTTTATCTTTCACCATATGCATGGCTATTACTCCTTTAACGGACAGGCTTATCTGGGGTGTCTGGTCGATTGCGGCGCGTCGGGGCGGGCGGCCCAGCTTTTTGTCGGACTTGAGGATTCGCGCAGGCCCTTTGCAACGACGCATGGCGTGCGCTTTTTCTGGCTTGATCCCTTGCTTAAACTAAGCGCGACAGCCACGCGGCGGGCTGACCCGCATCCTTTTTGTACCCGGCGGACCTGCCATAAGCCCGGCCTCCTTGGCGTGATCAAGCAGCTTCAGGAATGGCATGAGGCACCGGTTTGTCCCGATTTGTTCGGTGGTGCGCTTGATGAGACGAAACAAGCGCTAACGCTAGCCACGATCAAAGCCTTCTATCCTGATCAAACGACGCCTGTTAACACCGCGAGCCGTCCGGGCTTGGCGCGCCAGCCCGCGGGAACAGGGCCGATTATCTTAGGCCAAGGCGAGGGATCATGACGGTACTTTATGCGCATCGCGGCGCCAGCGGCGCAGCGCCAGAAAACACAATGGCGGCTTTTCGGGCTGCCGCGCTTCAACAAGCCGACGGGATCGAGCTGGATGTCCAATTGTCTCGCGATGGCGAAGTCGTCGTTTGCCATGATGAGCGCGTTGATCGGACCAGCACAGGGCGCGGGCTTGTCAAAGATTTGACGTTGGCCGCGCTGAAGGCGATGGATTTTGGTTCATGGTTCGCGCCCCAATATGCGGGCGAGACAATACCGACGCTGGCCGAGGTTGCGGCCTGGATCGCGCCGACCCCGATGTCGCTGAATATCGAGATCAAAAACGGCCCCATTCTTTATGATGGGATTGAAGAAAAAGTAGCCGAAATTATTGACGCTTTTGCGTTGAAAGAGCGTGTGATCGTTTCGTCTTTCTATCACCCGTCGTTGATCAAAATCGCGGGGCTTTGCCCGGGGGTGCGCACAGGCGCTTTGTTTGCCGCGCGACCGGTGGACCCCTTGGCTTTTGCGCAGCAAACAGGGGCCGCGTATTTGCATCCGTGCCGCGAGAATCTCGATGAAGGCTGGGTTTTACAAGCCCAAGAACGCGGGATCGGGATCAATGTTTGGACGGTCAACACCGAAGAAGAGTACGCGCTGGTTGCGCCTTTCGCGGTTGATGGCCTTTTTACAAATGAGCCTGCGCTATTACGGAAAATCATTTCCCGCCCATCAGAATAAGCGTTCTTTTAGCGCTTCAGATAAGGCTTTAAATATTTTCCAGTATAGCTTTTGGCCGCATCGGCGATGTCTTCGGGTGTGCCGGTGGCGACAATACGCCCGCCGCCGTCGCCGCCTTCGGGGCCCAGATCAATGATGTAATCGGCGGTTTTGATCACCTCAAGATTGTGTTCGATGACAATCACCGTGTTGCCTTGATCGACCAGCGCATGCAGAACTTCAAGCAGCTTGCGCACATCTTCAAAGTGAAGGCCTGTCGTCGGTTCGTCCAAAATGTAAAGCGTTTTACCAGTGGCGCGGCGCGACAGTTCTTTGGCCAGCTTAACACGCTGCGCTTCGCCGCCCGACAAGGTCGTCGCCGCTTGACCGACTTTGATATAGCCAAGGCCAACGCGCTGCAAGGTCAGCAGTTTATCGCGAATGGACGGGACAGCCGAAAAGAAGACAGCGCCGTCTTCGACCGTCATATCCAAAACGTCGGCAATCGATTTGTCTTTATATTTGATCTCTAACGTTTCGCGGTTGTAACGCGCGCCGTGACAAGCATCGCACGTCACGAAAACATCCGGCAGGAAATGCATCTCGATCTTAAGAACGCCGTCGCCTTCGCAAGCCTCGCAGCGCCCGCCTTTGACGTTAAAAGAAAAACGTCCGGCCCCATACCCGCGCGCTTTGGCTTCGGGCAGTCCTGCAAACCATTCGCGGATCGGCGTAAAAGCGCCCGTATAAGTGGCCGGGTTTGAGCGCGGCGTCCGGCCAATAGGCGATTGGTCGATATCGACGATTTTGTCGATTTTCTCAATGCCTTTGATCGCCGTGTGTGGCGCGGGCACATCGCGCGCGCCATTCAGCGAACGGGCCAACGCCTTGTACAGCGTCTCTAAAACTAACGTCGATTTGCCGCCGCCCGAGACGCCCGTCACGCAGGTGAAAGTCCCCAGCGGAAACTTGACCGAGACATTCTTTAAATTGTTGCCCGAAGCGCCGGTCAGTTCGATGAACTGGCCTTTATGGCCTTTGCGCCGCGCGGCGGGTAGCGGGATTTTTTTGACCCCCGTCAGATATTGAGCCGTAAGGCTTTCCGGGACTTTCATGACGTCGGCGGGCGTACCGGCGGCGATGACCGTGCCGCCGTGCGAGCCCGCGCCGGGGCCCATGTCGATCAGATAATCGGCGCTGCGGATCGCGTCTTCGTCATGTTCGACAACCAAGACGGTGTTACCAAGGTCGCGCAGATGTTTCAGCGTTTCCAAAAGCCTGTCATTGTCGCGCTGGTGCAGGCCGATCGATGGTTCATCCAGCACATATAAAACGCCGGTCAGCCCCGACCCGATTTGCGAGGCCAAGCGGATGCGTTGGCTTTCGCCGCCGGATAGGGTGCCGCTGGCCCGCGCCAGCGTCAGATAATCAAGCCCGACATTGTTCAAGAACCCAAGGCGCTCGTTGATTTCTTTTAAAATGCGCGCGGCAATGTCGTTGTGCTTGGCAGATAGTTTTTTGGGTAAGGCTTTAAACCAGTCGCCCGCGGCGCGGATGGACAGCGCCGTCATCTCGCTGATGTTCTTTCCGGCTATTTTGACGGCCAAGGCTTCAGGCCGCAGACGCGCGCCGCAGCAAACATCGCAAGGGCTTGAGGATTGGTAACGCCCGATTTCATCGCGCATCCACGTGCTGTCGGTTTCGCGCCAACGCCGCGCCAGATTGGGAATGACGCCTTCAAAGGGTTTGGATGTTTTAAAGCTCCGCGTGTCGTCTTCGTAAGCGATGGTGATCTCTTCGTCGCCGGTGCCATATAAAACGGCGTTTCGAAAGGCGGCGGACAATTCCGCCCACGGTGTGGACATTTTTTGTTTGTAATGCCGCGCCAACGTCACCAGCGTTTGCGTATAAAAAGCTGACATCACGTTTTTCCAAGGAGCGATCGCGCCTTCGTCCAGCGCCAATGTCGGGTCGGGCACGATCAAGGCCGGATCAAAGGAAAGCTTTTCGCCCAAACCATCGCAAGCAGGGCAAGCGCCGTTCGGATTGTTAAAGGAAAACAGGCGCGGCTCAATCTCGTCAATCGTAAAGCCGCTGACGGGGCACGCAAACTTGGCCGAAAAGGTTTTTACGTCGCCTGTCACGACGTTTTCGACCAGCAAAAGCCCATCGGAGAGGCGCAGCGCCGTTTCAATGGAATCGGCCAAGCGATTGCCAAGATCCGGTTTGACCACGATACGGTCCACGACGACCGCGATGTCGTGCTTAACTTTTTTATTTAGCTGCGGTGTTTCGTCTAAATCATAGACCTCGCCATCGATTTTGACGCGCTGAAAACCTTGTTTGCGCAGGTCTAAAAGCTCTTTTTTATATTCGCCTTTGCGGCTACGCACGATCGGCGACAACAAAAGAAGTTTCGAGCCATCGGGCATCGTTTTGATCGCATCGACCATTTGCGAGACCGTTTGGCTTTCAATCGGTAGCCCCGTGGCGGGCGAATACGGAATGCCAATACGCGCAAACAAAAGCCGCAGATAGTCGTAAATCTCGGTCACCGTGCCGACGGTCGAGCGCGGGTTATGCGACGTTGTTTTTTGCTCAATCGAGATGGCGGGCGACAGGCCGTCGATGGCATCGACATCGGGTTTTTGCATCAGTTGCAAAAACTGGCGCGCGTAAGCCGACAAGCTTTCGACATAGCGGCGCTGGCCTTCGGCATAAATCGTGTCAAAAGCCAGCGACGATTTGCCGGACCCGCTGAGTCCCGTGATGACGACAAGTTTGTCGCGCGGCATCGATACGTCAATGCTGCGCAGATTATGGACGCGCGCGCCGCGGACTCGCAGCGTTTTATGGGCTTCGGTCTGTGTCATGCGCGGGACTATGACGAAACCGCATCGAAAAAGCTAGCTCTTTTTGTACTTGTTTTGTTCTTTTTTGGGGTGCAAACTTGTGGACGGAATCGTCTTTAGGGTTGGCGGCCCGCTCTGGGGCGTGAATACTGGGGCGCACGATTCTCTATACGTCTTCAAACGGAGGAAACAATGGCGGGCAGCGTCAATAAAGTCATTCTGGTTGGCAATTTAGGGCGCGATCCCGAAATTCGGACCTTTCAAAACGGCGGGCGCGTGGCGAACCTGACCGTCGCAACGTCGGAAAACTGGAAAGATAAGAACTCGGGCGAGAAAAAAGAGCGCACCGAATGGCATCGTGTCGTCATTATGAACGAAGCTTTGGTCGGCGTGGTTGAGCGGTTTTTGAAAAAAGGCGCGAAGGTCTATTTAGAAGGCCAGCTTGAGACCCGCAAATGGACCGATCAATCGGGGGCCGAGCGTTATTCGACCGAAGTCGTTTTGCGTCCCTATCGCGGTGAGCTGACCATGCTTGATGGCGCCAGCGGCGGCGGCGCGCGCGGCCCGTCTATGGAGACGTCATCGCCGTTTGGCATGATGGGCGGCTCGGATGGCGGCGCGGGCGCTGGCGGCGCTTCGGGTGCCGCGATGCCCGATTTGGATGACGATATTCCTTTTTGATGATTCCATACGGGGCGTGATATGAACTTTTCTGGCGTGATTTGGGATTGCGACGGCTGTTTGCTGGATAGCGAGGTTTTGTCTGGGAAGGCGGCAGCCGATAAGTTTACAGAAGTCGGCTGGCCTATCTCAACGCGGGATTTCATTGATCGTTTTGCCGGGATCGATTGGGAAGTTATCTACGCAACGCTGGAAAAAGATTCTGGCATGCCGTTGCGTGAGATGCTTCCTTATCGGGTTATTCACGCTTATCGCGATCAGCTTTTTGAAACGTCGCTTGAGCGCATTCCTTATGTCAAAGAAGCGATCAGAGAAATGGGCCTTCCTGTGTGCATCGCATCGGGAAGCGAGCCGGATCGGCTGGCCCATTCTTTGAAACTTGGCGGCCTGTTTTCTCTTTTTGAGGATAAGATCTTTAGCGCCGCCTATGTCAAACGCGGCAAACCGCATCCCGATCTCTTTCACTATGCGGCAGATCAGATGAAGTGGCTGGCCCAAGATTGTTTGGTTATCGAAGATAACTCGCTTGGCGTTGTCGGCGGACATGCTGCCGGGATGACTGTCTTTGGTTTTGCTGGAGGTGGACACGTTTCTCCCGCTTGGCGGCAACGCTTAATAGACTCGAAGCCCGATCTTATTTTTGACGATATGAGACTGTTGCCTCAGTTGGCTTTGAACTTTGATCGGCGCTCGCTGCTCGTGTCGCTTCCATCTCAGACGCGCCCGTTGAAAAAACCGCCTCTCTCGTGAGACAGGATTTCTCTTGATGCCCTCTTTCTCTTCGCCCGCTGCTCCATTTGATCTCGTTATTTGGGATTGTGACGGCTGCTTGATCGATAGCGAATATCTGGCTTGCGGCGCGGCGGCTGAAGGCTTGGGGCAGGCCGGGTATCCGATCTCGACCGAAGATTTCATTCACCGTTTTGCGGGATCGGGATGGCCGGAAATCAAGGCGCGTTTGCATCAGGAGCGCGGGGCTGCTTTTGTCGAGGCGATCCCGCTTGATTGGATCGGTGCGCGGCAAGATCGTTTGTTCGATGAACAATTGCAGGCCATTCCGCATGTCGCGGCGGCGATCAAGGCAATGGATCTTCCTGTTTGCGTCGCCTCGGGCAGCGGGATGGATCGTCTGGAACATACCTTGAAGAAGACAGGCTTGTGGGATCGTTTCGCGGGGCACGTGTATAGCGCGTCGATGGTCGCGCATGGAAAACCGGCGCCCGATTTGTTTCTTTATGCGGCGGCTCAAATGGGGGTCGATCCTGCGCGTTGTTTGGTGATCGAAGATGGTATGCCGGGGATCCAAGGGGCAAAAGCTGCCGGGATGACGGTTTTTGGTTTCTTGGGTGGTAGTCATATCTCGCCCGCGTGGCGCGAGCGGATGAAGGTCGCGTCGCCGGACGTTATTTTCGATGATATGCGCGATTTGCCGGAAATGGTGGCGACTTACCCTGTTCAGAAATGACGGGGTTTGTCTATATTCTGGCCAGCCGTAAGGCCGGGACTTTGTATGTTGGGGTGACTTCTGATCTTGTCAAACGTGTGAGCCAGCATAAAGAAAAGACCTTTCAAGGATTCACGGCGCAGTACGCGGTCGATCAATTGGTCTATTATGAGGTTCATGACGATATCGAACAGGCTATCTTGCGCGAGAAACAAATCAAGAAATGGAACCGAGCGTGGAAAATCAGACTGATCGAAAAGGACAATCCGGCATGGAACGATCTTTTTGCGGAAATAGTCTCATGACCTGTGGATTTTGCGCTGACGTCGCGGCCCCCTGGATCCCCGCCTCCGCGGGGATGACGCAAGAAAGGGGGGACCAGAAAAGAATGTCGACGACAGTTTTTATACAAAACCTCTCCCTCACACGTCATCCCCGCGGAGGCGGGGATCC
>CAYMGM010000001.1:0-735216 GCA_964390005.1 uncultured Rhodospirillaceae bacterium | reverse complement strand
ACCGCTTTTAGCGGTTCCCTTCCAACCTCCCAGCTTTGCTGGGAGTTATTGATTACGAGTTTGGCCGTTCACTTGTCGCTTCTGTGAAAAAGGTTACGGACCAAGACAAGCTGGGGGCCCAATGGGACGTCGAACAATGGCCCACGATGCTCAAAATTGATGCAGGCGCGACGGTTGCCGCGCTTAAACGCGCCAATCCGGATGTCATTTTTTGCGCTCTTTTTGATAAAGACCTTGTTCGCTTTATTCGAGAGGCTAAAAAGCGCGGACTGATGACAAAAGACCGTATTTTTATCGCGCCGATGCTTGCGTTGCCCGATCACCTTAACATGCTGCAACAGGAATTGCCTGTCGGTTGGGTTTCGCTTGGCTTTCCTTATAACGATATCCATACGCCTTCGTTCGAAGCTTTCTTGAAAGCTTACCGCGCGACTTTTCAGGCAGATCCCTGGACCTACTCTATCGGCGGGTATAATGGCATCAAGGCCATTGCCGCCATGGTTGAAAAAGCAGGCAGCACGGATCCTGAAAAGATCAAAAATGTTCTCGACAACATGTCATACGATAGCCTTACGGGCCCCCAAACCATTCGCGCGCTTGACCATCAGGCGAGCATTCCTTTCTGGGTTGGCCTGTCTGGTTTCAAGGATGGCAAACCGAGCCTGTTAAACTGGACAGAGATGAACACGACAGATCATCTGCCTTCTGATGCTTGGATCAAGGCGCAGCGCGAAGGTAAGTCTGCGGAATAATTTATCTACCCTTTGTTAAAAGGAAGAAGACAATGAACAAACTTTTAAGCCTTGTTTTGGCGGCCTGTCTTATCAGCACGCCCGTGTGGGCCGCCGACGGCCAGCCCGAGCCGATCAAAATCGGTGGTGTTTTTACCTATTCCGGCATGCCGGATTGGGCCAGCGGCGGACAGAATGCCACGCAGATGGCGGTCGATGAATGGAATGCCAAAGGCGGATTGCAAGGCCGTAAAGCCGAGCTTTTGCTGCGGGACGATCGGGGTGATCCGGCGGCAGGCGTTCAGGTTGGCGAAGATTTGATCCAGCGCGAACATGTCGCCGCGTTGACGGGCGTCTCATGGACAAACGTTTCACTGGCCGTAGCGGATTTGGCCGATAAAGATCAGATCCCTTATGTTCCCGTTTGGTGTTGGAACGACAAATGCACGGATCGCCCGCATAAAGAGATCTTTGCTCTCGATTCCCATCCCTCGCAGTTGATTGCGCCTTTGGCCGATTGGGCGGCGCGGCAACCGATAACGCGCTGGGCTGCGATATTTCCTGCCGAAGAGTTTTCGCGCACGGCCTTTAAGTATTTCGAAGCCGAGCTAAAAAAGAAAAATCCAAAGGCTGAGATTGTCGATGTGCGGATTTATCAGTATGGGACCAATCCTTTTGCGCAAATTGCTAACATCCAGCGACAAAAGAAGGTCCAAGGCGTTTTCAGCAGCATTGCAGCGCAAGAAACGCTGAAATATGTGCGGACGATGAGAAAGTTGGGCATGGATAAAAACGTCGTGACGGTTCAAAGCTATTTGCCGCCGGAAGCGTCGCGTCCGCTGAAAGGTGAAGGGCCGATCGGTTGGTACGCGCAGGTTGGCTATCCTGTTGCCGCTTTAGATACGCCTGCCAATAAAGCTTTTATCGATGCCTATCAAAAACGCTTTGGAGCCGAGCCGGGCGAACTTGCCTTTCGCAGCTATATCGCCACAAAGTTTGTTCTTGAAGCCATTTCAAAAGCCGGATCGGACAAACCCGCCGCGATTACACAGGCTCTGCGTGGCCTGACAATTCAGACGCCAGCAGGAGCCGTGACGATGGACGCCACCTCACAGCGCTCGAATCTTGGCTATTGGTATGCTCTTACAGGTGTCGAAGAAAACAAACCGGTATTACATGATGTCGTGCATGGCGGCATGGCCGAATAAAAGGGAGAAAGTCGATGAAACGTCTTTTAAGCCTTGTTGCGAGTCTGTGTTTTTTGACTGTGCCCGCTTTTGCCACAGGATCTTCGGCTTTGCCGCCGATCAAGATTGGCGAGATCAACAGTTATAAGGCGCTTCCGCTTTATACCGAAAATTATCGGCGCGGCTGGCAGTTGGCCGTCGAAGAAATCAATGCGCAAGGCGGCATTCATGGGCGCAAGATCGAAGTCATCGACCGCGACGATCTGGGAACGCCAAGCGACGCGATCCGCGCGGCCCAAGAACTCGTCCTTGCCGAGAAGGTCGATATGCTCAGCGGGTGTATTTTCGGCAATGTCTGTATTGCGCTTGGCGATTTTGCCAAGCAAAACAAAATACCGCTGATCCGGTGGTTCGGCAATTCCGAGCAGCCTGAAACGCAAAGAGAAAACGATTATGCGTTTGGTCTTTACTCGTTATTCGTGACGGCACGCGCGCCAGCGGCTTTTCTGGCCGATAAGCATAGCGAGGCCAGCCGCTGGGCCAGCATCGCGCCCAATTACGCTTATGGGCATCAGGCGGCACAGATTTTTTCAGCCTATCTGACACAGCAAAACCCCAAGGCGCAGTGGCTTCCGACCTATTGGTTCCCCGTGGGAAAATTGGATGCGGCGGCGACGATTGGCGCCATTCAACGTCAGCATGTCGATGCGGTCTTTAATTGCAGCTTTGCAGGCGACGTGAGCCAGCTTATCCGTCTTTCAAAGCGCCGGGGTTTTGCCGAGGGGAAGACGATTGTCAGCCTTGAGACGGGCATGCCGGAAAGCTTGAAAGCTTTGGGCGCTGAAACGACAGAAGGGTGGATTATGAGCGGTTATCCTTCCGAACAAATCACGACAGACGCGCACAAATCTTTTGCGCGTCGTTATAAAAAACGTTGGGGCGAAGCACCAGGATGGATGTCTTTGAACGGGTATGACGTCTATCAGTTCATTTTTGCCGCGATGAAAAAAGCGCCGTCGTTAAAACCAAGCGACATCGTCAAGGCTATGGAAGGGATTCACATCGAATCCCCGATAGGCGATCTTGAAATGCGCGCGGCAGATCATATTAGCACGCAAGGGATCTGGGTTGGCACGTCGCACGTCGAAAAAGGCCAGCCTCTGTTGAAAGACTGGATCTATTACCCGGGAAGCCAGCTTTTAATTGATGAAAGCAAAGTCAAACGCACATCCGAAACAATGGAACCTTAATGATGTCCTCTTCATCCGCTCTTCAGCCGCTTTTAACGATTGACTCCTTACGCAAATCTTTTGGCGGGGTCGAAGCTGTGCGCGGCGTTTCGTTCGATGTGCGCTTGGGGCAGTTGGTTGCGCTTATCGGGGCCAATGGCGCCGGAAAGACGACAACGTTTAACTGCATCAACGGGCAACTACGTCCGGATAGTGGAAAAGTATATTATAACGCCGCCGCCTTGACGACCGATGAGCGCATCGCGCTTGAAAAATCGGGCGAGATTGCTCAGCATCCGGGGCAACCGCAAGCCGCCGACGATATTACGGGCCGCCCGCCGCGCCGGATTGCCAAACTTGGGATCGGGCGGACCTTTCAGATTACGGCGACCTTTGCCAGTATGACGGTGCTTGAAAACGTCCAGATGGTTTTGATCGCGCAGCGCAAGAAATGGCGGCGGCTTTGGGGCTTTGCTGGTAATCTTTTTCGGGCAGAGGCTCTTTCGCATCTTGAAACCGTGGGGCTTGCCGGGCAAGCCGAAGCGCATGTCGCGACGCTGGCTTACGGCGACTTGAAACGGCTAGAGCTTGCGATGGCTTTGGCTTGTCAGCCCAAACTTCTTTTGATGGATGAGCCGACGGCAGGCATGGGACTAGGGGAACGCGACGATCTTATGCGTTTGACCCATACCATCGCGCGCGAAAAACGCATCGGCGTTTTGTTTACCGAGCATGATACAGACGCCATTTTCAATTACGCCGATTGGATTATCGTGATGCATCGCGGCGAAGTGTTGGCCAGTGGCATGCCGGACGATATTAAGAAGAACGACATTGTCCGCGAAGCCTACTTAGGAAAGGAAAACGCCCATGCTTAAGCGCGTTCTATTTTTTCTAGCTTTGCTGGTTGTTCCTTTCTCTGTCCAGGCCGCGCCGCAGGGGCAAGAGCCCGTGGTGATTGCAAGCCTTCTGCCTTTTACAGGGTATAAGGAAGGGGCCATCATGGCCCAAAACGCCGTCAATCTGGCGCAATCCGAAATTAATGCGCAGGGCGGAATTTTAGGCCGTCCTTTAAAAATTCTTTTCCGCGATACGCATGCGGATCCTGTCCAAACGCTGAAGCAGGCCGAATATCTTTTGCAGAAAGAAAACATCCATCTTTTCACAGGAACGCAGTTTGACCACACCGGCCTTGCGATGAATGATTTTGCCCAAAAGAACAAAGTTTTTTTCTTCCGCGAGACGGGGACAACGCCGCGCTTTGGGTGGGATCTTGGCAATCGCTATGCTTGGCGCGGCGGCGATACAAATACGTGGTACATGGCCAAGGCTCTGGCGCAAGAAGCTGCCAAAAATCCGGCGAAACGGTGGGCTATTTTTGCGCCAAATTATGAATATGGCCGATCGGTCTCAGACCTGTTTAAGACCTTTTTGACCAAAGAACGTCCAGACGTTTCGTTTGTCTATGAAGTCTATCCAGAGACTTATAAGTTTAATGCGCTTCAGTCGCTTCATGCCGCCGCGCATAAAAAAGCCGATGCTTACTTTACCCTTCTTTTTGGGCGCGATCATGCCGAGCTTGTTCGTCAGGGTCAGAAAATCAAAGCCTTTGACGGAAAGTTTGTTATGTGCGGCATGTGCGGCTTTGGGGCCGAGCTGGATACAACGGGGAAAGAAACGCCCGTCGGCTGGGTCTCGCCAGGCTATCCGGCAAAAGACATTGATCTGCCCACGCACAAGGCTTTCGTCGCGGCTTTTGAAAAAGCCTATCATGAAACGCCTTATGTCGAGGCCTTTTTAAGTTATCAGATGCCCTTTATCATGAAGCAGTTGATAGAGCGTGCGCAAAGTACGGATCCTGAAAAAATCATTGAAGCGAACAAGGGGAAAAGCGTTCAAACGCTTTTGGGGCCGAAGAGCTTCAATCCTTTTACCAACGAGCTTAATGAAGGTTTCTGGATCGGCCAGACGGGCTTTCAGGATGGGCATCCGGCGTTGTTGGACTGGCATTATATTGATGTCGATCCCATGTATCCTGGTGACGCCTTTGTCAAAAATATGCGCGCGCAAAACAGTGAAAGGAAATAAAGGCATGAAAAAGATTCTTGCACTTATCGCCTCTATTTTTTTCACGCTATCGCCTGCATGGGCTGAACCATCTCTCAAAGATCCGATCGTCATCGGCGCCATTTCTGAGGCAAAGCTGTTTAAAGTTTATGCCGACAACCAAAACCGTGGTTTTGAAATGGCGCTGGACGAGATCAATGCCAAGGGCGGCGTTTTGGGTCGTCCGTTAAAGTTGATCCTGCGTGAGGGGGGGAATGGGACGCCCGAAGAAGTTTTGAGAGACGTTGAGGAACTTGTCAACAATCAAGCGGTCAAACTTCTTATCGGAACGGGCCCCGATAATACCGGCCTCGCCGTATCAAACTTTGCGAAGAAAAACGGTATTTTCTATCTCAAAGGATGCAACGGAACCAACCGCCATATTTGGCAGGAAGGGCATGACCTAGCTTTCCGCTTTGACGTATCGAATTATATGTATGGAAAGGTTTTTGCTGAAGCCGCCGCCAAACTACCAGCCAAGCGTTGGGCGATCATTGCGCCGGATTATGAGTTTGGACATTCGGTCGTCGAGGATTTTGAAAAAGAATTGAAAAAGCTTCGGCATGACGTCGTTTTTGTCGCAACCCTGTGGCATCCGATGATGAAGATCCAAGCGGCTGCCGCTGCACGTGTTATGAAAAACGCGAAACCTGATGCCGTTTTCATCGCCAGCTTTGGAACCGATTCCGTTCAGCTTATCCGAGAGGGACGAAAGATCGGCCTTTTCGACGGCAAACCCGTTATCAACGTTCTTCAGGGCCAGCCTGAATCTTTGGGTATGATCGGCAAAGAAGCGCCTGTCGGTTGGATCACGCAAGGCTATCCCTTTGATCAAATCGACAATCCTGCGCACAAAGCCTTTTTGGCTAAATACCGCGCAAAATATAACGCCGATCCTGGCTGGTTTTCCTTTGTCGGCTATAACAGCCTCATCTCTCTTGCGAAGGCCATTGAGGTTGCGGGATCCACCGATCCACACAAAGTCGCGGCGGCGATGAAGGGGATGAGCTTTGACAGTTTGGTCGGCCCTTTGACATATCGCGCGGCAGACAATCAATCAAACCTTGGCCTTTGGGTCGGCAAGGTGGGGCTTAATGCCGACGGCAAACCAACGCTCGTCGATTGGACTTACGAATCCGGCGATAAATATTTTCCGAGCGACGCCTACGTCAAAACTGTGCGACCGCAGCCATGAAGCGAAAGGATATCTTCATGAAAACCTCTTTTCTCGCCTTGGTTTTTCTTTTGGCGGCTTCGCCTGTTTGGGCGGAAACACCGGCCAAAGAGCCCATTCAGATCGGCTTTTTAAGCTCGCTGACTGGGCTTGCGAACGAAGCGCAACCGCTCGATAACGGCGCTCTTCTTGCCGTCGAGGAGATTAATGCAAGGGGAGGCGCGTTGGGGCGTCCTCTTGAGATTATCTTCCGCGACGATAAAAACAGCCCATCCGCAGCTGTGACCGAAGCGCAGCGTCTGGATCAAGAGAGCAAAGTGCCCGTTCTTGTCGGCACGATCCTTGATAACACCGGGCAAGCCGTTTTGAATTATGCGGGGCAGGCCAAGATTCCCTTTGTGAAGCCGACAGGCGGAACAGATGATTTCGTCTGGAAGGAAGGCAATCGCTATAGCTTCCGCAACGATGCCTCGACCGATACGCTTGGCGCGATGCTCGCGCGCGAAGCGGCCAAGAACCCAGCCAAACGCTGGGCGGTCGTCGCGCCAAACTATGTCTATGGGCATTCGATGTACGCGGCCTTCAAAAAGCACTTGGCGCGCTTGCGCCCCGATGTCGTTTGGGTTAGCGAGCAGTTCCCCAATTATGGAAAAATTGACGCAGGTTCTACGGTTCAATTGCTCAAACGCGCTAAGCCTGACGCTATCTTAACGCTGATTATTCAAGACGATTTGATCAAGTTTGTCCGCAATGGGCAAAAGCGCGGCCTTCTTCAAAACCTTTATGTCGTCGCGCCCTACATGGGCTGGCCAGAGTTTCTGACAGTCTTTAAACAGGAAATGCCGCAAGGCTGGCTGACAAATGGTTTTCCATTTCAAAGCGTCAAAGAACCCGCGCTGAAATCTTTTGTCGATGCCTATGAAGCTCGTTTTAAAGAGACGCCGGGGGCGAGTTCGCTTAATGGTTATACATCGATGTATTTTGTCGCGGCTGCGCTGAATAAAGCAGGAACGTTAGAGCGCGAAAAAATACGCGATGCGCTAGAAGGTCTTTCGATTGCATCGCCTGTGGGCTCCCTGACAATGCGGGCGATAGACCATCAATCGAATTATGGGGCATGGGTCGGGAAAACAGGCTTTATCGACAAAACGCCGACGATTGTCGATTGGCACTATGAAGACGCGGCCCCTTATTTCCCGCCTGATTCCGTCACACGTACGCTTCGCCCAGATCAAGGAGAAAAAAGATGAAACGCTTGCTTTTAGCCACGGCTGCGCTGCTGCTTTCGGTTTCGGTGGCCGAGGCTTCGGCGCCTAAGGGCGAGCCTATCGATATCCTTGATCTTTCCAGTTATACGGCTGGCGCCGCTTTTGCCGAGCCGACGCGGCAAGGTTTCGACATGGCAGCGGAAGAGATTAATGCGGCAGGTGGTGTTTTGGGGCGTCCCATCCATTTTGAGCACGTGGACGACACGGGAAAGCCAGAGAATGCGATAACCAAGCTTCAGCAAGCCGTTTTGCAGAAGCGCCCTGTCATGATTACCGGATGCAATCTTGAGAATATTGCCTTAGCCGTTTCCGATTATGCGCAGCACAATAAGATTATCGATGTGTATGCTTGTATTGGCGGCAACGAAGCCATCTGGCGCAAAGGACATGCCTATTATTTCCGTGGCGCGGGGCCAACGCTTTACGGCATCAACAAGATGATGGCTCTACGCGCGGCCTCGCGGCACAAAACGAAGTGGGCGGCTATCAATCAAAACTATGCGTGGGGGCAAGAAAACCTAGCGGCTTTTAAAGAAACACTTGGGGAAATCCAACCCGATGCTTCGTGGGTTGAAGAGCAGTGGACGCCTGTTGGGAAAATTGACGCGGGCGCTGTTGTGAACGCCCTTTTACGCAGTGGAGCCGATGCCGTTTATACGTCTCTTTGGGGAAGCGATTTGACGCAATTCCTGCGTGAGGCCAAAAAACGTGGGCTGACAAGCAAAGCGATTATTGTCGGCGACAACATCGGACGCCCAGAGTTTATGGCGCAGATGAAAGGCGAGATGCCCGCGGGTCTTATCACGACGGGTACCTTGCCCTATGAGGTTCCCGTGACACCCGCGATGAAGGCGTTTGCCGAGCGTTATCAGAAAAGATATGGCCAAGAGGTTCGCTATACGGCTCTTCTAAGCTATACGACGGCTTATATGATTGCGTCGGCGATTGAAAAAACAGGATCGACGAAGACCGAGGATCTGATTGCCAAAATGCCCGGCATGCAGCTTGACGGTATCTTTGGCCCGTACACTTTGCGCGCGATCGATCATGTGCCGACGAATGGGTTGTGGGTCGGCGAAACAGCGGTCAAGGACGGCAAGCCTGTCTTAGTGAATGTCGAATATCGGGATGCTAAAGATTATTTCCCACCCGACGCCTATATTGAAAAGCTGCGCAAGTGAAAGGATACACGACGATGAAACGTTTCCTTCTTGTTTGTGCGCTTGTTTTGGTCGGGACGCCCGCATGGGCCGAGGGGGCTGTGAAAGAGCCCATCAAAATCGGTGAGATGATGAGCTATACGGGCGCGCCAGAGTTTTCCTATCCTTTCCGTGAAGGCTGGCAGATGGCGCTGGACGATCTCAACGCAGCGGGCGGCGTCGATGGGCGTAAGATTGAAGTGATCTCGCGCGACGATCAAGCCGATCCGGGCGCTGCGGTCCGCATCGCCGATGATCTGGTCAATCGCGAGCATGTTGTCATGCTGATTGGCGGAGCGCTTGATCATGTTGGCCTTGCCGTCGGCAGTTTTGCCAAGCAGCACGAAATTCCTTTCATCAAGCAATGGGGCGGCGCTTGCGATTTGTTCGGCAAGGACACCAATCCCTATTGGTTCGGAACGATGGAGTGCATTAGCCTTCACGCCTATGTCTATGCCGACGAAGCGGCGCGTTTGCCTTACAAACGTTGGGCGATTATTGCGCCGAATTACCAATATGGCCGCACGCTTGCGGCGGCTTTTAAAGTAGCACTGAAAAAGTTAAGGCCCGATGTCGAGTTTGTGTCCGAGCGTTATCCGCAGCTCAACAAAATCAATGCCGAGGCTGAAATTCGCGCGATGCAACTGGCAAAGCCGGATGCCGTTTTTAACCAGCTTTTTGCATCGGATTTGCCGCAATATATTCGCGCTGGTGAGAAGCTTGGTTTTATCAAGGGCAGGCTTCACATGGCTGACCTGATTGGCTCGCCCTATATTATCCGCGAACTCGGCGCGGCCTATCCCGATGGTTGGTTTACGATGGGCGAAGATCCTGCGCCGGACTTTAAGGAGGCCAAAGATTTTACCGTGCGTTACGAAGCGCGTTATCATAAAAAGCCCGATGACGTTGCCTTTGGCGGCTATAGACTGATGCAGTTTGCCGTCGCTGCGCTTCAAAAGGCGCACAGCACAGACCCAAAGATAATTGCCGAGGCGCTGCGCGGTCTGCAAATCGATGGGCCGAAAGGCCCAGCTTTGATGCGGGCTGATACGCAGCAGGCTTACGATAATTATTGGGTTGGCTATACCAAAAACGAAGACGGGAAGGGGCGGTTTGTCACGTCACGTTTCGTTCGCGTGGACGATCTTGTTAAACAATACAATCTTTCGGGGAAGAACTGATGCTCTCTGTCTCTTCGCTTAACACCCATTACGGTCAAGCGCATATTTTGCGCGACGTTTCTTTTGATCTCAAACCGGGGGTTTGCGTCGCGCTTCTTGGCCGTAATGGCGCGGGCAAATCGACGACGATGAAGGCCATTATCGGCGTCGTTCCGGCGACGTCTGGCCAAATCGCCTATCAAGGGCAAGATCTGCGCAAGCTCAAGCCCTATCGCCGCGCGCGCATGGGCATTGGCTATGTGCCGGAAGAGCGTCGTATCTTTGGCCATTTAAGCGTTCGAGAAAATCTTCTGGCCGGTGAGCGAAAAAGGTCTGCCGCTTCCGACCGTGAGCCTTGGACCTTGGCGCGCGTGTTTGAATTGTTTCCGGTTTTGGAGGCTTTGCAAGACAGGCAAGGGCGTCAGCTTTCGGGCGGCGAGCAGCAAATGCTGACGGTTGGCCGAACGTTGATGACAAACCCATCTTGCTTGCTTTTGGATGAACCGACAGAAGGTCTTGCGCCGATCGTTGTTCAACAAGTTGTCGCGGCGATCGGCGTGTTGAAAAGCAAAGGGCTTTCAATTTTGCTGGCCGAGCAAAGCCGCGCGACCGTCGGCCTTTTGGCGGATAGCGTCCTTGTTTTGGAAAAAGGGCAGCTTGTTTATGCTGGCGCGCTTGAGGATATGACAGAAGCCGCGCATGCGGCGGTGAGCTGGTAGGATCAGGGAACCCACGCCTGCCACGAAAGAAAGACGAAAAAAACTTCGGACAGCGCATAGAAGGATAAAAGCGCTTTATTCATGGGGCGCGGTGCCAAAGCATAGGAAAAGAAAAAGGCAAAGGCAAAGGCCAAAAAGCCCGTTGCTTTGACATAGCCAATAGGGGCCCACACCATGCCCGGGCCGAAGCAAGCATATAACCCGGTCATGACCAAGAAGCCTGCCAAAGCTCCCGTTTGGATAGAGGCGGTAAGCGTTGCGTTGTGCCACGCTTTCGATGCCGCTTGGCAGAACGCTTTCCCTAAGACATAAAAAGATGAAATCAGTAAGCCCGTAAACAAGGCGAGGCCGATTGATTTGAAAGCATCTAACGCTGGCTGGCGTTCCGAGGCGATGAAAGGAAGCAAAGACCGCAACTTGCCGCCTGTCATAAAATCAAGCGTTGCAAGAAACGGGGCGCCAATCAAATCGCCGGAAGACGTATGAAAGGGCAACGCATAGACATGGTTGATGAACTGGCTTTTTTCACGCACGTAAAACTGCCATCCGATAACGGCAATCAGCGGGATTGCCTGTAAAATCATGTGCCCGAGAAATGGCCCGAGGCGAAAGTTTGTGCGATCTTTGATAAACGTGTAGCCATAACCGATGAACGCCGCTGCGCCGACGCAGGCGGGGATCAGTGCATAGCTTTCGCGGGCGAGAACGGCCAAGGTCATGAACGGAAGATAAAGAAGCCATTTTTCCTGCGCTAAGGCGACAAGGGACACGATTAAAAAAGCATCCGCCATGCCGTCGGTAAAACCGAAAAGAACGGCGAACAGAGGCGAGGCACCCACAGACCATAAAAGCGCAAGGTAGGGCGAAAGTCCCGCTTGCGCCAGAAAGCAAGCGACAAGGCCCGTTGCGGCCAGCATCAATAAAACAGAAACGCCGAAATAAAAGGCGGGCGACACCCACGATTGCCCCGAAAGCGTCGCCAGCACTTTGACGAACATCGCAAAGCCGATGCGCTGTGAACGGTATTGTGGGCCGTCCAGATGAGACAGCGTGTCTTTTTGCAAAAGAGGATCATCGGCAAGATAATAATAAAACTGCCCATCCCAACCCGTGCAAGTCGTGGCCGGACAGCGCGTGGCCTGAAAACCGTGCTGCGCGAGATTTTGAGGCGCGGCGAACATGCCGCCGGGCTGCAAGTATTGACTAAAGTCATGAAGGATGGGAAGGCGGGCTTGCCCGGCAGCGGCTAAACCATAAACCATCGCCGTGATAAGAATAATGATAGCCAGCGGCAAGAAAAACGGCCTTCCGCATGGTTTGTTTAAAATCTCGGTTTGCATAGTCTGTCGCCTTACTGTCAGATCGAAGAGGTTTTGGCGACGGCGCACATGTCTTCGTCGCCCATGCCTTCGGCTATGGCGCGTTTATAGGCCTCGTTTGTCGCGGCCATCAGCGGCAGCGGCTGGCGCAGCGCATCGCCCAGCGCCAGCGCCAAACGTAAATCCTTTTGCATGTATTTCAGCGGAAAACTTGTCGAGAAGTCGCCGCGGCTGACCATCGCGCCTTTTCCTTTGAACATGGGGCAGGCCATCGCGCCCGAATCCAAAACATCCAAAAGCGCTGCGGTGTCGAGGCCGCTTTTCTGGCTTAAAGCCATGCCTTCGCCCAAAGCCGCCATCATGGTGCCCATGATCATGTTGACGATCAGTTTCAGGCGCGCGCCTTGCCCCACATCGCCTAAGAAAACGCTTTTCTTTCCCATCTTTTCCAAGGCGGGTGCCGCGTCTGCGTACAAAGAAGCATCGCCAGCGGTCAGAAAGATCAGTGTTCCGTCCTCGGCCGGTTTTTTGGTGCCCGACACGGGCGCTTCAAGAAAACGCGCGCCTTTGGCTTGGATGGCGGCGGCAATCTCGCGCGACGTTTCGGCATCGACGGTCGAGGCGTCGATATAATCATGACCGGGCCCTGCGCCTTCCAGCGCGCCATCTTTGCCAAAGCAAACTTCTTTCGCGGCAGCCGGGTCAGACAAAATGGCAAAAGTGATTGCGCAAGACGCCACAACGTCGCGCGGCGTTTGGGCGACGTGGGCGCCTTCTTTGGCTAACAGCGCGCTTTTTTCCGGCGAACGGTTCCACAGCGTGACGCCGAAACCAGCGCGCAGAAGATTGCGCGCCATCCCAGTTCCCATGATACCAAGACCCAGAAAACCGTATGTCGTCATGCGTTCCACCTAAGGAAAAGAGGCGAGAAAGAAAGGGAAAGAAAAGCCCGAAAGCTTCTCTTTCCCCGAAGAGGCGCGGAGGGCGTTAGTACGCCCGCGCAAAGATGACTTCTTGTGTCGCAGGCTTGCCTGACAAAACGCAGGTTCCAGCCGTGCCGTCTTGATCGAAAGGAATGCAGCGAACCGTCACGCCCAAAGGATCCAGCTTGGCCAGCGTTTCGGCATCGCCGCACCATTTGGCGCGAACAAAACCTTGGCCCGAGACAAAGCTGTTGTCGGCGTCCTTTTGGAAATAGGCTTCGAACGCGGCCCAATCTTTGATATCGCGCACCGTCCGCGCTTCGCGCAGCGCCAGGGCGGCATCATACAGGCTTTGTTGAATCTGCTGAAGCTGATCGGTGGCTTCGGCAACAAAGGCCGCGCGTTCGACAAACTGCTTGCCGCTTTCAAAACGGTCGCGGCGCGTGACGCAGACTTTGCCGCCTTCGACATCGCGCGGCCCGACTTCCAGCAGCAAAGGCGCGCCTTTTTTGATCCATTCCCAACGCTTGTCGCTGCCCGCGAGATCGCGTTTGTCCAGTTTGACGCGCAAAGGCTGGCCCGCATAGGTCAGGGCTTCCAGCTCTTTCTTCAAGCTTTCGGCATAAGAAAGAACGGCGTCGTTGTCGCTGCCATCACGCATGATGGGCAGAATGACAATTTGCCAAGGCGCGATGCGGGGGGGCATCTTCATGCCGTTATCGTCGGCATGCGTCATGATCAAAGCGCCGAGAAGGCGCGTTGACGCGCCCCAAGACGTGGTGTGCGCATAAGCCAAGGCGCCGTCGCGGCCTTGGAATTGAATGCCGCAAGCCTTGGCGAAGTTTTGTCCCAGATAGTGCGACGTGCCCGCCTGAAGCGCGCGGCCATCTTGCATCATGGCTTCGATGCACAGCGTGACTTCTGCGCCGGGGAAACGTTCTGCCGCGATCTTTTCGCCGGTGATGACGGGCAGCGCCAAAACTTCTTCGGCGAAGGCACGATAGACTTCCAGCATTTGCTTGGTTTCGGCCATCGCGTCGTCGCGCGTTTCGTGCGCCGTGTGACCTTCCTGCCAAAGGAACTCAGCCGTGCGCAGCAAAATGCGGGGACGCATTTCCCAACGCACAACGTTGGCCCATTGGTTCAGCAGCAAAGGCAGATCGCGATAGGACTTGATCCACTTGGCCATGGACTCGCCGATAATGGTCTCGGACGTAGGCCGCACGATCAAAGGCTCATCCAAAGGACCGTCGGGGACCAGCACGCCGTCTTTTTTGGTCAGGCGGTGATGCGTGACGACGGCCATTTCTTTGGCAAAGCCATCGACATGCTCGGCCTCGCGCTGGAAATAGCTCAAGGGGATGAAAAGAGGAAAATAGTAATTCTCATGCCCGGTTTCTTTAAAGCGGCGATCCATATCGCGCTGCATCAGCTCCCAAGCGCCATAGCCCCAGCCCTTCAAGACCATACAGCCGCGGACGCCAGACAGTTCGGCAAAGTCAGCGCCGCGCACGGCCTTTTGATACCATTCGGCATAGTTTTCGGCGCGCGTGGGCGAAAGAGCCGTCTTCGCGCTTTGTTTTTGAGCGTTTGTTTCTTTCATGGTTTGTCTCGTTTGTTTTTTAAAAGGAAAAATAATGCGTTCAGCTCATCGTTTGAGCAGCCCCGGCCTTTACGGGGCAGGCGTCAGTTCGTCCGCGGACCCCCGCGGTCGTTCCAAAAGATTGGTCGGCGTTTGGACGGGCTGACCCTTGGGGCGCAGGCAAAGCACGGCCAAATTGGCCTGCTGCGCATCGGAAAGGGGGCTGCCGTTCAACAAAACGCGATCTCCATCAAGGGAAAGGGTTCCCAAATTTATATCGGTTTTTTCCAGATCTTGAAAGGGAAAATTGGCGGTCGGAAGCTTTAGAACCTTGAAAAGACGGGCTGTTAAAGGAATTTGAACCGGCCAAGGCTTACCCGCGCCAGCGCTGTCCGGCAAATCGGCAGGGGCCACGGCATGGCCGTGAACATCGACGCCCGGTTGATAAGCTACATCGGCGTCGGGCACATGTTGAACCAAAGCTTGACAAAAATTGTTTGGCAGATCCTGAGCCCAAGCCGCCGATGAAAGGCAGACCAACAAACAAGCGAAGGGCCAAAGGGAAGGGCGGCGCATCAAATTCTCATACAAGGATAGGTAGAAGAAGAATAAACGTTAACCTTTTGTCGATAGGTTGAACAGTAGAAATTCAAAGAAACCGCGCCTTCCTTTTTCGCCCCTTATAAAGCCGGAGATTCCTATGGGACACGCTATCTCTTATGTGCTTGGAACCTTGTGCGTTCTGGCTATCGCCTACCGTTTTTATGGCGTTTATTTTGTTAGCAAAATCCTTGGCGTCAATGATGCCGAGCCGACGCCGTCCCACCTTTATGAGGATGGCAAGAACTATGTCCCAACGCGCAAATGGGCCAATGCCGGGCAGCATTTTGCGGCCATTGCGGCGGCAGGGCCTTTGGTTGGCCCCGTTCTGGCGGCACAATTTGGCTTCTTGCCGGGCTTTGTGTGGCTTTTGGTTGGCGCTGTGATTGGCGGGGCGGTTCATGACACGGTTGTCTTGTTCGCGTCGATGAAATGGCGCGGTCTGTCCTTGTCCGAAGTCGCCAAGCATGAACTTGGCCCCATTGCCGGATGGTGTACCGGGGTCGTGATGCTGTTCATTATCACGGTGACGATGGCGGGGCTTTCGATGGTTGTCGTCAATGCGCTTGAAAGCAACCCGTGGGGGACGTTTGCCGTCTTTGCCATTGTGCCGATTTCAATCGCTTTGGGCTGCTATGAACGCTTTGCAGGCGCGGCGAAGATCGCGACCTTTATCGCTGTCGTGGCGGTCATCGGCGGCGTTTTGGTCGGACCCTATGTCAAAGAAACGATCATCGGCCATTTCCTGACGCTCAATAAAGGGACGCTTAGCATCGTCTTGCCGGTCTATGCGTTCTTTATGTCCACCTTGCCGGTTTGGATGCTGCTGACGCCGATTGGGTATCTGTCCAGCTTCATCAAAGTGGGTGTGTTTGCCGCATTGGTTTTTGGCGTTGTTTTCGTCAATCCTGAAATCCAGTTTCCGGCTATCTTGGCTTCGTTTGCTCATGGCGGTGGGCCCGTCATTGCGGGGCCTGTTTGGCCGTTTGTCTCGATCACCATCGCTTGCGGCGCGATCTCTGGTTTCCATGCCTTCATCGGCTCGGGCGTGACGCCCAAGATCGTGGATAAATGGAGCGATATCTTGCCTGTCGCTTTTGGCAGCATGCTGCTGGAATGTCTGGTGGGGGTGATGGCGCTGATTTCGGCAACGGCGCTGCACGTTGAAGATTACTTTGCGATCAACGCGTCGCCAGCCGTTTTCCAAGGCCTGGGCATGCAGGTTGTCGAGCTGCCGCGCTTTATCCAAGACATCGGGCTGAACCTTTATGGTCGCACGGGGGGCGCGGTGACACTGGCGGTTGGCATGACAAAGATCTTCACGTCTTTGCCGTGGTTTGAACATCTGGCCGCCTATCTGTTCGAGTTTGTCGTCATGTTCGAAGCGGTCTTCATTCTGACGGCTGTCGATGCGGGCACCCGCGTTGCGCGCTATATGATCCAAGACCTTGGCGGCGATTTGTATCGTCCGCTTAAAAACGTCAACTGGGTCCCCGGCATGATCTTCGCCAGCTTGCTGGCTTGCTTTGCTTGGGGGTATTTATTGGCCTCGGGCGACATTAGCTCGATCTGGGCGCTGTTTGGCGTCTCGAACCAGTTGATGGCTTCCGTCGGGTTGATCATCGGCGCGACCTTAATCCTGCGCCTGTCCAAACGTTATGCCTATATGATGACCTGTCTTATTCCTTTGGCGTATCTGTACGTCACCGTGAATGTGGCCGGGTATTGGATGATGACGCATGTCTATCTGAACGCGGCCTCAAAAGGGTATAACGTGTTCAACGGCATTGTGACCCTGATCGAGCTTGTGCTGGGGGTGATCATTCTTGTCGCCGCCATTTACAGGTGGGTTCAACTTTCACGCGACGATAAGGCGGTTGTTGCCGCCGCTTAACGCGCGACACTACGACACCAAGCGGGGCAGCGGCGACGTTGCCCCGTTTTTTATGAGGCAAAGTCTGAAATGCTTTTTTGGGGAAGGGGGCGTGGATGAAATGGTCGGGGCGCCGGGATTCGAACCCGGGGCCTCAAGTTCCCAAACTAAGCGTTTCCCCTGAACAATCAAGCCCGTTGGGCAAAAACAAGCTGTTTTCCAGCTTCAACGATTTCAAAGGGTTCCCGATTGTGTGCCCAACCGCTCCATGTGACCATTGTTAAAGTGTGGATGCGCGATTAAGCTGTAAAATAGCCTCCCCCTTTCTATCTTCCAGCACATGAGCGTTCGCCATGATAAAAAAAATCTCACGAATTAAAAACATGGGAATCTTTTCTGACTTTAGTTGGCCAACCGATCTTCAGGGCTTTAATCGCTACAATTTGTTTTATGGAATGAATGGTTCTGGAAAAACAACTCTATCTTCTCTGTTTTCTCTTTTTTCGAGTGGTTCTAGCGAAACATATCCTGAATTAGCGTATTCAATTGAAACTGCGAGAGGCAATTTTGATCAATCACGGGCTTATCCCCAAAAGATACGAGTTTTTAATTCAGAATATGTTCAAAACAACATCGGTGAAATTGAAGGGAAATTGCATCCGATCCTTATTGTCGGAAAAGAAAACAAGGATCTTGTTGAAAAGCTGAGATTAGATGAAAAAACCCTCGAGGAGAGGAAAGGCAAAGAGCTACTTTTAAAAAAAGAAAAAGAAAAAAAAGAGAAAGAGTTAGGCAAGAAGTTTACGGATATCGCAAAAGTTATAAGTTCTGACACAAGCGGTCAGGCAACTAGGAATTATAGAAAGCCGGATGCCGAGCGGGATTATCGGGGACTATCATCTTTAAGAATTTTAAATGAAGACGAAGCCGAACGCTGCAAACAAACCTTGCGTCAAGAAGTTCTAGATGAAATCTATCTTTTTGCCTCCACCCCCAATCTTCAAAACGGACAAGTAAAGTCAGTTTCAGAAACTGCTGCAATCATTGTCGGACGCGTTCGATCCCTACTTGCAAAGACGGTTTCTTCTGAAATTATAAAACATTTAAAGGATAATGTTGATATACAGTCATGGGTTGAGGCTGGTGTTCATTTGCATAAAAAACATTCTTCCGCCATTTGCGAATATTGCCTTCAAACAATTCCATCAAATCGATTAGAAGATTTGGCGAACCATTTTAATGAAGCCGATCAAAATTTTCGAGATGAGATCGATGTAGAGATTAGGAATATTGTGGCCCTTTCTGATAGAATTAGGTCTTTTCAATTTCCTTCAAAAGCAGCTTTCTATAGCGAATTTCGTGGTGAGCACCAAATTATAGAAAAGGAGTTCATTTCTGCACAACAATCCGCTTTAAAAGAACTTGCCTCTCTTAAAGAGGCCTTAGAGGACAAGCTAGGACGAAGAACAGAGGCACTCTCCAGCAATCCTAAATTTGACACCAGCATTCTCGAAAGCAACCAGCAACGCTTAGCTGATCTAGCATCAAAACATAATGAGAAATCAAAGAATTTTTCAGAACGTGTCAACTCTGCCAGAAAAGCCCTAGAGGTTCATCACTTAAGTTTAATCGATGAGGACATTAAGGCCATCAATAAAAATATTAAAGAAATTGACGATTATCTGCTGCGGATTCAGGATGGAAGCCCCGAGCTAACTGATCCTCGTGGTATGTCAGAAATATCTGATGGCATTAATGAGATGAGAGGTAGAATTTCAAACAGTCATAAAGCGGCCCAAGAACTAACAGAAAACTTGCATATTTTCCTTGGTCGCCGAGAACTCGAGTTTATCCCAGAAAACGAAGGCTACACCATCAAACGCCATGGCAAGCCAGCAAAGCGGTTAAGTGAGGGAGAAAAAACTGCGATTGCCTTTGTTTATTTCATCATTCATTTAAAAGATCAGGATTTCTCTACAGAAGATGGGATCATTGTCATTGATGATCCTATATCAAGCTTAGACACTAATTCTATTTATCAGGCGTTCGCATTTTTGAAAACGGCTGTATCCGATGCAAAGCAAGCCTTTATATTTACGCACAACTACGAGTTTCTGAAATTATTGTTAAACTGGATGAAAAACATTCCCAAGAAAGTCGGGAAGAAGTCGTATTATATGTTGAATACCACCAACATATCGCACGACAAGACTGCACGCATTGTAGGCATTTGTCCTCTCGATAGAGAGCTTTTAGACAATGAAAGTGAATACAACTTTCTGTTCAAAACTCTGTGCCAATATAAGTCAGATGGTTCCATTTCGAGTTCATATCACATTCCCAATGTTGCCAGAAAAGTCTTAGAAACTTTTGTTGACTTTTATTGTCCCAGCAAGGGCAGCTTATATGAGAAAGTTAAAGCTATAGACTATAACCCTGTTAAAAAAAGCGCCCTATTAAAGTTTGTGAATGATCTATCGCATCCAACAACAAAATGGTTTGACCCAGCCTTGGTTCCTGAAACACAGAACAATGTCCACCATCTCCTCGAGATGATAGAAGCCCTATTGCCCAACCATCATAAAGCTATTTCTGAAAACATTCAGCGAAACGATGAAGAACAAATAGAAGAAGAGGAAGCGGCATAAAAATTCTTTAGAAACAGCCGCCTGCCGCAAACACCTTCCACGGATGCCCTGCGGACTCTCCGCTAGAGCCACGGCCCGCAGTAGCCTCGCGCTGTCCCCCGCCCGCGCGAAGCGCGGGTCGGCGGGTTAAACCCCGCCGAGGACGTGAGGCGTCGCGCCGATGGGGACGCTAGAGCCGCTTATTTGCCCGCTGGCGAGTCCTGCGCCGTTTATGGGCGGAAGGTGCCGCCGTGCCCCTTGCGCGGCCCTGACGGACTCCCTGCGCGACAGAATGGGGGCTTCGCTAGACGCTTGCGGCCTGCCTCGCTCTCGCCGCCCGCAGGGTGGCGAGGCGGGGGAGGCTCCGCGCCTGCGCCAGCAGGCGCGGACACCGCCGCCGAAGCAAATGGGGAGTATTAGTTATACTCCCCATTAGTCCCAAAATTGCGACAACCCCCTTGGATAGGCCCCTTCCGTATCATTCTTGCGACGCCCTTTTTCTGAACAGTTTGATCCCAATCCGTCCCAATCCTTCAAGCCCGCCCTTGCCGAGAGTTATAGGCCCCCTTGTTAACTTTTAAGACAGGAGATTCATCTACAATCTGGCGCATATTTCCGAAGGGGTCGCCTATGAAAGACAAGGACTATATCCAGATTGTTGATGAAGCGTCGGCCAAATTCAAAGGCCAGCTCAACGATTTGGAAGGCGCGATTGGGGCGCTGCTGTGCGGTCGCCATTTGGGATGGCGGCCCCTGTTCCTTATGCACGACCGCAAGAAGATCAAAAAATATGAACAAATCTTGGGCGTGGATTTCCGCGAGGTTCTGCCGGAAATCGGCGAAAAGGCGAATAAATCCATCGCTTGGGGCGCATTCCAAAAGTTCAACAACTTCTGGAAGGCCGTGAACGGTCATATCCCGAACGTCCGTTCCAACGTGGTTAAATAATAAACGTTATTATTGCACGCTGAACGCTATATACACACGCTTATTCCTGTGATACTAATCGTTGTGACGGCGATACAACAACGAAGAGGTCACTATGGAAAACGCACCTTCGTGCGCTGTCGCCGCACCATCACGACTCCCCCGCAACAAAGGCATTCGCTCAGCCTATCCGCTACCGTCTCCGCGCGTGTGGACAGGCAAGCAAATTGCAGCGAGGTTCAATCGCTCCCAAACATGGTTCTACAAGCACCTGCCGCGCCTTCGGCAGTTGGGCTTCCCCAAACGCGACCCCATCGTTGGGGGATGGGATCGCGTCACGGTAGAAGCTTGGTTGGATCGCCGCGCGGGTGTCGGTGATGTCGCCAACATGGAAAGCGAAATGTTGGAGGCGATCCGTGGGGATTGTTGATCTTCCCTATGTCGAAAGGAACAAAGCCAAGGGGCGGATTTATTATCGCTACCGGCGCGGGGGGCTGCGGTTTCCGCTGCCTCCCGATCCTTCCACGAAAGAGTTCATGGAAGCCTATCGGCGCATCCATGACGGCTTTGAAAATGAAAAAGATGCAAGTTTCATTGCGCCGGACAGCATTGCCGCGATGATCGAGACGTTTAAGCGAAGCTCGGAATACGCGTTGCTAAAGCCAAGCGTTCGGGAAATCTATCTCTACAATCTGGATTTGATCGCGGTGAAGTTGGGGCGGTTTCCGGCAAAAAGCCTGACACGTCGTGTCGTTCTTGAATGGCGTGACGGATTTGTGAACATGCCCGCCAAGGCCAACAATTTGATGGCAACGATCAGCCGCCTTTATTCCTTCGGCATAGATCGCGGGCTTGTTGCCGTCAATCCTGTCGCCAACATGAAGAAAATGAAAATCGGCGAATGGCGACCTTGGACACATGAGGAGGTTGAAGCCTTTCGCGCCTCTGCGCCAAAGCAAATGCGCCTTGCGCTTGATCTGGCGCTCTATACGGGCCAGCGGTTAAGCGATGTGATCAAAATGCGCTGGAACCAGATTAAAGATGGCGGCATTGAAGTCACGCAACAAAAGACAGGCACAAAGGTCTGGATACCGTTGCACCGGAACCTACGCGCCACGCTGGATGAGGTTGCCGACAAAACGGCGGTGATGATCCTGACTTCGGCCACGGGGATTCCCTACAAGGCCGACTATCTGAAACACAAGTTTAAGGAGGCCGTGCGCGCAGCCAAGCTGCCCGACGATCTGGTTTTTCACGGTCTGCGAAAGACCGCTGCGGTTATGCTGGCCGAGGCCGGATGCACCACCGAACAGATCAAAGCCATCACCGGACACCGGACGGATCAGATGGCGGCCTATTATTCAAAACAGGCCAATCAGAAGGTTCTGGCAATGGCGGCGATTGATAAGTTTGAGGGGGTGAGTGCCCAACCGCTAGCGCGGAAAGTGCCCAACTCGTGACTTTTGAGAGGATGGGAAAAGCTAAGTCTTTGTTTGAAATGGTCGGGGCGCCGGGATTCGAACCCGGGGCCTCAAGTTCCCAAAACTTGCGCGCTACCAGACTGCGCTACGCCCCGTGCCATTTAGGGGGACAGCTTTATCTTGTTTTATCGTTTCTCGCAATCCTTTCCCGGGCCTTTCCCGGGTCTAAAATTCAAAAGTCTCCTTGAAAACGCCTTGGAAAGGGCTCAATGCCGGGGTAAAAGCAACTGAACCACGGGCAAAGGGAGCTTTTCGCATGTTTCGATCCGCTTTTTTAACATTTTTCCTGATTTTGGGGCTGATGATGGGGCAGGCTCAGGCCGCCAATTTGGGGCCCGTCGAAAAGCTGCACAAAGGCGAGATCTATCGCGGCACCTTTGAAGAAGAACGGATGGTTAAAAAGCTAAACCAAGTCGTCCATAGCGTCGGACGCTTTATCGTCGTTCCTGATCGCGGCGTTTTATGGATTGTGGAACGGCCTTTTCCCATGACGGTGGCGGTGACACCGACGGGCATGACCCAAGCGGTTATCGGCCTGCCCGTCATGCGGTTTATGCCCAATCAAATGCCCTTTTTGGCCGAGGCAACCAATTTGTTGACGGCAGGCCTTGGGGGCGATTTCAAATCTTTGAGCAAGCGCTTTAAAATTACCCAAGAAGGATCGCAAAAAAGTTGGACGATTACCTGTGTGCCCTTAGACCCGGCTTCGCTGCGTGCACCCTTTGCGTCGATCACGGCGAAAGGCGGTCAGCGGTTGGAAGAGGCTGTCGCCTATCATGCCAATGGAACGACCGATCGCTTTGCCTTTTCGAACCAACAAATCTCACGCGAAGGTTTGGGCGAGGATGAAGAGGTGATGTTGCAAACAGCCGAAAATATCGGCGAAAGCCCCGAATAGAAAGAAAGACAAAAAAAGGGCGGCTTTGAAAGCCGCCCTTTTCATGAAGTCGTGGCGTGTTAAGCCGCGTCAGCCAACTGAATGTTGACAGCCGACGTGCGGCCCTTCTGTGTCGCCAGTTCATACGAAACTTTCTGGCCTTCTTTCAGGTCGCGCAATCCCGCTTTTTCAACAGCCGAGATGTGAACGAAAACGTCCGCGCCGCCTTCGGCGGGTTGGATGAAACCGTAACCTTTAGTGGCGTTGAACCATTTCACGGTGCCGTTAGCCATAGTCTTAATGCTCCTTAGTCTTTGTTAGTCTTTGGACTCACTGTTTAGATTTCCCTCAGGCCGTCATGGCCGAAGGGGTTTGTTTGGACTTCTCGGTACCGTCCCAAGCGTCAACGACGCCAAGGGCGGGGGCGTGAGACTCGACGACAAAGGCAAGAAGGTTAAAACGGCGGCGCTTTTTCAAGCAGAGGACCGTGTCTTCCGGGCTTTTGCAAGCCCTCTACCGGCCAAGGCCGATAGGATGCGTAGGCATGGAGTCATCCAAACGCGCACACTCTATGCCGCTATGCCAATAAAAAGCAAGGCTAATATTACTTTTGCACGTGCGAAAAGAAGTGATGGAAGGTAAAAGGGCGCTTATGTCTTCCGGGTCGCGTAGAAAAAAAGTGTCAAAGAGGCAAAAAGCGTAAAAAGAAGAATCTGAACAAAATTATTAAGATGATCATTTTTTGCGCCCGTTTCAGACCTTTTGTGGCATGCTGATGACCCGATTCTTTGGTATTTAGAGGCATTTGGATGTTGTCGGTTCCTTCTTCAACAAAAGATTCCATGCAAAACGGCCCTGATGTTGCCGATTTATGGTCGGCCCTTTTAGCCGCCGCGCAGCGTCCGCAAGCGGCGCATCTTGTGATGAACACACCGGGCGGCACGCCTTTTTCCTATCCGGCCCTGATTGCGGGGGCGCGGGCGCTGGCGGGGACGCTTGAGCCTCTTTTGGGCGCGGCACAGCACAAGACGATTGGGCTGATGATGCCGACGGCCAGCGGGACGATGCTGACCTTTTTTGCGCTTCAAGCGCTGCAACGCGTCGTGGCGATGATCAATTTTAATGCTGGAGCCGCGGGGGTCTTGGCTGCTTGTCAAACGGCGCAGATCCGTACCGTTATCACGTCGCATGCCTTTATCGAAGCGGCTCATCTGGGGCTTCTTGAGGCGGCCTTGATCGATGCCGGATTGCGTCTGTTTTATCTTGAAGATCTTCTGGCGCAAACGATGTCGCATGCCAATTGGCACGAAACCGAAAACGGGCGCGATCCTGACGCGCCTGCCGTGGTTTTGTTTACCTCGGGATCGGAAGGTTTGCCCAAAGGCGTTGTCTTAAGTCATGCGAACATCGTTTGGAACATTCGCCAATTTCATGCGATTGTCACTTTTGCGCCGACGGACGTTATGTTCGCTTGCCTGCCGCTTTACCATTCGTTTGGTTTGACCGTCGGAGCTTTGCTTCCTCTTTTGTCGGGGCTTAGGGTTTTCTTTTACTCATCGCCTCTTCATTATCACGAAATCCCGTCTTATATCCGGTCCGAACAGGCGACGATTAGTCTAAGCACCAGCACGTTTCTGGCTGGGTATGCGCGCTGTGGCACGGCAGAGGATTTTGCCAGCTTGCGCATTGTCGTAGCTGGTGCTGAAAAACTGCGTCCCGATGTGCGCGCGCGTTGGCAAAATGTCTTCGGCAAGGAAATTATCGAGGGTTACGGCGTCACTGAGACAGCGCCGGTGATTAGCGTCAATCCACCCGGAAAGGTGCGCGAAGGCTCGATAGGCTTTGTTTTGCCGGGGATCGATATAAGGCTTGAGGCCATCGAAGGGCTGGAAGAAGGGCGAATGCTTTGGGTGCGCGGGCCAAATGTCATGCTTGGTTATTTGCTGGCAGACAGGCCAGGGCAAATTATTCCGCCCGAAGGGGGCTGGCACAAAACAGGCGATGTCGTTCGGCAAGATAAAGACGGCTATTTGTACATCGAAGGCCGTATGAAGCGCTTTGCCAAGATCGGTGGCGAAATGGTGTCGTTGGCCGCCATTGAAGCCGCCATTGCCGCCGCTTGGCCCGATGGGGCGCATTTGGTCCTTAATGTGCCGCATCCGCGCAAAGGCGAACGCCTTGTCCTGATGACCGATGATGCGGGGGCGACGCTAGACGCCGTGCGTCAGTCTTTGCGGCGGGCGGGGTTGCCGACGCTGGCTATGCCGGGGCAAATTGTTTGCGTGGCGCATCTGCCGCTTCTCAGTTCGGGGAAGATTGACTATGTCCAAGCCCGCCAATGGATCGAATCCCCGCAAACGGCCGATGTTGAAGTGAAAATTCAGGCGACAGGTTGATTGTGATCGGCTAAGAAGATTCACATCAATCACCTTCGCGAAACCGAAGCATGGATACAACGATCGATACGCGCGCGCCGACAGGCGCTTGGGCCAACGACGAGCCCCCCTCAAACGAGCCCGTTCTTCGTTTTCGCTCCATCTGGATTTCAGATCTTCATTTGGGAACGCGCGGCTGTCAGGCCGAACAGATCCTGGATTTTCTGCGCCATACGGAATCGGATCTTCTTTATCTGGTTGGCGATGTCGTCGATGGCTGGCAGTTGAAAAAACACTGGTATTGGCCGCAAAAACACAATGACGTGATCCAAAAAATTCTGCGCCGTGCGCGCAAAGGCACGCAAGTGTTCTTTTTACCCGGCAACCACGACGAAGCAGCCCGCGATTTTTGCGGGCTTTCCTTTGGCGGGGTTCAGGTTTTGGATTCGGTCATCCACATGACAGCAGATGGCAAACGCCTGTTCGTTTTGCATGGCGACGCCTTTGATGCCGTCATCAATTACGCCAAGTGGCTCGCGAAATTAGGCGACGCCGCTTATACCTTTGCCTTGGCTGTGAATGCTGCGCTGAACCGCATCCGCCGGAAACTTGGGTTTTCCTATTGGTCTTTGTCTTCTTATCTGAAGTACAAGGTCAAAAACGCCGTTGAGTACATTGGTGCATATGAAAATGTCGTCGCCGATGAAGCACGTCGCCGCCGCGTTGACGGCGTCATTTGCGGCCACATCCATCATGCCGAGATGCGCCCGATTGGTGCCATCCGTTATTGCAATTGCGGCGATTGGGTCGAATCTTGTACGGCGTTGGTTGAAGACCAAACGGGCGCGCTTATGATTATTGATTGGCCGCGTCAACGGGCCGCGCTTTTGGATCATGTGCGCCAGACCATGGCAGCGGCGGCGCGGCAAGCAGCGTTAGCGTCATGAAGATTTTGATCGTCTCGGACGCATGGCTTCCTCAAACCAATGGGGTCGTCCGAACGCTTGAAGCGACCGTCTCTGTTCTCCGCGCCATGGGCCATGATACGCGCGTGGTGGGGCCTTACGATCTGCCTTGCTGGCGTGTGCCTTTGCCGACTTACCCCGATATTTCGCTGGCTTTGGGGGCCTCGCAAGCTTTGCATTCGTTGATGGCTCAATTTGCGCCTGACGCTATCCATATTGCGACCGAGGGGCCCTTGGGGTGGGCGGCGCGGCATTTGTGCCTTGCCCAAAAACGCTCTTTTACGACGGCCTATCACACGCATTTTCCGGCCTATGTGGCGGCGCGTCTGCCAGCCTGTTTGCAAGGCGTGGCCGAGCCGTGGGTTTGGCGCGTTTTGCGGCGTTTTCATGGGCCCGCGTGGGCTGTTTTGGCGCCAACGGCAGCGCTGGTCGATCTTTTAAAAGAAAAGGGCCTGACCCAAGCGCGCCTTTGGCCGCGCGGCGTCGATACGGACCTTTTTCGCCCCAGTGCGCCGCCTGCGCCGCGCTATGCGGGGTTGCAAAAACCCTTGTTGCTTTATGTCGGGCGGGTTGCTGTCGAAAAGAACTTACCCGCCTTTTTAGAACTTCCTGTCCCGGGAACGAAGATTGTCGTTGGTGAAGGTCCTTCTTTACAAGTTTTGAAAGAGAAATATCCAAAGGCTCTTTTCGTAGGGCAAGCCGTTGGCGAAGACTTGGCGGCCTATTATGCGGGGGCGGATCTTTTTGTTTTTCCGTCCAAGACCGATACGTTGGGGCTTGTTTTGCTTGAGGCGGCGGCATCGGGCTTGCGAATCGCGGCTTTTCCTGCCTCGGGGCCGCGCGATTTGTTTGCCGATCCTTCCTGCGCTGCTTTTGCTGCGATGGATGAAGATTTGGGCCGCGCGGTTGAAAAGGCGCTTTCCTTGCCAAAAAATGTGGAAAAAGCGCGTTCTTTTGCGTTGGCCCGAGACTGGAAAGCGGCGAGCGTGCGCTTTTTAACCTATTTGGTAGAAAATTAAGTTTAAAAGCGTTGGCAGGAGTTGACGAAAGCCTCGGAAGCCGTTAAGAGCAAGCGGTCCTTTTGAAAGAAAGGCACATCAGTGCCGTTGTAGCTCAGCGGTAGAGCAGGGCTTTCGTAAAGCCAAGGTCGGGGGTTCAAATCCCTCCAACGGCACCATTAAAACACCCCCGTTTATCGGGGGTTTTTTAATGGCGCCTTTGGCGCGTGAATGAGCCCCCACTGGGGTTCACAAAACGGTCTGGGGGACCGTTTTGCGCGTAGCGCAGCGTAGTCCGGCGCGGCCGGATAAAAAGACGCGCTCATAGCGTGTTTTTACAAATCCCTCCAACGCTTGCCCATAAAATCAGGCCTCAAGCGGCGTAAAGCTTTGTTGGATCGCGTCAATTTCTTGTGCAAGAGCTGAAGGTAAAGGCTTTTCGGCAGCCTGCAAGGCATCAAGCATATTGGACAGGCGCGTCGAGCCAAAAACGGCGCAACTGACATGCGGATTTTGTAAACCCCATCCCAGCGCGATTTGCCCCCCTGATAAGTCTTTTCGTTTGTCGATGAACTGCATTTTCCGACCGCGCAGCAAAAGGGGGCGATGGTTTTTGAGTGCGCGCAGGATATACCAAATATCTTGTAGGCCTTTGGGGTGGAAAAAACGCGTGCTGTAAAGATGTCCTGCCAAAGCCATACCCGCAAAGACGCCTTTGTTGTTCTGGGCGAGTACATCAACCAAATCGCGCCTTTCTGGCCGCAGAATATGATAGTCGATCATTGCGCAATCAAAAGTCGGCAGCGTGGCAACATGACGCACCACGGGCGCATCAAAGCTGTTGACGCTTAAAGCGCGAACCATGCCTTTTTGCCGCAGCTTCTCAAGGCGGGTTAGCAGCGCGTCTGTTAAATCCGCGATTTGTGGGCCATGCAGATGTAAAACGGGTAGTGTCGAAAGACCTAGATTTTTAAGGCTTGCGCCTGTGCTCTCTTCAATCCAGTCGGGCGAGAAATCTTTATATAAACGCCCGCCTTTGCCAAGGCGCGTGCCTGCTTTGCTGGCGACGATGAGGTCTTGAGGCGCTGTCATGGCCGCTAAAGCGCGCCCTAAGCGCGGCTCGGCATTGCCGCCGGAATAGCTTGATCCCGTGTCAAAAAAAGTAACGCCACGCGCAGCGGCTTCGTGAACCATCGCGATGGCGGCACGATCGTCCATGATTTTCTTGCCCCAATAGCTGGCGCAGCCAAAACCGATCGCAGAGACAAAAAGGCCTGATTGGCCCAAGGGACGTTTTTGCATTTATTTTTTCCTTGGCTTGAAGCGAGCAACGAAGGCGGCAAAAGTCTTGTGGCCGTTTGGCGTGTCTTCCCATGCCAAAAAGCCAAGAAGGGGCAAGCAAAAAAAGATGCGCATCGTAAACGTGCCGTGAATCCACGTGTGGTTTTGAAACAAGGCCATCCAAACGGGCTCGATCATCGCAATCAGGGCAAAAGCTGCGCCGCGCCGGTGATCGGCGCGCCAAGCGGCGATCAATCCTACCAAGCCCGCAATATGGGCTGTAAGCAGAATGATTTTATGCCCAAACATTTTGCTGGCCGGATTGGCCGTGCGCAAAACAAGATCCCAAAAGGTAAAGCTCTCGCCCTTATCATCGGCGGCGACAAAACGCGCAACAAGATCCTGTAAAAATAAGTCCGAATGGTAGGCAGGTGCGATCCACAGGCTATAGATGGCGAGTTTAAGCGCAAAAACGCCAATTCCCGCCAAAGCGAAAAGACCAAGGAGGATAAAAATATCCCGGAAAGACGCCTTTTTGTTCAGCGCTAAATAACTGATACCAAGAAGGATCGCATTGAAGGGGATCGCCATGAAAAGCATGTCGAAATAAAAAGTCAAAGCGGCGACGGCTCCTGTTAATCGGGCCCAGGCCGCAAAAGTTTGAGGTCTTAAGCTGGGTGAGGACAGGCACGCGCCCATAAGGGCCAGGGGGATCAGAAAAGAGGGGGTATGGGCTAAATTACCGGCATAAAATGGAACCGCGCCGCCGTAAAAGCAGGCAAAGGCAATCCATCCGGCGCGTCGCGCCGAAAGCCCCGCGCGCGCAAGCCCCAGCCCCCACCAAGCCAAAGCCCCCGCAAAGCCAAGCGCAAGCAAGATGTAAGCTGGCAAAAACGGCATCGCCGCCAGAAGAAGCCGAACAAGGCTGACGGGCCCATTCCAATAATGAGCATAAGAGGTCGTGCCGATTTCATCGGCTGTTTTTTGCCCCAAGACGAAGGGGCGTAAACTGGCGCATGTTTCGTGATCATGCGGCACCGCAGATTCCGGCGGCAGGCCCAATAAAGTTTGAAAGTCGAAAAGATCAGCCGCCAGTGAAGCGGGCAAGGCAGCCGAGGCCATGACCATGCATTCGGTAAAGGTATCCGAACGCCGAAACATGTTCATAAGGGGGATCGAGCTGCGGATATGGGCGACAACGGGTTGACGCGGCACAAAGTGAGAGACCGTAGCTAGCGCAAGGACAAAAAGTAAAGCCATCGCCGCGCCAGAGAGGCAGGTGCCAAAGGCTTTTAACAAGGAAGGTTGTTGGAGAGACATGGGCACAAGGGAACAGAGGAGGGGGAAACAAAGAGGGGAACAGATAGGATTTTTTGCTTTTTTTGGAAAGAAAAGCAATCTTTTCCGGCTGGTTCATTATGGTTAAATGACCAATCAGCGGTTGCGTGAGGGGGATGCTTTAATTACGCTTATCTAATAGTTGCGATTCTCTTTCTTGCATGTGAGGCGTTTTTGGCCAGAGGAGTTTAAGATGGATTTATTATCGCGTCCTGTCGTTTTGTTAGCAGGAAAGTTTGATATTCCAACCGAGGCTCATGTACGGCTGGTTCAGGCACTACAAGAAAAATTAGCAGCCGAACAGGTTATTTGCTGGGTGCGTCGTCGGACGCAAAAAAGCGATCATTTTGCCGAGCCCCGTCTGCCTTATCAGCATCGTATTCATATGATGAATATGGCGATGCAAGATGTGGAAGGGGTCACGCTATGCGATATGACCTTTTTATCGCGCCATGCTTTGACCCCTGAAGGAAGTGAAAATCCGGTGGCTCTTGTCCATGCGGTCCAGGATTTTTGGCCGACGCGCCAAATTGTTGTTGCGATGGGTTGCGACCGTTTTACGAAGCTGCACAAGGCCAAGGGGTATCAAGAGCTTCTGAAGCGTTTTCCTGTCGTCGTATGGCCACGCGGCGATATCCGTGCTTTTCAAGGATCTGAGGCCGCTCGTTTTGTCAGCGCGGCGCCGTCAGGCGCGGTTAAGGGCGTTTTTTCTCTAAGGGATTTTCCGGCTTTGCAAGGCAGCTCACGCGCAGCCATGGCGATGCTACAGGGCGGACGGCGTCCAGACTATGTCCGGGCTGATATTGCGGCTTATGCTCTTCAGCATTGTCGGTTGTTTTTCTGACGCCCCTTTGCTCAGCGCGCCTTTTTCCTGTAAAAGACAACGGAACCTTATGCGGCGATGGGCCGTTTGATCGAAGGGGGATCTTTTCGATGTCTTTCTTGCCGCCTGCCGCACCGGAAGGCTTTCAGTCTTTTGTCAAAGACCTTGGACCTTTGGTGCAGGATTATTATGCCTTGACGATGACGGTTGCCGCTTGGCATGCCGGCATCGTGGACGAGAAAGTGACGACCGCCAATGTTTTTTGCCGCAGTCTTTTGAACAACGGCGATACTTACAAAGATTCTGGGACCGACGAAATCAAGACCGTTAAAATACCCTATCTCGTCAATGCGGGTGCTGGGTTGATCGCCGAATGGCTGTCGGGGTGGCGCTGGGGCGCGCGTGAGCTGACTTTTCTGGCGCAGCAAACGCATGATAATGGGCAGGGCGTTCGGGTTCGGACGTTTCCCGACGCTTTTTTAAGCTGGCTAGAAAAGCAAAAGCTTTCACTGGATATTATGGCCGTGCCCGAAGGCGAGCTGATTTTTCCGCAAGAGCCGGTGATGCGTCTGACGGGGCCCTTGTGGCAGCAATTGTTTGTCGAGGCGAATATTCTAAGCCTTTTGTCGTCGAGTACAAATCTGGCAACCGTTGCGTCACAGGTTCGGTTGGCGACGCGGCGGCTGGCTTGGCAGGCGGGCGTGCCGCTTATCGAAGCCTCGGCGCTGGAGTATGCGGGGCTTGCCGATATGTCTTTGCGCCGCGCCCCATCGATTGGCGGTTTGCAATCGGCGCGCGCGGCTTCGATCGCCGGATGGGATAATACATCGAATGTCTATGCGGGCATGTGTTATGGCATTCCTGTCATGGGAACCTTTGCCCATGCCTGGGTCATGTTGTTCGAGACCGAGGAAAAAGCCTTTGAAACATGGGCCGCCGCTTTTCCGGGGGCCGCAGTTTTTCTGGTCGATACCTATAGCACGATTGAAGGCATCGAAACGGCGATACGTATCTGCAAAAAGCATGATTTACAGTTGAAAGGCGTTCGGCTGGATTCAGGCAATATGGCCTTTTTGTCACGCCGGGCGCGCGCCCTTTTGGATAAGGCTGGCTATACGACAGCGCGCATTATTGCGACGGATAACATCTCGCGCCGTGCCGCCGCCAGTTTGTTCGGCCATGTGGCGTACGAGCCAGCTTTGCGCGAAAGCGCGGTCGATATGTTTGGCATTGGGTCTGAAATCGCCGTCAATCGCTATCATCCCCTGCATGATTTTGTGATGAAATTGTCCGCCGTTCATGGCGACGCTTCAAGCGGCGACCACGCCGTGGTTCGCGATGTGATCAAAGTGTCAGAAAGCGAAAAGAAAACGACGTTGCCCGGTTTAACCGATACCATCCGTTTTATCGATCCGGCAGGGCGCTGGGCTGGCGATACCATTATCGCGGCAGATTTGCCCGTGGGCGAGGGAACGCTGGCCTGCGATATCTTTTCGCATCATGTCGAAACAGGGCAGGTACGGCCTTTTCCCAAGGGCACGCCTTTTGTTCGTTTGTTGACGCCATGGATGGAAAATGGCGCCTTTGTCGATCCGGCCTATGCGGCTTGCGATGCGCCTGCGATCTTGCGCCAAAGCCGCGCGCGCTGTGCCGAAACGATGGGAAAGCTCGATAAAGCGCATCTTTTAGTGTCGCCCGCCATGCCACATCGCTATGGTTGGGGTATCGAAGATTCTTTGGCAAAGAAGCAAGAGCGCGCCGTTAAAGAGATTCATCACAGCGCAATGCAACGCCAGAAACGCCGTTTTAAAGTCATGGATGAAACCGATGCCGAACGATAACCCTTTGTTGACGTTGCGCGTTATGCAGGCCAGCTTGAATCAAACGGCCTTTGATTTTCCGCGCAACAAGGCCAATATCTTGGCGGCGATAGATCGCGCGGCAGAACAGGGCGCAGATCTTTTGTGCTTTGAAGAGCTGGCGTTGACTGGCTATGACGCTGGCGACGATTTTCAGAAAACGGATAATGACGAGATTTTAGAGCATTTATTCGACATTGCCGCTTACGCCAAGGCGCAAGCGCCCGATCTTCTTCTTTCAATCGGCCACCCTTATTTTTACGCTGACAAAAATATTGCGGGGGCGTCGGATCGCACGAAAAACGCATTGTATAACCGGTGGAATCTTCCCTTCGACGTTCAAAGCTTTATCGGGCAGGGGCGTCTTTGGGCCATGACGGCGAAAAGCTATCTGTTTGGTTATGAGCGCGGTTATGAAACGCGCTATTTTGCCGAATGGTCCGCGGCAGATGCGGATCAAGCAGGCGGCGCAGACGGAACAATCTTGATCGATATTCCGGGACAAAAAGAAAAGGTGCCTTTGGGGCGTCCCGTTCTGCGCTGGGAATCCAGCCAAGGCGCTTTGCATTTGGCACATGTCGTCTGCGAAGAGAAATGGATCGCTTCGCGCTTTAATCAACCGCATGCCACGGATGATGATTATGCACGCGACGGGGTGCCGCCTGCTGTAGCGCGGCTTGCGGGGAAGACGGGGCTTGTGCTGATTGTTCCAAATGCCAGCCCGCCTTCGTTGATGAAGATGGATAAACATCGCCACTTGGCCCAATTGGCATCAAACTATGCTGGTGCCGTTATCGACACAGACGGTTTGGGAAGCAGCGGATCGACCTTTGCTCAATTCGGTTTTCGCTTGATCGCTCAAGACGGCGTTTTGAAGCACGAAGGCCGTCGCCTGAGTTTTCGCCGCGTGATGACCGATTGCGCAGATATAGCGCTAGATCCTTTGGATTCTGCAAATGGTTTTCAGGCGCAGGCTTGTTTTTCTGTTTCAAGCGCAGCCAAACCGTCTTTGACGCCTGCGCCAAGTTTAACTTGGGATCGTTTGGGCGCTAATACCGGCGCTGAAGAAACGGTGCGTATGGCGGCGCTTTGGTTGTTCGATTACATGCGCAAAACCAAAAGCCAAGGCATTGCCGAAGCGGTAAGCGGCGGCGCAGATTCGGCTTTTAATGCGACCCTTGTTGCAATCATGGTTCGACTGGCGTTGACCGAATTAGGGGTCGAAGGTTTTTGCCAGGAAATGGCGCATCTGACGTATTTAGATGCGATCCGCCAAGCTGAAAAAGTCGAAGGTATCGAAGGCGCTATACGCGCTTGCCTTGCGCGCTTACTGACCTGTGTTTATATGGGGACCAACAACTCGTCCGACGAAACGCGTGCGGCGGCGCGTTTTCTTGTTCAGGGCGATGAGAAAACGCGCGGCATTGGCGGCACGTTCCTTGAACGCAATGTGCAAGATCTTTTGGATTTTTATGCCGTTGTCTTGGCCGTGCCGCAGACAAGCCTTTTGCCGCCTGTCCGCAAGGCCGAATTGGTCACAGCCATTGCAGCCTTTCTCAATCGTCGCCCGGGCAGCGCAACGTTAGACGACTTGTCTTTGGCCGCCGCCGAATTGCGCGTGGCTTTTCCTGAAATCGATGGCGTTTTGCTGTCGGCAGCCGATCCGCGCCAAAGCATTGCATATGAGAATATTCAAGCCCGCGCCCGTCAGGTTCTGATTATGTTGATCGCCAACACCGAAGGAAAAATGGCGATAGCGAATCCAAATTTAGATGAAGCGCGTAACGCTTATGCGACCTTTGGCGGCGATTTGCACAGCGGTACCGTTAACTTGAATGCCTTTATCCCCAAAGCGCGCGAGCTTGAGATTCTGCGCTATCTTTGCGAACAGGGGCTTGACGGTTTTGAGCCTGTCGCCTCGTTGGCGCTGGTCCTGAAAAACAAACCGACGGCTGAACTTTTGCCCAAAGACGATCAGGGCCGTGTCGTGCAAAATGACGAAGAAGCCTTGGGGCGTTCTTTTGCTCAGATGGACCGGCTTTCTGGCCTGATGCTTTCGGTGCGCGCGGGCGCTTATAAACAGCGCCGCCTCAAACCCATCGAGATTTTTGAAGACTGCCAACAAGATCCGCTTTTTGCGTCTGAAACAGAAGCCGCTTTGTACAATATGATTTGTTTGAGTTATCGGCGATGGGAGATGGCACAGCACAAGATTCATGCCTCGCCTTTGGCGCCGACCTTTGGGGTCAGCGTCGATCATCAGGTCAGTTTGCGCACGCCCAACCTTTCTGGCGGGGCACGCGGCGGCTTGGTTGATTTAGGGCTTTCTCTTCTTTTCAAGAATGCGCGTGACAAAGGGTTGGCATGGCCCACGATAGAAAATGAAAAAGCATGGCACAAAAGAGCGCTGTCAGATGAAGCGTTTATAGCCGCTTTTGACGAGGCTTTACGCGGGAAGGGGGCTTTTGTCTTTGATCTTGAAGCGCTCGCGCGTGAAGTCGAAGCGGATGGTCTGGCTTCCCTTTTTGGCGCGTTGCCAGCCTGTTATTTGGCATGGAGCCAAAGCTCTTAATATAATCCCGTATGTTTGGGGCAGAGCCAGTCTTGCGTCGCACCGTTTGATCTGTTTACGATAGGGGCAGAAAGGATCGTAAAATGCGTTTGTCCGTTTGGCCTGTCGTCATTCTATTGGCTGGTGTCGTTTTTCTAAGATTTACACACACGCATCCAGTGCAACAGGATAGGGACGTTCGCTTTGTTCTTAGCGACACCAAAGCGATTGGCAGTACGTTGCTTGATTCTTCAAAGCAGGCTTTTCATCTTCCGCCCCTGCCAGGCTCGGCCTTAGATGGGGCTTTTCTGATCTTTCCTGAGCAAGCGGTTGATAAGAATGTCGCCATCACTTTTCTTGAACGCATGGGGACGATAAAAAATCTTTCGGGGGCTTGGGGAACATCAAGCGCGTTGAGCCTTCAGACGAAAGATCCCATCACGCTGTCTCGGCCTGTTCAGGTCCATGTTCCTTTTCCGGACAAATACTGGGAAAAAGCTTTACCGGTTGCGTTTGATGTCGATGTTAAAGGCGAAAGCTGTTCGGCGCCCCCATGCCTTGCCGGAGGGCTGACACGCAAAATCCCGGTCGAAGTCGATGAAGAGGAAAAGCGTTTTGTTTTTGAGCTGACGCAATTGCCCACGACGGTGACATGGTATTACGTGCCGCGCGCTCATTAAAACAAGGGGCTTATTCGTCTTCTGGCTTGTCTTGGATTTTATTAACGACGAGCCACAAGATCTCTTCAACGCCCGCATGCGTAACCGTTGAAATGGTATGAACGTCCTTGCGGCAGGCCCGCTTCAGGGCCGCTTTCTTTCGTGCGATTTCTTCGTCCGTCAATGCATCGCATTTGTTGAGGACGACGATTTCCGGCTTGCGGCTTAGATTGTTCCCATAAGCTTTTAGTTCGGCGCGGATCGTTTTGTAGTTTTTGACAATATCTTCTTCTGTTCCGTCGACAAGGTGAAGCAGGACTTTTGTGCGCTCGACATGCCCCAGAAAGCGGTCGCCAAGGCCTTGACCTTCATGCGCGCCCTCGATCAATCCGGGAATATCGGCTAACACAAAAGTTGCCGCAGAATCATGCTTGCTTTGCCGTGCCCCCAGGCGCACGACCCCAAGATTGGGGGCCAGCGTCGTAAAGGGATAATCGGCAATCTTGGGTTTGGCGGCGGTGCAAGCCGATAAAAAGGTCGATTTTCCGGCGTTGGGCAGCCCGATTAATCCCGCATCGGCGATAAGCTTCAGACGCAACCAAACTTCGCGTTCTTGTCCGGGCCAGCCGGGGGTGGATTGACGCGGCGCTTGATTCGTCGCTGTCTTATAGTGGGCATTGCCAAAGCCGCCGTCGCCGCCTTTCAGAAAAACAAGGCGTTGCCCGATTTCAGCCAGATCGGCCAGAACCGTTTCCTTGTCTTCGGCGAGAATCTGCGTGCCGACTGGAACGCGTAAAACCATATCGGGGCCCGCAGCCCCCGTCATGTCGCGCCCCGATCCGGGACGGCCATTTTTGGCAATGTGGTGCTGTTGGTAGCGATAATCGATGAGCGTATTCAGATTTTCCGCTGTTTCGAAAATGATGTCGCCGCCTTTGCCGCCATCGCCGCCGTCGGGGCCGCCGAATTCAATATATTTCTCACGCCGAAAGCTAACGCACCCCGCGCCGCCATGGCCGCTGGCGAGAATGATCTTGGCTTGGTCCAAAAATTTCATGACGAGGGTTCGCTTTCTTTATACACAAAAAAACGCGCGCGAAACTTTCGTCTCGCACGGCGTTTTTGAAATCTGCCCTAAAAAGAAGGGCTTATTCCGCGGTTTCGACCGAAACGTACATCCGGCCTTTGTTTTCGCGGAAAGCCACACGACCGCCAATTTTGGCGAACAACGTGTGATCGGTTCCCATGCCGACGTTCGTGCCGGGATAATATTTTGTGCCGCGCTGACGGATGATGATGGCGCCGGGGCCAGCAACCTGACCGCCGAACAACTTCACGCCCAAGCGACGACCGGCTGTATCACGACCGTTGCGGGATGAGCCGCCTGCTTTCTTATGTGCCATAGGATTCCTCCCCTACAAACGTGCGATCAGGCTTTGATCGCCGTGATTTTCAGAACGGTAAAGCTCTGACGATGATGATTTTTGCGACGATAGTTCTGGCGGCGCTTTTTCTTAAAGACGATCAGCTTGCCCGTACGATCTTGCGAAACGATTTCAGCCGTGACTTTGGCACCAGCCACAAAGGGGGCACCCGTCGTCACTTTGCCCTTATCGCAAAGCATCAGAACATCGTTTAAATCAACCGATTTGCCTTGTTCGGCATCGATTTTTTCAACTTGAATAACATCACCTTGGGCAACTTTATACTGTTTGCCGCCGGTCTTGACGACTGCGAACATTTTCTACCAGCCATTTTTAAAGTTAACGAAAACGGCCCAGCGCTTCGGCAAAGCGCTTCCGCCGTGGAGGTTGCGTTTTGCCGGATTTAAGTCGGCTTGTCAATGGTTCATTCGCGATTCATCTAATTTCGTCGTTATGAGGAGGGGGGCTTCGTTGAGATCTTTGGCAAAGAGCGTGTTTAACCTTATCAAAGAGAGGGAAAAATGTTTCATGTTCAAATAAACGGCGAACAATAAAGGCAATATCTGTATGCAGCTTGTTAATGATATAGCAAATAAAAAAAGGTAGAATATTAACCTTCGCGAAATAGATAATCAAACTATAAGGGGGGGCTCTAAGGAATGAAAAAACCTCTTCTTCTGACGCTTTGTCTCTTTCTTCTTGGGCTTCCCTTTGCTGTTTGGGCTGCCGAGGTTACGGGCATTGGAGCTTCGTGCCCCACAGGTAGCAGCCGTGCTGATTGGGATTCGATTTTTCAGTGCGTTGGGGGGGGCTGGCAGCGTGCCCCTATTCTTTTGGGGGCTGGCACGTGCGATTCGGCACATGCAGGGGCTATCCAATGGAATGGAAGCGCTGTTCAGGGGTGCAATGGGACAAGTTGGGTTTCCTTCTAGGGGTTAGATTTCAAAATTCTCAAGGATAATGAGGCGTTTGTATGAAGTGGTTCCATCGCAGCCTTGCGTCCTTCATTCTGTTGGCCGTTGTCTGCATGTTTTCGACGGGTGCGATGGCGACGTCGGTTGGCGATGCTTGTTCGACAGGTGCTAGTCGTGCCGATTGGGATTCGATCTTTCAGTGCGTGTCCGGGGTCTGGAAACGCGCCGCTGTTGTTGTGGGGCTTGCTTCTGATTCGTGCGGCTCCACGCGCGGCGGCATGCTTCAATGGACCGGATCGGCCTTTCAGGTTTGCAACGGAAGCACATGGACGACATTAGGCGGCGGCGGTGGCAACTATTATGGAATCCAAAGCCTCACAGGCATCAAGCGTTCGACATTGACCAGTTCGAATACGCTGCAATTTAATGCCGCGGCGTCTCAAACCGTGACCGTATCCGGTGAGGGATCTCCCCAATTAAGTGTCGCCGGGGGAACATGGACGTCGTCGGCTACGATCTCAAAAGGCCAGTCCATACAATTACGTATGACAAGCTCTTCATCGGATTCAACAACATATACGGCAACGCTGACGACAGGCTCGGACAGTATGCAGTGGACCGTCACAACGGCGCCGCTCAGCGCCTACCTTGGGGGCGGCAGTAGTCACTTTATTACGGAATGCGCTTCTTCGGGTGGCTCTCTTGTGACGCCCAGTCAGATTGGCTATCAGGCCTGTCAATTTTCATCCGGTTGTATCAGCGGGTGGACATCAACGGGGTGGGCTTATTTCAATTCCAGCTATTGCAATCAGGATTGGCACGGTTGCAACAACTACTGTTATTCTCCCACCGGTTGGTATAACTATATGCCGTATTGCACCTATTGTAACCGCACGTGCGAAGAAAATTGCAGCTGTGGTTGTTCTTATCCCGTGTGTTATTCCTACTCCTCAGCGGCGTGGTGCAAGTGATGCAGCGGATCGCAGGCCTTTTCCTTGTGTTCTCTCTTTTTTCTTTTGTGCCTTTGGCATGGGGGCAAGAGGCGCAAATCAAGCAAGCCCTTGCCTTGCTTAATGGCGAAGGCGAGTCCAAAAATTGTCCGCAATCTATCCAGATGTTAGAAGAACTGGCGGCACAGAAAAACGCCCAAGCTGCGACAATTCTATCTTCAATTTACGACAAGGCCCTGTGTGGGCAGCAGGACGTTCACAAGGCCGTGATGTGGCAACAAAAGGCCGCGATCTGGGGATCGGGTGTTTCGATTTATTTTCTGGGAAAACGATACTTGGAAGGCGATGGCGTTCCGACCGATATCCCGAAAGCCCTTCAACTTTTTCTGCGTGGCGCGCAGCGCGGCGATCCTGACTCTGCAGCGCAAGCGGGCCTTCTTCTCCTGCAAACAGGCCATGACGACGAAAAAGCCTTTGGCTTGATAGAGGGAGCGGCCAAAGCTGGTGTTCCTGAGGCGCAGTATGTTTTATCTCAGCTTCTGTGGCAGGGGCGTGGGGGCAAACAAGATTGGCCAGAAGCTTTGCGGTGGCTGGCTACTGCAGCCAAACGTGGACACAAGCAAGCCGGAGAAGTTTGGTCAGTCCTGGCGAAGACAATGATGAGCCATTCTCAGACAACAGAATTGGAAACAGAAGGGTCAAAAGGGGCAAACGAGAAAACAGAATAAAAACGGTTGCCTCTAGCTCATTTGTACCGTTTGCAACCAAAGATCGAATCTCAGAGGAATGGATCCTTGTATGAAGAGAACCCATCGTAAGATATTGTCCCTTGTTTTATGGGCCTTTGTCTGTACTTTTCCGTTTGGAGCTTCAGCTACAACGGTTGGCGATGCCTGCTCGACAGGGACGAGCCGTGCCGATTGGGATACGGTCTTTCAATGTGTTTCCGGCGTTTGGAAGCGCGCCGCCGTTATTGTGGGGCTTGCCTCGGATGCTTGCAGTTCAACGCGCGGGGGAATGCTTCAATGGACCGGATCGGCTTTCCAGGTTTGTAACGGAAGCACATGGACAACATTGGGCGGTGGCGGTGGCAACTATTATGGAATCCAAAGCCAAACAGGCATTAAGCGTTCAACGCTGACCTATTCGAACACTTTGCAATTTAATGCTACAGCCTCTCAGACGGTAACCGTGTCTGGTAATGGATCGCCTCAATTAAGCGTTGCTGGCGGGACATGGACGACAACAACGACTATTGCTCAGGGGCAATCCATTCAATTGCGTATGACCAGCTCGTCGTCAGATTCGACAACCTATACGGCGACGTTGACAACCGGGTCGGACACGATGCAGTGGACGGTTACGACAGCGCCGTTAAGTGCCTATCTTGGCGGCGGCAGCAGCCACTTTATTACAGAATGTCCATCGGCTGGAGGGACCACAACAACACCGTCTCAGTTGGGGTATACGGCCTGTCAATTTTCAGGATCATGCCCCAGCGGGTGGACATCGACAGGATGGGGGTATTACAACGCTGTTTTTTGTCATGAAACAGATAATTTGTATTGTTCTGGGGTGAACGAATGTACGTCGCCGTCGGGCTGGTATAACTACACACCCAGTTGCAGCTATTGTAACCGCACATGCGAAGTCAATTGTGTCTGTGGTTGTTGGTATGCGACTTGCTATTCATCGCTTGGCTACTCTTGGTGTATATGAGGGACCAGATGCGAAGTCTCCTATCTCTATGCCTTTTATGGGGTCTTGTCAGCTTGAGCGCGGCCGCTTTTGCGGCGCAGGCGGAGGTCCCCTCAGAAAAGATTGAGATATTGCGGTCTCGTGCGACGCAAGGGAATCTCGCGGCCGAGGTTGAATTGGGGCTTACTCTTTTGGCATCCAATCAATCGTCGCAAGATTGTTCTGAAGCGATCGCTTGGTTGCAAAAGGCAGCGGCTCAAAAAAGTGGACATGCCTATTATATTCTCGGTACGGCTTATCAGAATGGCGTTTGCGTTGCCAAAGATTTGACAAAAGCTTTGGCCTTTTACAATAAAGGAAGCGAGGTCGGTTCTGGTTTGTGCGACGTCAGAATGGGCGACATTTATCAGGAAAAAAAAGAGCCGCCTGAAAAGATTCTTGGTGCCTATGAAAAGGCCGTTGCCAAAGAGAGCATCGAAGGGCGTTATTCTCTCGGTCGATATTTGTTCGAGAACGGCAAAGATGAAAAGACCTTGCGCCGCGCTTTTGATTTAATCAAACAGGCCGCGCAGGATGGTGGATTTGAGGCGACATATTTATTGGCCCTGATGTATGGCAAAGGCATCGGAGCAGAGCAAAATTTTGAAGCAAGCCATCTATGGATGGGCGTTGCGGCGGAACTGGGGAATAAAAAAGCAATTGAAGCCTTTAAGGTCATCTCAACGACCGAAATGACACCCGAACAGATCAAGCAAAGCCAAACACTTGCCTTTCAAATCAAGCAAAAGCTTCTCGGCAAATAAGCGCGACAAAAGATAAAGGGACTAACCCTTTCGCACCGTTTGTAGGAACGACTGAATTTCAGTGTTTAATGTCTTTGCCTGATTGGTCAGCGTTTGCGCGGCATTCAAAACATCGTTGGCGGCTGTGCTTGATTCCATGGCCGCATGGGTCACATCGACAATGTTTGACGACACTTCGGCGGTGCCTAACGAAGCCTGCTGAATATTGTGCGAGATTTCGCTGGCGGCAGCCGTTTGCTGGCCAATAGATTGCGTGATAATTTCCGTAATTTCGTTCATGCGTTCAATCGTACCGCCAATCGAGCGGATCGCGGTGACGGCCTCGGTCGATATAGATTGGACCGTCACGATCTTCTGCGAAATCTCTTCCGTTGCGTGAGCCGTCTGATTGGCAAGGTTCTTCACTTCGGAAGCGACGACCGCAAAGCCTTTACCCGCTTCGCCAGCCCCTGGCGGCTTCGATGGTCGCATTCAGCGCCAAAAGGTTTGTTTGTTCGGCAATATCCTGAATGAGATTGGTGACATCGCCAATTTGCTGGGCGGCTTCAGAGAGCGTCGATACAGTCTCATCCGTCCTTTTGATTTCGTTGACGGCGGTTTCGGCAACCCGTGAGGATTCGGCAATTTGATGATTGATCTCAGCGATGGAAGCTGAAAGTTCTTCCGTTGCAGCCGCGACGGTTTGAACGCTTGTCGAGGCTTCTTCTGTCGCCGCCGCCACCGTTGTCGCTTGGCGGTTGGTAACGGAAGCCAGCTCTGTCAGATTTTTAGCATCGCTTTGTAGGTTGCCTGCTTCTTTTGAAAGTCCAGCGACAATATGCCCAACTTGTTCTTCAAAAGTTTGAGCCATGTTGTTTAAGGCTACGCGTTTTTTCTGCTCGGCCTCGATGGCTAGGCGTTCATGTTCGGCTTTAAGGCGGGCGACTTCGCGGGCGTTATCGCGGAAAACTTGAACGGCGCGCGCGACGTCGCCGAATTCGTCTGCTTTATCCGTATAGGCGATATCAATATCCAGTTGCCCATCGGCGATGGATTTGATCGCTGTCGTTGTCCGTTGAAGAGGTTTCGCCGCCAAATTACCGAAGAGAAGGCCCAATAGCCCCGCCAGAACAGCGGTGATGCAAAGGGTCAACATCATAAAGTGTGTGGTATCGCGAACGGCATGCAAAGCCGATTCCGTTGGCATACGAACGAAGAGAGACCAATTCAAACCGGGGAAGTCGCTAAAACCAGAGGAATGATTGTAGCCTACAAATTGTTCAATTTTCTTGCGAATACTGACCGCGCGCATAAAACCGTTTTTCCCGTCGACGACGGCGGCAATGCTGGCTTTGTTGCCAAGCTTAACGGAATTGACGTTAAGGACGTTTTTAAAATCGCGCGCATAGGTTATCGTTTTGGCTGTTTGGGGATCGTATTGCATCAAAACGGTACCCGTCTGATCCAGCAACATGATCTCAACATCCGGCAACCCTTGCTTCGTTAAAATCTTATAGTTTTCGACGATAAGGTCTTCGACCATATTGAAACTGGCAATATTAATCCAGAAACCGATCAAATGCCCCGCATGATCGTGAACTGGGGCAGAAAAACTGATACTCAGTCCGTCTGTTCCATAGATAGATGCCACGGTTTCGTCTCGGTAAGGGGAGGAAACGACCGTTCCGGTCAATTGATTGCGGCCAACAAGAAATTCTTTATTTAATGTCGTTTGAAACCACGGCGCTTGTTTAAAGTCTTTTTCGTAAAGAGGTTTGGTATCAATAGACTTGCCTGCTTTGTCTACTGTATTGACCGCAAGGAGGTGGCCTTCTGGATCGATCAAAAGCGTAAGCGTATAAATGCCGTAATGACGCACATAGCCGTTCATGGCTGCGACAAGGGGATTCTGTGTTGCATCTGGCAAACGCCAGTTTTTCTCATTCCATGCCGCGCCGTTCAGGGCAAAGGTTTGCACATCGCTATAGCTGGCAAACAAAGAGCGATCTATCATCATGTTGATGTCGCGCGCCGCCGTTGCAACCGCTTCGCCATAAGGCTTTTCGAAATAATCCAAGCGTGAGACGAACGCGCCGACGACCACGAGGGCCGGGACCACCCCAAAAAAGACGAACAGAAGAATAAGCTTTGTTCGGACTTTAAGTTTGCTGAAAAACGACATTGTTTCCTGTGGCGTAAGGTGAAGGAAGGCAGAGAGTTAGCTTTGGCGGACTTCTTGCAAAAAGGTTTGTATTTCCCTGCGCATACGCTCGGCTTGCTGGGACAATTCTGCCGCAGCAGAAGAGACTTCATTCGCGGCCCCCCTTGATTCCGAGGCCGCATGCGTGACGCCAACGATGCTGGACGAGACCTCGGACGTTCCCGCCGAAGCTTGCTGTACGTTATTGGATATCTCACGCGTGGCTGCGTTTTGCTGTTGAATCGCGTTGGCGATAACCCCTGAGATCTCGTTGATTTTCTCAATCGTCGAGCCAATGGACCGGATTGCATTCACCGCTTCATTTGAAACGTTTTGCACCGTCACGATCTTGTTGCCGATTTCCTCGGTCGCTTTAGCCGTTTGGTTGGCCAGATTTTTAACTTCCGAAGCCACGACCGCAAAGCCTTTACCCGCTTCGCCCGCGCGCGCCGCCTCGATCGTTGCGTTAAGGGCCAGCAGATTGGTTTGCTCGGCGATGTCTTGGATTAGCTTGACAACATCACCAATTTGTTGAGCTGCTTCGGACAAAGTTGAAACAGTCTCATCCGTCTTTTTGACTTCTTGCACGGCGCTTTGGGCAACACGGCTCGATTCATCGACCTGATGGTTGATTTCACCAATGGATGCCGACAGCTCTTCGGCCGCGGAAGCCACCGTTTGGACGCTGGCCGACGCTTCTTCGGTTGCGGCAGCCACGGCAGAGGTTTGGCGACTGGTCTGGTCCGCCATTTCGGAAAGATTTTTAGCGTTGGCCTGCAGCTCGGTTGCGGCTGAGGCCACGACGCCGACAATTTGTCCAATGCTGTGTTCGAAATCTGAGGCGATACGCTCCATTGTTGCGCGTTTTTCTTCGGCAGCCCTGGCGGCGGCTTGTTCTTGCTCGGCCTTTAGGCGGCGGACCTCAAGCGCATTGTCACGGAATACGGCGACAGCGCGGCCCATGTCACCAACTTCATCTTCGCGCGATTCGGCTTCGCAGAGCGATGCCTCAAGATCTCCCTTGACGAGCCTTTTCATCGTTTCGGTCAAGCAAAGGACGGGGGCCGAGATGCTTTTGCTGATGATCATGGCCAAAATCAGTGTGATGATCAAGACAATGAAGGCGGTAAGCGCAAGGCTTCGAACAACTTTGACAACTTCTGCATCTATATCTTGGACAAAGACGCCGCTGCCCAGCACCCATCCCCATTCAGGAATGCCCTTAACATAGGAAATCTTAGGTTGAGCCGTTTGGTCGGGGGGCCATTGATAAAGGTACCGCCCCGCGCCCTTTTCTTCGACAATCTTGATCATATCGGCGAAAATAGCTTTTCCGTCGGCGTCTTTCGTTCCAAGAACATTCGAGCCATTCATGCTGGGAATGATGGGGTGCATCAACATGACGCCCTTTGTATCATTGACCCAAAAATATTCTTTACCATCGTATCTCAACGTCGCCAAAGCGTGCAGGGCTTCTTCCTGAGCTTGCGTCTGAGACAAGGTTCCAGCCTTTTCCAAGCCAAGGTAATAGCTGACCGTTCCGTTGGCGACTTCAACCAGGCGCCGCGTTTGTTCGTTGCGGTCCTCTGTTAGCGAGGCTCTAATCGTTGCGGCTGAAAAACCGACGATGCCGGCAATGCCCAGCGCCGTTATAAAAAGGAGAAGATAAAGACGCGTCGCGATCTTTATTTTAGCAAGGAAGGCTGTCATGGCTGAAAAACCTGATCTAAGGTCCGGGAGGGGAGCATAGAGAAGATGCGATTCACCTTCCCCTTATACGCGATCTTTTGATGAAATGTAATATGGTTAATTCCTTTTTTGTCCATCTTGCGCGTTGTTTCCATTTTTATTAATCTCCCAGACTCTGTTTTTTGACTGCGTTCTAGAATACCTGTTCATGAGGCTCCCAATGGAACATCCTCCCTTCTTTGCGCCACGTCTTAACAATGTCTCGCCATCGGCGACGCTTGCAATGACACGCCGTGCTGCTGAATTAAAGGCCGAAGGGCGAAATGTGATTGGATTGGCAGCCGGAGAACCCGATTTCGATACACCGGACTTTATTAAAGAAGCGGCCATCGAGGCTATACGGCGCGGTGAGACAAAATACACAGCCGTCGATGGATCCCCCAAACTAAAAGAAGCTATTTGTCAAAAATTTGCCCGTGAAAACAGTCTTTCTTATGGGCCAACACAAATTTCGGTCGGGGCGGGCGGCAAGCAGGTTCTCTTTAACGCCATTCTTGCTAGCGTGGGCCCCGGCGACGAAGTTATTATTCCGGCGCCCTATTGGGTTTCTTATCCTGACATGGTGGCTTTGGCCGAGGGAACGCCGGTTATCGTTCCGACCGATCCGGCCAAAGGGTTCCGCCTGCAGCCGCAGGAGTTGGAAAAGGCTATTACGCCGCGGACAAAGTGGCTTATTTTGAATTCGCCCAGCAATCCATCAGGGGCCGCTTATACAGCAGATGAGCTTAAAGCCTTTGCCGAAGTGCTGAAACGTCATCCCCATGTATGGGTGATGACCGACGATATGTACGAACATCTCGTCTATGATGATTTTCAGTTTCGTACGATCGCACAGGTTGCGCCGGATCTTTTGGATCGGACATTGACCATCAATGGGGTCTCGAAAGCCTATAACATGACGGGCTGGCGCATTGGCTATGCGGGGGGGCCTGCGCCGCTTATTAAAAAGATGGCTGAGATTCAGGGGCATTCAACCAGCAACCCCAGCTCAATCAGTCAGGCGGCGGCTGTGGCGGCCTTGACGGGGCCACAGGATTTTATGGCGCGTCAACGCACGGCTTTTCAGGAAAGGCGTAACAAGGTCGTCGCGGCGCTGAATGCGATCCCCGGACTTTCCTGCGCTTGCCCGGAAGGGGCCTTTTACGTCTATCCTTGCTGCGCTGGTCTTATTGGGCGCAAAACGCCAAAAGGTTTGGTTCTTCAAACGGATCAAGAGGTTGTTTTGTACTTCCTTGAAACACAGGGGGTCGCCGCCGTCGCCGGGGCCGGGTTTGGGTTTAGTCCTTATTTTCGCGTTTCTTATGCGACGGGGCTTGAAGCTTTGATGGAAGCCTGCCAACGCATCCAGCAGGCGGTTGCTTGTCTGGATTGAGATACAACTTCTCTTATGTTAGACTGATTCTAAAATCTATCGTGCCGCGTGAGGTTGAAGATGGCTAAAGAAGAGGCGATTGACGCCAAAAAAACGGCCCAACTTCTGGTCGGTGTTTTAAGCGATACCTATGTCCTTATGGTCAAAACGCATGGGTTTCACTGGAATATCGTGGGGTGCGGCTTTTATAATTTGCATATTCTTTTTAAAGAACATTATATGGCTTTAATCGAAGCCGCCGATGAAATCGCCGAGCGAATTCGGGCGCTGGGGCTGATGCCGGATGGGAGCATGGACTCCTTTTTACAAAATGCCACGATCAAAGAAGCTGGCACAAAACTGATGTGCGCACAGACGATGGTCGAGGATTTATTGAACGCGCATCAAATACTCAACGAACGGATCCGTGACATTTTGGTGCAATTAAACAAAGGAAGCGATTTCCCGACGCAAGATCTTTTAACGCGTCGTATGGTTTTCCATGAAAAGGCCATATGGATGCTGCGCAGCATGCTAAGCTAAGCGCGCGCGAAACGGAGAAACAAGAAGATGACATTACCTTCAAGCGCGCCATCCAGCCGCCGTTTTGGGCGCGTGGCTGTCGCTTTGTCCGGCGGTGTCGATAGCGCCGTCACTGCGGCTTTGATGCAGGAAAAGGGATGCGACGTCGTTGCCGTGACGCTGCGCCTTTTTGACGATCCCGCGTCGTCGGCAGTTGATGATGCCGCGCGTGTCGCGTCTTTTTTGGGTCTTGAATATCATGTTATGGATGCGCGCGAAGCGTTCCGTTGCCATGTGCGCGCTGCCTTTACCGATTCCTATCGGAAAGGTCTGACGCCGAACCCCTGCGCATTATGCAATCGCCATATCAAGTTTGGCGATCTGCTTGCGTATGCGCGTACGGCTTTAGGCGCCGATGGCATGGTCACGGGCCACTACGTCGTTTGGGAGCCGGGCGAGGCCGGGCAGGGCGCTCTTTATCGCGGTGAGGCCGCCGAACGGGACCAAAGTTATTTTCTTTTTGGTTTGCCGCGCGATTCTCTTCCTTTTATCGATTTTCCGTTGGGGCAATGGTCGAAAGACGACGTTCGCGCCAAGGCTTTGGCGCTGGGGCTTCCCGTCGCGCAGAAAAAGGACAGTCAAGACATTTGCTTTGTTCCCGATGGCGATTATGGGCGTGAAGTTTTGGCGCAAGCGCCCGATGCGGCCCGTCCTGGCTTTATCGTCGACGAAGAGGGGCACCGGCTTGGCCAACATGAAGGGCTTATTCATTTTACCGTGGGGCAACGACGCGGGCTTGCGCTGGGGGCACGCGTTGGGCAAAACAACGCGCCTTTGTTTGTCATCAGCCTCGATCCGGTCAAAAACGAGGTCGTTGTCGGCCCGCGCGCGCATCTGGCGCAGCGCGAGGTTTTGTTGCGGGACGTCAACTGGCTTTTGCCATCGGATCTTCCAACAGAGGGGATGCGTGTCGAAGCGCAGCTCCGCGCGCGGCACAAACCTATGCCTGCAACATTATATGGGCTTGAGACATCCGGGGAGGCGAAGGGAGCGCGTCTTGTGCTGGAGACGCCGATTTATGGCCTAGCGCCGGGGCAGGCCGGTGTTCTATATGATGGCGCGCGCCTTTTAGGGGGCGGTTGGATTGTCAAGGAATAAGAGAAAAGCGGATTATGGCTGGAACGCTGTTATTAGATGTCAAGGACGCGAGCGTGCGTTTTGGCGACAAGCCCTTGTTCGAAGGGCTGTCGTTTCCCATTCGCGCGGGCGAAAAGATTTGTCTTGTCGGCAAAAACGGCGCAGGCAAAACGACCCTGATGAACATCATCACGGGCAAATGCGATCTGGATGCAGGCGAGCGATGGCTTTTGCAAGGAACGCATATCGGCTATCTCCAGCAAGAAATAACGCCGCGCCCGGGGCAAACGGTACGCGATTTTATCTTCGAAGCGCTGAAAAATAAGGACGGCAGCCACGATTATAAAATCGAAAAAGTTTTAGAGCCGATGCATCTGCATCCCGACGATCATTTGGATTCCTTGTCGGGCGGACAGCTGCGGCGCACGGCTTTGGCGCGTGCGCTTGTCGAAGATCCCGATATCTTGCTGTTGGATGAGCCGACAAACCATATGGATTTGGATGTCATCGAATGGCTTGAAGGTTTCTTGCGTTCGTGGCGTGGGGCCGTGATCTGCGTCAGCCATGATCGGCGTTTTCTTGAAAACTTTACGGACAGGATTTTTTGGCTGGATCGGGGGCGTCTGCGCATCTGTCCGCGCGGCTATGCGGCGTTTGACGAATGGGCGCAACTGTTGCTGGAGCAAGAAGAACGCGAACTTCACAATCGTCAAAAGATCCTCGATATGGAGGTCGATTGGGCCAGCCGCGGCGTAAAAGCGCGGCGTAAGCGCAATGTCCGCCGCCTTGATCTGATGAAGGCCGAGCGGGATCGTCTGAAGTCCGACAAACGCGCACTTGAGCGGATGCTGGCGAAAATCCAATTGACGCCGGGCGAGGAGATTGAAGCCTCATCGCGTCTTGTCGCCAATTTTTACAATGTCGGGAAAGTTTTTTCGGGCGTTACGGGCGATAAAACCATTTTGGACAAGTTTCATTTGCGTATTCAGCGCGGTGACCGGATCGGGATCATCGGGAAAAACGGCGCGGGCAAGACGACTTTTCTGAAACTGCTGCTTGGCGAGCTTGCCCCCGACACAGGAAGCGTCAAACGTGCCAAAGACCTTCCTTTTTCATATTTCGATCAGACTCGCAAAGACCTAAAGCCCACACATACCTTGCATCAGGTTTTAAGCCCAAGCGGCAGCGATTATATCGATGTCATGGGCAAACCGCGCCATGTTTACGGCTATTTGAAAGATTTTTTGTTTGATCCGCGCTTGGCGCAGCACCCTGTAAGCACCTTATCGGGCGGGCAAAAGAACAGGTTGTTGCTGGCGCGTATTCTTGCCAATCCGGGGGCGTTGCTGATCTTGGACGAGCCGACAAACGATCTGGATATGGATACGCTCGATCGTTTGGAAGACATGCTGATGGCCTATAAGGGGACGCTTTTGGTTGTCAGCCATGATCGCGATTTTTTGGATCAAACCGTTTCAAAGATTCTGGCGTTTGAAGGCGATGGGCAGGTGCGGGCCGTTATTGGCGGGTATCAGGATTATCTGGCGCAGCGCCGCGCCAGCGCGGAACCGGCAGCAGATAAACGCGCTGAGGCCAATGACAAGCCCAGCGCGGCAAGCGACAAAGTGGAAAAGACGCCCGAAAAGCGCCTTTCCTATAAGATTCAGTACGAATTGGACGGCTTGCCCGCGCGTATTGACGCTTTGGGGAGTGAAATCGTCGATTTAGAGGACAAATTGGCCGATCATGACCTTTATGTAACGGATGCGGCCGCTTTTGATCGCTATTCCACCCGTTTGCAAAAAGCCCGGCAGGCCTTGGAACAAGCCGAGACGCGTTGGCTTGAACTGGAAGAGATGCGCGCCGCTCTGTAAGCCGAAACCGCCATAACTTTGAGCCGGATTTAGAATAAATTGTAGATATCTCAATCTGCTAGGTTCTCTTTCTTGAAAAAGAATTAACCGGTCTTTAGCTTTGTCGCGCGATACTTATCCTTGGGGTTGTTTGACCGACAGGAGACGACGATGAAAACGCCTTTTCTTTTTTGTGCTGCGCTGGTGTTGGCGTTTTTACTTAGGGTAGAGACGGCAACAGCGGGCCCTCCTGTCTGCTTGTTAGAGCCGTCGACTATCCAGGCTTCGTCGTCTGCAACCACATATATCAGCTATCTTTTAAGCCTTGGGGGGACGTGCTCAAATTATACAAATGGAGTTTGCACGCAGGTAACCGGCGGGGGCGGCGCTTGTTTCCAAGTCTATGATATTAATCACAATGGTTCAGAGTTTATTGGTAGAAGAGGCGAAGGTGGCGTTCGTCTAAATGCTCGGTTACGTCTAACTTGGACCCCTATTTATGTACATGGGCGTTGTCGTTATGTGAAAAGCAACGAAGGCAATTGGTTGGACTATTTTATCCCCTTTAATTCGGCTGCGGAATGGAATGCTGTTATTGCGAACGCGCCTCCTGGGCTTACGCTTTTGACCTGCTCTTTTCCAACAACGCTGGACCAAGCGATCGGGCCAACCTCGATGAGGTCGGATATGGGAGACCGAGGCGATCGATATCACTCTGTTACTCTGCCATACTATCCTACTGGCTATACCTGGCCTTCAACGGGGACGTATAACGATTCTATTACGGATGAGTGCTATAAAGAATACAAACAGTATAAGTGTTGGAAAACCTGTACGCGCTATTGGACAGAATGTCATACTGTTGACGATCCGCCGACGTGTCAGGATTACTGTTTTTTCTTTGAATGTGGTCAAATATGTTCGCCAAACTCACACGAGGAATGCGAAAATAAATCTGAGGATTATTGCTGCGACGAAGGTTCAACCTGTGAAAAAGAATGGCATAGCTGGACCGAGACTTTTGCTTTGAATGCAACGGCAGGAAATGGTGAGGCGAGTTATCCGGGCTGGTCGGCATCTTCATGGCGGACAAGCGGGGCTCGTCCTGACAGCACCTGCAACATTCGTTGTGATTTCAGCAATCAACATGATTGCTATTGTCCCGGCGATTCCTCTGACCAGCAAACCGTCAATTCCTGCAGCGTTCCTTCCGAGATTCCAATCTCGCCAGCCTGCGTTGCTTATGGCAATGCGGCGCCTAGCACGGTGACGGGTATTGCGATGGCTATTATTGCCGCGAATTCGGAAATTGACACTTTGGTCAGTCTAGGACAATGCGAAGCCGCGAAAGATAAAATGAATACGTTGAACAACTCGATCACAAATTGTAATTCTATTTGCGATCAGTGGTATGCACAGTTGAATGCACAGATGGGGCATTAGTTTTTACCGAAAGCCCATTTAAAAAGGCGGATGGTTTTCTATCCGCCTTTTTTATGCCGTTAGCGGCAGGCACCTATCTTTCCATGACTTGTTGCCCAGCCATCCACAATCCCTTGGGCGCAAAGAGATGATCGAAAAAGCTAAGGTCTGCGCGTGCACCGGGGGCAAGATGACCATATCCTTTCTCTGTCAGGCGCAGAAAAGCCGCTGGGTTCGCTGTGGCCGCGGCTAAAACAGCCTCGGCAGGCAGACCGATCTCATGAATGGCGATGGGGATAATCTCGGCCAATGTTAAGGCGGGCCCGGCCAGCGTGCCGTCTTCGGCGCGGCAAACACGATCTTCGACGACAACGGTTCGTTGCCCCAGTTGATAGGGGCGCGGGACGTCGGCGCCTGCTGGCGGCATAGCGTCGCTGACCAAAATAATTTTGTCTTGCGGTTTGGCGCGAAAGGCCAAGCGCACCATTTCAGGCGCGACGTGCCGCGCATCGGCGATCAGACCGCACCAGCTCGCACGATCATCCAACGCCACGCCTGCCGGGCCCGGCACGCGGGCTGTCATCGCTCCCATGCGGTTGTAGAGATGCGTAAAGCCTGTGGCTCCCGCGGCCAGCGCCGCGCGGATCGCCGCTTCTGGCGCTTTGGTGTGGCCGATGCTCATGAAAAGACCGCTGGCCGTCAAAGCGCGAATATAATCCGTTGTGACTTGGTCAGGCGAGAACGTCAGAAGGATCGTCTCGTCTGCTTGGGGCCGGTATGTTTCGAGATCTTTTGCCGTCATCGGGCGCAGATTGTTTTCATCATGAATGCCGCTGATGCCGGGGCTGAGATGCGGGCCTTCGATGTGCAGGCCTAAAAGGCCCGGTAAGCCTGCCTTTTTTGCTGCGCGAAAAGCTTTCAAAACGGCGTGAACGATATCAGGTGTATCCGAAACGCAGGTCGGGCAAATATGGGCCGTGCCACGACTTTGATGCGCGTGAACGATCTCGGCTATCGAATCGGGGGCCGTGTTGAGCAAAAAATTCCCGCCGCCGTTGACCTGAATATCAATAAGTCCCGGCGTGATAAGCGAATCGGGGCAAGAAAGACGGCGGGCTTCGGCGGGCACGGCGTCTTTGTCGGCCAAAGCCTCAATTTTATCGCCTTTTAGAACAAGGGTTTTGTCCCGTATCAGGCGCGTGCCGTCAAATAACAGGGCGTCTGTAAGGGCTAAAAGAGGCGAGGGAGACATTTGAAAACTTTCCATAAAAAGGCTGACGGGACGGGAGGCTTGCCATAGGCTTCGGTCTTCATTATGACTTTTCCGATAGAACTTTCAGGTCTTCGCTTGGGCGGAGGCTCCAACCCTTTGGGGGAATGCGATCAAACTATGACTGATTCAAGCCTGTTACAAGAAATTGAAGCCGATCTCCAGCGCCAGCGTTATGAAGAGCTTTGGAAAAAGTTTGGCCCCACCATTATTGCCGCGGTTTTGGCCATTGTTTTGGCGACCGGGGCGGGCGTCGCATGGCGTGCGCATGTCACGCAGGTCCAGCAAACCGATACGGACACCTTGATGACCGCTGCCAATGATCTGTCGCTTTCGCCCCAGCAGCGTATCGACGCGCTGGCCAAGCTGGGCCGCGAGGCGAAAACGCCCGGCCCTGCCGTTCTGGGTTATTTGCAAGGGGCCGCACAGGCTTTTGACGAAGGCGATGTGGCCAAGGCTTCGGCTTTGTACGATGCGCTGGCAAACGATAAAAACGTGTCCGAGGCTGTTTACCGTCACTATGGCGACTTGCTGTACGTTCAATCGCAAATGGACGCTGGCGATCCGGCGGCCTTGATTGCGCGTTTGACGCCGTTGCAGACGGATCCCGTTTGGGGGCAGATGGCGCGTGAATATACGGGGTATCTGACGCTGAAAGCCGGGCACAAAGATGAAGCGCAGCAAATTTTTGAGCGTTTGGCAACCGAGCAGGGGCCAGCAGCTTTGATCGCGCGCGCGCGGGATATGGCTGGCTGGATCGCGCAGACAAAATAACGGTCCGTTTGTTTTTCTAGACGCAACGGCATTTCAACGGCACAGACGAGGCACTTATGGCAAAGTTTGCAGCGACGACATCTCGGACGTTTCTTTTACTGACGATGATGGCCGTTGCGCTGTCGGGATGCCATTCTCTTTTCGGTGGCGGCAGCGACGACGACAACAAACCGGTTGGCAAGCGCCTGGCCGTTTTAGACACGTCACACAAACCGACGGTTGATCGTTCGCTGGAAGATTTCAAGGTGGCTTTGCCTGTCGCGACGCATGCCTCCGATTGGCCGCAGGCGGGCGGAAATCTTCAGCATGCCGCGCCGAATCCGGCTTTGTCGGCCAGCCCCAAGGTCCTTTGGCATGCCGATATCGGGCATGGCACCAATGCCGATTATCGTTTGCTCGCGACGCCTGTGATTGCGGGCGGGAAGGTCTTTACGTTGGATGCGCGGGGCCGCGTCTCGGCCTTTGCCGTCGCCGATGGCGACCGGCTTTGGCATATGGACACAACCCCCAAAGATCGCGACGGATCGGCGATGGGCGGCGGTTTGGCCTTTGCCGATACCGTTCTTTATGTGACGACCGGCTTTGGCGAAGTGTTGGCGCTGGACAGCAAGGACGGCCATGTTCTGTGGCGCAAGATGCTTGACGTGCCGATCCGCGCGGCGCCGATGGTCGCCGATGGGCGGTTGTTCGTCGTGCGCATTGACAACGAAACCGATGCTTTGTCGATCAAAAACGGCGATCTTCTTTGGAAACAAAACGGCATTGCCGAAAATGCGACGTTGATGGGGGCTTCGTCTCCCGCCATTGATGGCGACAATGTCGTCGTGACATATAGCTCGGGCGAAATCTTTAATTTGCGCGCGCAGACGGGCCGGGCGGCGTGGTCGGATATGTTGGCTTCCACGGCGCAAGTCGGCGCTTTGCCCGCTATTCCCGATATTCGCGGCTTGCCCGTTGTCGATCATGGCACCGTTTACGCGATCAGCCACAGCGACCGCATGGCGGCGATTGATATGCGGTCGGGCGACCGCGCATGGGAAGCCGATTTGGGCGGGACGTGCACACCGGCGCTGGCGGGGAATGCCGTTTTCGTTGTGACGAATGACCGGCAGCTTGTGGCCTTGACGCGCGCGACGGGCCGGATCGCTTGGATTGCCGATTTGCAGAAACTGAAAGATCCTTCTGATAAGGATTCCGATCCTCTTTTCTGGTACGGGCCGTTGCTGGCTGGCGACCGTTTGTGGTTGACCAACTCGATGGGCCATCTGGTGTCGTTTACGCCGGATCGCGGGGATAAAATGATCGATCTCGAATTGGCAGATCATTTCTTTATCCCGCCTGTGGCGGCTGGCGGTGTCCTTTATGCTCTTGCCGATGACGGCACGCTTTACGCGCTGAAATAAAGACCCTTTCCATCCTTTGTTGACATGAAGCGCAGGAAGCGCGGTTTTCGCGCGTGGTTAAAAGGAAGGCCTTTTTCTCCTGGCCCGACATTTTCCACAAAGGATCGGCTCATGACTTCTGTAACGGGGAGCACAACAGCCGCTGGAAGCTTTGCGTATGCAGGCACCAGCTCGACGGCACAAGACGCTTTGGCGGCGGCCAGCACGTCATCGACAAGCGCGACATCGTCGTCCTCTTCGGCGGGGAGTGTCAGCGGCGGCGGCGGTGGATCGGCGTCCAGCTCAAGCGGATCGTCAAGCGATGTCGAAAGCGAGACCACAACCACGAATGCGGATGGCTCGAAAACCGTTGTGATCAAATATACGGATGGAACGGAAACGACCAAGCATATCCCTGCCGATCCGGCGGCAAAGGCGCAGCTTCAGGCGCTGCAAGGCGCAAGCAAGGGCGACGCTGCAAGCGGCAGCGCTGCCGTAGATAATAAGCCAAGCGCGGTGACAAGTTTTAACGCGACGGTTTAATAACGTTGTTCGCCGCAGCCTAAAAACCCCATGAAAATGGGGCTTTTTTTAGTCGAAAGTAACTTTTGTGGCGTTGTTGGCGTTACGCAACAAAGCTTTGGCCGCTAAAGGATCCGGACGCCCGTCGGGCGTGCAAATACCCATTTCATCCGCTTGCGTTTGCATGAAAAGTGAACGACCGACTTCGTCTTTCGTCCGGCTTGCGCCTTGGCTGTTCTTGGTGGGGAAGTTGGTGATGGCTTTGGACCGCAGCGTGCCTTTGGTGTCTTTATAGCAGCGAAATTCAACAAAGCCGCGCGGCTGGCCCTGCGGGGTAAAGGCCTCATAGCTGGCGGTCCCTGGGGAAGGGGCTTGTTGCGTGCGAATATGGATTTCGGCGGCGTCTTTGGCTAAAGCTGTAGCCGCCGTCGAAAAAACAAAAAGAAGAGAGAGCGTCAAAGCCTTGAGGACAGGCGGTGATTGTTTCATAACGGAAAACCCCTTTTCTTTATTCTTTTATTTTTAACATGTTTTCTTGAAAACAGGTCCTTTTTTAGCGAATTTCTTGTTTTTCCTTGCAGGGGCGGCGTATATGGTGCCTCTTACGTCGGGAAGGAAGAACCATATGTCGTTAACTATTGCGCTGGCCGGACGGCCAAATGTCGGAAAATCAACGCTTTTCAACAGGCTTGTTGGAAAGTCGATGGCGATTGTCGATGACGTGCCCGGCGTCACGCGCGATTGGCGCGAAGGGCAGGGGCATCTTTATTCGCTGCGTTTTACGCTTTTTGACACGGCGGGGCTGGAAGATGTGCGCCCCAAAGGAAGCCTGGCCGCGCGTACAGCGGATCGGACCAAAACGGCCTTGGCGCGCGCCGACATCATTTTGTTGATGGTTGACGGCAAAGCTGGGTTGTCGCCGGATGATAAGATCATCGCGCGCGAAGTCCGCAAAACGGGCAAGCCGATTTTGCTGCTGGTCAATAAATGCGAAAGTTCTGTCTTGCCGGAAGGCTTTAACGAGGCCGCCGGGCTTGGCTTTGCCGATCCTTTGCCGATTTCGGCAGCACATGGCGACGGGATGGTCGATTTATTTGACGCTTTAAAGGCTTTGGTTCCGCAAGAAGCCGAAGCCGAGGAAGAAAAAAAGCCGCGCCGCGCCAAGAAAAAAGAAGAGGCCGATCCCGAAGCTGAAGAAGGCGAAGGCGACGAAGATGAAGAGGACGATAAACCGCTTCATCTGGCCATTGCCGGACGTCCCAACGCCGGAAAATCGACGCTGATTAACCGCTTGCTGGGCGAGGAACGTTTGCTGACGGGCCCCGAGCCGGGATTAACGCGCGATGCCATTCCGATTAAGTGGACGTATCGCGACCGCCCGGTGCGGCTGGTCGATACGGCAGGGATGCGCCGCCGGACGCGCATCGACGAAAGATTGGAAAAGCTGAGCGTCAAGGAAACCTTGCGAGCCATTCGGTTGGCGCATGTCGTCGTGGTTGTGATCGACGCGCAGCAGCCTTTTGACAAGCAAGACTATATGATCGCCGAGCATGTGGTGGACGAAGGACGTGCCTTGGTCATTGCGATCAATAAATGGGATACGGTCAAAGAGAAGAAACAGCTTCTTGATATGATCCGCGCCAAGATTGACGCTTCGCTGGCTCAGTTGCCTGGTGTGCCTTTGGTGACGATGTCAGCCTTGAACGGCGATGGCATGGACAATTTGATGCGCGAGGTCATGCGGGCTTATGAAGTCTGGAATAAACGCATCGGCACCTCGCCACTGAACCGCTGGCTGACTGATAAGCAATCCTCGAACCCGCCGCCTATCGTGTCGGGCCGCCGCGTCAAACTGCGTTATATGACGCAAATCAAAAGCCGTCCGCCGACTTTTGCCGCTTGGGTCAACAAACCCGTGGATTTGCCGGACAGCTATTTGCGCTTTTTGACAAATAGCCTGCGCGCGACGTTCAAATTAAACGGCACGCCGATCCGCTGGCTTTTGCGCAAAGGCAAAAATCCTTACGAGGATAAAAAGTAAGATCCTTGAAAAAGAAGCCTACGAAAAAGGGAGAAACCGTTTCCGGTTTCTCCCTTTTTGATAAAGCCCAAAATGTGGGATCGTCTTATTTAGAAGAGCGATCTTCCATTTCGTAATCTTCAAACTTCGGTGCTTGGCTTTCCATCGACTTGCCAAGCTGCTTGGCGCGATACTGCAGATAAACGCTGCGCATCTGAGCATAGAAATCCAGCGAGCCTTCGCGAAGCGTATCCATGCTTTCCAGATTTTCTTCGCGGCGCGTCAAACCAGAAGCCGCCGTGCTTGAGATATTAAAGGTATCTTCGACCATCGTGCTGCCAGCGCGGGCGGCGTATTGCCACGGCGACATGGCCGTATCGACGCCATAACCAACGGCATCGCGGACAGTGGACGGCCCCAACAACGGCAAGACGACGTACGGGCCATCGCCAACGCCCCACGTGTACAGGGTCTGGCCAAAATCACCCATCTGCTTTTGCAGGCCAAAGCTGTTCGCCACTTCGAACATACCGCCAGCGCCCAAGGTCGTGTTGACCGCAAAGCGGCTGAGGGTTGTTCCGGCTTTGCCAAAATCGCCCTGCAACAGGTTGTTGGCCATGATAACAGGCTCGCCCATGTTTTTGACGATGGCGGCGATACGCTCACGAATGGGCGGCGGAATCATGATGCCGTACAATTCAGTGATCGGGCGGATCAGCAAGCGATCCAGAAAATCGTTGACGTCAAAGATGACGCGGTTGGGGCCTTCCCACGGATCGACCGAAGCCATTTTAGCAGGCTCGCCGCGCGTGGTTTGCGTTTCGGGAACGGACGAACAGGCTGCCGTAAAAAGGGAAGTGCCAAGCAAAAGGGCAACAGCAAGACGACGTGGCGTAATCATGGGGTTCCTCATATAGTTCAGACAATCATCGCTCAGACAATAAAAGTCCGGCAGCTTGGCTCTCACGAATCCTTCTTACGCGAATGCGGCGAGCCGAGCAAGACCGGAAGCACGATAAAGGTGCATGTCAGCGAATATAACAGGGCGATGGTTAATAATTTGCCCATCCCCGCCGTGCCAGGATGTGCGGAAAGCGATAAACTTCCAAACGCGACCAAGGTGGTGCAAGCGCTGAACAAAACCGCGCGCGCCATGCTGGACCCAAGGGGCCCTGTGCCGCCTTGCCGCCAATAGGTAATAAAATAAATGGCATAGGAAACGCCAAGGCTCAGCAAAAGCGGCAAGGCGATGACGTTGGCGAAGTTCAACGGTAAACGAATCGCTACCATGGTGGCCAGCGTTAAGGCTCCGGCAAGGAAAAGAGGCGCCAGCAAACGCACGACAAGCCCCGCATCGCGCAGAACGACCCAGATCAAAAGAGCAATCGCCAAGATGCCGCCGATTCCCGCTTGGATGAAAGCGCGGCTGATTGTCCGGCCTGATTCTTGGATCGAAAGCGCCGGGCCCGTTGCGGCAGGCGCGACACTTTGCACGGCCTTTGTAAAGGCGGCTAAGACATCGGGATCGCGCGGGTTGCCTTTGGGATAAACTTCAATTTTGGCGCGGCCATCAGCGGCGATCCAATCGCGGCGCAGATCATCGGTGATTTGATCGGGCGTCACCGCTTCTGCCGACAAAGCGTCGCGCGCTTGCGCGATCTGGGCTTCGATCCCGCTGATCAGCACATGATGCAAACGGGCGAACAAAGCGGCGTCTTTTGTTGCCGCGATGGCGGCAAGGGCGCGGGCCAGACGCTGCGCTTCGGGCTTATCGGGGCCCAGGGCTTGCAGATCCGCCGCCGCTTTTTTCATCGCGGCTGCGCTTTCTTCGGTCGTCGGGGCCGGTAAAGGCGCGGCGGGGTTCAAGGTCGGCGCAAGGATGAAATTGGCGTCTTGAATTAAGGCCAATTTCTTCTCTTGGTCTTCGGGGATAAAGCTGGCCAGTGTGATCGTATGATCGACCTGCGGCAAAGCGTCGATCTTGGCGGCCAATGTTTTGGCTTCGTCTAAATCCTTGGCCAATATCGCGACGGTATAGGGCGTGGCGTCAGGATCTTCCATCAAGCTGAAAAGCGTCGAAAGCGATTCGGATTTTGGATCTTTAAGGTTCAGCGGATCAAAATCGAACCGAAGCTGCGCGGCGACGCCGCCCGCGATCAAGGCGACGGCGGCAATGACGATCAAAAGCGGACGGCGCTTTTGCAAAATAAACTGATCCAGCGGTTTTAGGCGCTTAAAGCCGATGGCTTCTGGCTCGGCAGGCGGCACAAAAACGGCCAGCAAGGCAGGCAAAAGCGTGATGTTCAAAAGAAAGGCGATGATCATGCCCGCGCCCGCAATCAGGCCAAGCTCGGCCACGCCGCGATAGGCAGTGGGGATAAAGGCAAAAAAGCCGACGGCAGTCGATCCGGCGGCAAGGGCTAAAGGCTCGCCAATCTGGCGCGCGGTGATCAGCATGGCTGCGTTGCGGTCTGGCTCTTGATGATGGACATCGCGATAACGCACGCCAAACTGAATGCCAAAATCGACGGCAATGCCGACAAACATGACGGCAAAGGCGACCGAAATCAGGTTTAACGAGCCGACACTGGCCATCGCAAAAGCCGTGGTAGCAATCAGGCCGACAAAAAGCGTCAAAAGAATAGGCACAATCAACCGCGCCGAGCGCAGGGCCAAAAACAGAATAACCAGAACCAGGACGACTGATAAAATGGTCGCAAAGGTCGTTCCATCGGCGACGCTGGCAAACTCGTCATCGTTCAGGGCGACCGATCCCGTCATGCGGACGGTGATACCATTGTCTGCCGTCAAGTTCAGCTCTTGCGCGGCGGCGCGGACGGCTTTTTGAGCCTTCGCGCCGGGTTCAAGATCCCCATAATCCAAAACGGGCTGGGTCAAGATGAACTTGCGCGTCTCGCGCAGGCTTGGCTTTTCGCCCGTATTGCCTGCCAGGCTTTGCCAGGCAAAGGGCTCATCCCGACCGGCCTTGACGGCGTCCAAAAGGTCGGCCAGCGTGGCAAAGGGGGCGGCGAGCTTGTCATAGGTGACTTCGCCAGCCTGCAGGCCCTGTAAAACCAGCCCCATGCCGCCAAACAGGCCGCGCAGCGACGGATCCGCCGCGATGGTGCCCAGCAAGGGCTGCGCTTTGACCATCATATCGAGGATATCGGTCAGTTTTTGCTCATTAAGGAACAAAAAGCCGTTCTTGCGGAAAAAGGGAATGGCATCGGGGCGGGTGACATTTTGAAACAGTTCAGGCATGGCGGCCAGTTTGGCCGCCATCGCCGTTGCCGCCGTTTCAGCCGCTGCGCCGGTTTTGCCGTCGATCACGATAACCAGCCGGTCAGTGGCTTGGGGAAAGGCCTTATCCATATCGACTTCGCGTTGCCGCCAATCCAGATCGGCCGCAAGCAGTTGGTTAACATCGGTATTGATCTTGATATGGGTGGCGACATAGGCCCCAAGGGCAAGCGTGGCAATCAGCGAGGCGGCTAAAAGCGGCCAAGCATGGCGGCGGCTGGCATCAACAAGGCGAACGATAAGATCGATAAACACGGCAGAAACTTTCTAGGCTTTAGCTTTGGGGACGGACGGAAAAGGAGGCCAAGCCCCCCGCCGCGGTCGTTTTACCACCCTGCGCGGGGGGAGAAAACCCATCTTTTCCTCGTCCGCCGCCGTCCGGGGACAGAGGCCAGAGTGTTGCTTTTTTGTGCCATAGCAAGGAAAGATAAAATGGGGGGAGCCGCGGCCCGAATCTGCCCTTTTTTTGCCACGCTTTTTTGGTGGCATTCCAATGTCGGCCAAAAAGGCCGATGTATCAACTCCCATGGAAAGGGTCTCACAATGCGTTCCCTGAAACTGTTGGTTGCGGCTGCTGTTATGGCCGCTCTCGTCGCCGGTCCGGTCCTCGCTCAAGAAGCGATGGCACCTGAAACGGAAGCTCCTGCTGCCGATACGTCGATGACGGCTCCGGCTGCTGACGCTGCTGCGGCTCCGGCCAAGGCTTCGACGGCCAAGCATCACAAAGCCAAGAAGGCTCACAAGGCTGCCAAGAAGGCCAAGCATCACAAGAAAGCGAAAGCTTCGAAGGCTGCTGCCGAACCGGCCGCTGAAGAACCCAGCACCGAATCCGCTCAGTAAGAGCTGATCTCGTAAAAATCGCCGCATCGGCTTTCAGCCATGCGGCGATTTTTTATGCCTTGAAGGCAGAAAAAAATCACGGAAGGCGGGCAATAACTTTGGGATCGCCAAAAGGCGACGCCCATGTTTTGACAAGGTGCAAGCCGCTTGCCTGAAGAAGCCCGCAAAACTCGTCCAACGTGTAAAGGCAAAGAGGCGCGGTCATCAGATGCTTTTGACCGATCTTGTCGTCAAGCGGCGCAAAGCGTTTTGACACCGGTAACGCGCGGGCGGGGTAATTTTGCCCAAACTCGGTATCGAGCCCCGCTGCCGAAAGAAAAAAGTGCGTTTGCTGCGGCAGGCTATATGTTTGGATTGTCTTCAATAGACAAAGCGCGTCGTCGTAAGGCAGATAGTGCAGCATGCGCTGCGCATAAACGATAGAGAAGGGCGGGCCTTCCCACGGCTTGGCAAAGACGTCGCGGACATCGGCTGGGATAAAGGTGATCGCCGAAGATCCAAGCGCTTTTTTCTCGACTTCCGAAAGACGGTCCACCAAATCGATCAACCAGACGCGCGCGCCGCAAGCGGCCAAGCGTTTGGCCTGCGTGCCTGACGCGCCGCCGATGTCGAGTGCGGAAAAAGGGCTTCCTTTTTCTTTCAGTTCTTGCGCGTAGGCAAGGCAGGCTTGATCCAGCTCGTCTTCGTGCTGCGAGGCGATATCCGCGCCAAAGCCCTTGCCAATGGGCAAAAGCAAATCGCCGTAAAGATTGTGGTTTGCATCTTCGCGACTTGTATCCATCCCTGACAAGCCTTCCGTGAAAGCGCCAATTAGATCGATCCGTTTTCGCGTAAGACTTGTCCTGCGAGGTAAAGCGATCCGCAGATCAAAACGCGCGCGCGCGGCGTTTTTCCCGCATCTGCCGCCAAGTCTTTTAACGCCGCTGCGACAGATTCGGCAGCCGCCGCGTGATCAAGGCCCAGCGAAGCCGTGTTTTGCAAAAGCCCTTCCGCTGTTTGAGACAAAGGCTCACCAGGGATCGAGACCGTGCGCAAAGCTTCAATGCGCTTGGCAAAGGGGCCTAAAAACTCGGGCGCGACCTTTGTCGTCAGCATGCCGCAAACGATGTAAAGCGGACGCGGCGCTTCGCCATCTTCGCGACGCCAGATTTCAATCTGATTGGCTAAGACCTCGCCAGCCGAATCGTTGTGCCCACCGTCAAGCCAAAGCTCCCAATCGAGCGGCAAATGACGGCGCAGCGGGCCCGTCTGCAAAAGCTGCAACCGCGCGGGCCAAAAGGCTTGGCGCAGACCGCGGGTGATCGCCTCGGGCGGGATTCGCTCCGACCAAGCGGATAGCGCGGCGATCGCAAGGCCTGCATTCATGTACTGATGCGCGCCGCGTAAAATGGGGGCGGGCAGATCCAAGCGACGCTGGCTGTCTTCGAAAAGAAAAGTGCCATCCGCATGCGGCGTGACTTTCCAATCGACGTCGCCGACATAAAGTGGCACGCCTTTGCGCGTCGCTTCGTCGCGCAAGGCGATCAACGCTTCGCTCGATGGCTGGGGCGCAGTAAAGCAGGGCGTGTGCCGCTGCATGATCCCGGCTTTTTCGCGCGCGATGGCGTCCAGCGTGTCGCCGAGGTATTCGCGGTGATCATAGGACAGGCGTGTGATAATCGACGCCACAGGTGGGGCGATGACGTTGGTGGCATCCAGCCTGCCGCCAAGGCCAACTTCTAACAACGTCACATCGGCTTCATGCCGGGCAAAGGCTGTCAGCGCCGCCGCTGTCCAGGCTTCGAAATAGCTGACGCCGCCGGGCTCGGCCAGACGCTCGCATTCGGCAAGGATCGACGCTAGTTCGGTCTCGGTGATCAGGCTGCCAGAGATGCGGATGCGTTCATGAATATGAACCAGGTGGGGCGACGTGTACACATGCACGCGCTTGCCAGCGGCTTCAAAAATGGCGCGCAAAAAGGCGCAGGTCGATCCTTTGCCGTTGGTGCCTGCCACATGAAAAACGGGCGGCAAATGAAGTTGAGGGTTCCCCAGTTTTTCCAAAAGCTCGTGATACGCGGTGCGCAGCGTCAAATCGATGTCTTTGCCATAACGCGTGCGAAAACGCTCAATAATGGCTTCGGATGTCAGCGGCATGTCAGTTCAAGCGGAAAGAAAAGCAAAGGGAAAAAGAGGCCGCTTGTTTGATCAAGCGGCCTTTTGAAGATGATGATCAAGCCTTACGCCGATGTTTGGTTTCGTTCAAGATCGCGCCATGCGGCACGGGCCCTGACAAAGGCGTCGTCGATTTCAGATCGTCTTTGCGCAACAGGCCGATGATACGGACCAGCGTTTCTTTCAGCTCAGGGCGCGTGACGACGCAATCGACCATGCCGTGTTCCAAAAGATATTCCGAACGTTGGAAGCCCGGCGGCAAAGTCTCGCGAATAGTGTTTTCGATCACGCGCGCGCCAGCAAAGCCGATTTGCGCGCCTTTTTCGGCAATATGTATATCGCCGACCATCGCGAACGAAGCCGTCACCCCGCCCGTTGTCGGGTCGGTGAAAACGACGATAAAGGGCAGGCGGGCGTCTTTGACTTGTTTGGCTGCGATGATGCTGCGCGGCATTTGCATCAGCGACAAAATGCCTTCTTGCATGCGCGCGCCGCCGGATGCCGGAACGACGATCAAAGCCGCTTTATTTTTGACCGCGCGCTGGGCGGCGGTGACCAAACCTTCGCCGACAGCCGTTCCCATCGATCCGCCCATAAAGGCGAAATTGAAAACAGCGGCAACGACGGGGTGGCTTCCCATGCGGCCTTCGGCGACCACGATGGCGTCCTGGGCGCTCGTTTTGCTTTGCGCGTCTTTCAAGCGGTCGGTATAGCGCTTTTGATCGCGGAACTTCAGCGGATCGACCGGCACCTTTGGCACCGGCACAAGCGTATAGGCGCTGTCGTCAAACAGCATGTCCAGCCGCTGGGTTGGAGAAAGCTTCAGGTGAAAGCCGCAATGACGGCAAACACCAAGCTGCTCATCAAGCTCGCGCTTGAAAAGCATGGCGTTGCAGCCGGGGCATTTCTCCCACAAATTGTCCGGAATTTCCTTTTGGCTCCCGACAAGAGCGCGGATCTTCGGACGTACAAAGTTTGTCAGCCAGTTCATGGGCCGCATGCTAGGGGCCTTGCGCGCAAAAGACAAGACGGCATTCAAAGCCCCCCTTTAAGGGCCTCAAATCGCCTGAAAGGAAGGGGGGAGTTGAAAAAAAGCGGCTAATCGTTTAAAGGCTAGCTATGAAAAAAGAAACAAAGACGGCCAAGCCCGAGGGCGCCGCTTTCGATCTGATGATCGACAGCGTGAAATGGCGTGAGATCCGTGGGCTGAAGCAGCGATTGGCGCGCGCCTGCGGTATGACGATCGCTTTTTTGCCTAAGACATTGCAAGAAAAGGCTTTTGTAGCGGAATGGACGGTCCTTTTGACCACAGATGCCGCTGTGCGCCGCCTTAATCACGATTTCCGCGGGCTGGATAAGCCGACCAATGTCTTGTCTTTTCCGGCAGAAGAGCCCGCTTTCCTGCGCCGCCGCAGCGCCGCGCCTGCGCCCTTCCAACTTGGCGATATTGCTATTGCGTATCAATATGTTGCGAAGGAATCCAAGGAACAAAACAAGATTTTGCTTGATCATGTCACGCATCTTGTGATTCATGGTTTGTTGCATTTGTTTGGCTATGATCACATGACTGACGCAGATGCCGCCAAGATGGAAAAGATGGAGACAAAAATTATGGCCGCTCTTGGGCTTGCCGATCCTTATGCCCCCGAGATCGAAGAAACGCCTGCACCGCGCAAGGCGCGCGTCGCCGCCAAAATGAAAAAGCGTGCGGCATGACAAACGGCTCTTCGTACCCGATGGAATCCTTAAAACAGGATACAGACGAACCTCCAAGTTGGTGGCGGCGCGCTTGGCACGCCGCTTGGATCCGCTGGCGCGGCTCGGAAGAAGCCGAAGCGTTGCGCGAGGCTGTTGAAGAACTGATCGAAGAAACGACGAGCGAAGCCGGAGCTCAAGGCACCGAGCGCATGCTGCTGAATAATATCTTGACGCTGCGCGATCGCCACGTTTCCGATTGTATGGTGCCGCGTGCCGATATTGTCGCGATGGAGGTCGGCAGTTCACTGGACGATTTGATTGCCATCATGACGGAACACACGCACAGCCGCATTCCTTTGTATCGCGATACGTTGGACGATGCGGTCGGGATGATCCACATCAAAGACGTGATGGCCTGCGTTGCCGCGCATAAAACATGCGATTTGCGTGAGCTTTTGCGGCCTCTTTTGTTTGTCGCGCCGTCAATGAAGGCGTCAAAACTGCTGTTGCAAATGCGGCAAAAACGCCAGCACATGGCCATGGTCGTGGACGAGTTCGGCGGTATTGACGGTCTGGTGACCATGGAAGATCTGGTCGAAGAGATTGTCGGCGAAATCGACGACGAGCATGACGAGCCAGCGCAACCCGATGTCATCGCGCGTTCAGACGGAACGCTTTTGATCGACGCGCGCATGCCGATTGAAGATTTTGAAGCCCGCGTCGGGCCGCGTCTGTCGGAAAGCGAACGCGAAACAATTGATACGGTCGGCGGCTATGTCTTCCATCTGGCGGGGCATGTGCCCTTGATTGGCGAGACGGTGCCGGGGCCGCAGGGGCTTTTGTTCGATGTGCTTGAGACGGATCAGACGCGCATCAAGCGCGTTCGTATGCGGACCAAGCTGACGGACACTTCGCATGAAGTCGAAAAAAAGGCGTCGTTTTAGCCTACCTTCCTTTGTTTCGGCGCGGTAAGGTCGGCCTATAAGTTGGGGCCGCCTGATTCTTGGGATATCCAATGCCTTTGATGTCACTTTTTACGCGCTTGGGCGCGTGGTTCGCCAATAGCCGCGCTTGGGCGCGCTATGTTGCTTGCTTTGCGTTCGGGGCTTTGGCCGCTTTTGCCTTTCCGCCTTATCATCTTTATTTTCTTTTGTGGGGGGCGTTTCCCGCCTTTTTTATGGCGCTGCGCACAGCGCCATCAGGCCGCCGGGCCTTTGCGATTGGATGGTGGTTCTCGTTTGGGCTTTTGACGTTCAGCCTGTATTGGATCGCTGGCGCGCTTTTTGTCGATCTGAAAACCTATTGGCCGATCCTGCCGCTGGCGATTGCCGGGTTGCCGGGGCTGTTCGCGATTTATTACGGATTGGCGGGCCTTGCTTTTTGGCGCTTGGGACGTCAGCGCGCTTGGGGGCCTTTGCTTTTGGCCTTCCTTTGGTTTGCCGCTGATTTCGCGCGCGGCCATTTGTTCACGGGCTTTCCATGGGATGTGTTGGGCTATGTCTGGGCCGATTATCTGCCTGTCGCGCAGGTGGCCAGCCTTTGCGGCGTTGGCGGTTTGACCTTGTTGACCGCATGGTTTGCCTTGATGCCTGTTTGCTTCATCGCCATGACGCGGCGGTCTGCACAAAGGGTCGTGGCAGCCAGTCTTCTTGTTTATATCGGCCTTGCCGGGTGGGGCGCTTGGCGCTTGGCAACGACCACGGTCGATCCTGTGCCGTTGGTGCGCTTGCGTTTGATCCAGCCCGATCAAAGCCAAAGCGATAAATGGCGGCCCGAAGAACGTACCGCCCATTTTGAAGAACTTAAAAAACTCAGCTTCGATCACTTGAATGCCGATGGGCCCGTTGTTACCCACGTCTTTTGGCCCGAAACGGCGACGGCCTTTTTGCTGGATGAAGATCAAGAAGCCCGCCGCTCGATTGGCGATGCGATGGGCGTAGGCTCGGGTCGCATTTTGATGACAGGTGTTTTACGGCGCGTTGTTCAAGATAATGGCAAGTTTTCTTATTATAATTCCTTGATCGCTATCGACGATCTGGGGCGGAATGTCGGCTTGTACGACAAGCACCATTTGGTTCCTTTTGGCGAATATATTCCCTTTCGGTCGTTTTTGCCTTTTCATGGCGTTGCCGCGATGGGCGCCGATTTCTCGGCAGGGCCGGGGCCAAAAACGCTTCAGGTCGAAGGCTTTCCGCCTTTTAGCCCTTTGATCTGTTATGAAGCCATTTTCTCGGGGGCCGTGACAGCCCCTGACGGGCCACAGCCCAATGTTCTGGTCAATGTGACAAACGACGCTTGGTATGAAGGCACAACAGGCCCCGCCCAGCATTTTTCGATTGCGCGGCTACGGGCCATTGAAGAGGGGATCCCCCTTGTCCGAACGGCCAATAAAGGTGTTGTCGCGGTTGTCGATCCTCTTGGGCGGCTTTGGGCGCGTTACGACGGTAAAGGCCCCGGTTTCGTCGATTCAAACTTGCCGCAGACGCTAAAGGGGCAAACGTTATTTGTCAGATTGAGAACGCTATTGTATTAAAAGTTATGATCTTTTGAATTTTTAGATATATTATTACAACATATTATCGTAAACAGGGGGGATCCCGTTAAGACATAGAAATGTAAGGACTTATTTAATGTTTCGACAGGAAATGAGTCGTTTCCCCTTGTCACCATGGCAAAAAAGACCTACCAATGTATGAAATGGAGCGCGGCTGTTTCCCTTGGTAGGCGAAAAGGCATAGCTGCACTGTTGGCTGCTTTGTTTATGTAAGACAGGCCTCATCCATTGTTATCCGACAGGATTAACAGAGATACGCATAAAGATGAAGTTAAGAGAAGTTTGATTCATGCCTGCAGCTCGTCGTCGTGTTGAAAATCCCGATCCCGTCGATATCCATGTCGGGGCGCGTTTGCGTTTGCGCCGCAATTTGCTGGGGATGAGCCAAGACCAGCTGGGTAAAGCAAGCGGCCTTACCTTTCAGCAAATCCAGAAATATGAGCGCGGTATCAACCGTATGGGGGCCAGCCGTCTGTTCCAGATGGGGCAGATATTAAAGGTTCCTGTTACGTACTTTTTCGACGATATGTCTCAGCTCGTCGGCGAAAACATGGGGCTTGCCGAAAATCCGCAAGCCGTGTTGGAAGATGTTGGCGGGGCGCGTAACCTGCTTAATCGTCGCGAGACACTGGAACTTATCCGAGCCTATTACCGGATTACCGACCCCCGTCAGCGTCGCAAGATCTATGAATTGATCAAAGCGATGAGCGACAAGGATGAAGACGACGACGACGTCTAGTCTTCGCTGTTTCTCTTTGCTTGCAAGGCGATTTCACACTTGTGTGTGAGGTTTAGACGCAATTTCTTTACAATTTTCTTTCTAATATTTCTCCTATCTTGTTTAGAGAGGAGAAGACGATGGCCCTTGTTGAATGGAATGATTCTTTAAGTGTTGGCATCCACGTCATTGACGAAGAGCATAAGAAATTGGTCTCTATGCTGAACGAGCTTTATGATGGGATGCGGGCCGGAAAAGGCAAAGAAACATTGGGCGGCATTCTTGACCGTCTTGTGGCCTATACAGCAGCTCATTTCAAGCATGAAGAAGCGTTTTTTGAACAGACAAACTATCCCGAAGGCGAAACCCACAAAAAACAGCATGAGGATCTAACAGCCCAAGTTTTGGATATTCAAAAAAGGTTCAAAACGGGCGCGGCAGGTGTGTTGTCGCTTGAAGTCATGAACTTTCTGCGCAAATGGCTGGTCGAGCATATTCAAGGTAGCGATCAAAAATATACGCAGCACCTCGTCTCGAACGGCATTACGTGATCTTATCTGTGATAAAGGGGCAAAAAAGGCAAAAACCTTGCCTTTTTTGCCATGCCCCTTGATCCGCGCCGTAAATCGTGCTGATAAGAATGTCTTCTTATTGTGACTCAAGACAAAAGAGCGAGACGGCTATGGAAAGTAACAAAAACTTCCTCTTCACTTCGGAATCCGTTGGCGAAGGGCACCCCGACAAAGTTTGCGACCGGATTTCAGATTCGATCGTTGATCTTTTTATGCGCGAAGATCCGCATGCGCGCGTTGCCGTTGAAGCGTTGGCGACGACCAACCGCATTGTGATCGCTGGCGAGATTCGGGGACCGGCTTCGATTACGCCGCACGAAATGGAACAAGCCGCGCGCGAGGCCGTGCGTGAAATCGGCTATGCGCAAAAAGGCTTTCATTGGCAGTGGGCCGATGTTCAGATTTACGTCCATGCTCAATCCGACGATATCGCGCTGGGCGTCGATGCCAATAACGACACCGATAAAGACGAAGGCGCTGGCGATCAGGGGATCATGTTCGGCTATGCCTGCAACGAAACGCCAAGCTTGATGCCGGCGCCGATTTCCTTTGCGCATAACATTCTGCGCTTTATCTCGGAAGACCGTCATGCAGGGCATTTGCCGCTGCTGGGGCAAGACGCTAAAAGCCAAGTCACGCTGGAATATGTCGATGGAAAGCCGGTGCGCGCCGCGCGCATTGTCGTTTCGACGCAGCATGACGAAAAAATCGATCAGGCCGAAGTCCGTGAATTGGTCCGCCCCTATGTGCTTAAGGCGCTGCCCGAAGGCTGGATGTGCGACGAAGAGTTTTTCTATGTCAATCCGACGGGGCGCTTTGTCATCGGCGGGCCCGATGGTGATACAGGTCTGACAGGCCGTAAGATTATCGTCGATACGTACGGCGGTGCGGCACCGCACGGCGGCGGAGCTTTCTCGGGTAAAGATCCGACAAAGGTCGATCGTTCGGCGGCTTATATGGCGCGCTATTTGGCCAAGAACGTCGTGGCGGCGGGCATTGCCGATCGCTGCACCCTTCAGCTTGCCTATGCCATCGGCGTTTCCGAGCCTTTGGCTGTTTATGCGACAACGCATGGCACCAATCATGTCGATGACACCAAGCTGGTCGAGACGTTGCGTCAGTTGGTCAGCTTGACGCCGCGTTCGATCCGCGAGCGCTTGGGGCTCAACAAACCGATTTACAAGAAGACCTCTTCGTTCGGCCATTTTGGCCGCGATCCCGAAGAAGATGGCCACTTCTCATGGGAGAAGCTGGATCTGGTCGCCGATCTGAAAAGCGCGTTCAAGCTGTAAGCTGCGGCGCCTTTCTCAAAAAAAGCCCCTTTCGAAAGAAAGGGGCTTTTTTATTAAGGGACAGAATAAAACTGCGGCTCTTTAAGCGACTTTATTTTCTGTGCATGAGGGCGTTCCGTACGCTGCTTCTTGGGGGCGCCCGCATGTTGGGGCCAGACGCTTCAGATCGTCCATAAACGTTGTGCAAACTTCTTTGACATAAGGCATGGCACGCATGATCCTTCGATCAAGGATCTCTTTTTTGAGGCGACGTGTCTGCGGTGAACAGGTGAAAGCACGTGTAAGGTGACGCTGACTTTTGCCGTGCGGCTGCGCCTTTTGCAGAATGTCTGCGCGCGCAGTGGCGTATGACGGGCCGATCTCTTCGCTCGCGCCCGCATAAAGATGAAGCGCAGCGGCCACAAAGGCATACATATGCAAAGGGCTTGGCGCGGCATCGCCCATGATCCGCACAATATCCGTCGAATCCGGTTCTTCTTTGACGGCGCCATAACGCAAATAAAGATCCGTTTGATAATCCGAGGCGTTGCGATGGAGATCCTCTTTCTGAGAAGCAGAGAGGCTTTTTCCATTGGTGACAAAAAGGCCAATTCTGCGCTCGAACGCGGTATCCCACTGCGCCAGGCGTTCGGCAAGAAGGGTCACGCTTTGTCTAAAACGATCGGGGCTCACGCCAATCGTGTTTTCTTCGCTTTGCGCGCCTTGAAAAAGATCGAGAAGGGCACTGCAAACATCTTCCGAAGGGATCGGCATATAGTGATAGGTAAAGGGGGCGCGCGGGGTTAAACCGTTTTTTCTGGTCAAAATGGACGGGAGATATTTCAAGTAAAGTTGATTGTCAGTCACATTCTGTTTCATGGTTCTTCTTTCAAAATGGATATCAGCAAAAAATCTTTTCTCAGGGGGGATATAACAAATCTCAATGGAATAATGCCATTTTTGTTTTACTTTCTTCTGGGGGCGCCAAGGTTAATAAGGTCGGCGTCCCCGTTCTTTCGAAAGGCTTTCATTATTTATAGACAAGATGAAAGGGCAGGTCGCGTACATCGTTGCGGTAAAGCTTATGCGGATGCGCCGCCGCTTTGACGCTTTCATAATAAGCCTCCAATTCTGGCTGGCAGGCATGGATCCGTTCAATCAAACGGTCTTTGGACGGGCTTTGGTTGATGATCGTTTCTAAAGGCGTTGCCTCAAACGTCATGTCGAATGGAGGGGCGACCTCGCGTCCCTGTAACTTTGCGATACGGTGCGACATATAATGGAACGCAAAGGAGACCGTCGAATTTTGAGCATTGGTGGCGCAGGTGTCAAGGACGGCCAGCGTGAATCCCATCATGTTTTCGACAGACCGAAGGGGAAAAGGCTGGCTTTTCGGCGGGTGCTTCAGATAGTTGTCCCAGCGTGCCAAACGTTCGGCAATGTTGAGCAAGCTTTTGTAAAACAGATCCTCGGTTGTTGTTGTCAGATAGCGACCTTGCCCGCTTACGCCCATAAAAAGGCGGCGCAGATCGCGACGAAAGGATGTCGTATTAAAGGGGGGCGGCGAGTTGTTGAACTCAATCGGGGTCTTGAATGATTTATAATCTAAGGCCGAACGCATTTATCTCTCCTTTTAAAAGACACCTGAAAAGCATAACAATGAAAAAAGCTTTCAAACAAGGTTAAGATACTTGCTTCTTGGCGAAAGCACCCCCTTTGTCGTATGAAACAGCGATTTTGACGAAAAAACCGAGCCAGCTATGGACCAGCAAGAAACAAAACGCCCTTTACGCTCAGTGGCAACGCGCCTTTTTGGACGCCGCAAAGGACGGCCCCTGAACGCGCATAAAACCTCGTTGATGGACGGGCTTTTGCCGCGTCTTGCCGTGCCGGTTCCCGAAGCCGGAAAGAAAATCGATTTAACGGCGTTATTCGGCGGCACCTTGCCGCCCGAGATTTGGTTCGAAGTCGGTTTTGGCGGTGGCGAGCATTTACTCGAACAAGCGCAGCGCCACCCTGATTTCGGTCTTATCGGCTGCGAGCCTTTTTTGAATGGCGTTGCCTCGCTTCTCAGCGCGATTGAGCGGGAAGGGGTTCAAAACATTCGCCTTCACGCCAATGATGCACGGACCATTTTAGATGCGTTGCCCGATGCCTGTCTTGCGCGCGCTTTTGTGCAATATCCCGATCCGTGGCCCAAGACGCGCCATGCGGATCGCCGTTTTATTGGCCCCGAAAATCTTGATCGCTTAGCGCGCGTTTTACGCCCCGGCGGCCAGTTGCGTTTGGCGACAGATGTTGAAGATCTCGCCGCATGGATGCGCAGCAAGACGACGGCGCATCCGGCCTTTACCTGCATTCATGACAGTCGTGAGCCGCCTGAAGATTGGGTGCGCACGCGCTATGAAAAGAAAGGCCTCGCCGCAGGCCGCTACCCCACCTATCTCCTCTTCCGGCGGGTGTGACGCCACGGTCGTCTGTTTGAAGCGGGGTGGCCCCGCGGCCTTCTGTTTGGGCTCATTGGCTTCATAGAGGTATGCGGATACGTTCTGCACCCATCTTTTTCTTTTGTGTCATCCCCGCGAAGGCGGGGATCCAGGGGGCTTAGCCGCTAGAGAAAACGCTTCCTCTTTCATCCGTCCGTGCAAACCGCGAGGTCCTCTGGATCCCCGCCTTCGCGGGGATGACGAATGAAGGGGGCAGGCCTCTCTAATTCCCTCAAGCGGTGCAGAACAAATCCGCATACCTCTATGAAGCCAATGAGCCCAAACAAAAAGGCTCCGGGCCCAGCCCGGCGCATATCTCTATGAAGCCAATGAGCCCAAACAGAAGGCCCCGGGGCCACCCCGGAAGCCAATGAGCCCAAACAGATGGCTGCGGGCCCAGCCCGCCTATTCGTTGATGGCTTTGGAAAGGTAGGAGAGCTCGCACTGATTGGATTTGGTTTCCAAATCCGTCAGCGGAATGGGGTAATCGCCCGTAAAGCAAGCGTCGCAGAACTGAGGCGCTTCATTGTTGCGTCCTGGCTCGCCAAGCGCGCGATAAAGGCCATCATATGAAATGAAGGCCAATGAATCGACGCCGATCATCTGCGCCATCTTTTCGACCGTGTAGTTGTGGGCCAAAAGTTTTTCGGGCTCGGGCGTGTCGATACCGTAAAAGCAACTGCACTTTGTCGGCGGCGACGAAATGCGCATATGCACCTCTTTGGCGCCCGCCGCGCGGAGCATCTCGACAATCTTGATCGATGTGGTGCCGCGAACGATGGAATCGTCGATTAAAACAACGCGCTTGCCTTCGATGAAACGGCGGTTTGCATTGTGCTTTAAGCGCACGCCCAAATGGCGGATCTTGTCGGTCGGCTGAATAAAGGTGCGTCCCACATAGTGGTTGCGGATAATGCCGAGATCGAACGGGATCTTGCTTTGCTCGGCATAGCCAATGGCCGACGGAACGCCTGAATCGGGAACCGGCACGACGATGTCGGCGTCGACATGAGATTCTTTGGCCAGCTCCATGCCGATCAATTTGCGCGCTTCGTAAACCGAGCGGCCTTCGACCGAAGAATCGGGGCGGGCAAAATAGATGTATTCGAAGATACAGAAGCGGTTATAGGTTTTGTCGAACGGATGCAGCGATTGAAGCGCGCCATTTTTGATAACAACCAATTCGCCGGGTTCAATGTCGCGGACAAACGTCGCACCGATGATGTCTAGCGCAACCGTTTCGCTGGCCATGACGTAAGAGTCTTTTAATTTGCCCAAGACGAGGGGCCGCACGCCATGCGGATCGCGCACGCCCATCAGCATGCCTTGCGCCGTTGCGACAAAAGCGTATGCGCCTTGGATCTGTTTCAGCGCGGCGACGAAGCGGTCGATGACGGTCTTTTGACGCTCAAGCGCCATCAAATGGATCACAACCTCGGTATCGGTGGTCGAGCGGAACAGGCAGCCCTTTTTGACCAGTTCGTGGCGCAGCAGATAGGCGTTTGTCAAATTGCCGTTGTGAGCGATGGCAAAGCCGCCAAAATCAAAGTCGGCGAAAAGAGGTTGAACATTGCGCAGCGCGGTCTCGCCTGTTGTGGCATAGCGCACATGGCCGACGGCCAGATCGCCCATCAGTTTGTTCAAGATGCCTTCTGAATTGAAGGTCTCGCCGACATGACCCAGCGCGTGGCAGGTTTGGAAATGCTCGCCATCGAACGAGACGATGCCCGCCGCTTCCTGGCCGCGATGCTGAAGCGCGTGAAGGCCCAAGGCTGTTAAAGCCGCTGCCGAAGGCGCGTCCGTAATGCCGAAAACGCCGCACTCTTCGCGTAATTTGTCGTCGTCAAAGGGATCGGTCGTCAAAAGGTCGTTCATGGGGGCGCTTTCTTGGGACAGAGGCGAAGTCATCGTTATTTCCGTTCGATCAGGTCGTTTAGTTTATCGCGTGAATCGTTGCCATAGTTGGGACCCGGGGTTTCATGAACGCGGCCCACGGGCACGGGCGTCGAAATGCGATCCAGCCGTTCGGCATCGTCGATTTTTTGGCGCGCTTCGGCGCGCGTTTTTTCGATGGCCTCGGACGCGGCTTTTTCGTCAATCAGCGGGGCGAGGCTTTTCATCAAATCCGCGCCATAGGCTAAGACAGGGCCGGACTTGGCTTCGGTCAGCCATTTGGGCTGAATGTGTTTGTCTTCGGTGTCGGTCGGGAAGATCCATGTCAGGCACAAATAGACAAGCGATAAAATAACAAAGGCGCGAATAACGCCAAAAACAAAACCCAGCGAATGATCGATAGACGCCAAGGTCGGTGTTTTGACAAGGCCCAGAAGGTAATTGCTAAGCGGGGCCAGCATCACGATCGTCAAACAGAAAAGCCCCAAAGCGGTGGCGGCGTCGGCGGCCATTTCGTTTGAGAAATGCGGGGTAACCATCGGCTTGATGACGGGGTACAGCGTCACGGTTAAAACGCCGGCCAAAACCCACGAGCCCAAAGCCAACACTTCCTGCACGAGTCCGCGCTTATAGGCCAGATAGCCGGACGAGCCGAGCATAGCTAGGACGAACAGGTCAAGAAGGTGAAAGCTGGATGACTGCATCGGGTTTTCCGTTTCTTTGTCGAGAGGCTCTTAGCACAACTGGGGCAAAAGTTAAGCGTTTCTTGTTACTTTCATCGAAGAAGGCATGGGCGGCGATGACGGCGCTGTTTTTTGTAAGGAAGAAGCCCCCGTTTTAAACAACGGGAGCAGGGCGGTCAAATCGTCGATTTCAACCCGGCTGATGCCTGAAATAGCCATTTTCTTTCGCGCTGGGTCTGTTTTGGGCATGATGGTCGATGAAAAGCCTAGTTTTGCGGCTTCTTTGAGCCTCATCTCGGGCTGGGCCACGCGCCGCACTTCGCCGCCAAGGCCGATTTCGCCAAAGACGACAGCCTCACCGGGGACGGGGACGCCCGTCAGCGACGACAACAAAGCGGCCGCCACGGCCAGATCTGCCGCGGGCTCGGTCACGCGAAAGCCGCCCGCGACGTTTAGATAAACATCGTTCATGCCAAAAGCCACGCCTGCGCGCGCTTCAAGAACGGCCAGCACCATGGCCAGACGCCCGGCATCCCAGCCGATTACGGCGCGGCGCGGCGTGCCATAGGACGATGGCGCGACAAGGGCTTGGATTTCGACCAGAACGGGCCGCGTGCCCTCTAGCCCTGCAAAAACGGCGGCGCCAGAGGTATCGCCGCGCCGGTCGGCTAAGAACAGCGCCGATGGGTTGTGAACCTCGCACAGGCCTTTGTCGGTCATTTCGAAGACGCCGATTTCATCTGTGGGGCCAAAACGGTTTTTGACCGTGCGCAGAATGCGGAACTGGTGGCCGCGCTCGCCTTCTAGATACAAAACGGTATCGACCATATGCTCTAAAACGCGCGGGCCTGCGATGGTGCCTTCTTTGGTCACGTGGCCCACCAATATCAACGAGATATTGCGCTTTTTGGCGACGCGGATCAGCTCTTGCGCCGCCGTACGGACTTGGGACACGGTCCCGGGCGCGCTGTCGATCGTATCGACATACATGGTTTGAATGGAATCAATGATCAAAACATCGGGCGCTTCTGCGTGGTCGATGCTGGCGATGATGTCGCGTATGGACGTCTCGCTGGCCAGATCGCAATTGGCGCTGGCAACATCCAAACGGGCGGCGCGCAGGCGGATTTGATCGATGGCCTCTTCGCCCGAGATATAGGCGATCCGGCTTTGCGCGGCCAAACGGCAGACAATTTGAAGCAAAAGGGTCGATTTACCAATACCGGGGTCGCCGCCTAAAAGCGTGGCCGATCCGGGGACAAGGCCGCCGCCGGTGACGCGGTCAAACTCGCCAATGCCCGAGACCCTGCGCGGCATCGGCTTTTCGCTACCGCGCAGGGAGACAAAGTCGATTTTCCGGCCTTTGGTGCGTGCGCCGCTGCCGCTGGAAAGGCCTTTGGGTGGACCCGAAGCGGCGGCTTCCTCAACCAGCGTATTCCAAGCTCCGCATGATTCGCATTTTCCGGCCCATTTGGGCGACGAGGCGCCACAAGCTTGGCAAACGAAGAGGCTGGTTGTTTTAGGCATGGGGCGAATCGAACCTTTCGGAGCTGATTTTGTTTACCTATGTGTTCTTTTGAAGGCGATGTGCGTTTTTAGGTATTGAAACTAAATAAAACAGATGGACGACACGGCAATTTTATACAAGATAGTTCTATTCTAAGAGATGATTTTTTGTGATCCAGTAAAAGGCTGTGATCAAAAGCATTTTAACCATAATCGCTTGTTGACGCGCGTAGCGCGGCTGGCGTACCCCGGAAGAGGATGGGATATTGAAACCTCGGCAACCCTGCAGCGGAAAAGTGATAAGACCATGAAGCATTTGAACCCCTATCGTTTCTATGAATTGGCCGCCAAGCTGTATGGGCTTTTCGGAACCAATCAGAATCGTGTCGCTGACATGTTCGGGCCGCTGACCGAAGCGCAGGCCGTCCTTGACGGGCTGATCAAAGGCGATCCGGTCGCTTTGGAAACATCCAAGCCAGATGCGCTGCGCCTTCTCGAGAAAATCGGCAATATCTTCAATAAATACTATATCGATCCTTCCTCTAAACAAATCCGTAGCACAACAGGCGAAGACCGCATCGACTCTCATGAAATGGCGATGCTGCGCGCAACGGTTGAAAAGTTTGAGCATGCTTTGGGCGCGGATCTCAATCGCGCCCCAACTTTTAGCGCGGGCAAACGTGGGATCTATTCGACGTATGATCTGATCCAGAACGCCTATATGACCTTTCCGGGATTTGTCTTAGAGGTCATTCCGCAAAGCGCGAAGGATGAGTTTAATACAGCCGGGCGTGCGCTGGCTTTTGGCCTGGGCACGGGGGCGGCCATGCACCTGCTGCGCGCTGTCGAGATTGTGTTGAAGCAGTATTATGAATTGTATTCAGGAACCGAGGTCGCGAAGACCGAGCGTAATTACAGCATTTACCTGAAAAAGCTGGCGGCTTTGGCCGAAGATGAAGGCAATGCCTATAAGCCCGATAAACGCTTGCTTCAAATGCTGGCGCAGATCAAAGAGCATTATCGCAATCCGCTGATCGCGCCGGAATCCAGCGTCTCGACCGAGCAAGCTACGTCGTTGTTTGGTTTGGCCTGCGCCGTGATCACGCTGATGGTCGAGCAGATTTTGGCCTATAAGTCCTGCGGCGACAAAAAAGACGCCAAACCGACGACCGAAGCGGTCGCAGCTCCAGAAGCTAAAAAAGAGACCTCGATCGAAAACGCGAAAGAGGCCTTGGCCGATGTTGTGTCGGATGCGACAGATGGCGACGATGCGGCCGAAGCGCCTGCGCCTGCGCCGACAGGCAAAGCCCGCGGCGATAAGAAGACCGCCAAAGCCAGCTAATAACTTAGCGCAAGAGGAAGGTCGGATATGACAGAGCCGTGGCAATTTAAAAATCTTCCTGATGATGAAAGATTCCTGTGCGCAGCGCATTCGCATTCGCACGCTATGAATCGTGCGCTCTATGCAGCGCAAAAAGATTATCTTGGCAGTATCTTGGGTGAGCTTGCCTATCTTTTGAAGCCGCGCGCCGAGGCCTTGGGTGCCGTCGTTCTCTTACAGCTTGCGAGGGATCTTGAAGACAAAGGGCGTGCAACGGGCCTGAAGATTTTTTTGCCAGAGGATAAAGTCGCGGGGACGCCGCGTCGCGTTCTGCTGAATCTTGGCGTCGCAGGGGCACTGGTATCCAATGGCAGGACCGGCGAATATCCCTTTGGTATTCGTTTGGAAACGGAAGAATATATCCCCGACTGCCGCATCTCAGGAGATTACAGGCGACACAAAACGCAGCCCAAGCCGATCCCACAAAAATATGAGCTTGTGACACCAGCCTCTTATGAGGCTCGTATGGATGAGGAGAATTTTTTCCGAAACAGCTATGAGCCGAAAAAGCCCCCAGTGTTCAAGTTAAGCAACGAAAAAGGAGGGGCTTTATCCTTGGATCTGAATTATGAAGGCTTGAAAGAGCTGTACGATTTTGCTCAAGGGCAGTTAGGGGCAACGGCAGCTTTTTGGGCGCGACAGAAACCGTCCTTATTGTGTTTGTCACAGGCGTAAGAGCGGTTAAAGTCTTTTCCTCTTCTCTTTTGGAAAAGGAAAGAACCGATGTCGCGCAATGTCGAAATCAAAGCCCGTCTCTCATCGATTGAAGATCTTTTGCCGCGTGTCGCCTCTTTCGCCGACACGGGGCCTGTGCTGATCCATCAGGACGACACCTTTTTCAATTGCCCCAATGGCCGTTTGAAGCTGCGCATCTTAGCGCCCGATCGGGGCGAGCTTGTCTTCTATCAGCGCCCCGATGAGCCAGGGCCCAAGGAAAGTTTCTATATCGTCTCGGAAACGGCGCAGCCCTATACGCTTTTGGAGGCGCTGACGCTGGCCTATGGCGCGACGGATCATGTTGTCAAAGACCGCACGTTGTTCATGGTGGGGCCAACGCGCGTGCATCTGGACCGCGTCGAAGATCTTGGCGATTTTCTCGAGCTGGAAGTGGTGTTGGGCGAAAACGATCTTTTTGAAGACGGTGTCAGCGCGGCCAACGAAATCTTGGCGCGTCTTCAAATAGCGCCCGATCAAATGGTCACGGGCGCTTATGCCGATTTGTTGCGTGAAAAAAGTTCGAGGCCTTAGTTAGAAAGGCCGGGCCGGTGTGCTGTTGTAAAGAGGATCGTCTGGCATAAAGCGTTTGCTGATTTCCTTCATTTTGCCGGACGTATTGAGTTCTAAAAGGGCATTGTCGACCATTTGTTTGAGATTGGAATCGCCCAAAGGAAGCATAAACGCTCCATCGCAATACCGCGCAGGAAAAGGCAAAACGCGCACTTTGCCGGGGTTTTGTTTTTCATAAAGATCGGCTGTGATCTTTCCTGCAAAGGCAATGTCGATTTTGTTTGTTGTGAGCATCAAGAGAAAATCCGTGTCGTCGGAGATGTCATTCGCATAAACAAGCGTCGCTTTGGGGAACATCTCTTTGGCTATATATTCAAAAACATGGCCGCTTTTCACGCCAATGCGGACGGGCGATGCATCGAGTGTGGAAAGGCCAGCGTCATAGCGATGGTCATTCGCGCGGACGAGGGGAAGAATGGGGGCGTGTTTGATGGGGGTTGAAAAGAAGGCTTCACGGTTACGGGCGGGGTCTATACAGACGGATCCACAAACCATGTCATAACGATTGTTGACAAGGCCTTGTTCGGCAATCCCCCAACCCGTCTCTTCGGCCCATTCAACTTGAACGCCCATTTTCTTTGCCAGAGCCATCGTCATGTCGTAGTCATACCCCTTTTTTTCTCCCGTTTTAGGGTCAATGAAAAACCACGGGGTCGCGATGGCATAGCCGCAGCGCAGTGTCCCCGTTCGAACGACCCGCTCAAAGGCTGTTTCTTGAGAAGGGCGTGATTTTTCTGATGGGGGGTGGTAGGTGAAAACGCAGACGAGGGCGATTACTGACAGGATAACGGAAAAAAAAGAACCCTTGCTCATTAAAAAACCTTTCAAAAGAGGTTAGTTTAATCCCATTTCCGCGCCATGCTTTCCAGCATGATGGGGATACCATCGCGAATGGGGTAGGCGCGTTTGGCTTTTTCGCTTATCAGCTCGCCGCGTGTGGCATCGTAACGCAAAGCCTCTTTCGTTACGGGGCAAACCAAAAACTCTAGCATCTTCGGATCAACCGTTTTGGGGGAAGCTGGCGCGTCTTGTGTCATCGAAGAAAGGCCTTTCAAAACAAAACAGGCGGCTTTGAAAAAGCCGCCTGTTTGATCTAACGCAAAAGAAAGATTAGGCGACGTCCTGAATAGCGGCTTGCGCGGCTTCCAGATTTTCGGCCACTTCTTTCATCATCGGCTGTGTTGCAGGCTGCGGCGTCGCGGCGACGGCGGGCAGAGGGGCCGCATTCGGATCGCGCGCCCGCGCAATATGGGCCGTGAGATCTTGAAGCTCGATAAAGTTATCGGCCTGACGGCGCAATTCATCGGCGACCATCGGCGGGTTCGAGCGCATGGTGCTGACAACGCTGACGCGAACGCCTTTGCGCTGCACGGCTTCGACCAGACGGCGAAAATCTCCGTCGCCCGAGAAAATCATGATGTGATCGACGTGGTCGCACATTTCCATGACATCAATGGCCAGTTCGATGTCCATGTTGCCTTTGATTTTGCGACGGCCAAAGGCGTCGGTGAACTCTTTCGTCGGCTTGGTCACCATGGTGTAGCCGTTATAGTCCAACCAATCCACCAACGGGCGGATCGGCGAATATTCTTCATTTTCAATTAAAGCCGTATAGTAGAACGCGCGGACTAAGCGGCCACGACCGGCAAACAGCTCGAGCAGGCGCTTATAGTCAATATCAAACCCCAAACCGCGTGAAGCGGCATATAGGTTTGCGCCATCAATGAACATGGCCATACGTTCTTCTTTATAGAAAATCATTCTCTTTTCCTCGCGCTATGAAACACGCTTTTAACCAACGAAATCTAACTCTATGACACTTTAAAGAAGAAGGCGAGCGATTCGTCAGCTCAATGCATTTAAAAATCCTATCAAACATGCCAAAAAAAGGCAATCACACTCTCTGCCTACGATGGCAAACCCTTCTTTCGAAAGCGAAATAAGGGGCTGTCCTCTCAAGCGGCAGAAGCCGACCTTAACACATCTTGAGGCCATCCCCCAAGAAGATCTTATCATGAATCAGATAATTGGTGTGCTTGTATGGCTGACAAGCCAGCGGCTGCGCAGATCGGTATGGTGCATGGCAAACCACTGCATGGCGACCAGCGTTGCCGCGTCACGAATCTTATGGGCGTAAAGCATGCTGATCGCTTCGGCGGCATCCAGAACGTGAACGCGGATGTCTTCGTGTTCCTGGGCAAGGCCCATGATGATCCCATCTTCGGGGGCTTGGGTGCGGCCTACAAACAGGGTGGTGTATTCATTCAGGCAGCCGGGGCTTGGGTAATAGGCGAACAGCTTTTGAAGATCCAAAACCTCGCAACCGGCTTCTTCGCGGGCTTCGCGATAGATGGTTTCCTCGGGGCTTTCTCCAGGCTCAACAATACCGGCGACGACCTCGGTTAACCATGCCGAATCGCCGCGCGAAAAGGGGCCAATACGGAACTGTTCAACCAAAACGACTTTGTCTTTCTGGGGGTCGAACAGCAAAACACCGGCGGCGGCGCGCCCGCGATCCATGATTTCGCGCATAAAGGGCTCGCTCCAGCCGCCAGCAAAGGTCGTTTGCTGGAGGTGATAGCGATCCACGCGAAAATAGCCCTGAAACAGGGTCTCGCGCTTCAGAACTTCAGCTTTTTTGTCGGGGGTATCGTTAGGATCGGTCATCGATCTATAAATCCTTTTGGCAAAGGATGGCTCCCCGAGAGGGGCTCGAACCCCCAGCGCGGCGAAGCTGCGCAAAACGAAAGGAGGTGGTTCTTTAATATAAAAGATGGCTCCCCGGGACGGGCTCGAACCGCCGACCCGGTGATTAACAGTCACCTGCTCTACCTGCTGAGCTACCGGGGAATCGGCGGCAATCTAATCAAGGATTCGGGATAAAGCAACGGCCTATTTAGGTTAAGGGCAAAAAAAATTTAAAAAAGACTTTTCACAAGGGCGATCAAACCAGTTATATGAAGGCAGCACAGTCTTTTCCCTTGTCACGCGGGCATGGCGGAATTGGTAGACGCATCGGACTTAAAATCCGAAGTCCGAAAGGACGTGCCGGTTCAAGTCCGGCTGCCCGCACCACCCTACGCGCGTTAACGCGGAGGGTGATCTCCCGAAGCGCCGTAGGTGCGTAGGGAGACTGCTGGACAGAGAGCATCCGTGCTTCGGGTGGCAGGCCCCGGCGTGCCGCCGGGGGCTTTAGGAGGGGGAGAACGCGGCTTCATTGGGGTATGCGTTTGTTTGCTTGATAGGTTCGTTTCTTTTTATTTTTTTATCGGAAGGGGTCGATTATGACAGGCCCAAAACGCAGAGATAATTCTCTGTTCTCAAAGATTCTTGTGGCTACGCCCGCTTTGGATCATGACACCATGAGGCGGCACGGCGTTGTGCTGATCGTTAAACAGACGGCCCGCTCGGTTCGCGGCGTGATGCTGCAGAAACAAATCTCTCAATCCTCCTTGGGGACCTATCCGTTGCTCTGGGGTGGGCCTTGCGGCAACCAAGACGAAAACGCTTTCTCTGTCTTGTACAGGGGGAGCTTTGTGCCCGAGCCGCCCATCATGTCCCCTTTATGCCCGGGGATCGGTTATGGTTCCTTAGAGGTTTGTTTGCCGCGGCTGGCCGTGCGCGTTTGTCATCCTCAAGGCTTTGCCGTTTTTGCTGGTTTCTGCCATTGGACGCCAGCGGAACTGACGCAAGAAATAGATGCAGGGAAATGGCAGACCTTGCCGTTTGATTGCGCGGTCGTTTTTCCTGAAAAACGGGCAACTCTTTGGGAAAATTGCCAACAGCGCCTTGCGCAGAAGCCTCTGTCCGGCGTTCATGCCTTGGCCTGTGCCCGTTGCGCGAAGCTGGATGGCTAGCTTAAGGGCGGACGCAATAAGGATTGCGTCCTGATCCCTTAAAATGTTAAGGAAGTCCGTGTATTTGTTGGCCCTGTCTGTGCTTTCCCCTTATTTCGCGGATAAGGGGGCTGAGGGGCTTTTTCACAGTGCTTTGGAAAGTTAGGCTTCCATGGATAAAATTCTTATTCTCGATTTCGGTTCTCAAGTCACGCAGCTGATTGCGCGGCGTGTGCGCGAAGCGGGAGTCTATTGTGAGATCCATCCGTTCAACCGCACAGAAGAACAAATCAAAGCCTTTGCGCCCAAAGGAATCATTTTATCAGGCGGGCCCGCGTCAACGACCGAAGCCGGCAGCCCGCGCGCGCCGCAATGTGTCTGGGACATGGGCGTGCCTGTTTTTGCCATTTGTTATGGCCAGCAAACGCTATGCATGCAATTGGGCGGCATGGTCGAAAGTGGGCACAGCCGCGAGTTTGGCCGCGCTGAAATCGAAGTGATGGAAGAATGCGATTTGTTCGCCGATTTTTGGCCCAAAGGCTCGCGCCAGCAGGTTTGGATGAGCCATGGCGATCGCGTCACGAAGATTCCTGAAGGCTTCCGCGTTGTTGCGGCCAGCCCCGGCGCGCCGTTTGCGCTGATTGCCGATGAAAAGCGGCATATCTATGCCACGCAATTCCATCCCGAAGTCGTTCATACGCCCGATGGCGCCAAGCTTTTAGGCGCGTTTGTGCATAAGGTTTGCGGCCTTGGCAGCAATTGGAGCATGAAGACCTTCCGTGAAAACGAAATCGCGAAGATTCGCGAACAAGTCGGAACGGGCAAGGTTATTTGCGGCTTGTCGGGCGGGGTGGACAGCACGGTTGCCGCCGTTTTGATTCACGAAGCCATTGGCGATCAGTTGACTTGTATCTTTGTTGATACGGGCATGATGCGCGAAGGCGAGGGCGATGCCGTCGTCGATCTGTTCCGTAAGCACTATAATATTCCGCTGATTGCGGTGAATGCGGGGCCGATGTTCCTTGAAGCGGTCAAAGGCGTGACCGATCCCGAAGTGAAGCGCAAAACTATCGGCAAGCTGTTCATTGATGTGTTCGAAGCCGAAGCGCGTAAAGTGGGCGGCGCTGGCTTTTTGGCTCAAGGCACGCTTTATCCAGACGTGATTGAAAGTGTTTCCTTTACGGGCGGGCCCAGCGTTACGATCAAATCGCACCATAATGTCGGCGGTTTGCCCGATCGCATGAATCTGCAATTGGTTGAGCCGTTGCGTGAGTTGTTCAAAGACGAAGTCCGGGCCTTGGGGCGCGAGCTTGGCTTGCCCGAGGCTTTTGTCGGACGGCATCCGTTTCCGGGGCCGGGGCTGGCGATTCGCGTTTTGGGCGACATTACGCCCGATAAATTGGCCGTTTTGCGCAAGGCCGACACTATCTATTTGGAAGAAATCAGAAAAGAAGGGCTGTACGACAAAATTTGGCAGGCTTTCGCGGTGTTGCTTCCCATTCGGACCGTCGGCGTGATGGGCGATGGGCGGTCTTATGACAATGTTTTAGCGCTGCGGGCCGTCACATCTGTTGACGGAATGACCGCAGACTCGTATCCCTTTGAGCATGCGTTTCTCTCCCGCGTTTCGACTCGAATCATCAACGAGGTGCGTGGGATCAACCGCGTCGTCTATGACGTGACCAGTAAACCGCCCGGCACGATTGAGTGGGAGTAAAAACCGCTTGGCCGTCAGGCATCTGACAGAAAGGAAGGCTCAAGGAATGACAAAAAGGCTTGCCTTATTATCCTTGGTCTTAGGCGCTTTGGGCTTTTGGGCTGGCGCGACGCCCGCTTTGGCCGCCGCTTGCTATTCGCCCGATGAAATCGCCGCCGAGCAAACATTGCGTCTGCATTCTGAATTGATGGTCATTACCGTGACCTGTCATTACAGCTCGACCGGTCAGGATCTTGTCGGGGCCTATACGGGCTTTACGCGCAAAAACATCACGCGGTTGCATGACGCCGAACAAACGATGATTCGGCACTATGAGAAAACAAGTGGCAAGGGTGCGGTTTCGCGTCTGGACCGCTTGCGGACGTTGCTGGCTAACGAATATGGCCAGCAAATTGCCAATGTTTCCGCGCCAACCTTTTGTGCCAACGAAAGGGACAAGGTTATTGCCATGTACAATGGCGGTGACGATCAACTGACGGGGGCTGTCTCGAGCCTGACTGTCGGGGCCCGGACTTACGAACCTGCCTGTCAGCTCAAAAGTGCAAAACTTGCGAGAAAACAGGGGTAGCCGGGGGATCATGAAAAAATTGCGCCTGTCATCATGCGATTCCGCTTGACCAAGGCTTCGTAATCCTCCAATAAAGCCAACAATTTCATTTCGCTCGAGCGTGTCCGCCTATGCCCAGTCTGAAAGACCTTAAGAATCGTATCAGTAGCGTCAAATCGACGCGCAAGATTACATCGGCCATGAAAATGGTCGCGGCCAGTAAACTGCGCCGCGCCCAGGAACAGGCCGAACAAGCGCGCCCCTATGCCACCCGGATGGGGCTCTTGCTGTCCTCTTTGGCCCAAAGCGTCGAAATCGGCGAAGGGAGCCCGAAGCTTATTACCGGTACCGGTAAGGAAGAAACGGTGCTTCTGATTGTCGTGACGTCGGATCGCGGCCTGTGCGGCGCGTTCAACGGCTCGATCGTGCGCGAAGCGCGTCGCCAGATTGCCGAGATGGAAAGCAAAGGACAAAAAGTCCTTTTGATTTGCGTCGGGCGCAAAGGGCGCGACCTGTTGCGCCGCGAGCATGGCCAAAAGATCGTGCAAACGATGGAAAACGTGGCTGGCAAGGGCGGCGTGCCTTATGCCGTAGCCGAACAGCTTGGCGCCAAGCTGATCGAAATGTTCGAAGAAGGACAGTTCGATGTGGCGCGCCTTCTGTTCAACAGCTTTAAGTCGGCCATTTCGCAGGTTGTGACGTTAAAGCGCGTCATTCCGGTCGATATTGCGCCTGCGCCGAAAAACGACAACGTGGCTCCCGCCGTGACAGGGCCAGCGGCCTTGTGCGAGATCTATGAGCCGAGCAAAGAAGCGCTTTTAACGCAGCTTTTGCCCTATAACCTTTCCGTGCAAGTCTTTAGCGCGCTGTTAGAAAGCGCCGCGGGCGAGCAGGGCGCGCGTATGACGTCGATGGATAATGCGACGCGCAACGCGGGCGATATGATCGATCGTTTGACGCTGAACTACAACCGCAGCCGTCAGGCCTTCATCACCAAAGAACTTATCGAAATCATCTCGGGCGCCGAGGCCGTTTAAGGCCAGGCGTCAGAGACCTAACCGTCAACTCGAAGCGTTTTAAAAGAGGAAATCCAAATGAGCACCAAGAAGAGCGAAGGTCACGTTACACAGGTTATGGGCGCTGTCGTTGACGTGCATTTCGACGGCGAGCTGCCGTCCATTTTGAACGCGCTGGTGACCGAAGTCGAAGGCCGCAAGCTGATCCTCGAAGTGGCTCAGCATTTGGGCGACAACATCGTCCGCGCGATTGCCATGGACGTGACCGACGGTATCGTGCGCGGTCAGATCGTTTCCGATACGGGCGCGCCGATCACGGTTCCCGTTGGACCGCAGACCTTGGGCCGCATTTTGAACGTTGTGGGCGAGCCCGTGGACGAACTGGGCCCGGTCAACACGAAATTCCATTCGCCGATTCACCGCGACGCGCCTGAGTTTACCGAACAATCGACCGACAAGCAGGTGCTGGTCACCGGCATTAAGGTCGTCGATCTTCTCGCGCCTTACGCGCGCGGCGGTAAAATCGGTCTGTTCGGCGGCGCGGGCGTCGGCAAGACGGTTTTGATTCAGGAACTCATCAACAACGTCGCCAAGGCGCACGGTGGTTATTCGGTGTTTGCTGGCGTGGGCGAACGTACCCGCGAAGGCAACGACCTTTATCACGAAATGATGGATGCCGGCATCGTGAAGCCGAACGAAGAGGGATCGAAGGTCGCTCTGGTTTATGGTCAGATGAACGAACCGCCGGGCGCGCGTGCCCGCGTCGCTTTGACCGGTCTGACAATCGCCGAATATTTCCGCGACGAAGAAGGTCAGGACGTGTTGTTCTTTATCGACAACATCTTCCGTTTCACGCAGGCTGGCTCGGAAGTGTCGGCTTTGCTGGGCCGTATTCCTTCGGCGGTCGGTTATCAGCCGACCTTGGCCACCGACATGGGCGCTTTGCAAGAACGTATCACCACGACGAAAAAAGGCTCGATCACCTCGGTGCAGGCCATTTACGTTCCGGCGGACGATCTTACCGATCCGGCGCCTGCGACATCGTTCGCTCACTTGGATGCCACCACGGTTCTTTCGCGTCAGATTGCCGAGCTTGGCATCTATCCCGCCGTCGATCCGTTGGATTCGACCAGCCGTATTCTCGATCCGCTGGTTGTCGGCGAAGAGCATTATAACGTTGCCCGTCAGGTGCAGAAGGTTCTGCAAAGCTACAAGTCGTTGCAGGACATCATCGCCATCTTGGGTATGGACGAACTGTCGGAAGAAGACCGCTTGATCGTCGCCCGCGCGCGTAAGATCCAACGTTTTCTGTCGCAGCCGTTCCATGTGGCCGAAGTCTTCACCGGCACGCCGGGCGTCTTTGTGAAATTGGACGATACCATCCGCGGATTCAAAGGCATCGTCGAAGGCGAATACGATCACCTGCCGGAAGCTGCGTTCTATATGGTCGGTACGATCGAAGAAGCCGTGGCCAAAGCCAAGAAAATGGCCGAAGCCGCTTAATCTTTCGGTGCAACCTTCTCAACGCGCGAAAGCGAGTAAGATATGTCGAACCTTATTCAATTCGAGCTGGCCTCACCAGAAAAACTGGCTTTCAACAAGCAAGTCGTGATGGTGACGATTCCGGGATCAAGCGGGCTGTACGGCGTTTTGTCGGGACATGCCCCCATGATCACGGCGGTCGAAGCCGGTGTGGTTCAGGTTTATGAACGGGACGAAACAAAGCCGACGGGCAGTTATTTTGTCTCGGGCGGCTTTGCCGAAGTCTCGGGGCAGCGCTGCACGCTCTTGGCGGACAGCGTGGTGTCTTTGGATGACCTGAAGCGCCCTGAAATCAGCGCCGAGCTGAAAGCCATCGACGAAGATTTGATGGCGTCTGAAACCGAAGACGAACGCAATGAAATCGAAAAGCGTCGTGATTTGGCGCGTGCCAAGCTTTTGGCTGTTGGCGGCTAAAAGCGCAGGCAGAACATGGTTAAAAAGCCCCCGCAAGGGGGCTTTTTCGTTTTTGAAACCAATTTCTTGTCTTGCGAAAAAGGATAGGGGGCCGCTACGCTGCCTCGTTCATTTTATGCCCTTTTTTGAAAAACGACGGTTTCAACGATGAGTTCTTTTTCTGCTCTTCAGGCCATCAAGCACGAAAACCAATTATTGCATGATCGCCTTGTTCGGGTTGGGCTTGGAGATGTGCGCCTGGCGACGGAGTTGGAGTTTGATACATATGATTGGGAAACTTCGCTGGGGTATCGTGGGCGGGAGGTAAGGGATGAAAATCTTGCCTTGGCTGCGGACAAAGCGGTTTCGGCGCGGACCGATTTACAACGCTCCTTTTGGCGTCAGCGTCACACAGCTTTAGCGGATTTTGGTCCGCGTGAATGGATGATGTTTGACATTCTGGCGCAGCGAAAAGATTTTCTTGTTCCGTTGTTCGGCAAGACGGGACCCAATGGTTACTATGATGGCAATCAAGTTCTTGAGCTAAAGACCAAACCCATTCCTCTATTAGCCTTTCCTGAAAAATTGCGTTCCTTTGGCGATGGACTCAAGGATGTTTTTACAGCCTATAACGTCCGCGCGAAAGAAGTGGATAGCGCTACGCTGCATTTAAACTATAGTTTTCACGATGAAACAGGGGCCAATCTTTTTGATCCTGCCGTTATTCATAAAAAACGTACGCTGTCTCTCTTGTCTGGCATTGCCTATACGATGCGCGCCGCTTTGCCGACGCTGGATGATGGGCGTGCGTCGGGCATGCTTATTCTTCATCCCGGGCGCGAGGGGTTTATGCGTTTGGCTCCGGGCAGGCTTGAGCTGCGATTCAATCGAGATTTTGGCCCGCTTTTTCTGGAAGCCGTGAATATGTGTGTGATGGCGGGCGCGCTGCAAGGGCTGGCTTTTACGCTTGGCGGCGCTCAAGTTCAGGATCATTACGAGCAGGCCAAGCCCGTATGGAGCCCTGTCGTCGTCTCGCGGAGCCCGTCGTTTAAGGTCCTGAAGCATATGCTTGAGGGCTGTATCATGGCCGACGATGGAAGCTTGGAAGCGCCGCAAGAATATCTTCATCGTGCGGATGATCGGGTGCTTCGAAAAATCGCGCGCGAGCTTGGTTGTTATCCCTATTATGATGAAATACCATTTGATGCGCCCGATACTGAAAAAGAGAAGTTTTTGCCGGCGAAGCGAATGGCGAATATCCTAAATAAGCTTTCGCTCTCACCTGAAAAGCATGGCGATGGCTGGTCGCTTGCCTGGCCGACAAATTGTGCTGGCGCAAAGGACTGGCAAGATTATCCTTTTGATCTGGCGGCGACACAATCGGCTTTGTCCGTTACGGGGCTGCGTCAGGCGGCCCGTCTCATTTATCCTGAAACTTTCACCATGAGCGGTGGGTTGCTGGGGGAAAACGAAACGTTACGCCAGCAAATCTCGCCTGTTCTTCGTCGGCAAATTATTCAAAGACCAGAACGCGTTATTGGTTGTTTGCCCAAATAAAGAATGAAATTGGGGCCTGTTGGGCTGTGTTTGGCACGCTGATTGCTTAATAGATGGCAGAGGCTATTTTTTTGCTTACAACAGGCTCTTTCGGCGATGCTCAGCACGGCAACACAGGTCAATAGCTATTCTTATCAGGGCACTGGATCGTCCAGCGCCGTGACCAATGCGATTGCCAAGGCCAGTGCGCAGTCCGGGGTCAGTTTTTCCTATCTGTTGCAAAAGGCCGAGCAAGAAAGCGGTCTGAACCCCAGCGCCAAGGCGCAAGGAAGCTCGGCCACGGGCTTGTATCAGTTTGTCGAGCAAACATGGCTGCGTGAGATGAAGGCGCATGGCGCCGATTACGGTTACAGCGATTTGGCCAGCAAGATCTCGATCGGATCCGACGGAACAGCGCGTGTCAGCGACACGACGACAAAAAAACAAATCTTGGCGCTGCGCAACGACCCGACCTTATCGTCGCAAATGGCGGCCGAGCTGACCAAGGACAATAAAACGTCGCTTGAGCAAAAAGTCGGCGGCTCGATCGGTGGAACCGAGCTTTATCTGGCGCACTTTTTGGGTGCGGGCGGCGCGGCGAACTTTTTGAATACGATGAAAACGAATCCGAATGCCAAAGCCGCCGACATTTTGCCGACCGCGGCTTCGTCGAATCCGTCTGTCTTTTACGACAAGTCGGGCCAGGCGCGGTCGCTGAAGCAAGTCTATGCGATGTTCGACAAAAAGTTCGACGGGCTTGATAGCAACACGACCGGAACCGCCCTTGCGCAGGCCTCAAGCCGCCAACAACGCATGGCTTCCATTGCCGGTGCCGCTGGACAGGCCGATACCTCTGAAAACGCCCTGGCGGCGCAAATGCTGGGCGGCACGTCGTCGGCTACGTCATCTTCGGCGGCGGCTGTTCAAGCGGCGCTGTCGAATACGAGCTTTTCAACATCGTTCTCGGCGATGCTTTTAGCGCAGATGGATACAAATGTTTTGGGACAGGCCGATAGCGCGCGTGCTTCCGATACCCAAAACGACCGCAAACGCAGCCTGTATGAGCAGGCTTTAAACATGTTTTCTCTGTCATAAGGCTTTTGTTGTTCAAGGCCGCCGTGTAAAAAGAGCGGCATGGGCACAAAACGGCATATCCCTTTGGGCGCGGGCGATTATCGCTTGCATGACGCGCGGCAACGCTATGACGCTGCGCTTCAAGACGTCTATGACCCGGCCTATCATTACAAATCCCTTCAAAAGGCCAAGGTGCTGGCGTGGGAGCGGTTTCAGGCCGATCAACGCCATCTGACATCGCTGATCGGGCAAGAGCGCGATGGGGCTGTCCGTGAAGCCTTCGTTCTGTGCAAAGAAATCGAATACATCGAGTATAAAGAGCTGGTCGAATGCCAAGAGGCGCAGTTATTTGCCGCACAGTCCGGCGATGAAACGGCGTGGGAGCGAGATTTTCCCAATAGATGGAATGGCCAAAGCGCCCCTTTACGCGCGCGCCTGCAAGAGCTTTGCGCGGCCGCCTGGGGCACGGCAGAGCCTGCGGGCGATGACAGGCGCGGCGCAGATCCCTTTTCTGCTGCAGCGCCCGACGTTTCTGTTCCTGAGGCTGTCCGTCAAGCCTCGCGATTGTTCGGTCTCATCCCGTTTGCAAGCGAAGCTGCCATCAAGAAAAGATTTCGTGAGCTGGTCAAAAAATATCACCCGGATACAGCCCAAGGTTCAAGCGCTTCGGCTTCGATGTTTATCGAGGTGCGGAAAGCTTATGACGTTCTGTCGCGTTGGCGGCGAAAATAATCAGGCCTCGCGCGGCGCGGCAGCGCGGCTGAGCCGGTCATTGATGGCCGCGCCAAGGCCGGTCATCGGAATGGGGGCGACGGCGATGCCGCTATAGCGCGGATCGTCAAGGCGGCGCAGCATGGCAAACAGATGCGCGGCGGCTTCCTGTAGATCGCCTGTGGGGCTTAGGTTTAAATGGCACGCGCCGCCCGTCAGGTGGCTTTCATCGCCAAAGGTCAGAAAAGCTTCGCGCGGCGTGGCCTGCGTGACGTTTAAGCGCACCAAGCGTCCCGGCGCATAATGGCTGGTTAGCATGCCCGGGCTTTTGGGGGCGGCATCATCATGCAGCGCTTCGATGACGGGGCCTAGGACGGCTTCCAGTTGTTCTTTGGGCGTGCCGCCGTGGCGCAGGATCGTCGGGCGATCCGTTGTCAGGTCAAGAACGGTGGATTCGACGCCGACATTTGTCTCGCCGCCGTCGATCACAAGATCGACATTGCCGCCTAAAGATTCAATGACGTGGGCGGCGCTGGTGGGGCTGAGCTTGCCCGAGGCGTTAGCGCTGGGGGCGGCAATGGGAATAGCGGCCAAAGCCAAAAGGCGCGTGGCAATGGGGTGCGAGGGGATGCGTACGGCCAGTGACGGCAGGCCTGCGCTGGCCAAAAGAGAGACGGGGCAGGTGGCGGCACGCGGTAAGACAAGCGTCAGCGGCCCCGGACAAAAAGCGTGGGCGGCCTTCCAGGCGACATCGGTCATGGTGACAAGCGCGGGCAATTTATCGGGCGTGTCCACATGGATGATCAGCGGGTTGAACTGGGGGCGGCCTTTGGCGCCATAAATGGCTGCGATGGCGCGGTCGTTGCGGGCATCGCCGCCCAGGCCGTAAACGGTTTCAGTGGGGAAGGCGACCAGGCGCCCTTGGACCAGCCAGCGCGCCGCGCGTTCTAACAGCGCGTCAGTCGGTTCTTCGATGGATGTCATCCTGTCAGCCCCTTTTTAGATCTTTCTGCGGTCGTCATAGCACGGAAAAAGGGGCGGATAAATCGTTTTGGAAGGGGAAAGCTTGTTTAAAAAAAAGGTCAAAATAAAAGCCGACAGCACCTAGGCACTGTCGGCCTTTTGGGAAAAAAGCCTGGATTAGGCTTTCTTTTTGGCGGGGGCTTTTTTCGCAACCGTCTTTTTGGCGGCGGGCTTTTTAGCAACCGTCTTCTTCGCAACCGTCTTTTTAGCAACGGCCTTCTTCGCGACGGGCTTCTTGGCAGCCGTCTTCTTGGCGGCGGGCTTCTTCGCGGCCGTCTTCTTTACCGCCGTCTTCTTGGCAACGGCTTTCTTCGCCGCCGGCTTCTTCGCGGCGGGCTTCTTTACAACTGCAGCCATGGTGACCTCCTTGTGGCTAACTAGAGTAGAGTTGATAGTGACAAGCAAAACGAGTATGGCCTTCTTGTCAAGAAACATTTCATAATCAGTTTGCGAGTGCGACCTAAAAAGCTCAATTTGTGACAAGCGCAAGGTCGCACTTTTGGAACGAAACGAAGGGTACATGAGACGCACTTATCGCCTGTTGTTCGATGTGATCGCCGCGACATTCGCTGCGGTCGCGATCTTTTTTCTTCTCGCGCTGTGGCTGGTCTTTGCGCGCCCGTTCGCATCGACGGACTTCTCGCCGCTGATCGCAAGTTCGATCGAGACTCTCGGAAATGACGTAAAAGCTTATGTTCCGCAAAGTGTTTTGGCTTGGAACAACGAAGCGCACGCGATCGTTTTGGAAAGTTCAAACGTCGAGATCAAGACGCAAAGCGGCGCGCGCATCGCGACGATCGGTCAGATCAACGCGCGTGTCGGCGTTTTGAATCTGCTGCGCGGGCGCTTCATTCCATCGGCTTTTGTCATGAACGATGTGACGGTACGCTTGCGTCGTGACGTCAACGGCCACATCGCGCTTTGGTCCGACGAGACACCCTCAAGCGAGACCTCAAGCCCAAGCCAAGAGGTCTCATCAGCGGTCGAAGCCGAATCACTTCGGTCGATTTTGGATGAGCTGACGCACAAAAATCTGACGCACGATATCGCTCTTCGCAATGTGCATGTCGTGATTCATGACGAGAGGGCGCAGACGGATTTGGCATTCGATTTACCCGAGGCTTCGCTAACGCATCAAGGCAAGTCGTTGGTCGCCAATCTGACGATCCGCGATGCGGCAGATACCAAAACGATGCCATTGCAGCTGTCCTATCTGTATTCGTACGAAAAGCAGAGCCACCATCTTGGCGTTCACTTGACCCATCTGTCGCCCGCGCGTTTTTTGACGGGCATTCTTCCGGGCGCAGCGATCAAAGGGATCGATTTGCCGCTCACAGGGCAAGGCGAGGCTGTCTTTGACAAAGATCTACGCCTGTCCACCGTTCAACTGAACTTGAAGGCCGAGAGCGGCGTTTTGACATTGCCTGATTTATGGGAAGAGCCGCGGTCTGTCAAAAACGCCACGCTGGCCCTTGAAGCCGATGCCTCCGCGCGTCATGTCAGCGTGGCCAGCGTCGCGGTCGATTTTAACGGCCCGCATCTGTCGTTGAAGGCCCAAGCACAGCCCTTGCCACCAGGCACAGCCGCGCCGCTGGATACGTCTTTTGAGGCGACGGTTCAGTTGGCGTCTTTGCCGATGGATGCCTTTGCCACGGTTTGGCCGAAACAGGCCGTGCCCAATGCGCGTGTCTGGATTGTTGAAAACATGCATAAGGGCGTTTTTTCGCAAGGTACCGTGACGGTGAAGGGGCGCTTGCCTTGGGCCGCGCCTGATAACGTCGTTTTGGATTCGGTCGCTGGTAAGGTGTTTGCAAGTGGCGGGGTGATTTCTTACATGCCGGGGATGCCGCCGGTCGAAGGTGCGAACGCCGAAGCAACGCTGGATCTTGATCGCATGGATGTCCATTTGACCGCAGGCGGTATCGGCAATATTCGGATTCAGCCCTTTACGATCAGTATGACGGATTTCCAGAAGAATATTCAGATGATCGATATTCCGTTGAAGCTGACGGGGCCGGTGCCGGATGTTTTGCGCCTTCTTGATGCGCCGCCGCTGGGCTATGCCAAGGAAATTGGTCTTGATCCCAATGATACGCAGGGCCGCGTCGATGGCGGGCTGCAACTGCGCTTTCCGCTTTTGGCGTCGTTGGCTTTGCGCGACGTTGACGTCAAAGCCAACGCCGATCTAAAGGGCTTTGGCGCTGCCAAGCTGATCCCTGGACTTGCGCTTTCAGACGGCGATCTGGCGCTTGAGGTCACCAAAGATGGCTATGGCCTGAAAGGGCCGCTGCGGTTGAACGGCGTTCCTTTGCAACTGGCTTGGCAAGGCCGCTTTGGGGCCGAGACGCCATCCAAGCCGCGCAATCAAGCCCAAATCACCGGCACGGTCTCAGAGGCGCAGCTGAAGGATCTGGGGCTTGATCCAACACCCTATATGAAGGGGACGGCGGCGGTTTTGCTGCATTACAGCGCCAACGATAAAAAGAAAACGCAGATCAATGCCGACGTCGATATGAAAAACGCGGCGCTGGATTTGGATGGTCTGAACTGGAAGAAAAAATCGGGCGAGCCAGGGTCGGCGACGCTTTCGGCCACGCTGCAAAAAGGCAAAAACACCTATGTCAAACTGACGAATATCGAAGCGCCGCAGTTAAAGGCCAAGGGAACCTTTTCGTTGAATGACGACGGGCATCTGGTGTCTTTGGATCTTCAGCCGCTTATCGTGGGCAAGACGAATGTCTCGCTTCATATGACGCCGTCTTTGGTGCCGGGCGGCGCGATGCGCGTCAGTTTGGAAGGGCCCATGCTGGATATCAGCGGCGATCCTGTCGCCCAGGATGAAAAGGCGAAGAAGGCCAAAGAAGCCGCGCCCAAACCACCGAAAAAAGAAAAGCAGCCGCGCGATTACACTTTCCGTTTGGACAAGGTTCTTACAGCGCCCAATGGCTTTCTGACCCATTTGAACGGGCATGCCGTTCAAGACAGTGTTGGGTGGGTTTTGCTGGATGTTCATGCGATGGCCGATGGGGTTCAACCCGTCGCTATCACGCTGAACGATCAAGACGGCAAGCGGCATTTTTCGCTGACGACGGATAATTTCGGCGGCATGCTTAAAGGCTTTGGCCTGACCGATACGATTACGGGTGGCCCCGTCCAGATTACGGGTGAAAGCGCGCCGGACGATTTACACAAGATCGTTGGGCGTATCAAAATTGGCGCTTTCAAGGTATCGGGCCTGCCTGTTTTGGTCCGGCTTGTCAGCGCGGCCTCGCCTTTTGGTTTTGCCGATCTGATTACGGGCGATACGTCCTTTTCGTCGATGCGCGGCGACTTTGTCTGGCGTGGCGACGATCTGGATCTTCAGCAGGTGCGTATGGCGGGATCGGCTTATGGCTTGAATGTCGCCGGGCATCTGGATCTGGATTCGAGTGAGGCCAATCTGCATGGGACGTTGGTGCCTTTTAGCTTTATCAATAGCATTTTGGGCTCTATTCCTATGCTGGGCGATGTGATTACGGGCGGCGAAGGGCAGGGGGTTTTGGCGGCTTCGTACAGTCTGACGGGATCGTTAGACGATCCGTCGATTGGCGTTAACCCTGTTTCGCTGCTGACGCCGGGTTTTATTCGCAATTTGTTCTTTGGCGAAAATGACGCGCCGCCCGAGGCTGAGAAGAAATAAGAAAAGTTGTCAGGCGGCGTCTTTCTGCTAGGCTTTGATCTCTTCATTCTTTTTAAGGGGAGGTCTTATGTCTCTTATTCGATTAGGTCTTGTGGGCTATGGCCGCATGGGTGCGGCGATTGCGGCAGCGGCGCAAGCTGAAGATAACGTGGTTGTGACCTGCGCGGTGCAGCCGCGGTCCAAACAGATCGAGCCGGTGCCAGGCCTTCGCTTTGTTCAAAAGATCGAAGATGTTTTTGCCAGCGATGATGTGGATGTCGTTCTTGATTTCACCCATCAAACGCTTTTTCAGGATGTTCTGGCTATCGCATGCCGTTATGGAAAGCCCTTTGTTTCCGGGACGACGGGGCTTAAGCCGGAAGACAAAGTCCTTTTCGATGAGGCGAGCCAAAGCATGCCTTTTCTTCATACGACGAACACAAGCGTCTCGATGGGGATCTTCCGTCACAATGTGCGTGAGACGGCGCGTCTTGTAACTGGGCGCGGCTATGACGTGCACATCCATGAAATCCATCATAACCAGAAAAAAGATGCGCCATCGGGAACAGCGCTGACGCTGGCCGAAGACGTTGTGACCGGCAGCCAAGGCACCATCAAGCCGGAAATTACAGCCGAGCGCGGCGGGACGATTCCTGGTTATCACCAAGTGACCTTTTATGGGCGCGACGAGGTGATCAAACTGTCTCATAACGTGCAGTCGCGGCTGGTGTTTGCTAATGGCGCCGTTGCGGCGGCCAAATGGATCGCGGCAGGCCGCCCCCGTGGCCTTTACACGATGGATCATGTGTTGGGGTTGGATAAGAAATAGAAAAAAAGGGGGCGAAAGCCCCCTTTTCATGAAACCCTTTAGGGCTCGTCGCTATTGTCCGGTTCTTCGCCGACAAAGCGCTGAACGCCTTCTTGCCAATCTTCGGGGGTTTGAAAGCGGCTGGTCCAAGCGCCTTTTTCGTCGTCTTGGGCTTGGTCTTGCGCGTCCTTGTAAAGCCCGTCCGAGGTTTTGGTTTTATCAAGCGCCCAGCCATGCGCCACCAGATAACCCGCGATATCCATTTCTTTGCCGCTGTGAGACAGGCGGAAGCATTGCGCGACGACGGCGTCGTTGGCTAAGAACTCTTTCGGGTTGCAGCGGACTTTGTGGCTTTCAACAAAATGCTTCAGGGCCGTTGAAGCTTGCTCGCCGCAATGCCACGGGCGCTCGCCCATCCAGCATTGCTGGTCGTTGGCCAGCGGCTCGATCCCCCATAAAAAAATGCGTTTGCCGTCGATCATCAGGCTTCCGGCATCTTGAACAACGGCGCTGCCCGTCAAAGGGCGGTCTTCTGCATGAGCAAGGGGGGGCGCGAAGAAAAGTGCGCTTGCAAAAACGCACAGCCAAACCAAGCGTCGGCTGGAAGAAAAGGAAAGGGCATCGCAAATCATAAAGGGCTCCAAACCGGACCTTTGATAGATCGTACTTATCCGTCGCACGAAAAAGTGGCAAAAAAGCGGGCCACAGGCTAGAAAGGAGGTATAAGGTACTTTTAAAAAAACACAAGTTTGTTCCGCCGCTTGCCCTTGATCAAGGGCTTCTCATCGCTATTTGAGGAAGATCAGATGTCTCTTTTTCCTTCGTTTATCAAAGCGCAAATGCGTACCGAAGCCGATTCCATGGGACCTGTGGACGTTCCCGCCGATAGCTATTGGGGCGCGCAAACGCAGCGCACGTTACAAAATTTCTTTACGGCATGGCATCCGATGCCACCCGCTATCGTGTCGGCGCTGGCCCTGGTTAAAAAGGCCGCGGCCGAAGTCAATGCGGCACTGGGGTTGTTAGATCAAGACATCGCCCACGCGATCGTTAAAGCTGCAGATGACGTTATCGGCGGCAAAATAGAAGGGGCCTTTCCGCTGGCGATCTGGCAATCGGGGTCGGGCACGCAAAGCAACATGAACATGAACGAAGTTCTGGCCTGCCGCGCGAACGAGATTTTATCGGGTAAGCGTACCGTCAAAGGGCGGGTTCACCCCAACGATCACGTCAACAAAGGGCAAAGCACCAATGACGCCTTCCCGACGGCGATCCACATTGCGGCGGCCTTGACGCTGGCGGAAGAGACCTTGCCTGCGCTTGCGACGCTCAGCGCTGCGCTGGATGCCAAAGCCAAAGCTTTTGAATCTATCGTCAAGATTGGCCGTACCCATTTGCAAGACGCGGTGCCCATGACGTTGGGACAGGCCTTTTCTGGCTATGTCGCCCAAATCGATTATGTACGCGACCGGCTCGAGAAATGTTTGCCGCCCTTATATGCTTTGGCGCAAGGCGGTACCGCGGTGGGGACGGGGCTTAATACGCATGTGCGTTTTGCCAATCTCTTTGCCTTACGGATCGCCGCGCTGACGGACAAGCCTTTTGTCAGCGCGCCGAACAAGTTCGCGGCGCTGGCCGGGCATGAAGCCTTGGTTGATCTTTCGGGGGCGATGAATGTCGCGGCGACGGCGTTTATGAAGATTGCGAACGATGTGCGTCTGATGGCCTCGGGCCCCCATTGCGGTATTGGCGAAATCAAGTTGCCTGAAAATGAACCCGGCTCGTCGATCATGCCGGGCAAGGTCAACCCCACGCAAGCCGAAGTCATGACCATGGTCGCGGCGCGTGTCATGGGTAATCATGTCAGTGTTAGCGTCGCTGGCGCAGGCGGGCATTTCGAGTTGAATGTCTTCAAGCCGTTGATCGGTTATTGCGTTTTAGAGTCGCTGACCTTGTTGGCGGATGCGGCACGGTCTTTTGTCACGCACTGCGTCGAAGGGATTGAGCCCAACACGCGCCGGATTCAGCAAAATCTGGATCGGTCGCTTATGCTGGTGACGGCGTTGGCCCCTGCCATTGGGTATGACAAAGCCGCCGCTGTCGCGCAAAAAGCGGCAGCCGACGATTGCACGCTGAAAGAGGCTGCTTTGGCTTTGGGGTATTTAGACGCCGAAGCGTTTGACCGTCTGGTGGATCCTTCGCAGATGATTCATCCGTTTGGCGATCCGGCCTTTGGCGATACGGCGACGGACGGGCAGGGGTAATGTCGGACCAAGACGTTCAAAAACATTCGATCCGCATCGCGGGCCACCGCACCAGTTTTTCTTTAGAGCCCGCCTTTTGGGAGGTCTTGAAACAGCTGGCGCAGGATGAGCAGCGAACGCTCAGCGACCTTGTCGCCTTCATTGACAAAGAGCGGGAAGGGAACCTATCCAGCGCGCTTCGGCTTTATGTTTTGCGCGCGCTGCAAAGCAGGCTCAAGGAATCCTGAACAGGCCTTCGATATCGCTTTTGTGCGCCTTCTTTTTCGCAATCGCCTGCTCGGCGCGCGCAATTTCGGCTTCAAGCGCGACGATATAATCTTGCAGCTCTTCAACCGACATCGGCGCAAAATCGACAGCCTTTAGAACCGGGCGCGGCGGGTCAAGATCGTCGGGATTGATCATGCGGGGTCTCCCTTAAAAAGAGCGGACAAGAATAACGCTGCGCGACGGAAAGGTGAAAAACGCTGCCTCGCCGCGTTTGGCACAGGTGGCTGGACGCACATCGTCCATAAAGTTTGTCATCGTGTTGCTTTGGACCGCGCCTGTTTCGGTAAAATGATAGGGCTCGATTTCCTGTTCATAGGTGTCGATCCGCACATGCGCCGCATCGGCATAGATAAAAGCCCATGTGCCATCCGGCACGCCGCGCGGGAATTTCTTTTGCAAGGCGTCATTGATTTTTGTCTCAAGAAGCGAAGCGCCTTCGCCGACGGCTGTTTGCTTCGGCGTTAGCAGGCAAAAAATGTCAAAAGGCTCGGTCGTTAGGCGCGTCACATCCGTCAGGCCGTCCAAGTGGGCGGGCAGATCATGGGCTTTGATCGCGCGCGCATCTGTCTGCAGCCGATACCATGCATAAATATCGTCGCCCCAGCCGATCAGGATCAAGAGCAAGGCAAAAAAAGTCAAAGACATCCACGGGCGACGCGGCTTTTTGGGGGAGGGCGTTAAGGGCTGTTTCTTTTTCGACATAGATCCGTTGTAGCGCGAGACGGTCTATTCGAAAAGAGGCCAATTGCTTACGGCATCGCCATTGCCATGCCCATTCGTGGCGTGGTGGGCTGCGGTTTGCTTTCGGCAATTTTCTTTTGCGTATGATCGTAAAGAGGTCTGTAATTCTTCAAATGAAGCCCATCACCAGCATGTGTCAAAGCGCTTCGCAGTGGAACGCCGGGGCTAATCTGGTCGTTGTGAATGCTGACATAGGGAATGCCTTTTTCTTTCATGACCGAGGCCAGCATTTTATCGACGGTTTCAAGATTTTTGGCAAAATAGGGGTTGTCTTTTGTCGAAGCGCTTCCCGGCACGACCGTTGTGGGGCCAACCCAAGCCTTGATCGTGATCCCATTTTTCTGAGCCTGTTCGATAAAATCACGCGTTTTCTTTTCAATGGTTTGCAAGCGAGTGAGTTTATTCGGATCTTTGGGCTTGTTCGGGTCTTGTTTGGGTTGGGCTGCCAAGTCGCCAACATAGTTATGGGCATCGTTCGTTCCGCCATAAACGATGGCCGAAGATCCGGCTTGAACCTTGGGAAGCTGCTCACCGAACATCGTGATGGGGCGACCAACGATAGCGGTCGTTTTGCCTTCTTGCTTGCCATTCAGTTGGCAATCTGTTCCCGCGCCATAGCTGTCGCCAAGAATAACTTCACGGTTTTGGGAAGCCGCCGCCACAGGCGGCTGAGTTTGCCCTGCCGCTTCAACGCCTAGCTTTGTATGATCTGCCCGATGAGGGGCTTGTGGGGCTGCTGGCTTAGGCGCTGCAGGTTGAACGGGGGGCTGCTGCGTGTGAACCTCAGCCGCAGGCGTTTGAGCTTTTGGTGCCGTGGGGGCACTGTGATCAAGCGATGTCTTCAAAGCCTGCGCCACAGGATCATTCGGATTGGCGGCAATAAAGCGATCCATGGCTTCGCGGCTGCTTTTACCGAAATCGCCGTCGCCTGTTCCTTTGGGCGTGTTGTCCTTATAGCCGTAGTTGTCTTTCAGATAGGCTTGAAAGGCTTTCGTCGTTTCGGCGTAACCCAGCTTGTCTTGCGCGCCTTTATAATATTTCTGCGCCAACATGCCTTGAAGCTTTCCGACAGCTTCTTTGTCGAGAATATTCGACAACCACCGTGCCATAACGCTTCCCCTTTAAAAGGACTTAAGTATTATTTTTTACTATAAGATCAAAAGGTTAAAGAAGTGTCCATTCGAAAAACAAATCTAACGCCATGTAATATAATGATATTTGCGAAGTCTTGGGATAAAGAAAAGACTGGAAAAAAAGACTTGTCCTGTTAAAATGCCCCCCGTGATTGAAAGGCGCTTTTCTTCGCCAGTCGTCAGCGATCCAGAAAAAAGGTGGTTTGTCTCGGATCGTCCGGTCGTTTCGCATGACCGGCGGGCGAGGAAGGCTTCATTTTTGACAAGGAAAGGACAGATCCGATGCCGCAACCTTTGATGCCGAAAGCGACAGCCGTATGGTTGGTTGATAAGACGGGGCTAACGTTTGAGCAGATCGGCGATTTTTGCGGTTTGCACAAGCTTGAAGTTCAAGCGATTGCCGACGGTGAAGTCGCAGGGGGGATCATCGGCCTGGATCCTGTCCAGAACGGCCAGCTGACAGCCGAGGAAATCAAACGCTGCGAAGCCGATCCGCGCGCGCGTCTAAAGATGCAAAAAAGCGATCTGCCGCAGCCTGTGGCGCGCACAAAGGGCCCGCGTTATACGCCGGTGTCCAAACGCGCCGACAAGCCCGATGCCATTGCGTATCTGCTTAAGACCTTTCCCGAGCTTTTGGATGCGCAAGTCGCGCGTTTGCTGGGAACGACCAAAGACACGATCGCCAAGGTGCGCGATCGTTCGCACTGGAACGCCACAAACATCAAACCGCGCAATCCCGTTTTGCTGGGGCTTTGCAAGCAGATGGATTTGGACGCCGCCGTTAAGAAAGCGCAGCGTCGCCTGGTGCGCGAAGGCAAAGAACTTCCGAAGGCCGAGATGTCAGAGGATGATATCCTGGACGAGGGCACAGGCCGCGAAGAAACGTCGAATGACGTGATCTTGGATTTTGGCACCAGCGCCGATTCCGATCAGCCCGAGATCTCGCCCGAGGATATGGAGCGTAGCTTGGGTTAATCGCGCCAAGCGATTTGCCAATAAAAAAAGGGGCCGCTTTTGCGGCCCCTTTTTCGAAGCGCCAGAGGCGTCAGGCTGCTTCTTGACTTTGATCTTCAAGGTGCGACAGTTCGTCCTTGAGTAAAAGCTTTTCCCTTTTTAGTTGATGGATCAAAGCGGCGTCCGGGGCAGGACGTTGTTCTTCACTTTCCAGTTGGGCTTCGATATGGGCGTGACGTTTCTTCAATGACTCGATACGCTGACTTATTGCCATATGCGTCCTCCCTCTTTGAACAGGCCACCCTTGTGGCAGGAAGGACATTTTACCATAAAATCCAAGAAATTTCATTCCAAACCTACGGCGCTCTCTCGCGTGACGGCGGCCGCTGCCGCGCGCAGACCCGTGGATAAATCTTCTTTTTCTTGAAAGGTATAAGCGCCATAGGACAGCGTCGGCTGCACAGACAATTGGGGAACAGAGGCCAATACGTTCTTAAGCATCAGCGTCAGTTTTTCGCCCTTGGTCCATGCGGCCTCGCACGGGCAGCGCGCCAGAAAAATGGCAAATGTTTCTGTGTCCAGACGCCCTAAGATATCGCTGCGCCGAACATTGTGGGACAAGGCATCGGTCAGCGTTTGTACGGCTTCGTCACAGGCGGCGCGGCCACAAGTTTTCATGATCGCGCCCAGATTTTCAAAGTCGATTAACAAAAGGCTGGACGTGCCGCCATAACGCTCGTCAAAGGCCAGCATGCGGGCAACCTCGCGGTTGAACTCAGGGCGCGTTAAAAGGCTTTGAAGGGGGGGCTCGTCTTGCGTTTGGCGCTCAAGAACGCGAATCCTTGTCTCTAGGCTTTGCAACTTTTCGCGCGCGATCAGGGTTTCGGCGCGCACGGTCTCCCAAATGGTGCGTTCCTCGGGCGTTAAAGTGGCGCTTGCCAAAGGGTCGTTGATGAGGTCGATGATTTTTTCCACGTTGAAGGCCTTTTTTCTGTGAAATTGCCTAAATAGACTCTAGGCATTTGGTAAGAAAACCATTAATTTATTCGTTTTCCGGCCTAGAAAGAGGTTTTTTAATGCCCGTCGCTTCTCGCAAGACCAAACAATCGACATCTGCCGCGCCGCTTGTCGGCTTGATTATGGGTAGCCAGTCCGATTGGGAAACCATGCAGCACGCCGCCGATATTCTTGAACTTTTCGGCGTTCCGTTTGAAGAGAAAATCGTCTCGGCCCATCGCACGCCAGAACGTCTTGTCACTTACGCCACGGAAGCGAAAGAGCGCGGCTTGCGCGTCATCATCGCGGGCGCGGGCGGGGCGGCTCATTTGCCGGGCATGACGGCCTCGATGACCACGCTGCCCGTGCTGGGCGTGCCGGTGCAAAGCCGCTCGCTCGATGGGATGGATAGCTTGCTTTCGATCGTTCAAATGCCCGGTGGGATTCCTGTCGGTACGCTGGCGATCGGAAAAGCGGGCGCTTTGAATGCGGGGCTATTCGCTGTGTCGATTTTGGCCTTGCATGATGAAACGCTGGCTGAAAAACTGGGCGCGTGGCGTGAAACGCAGACCAGCTCGGTCGCCGAAAAGCCTTCACGGACTGGCGCTGTGTCCAAACCGCGTCGCGCCAAAGCGAAAAAGAAAGCCTGATCTCTTGTTTAAGCGTATCCCATGAAAATCATTCCTCCCGGTTCGGTTATTGGCATTTTGGGTGGCGGTCAATTGGGGCGCATGACAGCGCTTGCCGCCGCGCGTTTAGGCTATCGCTGCTGCGTTTATTGCCCTGAAAACGATGCCCCGGCCTTGGATGTGTCGGCCATGCATATTCGCGGCGCGTTCGACGATACGGCGGCTCTTGAGCGCTTTGCCAGCACCGTCGATGTCGTGACCTTGGAATGGGAGAATATTCCGCTTGAGGCCGTCCATCTTTTGGAAAAACATGTCGCCGTTCATCCGGGAAGCCAAGCGCTTCGGATTACGCAGGACCGTCGGCATGAAAAAAGTTTTGCGCGTGAGCAAGGCATCGGGACCGCGTCCTTTTCGATTATTGAAAGCGAAGAAGGGCTGAAGGCCGCTTTAAGCGCTCTGCCGGGCAAGGGGATCTTAAAGACCGCGCGGATGGGGTATGACGGGCACGGGCAAGTCGAAGTGACGGCGGCCAGCGATCCGGCTCAAGCTTGGGAGGCGGTCGGCAAGGTCTCGTCTGTTTTGGAAGGCTTTGTTGATTTTTCGGCTGAGGTTTCCGTGATCGTCGCGCGCCGCGCCGATGGCGTGATGCGGGCCTATACCCCTGTGCGGAACATTCACCGCGACCATATTTTGGCCGAAACGCTGGTGCCTGCGCCGCTTCCTATTGAAGCGCTGCAAGAAGCGGGCGCGACGGCGCTGCGCTTAACTGAAAAAATGGGAATTGTCGGCCTGTTGGCGGTCGAAATGTTTGTTCTGAAACAGCCCAACGCGGCAGGGCAGACCATTTTGATGAACGAAATGGCCCCGCGTCCGCATAATTCGGGGCACTGGACCATCGACGCTTGCCCTTGCAGCCAGTTTGAACAGCTGGTCCGTGCGATATGCGGTTTGCCGTTGGGCGATACGACGCCGCACGCGCGCGCGGTGATGCGCAATCTTTTAGGGCACGATATCGACGAATGGGCCGATATCCTGACCGATCCGCGCGCGTGCCTACACCTTTACGGCAAAAAAGAAATCCGCGAAGGCCGTAAAATGGGGCACGTAACTTTCTTAAGCGATAAAGACGCTTAAGAAGGGCATTCGGCCTTTAGCATTCAGGGAAAAGTTCGGGTCAGCCAATTTGACAGACGACAACTTGACGGCGCAGATGGGCTAACACATCGCCCCACAGGGCGCGAGCGCCTTGATCGCCTTTGCGCGCGGCATCTGCCGCAGCGCCAGCGGCGCGGGCCATGGCTAAAGGTCCATAGCGATCTAAAAGAGCCGCCACAACATTGGAAATATCAACTTTCATATCTTTTGAAACCGTCATCGCTCTATCCTTAAAAGTTGTTAACCAAACTGGAATAAAGCAAAGATAACGGCGAAGATTTGAGAACTGGTTAAACAGAACCCGTTTTTTCGGCTGTTTTTGATGCTTCGGGCAAAGCCCAGGCACCAAAAATACGCTTGTACGCCATTAAAAGGCGTTGGACCCATGGTTGATCCTCGGGCAGGTCGCCTTCGGTCAAGGCTGTGGTCAAGCGCAGGCGGGCGGGCAGGCGGTTAACGTCTTGGCGCGCCTCGGCAAGGCTGCCTGCCTTATCCAAAAAGTCCATTTCGCTTAACAGATGTTTTTCAACGATATTGCTGGCCAAAACGCTGATTTCATCCGGGCCCAATTTCAGCAAATGAGCCGGATGATCAATGGGGAGCGACAGACGGCGCTGGGCTTCATCCGAAGCTTTGTCAATCAGATCGGACGTATCGAAAGCCGCGGCAATGGTATAGGTCTTGGTCAGGTGCGAGACGCATTCATTCCCGCTGGCAAACGCGCCGATCGCAAGAAGATCACTCATCACGCGGCCCAGGCGGGTCGATGTTGTGGCTTGGGCAACAAAAAGCGTGGATTCGGCATCCAGACGCGCCCGGTGGCGGTAAAGCCCATAAAGCTCGGCCAACGGCGAAGGCAGGTGGCTTTGCGACGACAGAAAATCGCGGCTGACCAATGAATCCGTCCCGCGGTGATTGCGGCGAAAATGGTCAATTTCAGCGGTTGAAAGCGGAATTTCAACCCCGGCTTCAAAAAAATCGGGCGCGGCGTGACCGCATAAGGTGGCAATCAGTTCCCAATCGTCTTGGCTGGCGCGCATACGGGCGGCCAGAAAGCGGCGGCCACTTTCATAGCGGCTGCTGTCGGGGTGAAGACCTAAAGCGTTCCGGTTTTGGGCTGTGGATCGGAACAGCCAACCGACCAGCCGCTGCTCAGACGGTGCAGCTTCAGGGGCTTCGTCTTTGTTGGCGGGCTGGGGCAGGGTGAAATCGGAAGTGACGTTACGCAGACTGGCCATTAATGGTGTCACGAGAGCCTCACATACCTGTAAAACAGAAACTTGGTGACGAATGCTAAGAAACGAGGTGAAGAGCCACATTCCTTAAGAAGTTATCCACAATGTACCACAAAGGGGCATTATCCTTAAGAACAATTTTACTTTAATGAATCCTCTTTAAGGTTTTTGACGTGTTTTAGCCACATTTGTGCTCTTTTTGCCACTTGTCATGGCAGCAGGGCAAAACGAGGCCAAATCTAACTGTCAGACTTGGCTTCCGTTCAGCAGAATAGCTCATTAAAAGGGCCAATTAGCGCGGCGCGGGGCCGATCTGCTTGATGTGCCTTTTGATGATTTGGCCTTTGTCTTTGGGGAGATAGCCCAGATCTACTAAATGTTCGGTGGCCGAAAGCATCACCCGGCGGCCTTGGGCCAGCATGGCGGTTTGTGTCCATTGCGGGAAAAGATCGTGGACGTTCCACGACCCTTGAGGAAAGCGAGCTAAGGGACCAGAGGCTGGAACTTGTAACGTCAACGGCGCATACGTGGCCAGCGGTGGTGCCGCGTTTTCGTTGGTCTGTACCAAAACTTGAAGCGGCGTTTGGGTTAAGTTCAGCGTCTCGGGCTGCTGGGCGTCAAAGCGCGCCACACTTTCTTTCTCAAGTTTGGCCGTATCCTGAAAGCCGACCAGCAGGTAAGACTGCGGGAAAATGGTCAGCGGCGTTTTCATATTCATGCGGTCCGGCGTCATGCCATAGCTGGCGATCAAGTACCCGGGATACAGACGGTCACGATTGGGAAAGTTTTCTTTCAAGATTTCTTGGTGAAAAGGGTGATCTGTGGCGATAACCCCAACGTGATAGGGAAGGAGGGGAACGGTGCAATAGGTTTGGACAAGGTTCATAAAACCGTCCACACCCATCAGCTTGGCGTTTTCAAGCGCAACATGGATGCTTTTAAAAGCCGTTGGAACAAAGGCCTTGTCGATGAAATCAAAAGATTCCCGATGCATATCGGTGCGCAACTGGGCCCAGAATGCTTGAGCCGATTGAAAAATAGATGACATCTGAAATAGGCCTCCTTCCGAAATGTTTCACCTAAGAAACGTAAGTGACGTGTCGTTTTATGTCCAATGAAATAAGAGCGTTAACGATAAAATGTGTCGCAAAAAAAACCGCACCGGCCTTGCGGGCACGGTGCGGTTTGATAGGAAAGACGTCGCAGCTTATTCGGCGGCTTCGTCTGTCGCTTTCGCTTTTTTGGCGCGAGGCTTCTTCGCCTTGGGGGCTTCTTCCTCTTCAGCCGCGGGGGCTGCTTCGACGGCAGGCGCTTCTTCAGCCACAACTTCAGGCGCGGCTTCCGTTTCGATATGCTTTAAAACGGCTTCGCCTTTGCTGGCCTGGATCGCGGCTTCTTCTTGCGTGCGGGCGACGTTGACCGTGACCGAGATGATCACTTCGGGGTGCAACTTCACCTTCACCGGGAAAAGGCCCAGCGATTTGATCGGCGTATCGATCTGGACCATTGTGCGGTCGATCGGCTTGCCAGCTTCTTTGGCGATGTCGGCCACGTCGCGCGCCGAGACCGAGCCAAACAAATGGCCCATGTCGCTGGCTTGGCGAATGACGACAAGCTTCAGGTTCTTCATCGTTTCGGCTGTTTTTTCAGCTTCGGCGCGGGCGGTCGCGTTCTTGGCTTCCAGCTCGGCGCGTTGCTTTTCAAACAACGTCATATTTTCTTTGGTCGCGCGCAGCGCTTTCTTTTTCGGCAAAAGGAAGTTGCGGGCAAAACCAGGACGCACGCGGACGACCTGGCCCATCGTGCCCAGGCGTTCAATGCGTTCCAACAAAATAACTTCAATCATCTCATTTCCTCCTTGGTGTCAGTATTTAGTCTTTTGGGGCCAACATCTTTTGTTGCAGCGACAGCCCTTGATCCAATGTGCCCAGCAGCGTGACCAAAATGCCAAACCACGGCAACACGCACAGGATCAAATAGAACAGGATCAAAAAGGCTGTGCTGCCTTTCGATCTTGTCCGGGCGAAGACATGTGTCGTCGCGAGCCCCAAAAAGAAGTAGGGAATGCAAAGCAGGATGCAAATATTCACGCCCAAATAAGCATAGGGTTCAGGCGCGAGATAGCCGATACAGCCAGCCGCCGCCACGCCCAGTAAAAGGCTTTGCGGCACGACCATCGGAACCATCGACAAACGAGGACGTAGGTTCCAGCCTTGCTGGCGCAACGAAGCCTGAGCAAAGACCGCCGCTGTCAGCACAATGCTGATCCAGGTGACACCGGCCAAGGCGGGCAATATGCGCGCAATGTAGGTGATCACACTGTCCAACGTTTCCGGTGGGACCTCGGCGGCGCCTTCAAGGCCTCCCGCTTGGGCCAGCGTTTGTACGACCGCGTCTTTCATCAGCTTGGCGGTTTCAGCCATCAGCCCGCCATCGACATGGCGCGACAAATAGGCCTTAACGATCAAAAGCACGCATGGCAAAGCCGATAGAACGGCCAGCATATAGCCTTCTGGATACCAATAGGTGGTTTTGTCATCCACTTTCTTGTTCCAAAGGGCCAGCCACGACAAAACAACACTGGGGATCGCGTTGATAAGCGCGAAATACAGCGTCGTGTTGGCGTCTGTTTTCAGCCAAAGCCCCAGCGTTCCAGCGGCAGCCGCCAAAAGAACGCTTAAAGGACCTGTGCCCAATCCCACCATAAAAAGCGGGACGGACGAAAACAGAAAGAAAGCTGTCGCGAGATGGGCAAGCAAGATCGAATGCCCGCCAGCGATGCTTTCCGGCGGCATCATACCAAACGCGAATCCGCCCGCACTGACGGCTGCGGCCAAAAGACCGGCCATAACCCCCAGAAAACCGCGAGACGAAAAATAGCTGTTTGACATGGCCATTTGCTTTCAGATCGTTTAGCCCGTTGCCGGGCTTTTGCATCCCTGTTTTGCGCGTTAGCGGTCCGTCGTGACCTTGTCCGCGACGTACGGCAACAGGGCCAGATAGCGCGCGCGCTTGATGGCCACGGCCAGTTCACGCTGCTTTTTGGCCGAGACCGCCGTGATGCGGGACGGAACGATTTTGCCACGCTCGGACAAAAACCGCGTCAGCAGACGCATGTCTTTGTAATCGATCTTCGGGGCGCCCGGGGCGCTGAAGGGGCAGCTTTTACGACGGCTGAAAAAGCGGGGACCGGCGCTGCGGCGCGGGCCGCTCTTTTCGGTGGAGGCGTTGTTCATGCTCATGGATCAATCTCCTGATCTAAAAGTTCTTATTCTTCGTCGCTGGCAGGCGCAGCTTCACGGCGCGGGGCGCGCGAAGGGCGGTCGCCACGGCTGGGACGGTCACCGCGATCGCCGCGGTCGCCACGATCGCCGCGATCACCACGGTCGCCGCGATCGGAATCGCGTTCGTCACGACGCATCATGGCCGACGGGCCGGCTTCCAATTCTTCGACCGCAACCGTCATAAAGCGCAGCACGTCATCGTGCAGGCCCATGTTGCGTTCCATTTCTTTGATGGCCGCGGCGGGGGCATCGATGTTCATCAGAACATAATGGCCCTTTTTGTTTTTCTTGATGCGATAGGCAAGGGTGCGAAGGCCCCACTGTTCGACTTTGGTCACCTGACCGCCATCTTTGCGGATGATGTCACCAAACGTGGTGGCAAGCGCTTCGACTTGCGTGGCAGGAATATCCTGACGCGCGATAAAGACAGACTCATAGTATGGCATAGATCCACACTCCCTTTGGGTCTAAGCGATCGGTCGCTGGGTAAAAGACCATCTTTTACGCTTCAGCCGCGCCGATCAAGCCCAGCGACCAGCGCCGAGCAAGGAGGTATTGGGGCCAGCCTATAGACGGAAAAACCGTATCTGGCAAGGAAAACTGTGGTTTTTACCTTTCAGCCCCTGGGGAAAAGGGGCTGGGCCGCCTTTCAGACTGTCTCGCCCATGTCACAGATTTATAAAGTTAAAATTATGCTGCACTGCAAAATAACCTAACTGTAGAGAAAATAGAGATTTTCATTAATCTTCGCGGTTGCAGGGGGGGATGACTCACATTATGGTCCCCTCCCAAACGGACAGGTGTCCGTCAAACGTTTCGTTTTTCCCAAGACCTTTACTGAAGGAGGAAAACCCATGTCACCGCAATCGCAAAAGTGGGTTTATTTGTTTGGGGGCGGCAAGGCCGATGGCCGTGCCGATATGCGTAATTTGTTAGGCGGTAAGGGCGCTGGCCTTGCCGAAATGAGCAATTTGGGTCTGCCGGTTCCGCCGGGCTTTACCATTACAACGGAAGTTTGCACTTATTTCTACGGCAACGATAACAGCTATCCTGACACGCTAAAAGATCAGGTGCTGGCGGGGCTGTCGCATGTCGAAGGGTTAATCGGCGCCAAGTTCGGCGATCCGGCCAACCCGCTTTTGGTCTCTGTCCGCTCGGGCGCACGCGCTTCGATGCCGGGCATGATGGACACGATCTTGAATCTGGGCCTGAATGCGCAGACGGTCGAAGGGCTGAAAGCGCGGTCGGGCGATGCGCGTTTTGCTTATGACAGCTATCGCCGCTTTATTCAGATGTACAGCGACGTCGTGTTGGGCGTTCCGCATCACCGTTTCGAAGATGTTTTGGACGATGTGAAGCGCGCACATGATTATCGTATGGATACGGATCTAAAGGCGGACGATTGGAAAGAAGTTATCGAAGGCTATCTGGATGTCGTTCAGCGCGAGCTGGGCAAGCCTTTCCCACAAGATGTGAATGAGCAATTGTGGGGCGCGATCGGGGCCGTGTTCGGTTCGTGGATGAACCAACGCGCCATTACCTATCGCAAGCTTAACGATATTCCTGCCGAATGGGGCACGGCCGTCAATGTTCAGTCCATGGTGTTTGGCAACATGGGCGACGATTGCTGCACCGGTGTCGCTTTTACGCGCAACCCTTCCACGGGCGAAAACGCGTTCTATGGCGAATATCTGGTCAATGCGCAAGGCGAAGACGTGGTGGCGGGCATCCGCACGCCGCAGCATCTGACGATCAAAGGCAAAAAAGAAAACGGCTCGGATCTTCCGGCAATGGAAGAAGTGATGCCGAGTGTCTTTGCGCAATTGAACGATGTGCGTCTGAAGCTGGAACAGCATTATCGCGACATGCAGGATATCGAGTTCACGGTTCAACAAAGCAAGCTGTACATGCTGCAAACCCGCTCGGGTAAGCGCACGGCGCCTGCCGCGTTGAAAATCGCGGTCGATATGGTGGGCGAAGGCGTCATCACTAAGAACGAAGCCATCAAGCGTCTTGATCCGGCCTCGCTCGACCAGTTGCTGCATCCGACACTGGATCCCAAAGCGCCGAAGAACGTCATTGCCAAAGGTCTGCCCGCTTCGCCGGGCGCGGCTTCGGGTATTGTCGCTTTCAGCGCCGATGAAGCGGAAGACCTGACCAACAAAGGCAACAAAGTCATTCTGTGCCGTATCGAAACCAGCCCTGAAGACATTCATGGCATGAATGCCGCGAAAGGCATTCTGACCAGCCGCGGCGGGATGACCAGCCATGCGGCGGTCGTGGCGCGTGGCATGGGCCGGGCTTGCGTGGCCGGGGCAGGCGATTTGCATATCGATTATGTCAATCGCAACATGACCGTTCACAACACAACCGTAAACGCTGGCGACGTCATCACGATCAATGGCTCGACCGGCGAAGTGATGCTGGGGCAGATCCCGACCATTCAGCCAGAATTGTCGGGCGATTTTGCCACGGTGATGGGATGGGCCGACGACGTGCGCCGCCTTGGCGTTCGCGCCAATGCCGAAACGCCGACCGATGCCCGTACGGCGGTGAAGTTTGGCGCGGAAGGCATCGGCCTTGCCCGTACCGAGCATATGTTCTTCGATGCGGATCGTATTACGGCGGTGCGCGAAATGATCATTGCCGATGATGAAACCGGTCGTCGCGCGGCGCTCGCCAAGCTAGAGCCCGTGCAGCGTCAGGATTTTGTTGATCTGTTCTCGATCATGGATGGCTTGCCTGTGACGATCCGTCTTTTGGATCCGCCTTTGCACGAGTTCTTGCCAAAGACCGACGCCGATATGAAGGCCGTCGCCGAAGCGGCAGGCACGACAGTGGACAAGGTTGCCAAGCGCGCGCAAAAACTGCACGAAGCGAACCCCATGCTGGGGCATCGCGGCTGTCGTTTGGGCGTTTCGTATCCTGAAATCTACGAGATGCAGGTGCGGGCGATCTTTGGCGCTGTCACGATCATGCTTGAGAAGGGCAAGAAGGTGAAGCCCGAAGTCATGATCCCGCTGGTCGCGATCAAGAAAGAGCTGGATATTCTGGCCGACATGGTTCACCGCGTCGCCAAGGAAGAAATGGAAAAATCGGGCAAGACCTTTGAGTACATGGTCGGCACGATGATCGAGCTGCCGCGCGCCGCGTTGCAAGCTGGTGAAATTGCCAAGACGGCTCAGTTCTTCAGCTTTGGCACGAACGATCTGACGCAAACGACGTTTGGCCTGTCGCGTGACGATGCCGGGAACTTCTTGCCGGATTATTACGCGAAGAACGTTCTGGAACAGGATCCTTTCAGCACCATCGATCAAGATGGCGTGGGCGAGCTGGTCAAGATCGCGACCGAACGTGGCCGCGCGACACGCAGCGATTTGAAGCTGGGCATTTGCGGCGAACATGGCGGCGATCCGGCTTCGGTCAAGTTCTGCCATCGTGTGGGCTTGAACTATGTTTCATGCTCGCCGTTCCGCGTGCCGATTGCGCGTTTGGCGGCGGCGCAAGCCGCGATCGAGGATGAAGGCGATATTGCCGCGCGTAAAAACGCGGCTTAACGGCCTTTTCCTTCTTCTTTTAAGCCCCCGGACCGTTGGTCTGGGGGCTTTTTTGTTAGGGTCTGGCGTTGGCCGTGTTGAAGCGCAACGTGTAGGCGCGTTGGGTTAGAAGGCGTGGGCTAAAAAACTGAACGGCACCAATAATCCCTTGGGCAATTTGGTTGACCAGCGGTTTGTCGGCGAAAGCTTTTTCTTCGACCCACTGGTTGAGGCGCTGATAACCATGTTCTGGATTTTCCTCGAAGGCCTGAAAAAGAAAAAACTTGGCGGCATACTTTTCGTCTGCTGTCATCACGCCCTCTTGGGTTGTCTTATATCCTGAAAGCGTTAAAAGGCGTTCATGAAAAGCGTCTCTTGCTTCGACAAGCTCATGAAAGCGCGGCGGTTGGCGGCGCTCTAAATAGGCCTCAAGCACAGGAGCGTAAAGGGTTGCTTCCACGCCTTCCTCCACAGACAAAAACGACATATAGCGGGTCTTTGGATAGACATAGCGTAATTCGTCGCCCAGGCCATTTTCGGCAAGTGTGTTTAAAGCAAAAATGTCTGCGTCGAGTTCGACAGATAATCGATGAATCGTTAGGGCGTTGGATTTATGGGCTTGCGGTCCGTGGCGAAGCTCATGAAGTGCGATCAAAAGATGGGTGAGGGCTTGATCTGGGTAGCGCTGAATAAAGATCTCTGGAAGACCAAGGAGAAGATTCCAGTATCTATCCGTCGGCTCATAAAAGTGGGGCACTAAAGCGATGTTAGAGAGGCTGAGGGCCCAAGGTTTCGTTCCGGTTGTTTGAGCCGTATCGTCAGCATCGTAGCTCCCAACGGGAGCAAAGGCGCATAACCGCCCCAAGACATGCGTTCGGGGTAACGTGACATTGCGGTTTGGAATGGGCCACTGCGCTGCAAGGTTAGAGATGGAGCATATCTCTGGCGGCAGAACCTTTATGGGTTCCACGAATAAACATGGTGATTGATCGACATCTTCCTTGAGAAAATCAGAGCCAGCGATCTCAGGACCCCATTGCCGTAAATGTTTCCGCTTTGTGGCTATAACGACCTTTTTTATATCAAGATAACGCTCATGCAACGCATCTGGCGGAAGCGTGCCGTTTTGGCAAAGGGCGCTCCAATGCGAAAAGTCGGACAAATAAAAGAGGGCAGACGGGACGCCTGTATAAGCCTCGATATCTTCTGCAGAAAGGCCGTCGTAAAGATGGCGCGATTCGAGAACAAATTTTCCGAGAGTCGTTTGCGTCATGGGAATGCCATTTAAAAAATTACTTTCTGAAGGCCCCATTCTATCAAAACCCCGGGATGTCTGATTGCTTTCATCATTCTTTGAAGGGCTTGGGTGGTTAAAAAAAATCGGAAGCCGACCTTCCGATTTCGCTTTGTGGCGGAAATAAGTCGTAGTAATATATTCCCTAACGATGAAGAGAATAATCATATCTTCATAAAACGATGTAACAACCAAATGAAGCGAGGCTTCTATGTTTAAAAAATCAGTGCCGAATAAATCAAAGCTTGGCGTTGATACTTCGGTTGTATTGCAAACACCAAAACTAATAGCTGCTGGTATTGTTTCTTTAGTTATGGTTGCGGCTCTTTGGTATTGCTCGCGTCAGGTTGAACCTGAAGCGCCTGCACCGGAAAACACGATTGCGCATGTCGCGCCAGCGCCTGCGGCCTACATGCCTCGCTAAGAACGTCTCGCTTTCTTAAAACAAGCCCCCGGTTGGCCCCTTCAACCGGGGGCTTTCCTTTGGCAGAAGAGGCCTTTATAAGAAGCGGGCTTTTCCCCGTCCTTACACCCATCTTGCCGTATCCTATGGAAACTTATTGCCTCTTTGGACCGAAGACGCGTTCGCTGCTGGATATCTGGAGCTTCGAGCATATTCTGACCGGTTTTTCGATCGCCTGCATGTGTCAGTATTTCTTGGCCGACTGGTGGAAGGTCGTTCCGGCAAACCTTAAGCCCAAGATTATGGCGATGGCGATTTTAAACGTCTCGTTCTTTTGGGAGATGGTCGAGCATTACCTAGAAACAGGTCTGGCGGGGGCGGGGGTCGCTTTTTGGCTTCAGGGCGTCGAAAACTGGTCAAACCGCTTGCTGGCAGACAATGTGATGGTGCTTTTCGGCGCGTATTTATTTTCTCTTACGCCGCGCTGGATTAACTTTGTTCGCTTTTTCAGCTTTGCTTGGCTTTTCTCGCACGTCTTTTTGATGCCGCACAGCATGTGGCTTCAAAACGTTCTGCTGCCCAATGGTATTGGGTGTTGGGGGCCGTAAAGCCTTTTTAGGCTTGCCCCGCCGTGTCGATCATGGCGGCTGTCATCGCTTCCAACGGCTTTTTGCCGCCCCAGATGACAAACTGGAAAGCCGGATAGAAACGTTCGCATTCCGTCAAAGCGATCTCAACCAAATCTTCCAGCGTTTCGACGCCCGGCATGCGGTCATTGCGCGCCAGGATGGTATAGCGGAACAGCGGCGAGAATTGCTGCGGGTCGATATCGAAGTGGCCCAGCCACAAGCGGTTGTTCAAAAGGACAAGAAGATCGTTCACGTTGGGGCGCTTGGCGTCCGGGATGCGCATGTCAAATTGGCAAGAAAACTGTAACGCGCCGATTCCGCGCTGCCAGACAAAGAATAGGCGGTATTGGCACCAACGCCCCGCCAGTTCGACAACCAATTCGTCTTCGTTCGAGCGGTCGAAAAGCCATTCATTCGCCGCGACGATTTCTTCCAAGATATCCAGCGGATTATAGAATTGGGTTTGCTCTTGAAGGGACAATAACGACATCGGACGTGCCTTTAGAAGGTGGGAACACAGATTTTGTATCAAACCATTCTTCTGCGTCGCAAGTCTCTTGACCCTTTGGAATCAATCACGAATCCGGGCTGTGTGTTTTGAGTCACAGGGGCTTGTTTACACCGAATCTTTGCGCCGCCGAAAGGGGCGCGCTAAGTGACTCGAAGATTGAATCTTTTCAGACGTTTGAATTGAATGACGCTAAAGCTTTGTTTTTTTAATCTTAACAGACCGTAAACATTAGCGCTTTTTTTTGCGGGCGCGGGCCGGGCTTTTGCGCGATGACGCCGGGCGAAGCGAGGGGCGCTTTTTAGGTTTTGATTTGCCTTCTAAATTGTCCAGACGCGCTTCGATGTCGTCTTGCTTTGTCCGGATCTTGGCCATCATCGTCATCGCGGCGTCCATCTCATCGCGTGTTGCCACGTTTAGGCTGGCTGTCAGATTTTGCAGCAGCGCTTTCAGCGGGGTCGGGCAGGCGTTGTCTGTGCGACCTTCTTTTGCTTTTTCCATCAAGCCGCGCGCAAGGTTGCCGGCCAGCTTGAGCATATCGTCAAAAAAAGGGGTGTCGTCACGCATGTTTGTCCGGCTCCGAAATTAAGCGAGGAAAGGGGCTCTTTAGCATGCTATGCCTTGGCTGGCAAAGATTGCATTCGGCTTTGCCTTTCGGCGGGGCTCTGCGTAAACTGCGCTGCAACATCAAAAATAGGACAAGAGGGTTTTATGTTAACCTTGGTTTATCCCATGCTGGACCCTGTGATCTTCTCGGTCGGGCCGTTGTCGATCCGCTGGTACGCGCTGGCCTATGTCGCCGGGTTCGTCTTGGGGTGGCTTTATACCCAATATTTGGCGCGGCAGAACCCCACCGGGCCCTCGGCAAAGCTGTATGACGATTATTTGACGTGGGCTGTCATCGGCGTCGTTTTGGGCGGACGGATCGGTTACATCCTGTTTTACCAATTTCCCTATTACATGCGCGAGCCGTTGGAGATGCTCAAAATCTGGCATGGTGGCATGTCGTTTCATGGCGGCATGCTGGGCGTTATCGCCGCCACCATCCTTTTTACGCGCCGGAACAAGGTTGGCTTTTTCCACTTTATCGATCTTGTCGCCTGCGCGACGCCTATCGGACTTTTCTTTGGCCGGATCGCCAATTTTATCAATGGTGAGCTTTATGGTCGCGTGACGGATGTGCCTTGGGCCATGGTTTTTCCGCGCGGCGGCGATTTGCCCCGGCACCCCAGCCAGCTTTACGAAGGCGCATTGGAAGGCGCTGTTCTGTTCTTTCTGTTGGCTTGGCTCGTGCGCAAACCTTGGGTGCGCGCGCGTCATGGGTTTCTGTCGGGCGTTTTTTTGACCGGCTATGCGTCGTTCCGCTTTTTGGTCGAGTTCTGCCGCGAGCCCGATATTCAGTTGGGCTATTTGATCGGCGGGCTGACGATGGGGCAATTGCTTTGTTTGCCGATGATCTTTTACGGCCTTTATCTGATTTACAGCAGCAAAAAGGAAGCCCCACGTGAACAAGCTTGAAGAGCTGATCCGCGAAGAAGTTGCCATGCGTGGGCCGATATCGGTCGCGCGCTATATGGAGCTGGCGCTTCAACACCCGGCCTATGGTTATTACCGTCAGGGCGATCCGCTGGGCCGCAAAGGCGATTTTATTACCGCGCCAGAAGTCAGCCAGATGTTTGGCGAGCTGATCGGCCTGTGGCTTGCCGATACGTGGCGCCTTTTGGGGAAGCCTTCGCCCTTTGTCCTGCTTGAAATGGGGCCCGGGCGCGGCACGCTGATGGCCGATGCTTTACGGGCGACCGCACGGGTCGAAGGTTTTGCCGCCGCGATGAAGCTGTGCTTGCTGGAAAGTAACCAGACGTTTCGTGCGATGCAGGCCGAAAAACTGGCGATGGCGCAGCCCCTATTCCTGGACGATTTGGGCGCGTTACCGGAAGGGCCTTTGTTCTTCGTCGCGAACGAGTTTTTCGATGCGCTGCCCATTCATCAATTTGTTCAGCGCGCTGGCGGTTGGGCCGAGCGTATGATCGACTGCACCATGGAGCGCTGCGCCTTTACGGAATCGGCGCAGGGGCTTGGTTTTTTCCCCGCCGAGGCCGACAAGGATTTAAGCTTGCGCGAGACGTCGCCCATCGCCGTTGCGATCATGCGCACGTTGACCGAGCGGATGAAAACGCAAGGTGGCGCGGGGCTTGTGATCGACTATGGCTATGTCGCGCCGCCCGGTCTTTCGACATTGCAGGCCGTTGCCAAGCATCACAGCGTCGATGTTTTAGAGCGTCCGGGCGAGGTCGATTTAACGGCGCATGTCGATTTTGGCGTGTTGCGTCAGGTCGCCGAAAGCGCGGGCCTGCGCGTTGCGGGCCCGGACGGGCAGGGGGCTTTTCTGAAGGCTTTGGGCATTGATTTGCGCGCCGATCAATTGCGGCTGCGGGCTGATGAGGCACAGAAAACCGCGATTGAAGAAGCTTTGGCGCGTCTTGTCGATCCGTCCCAAATGGGCACTTTGTTTAAAGTGATGGGGGTTTGCGCCGATCCGGGCGTTGTTTTAGCGGGGTTTGCATGACCGATGCCGTCAGCGATGTCTTGCAGGGGGCCTGTCTTGCGGATTTGAAGGGCGTGCGTCACGGCTTTTTTACGCGCGAAGGTGGCGCAAGTGCGGGCGTCTATGCCGGGCTGAACGCGGCACGGAACACAGACGATGCACCTGCCGCCCGCGATGAGAATCTGCGGCGCATTGCCGCATGGCTGGGGATTGCGCCTGACGGCCTTCTTCAAATCGATCAAGTCCATGGCAACAACGTCGTCACCGTGACCGCGCCGTGGGAGCCCGCTGCGCGCCCCAAGGCCGATGGGATGGTCACGCGCGTGCGCGGCCTTGGGCTTTTGATCCAAACAGCGGATTGTGGGCCTTTGTTGTTTGCCGATGCCAAGGCGGGCGTCATTGGCGCCGCGCATGCCGGTTGGCGCGGCGCTGTGGGCGGCATTGTCGAGGCGACGCTGGCGGCCATGGAGGCGCTCGGGGCTCAGCGCGATGCCATTTGCGCCGCCATTGGGCCCTGTATCGGGCCTCAATCTTATGAGGTGGGGGCGGACTTTCCGGTGCCCTTTATTCAGGAAGATCGGCATAACGAAGCCTTTTTTACGGCCAGCCCCGCGCGGGGGAAGTTTCTGTTTGATCTGCCGGGGTATCTGGCGCAAAAATTAACGCGCCTTGGGATCAAAAGCGTAGCGCCTTCTTCGGCGGATACTTTTGCCGCGCCAGATCGTTTTTTCAGCTATCGCTATGCCTGTCTGCATGGCGAGGGGAAGACGGGGCGCTTGGCCTCGGTTATCGCTTTGGAAAAGTAAGTCTCAAACTTGGAAACGGGAAAAAATAAATGACAACCAAAATTTTATTGTTGCCTGGCGACGGCATCGGCCCCGAAATCGTTCGCGAAGCCGAACGTGTTTTGATGTTTTTCCGCGATCAGGCGGGCAAAGAAATCACGCTTGAATCCGATCATGTCGGCGGCGCGGCTTATGACGCCTATGGCGTGCCGTTGGCTCCCCAAACGTTGGACAAAGCGCGCGCGGCCGATGCCGTTTTGCTGGGCGCTGTGGGCGGGCCGAAGTGGGCCAGCGTTTCTTATGACAAACGCCCGGAAGCCGGTCTTTTGTCGCTGCGCGCCGAGCTTGGCTTATTTGCCAATTTGCGTCCGGCCATGGTTTTTGACGCGCTGGTCGATGCGTCGAGCCTGAAGCCTGATTTGGTCCGCGGCCTTGATATCATGATTGTGCGCGAATTGACGGGGGGCGTTTATTTTGGTCAGCCGCGCGGCATTACCGACATCGGCGGCGGCGAGCGTCGCGGGATCAACACGCAGGTCTATACAACGTCTGAGATTCGTCGCGTGGCGAAAGTTGCCTTTGAAATCGCGCGGACGCGGCGCGGGAAGGTCTGTTCGTGCGAGAAAAGCAATGTGATGGAATCAGGTCTTTTGTGGCGCGAAGAAGTTATCAAACTGCATGACGAAGCCTATACGGATGTTGAGCTTTCGCATATGTACGCTGATGCTTGCGCGATGAAGCTTTGCCGCGCGCCAAAGGATTTTGACGTGATTCTGACCGACAATTTATTCGGCGATATTTTGTCGGATGAAGCGTCGATGCTGACGGGATCGCTTGGCATGCTGCCGTCGGCCTCGCTGGGCGCTGCAGACGAAAACGGCAAGCGCAAGGCGATGTACGAGCCTATTCACGGCTCGGCCCCCGATATCGCGGGCAAAGGCATTGCCAACCCGCTGGCGACGATTTTAAGCGTTTCGATGATGTTCCGCTCGTCCTTTGGCTGGCTGGCCGAAGCCGATCGTTTGGATGCCGCCGTCGCGTCTGTTTTGGATAAGGGTGTACGTACCGCCGACATCGCGCTTTCCGGCGAAAAACCGGTCTCAACATCGCAAATGGGCGATGCCGTTTTGGCGGCGCTTGCCTGATCTTTGTCGTTCGACAAAAAAACCGCCTTTCTCTGAAAAGAGAAAGGCGGTTTTTCTCTTTTCGAATCGGTTATTTGTAATCGTCGGGCAGCGCGTCGAGCTGTTGCTGAAGATCTTTCACACTGCTGCCAATAACGTCATCGTCGTACATGCCTTGGCCCGTTTGACTTTGCCACCAATCCATGTCTTCGCGCAATTTGCGAACGCGATGGCGCATTTCGTCATCACGCCTGATATCTTGAACCCGCGATTGGGCCGTGCCGAGGCGCGTTAGCTTTTGGGCGGCTTCGTGCAGCGCGCGCTCTTCGCGCTCGTGCGCTTTTTCTTCCATGTACATGTGTTGGTAGTTATCGCCTGTCATACGTTCTTTGCCGTAAGGCGAGGCTTCGTCTTCATCCTCTTCGGCTCCGGCGCCGCCGGGCGTTAATTTCTTTTTTTTCTTCTTTTTGGCGAGATCGCTTAAATAGTTTTCTTTGATCGCGTTCGACGGAATGATCTCATAACGGCCTGCTTCCATGTCTTCGTCCATGCGTTCGCGCGCACCGCCTATGTCTCGAAGGGCCGTTTCTTGAAAGATCTTGCGCCGGTCTGCCGAATCTTGCGGAACCTGCCTATAGGTATCGTCAGAGCCTCGATTCATCGCCAACCCCGTGCATATGCACTTGTTCGTTAATCATTCCAATCACCTAAGGCCGCTTGCCAACAGCTGAGCGCGGCAAGCGCAGCTGTATCGGCCCGCAAAATGCGCGGGCCCAGCCGAATCGCAACCGAGCCGGGGCAGTTTTGCAAAACGGCTAGCTCGTCTGCCGTTAAACCGCCTTCAGGCCCTGTCAGAATAGCGCAACATGGTTTCTTTTTCGTTTCCACGTCGGCAAGCGCTTGAAAAATAGGGCGTGCTTGGCCGTGTTCGGCGCAATAAAACAAGGGGCGCTCCCCTGAAAAAGAAGCCATTAACCTTTTAAGTTGTTGAGGTGGATGAATTTCTGGGATTGTTAGGCGCTCGGACTGCTCGGCGGCTTCGATGGCGATGGCGCGGCAACGCTCTAAATTGACCTCGCGAATCTGCGTGCGGTCCGTCAGAACAGGGTAAAGGTGCGCGATGCCGATTTCTGTCGCTTTCATAATGATATCGTCAAAGTGCGCTTTTTTAATCGGGGCCGCGCAAAGCCAAAGATCGGGCTCTGATTCTTGGGGGCATAGAAGGCTATCTATCTGTAAAGAACAACTTTTTTTGCCTGTCAGGCGAATCACCCCCAGCCAGTCGCCGTCTTTCCCATTGAAAACACGTACCGAATCGCCTTCGCGGGCCCGTAGGACCGACAAAAGGTAATGAGCCTGATCCGAAGGCAAGGGAACGAGGTTTTGGGCCTTTAAAGGGGCTTCACAGTAAAGGCGGGGGTAGGTATGGAAAGGGGTCGCACCGCGCTGGTCGAGCCTTTCCGAGGCTTTGGTTTTGGTTGAATCTTTCGTATTCGTAACCATAGGATGTCCTCTAAAAGAAGGCAGACGCAGATAAAAAAGCTCTCTGCAAAAATTATCTTGATCGAAATTGATATTAAACGCTTGACGGCTCGGGGGAAATACCATAAGTATCCCCTGCCTTGTCGGGACCAGTGGTAGGTTCGTATCAAGATCGATACCCTTCGGGGAGCAGAGATCGAGCTTTAAATACTTGGAATACCAAGATTTTTTGAAGCATGCGCAGCCTAAACGAGGACTCGGATGTTGCGAAAGTTACATAGCCATTCGCGATGAACGGCCCTGATTTATCAGGGTAGGTCGCTTGGTGTTAGGCAAAGGTTCCACACGGAGGTGATAAATCTCTGGCGTGGGGCTTGTTTTGTTATCAACCGGTTGAAAAGAATTTTGAGGCCCAGACGGGCCAGAACTGAAGGAACGGAGCAGGTATGCCGACAATCAACCAGCTGGTGCGCAAGAAGCGCAGCCCTCTGAAGTCGCGGGACAAGGTTCCTGCGTTGCAGGAATGCCCCCAACGTCGCGGCGTTTGCACGCGCGTTTACACGACCACGCCGAAAAAGCCGAACTCGGCATTGCGTAAGGTCGCCCGCGTGCGCCTGACCAACGGTCATGAAGTCATTTGCTACATCCCCGGCGAAGGTCACAACCTTCAAGAGCACTCGGTCGTCATGATCCGCGGTGGTCGTGTGAAGGATCTTCCTGGCGTTCGTTATCATATCATTCGCGGCACGCTCGATACGCAGGGCGTGAAGGACCGCAAAAAGCGCCGTTCGCTTTATGGCGCGAAGCGTCCCAAGTAAGAGGTTTTATTATGGCTCGTCGTCGTCGCGCAGATAAACGCGTTGTTCTTCCCGATCCTAAGTTCGGTGAAGTGCTGATCACGAAATTCATGAACGTGCTGATGTTGCAGGGCAAGAAGTCCGTCGCTGAAAGCATCGTTTATGGCGCTTTGGAAATGATCGGGACCAAGTCCAAGATCAATTCTTTGGAAATCTTCCGTCAGGCTTTGGATAAAGTTCGTCCGCACCTTGAAGTTCGTTCCCGTCGCGTTGGCGGTGCGACCTATCAGGTTCCCGTCGAAGTGCGTCCCGACCGTGGCATCGCTCTGGCTATGCGCTGGATCATCAATGCCGCGCGTTCGCGCTCGGAAACAACGATGGTTGAACGTTTGGCCGCTGAATTGATGGCCGCCGCCAATGATAACGGCGCCGCGATCAAAAAGCGCGAAGACACCCATCGTATGGCCGAAGCGAACAAGGCCTTCTCTCATTATCGTTGGTAATAGGATAAACGTCCCATGCCCCGCAGCCATCCCATCGAACGTTATCGTAACATCGGCATCATGGCCCACATCGATGCCGGTAAAACGACCACGACCGAGCGTATTCTGTACTACACCGGCAAGTCCTATAAAATCGGCGAAGTGCACGAAGGCACCGCCACCATGGACTGGATGGAACAGGAACAGGAACGCGGCATCACCATTACGTCGGCTGCAACGACCACGTTCTGGCGCGATCATCGCATCAACATCATCGACACCCCCGGCCACGTGGACTTCACGATTGAAGTCGAACGTTCGCTCCGTGTGCTTGATGGCGCTGTTTGTGTGTTGGATGCCGTCTCGGGTGTCGAACCTCAGACCGAAACGGTTTGGCGTCAGGGCGACAAGTATCATGTGCCGCGTATGGTCTTCGTCAATAAGATGGACCGCATGGGTTCGAACTTCTTGCGCTGCGTCGACATGTTGAAAGAACGTTTGGGGGCGAACCCGCTGGTTCTTCAGCTGCCGATCGGCTCGGAAGCCGATTTCCTCGGCATCATCGATTTGCGTCGCATGAAGGCGATCGTTTGGGAAAACGAAGCGCTGGGCGCGAACTTCCATGACGAAGAAATTCCCGAAAACCTGAAGGCTCAAGCCGCTGAATATCGTCAGATGCTTGTCGAAACGGCTGTCGAAATGGACGACGCCGCGATGGAAGCCTATTTGGGCGGCGAAGAACCTTCGGTCGAAGTTTTGGACGCTTGCATCCGCAAGGGCACCATCGGGATGAAGTTTATCCCCGTGCTGTGCGGCTCGGCCTTTAAGAATAAGGGCGTGCAGCCCATGCTTGACGCGGTTGTCGATTATCTGCCTTCACCGGCGGACGTTGGCGCGGTCAAGGGCTTCCATCCCGATACCAAAGCCGAAGACGAACGCAAGCCGCTTGATAGCGAGCCGATGGCGGCGTTGGCTTTCAAGATCATGACGGATCCTTTCGTCGGGTCGCTGACCTTCACGCGCGTCTATTCGGGCACGCTGACGGCTGGCAGCTATGTGATGAACACGGCCAAGGGCGGTCGCGAGCGTATTGGTCGTATGCTTTTGATGCATGCGAACACCCGCGAAGAAATCAAAGAAGCCTATGCTGGCGATATCGTCGCTTTGGCCGCTTTGAAGGACACGAAGACGGGCGACACGCTGTGCGACACGGCCAAGCCGATCGTTCTGGAAAAGATGGAGTTCCCGGAACCCGTCATCGAAATGGCGATCGAACCCAAGTCGAAGGCCGATCAGGATAAAATGACGAACGCGCTGTTGCGCCTCGTTCAGGAAGATCCTTCGTTCCGCTTGGCCGTCAACCACGAAACGGGACAAACGGTCATCAAAGGCATGGGCGAACTTCACCTTGACATTAAGGTCGATATTCTGCGCCGCGCGCCGTACAACGTTGACGTTATCGTTGGCGATCCGCAGGTTGCCTATCGCGAAACCATTACGCGCAAGTCGGTTATCGACTACACGCACAAGAAACAGTCGGGTGGTTCGGGTCAGTTTGCCCGTGTCATCATCGAGTTCGAACCGCAGGAACCCGGTGCGGGTTACCAGTTCGAAAGCAAGATCGTGGGCGGCTCTGTGCCGAAGGAATATATCCCCGGTGTCGAAAAAGGTCTGGAAGGATCGTTGGAAACAGGCGTCATTGCCGGCTTCCCCACGATCGATCTGAAGGCAACCTTGACCGACGGTGCCTATCACGATGTTGACTCTTCGGCTTTGGCCTTTGAAATCGCCGCACGCGCGGCCTTTAAAGAAGGTATTCAGAAAGCGGCCCCAGTTCTGCTGGAGCCGATTATGAAGGTCGAAGTTGTCACCCCCGAAGCCAATATGGGCGACGTCATCGGCGACTTGAACAGCCGCCGTGGCCAGATCATGGGCATGGGGACCCGCGGCAACGCCAGCGTCGTCGACGCTATGGTGCCGCTTGCAACGATGTTCGGCTATGTGAACCGGTTGCGTTCCATGACGCAGGGCCGCGCCCTGTTTACAATGGAATTCGATCATTACGAACAGGTTCCGGCTCAGATCGCGGCTGAAGTTAAAGCCAAGCTGGCTGGTTAAGTTTTAAGTTTTAGGTTGAAAAAATCCTTCAACGAACGGAGAGAGAAAAATGGCGAAAGCAAAGTTTGAACGTAACAAGCCGCATGCCAACATCGGCACCATTGGTCACGTTGACCATGGTAAAACAACCCTGACCGCCGCGATCACCAAGCGTCGCGCTGAAAAGGGCATGGCGGAATTCTCGGCCTATGATCAAATCGACAAGGCCCCTGAAGAACGCGCCCGCGGCATCACGATTTCGACAGCGCACGTCGAATACGAGACGGACAACCGTCACTATGCGCACGTCGACTGCCCCGGACACGCCGACTACGTCAAGAACATGATCACCGGTGCCGCTCAGATGGACGGCGCGATCTTGGTCGTTTCGGCCGCCGACGGTCCCATGCCCCAGACCCGCGAACACATCTTGTTAGCGCGTCAGGTCGGCGTTCCCGCCATCGTCGTCTTCATGAACAAGATGGACATGGCCGATCCCGAACTGGCTGATCTGGTCGAAATGGAAATCCGCGATCTGCTCAACAAGTATCAGTTCCCCGGCGACGATACGCCGATCATCCGTGGCTCGGCCTTGGCCGCCCTCGAAGGTCGCGATCCCGAACTCGGCGCGGAAGCGATCGACAAGTTGATGGACGCTGTTGACGCCTTCATCCCGACCCCGACCCGTCCGCTTGATCAGCCCTTCTTGATGCCGATCGAAGACGTGTTCTCGATCTCTGGCCGTGGCACCGTCGTCACGGGCCGTGTCGAACGCGGTATCATCAAGGTCAACGAAGAAGTCGAAATCGTCGGTCTGCGTCCGACGGGCAAGACGGTCGTGACCGGCGTTGAAATGTTCCGCAAGCTGCTTGATCAAGGTCAGGCTGGCGATAACATCGGCGCGCTGCTCCGTGGCACCAAGCGTGAAGACGTCGAACGTGGCCAAGTTTTGGCCAAGCCCGGCACCATCACGCCGCACACGCACTTCAAGGCCGAATGCTACATCTTGACCAAGGACGAAGGTGGCCGTCATACGCCGTTCTTCTCCAACTATCGTCCGCAGTTCTACTTCCGTACAACGGACGTGACTGGCGAAGTTGTTCTGCCCGAAGGCACCGAAATGGTTATGCCTGGCGACAACATCTCGGTCGAGGTCAAGTTGATCGCGCCGATCGCCATGGACGAAGGTCTGCGTTTCGCCATTCGTGAAGGCGGTCGTACCGTCGGCGCTGGCGTCGTCGCCAAGATCGTCGAATAAGGTTTGTTGAAAGACGACAGAAAAGGGGCGGGCGATACCGTCCGCCCCCTTTCAAAGAAACGATAACTAAAAGGTTTGGTCGCGCCAAACGGCGCGTATGAGAGGTTTTTTATGGACACGCAAACGATACGCATCCGCCTTAAGGCGTTTGATCATCGCACGCTGGATCAGTCGGTGAGCGAGATCATCAGCACGGCCAAGCGCACTGGCGCGCGGGTGCGCGGTCCCATTCCGCTGCCGACATGGCGCGAACAGTTTACGGTCAACCGTGGCCCTCACGTTGACAAGAAGTCACGTGATCAGTTTGAAATTCGCACGCATCGTCGTTTGCTGGACATCATTGAGCCCACGCCGCAAACGATCGACGCTTTGTCGAAGATCGATCTGGCCGCCGGTGTCGATGTCGAGATTAGGGTCTAAGGGTGAATATGATGACGAATGCAACTGAAGCCAAACGTACGGGCCTGCTTGCCACCAAAATTGGCATGACCCGTATCTTCGACGAAAAGGGACATCATGTTCCCGTGACCGTCTTGAAATTGGACGATCTTCAGGTCGTCGATGTGCGCACCAAGGCAAAGAATGGCTATACAGCCGTTGTTTTGGGCGCCGTCAAAGCCAAACTGAAGAACGTTACGGCAGCGATGCGCGGCGTTTATGCCGCCGCGAAGGTCGAGCCGAAGAAGAAAATGACCGAGTTCCGCGTCTCTGAAGATGCGCTTCTTGAAGTCGGAACGGTTTTGTCCGCTTCTCACTTCGTTCCCGGCCAGTTCGTTGATGTGTGCGCCGTTAGCATCGGTAAAGGTTTCGCCGGTGCCATGAAGCGTCACAATTTCGGCGGTTTGCGCGCGACCCACGGTGTTTCGGTTTCGCATCGTAGCCATGGTTCAACCGGTAACCGTCAGGATCCTGGCCGTACCTTTAAAGGTAAGAAGATGGCTGGTCACATGGGCGACGTTCAGGTCACGACCTTGAACTTGCGCGTTATCGCCGTCGATGCCGAACAGGACTTGATTATGGTTCACGGGGCTGTTCCCGGTTCCGAAGGCTCGTACGTTCGCGTTCGCGATGCCGTCAAAAAGCCCTTGCCTAAGGATGCGCCGATGCCCGCCGGTACAAAGGCGCAGGCTGAAGACGGTCAGGCGGCTTGAGAGAGATAGGATAAGCTATGAAAGCCACAGTAAAAAATCTTGATAACAAAGAAGTCGGCTCGGTCGATCTGAGCGAGACGATCTTTGGGGTTGAAGCTCGCCGCGACATCTTGACGCGCATGGTGGGGTATCAGTTAGCCAAGCGCCGCGCCGGTACCCACGCCGTCAAAGAAATTGGCGACGTTTCGGGCACGACGAAAAAGCCGTGGTCGCAAAAAGGAACAGGGCGCGCCCGTCAGGGTAGCCTGCGTTCGCCGCAGTTCCGTAAGGGCGCGGTTATCTTTGGGCCGCAAGTCCGCGATCATGCGCATGACTTGCCCAAAAAAGTGCGTCAACTCGCTTTGAAGATGGCTTTGTCGTCCAAGCAAAAAGACGGCAAGCTGATCATTCTCGATCAAGCGATTTCGGCGGACTACAAGACTAAGGGCATCGCCGAGAAGCTGAAAAAGATGGGTTTGGAGTCGGTTCTGTTTATCGACGGCTCGAACATCGATCTGAACTTCGCCAAAGCCGTTCGCAATCTGCCGTTCGTTGACCTTCTGCCAGAGCAGGGCGCTAACGTGTACGACATTCTGCGCCGCGATGTTCTGGTCCTTACGAAGAACGCTGTCGAACAGCTGCAAGAGAGGCTGAAATGAGCAAAGTGACAACAAAAGCAGCTGGCGTGAAGCCCGCCGATTATCAGGTTATCCTGTCGCCGGTCATCACCGAAAAAGCGACGAATAACTCGCAGTTCAATCAGGTGACCTTCCGCGTTTTGGCAACGGCGACAAAGCCGGTCATTCGTACAGCGGTCGAAAATCTTTTCAACGTCAAGGTTGAATCGGTCAATACGCTGAACCGTAAGGGTAAAGCCAAGCGTTTCCGCGGCCGTATGGGGCAGCGCAGCGATGTCAAAATCGCCGTCGTTACCTTGGCTGCCGGTCAAACGATTGACGTGACCACGGGTCTTTAAGGTTTGGGGATAGATCATGGCTCTTAAGAAATACAATCCTAGCACGCCGGGCCTTCGCCAGGTCGTTCAGACCGATCGTTCCGATCTGTGGAAAGGCAAGCCCGTCAAGAAATTGACGGAAGGCCTGAACAAGTCGGGTGGTCGTAACAATACCGGTCGTATCACGACCCGTCGTATCGGTGGCGGTCACGCACGTCGTTATCGCGTCGTCGATTTCAAACGTAACAAGTTTGATATGCCCGCGACGGTTGAGCGTTTGGAATACGATCCCAATCGTACGGCTTACATCGCCTTGATCAAGTATCAGGACGAAACGCTGGCCTATATCATTGCGCCGCAGCGTCTGGCCGTTGGCGATCAAGTCATCGCTGGCGAAAAGACGGACGTGAAGCCGGGCAATGCCATGCGTTTGAAGAACATTCCCGTCGGCACCATTGTCCACAATGTGGAAATGAAGCCGGGGAAGGGCGCTCAGATCGCGCGCAGTGCTGGTACGTATGTCCAGATCGTCGGTCGCGATAATGGCTATGCTCAGATCAAGTTAAGCTCGGGCGAGCTTCGCCTGGTGCCGCAAGATTGCATGGCAACGGTTGGCGCCGTTTCGAATGCCGATCACACCAACGTTAAGCTCGGCAAAGCCGGTCGTAACCGTTGGCTCGGCGTTCGCCCGTCGGTCCGTGGCGTTGCCATGAACCCGATCGATCACCCCCATGGCGGTGGTGAAGGTCGTACCTCGGGTGGCCGTCATCCGGTCTCGCCGTGGGGTAAGGGCGCCAAGGGCACCAAGACCCGTAACAACAAGCGCACGAACCGTTTCATCGTGCGTCGCGCGAACAAGCGCCGCGATAGTCAAGCGGCATAAAGGGGAGAGTGAACAGTGGCTCGTTCGATTTGGAAAGGTCCGTTCGTTGACGGCTATATGCTGAAGAAGGCCGATAAGGCCCGCGCTTCAGGCCGCAATGACATCATCAAGACGTGGTCGCGCCGGTCAACCATTCTGCCGCAATTCGTCGGCTTGACCTTTGGCGTCTACAATGGAAACAAGTTTTTGCCTGTTTCCGTCTCGGAAAACATGATTGGGCACAAGTTCGGTGAATTCGCGCCGACACGTACCTTCAAAGGCCACACGGCGGCTGACAAAAAAGCCGACAAGGGTAAATAAGGGGAGCTAAGTTATGGGGAAGCCCAAGTCCGATAGACGTCTGAGCGATGACGCGGCGATGGCCAAGGCCACGTCGATCCGTACCAGCGCGCGCAAGCTTAATCTGGTTGCAGCCAGCATTCGTGGCAAAAACGCCGCGGCGGCTTTGACGCAACTGAATTTCGAAAAGCGCCGCATCGCGCAGGACGTGAAGAAAGTCCTTCAGTCCGCCGTTGCGAACGCTGAAAACAACCATTCGCTTGATGTCGATAAGTTGTATGTCGCCGAAGCTTTTGTGGGCCGCGCTTTTGTCATGAAGCGTTTCCACACACGTGGCCGTGGCCGCAGCGCTGGCATCGAAAAGCCGTTCAGCAACCTGACGATCATTGTGCGCGAACGCGCCGATGCGCCAAAGGAAGCCCCGAAAAAGGCCTCAACCAAGAAAGCAGCTTCGGCTGAACAGGGAGCGTAAGTCATGGGTCAGAAAGTTCATCCTACCTCCATCCGTCTTGGCGTTAACCAGACCTGGCTCAGCCGTTGGTTCGCCGTTCGCGGTTATGGCGAGATGCTTCATGAAGATCTGAAGATCCGTAAGTTCTTAACCAAGCGTTTGGGCCAACAGGCTGGCGTGTCGAAGATCACCATCGAACGCCCCGCTGGCAAAGCGCGCGTCACGATCCATTCGGCTCGTCCGGGCGTCGTGATTGGTAAAAAAGGCGCCGATATCGAAAAGATCCGCGGTGAGCTTGGCAAAATGACCTCTTCGGAAGTCAGCCTGAACATCGTCGAGATCCGCAAGCCTGAAATTGATGCCAAATTGGTTGCTGAAAATATTGCAAATCAGTTGGAACGTCGTGTAGCTTTCCGCCGCGCCATGAAGCGGGCCGTTCAATCGGCGATCCGTTTGGGTGCACTGGGCATTCGTATCAATTGCAGCGGCCGTTTGGGCGGCGCGGAAATCGCGCGCATGGAATGGTACCGCGAAGGTCGCGTGCCGCTTCACACGTTGCGCGCCGATATCGATTACGGAACGGCCACGGCCTTCACGACGATGGGCACCTGCGGCGTCAAAGTCTGGATTTTCAAAGGTGAAATTCTGGATAACGATCCGATGGCTCAGGAAAAGCGGGCTCTTGAGAACGCACCTGTTCGCTCGTAAGACGCTAGAGAAGAGTAGGTTAGGAATATGTTGCAGCCAAAACGTACAAAATACCGCAAAGCGCACAAAGGCCGTATCCACGGCGTCGCCAAAGGCGGTTTTCGCTTGAACTTCGGCGCTTATGGCCTTAAAGCCCTTGAGCCCGAACGTGTGACGGCCCGTCAAATCGAAGCCGCGCGTCGTGCGATTACCCGTGCGATCAAGCGTCAGGGGCGTCTGTGGATCTTGGTTTTCCCGGATGTTCCGGTTTCGACCAAACCTGCCGAAGTCCGTATGGGTTCCGGTAAGGGTGCGCCCGAATTCTGGGCTTGCCGCGTCCACCCGGGCCGCGTGATGTTCGAACTGGACGGCGTGCCGTTGGCCGTTGCGAAGGAAGCTTTTGAATTGGCCGCTGCCAAGCTGCCGATCAAAACAAAGTTCATCCAGCGCGATCAGGCTGCGTGAGCATAAGGAAGAGGAGCGCCTGATATGGCAAAGAACACAGAAAAAATGGCCGACTTCCGCTTGAAGACGGACAAAGAACTGGAAACGATGGTGTTGGATTTGCGCAAAGAGCAGTTCAACTTGCGTTTTCAAAAAGCGACGGGTCAGCTTGCGAATACTGCGCGCGTGACCGCCGTTCGTAAAGAAATTGCCAAGATCATGACGGTGATTGGCGAACGTCAACGTAAAGCCGCGGGCACAGCCGCCTAAAGCCGAAGGGAAGTGAGAGGATAATATGCCGCGTCGTGTTTTACAGGGTTCGGTTGTCAGTGACAAAGGCGATAAGACCGTGACGGTTCTTGTCGAACGCCGCGTCATGCACCCGATCTATAAGAAATACATCCGCATCTCCAAAAAGTACGCTGCGCATGATGAAACGAACCGCTACAAAGTTGGCGATGTCGTCTCCATCATCGAATGCGCGCCGATCAGCAAGCGTAAGCGCTGGACGGTTGTGGATGAAAACGCTCAAAGCGCCAAGTAAGCTTTGGGTAGAGTACCGTTGTCAGATAAAGAATAGGACACGAAAATGATCCAGATGGAAACCGTCCTTGATGTGGCGGATAACAGTGGCGCCAAAGAGGTGGCCTGCATTAAAGTGCTGGGCGGCTCGAAGCGCACCGTAGCTTACGTCGGCGATATCATCGTAGTCTCGGTCAAGTCAGCTATTCCGCGTGGTCGCGTGAAGAAAGGCGACGTTCACAAAGCCGTGATCGTTCGCCAACGCTTTGGCTTGAAGCGTGACGATGGTACCGTCATTCGTTTCGACCGCAACGCGGCCGTGTTGATCAATAAGGATAAAGAGCCAATCGGCACCCGTATCTTTGGGCCGGTGACTCGCGAGCTTCGCAACCTCGGCTTTATGAAAATCATCTCTTTGGCGGAAGAGGTGCTGTGATGGCAAGCAAAATGAAAATCAAGAAAAACGATAATGTTGTCGTGATCACCGGCAAAGACAAAGGTAAAACCGGCGTCGTGAAGCAGGTTATGCCAAAGGAGAACAAAGTTCTTGTTGTTGGCGTGAACATGGTGACCCGTCATACAAAGCCCTCGCAGACCGACCCGCAAGGCGGACGTAAGCAGATCGAAGCGCCGATTCATGCCTCGAACGTCGCCCACGTCGATCCCAAGGACAACAAGGCTACGCGCGTCGGCTATCGCATGGAAAAGGACGCTAAAGTCCGCTATGCGAAGCGTTCGGGCGAAGTGATTGAGTAAAGGAAGTAAGCCATGACGGCAAAATCAAACACCAAAGAGGCGCCGCGCCTTGAAAAGCACTACCGCGAAGTTGTGCTGCCCGCGCTGATGAAGCGTTTCGGCTACAGCAATCGTATGCAGGCGCCGAAGCTTGAAAAAATCGTCATCAATATGGGCGTTGGCGAAGCGGTCAGCGACAGCAAGAAGACGAAAAACGCAGCCGAGCAAATGACCTTGATCGCCGGGCAGAAGCCCGTCATCACCAAGGCTCGCAAGGCGATTTCAACCTTCAAACTGCGCGGCGGTCTTGGCATCGGCTGTAAAGTCACGTTGCGCCGTGAAAAGATGTACGAATTCCTCGATCGTCTGATCACCATCGCGCTGCCCCGCGTTCGCGACTTCCGCGGCGTTTCGGCGCGCAGCTTCGATGGACGTGGCAACTACGCGCTGGGCCTGAAGGAACAGATCGTGTTTCCCGAAATCGATTATGACAAGATCGACGAAATCCGCGGCATGGATATTGTTATTTGCACGACCGCGAATACTGACGATGAAGCGCGCGAATTACTGCGTGGCTTCAACATGCCGTTCCAAAGCTAAGGAGTGATCTGATGGCTAAAAAAGCTATGATCGAGAAAAACAATCGACGCCGCCGGATGTCGGTTCAGAAAAAGGCCACGCGCTTGGCTCTGAAGGCGATCATCCGCGACAAAGATACGTCGATGGAAGAACGTTTTACGGCCGTGATGAAACTGGCCGAGATGCCCCGTAACTCAAGCAAGGTTCGTATTCACAACCGTTGCGAATTGTCTGGGCGTCCCCGCGGTTATTATCGTAAGTTTAAACTTTCGCGCATCGCGCTGCGTGAGCTGGCCTCGGACGGCCAGATCCCCGGTGTGATCAAGTCGAGCTGGTAAGGAGGATTTTATCAATGTCCCTCTCTGATCCCTTGGGCGATATGCTGACCCGCATTCGCAACGGCCAGATGGCTAATATGGCTGTTGTTGAGTGCCCAGCGTCCACCTTCCGCAAGCGTGTACTTGAAGTCATGCAACGCGAAGGCTACATCCGTGGTTTTAGCGAATCGCAACGCGGTACGGCTCAATCCGTTTTGGTTATTGAATTGAAATACCATGATGGTGCAGGCGTGATCCGTAAAATCGATCGCGTTTCAAAGCCCGGTCGTCGTGTGTATGCCGGAATCAAAGACTTCGGTCGTGTGTTCAATGGTCTTGGCATCTCGATCCTTTCGACGCCGCGTGGCGTGCTTTCCGATAACGAAGCGCGCGCCCAAAATGTCGGTGGCGAAGTTCTTTGCCGTATTTTCTAAGAAAGGATTGAGGTTTAGTCATGTCGCGTGTAGGTAAACATCCGGTGGCGTTGCCTCAAGGCGTTACCGCCGAGGTTAAAAACCACACCATCGAGGTGAAGGGAAAGTTGGGTGCGCTCAGCCTTCCGATCACCTCCGAGGTCGAGGTTACGATCGAAGCTGGTAAAGTCTCGATCATGCCACGCCACGAAACGCAAAAGTCGCGTATGATGTGGGGCACAACCCGAAACAACATCCAGAACATGGTTCAGGGCGTTTCGGAAGGCTTCAAGCAGGTTCTTGAAATCGAAGGCGTCGGTTTCCGCGCTGCCGTTCAGGGCCATGATTTGATCCTGCAGTTGGGCTTTAGCCACGAAATCAAATATCCGATGCCGGAAGGCATTGCGATCAAGGCTGAAAAGCCGACGTTGATCGCGATTTCTGGTATTGATCGCCAAAAGGTCGGTCAGGTCGCGGCTGAAATCCGCGGCATGAAGAAGCCGGAACCCTATAAGGGCAAGGGCATCAAGTACCAGGGCGAACAGATCCGCCGCAAAGAAGGCAAGAAAAAGTAAGAGGGACGTAAAATGTTGACCCCGAAGGAACTGAGCGCGCGCCGGAAAGTCCGCACACGCTATCAAATCAAGCAGAAGGCTCAGGGCCGTTTGCGTCTTTCCGTTCATCGTACGGGCATGAATATTTATGCTCAGATCATCGATGACGCCGAAGGCAAAACGATCGTTGCCTCTTCGACGCTCGATAAAGAGCTGCGCCGTAAGCTTAAGACGGGGGCTGATAAAGCCGCCGCCTCCGCTGTCGGAAAAGACGTGGCGGAAAAGGCTAAAAAAGCCGGTATCAAAGAAGTCGTCTTTGACCGCGGCGCTTACCTGTTCACAGGGCGCGTGAAAGAACTGGCCGAGGCGGCGCGTGAAGCCGGTCTCGATTTCTAAAGTTTGACAGGGAGTTTCTGAGTATGGCGAAGCCAAAAAAGTCTGAATCGGCTGAAAACCGCGACGAACGCGAAGGCAGCGATCTGATCGAGAAACTGGTTGGCATCAACCGCGTTGCCAAGGTCGTCAAGGGCGGTAAGCGCTTTGCGATGGCCGCTCTGGTCGTGATCGGCGACGGCAAAGGCCGCGTCGGCATCGGCACGGGCAAAGCGCGCGAAGTGCCGGAAGCCATTCGTAAGGCCACGGAAGCAGCCAAGCGCAAAATGCGCCGCGTGCCGTTGCGTGAAGGCCGTACATTGCATCATGACGTCGAAGGATGCTTTGGTGCGGGTCGCGTTGTGCTTCGTGCAGCGCCTGCCGGTACCGGTATCATCGCTGGCGGTCCTATGCGCGCCGTTTTCGAAGCTTTGGGCGTTCAAGACGTCGTCGCCAAATCGGTCGGCACCTCGAACCCGCACAACATGATCAAGGCGACGTTTGCCGCTTTGGACAAGGTGGCGAGCCCGCGTTCGGTGGCGATGCGTCGTGGCAAAAAGGTCAGCGACATTCTGGGCCGTAAGCACACCGAACAGGGTGCCGAAGCTAAGGAAGCGTAATTCAAGTTTAACACCCCGTTATGAGGTGAGTGATGGCTACGAAAGCTCAAAAGAAGACGGAAAGCGCCACGCTGAAGGCGATTAAAGTGGTCCAAAAAGCCAGCGCAGCCGGTGCCAAACCCGGCGTGATGGAGACCTTGATTGGTCTTGGCCTGGGCCGCCCCGGCAAACAGCGCGTTCTGCCTGATACATCCGCAATCCGCGGCATGATTCAGAAGGTTCGTCATTTGGTTGTCGTTTCGGAAGAAGCCTAACGTTTATCCGAAACGCGAAGATAAAGGGATAAGACAATGAAACTCAACGATTTGCGCGATAACCTCGGGGCTCGTAAAAAGCCGATGACGGTGGGCCGTGGTATTGGTTCGGGCAAGGGCAAGACCTCGGGCCGTGGTGTCAAAGGTCAGAAAGCGCGTACAGGCGTTTCGATCCGTGGGTTCGAAGGCGGCCAGATGCCAATCCATCGCCGGATGCCAAAGCGCGGCTTCAAAATGCTTTTCCCGCGCGTTTATTCGGAATTGAACGTTGGTCGTTTGCAAAAAGCGATCGAAGCCGGTCGTATCGATGCCAAGCAGCCGATTACGGAACAGGCTTTGTTCGACGCCGGTATCGTTGCGGTGTCCAAGGACGGTATCCGTCTGTTGGGTAAAGGTGAAATCTCGGCCAAGATCCAGATTTCGGTTGCCGGGGCTTCGGCTGGGGCGATTGCCGCTGTCGAAAAGGCCGGTGGCAAAGTCACCGTTCTTAAAGTTGAAGAAACTTCTGAGAAAGAATAACCTTTTATAAGCTTTTAGGAAGTCTTCTCTGCGTCATCCCCGCGAAGGCGGGGATCCAGAGGGCCTTTCAGAAAGTTCAAAAGGTTTTTTTTGAATATTGGGATCCGTTAAGAGAAAACAGCCTCTTGTGCTTTTGACGGAACCTCGGCGCTAAGTTGCCAAGCCATCTGGATCCCCGCCTTCGCGGGGATGACGTGAAGAGGGAAAATCCTCTTTAAATGATGGTTTGTGTTAGACTTTCAGGTGGATTTTCGTTATAGATCTGCCGGAATGTTGTGGAAGGCCCTTTTTCGAAACAATCCCCGAAAAAGCCGTACCACGACCTCATTGAGATTCTTTATTTCTCAATGAGATAAGGGGGGATCTTCTATCCTTCCATTCATTGGTTGCGTTGTCGCCGCAGGTATGCGGCGGGGGCGTGTGTTTGTTTTTCGTCCATGCCCGCAAAGCATGGAAGGAGAGGAAAATGGCAAAAGAAATCGTAGGCTATATTAAGCTGCAAGTTCCAGCTGGTTCGGCCAACCCGTCGCCGCCTATCGGGCCGGCGCTCGGTCAACGTGGTTTGAACATCATGGACTTCTGCAAACAGTTCAACGCGAAGACGCAAGGCCTGGAAAAGGGCATGCCGATCCCCGTCGTGATTACGGCGTTTTCGGATCGTACCTTTACCTTCGTCACGAAGAAGCCGCCAAATACGTATTGGCTCAAAAAGGCCGCCAAGATTCAAAGCGGCTCCAAGACCACTGGCACCTCTTTGGTTGGTAAGATCACGATGGATCAGATCCGCGAGATCGCCAAGGAAAAGATGGTTGATATGAACGCCAACGACATCGACGCAGCTTGCCAGATGTTGGTCGGCTCGGCTCGTTCCATGGGCCTTCAGGTTGTGGAGTAATGAAACATGGCACAAGGTAAAAAATTCCGCAAAGTCCTTGCGAACGTGGATCGTAAGAAACTCTACGCTCTGTCCGACGCCATCAAGCTTGTGAAAAAGAACGCGACGGATGCTGCGCGCAAGTTCGATGAAACCCTCGAAATCTCGATGAACCTTGGCGTTGACGTGCGTCAGGCCGATCAGATGGTTCGCGGTATGGTCCAGTTGCCGCATGGCACGGGCAAGACCGTTCGCGTTGCCGTTTTTGCCAAGGGCGAAAAGGCCGATGCCGCGACAGCGGCTGGTGCCGATATCGTCGGTGGTGACGATCTGGCTGAAAAGATCATGGGCGGTTTCTCGGCCTTTGATCGCGTGATCGCGACGCCTGATATGATGGGCGTTGTCGGTAAGCTTGGTAAGGTCTTGGGCCCGCGCGGCTTGATGCCGAACCCGAAGCTGGGAACGGTGACGCCGAATGTCACCGACGCGATTAAAGCGGCGAAGGCTGGCTCGATCGAATACCGCGCTGAAAAGGCGGGTATCGTTCATGCCGGTATCGGCAAGATCAGCTTCACGGAAGAGCAGCTTTTGACCAACGCGCGTGCGTTTATCCAAGCGATTGTCAAAGCGCGTCCGTCGGGCGTGAAGGGGACTTATGTCAACCATGTTGCGGTTTCGTCCACGATGGGGCCGGGCGTGAAGGTTGATCTTTCGACCCTTTCCGAGAATGCCTAAAAATATGAGGGCGAAGGCGAAAAAGTTATTGCTTTTGACGCCTTCGCCCTTTATAGAAATCCCGCTTTCCGGTTTTTCCGGTTAGCGTTCCGTCCAAGACTGCGGGCGCGCCCTTAAACGGTGCTTAAAATACGCCAGCATAGACGGGGTCTTTAAGATGAAGGCGCTATCTGAGCGTCAGGCTGTAAAATCTCAATTTTATTGAGATTTTCCCTTCTTCAAAACCCCTTCGACATCTCTTGGATGACCGAGTTTCGCGTAAGGCTCAGGCTTTGAGTTTTGCGCAAAAGCGCCGGGTTTTCCGGCAAAACATGAGGGGTAATCATGAGTCAAAATCGTCTAGCTAAGCAAACGCTTATTGACGCTTTCGGCACAGACATCAAAGACGCGGGGCTGATCGTTGTCGTTCAGCAATCCGGCCTTGATGCCGACCAGACCCTTGCGCTCCGTCGTTCGATGCGAGCGGAAAGTGTTGGGCTGAAAGTTGTTAAGAACACGCTTCTGAAGCGCTTGTTCAAAGGCACCAAGCTTGAAGGCCTTTCAGAGTATCTGAAGGGACCGACGGCTATTGCCTATTCAGCGGACCCGGTTGCTGCCGCCAAGGTTGCTGCCGCGTTTGCCAAGAAAAACGACAAATTCCAAATCCTCGCCGCTGCGATGGGGGAACAGATCCTCGACAAGCAGGGCGCGATGGCTTTGGCTTCCTTGCCTTCGCTCGACGAGCTGCGTGGCAAGATTGTCGGTCTTCTTGTTGCGCCTGCGACCAAGATCGCTGGCGTGTTGCAGGCTCCCGCTGGCCAGTTGGCCCGCGTCATGTCGGCACGCAGCAAGCAGGCGGCCTAAGGCCTTGGGTAAAAGTTCAGGCATTTGTTTCAAAACGGTGCCTAAGTATTTGTTCTACAACTTAGAGAGTTAAACTTAGAGGAGTGTAAAATGGCTAATCTGGAAAAGTTGGTTGACGAATTGTCGGCTCTGTCGGTCATCGAAGCCGCTGAATTGTCGAAGATGCTGGAAGAAAAGTGGGGCGTGAGCGCCGCGGCTCCCGTGGCCGTTGCTGCCGCCCCCGGTGGTGCTGCTGCGGCTCCTGCTGAAGAGCAGACCGAGTTCACCGTCATTCTCGCCAAAGTCGGCGACAAGAAGATCGAAGTGATTAAAGAAGTCCGTGGCATCACGGGCCTGGGCTTGAAAGAAGCCAAGGACCTGGTCGAAGGCGCGCCGAAGCCCTTGAAGGAAGGCGTTTCGAAGGCCGATGCCGAAAAGATCAAGAAAGCTCTGGAAGCCGTCGGCGCCGCCGTCGAGATGAAGTAAGCTTTTCTGAAGCTTTGAAGCTAAAAAAGGCCGGGAAGGGCAACCTTCCCGGCCTTTTTTGTGGCGTGCCGCCACCGTGCCGGTGGGGGCCTCTGTGGGCGAGTCTCTGGCTGAGCTGTATGCGTTTACAGTCTGCCCTGATAGAGGTATGCGGCTTTATCCTGTACTGTCTTTTCCTTTTGTGTCATCCCCGCGGAGGCGGGGATCCAGAGGGTTTTTCGGTTTGCACGGGCGGATATGAATGGAAACATCGTCTCCAACGGCTAGGCCCCCTGGATCCCCGCCTCCGCGGGGGTGACGAATGAGGAAGCTGGGCGACGCCAAATGTCGATGTCAGGTGAATGGTCCGCCGTTCTAGGTGGCATACCCCTCTACAGACGTGTTCTCCCCCAAAATCGGCCCCGGGCCCAGCCCGGCGGTGAAACTATTGGTACGGGAGGGGAAAAGGGGTAAAACAAAACATCACATTTTTTGAGGAATTAACCATGCCGAGCCTTTATAGCGTTCAAGAAAAACTTGCTCTTGCCTATTTTACGCTTCTTCGTCCGTTTTATCTGAAAAAGGCCGGGGATTATTTGGTTGATCCTTTATCTACCTATCCCAGTGTGACCGCCGACGCGACATGGGTTTGCGGATCGGGCGCTGTGACGATCAGTTGCGCGCGCCACGCTGTCGATACGGCGATCGCGGGCAAATCGGGCAAATACATTTTGTTCGGCGGTGGAAATGACGTGAGCCGTATGCCGTTCCGCAATCATTTCCGCGCTGAGTACGCTTCTTATTACCAGCGGATGGCGCGTCGCCATGTCCTTTGCGCACATGAGGCGGGTCTGGCGCTGTCCGAGGCCTATCATGAAAAGTTCGGCTCGGTCGATAATCTGAAGACTTACAACTATGTTTTACCATCGGATCAGCGGGCCGAAGGTAAGCTGGGGATGGCTTTCTTTGAGGACTATTATTTCATGCGCACAGGGCGCAAGCCTGAAGATGACGGCTTTGTCTTGGCTTATGAAGATCAAAGCCGCAATGCGCAGCAAAATTACAAATATGCGACGAATATGCATACGCAAGACGGCTATACAGTCGATCTTGAGGATTTCGATTTTGTGCGTGTGAATACGGTTCCCTTTGGTCCGCGCCGTCAAATCGCAACGGGGTTGGCTCTTCTTGCTGACAAGAAGCTTTGCAACAAGGACCTTGTTTTGATGCCCGATATGGCGTGGCCTATCGAAAACGGCGTGACGATTGATACTTGGAAGAACTTTTATTCACCGTTGGGCAAGGGGCGCGTGCCGTCCTGTGTGCCCGGTGTTGTGATGCATGAGTATCTTCTTATGAAGGGCTTCCTTGGCAAAGGCGGCAAGTATGCCAAGTTTTTCAAGGATTATACCCCCGAGGCCGAGGTCGATCGCATGTTGGCGGCTTTTGCCAAGCGGCCTTCTGATCAACGCGCGCCAAAGCCGAAAGAAGCCATTATCCCAAATGAACTATTATAGGCTTTTAAACCTATAAAATCAGGCGAAATACATTACGGATGAAAAAATATACTTCTTGCAAGCGCGGGGATCCAAACGCATAGTCCCCGCGCAATCAAGTTTTTTCAAGACCCTGCCGATGCGGCCTTATCGATAGAATGGATAGGCACGCCGGAAGGGGTTTTGTGTTTTTAAAAAAGATATCGCCTGCCAAAGGCGATCAACCCAAGAGACGAGGAAAAGATGGCGCAAAACACCTCTGCCGCAAGCGTGAAAAGTTTTATTGGCCGCAAGCGTATTCGCAAAAGCTTTGGGCGTATTCCCGAAGTTGCGGAAATGCCGAACCTGATTGAGGTTCAGCGCCGTTCGTATGAAAACTTTTTGCAGATGGATGTGGCCCCAGCCAAGCGCGTGCGCGTGGGCTTGCAGGAAGTTTTGCAGTCTTCGTTCCCGATCAAAGATTTTTCGGAACGTGCCGTTTTGGATTTTGTGTCGTACGAGCTGGAACAGCCCAAGTACGATGTGGAAGAATGCCAACAGCGCGGAATCACCTTTGCAGCGCCTTTAAAAGTCACGCTGCGTCTGACCGTGTTCGATGTCGATGAAACGACGGGCGTCAAGTCGATCCGCGATATCAAAGAACAGGACGTTTACATGGGCGATATGCCGCTCATGACCGCCAACGGCACCTTCATCGTCAACGGCACCGAGCGCGTGATCGTCAGCCAGATGCATCGCAGCCCCGGCGTTTTCTTTGATCATGATAAGGGCAAAACGCACTCGTCCGGCAAATATCTGTTTGCCGCGCGCGTTATTCCTTATCGCGGGTCGTGGTTGGATTTCGAATTCGACGCCAAAGATCTGGTTTATGTGCGTATCGATCGTCGCCGCAAATTGCCGGTCTCGACGCTGCTGTATGCGCTCGACAATGCCGACACCGAAAAGCTGCGCGCCAAGCGCGCCAAAGAAGGCAAGCAGATCGCGCTGAATGAAATTCAAGGGATGAGCAAGGAAGAAATCCTGACATCCTTCTATGAAACGATCACCTTTAAAAAGGCCAAGAACGGCTGGACGACAGCGTTCAACGGCGACCGTCTGAAAGGCCAAAAGCTGGCTTTGGATCTGGTCGATGCCAAGAACGGCAAGACGCTGGCCGAAGCGGGCAGCAAAGTCACGGCACGCTTGATTTCGAAATGGAACGAAGCGGGCGTGAAGGAAATTCTGGTCAAGGTTGAGGAATTGTTGGGCCGCTATTTGGCGACCGACTTGATCGACGAAAAGACCGGCGTTGTCACCGCCGAAGCGGGCGACGAATTGACGCAAGCCATGCTGGATCAGATCGAAGCCGCGGGCATGAAAGAGATTCAGGTTCTGGGTATCGATCACGTCAACATCGGCGGTTACATCCGCGATACGTTGGCCGCCGATAAGAACCAGACCCGCGAAGACGCGCTGATCGACATCTATCGCGTGATGCGTCCGGGCGAGCCGCCAACAGTCGAATCGGCTGATGGCCTGTTCCATGGCTTGTTCTTTGATCTGGAACGTTACGATCTGTCGCCCGTGGGCCGCGTGAAGATGAACGCGCGTCTGGGCTTCCAGACCGACGATCAGCTGCGCGTTCTGCGTAAGGAAGACATTCTGAAGATCTTGCGCATTTTGTGCGATTTGAAGGATGGTCGCGGCGAAATCGATGATATCGACCATTTGGGCAACCGCCGTGTGCGCTCGGTCGGGGAATTGATGGAAAACCAATATCGCTTGGGCCTGCTGCGCATGGAACGCGCGATCCGCGAGCGTATGAGCTCGATCGAAATCGACACGGTCATGCCGCACGATTTGATCAACGCCAAACCTGCCGCCGCCGCGGTGCGCGAGTTCTTTGGCTCGTCCCAGTTGTCGCAGTTTATGGATCAGACGAACCCGCTGTCTGAAATCACGCATAAGCGCCGCGTTTCGGCCCTCGGGCCGGGCGGTCTGACGCGTGAGCGTGCGGGCTTTGAAGTTCGCGACGTGCATCCCACGCACTATGGCCGTATCTGCCCAATTGAAACGCCGGAAGGTCCGAACATCGGTCTGATCAATTCGCTCGCCACCTATGCGCGCGTCAATCAATACGGCTTTATCGAAAGCCCGTATCGCCGCGTCAAAGAAGGCAAGCTGACCGAAGAAGTCATCTATCTATCAGCGATGGAAGAAGGACAGTACACCATCGCTCAGGCCAACGCCGAAGTTGATAAAAATGGGCGTTTGGTCTCGGACATGATTTCGGCGCGTCGCAACGGCGAAAACGTGATGGCCGGCCCCGCGGAAATCGACTTTATCGACGTTTCGCCCAAGCAGATTGTCTCGGTCGCCGCTGCGCTGGTTCCCTTCCTTGAAAACGATGACGCCAACCGCGCTTTGATGGGCGCGAACATGCAACGTCAGGCCGTTCCGCTTCTGCGCAGCGATGCGCCGTTGGTCGGCACGGGGATGGAAGGCGTGGTCGCGCGCGATTCGGGCGTTGCTACGGCTGCGCGTCGTTCGGGCATCATCGACCAAGTTGACGCCACGCGCATCGTTGTCCGCGCGACGGAAAGCAAAGATTCGTCGGAAGGCAGCGTTGACATCTACAACATGCTGAAGTTCCAACGTTCGAACCAAAGCACCTGTATCACGCAAAAGCCGCTGGTCCGCGTGGGCGATGTCGTGAAAAAGGGCGACATCATCGCCGACGGTCCTGCGACGCAGTTGGGCGACTTGGCGCTGGGGCGCAACGTGCTGGTCGCGTTTATGCCTTGGAACGGTTACAACTTCGAAGATTCGATTTTGATCTCCGAACGTATCGTTAGCGAAGACGTCTTTACCTCGATCCATATCGAGGAATTCGAAGTCATGGCTCGCGATACCAAGCTGGGTCAGGAAGAAATCACGCGCGATATTCCGAACGTCGGTGAAGAAGCGCTGAAGAACCTTGACGAAGCCGGTATCGTTTACATTGGCGCCGAAGTGAACCCCGGCGATATCTTGGTCGGTAAAGTGACGCCCAAGGGCGAAAGCCCCATGACGCCGGAAGAAAAACTTCTGCGCGCCATCTTTGGCGAAAAGGCCGCCGACGTGCGCGACACTAGCTTGCGTTTGCCGCCGGGCGTGACGGGTACCATCGTCGAAGTGCGCGTTTTCTCGCGTCGCGGCGTCGAAAAGGATCAACGCTCGATCGCGATCGAACGCGCCGAAATCGAACATTTGGCGAAAGACCGCGACGACGAACGCGCCATTTTGGAACGCAGCTTCTTTGCGCATCTGCGCGAAATGCTGATGGATCAAAAGGCCGTGTCGGGTCCCAAGAACTTCCCGGTCGGCAAGCCGATCACGGATGAAGTTTTGGAAGGCTTTACGCGCGGTCAGTGGCGTCAGATCTCGATCAAAGACGACAAGGTGATGGAACAGATCGAAGCCATCAGCAAAGTGTTTGACGACCAAGTCAACGAGATCAAGAAAAAGTTCGAAGACAAGGTCGGCAAATTGCAACGTGGCGACGAATTGCCGCCGGGCGTTATGAAGCTGATCAAGGTCTTTGTCGCCGTGAAGCGTAAGCTGCAACCGGGCGATAAAATGGCCGGTCGTCACGGGAACAAGGGTGTCGTCTCGCGCATCTTGCCGATCGAAGACATGCCTTATCTGCCCGATGGCCGTGCGGTCGATCTGGTGCTGAACCCGTTGGGCGTGCCATCGCGTATGAACGTCGGACAAATCCTTGAAACGCACCTTGGGTGGGCTTCGGCCAATCTTGGCAAGCAGGTCGGGCAGGCGTTGGACGCCTATATGGCCCAGATCGAGCAAGACAAGAAAGCCGATCTTTCGGACGTCAAAGATCGTTTGAAAGCCATCTATGGCGACGACGTGTACAAGCGCGACGTCGCGACGCTTTCGGACGACGATTTGGTCGAAATGGCTGGCAATCTGCGTATCGGCATTCCGATGGCAACGCCCGTTTTTGACGGCGCGCGCGAAGCGGATATCGAACGTATGCTGGAGATGGCAGGCCTTGACAAATCGGGTCAGGAAACGCTGATCGACGGTCGTACGGGCGAGCCCTTTGATCGCAAAGTCACGGTTGGTTACATCTACATGCTGAAATTGCACCATTTGGTCGATGACAAGATCCACGCGCGCTCGATCGGGCCGTACAGTCTTGTCACGCAACAGCCCTTGGGCGGTAAGGCGCAATTCGGCGGCCAACGTTTCGGGGAAATGGAAGTCTGGGCTTTGGAAGCTTACGGCGCGGCTTACACGCTGCAAGAAATGCTCACGGTTAAATCCGATGACGTTTCGGGCCGTACCAAGGTTTATGAATCAATCGTGCGCGGCGAAGACAATTATGAATCCGGCGTGCCCGAATCCTTCAACGTGTTGATGAAGGAATTGCGTTCGCTTGGCCTGAATGTCGAATTGGATCAGAAAAAACTGATCGGAGAAGACGACGGCGAAGGGGATGCGATCGACATGATCGGGGCCTAAGCCTTACAGGTAACCTTTTTTCGACTTTTGCACGCAAAAAAAGCGGGAGCATGAAATGAACGATCTTATGAACATCTTTAATCAACAAAGCGCCCCGGCCAGCTTTGATCGTATGCGCATTTCGTTGGCGTCGCCCGAACGTATTCGTTCGTGGTCGTACGGCGAAATCAAAAAGCCCGAGACGATCAACTACCGTACTTTCAAGCCCGAACGCGACGGCTTGTTCTGCGCACGCATCTTTGGCCCGATCAAAGACTATGAATGCTTGTGCGGCAAGTACAAGCGCATGAAGTATCGCGGCATCATCTGCGAAAAGTGCGGCGTCGAAGTCACGTTGCAAAAGGTGCGCCGCGAACGCATGGGCCATATCGAGCTTGCCAGCCCTGTCGCGCATATCTGGTTTTTGAAATCGCTGCCGTCGCGCATCGGTTTGTTGCTCGACATGACGCTGAAGGAACTGGAACGCGTTCTGTACTTTGAAAACTACATTGTGACCGAACCCGGCTTGACCGCGCTTAAGCCGCGTCAGTTGTTGTCGGAAGAAGAATATGTTCGCTGCCAAGACGAATATGGCGAAGATAGCTTCACGGGCATGATCGGCGCCGAAGCGATCAAGTACATGCTGTCGGGCATTGACCTGCACGAAGAAAAGCAAAAGCTGCGCGATGAAATGCGCGATACGACGTCGGACGCCAAGCGTAAAAAGATCGTCAAGCGTTTGAAGTGCATTGAGGCGTTCGCCGAATCCGGCGCGCGTCCTGAATGGATGATTTTGGACGTCGTTCCCGTTATTCCGCCTGAATTGCGCCCGTTGGTGCCGTTGGATGGCGGTCGTTTCGCAACGTCGGATTTGAACGATCTGTATCGCCGCGTCATCAACCGTAACAACCGTCTGAAGCGCCTGATTGAGCTGCGCGCGCCGGATATTATCATCCGCAACGAAAAGCGTATGTTGCAGGAAGCCGTTGACGCTTTGTTTGACAATGGTCGCCGTGGCCGCGTCATTACCGGCGCGAACAAGCGTCCGCTGAAGTCGCTGTCCGACATGCTGAAAGGCAAACAGGGCCGCTTCCGTCAGAACTTGCTGGGTAAGCGCGTCGATTATTCGGGCCGTTCGGTTATCACCGTGGGTCCTGAGCTGAAACTGCATCAATGCGGTCTGCCCAAGAAGATGGCGCTCGAGCTTTTCAAGCCGTTCATCTATGCCAAGCTTGAACTGTACGGCATGGCCTCGACCATCAAGGCCGCCAAGCGCATGGTGGAAAAAGAACGCCCCGAGGTTTGGGATATCTTAGAAGAAGTCATCCGCGAGCATCCGGTTATGTTGAACCGCGCGCCGACGCTTCACCGTTTGGGCATTCAGGCGTTCGAGCCGATCCTGATCGAAGGCAAGGCCATTCAGCTGCACCCGCTCGTTTGTACAGCTTTCAACGCCGACTTTGACGGTGACCAAATGGCTGTTCACGTGCCGCTGTCGCTGGAAGCCCAGTTGGAAGCGCGTACGCTCATGATGTCAACCAACAACATTCTGTCACCCGCCAACGGCAAGCCGATCATCGTGCCGTCGCAAGATATCGTTTTGGGTATCTATTACATTACGATGCAACGCGAAGGCGCGCCGGGCGAGGGGATGGCGTTCTCGACCATTGGCGAAATCGAACAAGCTTTGAACGCCAAGGCCATTACGCTGCACACCAAGATCAAGGCGCGTTATCACGGCGTCGATTCCGAAGGCAAGCCCATCGTCACGCGCGTCGAAACGACCGCGGGCCGTATGATTTTGTCGCAGATCTTGCCGCGTCATCCGAACATTCCGTTCAGCACGATCAACCGTCTTTTGACCAAAAAAGACCTCACGAACGTCATCGACATCGTGTACCGTCACTGCGGTCAGAAAGAGACCGTTATGTTCGCCGACCGCCTGATGGGGCTGGGCTACAAGCACGCTTGTAACGCCGGTATCTCGTTCGGCAAAGACGATATGATCATTCCGAACGCCAAGGGCCGCTTGATCAAGGAAGCGGAAGACCAAGTGCGCGAATACGAACAGCAATACCAAGACGGTCTGATCACGCGCGGCGAAAAATACAACAAGGTCGTTGACGTTTGGTCAACCTGCACCGAACGTGTGGCCGAAGAGATGATGAAGGGCATTTCCGATTCCGGTAAAGGCTCAATCAATTCGGTTTACATGATGGCCCACTCGGGCGCGCGTGGTAGCGCGGCGCAGATCAAACAGCTGGCCGGTATGCGTGGCTTGATGGCCAAGCCATCGGGCGAAATCATCGAAACGCCGATCATCTCGAACTTTAAAGAAGGTCTGTCGGTTCTCGAATACTTCAATTCGACGCACGGCGCCCGTAAAGGTTTGGCCGATACGGCTTTGAAGACCGCGAACTCGGGGTACCTGACACGCCGCCTCGTCGATGTGGCGCAAGACGCCATCATCACCGAACTGGATTGCGGCACCGCGGACGGTTTGGTGATCAAAAGCATCATCGACGGCGGCGAAGTCATTGCGCCTTTGTCGGAATTGATCCTGGGCCGTACGGCGGCGCAGGACGTCAAGCATCCGTCGACGGGGGATATCATCGTTCCGTCGGGCGCCTTGATCGAAGAAGCGCAGGTCGAAGCGATTGATAAGGCGGGCGTCGATTCCGTCTATGTCCGTTCGCCGCTCACTTGCTGCAGCGAAAATGGCGTTTGCGCCAAGTGCTATGGTCGCGATCTGGCGCGCGGCACGCCTGTCAATGTGGGCGAGGCCGTGGGCGTTATCGCGGCGCAGTCGATCGGCGAGCCGGGCACGCAGCTGACCATGCGTACGTTCCACATCGGTGGCGCGGCTCAGCGTGGCGCTGAACAGAACTCGGTTGAAGCGTCGTTCGATGCCAAGATGGAAATCCGCAACAAGACGGTTGTGACGAATAGCGATGGCTTTGACATCGTGATGAGCCGCAACTGCGAAATCGTGTTGCTGGATGACATTGGCCGCGAAAAAGCGCGTCATCGCGTTCCTTACGGTACCAAGCTTCTGTTGGAAGACGGCGCTCAGGTTACCAAGGGGCAAAAATTGGCCGAATGGGATCCGTACATGCTCCCGATTATCACGGAACGTGCCGGTGTCGTTCACTATGCCGACTTGATCGAAAACGTCTCGATCCGCGAAGTGATGGACGAAGCGACGGGTATCGCATCGAAGAAGGTTATCGACTTCCGTCAGTTGGCACGCGGCGCCGATTTGCGTCCACGCATCATGCTGTCCGACGAAAAGGGCGAGCCCGTGATGCTGACCAGCGGTTTGGAAGCGCGTTACTTCCTGCCTGTGGACGCCATTTTGAACGTGCCGAACGGCGCGCAGGTCAAGGCTGGCGAAGTGCTGGCCCGTATCCCGCGCGAAGGTTCGAAAACGCGCGACATCACGGGCGGTCTGCCCCGCGTTGCCGAGCTGTTCGAAGCCCGTCGTCCGAAAGATTTTGCGATCATTTCGGATATCGAAGGCCGCGTCGAGTTTGGCAAAGACTATAAGACCAAGCGTCGCATTGTCGTCCGTCCGTTGGACGAAAGCTTAGAGCCGCGCGAATACTTGATCCCGAAGGGCAAGCATGTCGCGGTTCAAGAAGGCGACTTGGTGACCAAGGGCGATCTGTTGATCGACGGCAACCCAGTGCCGCACGATATCTTGGCTGTTATGGGCATTGAAGCCTTGGCCGCCTATATCATCAACGAGATCCAAGAGGTCTATCGTCTGCAAGGCGTGAAAATCAACGACAAGCACATCGAAGTCATCGTGCGTCAGATGCTGCAAAAGATTGAGATCACGGATCCGGGCGATACCACGTTCTTGTTGGGCGAGCAGGTTGACCGCGTTGAGTTCATTGAAGTGAACAACAAAGCGATCTTGGAAACGATCCGTCCGGCGCAGGGCCGCGCGGTGCTGCAAGGCATCACGAAGGCGAGCTTGCAGACTCGTTCGTTTATCTCGGCGGCGTCGTTCCAGGAAACCACGCGCGTGCTGACCGAAGCCTCGGTCGCGGGCAAGGTGGACAATCTGGAAGGCCTGAAAGAAAACGTCATCGTCGGTCGTTTGGTTCCGGTCGGGACGGGCTCGTTCGTCAACCGTCTGCGTTCGATCGCAGCGGCGCGCGACTACGAAGCCGACCGTCTGGATGCCGAGCGTGCAGCCAGCGAAACGGCGGCCATGCCGCAGTTGGATGCGCCCAGCGACCAACCCAGCGAAGCGTAAAACCGCTTTGCCTTCGGGAAAAACAAAAACCGCCATCGGCAACGATGGCGGTTTTTTTGTTTATTATCAGGTTTAGGTTGAACGCATCTACAGTGGTTGCCGTTTCAAAAACGACACTAAACGGCTTGAGAAGCTTTTTGAGCTTTATACAAGAATGACAGCAGTCAAAAATGCTGGATTAAATAAAATGGAAGGGAATAAGAGATGACCGTTCAGAACGTCGCCACAGTCACCCTTTCTGACTATGAGGAAGAATTTCGAATTTTCAAAAACAACATAGGTGCTGTCACACGGGCATTTTATTACGATGCCGCCTATTGGGAACAGATAAAAGCCAATTCAAAGGTCGTTTGCACTCTTAATGAGACCCCGTGGCTTTGGAACGACTTTCGTCTGATTGCATCTTCCTACGTGTTTATCATTTTGGGATGTATTTTTGACTCATACGACAGCACCTTCCGTTTAAGCAGACTGATACAGACTGCCAAGTCTTCAGGTTATTTTAAAAAAGAGAACCTGCGTCTTAGGAAAATGGCGCAACCAGATATTGTGCCTGAATGGATTGATGCCTACATGAGAAATACTCACGAAATGACAGGCGAAGATTTTAGGACATTGAAGGCCTATGTTAATAGTATAAGTACGGATTGGGAAAAAATAAGGGATGTCCGAAATAAAATAGTTGCACATCAGGAGAGATTCCCTGACAAGCTTTCCAAAAAGCATTTGCTTGCCGCCGCTGATCGAAAACAAATTGAAAACATAATTCGACGGCTTTTGATCGTTGAACATATTCTTCAAGAAGCAGGGCTGAATGGTACAAAACCAGACTACAATCATCGCTCCCACCAAATGAAAGATATAGCCCAAAAAGAGCTAAAACGGACGGTAGATTTGCTGTCCTCTGGTGTCAAATACATGATGGAACATAAAAATACTTGAAGCCAAATCCATCCCATCCGTCTCCATCAATTGCACCTGTAACAGAAACAAGGGCTGAGGAAGGCACGCATTGTCGTTTCCGTAAAGTGGATTGGCTCCAGCTTTAACAACAAGCCGTTGAGCGAATATGGCTTTTGGGCGGATTGGAAAGTCGCGCCGGAATGAAATCTTTGCAGCGCGTCGGGGGACGATAACGGCGGCAAGGTTGGCTCGGTTAATCGTATGGCTGTTTAATCAAACGGCTTTAACAAACTGTTCCATGACTTTCTTCAGCCCGCCACGGTCGAACAGAATATCCAGCTTGTTGTGATCGATGCGCTTGACGGTGCCAAGGCCAAACTTTTCATGAGAAACGCGGTCACCGACGTTCAGGCCATCGTCGCGGCGCGGCGTTTTAATCTCAACCGCGCGGCTTTCGATTTCCAGCGTTCGCGACGTTGAGCCGTAATCCTTTTGTCCAAAGCCGCGGTCGGTCGTCCGCATTTGCTGCCATAACGACGGCGTGCGTTCGCGCGGGCTGTCCCAACCATTGCTGGCTATGCGCGAATCCCGCCCAAGGCTAGAGACAAACTGCACATGCTGTTCCGGCAATTCGCCAATAAAGCGCGAGGGAAGGGCGTTGATAAAGCTGCCATGCATAAAGCGGTTGGTGACATGGCTGACCATCGCCTTGCGCCGCGCGCGGGTGAGGCCCACATAAGCCAACCGCCGCTCTTCTTCCAGACCTTGCGTGCCGTTCTCGGTCAGCGACAGGCGCGAGGGGAAAATCTCTTCCTCCCAGCCGGGAAGGAAAACATAATCGAACTCAAGACCCTTGGCGCCGTGCAGGGTCATCAAACTCACTTGCTCGACATCTGTGTTGTCGGCCGTGTCCATCACCAGACTGACATGCTCTAAAAAGGCGGGCAGGCTATCGAACTCGGCCATCGCGCTGACCAGTTCTTTCAGGTTTTCAAGACGACCTGGCGCTTCGGGCGATTTGTCCGCTTGCCACATGCCGGTATAGCCGGATTCATCCAAAACAATTTGCGCGACTTCGGGGTGCGGTAACGTATCGAAAAGACTGCGCCAGCGAACGAAAGCCATCAGCAGATTAGACAGCGTCGCGCGGACCTTTGGTTTGATCTCATCGGTTTCGATCAGGCGCAGGCTTCCCTCGAACAGCGAAAGGCCCGTTTGCCGCGCAAAGCCATTGAGTTGTTGAAGGGTCGATGGACCGATCCCTCGTTTAGGCAAGTTGATAATGCGCTCGAAAGCGAGATCGTCGTCTGCGCTGACAAGCAGGCGGAAATAAGCCATCGCGTCGCGGATTTCTTGACGCTCATAGAAACGCGCGCCGACCAAAACGCGATAGGGCAGGCCCAGTTGAATGAAACGCTCTTCAAAGGCGCGTGTTTGAAAGCCTGCGCGAACCATCACGGCGATTTGGCTGAGAGGGATTTTTTGTCGTTGAAGCGCTTCGATTTCATCGCCTACCCAACGCGCTTCGTCCATGCCATCCCACAGGGTGCGAACCAGAATCTTGTCGCCCATTTCGGCATCGGTCCACAGTGTTTTGCCAAGGCGCATTTGGTTGTTGGCAATCAGCGCCGAGGCGGCCCCCAGAATATGTCCGGTCGATCGATAGTTTTCTTCCAACCGGATAACCTTGGCGCCGGGGAAGTCTTCTTCAAAGCGCAGGATGTTGCCGATTTCAGCACCGCGCCAGCCATAGATCGATTGGTCTTCGTCGCCGACGCAGCAGATATTGTGGTGCCCCATAGCCAACAGGCGCAGCCAAAGATATTGCGCAACGTTGGTGTCTTGATACTCGTCAACCAGCAAATAGCGAAAGCGATTTTGGAAGTTTGCGAGAATGTCGGGATTTTCTTTGAGCAAGGTCAGTTGATGCAACAAAAGGTCGCCAAAATCGCAAGCATTCAGCTCACGCAACCGTTCTTGATACGCGGCATAGATCTTTGGCGTTTTGCCGTTTGCGAGGTCAAAGCGCTCGTTCGCGACTTCTGAGGGGCGCAGACCGCGATCTTTCCAGCGATCGATCATCGCTAAAACGGCGCGTGGCGGCGACTTTTTATCGTCGATGTTTTCGGCTTCCAGCAGTTGCTTGACAAGGCGCAGCTGGTCGTCGGTGCCAAGAATGGTGAAGTTGGGTTTAAGGCCAACCAATTCGGCATGTGGGCGCAACAGCCGTGCGGCCAAAGCGTGGAAGGTCCCAAGAAACCAGCCTTCGACCGAGCGCCCGAGCAAAGCGCTGACACGATCACGAATTTCAGCGGCGGCTTTGTTGGTGAAGGTCAGCGCCATGATTTGGCCGGGCACCGCTTTGCCCGTCACCAACAAATGCGCCAATCTTGCCGTCAACGCGCGCGTTTTGCCCGTTCCAGCGCCCGCCAGAACCAAGACGGGGCCATCCAACGATTCAACAGCCGCGCGCTGACAGGCATTCAAGCCTGCCAAATAGGGGGGATCAAGCGCATCATGGCGCGTGGCTAAAGATTGGTCCGTCATTGGGCGATCAAAGGTCGCTTATCGGTGCTGGCGATTGCGGTGCCGTTTGCTTGATGACGCGTTTTTCATCTTCGGATAATGCGCGCACCATGACCTTATTGCGGCCTGTTTGCTTGGCATCGTACAGCGCGGCGTCGGCGCGTGCGATCATTGAATCCAACGTCTCGCCGGGGCAATATTCGGTTGCGCCCATCGAGATGGTGACAATCCCCAGCGTTTCGTTTGTTTTTTTGCGCAAAACCTGTTTGGTCGAAAGGTTATGTCGCAAAAGGTTTGCCACGCGTTCGGCATCGTTGACGGCTGTTTGCGGCAGCAGAATAACAAATTCTTCACCGCCGTAACGCGCGATGATATCGCGGCCTTTCAAGTTTTCAATCAGCGTGCGCGCGACAAGGCGTAAGACTTGGTCGCCGACAAGGTGGCCAAAGGTGTCGTTGAACTTTTTGAAAAAGTCGATGTCGGCCATCAAGATAGACAGCGGCGCGCCTGATTCTGCGGCTTCCGTCGCGCAGCGTTCTAGCTCGGTCGCAAAGAACTTGCGGTTGCCAATCTCGGTCAAGGGATCCAACAGAGAATCTTTGCGCACGCGCTCTAAATTAAAGCGCATCTCGGTCAATTGTTGGTTGGACTGGCTGAGCTGCGAATGTAAACGCTGGTTCTGCTCGGCCATGATGCGCGTTTCATTGGCAACGCGCGCGACAGCCGTGCGTAACTGGTCAAGCGAAAGGTCGTTGGTTTGCAAATCGCCTTTAAAGCTATCCAATGTTCTATTGAAAGCGGTCGCGCCCTCTGCCGACTTGCCGATGACGCCCATGACGCGCTTTAACTCGGTTTCAATCGTCGCCGAGGTCGCGTTCAGAACTTCGCGTTCGGCTTCCATCCCAATGTGCGCTTTGTAAAGCTCAGAGCATTGGTTTTGCGTCAACACGCCGAACTCGGTCAGCAAGGCGTCTATGGCCATCTTAAGGTCGGGGTCTTTGCCGGAAAAATAGGTGTAATAAACAGCATAATTCTCAGGCGTTGGCGCTAAGCTGTCCCGTGTCAGCGCTGTCATGGTGGCTTGGGCCCACGCTTGGGCGTGAGATTGTGTATTGTCTTCTGGAATCACGGGGGCTCCTCCCTGCAAAGGTCTCCCTATGCTCTTAAAGCGCTTCGCCCCGAAGAGCAAGAGCCGGAGTCAATAAGATGAAGGCCTTAGTTGGATGCGCTCAGGGTGGTTTGTGCGCCCCAAAAAGCGGCCAAAGGCGGCTGCGTAAAGGGGGCCAGCTTCGGCTCGGCCTGCACGCGATCTTTGAAGGGGATGGATTCGACAGCGCCGCGGCCGCCAACAGCCACGATTTCGCGCAAACGGCCCCTGGTGTCGAAGCAGCCGCAGACAAGCGGGCCGCCGCGACCCGCGCCGCCATCCAGTGTCACGGCTAAGGTCTCGGTGCTGATCCCGACCTGACGCGGATCATAGCCACGGACAATGCGGCTGTATTTTTCAGCAATGTCTTCCGAAAACGAGAAACCGGCCCCGCCAAACCATAAATTGTCGCCTTGGTCTTCCAAGGGCATGGATTCCCGAAAACCAGCCGGGACAAACAAAACGCGGCCTGCCTCGGCAAGGTCCGCGGCATGATCGCTGGTAAAAGCGGCCCGGCGCATGGAGCAGAAGAGAGGCTCATGACCTTCCGAAAGCCGCGAAATATTGCGCAGATGATTGGTCCAGCGCGTGATCGATACGCTGCCAGCGCGCGCGATGCTCCGCGCTTCTTGAACGCTTTGGCCGTAAAGGCGCAAATAGGCTTCGGCACCGGCATCTAATAGCTTTTCAAGCGTCTGGGTCGGGACAGGGGTAAATTGTAAGCGCAGCAGGCGCTGCCAAGCTTCTTCGGCTGGGCCTCGCAGATAAACGAAATCAGAAGGCTCTATCCCGTTTTTAGAGAGAAGGGCGGCGCGGAAGGCTAAAATCTCGTCCAATGTGCCGTTATTGACGTCGGGCGAGGCCGTGGCCCCCACATATTGTCCCATATAGATCAACTGATCGCGCACAGCAAAGCGGGTGGCCAAATGATCGTGCAAGGCGGCTAAACGGTCTTTATCGCCGCAAATAGCGCCGATCGCCCAAATACGGCGCGGCAGACCCAGATCGGCAAACTTTTCATTCATAGGACGCATGGCGGTACCTTGCTCTTGAGTAGGGCCGGGGGGCTCTTGTATGGAGCCTTGGGCGGCTGGGAGAGGCGCTTGGTTAACAACCTTTTTCACCTGTGACTCCGACTCAGTTTCTATGCAAGATATAGTATGCGTTTTCCACAGCTCTGCCCACAGTTAGTTTGTGCAAAGCGAAACAGACGGGGAACGGGACGAATCCGAAATGGTCTTTTGGGGGTAGATAAAAAGGATAGTCTGTGTTTATCTTCTTTCGTCTTATTTCATAAGGAGTTTTAAAAAATGCTCGAACCCAGTGAATCTTTTTCTAATTATATGAAACGCCTTCCGAATGAAACGGCAGCGTTCTGCGTCCAGAATGCGACCGTATTTTATGACCTTCTCGCTAAAGAGCAATGCATGGAAGCTAACCGGGAATTGATCGATGCCGTTTCCCGAAAGGTTATGCCTGACGCTTTTTTGAAAATCATGACGACGTTTCAGCTTTTGGATCAAGATGAAGAGCTGACATGGTGCTCGCTGGATCAAACGGATTGTTTTCTTGATCGTATGCAGGCCTTGGTGAAATTGGGGGCCGTTAAAAACCCCTCTATTTTTCAGCCTAACCTTGAAGTGCTGCGCGATCATTTGATTTATCGCAATATGGCAGAAGCCGCCTTTCCTGCTTATATGAAAGAGATTCTTCCGAAGGCGATCGCTCTATCAAGCCGTATCAATACAGATGCGGCTCAGCAATTGACACAAGATTTTAAGGCGATGGAGTTGGGGATTGTCCCCTCTTTGTTGCAGGGAAAAACGGGGCTAGACGATAGTTTTCAAGCCACGGCTTTTGATATTTTGACACGTAACATTGGTGCAATCGGCGGAACAAAAGTCGATCTTGATGGGATGATTTGGCGCACCGCGCGTGGGCTCTATACCCTTGTCTGTGAAAAAGAGGCGCTATCGGTCGTTCGTATGCCGCTGGGATCGCCTGAATTAGCTGCTGCAGCCGTTATTTCACGCGGGGTTTCTCAGCGTGTTATGCAGGCCAAATTTAAGGTCGGTCCTGATGAGACCAATATGGCTTCGCGCGCTAGCTTTGAAACAAGCTTGATGTTGCGTACGCCGACCTATCCCGAAGCGTGGCGGCGCGTAACCGCGCGTGTCGCGGCCAAGAAAGAGAATGTTTAACGTCTCTGCTTTCAAAGCGAAGAAAAAGGGCGGGAAAATCCCGCCCTTTTTCTTTTCACTGTATCCAGAAGAAAAACCGTTAAGCGGCTTTCTTTTCCTTTTCTTTCGACAGAACGCCTTCCAGCTTCTGTGTCGCTTTTTCCTGATCGATCTTTTCGACCGCCGCCAATTCGCGGGCCAGACGCTCTAACGCCGCCTGATAGATCTGGCGTTCGCTGTACGAGTGTTCCGGCTGATCGGCGCCACGGTGCAAGTCGCGCACCACTTCGGCGATCGAGACGGGATCGCCCGAATTGATCTTTGATTCATATTCCTGCGCCCGACGGCTCCACATCACGCGGCGGACCTTAGACTTGCCTTGCAATGTCGATAGCGCTTCCTTGATGCGATCGCGTGAGCTGAGGCGACGAAGCCCCGAGCTTTTAGCCTTAGCAACCGGAACCTTCAGCCGCATCCGGTCTTGTTCAAACATGATGGAGTACAGAGAAACTGTTTGCCCTGCTACTGTAAACGTATCGACCCCTTCGACACGACCGACCCCATGGGCCGGATAAACAACAAAATCGCCCTTTTTGAACTCAAGCTTCTCAGTCATGATGCTTTTGCCCCCTCGGCTGTTTGAGACTACTTAAATACGCGCTTCGTTCTTCTTACGCTAACCCATTGGCGGGGCTATCTTTACCATACGATCATGACAAAAATAGGACGCTTCTTTTTTCGCAAAAGAAAAAAGAAGACCAAACGTCCTCTTGGGACACGAAAAAACCTTTGCCTTCTTCCCTTGCCGTGACATGTGTTCTGTCAAAGAACTGATAGACATGACGGCTTTAGCGGTCGTATTTCTTAAGAAGCGCCGCGATTATTTGGGGGAGTGGGGGGCTCTTTCGCCTTTCCTGCCGTTTGCCAGCATCGTTGCCGTTAGGTAATTATATACCATTTTTTAGCAAATAGATCAAAACTTTCCTGAATGTTTTAGGATTTTTCTTTGTTTTCATAAAGATAACAAAAAAGCCGCCAAAAACCATCTTAAGGTTTCGCGGCTTTTAAGGTTAAAATCAGAAAAGAACCGACTCGCTTAGTAAGATTCGGCCCCCGACAAACGCCACGCTTCAGGATCGGCAAACAACGCATGCAAAAGCTTGTTGTTCATCGCGTGCCCCGTGCAATCGCCGATAAAGTGGCCGCGGATCGGTGCGCCAGCCAAAGCCATATCGCCAACGGCATCCAACAGCTTATGGCGGACAAACTCGTTCTGATAGCGCAGACCGCCTTCGTTCATAATGCCGTCATCTTTGATGATGATGGCGTTATCCAGCGAGCCGCCGCGGCCCAAGCCCATTTTATGAAGTTGTTCAACTTCTTCAAAAAAGCCAAAGGTACGGGCGCGGCCAATTTCGGTCTTAAAGGTGCTCCGCGACAGGGCAAAATCATAGCTTTGCGTCTGGATCAGCTTATGCGGAAAGCGAATATCAAGGCTGAAATGGCAGCCGGGCGCAGGGGTCAGGCTGGCGCTGCGGCCATTGTCTTCGATCGAGATTTTCTTCAAGACGACAATTTCTTGCCGCAAGGCGTTTTGCGACGTTGTCCCAGCCATTTCCAAAAGGAAAACAAAGGGATCGGCGCTTCCATCCATGATGGGCACTTCAGGGCCGTCGATTTCGACAAGAACGTTATCGATTTCCATGGCGCGCAGGGCCGCCATCAAATGCTCGACCGTGCCGACTTTCCCGCCATGTTCGTTGCCAAGGACGGTGCAAAGGCGTGTATCGACCACATTGTCCCAGCGCGCTTTGATCGTGCGGGCGCCGTTGACCAGATCGGTACGGAAGAAGACAATGCCTGTATTTTCAGGGGCAGGGACCAAACGCATGGTGACCTTTTGACCGCCATGAACGCCAACACCCGTGCAGGTTACGGGGCCTGCCAGCGTTTTTTGCATGAGGACACCGTCCATGGCAGCGCTGGGCAGCGCTTTATCATCAAGGGCGGTGGGGTTGGCGGCATCAAAGGGACACATCACGGAAAACTCTCGATCTTAACGTTAACAGGGCCGGGAAGCGACTCACATCCCGACAGGCTCATTATGTAGGCCCAAGTCGTGAAACGTGGAAATCAAGAGAGGTTACACCCTGTAATAAACCGCCCGGGCTGGGCCCGGGGCCGTCTGTTGGGGCTCATTGGCTTCATTGAGGTATGCGGATTCATTTTGCATCATTTGGCGTCGTCCCATCCTCTTTCGTCATCCCCGCGAAGGCGGGGATCCAGAGGGCCTTGCCGAAGGAAGGAGCCCGTCCTTTTTTAACCGCCCGTGCAAACGGAGAGGCCCTCTGGATCCCGGATCAAGTCCGGGATGACAGGTCTTTTTTCTGAGCCCTTTTATCATCCTTACGTCTTGTTATGCTAAAACGAGGGGCACCGCCACCACCATTTGTCATCCCCGCGGAGGCGGGGATCTAGGGGGGGGCTTCGCCGAAAGGAGGAGCCTACCCATTTACCCGTCCGTGCAAATGAAGAGGTCCTCTGGATCCCCGCCTTCGCGGGGATGACGGAAAAGACGGTACAGCAGGATAAAACCCCATACCTCAATGAAGCAGAGGAGACCCAACAGAAGCCCCCACCGGGTACGGTGGCGGCACGCCGGTTAGCGGCCTTTGGTGCGTTCGACTGAGCTGACGGCGGTGCTGGCGCGTAGGGCGGCGATGATGTCCGTTAAATGGGCTGTATCTTTGACCTGAACATCAACCAAAAAGTCGAAAAAGTCTGTTGTCCGATTGGTGATCTTTAAATTGATAATGTTGCCACTGCATTTGCCAATAATGGTCGTCAGCGACGCTAGCGCGTTCGGGGCATTGTATAAAACAATGCTCAAACGGCCCACAAAGCCAACGTCCTTGTTACTGTAACCGGGGCCCCAATCAACATCCAGCCAACGCTCGGGTGCGTTGCGGAAGGATTCTAATGTTTCGCAATCGGCGGTGTGAACCGTCACGCCGCGCCCCGTCGCCACAATGCCGACAATCGGATCGCCCGGTAATGGGTGGCAACAACGCGCAAAATGCACCGCCATGCCGGGGATCAAGCCCTTTAGCGTCAGCGGCGATAAAGAAGGCGGCTGCATTTGACGCGCGCGCGTCTTTTGCGCTGCCGCTTCTTGGGCCGAGTGGACGCGCTCAAGATCGCGCTTTTTCAACTCAGGAAAGGCGGCAAAGAACACATCGCGCGGCGATTGCAGCGAAGCGCCAATATTGGCGAACAAATCGTCTAAGGAGGCCGCTTGGAAGTTTTTGTAAATGGGCTCGAACGGTTTTTCGCCGAAATCTACGCCTTCCTGACGGCAAAGCTTATCCAGCATGGCGCGGCCCAGCATGATGTATTGAGCCCGCTGCTGCGTACGAATAAAGCGGCGAATGCGCGAACGTGCCTTGCCTGTAACGACAAAGCGTTCCCATGTCGGCGAGGGCGTGCCGCCTTTTTGCGTGATGATATCGACTTGGTCGCCGTTGTTTAAGACGGTTCGCAGCGGCACCATGCGACCGTTGACCTTGGCCCCGATACAGGTGTCGCCCAGCGTGCTGTGGACGGCATAGGCAAAATCAACGGGCGTTGCGCCACGCGGTAAATCGATCAAATCGCCGCGCGGGGAAAAGCAGAAAACCTGGTCTTGGAAAAGCTCTAGCTTCGTGTGTTCAAGGAACTCTTCCGGTTTTTGCGCGTGTTCTTGAATGTCAACAAGCTCGCGCAACCAACGATAATGCTGATGGTCGGGGTCGCTGCCTTCGGGCTTGCCTTCTTTATAGGCCCAGTGCGCGGCAACACCCAGTTCGGCGACTTCATGCATGGCATGGGTGCGGATTTGCACTTCGATGCGGTTTTGGAAGGGGCCGATAATCGTCGTGTGCAGACTTTGATACCCGTTGGGTTTGGGCATCGTAATGTAATCTTTAAACCGTCCCGGAACGCCTTTGTAAACGCTGTGAATGACGCCAAACGCTTTGTAACAATCGGCTTCGTTATCGACAAACACACGGAAGGCCATGATGTCCGAAAGCTGTTCGAACGAAATGGCTTTGCGCTGCATTTTGGTCCAGATCGAATAGGGCATTTTCTCGCGCCCTGAGATTTCGGCATCGATCCCGTGCGATTTCAAAACGGCTTGAAGGTCGTTTTTGATGGCTTCGACGACTTTTTCGCCTTCGCCGTGCAAGCGCGCAAGGCGCGTTTGGATGCTTTGATAAACATCAGGGTTCAGCTCGGCAAAGGACAAGTTTTGCAGCTCGTCATACATTTTCTGGATACCGATGCGCTCGGCCAGTGGCGCATAAATCTCCATCGTCTCGCGCGCGATGCGGCGACGTTTTTCAGGCTTTTTTAGATAATGAAGCGTCCGCATATTGTGCAGACGATCGGCCAGTTTGACCAGCAGCACGCGGATATCTTCCGACATCGCCAAGATCAACTTGCGGAAGTTTTCGGCTTGTTTGGTTTGATCGTCTTGAAAAGCGATGCGTGAGAGTTTGGTGACGCCATCGACCAAATGCGCGACCGTTGGGCCAAACTGTTTTTCGATATCTTTCAGCGTAACGAAGGTATCTTCGACCGTGTCATGCAACAGGGCCGTCGCGATGGTCGTCGCATCCATTTTCATGCGGGTAAGAATGCCCGCGACTTCCAACGGATGCGAAAAATAAGGATCGCCCGATGCGCGCATCTGCGCGCCATGCGCCTGCATCGCAAAGACATATGCTTTGTTGAGCAGATTGACATCGGCACTGGGGTCGTAAGCTAAAACGCGCTCAACCAGTTCATACTGGCGCATCAAACGCTGAGGATTAACGCGCGGCTTTTCGATTTCATCTGAAGCGGTGGGGGTTGTTTCAGAAACGGCGTTCGTCGAGTCGTTCTGCGCGCCTTGCGTATCCGTTTCTGTCGAAGCGGCGTTAGCGGGAGCCTCGGGCGAGGCGGCTGGCGAAGAATCGTCTGATGGCATGGGGGGCAGGTTTCCCCTTGGGGTCATGTGAAAGGTATCAAACAAAAAGGCCCCACTTCGATGAAGCGGGGCCAGAAAGGAAAGACTTAATCGCGGATGTCGGCGTCTTCGAAAGAAGCGTTTGCATCCATATTGTCGTCGGCGCCGATGCTATCGTCTTCGTCGTCCATGTCGAAGCCTTCGTCTGAATCTTCGCCCTGATCGGCATCGCTCATGTTCGCGTTGATCCAGCTTTGCTGTTCGCCTGTCATCAGTTCAATGACTTCTTCTTCGGGACGATCGGGCTCGACGCGCTTTTGCAGGCTTTTGACAAGCGATTCATGCAAAGCGTCCAGATCCAGCTTTTGCTCGGCGATTTCGCGCAAAGCGACGACGGGGTTTTTATCGCGGTCGCGATCGACGCGCAGTTCAGCGCCCGAAGCCAGCGCGCGCGCGCGGTGCGCTGCATACATGACGAGTTCAAAGCGGTTGGGAATTTGTAGGACGCAATCTTCAACGGTAACGCGAGCCATGTTTTCTTCCTTGATAAGGCGATCATTCGAAGCAAAATCTATCTCACCCACAGGGGCGCAGAAAAGGCAGCGTTTTGCCGGTTAAGGACAAAACAACCCGATCGTTAGCGGCCAAATCGGTGAGAAAGACATTCTAATAAGTGGATATTGAAAGAACAAGGCCTTATTTGCAGTGCCCGCGAACAATGGTTAATTCCCAAAAGGGCCCTCATTGGCTTCTTCATGTGCCAGATTGACATCTATCTCTAACATATTGGGCTGTATCTCTTTTGCGTTGACCGCGGCAGGCTGGGGGCGGAAAAGCCACGATAAAGCCATGATTTTCTTTTGATTCATCTGCGCTCTTTGCTTGCACGAATCAAAGGAAAAGGTTGTTATACCCCTGTTTGTTGGCCTTTGGTTCTGCCGTCTTCGGCTTACAAATGTTGCGCCGCACGCTGGTGTTAAAAAGCGCGGTGTTAAGAATAAAACTGAAAGCGGCAGGCAGAAACAGATCAAACGGATCTTTGTTGACCCTTTATATGCATCGCGGCTTGCCAGTCGCTTACCCCCATGCTTTCTGGAGGCATAAATGATTAATTTGTCGATGGCTGAACCCGATAATATGCTGCGCCCCCGTATCACGGTCGTTGGCGTTGGCGGCGGCGGTTGTAACGCCATCAACAACATGATCCGTTCCAACTTGGAAGGCTGCGATTTCGTTGCCGCCAACACGGATGCACAGGCTTTGGCCATGTCGCTGGCATCGCGCAAGCTTCAGTTGGGCATTAATCTATCGCGGGGTCTTGGCGCTGGGTCACGTCCTGAAATCGGCCAAGCCGCCGCGGAAGAGCAGATTGTCGATATTATCGCGCTGCTTGAAGGCTCGGACATGCTATTTGTCACGGCGGGCATGGGCGGTGGCACCGGAACGGGGGCGGCGCCTGTGATTGCGCGCGCGGCGCGCGAAAGCGGCATTTTGACCGTTGGCGTTGTGACCAAGCCGTTTCATTTCGAAGGCGCGCATCGCATGCGTCAGGCTGAACAAGGCATTGCCGAGCTTCAGCAATATGTCGATACGCTGATCGTGATCCCGAACCAGAACCTTTTCCGTATTGCGAACGAACGCACGACGTTTGCCGAAGCTTTCCGCATGGCCGACGATGTTTTGCATTCGGGCGTGCGCGGGATCACCGATTTGATGATCATGCCTGGCTTTATGAATCTTGACTTTGCCGACGTTAAAACGGTGATGGGTGAGATGGGCAAAGCCATGATGGGCACGGGCGAGGCCGAAGGCGACAATCGCGCCATTCGCGCGGCCGAAGCCGCGATTTCGAATCCTCTTCTCGACGATATTTCGATGAAGGGCGCACGTGGCGTTTTGATCAATATCACGGGCGGGCTCGATATGACTCTGTTCGAAATGGATCAAGCCGCGAACCGTATTCGCGAAGAAGTCGATCCCGATGCGCAGATCAAGGTCGGATCGACCTTGGGCGAAAATCTGGAAGGCCGCATTCGCGTGTCGGTTATTGCGACAGGCATCGATGCAACGCCAGGTGAAAATGCGGAAACAGCGGCTTCGGGTCGCGGTGACGCATCGGGGGCGCGTCCACAGCAACAGACAGCTGCCCCGGCTCCGCAGCGTATCGTGACGTCTTCCAGCACCGCCGCGCCAATGGCGACGCAAACCGCACCTCAGACAAAGCGTCCGGTTGTTGGGCAGGCCTCCATGCAAAACGCGGCGCCTGTTTACGCGCAGCCAGCCGCACCGGTTGCACAAACGCCTGCACCTTCTTTCGTTCAAGCTGGGCCTCAGCAGCAAACGTCGAACGTGGATCTCAGTTCGTCTTATTTTGCGATGCCTCCGGCTGTCACGCCTGAAATGGTGGCTCAACATCAGACACCCGTTGCGACGCCTGTCCAGTCCGAGCCGCAAACGACTGTTGCGCAGCCTAGCATGGACACAGTGCGTGTCATTGCTGAAGATCGTCCGACGCAAGCACCAATGACTGCGGTGCAGGTTGAAAACGACCGGACGCCTTATGCGACCGCGACAGCGGGTGGACGCTCACCTTATGCGACGGCTCCGGCTCAGCAAGTTCGCTCGACCGTTGTGCCACCAGCATCGCCTGCGCCTGTGCGTGCGCCTTCTCAACCTGCCGGCAACCCGGTGGATCCGTCGATGATGGAGCGCGGCGGGCCGCGCGATATGCGCGTGACGCAACTGACAACAGCGGCACCAGCGCAAAATGCGCCTGCGGCTCATGTCAATCATCGCTCGCAATCGCTATTCCAGCGTATTACGGGCTTTGGCCTTGTGCGTCCTTCCAGCCGTCGTCGCGAAGAGATGGAAGACGAGAACGAGTTGGATTTTGACATGACGACAACGCAACAGACGCCAGAAGAACTCGGCGTCGATCCGGCGGATCGTCCCGTGCTGTCATCGCCGGATAAGGAAGTCGATAATCTCGAGATCCCGGCTTTTCTGCGTCGTCAGACGAACCATTAAAGTCTTACGAAAACAAAAAAGCCTGCGGCTTAAACCGCAGGCTTTTTTATGCCAAATTTCCGTTATAGTTAAGGAGAGGCTAGGGGGGTAACCCCTTTTAAAGAATATACTTGAAATAGCTTTCGTCAATTTGGGTTAAACTGATCTTAAATACAAAATGGTATTTAAGGTCGGGGCTGTCTGATATCCCAAATCTAAATGGATTGAAAAAGATGGAACAAGTTACGCAAAGCATGACGGATTTGAAGCTCCTTACGGAAGAGTCTTTGCGCAAGCTTTTTTCGGAAGGCTGCCTTGCCGAAAAGAAGGTTTTAGCTGACCAAATTGCCCAGATGCGTGGGCTTGAATTGTTTGTCGCCGAAGTCCCATGGGTGATCGCTTTGCCCGCGGGCGATCAAATTCTTGGCGTTTCAGAAAATATGAAAACGGCTGTGCATGATTTATCTGCACAATTGGCTGCCTTGTCGAAAACAAAGGCGGGCGACACCAAAATTCATATTGATATTGATGGAAGTAAATTGCCGGGTATCCGTCCAGGCAGTGCCGAGCTGAAAAAAAATCAGCACGGATAGAAAACGGCAATAGGAGGCTTTTTTGTCTCAAAATGTCGATCTGTTTATTGAAATTGAAGCGCAAAAATATGCGGCGCTGATTGATGGTTTTTTGGACTCGCTTCAACAAGCCAACAAAACGGCGGTTATGAGTGAGGCGCTTATTGCTGCACGTCGGGAATATTTTGAAGTTGCGGTTTCAAAAGGCGTCGATTTTCTACAGATATCCTTTGAAACCTTAAGTCGTCTCTCTGCCGAAGATTTAATGACGGCGGCAAAAGAACTGCCTGACAAATTATCCCAAAGTTCGCGTGAGGATTTTGCGCAGGCTGCCGCGCGTCGCACGGATGCCGCGCGGTGGGATAAGTCTTTTCCTGAAGGACAAAACGACCTCGTTTTTGATTTGTCTGTTTCAGCAAAATCTGTCGATGATCGATTGGCTGAGTATCTGAAAAATTATAACGGGCCCAAAGAGAGCGAAGGGCCGCATGATAAAGAAATTCGACGCGATCCTGAGACGCCAGCCTTACTACAAATTTATAACGCCCCTGCAGGAAAATGGAATACGTGGAAAAAACTTGGAAAGTTTCTTGAAGAGCGTTGCGCTTGGGATCTTTTAGACGATTTTCAATTAGAAAACTCGCGAAAAGGAGGGCAGGCAAAGAGCGTTGGCAAATATGCCGTTCTCAACGAGTTTGTTAATCGCGGTGAGCCGACGTGGCACACAGGCCATGTTTCCGGCGATATGTACGACCCAGCGACGCTTATGGTCGTTATTTCACGCGATCCGCAAAAGATTGGCGAGATGTCTAACGGCCAGCATTGGTCGTCCTGTATGGGGGAAAACGGCGTTAACGCCCATTTTGTTCCAAAGGATATAGAAGCGGGGTCTTTGGTCGCTTATCTGGTGAGTAAGGATGACCCTCAGGCCCGTTACCCTTTGATGCGGCAACTCTTAAAACCACATCTGAACGATCAGGGCGAGATGGTGTTGGTTCCGTCAAAAGTTTACGGTGGCGGCAGCAGTGGAAACTCGCGCACGCGCGAGGCGTTGAACGAAGTTTTAAGCGATTTTTGTCGGCACGTTAATGCAGGGAAAACCGGCGCGTTTAAAATGGATCCGCGTCTTTACGGCGATGGGCAAACCGGTGTTGTTATGCTGGGGGCAGAATGGGATGACAAAACCATTCAACAAGGTGTCATCAAGTTTTTCGACAGCTCTTTTCAGGAATGGATGGTCGAGTTGCGCACGCGCGAGCGTGGTATCCACTATACGAGCCAGCAATTGAAACAGGCGCGTGAATACAAGGAGGATCCCGATACGCTTGCTGAATGGAATGCCACGTTACAACAACATCAGACCGAGGCGAACACATATACAAAATACCTGCGAAGCCTTCAAAACCCGAACATGCTAGCAAAGCGGTTCTATCGTCAAACGCGGCGTGAGTCATTAGATAGCGTTCCTGATCCCATCGCATGCCTGAAACATGCGCAATCGCCCATCGTGACTCAGCGTGCGAAGGCCGTCGATGCTGCTGTCGAAAAAGGCGATACGACATTACTCACTGCGTATATGAAAGATTTAGATTCGGAATCCCATGCCCAAATTGCTTGTTTGGTCTTTCCCTTTTTGGGGGAGAATGATGCAGCCAAAGGTCAACTTGCAAAAAATTGGGCCGAGCAAACAAAAGAGCTTTTTCCTTTAAAGGCGCGTCTCTCCAATTGTCGTTATGTCGCTGGGACAATGTCACTTGATAATGAACTTCAATGTGCGGCTGCCGATGTTTGGAGTGCGCAGCTTGCCAATCTTGCGCCAGCCTCGCGGCTTGAAGAAATTGAAGCTTTTATGACCGCGTATGTTAAGTACGGCACTTATACCAATAGGATCGGTTTACAGGCATATATTGCGAGTGTAGGCGAAATAGACGACCCCGATCGGCGCGACGAGCTGTTGAGAAAAGCGGATATATGGACAAATGGTGGCGAGTTAAAAGAAAGTCTTGCCGCCACCATCGCTGCCAACGCCAAGAATCGTGGTGGCATAGCCGATCGTATTAACAGCGATTTCTATGCGTATCATCTCGCGCAGGAAAGACAAACAAAAGACGGCGCTTGGGACGACATTAAAACGTCGATTACAAGTCTGCCGACAGCAGAAGAAAAGATCAAACAATATTTCGCATTGATAGATCTTTCACCAATGGCTCAAAAGTCACAAGATCTTCTGCCAACGGTTATGACTGAGGCCAAAGCGCTTGAAGACGTAACGCGCCGCGGAGTCTATCAGCAGATGCTTGCGCGTGCGACAGATCGCACGCTTATCGATCAGATTATGGTTCAAGCAGAAGCCGTTATTGCGCCGGTCCAAGATCTGGATCAGAAAATCTTTGCTTATTTGAATATGGCTTCTGAAACGACTTATGCAGAAGACAAAGACGCCCTTATCGAAAAAGCTTTAGGTTTTATAAAAGATTCGGCAACAGGCGAAAAACGTTTGGATTATCCTCTACGAGCCTTATCCGGTCTTCCTTTTTCATCGCCGGCGCGTGAAAAGATCCTGAGTTTTCTACTTGAAGATGCGCCGAGCTTGTCGCCGGAAAGCCGTTTAAAAAGTCATCTTCTTGTTCTTGATCAGGCCGGATCCTTTTCAGCGTATAGAGAGCAGGCACTGACGGCCCTTTGGACTGATTTAAAGGAAACAGATCGCCTAACGCGCTTGCAGATTCTTACGCGAAATGTTGCGCAATATATTCCTGATGGTTCCTTGTTACGTGGTGATTTTGTTCAATTGCTGGGACAGGACCTAAAGCTTTTGCCATCAGACCCTATAATGCATGCGGATCATGTCAAGGGGCATATCGATGTGTATGAGCGCATTCTCGGCGGCCTTTTTGAAAAGGACCTCAATCGCATAGCGCTTGAAGGCCTTCTTCAGGATCTGGGACGATTACCGCAAGCTGCCCAACGTACGACTGTTGCCGAGCGCGCGTTAAGTAAAGCACGCGACTTTCCAGATCTTTTACCAAAGGCTGAATCTATTTACGAAAAGCAAGTTAAGATCCAGAGATTAATGCGCAACGATATGAACCGAGGCCATACGTTATCGGATGCCGAAAAAACTCAAGAGGCACAAGTCTGGCAGCAAGCCGTTCGTTCTTTTGATCGTGTGACATGGCGTATTGCGGCAGCCTCGGAAATAGGATCTACATTTTATCATCCTCATCCTATACGGATAGAAGCTGCACGGATTTTATTGGATGATTTGAAAAATCTTACAACCGATGCGCAAAAAACAGAAGTCGGACTGCGCGCTTTATCACTGACAGATAAAGGCTCGGCTGAGCAAAATAAGGCGATCGACCTTCTTGACCGTTGCGCTCAGGCTTATACCGACCCAGTTGAAAAGGCGAAAGTTTATAGACACATCCTTCAATACGATCCTGATGACGCTGCGATCAAAGGCCGCATGATCTCTGGTCTATCTGCGGGGATCCCTTATTTTCCTGAAGTTAACGATCAACTTGACGCTCTTGGGTTTCTTATCAAAAAAACAGACCCAGGATCGTCAGCCCAAAAACAGGCGGTGCAAGATGCTCTTTCAAAAATGAAAGAGGGGACCTTGTCGTGGCAAGGCGTGGCCGTCTGTCGAGCGATCATTTTATCCTTAAGTGACAGTGAATCCGAAAAAGCCCAAGCGGCCCATCATTTGATTAGGCATGCGAAAGAGCAGTCAGATACCCACGATAAAATAGAGAATTTTAAGTTGATTATGGATCATACGGCGCCAGCTTCGGCGGCGAGCCTTGAAGCTGTACGGACGTCTCTTGATTGTCTTGCGCAAGACAATCCTTCAAAGATCTATTTAGCGCATGCGCATAGGTCTGTTTTCTTATCTGAAAGCGATCCGTCTCTTCAGGCGCGCGCGCTGGAAGAATGGAAAAAGCAAGTTATGAAGGAACCATTTGCAAGCTCGCGTTGTGCGGAAGCTCAAAATCTTTTGAATGAAGCGTCAACAGACTCTGTCCGTTTGGCGGCCGTTGGTCTTCTTATTGATGAAGGCGCGCAGCTTGGCAATATGGCGCAGGCAGAAGTCATGACGCATATCTTGCCATATAGCCAAAAGATAGACGCGATTGACAGCAAGCTTGCCGAGCGCTTGCCAAAGTTTTTAGCAAATGAGGAATCCTGGAACCGAATAGAAAGATTGCGCGGTTGGATGAAGGGGATGGGGAAGATCTCACAGCAAAAGGGCGTTGAACTCTTGCTGTCCTATGCCGACCATGAGTTTGATGCTTGGCGGCGTTTTAATGCGGCGCGTGATGCTCTTTGGTACGCTAAACCCGGATCGGAAGCCGTTCAGCGGGCCAAGGCGATCATGCGCGAAAATGACTATAGGCTGCGGAAGCGTGACCGCCTGCGCTTTTTGTATCATCGCATCGCAACGGGCAATCAAGCCTCTGACCCTATCGCGGATGCGACGCAAGATTCAGCGCGTTACAAACCCAAAGAACGCTCAAAAGATAAGGGCGGGCGCGGGCGTATGAAAACCCGCGACCACGCCCTTAAATAAAAACTTATTCCGCGCGTAAAATGGCGTGACGTTTTTTACCCGCCGTCAAACGCGCCGTTCCTTGTTCATCTAAATCACCTGCAGCTAAAGTCGCCGTGATCGATGTAACGGTCGCGTTATTCAGCTTAAGCCCGCCTTGTTCGATGAGGCGTTTGGCTTCGCCCTTTGAGCCCGCAAAGCCCAAAGCCATGATGGCGTCGATCAGCAAGGGCGACGATCCTTTGGCAAAGCTGAAAACGGGCAGATCGGCCCCCATGCCGCCGCCTTCAAATGTCGCTTTGGCTGTGTCGGCGGCGGTCTCTGCCGCGGCGGCGCCGTGGCAAAGCTTGGTCGCTTCAAAGGCCAAGATCTTTTTGGCTTCGTTGATTTCTGAGCCTTGCAAGGATTCCAAGCGCGCAATCTCATCCAAAGGCATATCGGTGAACAGACGCAAGAAACGACCGACATCGGCGTCTTCTGTATTGCGCCAGAACTGCCAATAATCATAAGGCGGCAGCTTGTTGGCTTTCAGCCAAACAGCCCCATTGACCGTTTTGCCCATTTTGACGCCCGATGCCGTCATAATCAGCGGTGTGGTCAGGCCGAACAATTCTTTGTCGAACATGCGGCGGCCCAATTCGACGCCGTTGACGATATTGCCCCACTGGTCCGATCCGCCCATTTGTAACGTACAGCCTTGACGTTTGTTCAATTCGACAAAGTCAAAGCCTTGCATGATCATGTAATTGAACTCAAGGAAGGTCAGCGGCTGTTCTTGTTCCAAGCGGCGACGGACGAAATCAAACGCGATCATGCGATTGATCGTGAAGTGACGCCCGACTTCGCGCAAGAAGGGGATATATTCCAGCTTATCCAGCCAGTCCGCGTTGTTGACCAACAAGGCGTCGCTTGCGCCGTCGCCAAAGGTGATAAAGTTTGAAAAGATGCCTTTCAGGCTGGCGATGTTCGCGGCAATTTGCTCGTCCGTCATCATGCTGCGCAGGCCCGTCTTATCGGACGGATCGCCGATTTTCGTTGTGCCGCCGCCAAGCAAGGCCACGGGACGATGGCCTGTTTGCTGCAAGCGGCGCAGCATCATGATGCCTGCCAGATTGCCAACGTGAAAGCTGTCGGCTGTCGCGTCAAAGCCAACATAGCCCGTGATGACGCCTTTCGCGGCGGCTTCGTCAAGCGCTTCAAGATTGGTGCATTGATTGATATGACCGCGCTGGGCCATGACGTTCATAAAATCTGATTTGTATGTCTTTGTCATATTACTTGGCTTTGTCTCGCCTGTCGGTTGCGGGAGGGCGCTGGTCGCTCTTGTGTCCGGCGCGGATTTCGATTAACTTAGGCGAGATCTTAGGCTTTTTCAACAGCTTCTCACCCTTGCTTTTTATGCGCCTCCCTCCTGAAAACATTGAACATCCCGTCTTTTTAGCCATTGGTTTAATGAGCGGGACTTCGCTGGATGCCATTGACGTCGCTTTGTTGCAGACCGATGGGCATGCTCTTGTGAAGCCGTGTGCTTTTCGTTCCTATCCTTATGGCGCGGTTTTCCGCGAACGGATGCAGGCCTGTTTCGGCCCGCCCGAATCCAAAGACCCGCGTCTTTTGGCTGGGATGGCACGCGAAGTCACCATGCTGCATGCCGACGCGGTTGAGCAGTTTTTGATGGATACGGGAACGCGCCGCGGCGATGTCGACTTAGTCGGGTTTCATGGTCAAACGACATGGCATGCGCCTGAAAAAGGTCAGACCGTTCAGTTGGGCGACGGTGGTTTTCTGGCTGACGAGGTCGGGATCCCCGTGGTCGCCGATTTTCGGACAGCCGACGTGCAGGCTGGCGGGCAGGGGGCTCCCTTGGTTCCGCTTTATCACCGCGCCTTGGCCGCGCGTTGGGAAAAACCGTGCGCTTTGATCAATATCGGCGGTATTGCCAATATCACTTGGATTGGCGGGGCCGCGAACGATCAAATCTTGGCTTGCGATACGGGGCCCGGCAATGCGCTGATCAATGATTGGATCTTGCGCCGAACGGACTTGCCTTACGATCCCGATGGGGCCTATGCCGCAAAAGGCACGTTTGACGAGGCCCATGTTGCCCGCTTTTTACAAGATCCTTATTTCGCTCTGCCGCCGCCGAAGTCGCTTGATCGCGATCATTTCAGCGCCTATCGCCCCAGCGACAAAATGTCGATCGAAGATGGCGCGGCTACGCTGACCGTTATGACGGCCTCTTCAATCGCTTTGGCTGTTGAGCGCTTACCTGAAAAACCGCGCTGCCTTTGGCTGACGGGCGGTGGGCGTCATAATAGGACCTTGGTAGCATGGATCGAAAAGCTGGCGGGCGTTCCGGTGGCCAGCGTCGATATTCAGCATTGGGACGGCGACGCGCAGGAAGCCGAAGCCTTTGCCTATCTTGCGGTTCGCAGCGTTTTGCGTTTGCCTTTGAGCTTGCCCGGCACGACGGGCGTGAAACAGCCTGCCTTAGGCGGCGTTTTGTTTGAGCCGCGAACGCATCGCCATCGCCGCAAGGGCGCCGCTTAACTTAAACGGTAAAACAAAAAAAGCGCTATCCAAAACGGATAGCGCTTTTTTTGTTGTTTGCTTGGTTAACCTTCAAGCCCCGGGATCGGGAACTTTTTGCACAGAGCCTTGGTTTCTTGGTGCAAGGCGGCCAGAACCTCGGGCTGATCGGCAGCTTTCAAGGCCTTGATCATCAAGTTCGCCAAGATTTCCATTTCCTGTGCGCCCATGCCGCGCGCCGTGGCGGCAGGTGTGCCAAGGCGGATGCCGCTGGGCTTCAAAGGCGGGTTGGGATCGTCGGGAACCAACTGCTTGTTCAGCGTGATGCCGACCGCATCCAGCGTCTTTTCGGCGATATGGCCGCCCATGTTCAGCCATTCCATCGTGTTGACGACCATCATATGGTTGTCGGTGCCGCCGGTGACCAGTTTCGCCCCGCCCGCCATCAGGCCTTTGGCCAAGATGGCCGCGTTTTCGATGACCTTTTTCGCATAAGCCTTAAAGTCGTCTGTATTGGCCAGCTTCAAGGTTGTCGCCAAAGCCGCGACTTGGTGCATGTGCGGGCCACCCTGAAGGCCGGGGAAAACCGATTTGTCGATGGCGGGGCCGTATTCCTTTTTCGCCAAGATCAAGCCGCCACGCGGACCACGCAGCGATTTGTGCGTCGTCGTGGACATGACATCAAAGCCAAAATCCATCGGGTTCGCCAGCGCATTGCCAGCGATAAGGCCGCCCAAATGGCTGACATCGGCAAAGGTCAGCGCGCCGATTTCGTCGGCGATTTTCTTAAAGCCTGCATAATCCAATTCGCGCGGATAGGACGAAAAGCCGCAAAGAACCATTTTCGGCTTATGCTCCAGCGCCATTTCACGCAGCTTGCCCATGTCGATTTTGCCGGTGGGAAGCTCGGTCTTATAGCGGATGAAATTAAAGACTTTGCCCATGTGCGAAACGGGAGCGCCATGCGTCAAGTGACCGCCATGCGACAGATCCATCGCCAAGACAGTATCGCCCGGCTGTAACAGCGCAAAATAGACGGCCTGATTCATGGCCGAGCCAGAGAGCGGCTGAACGTTGGCATATTCGGCGCGGAAAACGGCCTTGGCGCGTTCGCGGGCCAGCGTTTCGATGGTGTCGGTGTTTTCTTGACCGCCATAATAACGGCGTCCCGGATAGCCTTCGGAGTATTTGTTGTTGAAAACCGAGCCTAAAAGAGCATAAACCTCTGGAAAACAATAATTTTCTGACGGAATAAGTTCAATGCCTTCGCTTTGCCGGATTTCTTCCTGCATCAGCGCGTGAAACATATCGGGATCGGATTGTTCCAGCCGCTTCAGGGCGGCTTCGGAATAGGTAAAATTGGTCAAGACGGCCTCCGACAATAAAAGTGAATGGATTAAGGCGCTTTTTGTCCTTTTCGGTCAAAAAGCTAGACATATGAAGTGTACGCTGCAAATTAGGGCAACTTTGCGACAAGCGTCAAGATCCAGAACGTAAAACGATCAAAAGACTTAGGATCCCCCTGCTTGTACTTTCACGGGTAAGCGCCTACTATGCGTTGTATGAATGAAAATGTTATCTATATCGCCTCGGACCACCGGGGCTTTCCGCTGAAAGCCTTGTTTATTGACTGGCTTCAAAGCAATGGGTTTACGCCGCGCGATCTGGGACCGGACCAGCCCAGCCGCTGCGATGCGTCGCGTTATGCTGTCAAACTGGCGGCTGCCTTGAAAGACGATCCAAACGCGCGTGGCGTTTTGATTTGTGGCACGGGGCAGGCGATGGCCATGACCGCCAATCGTTATCAGCATATCCGCGCAGCGCTTTGCACCAACACGACGATGGCGCGTTTGGCGCGCGAACATAACAACGCGAATGTCTTGGCTTTGGGCGCGGCGATTACCGGCGACGAAGCGGCTTTTGACTGTTTAAAGACCTTTTTGACGACAGCCTTTTTAGAAGGGCGTTATGCCGAAAGATGCCAGATCTTGACGGATCTTGGCGGTCTCTAACAGGGGAGGCGGGTCATGCGTTGTCCTTTTTGCGGCTTTGAAGATACTCAAGTCAAAGACAGCCGCCCCAGCGAAGATGGCGGGGCGATCCGTCGCCGTCGCCTTTGTCCCAACTGCGACGCGCGCTTTACAACGTTTGAGCGCGTGCAGCTGCGCGAACTGATCGTGATTAAAAGCGACGGCTCGAAAAAGCCGTTTGATCGCGATAAACTGGCGCGTTCGATGCGCATCGCACTGCGTAAGCGCCCCGTGGAAGAAGAAAAGCTAGAGCAAGCCATCAACGGTCTTGTCCGTCAGATGGAAACGATGGGCGAAGCCGAAATCTCGACCAAGCAGATTGGCGAGATGGTTATGGATACGCTGCATAAGCTGGATCACGTCGCTTATGTTCGCTATGCGTCTGTTTACCGCGACTTCCGTTCGCCTGCCGATTTTAACGAGTTCGTCGAAACATTGCGCCACGATGCCGTGTAAAGCCTAAGGGAGTTTCTTTCGTTGTTCACCGGAATCATTCAAGCCAAAGGCGTGATCCAATCGATCGATCGCGCGGGCGATTGGAAAATTGCGATCAAACCGCCCGAAAGTTTTGGTCTGCCTCAGCTGGGGGCCTCAATCGCTTGCGATGGGATTTGTTTGACCGTTATCGAAGCGGACAAGGCTCATTTTGTCGTTCAGGTTTCGGGGGAGACTCTTTCCAAAACAACGGCGGCTTCATGGGACAGCGGGCGGGCTTTGAATCTAGAGCCCGCGTTGCGGATGGGCGACGAATTGGGCGGGCACATCGTCACAGGCCATGTCGATGGGCTTGCGCGAGTCGTTGCCAAAGCCCCCGATGGCGACAGCGTTCGTTTTACTTTTGAAATCCCTGATTCTTTTTCATCTTTTGTGGCCCCTAAGGGCTCGGTCGCGCTGGATGGGATCTCGCTGACGGTTAATGAGGTTGACGCCAACCGTTTTGGCGTCAATATCATTCCCTTTACGCAGCAAGAAACAACCATCGGCGCACGCGCGGTTGGCGATATGTTGAACTTTGAGGTGGATCCGCTTGCCCGTTATGTGGCGCGGATGCGCCAAGTCGAACAAGAAGGAGAGCGCTCATGAAAAGCAAATTGGCCTCGACAGAAACCCTGATTGCGACGGCGCGTGCAGGGGGCATGTTTATCCTGGTCGATGACGAAGGGCGCGAGAACGAAGGTGACGTCGTTATTCCGGCCTGCTTTGCAACGCCAGCGGCGGTCAATTTTATGGCAACGCATGCGCGCGGCTTGGTTTGTTTGGCGCTTGAGGAAGGACAGGTCAAACGCCTTGGTCTTCCGATGATGACCTCGCAGAATGAAAGCCAGCATGGAACGGCTTTTACGGTTTCAATCGAAGCGCGCGAAGGCGTTACAACGGGCATTTCGGCTTTTGATCGCGCTTGCACCATTTCGGTTGCGATTGACCCCAACGCGACGCCGCAAAGCGTTGTTGTCCCAGGGCATGTCTTTCCGCTGGTTGCGCAGGCCGATGGCGTTTTGGATCGTCAGGGCCACACAGAAGGGGCTGTCGATATTGTGCGTATGGCAGGCCTTAATCCCAGCGCCGTGATTTGCGAAGTCATGAACGATGATGGGACCATGGCGCGTCTGCCTGATTTGATGGCTTTTGCCGAAAAGCACAACATGCCCATCGGCACCATTGCCGATTTGCTTTCCTATCGCCTGCGCCGTCAGGCCGCCTAAATAATTGCGCGCTGGCGATTGCCGGGGGGCTGTGCTATCTAAGTCCCCCCAGTCCAACCATGGTTAACGGGAGATTCCAATGGAAGAGCGTCACGAACCCTCGCAATTTGCGTTTGACGAGAAGCCCCATGTCATGGTTATTGAGGCCCCGTTTTATCGTGAGGTCTCGGCCTTTTTGCTTCAGGGAGCCAAGGCTGTCTTAGACCGTGCTGGCGCGACGTATGACGTATTTCAAGTGCCAGGGGCTTTGGAGATTCCATCGGCCATCGGCTATGCGGTTAAATCGCTGTCCTTTGATGCCGTGCGGCGGCGTTATGAAGGGTATGTGGCGCTGGGGTGCGTTATCAAAGGGGGAACGCGGCACGATGTGATCGTGGGCGATCAGAGTGCGTGGGGCTTACAAGAAGTCGCGTTGCATTATACGTTGGCCATTGGCAACGGGATTTTGACGTGTGACACGATGGAGCAAGCGATGGAACGCGCCGATCCGGCCCGGATGAACAAAGGCGGCGGCGCGGTTGAGGCTTGCTTACGAATGATCGAACTGAAGCGGCATTTCCGATTGATGCCCAAACGGCGTTGGGTTGCCGGTTAAAGAAAAAGAGAAAGCACAAGTTTTATGAGCGATTCAGATCAAAAAAAGAACAAGGGAAAAACCCTTGCGCGCTTGGCTGCGGTTCAAGCGTTGTATCGCGCCCATTTTGGCGAACAGACCTTGGCGGATATTGTGGCCGAGACGGTGGATCAAGGCTTTGCGCCGCTGTTTGACGAAGACGTATCGCCTGCAGGCGATATGATGCCAGACGCCGCTCTTTTTGCGGCGATTGCCAATGGCGTTGCCGTGAACGAAGCTGATTTAGACGCGCTATTGGTGGGGATGTTGGATAGTCGCTTTTCGCTTACGCGGATGGAGATTTTGCTGCGCGCCATTTTACGGGCGGGCGCTTTCGAGCTTTTGAACCACACGGATGTCCCGCAAGGCGCGATCGTCAACGATTACGTTGATGTGGCGAACGCCTATTTCCAAGGCAAAGAGCCCGGCCTTGTGAACGCCGTTTTAGATAAACTCGGCAAAAAGCTGCGCGGGGTTGCCTAACCCAATTGAAGACTTATCCCATCAGTGTGGGCTGCATCAGCGTGCGCGGCACCGTGCGTTGATTGTTTTTTTCTTCCTGCCGAATCTGTCGATTGGTCAGTCTTTGTTCTTCTTTTGGCGCTGCTGGGGCCGCAGCCATGGTCATCTTGGCTGTCTCTAATTTCATGCTGTTTAGTGTCGCTGTCGGCGCCGCTTGTCTTCTGTGATCTCTCATCGCTCGCTCCTCGAAATAGAGGGGTTCATATTCGTTGCTATTCCTTCACGATAAAAATGCATCCTCATTGTATTTCTGTTTTGCTTGACGATCCTTTAATTTTTGAAAAGACATTTTGATGCGATGCAGCAAAAAATTGCTGTCTATTAAAAGTTCCTCAAGGCTTTCCCCTTATACTTAGGAGGATAAGGAGAGAGGGATGAAAAGAATATTATTTAAAAACATAATGTTATTGCTTTTTGCCGCCGGGCTTGCCTTGAGCGTGCCTGAGGCCGCATGGGCCAGCAGTCAGCCAGAAAAAGCCCCCACCAAGGAAGCCAAAAGCGGATCTTCTGACGATGAAGTCTCGGGCGGCAAATTTGACGGCGATCCGGTCATGATTCACGTCAAACCGGTGCATATTACCGTTATTGACGATTATGGTGCCGATCAAATCGTGTCTCTTTCTATCGTCATTCAAGTCAAAGACAGCGACGCGGCCAAGGCCTTTTTAAACCGGATGCCGCGCGTTCAAGATGCCATCTTACAAGCCATCTACGGCGGCATGGGAAGCGGCGATCTGAAAATGGGCAACGCTATTAACTTGCCTAAGGCAAAGAAATATATCGCTTATTACTTGAAGAAAAACGTCAATGGCGCGCAGGTCGATGATATTTTGATCGAATCATTGGCGCAGCGCCGCTTGTAACGTGGGGCTTCTCAACAGACTTAATCTTTAAAAAGGCGGGTTCTTCTTAACCTTAGGCCTTCTTTCCTCTTGCGTCGCTGTCGTTAACTTGGCATTCTGCCGCCCGCTTCTGCCTGTCGTGGGCGCGGCGGCGCGGTCGTTTTCATGTCGAAAAACTCTGCATGATCAAAAAGTCTTTAAATTAAAGGCCCGGCTCTCCCATGCCCCTCGACCGAAAGGTTCCATCTTGTAAAGAGAAAATGAAGGGGTTTCTCCATGCCTAACGCGTTTATGCTTATTTTTGCCTGCGGGGCTTTGGCTCTGCTTTACGGTCTTGTGACCGCACGGCAGATCTTGGCCTCATCGGCCGGGAATGCTCGGATGCAGGAAATCGCTGGTGCCATTCAGGAAGGCGCCAAAGCCTATCTGAACCGTCAGTACTTTACCGTCGCTTGCGTCGGTGTTGTGATCTGCATTGCTTTGGCTGTCTTTTTGGGCATCCATGTCGCGACCGGCTTTGTTGTCGGCGCTGTTCTGTCGGGCTTTGCAGGTTATATCGGCATGAACGTGTCGGTCCGCGCCAACGTCCGCACCGCCGCCGCCGCGCAGGAAGGCTTGAAGCAGGCTTTGAGCCTGGCTTTCCGCTCGGGCGCTGTGACGGGTCTGCTCGTTGTTGGTCTCGGCCTTTTGGGCGTCAGCGGCTATTATTACGCGTTGTTGCAGTGGAAAGGCGTTGATAGCGCAGAGTCGCTGCGCGCTATCATCGAAGCCTTGGTCGCCTTGAGCTTTGGCGCTTCGCTGATTTCAATCTTTGCGCGTTTGGGTGGCGGTATCTTCACCAAGGGTGCCGACGTCGGCGCTGACTTGGTCGGTAAGGTCGAAGCCAACATTCCCGAAGATGACCCCCGTAACCCCGCCGTGATCGCCGATAACGTGGGCGACAATGTGGGCGATTGCGCCGGTATGGCTGCCGACTTGTTCGAAACCTATGCCGTGACGATTGTGGCGACCATGCTTTTGGCCGCGACCTTCTTCACCGGCGCGATGCGCGATACCATGATGATCTTGCCGCTTGTTATTGCGGCGGTCTGCATCGTGGCCTCGGTTCTGGGCACCTATTTTGTCCGCTTGGGCAAAAGCCAGAACATCATGGGCGCTTTGTACAAAGGCCTGATCGCCAGCGGCGTTATCTCGGCTGGTCTGATCGCTGTCGTGGTCAAGAAAATGGTTGGGTTTGACGAAAGCATCGAAACCGTTGGCGGTTTGTCGATCACCGGCACGTCGCTGATGATTTGCGCCGCTGTTGGCTTGGGTGTCACGGCCTTGATGGTTTGGATCACAGAATACTACACCTCGACCGAATATCGTCCGGTCAAGAGCGTTGCCAAGGCTTCTGAAAGCGGCCACGGCACGAACGTGATCCAAGGCTTGGCCGTTTCCATGGAATCGACCGCGCTGCCCGTTCTGGTCATCTGCGTCGGTATCGTCATTGCGTATCAGGTTGCCGGTCTGTTCGGCATCGCGATCGCCGCGACGACCATGCTGGCTTTGGCTGGTACAATCATCGCTGTCGATGCTTATGGCCCTGTCACCGATAATGCTGGCGGTATCGCCGAAATGTCGGAAATGCCGAAAGACATCCGCGTCACCACCGATGCTTTGGACGCTGTTGGCAACACGACGAAAGCCGTGACCAAGGGCTATGCCATCGCTTCAGCCGCTTTGGCTTCGCTGGTTCTGTTCTCGGCCTACTTGCAGGATCTGCAGCACTACTTCCCGAACGTTACGGTGAAGTTCGAGCTTCAGAACCCGTACGTCGTTGTTGGTCTGTTCGTGGGCGGCATGTTGCCGTACCTGTTCGGTGCCATGGCGATGACGGCTGTTGGTCGTGCGGCTAGCTCGGTTGTGCATGAAGTCCGTCGCCAGTTCGCGGAAATCAAAGGCATCATGGAAGGCAAAGCGAAGCCTGAATATGGCCGTGCCGTTGACATGCTGACCAAGGCCGCGATCCGTGAAATGATCGTTCCGTCGCTTCTGCCTGTGGCCGCGCCTGTCGTTCTGTATGTCGTTGTGAGCCGTCTGGCCGATCAGGCCGAGGCTTTCTCGGCACTGGGCGCCATGCTGCTGGGCACCATCGTGACGGGCCTGTTCGTTGCTATCTCGATGACATCGGGCGGCGGCGCTTGGGACAACGCGAAAAAGTACATCGAAGTCGGTAACTTTGGTGGCAAAGGTTCGGAAGCTCATAAAGCTGCCGTGACCGGCGACACCGTCGGCGACCCGTACAAAGATACGGCTGGTCCCGCCGTCAACCCGATGATCAAGATCATCAACATCGTCGCCATTCTGTTGCTTGCCATCTTGGCCAGCATGGCGAAGGGCTGATCTTTCTTGTGAGTGAGATAAAAACCCCGCGAGAGAAATCTCGCGGGGTTTTTAGCATTCAGCATTTGGCATTCAGGGGAAAAGAGGGGCGGGGCGTATTTAATATCTGCATGCCGAAGGGGCTTCTGTCGTGTACACTGTCAGGCGAAATTAGATAGGAAAGGGGACGCAATGCCATTTGATCAAAATCCGACGGCGGCTTTTTTGGTGATCGGGAATGAAATTCTATCGGGTCGTACTGCTGACAAAAATATCCATGCGTTGGCGACAAAGATGTTTTCTTTGGGGATTGTCACACGCGAAATCCGCGTGGTGCCCGATGAAGAGACCGCGATTGTTGAAGCCTTAAATCCTTTGCGTCAGAAATATACTTACGTCTTTACCACAGGCGGTATTGGGCCCACGCATGACGATATTACCATGGCTTGTGTGGCCACGGCTTTTGGCGTTCCTTTGATCGAACACCCCTCGGCGCGGAAGGCTTTGGAAGATTATTATGGGGCTGAAAACCTTAATCCGGCCCGTTTGCGGATGGCCTTGGTGCCGGAAGGGGCCCTTTTAATCCCGAACAGCCTAAGCGGGGCCCCCGGCGTTCGCTTGGGCAATGTTTTTGTGCTGGCAGGCGTGCCTGAAATTATGAGCGTGATGCTGGATGCCGCCGCGCAAACCCTTGAAATGGGGGCTAAATTGCACGTTTGCACCGTGCGGTGCCACACGCCCGAAAGTCTGATGGCGGCCGAGTTGACGGCGATTGCCGAGGCTTTTCCTATGCTGGAAATCGGCTCGTACCCCACGCTTAAAGGCCGTGAGATTGGCGTCGCTTTGGTCGTCAAAGGCGTCGATGCGCAGGCCGTGCAAAAAGCCGGGGCTCAAATCGCCCATATGGTCGAATCACACGGTGATACCCCTCAGGTTGTTGAGGGGTTCTGACCGGCTTGATTCGGCCTTTTATTCCTGAGGCGGGGTATAAGTTGACGAATCGCCCTCGCTATCAGGGGATTGGGCCTGATCGCCATCTTCTTTGTCTGTTGGCCCGTTTTGTTGAAATGTCGGGGCAGAAATGTCGTTAGCTGATTGTTTTTCCATGATAAACTGGCGGTGGAAAAGGGCGAGCGCTAGAAAAATCCCAAGCCATAGGGCAATATTCCTTAAAACCTTGCCGCGGTTCATGGCGATGACGCTTGGAGCAAGCCAAATCACCATGACAAGGCCGAGAAGCGCGCTGAGCGCCAGCGAGATTTTATCCATTTTGTGTCTTCCTTGAGGTGTAAGAAGGCTTCTTTCGAAGTTGAAACAGTCTGTTTGGCCGCAGAAGGCCTTAGCCAAGGGCGCACTGTAGCGCAGAACGCACGTCCAGCCAACTGTGGCATCAGAGAAACATCAATAAGAAAATAATGAACGGGCCAAATTTTCATTGAATCTTCAGAAACTATGCGTATGTTTGCCCTTACGGAAGCGCACGTACCACTGGCCCAAGGATGGATTGGGATACCACCCTCTTCGTTCCCCAATGGTTTATGTAACGACGCTTTGCCGCCTGACCGGTTCTCTGTTTTTAAGAGGAGGGGTCAGGAATGTGGTATGCAGCAAAGAGTCTGTCATACCCATGCTACGGTCCCTCGATTTGGACCCGTGTGGGGTGATGGCCTTGGTTGTGAGGATCTTGACGTTACGCTGCCTGTTTAAAGGGGGTGGCAAGGCTGAAAGGTCCTTGGCAAAGAGATGAAGGGCTTAGGTCGGTACTGTTTTTCGCGGTTTTTCCGTCGCTTGGACGGGGGTGGCCGTGAAAAGCGATGCTGCCGTACCTCCTGTTTTGTGCCGTTGTCGTGGTATTTGTCGCGATAACTAGGTGTCGCGGCGTTTGTCGCGCGGAAAGACGTTTTCTCGTCTCGGCACGCTTCTTTTTGCTCTCAACTTGGGTCTTTAGGCGGATGCTTTGCTCCTTTTTGGCAAGGAGTATGGGCTATGAACCCAGGGAGTGTGCGCCGTTTGTCCACGGCCAAAGTTAAAGCATCCCTTGTGCGCCGCGCGGCATCGTCCGCGCGTACGCAGGTCAAGGTTGGTACCATCAAGACAGCGAAGCCTTCGCTGCCTCGTTTTGCGAGCGTCGAGGACGCTGTGCGCACTTTGCGCCCGGCTGAGCCGATGTATTGCATGCATCCCGATCGGTTAGATAAAAACGCAAAGCTGTTTTTGCGTCATTTCCCCGGCAAGATCTTTTATGCCGTTAAGGGGAATCCCGATCCTTATATCCTTCAGCGCCTTTATGCCGCTGGCGTACGCGGTTTCGATGTGGCGTCGATTGCTGAAATCCGTCAAATCCGTGAGCTTTTCGCCGATGCGCAATTGGCTTTTATGCATCCCATCAAGGGACGCGAAGCCATCCGTGAGGCCTATTTCAAGCATGGCGTCCGCGTGTTCGTTTTGGACGCGATGGAAGAACTGGCCAAAATTCGTCAAGAAACCGATCAAGCGAAAGACCTTGTTCTGTTCGTTCGCTTGGCGATGCCCAAAGGTAGCGCTGTCGTTTCTATGTCGAACAAGTTTGGCGCTTTGCCGGATGAAGCCGTTCTGCTTTTGCAGGAAGCTAAGAAAACGGCGGCGCGCGTTGGGCTTTCGTTCCATGCCGGGCATCAGACCCTTGAGCCTTCTTCGTATCTCACGGCGCTTGAGGTTGTACGCGGCGTTATCTCGCGTACGGGCTTTGATCTGGATATTCTGGATGTCGGCGGTGGCTTTCCGATGGAAGGGCTGGGCGACGTTGTGCCGCCTTTGTTGACCTTCTTTGATACGCTGCGCGCCGGGTTGGCGTCGCTTCATCTGCCGTCTTCGTGCGAGATTTGGGGCGAGCCTGGGCGCGCTTTGAACGGAACGGGCGCGACGTTGGTCGTTCGCGTCGAATTGCGTAAGGGCGATGCGCTTTACATCAATGACGGCAGCTATGGCTCGCTGTTCGATATGTGCTGGATGGGCATGCGCAACGATGTCGCGATGATCCCTGCCGATCCTTCGAAGACGCATGCGGGCGCGGGGATGACGGCGTTTCATCTTTATGGGCCGACTTGCGCGACAGAAGATCATATCGAAGGGCCCTTTATGCTGCCCGACGATATCAATGAAGGCGATTGGATCGTTTTTGAACGCATGGGCGGCTATGCCGATGTCATGCAAACGGGCTTTAACGGTTTCCGCGCGACGGGCAAGGTTGAAATCGCGCCGCCTGCAGCCGGAAAGCTTTTGCGTCTTCATTCTTCGATGCGTCGTGGTGCGAAAGGGGGTATTTGATGAGCTATGTGGCTAGCAAGCTTGCTCAATCCTTTCCGTTGGCTCAATACACGACGCCGTTTCAAGAGCATCCCGGCCAGTTAAAGGCACCGGGACTGGCTTCATCAACGTCATCGCGTGCGCAGCATTTACGTCGTATCGGCGTTTTCGAAAAGATCGATGGCGAATATGTTGGGCATATCGCGACGCTCAATTTTAAGTGCAAGGCCATCATCAAGGAAAACCCCTATCGCAAGGGGCCGACCGAAGCCGAGTATATCGTTGTTCACACCGATGCCGAGGTTTTCTTTCCCGAGTTGGGGTTTGGCTGGGATAAAACAACCGCAGGGAATCAAGAGTCTTATATCCTTGTGCATCTGGATGATCCCGGCTTTTCGAAAACCATCGTGGCCGTTTTGGTGCGGGGGCCGCAGAACTACTATTACCTTTTCTGGGACCGTATCACGATCACCGACGACGATATCGAGCGTCAGGTCGTTACCGAAGAAATGATCCCCTATACCGGCGTTTTGCGCCGCATTGCCAAAGTCACGCAATACCTGATCCAGATTTATCCGTCGCTTCGAGAAATCTGGGATCCAGATTGAAAGAATGGTTCGACCACGAATAAAAAAGCCCGCTTCATTGGAAGCGGGCTTTTTTGATGGGAAAACGAAATCAAGGTACGATTGCCGTTTTTGCACAGGCGGCTGCCGCTTCATTCAAGAGTTTATTTACTGCATTGAAATCGGGACGTTCTGCGCCCCCCCATTCGCCATTTGTCGCGATCAGTTCGGGAAAAACGCCGTCAAAGGTACGCTTAAGTTCAAATTCAGTCTTTGTGCCGTTCCTGTACACGGTATAATGCATGGCATCTTGGACTTGCCCACTGTTAGCATCGACGGCACCTTCCGCGATGACATAACTTTGGGGGCCCGTTTTAAACATATAGTTGCATGGGGCGGCACCGCCAGCGCGCATCTGTTCATACAGGCCTGGTTCTAAAAGGCCAGTCGCTTTCGGCTGAGCCGTCGGCTTGGCAACCTGCGTTGCCGCTGTTTTAAAATTGGGTAAAAGCGACAAGCCAACGGCAACAGCGGCGGCAAGAGTAACGAAGCGTTTCATGAAGGACCCCTTGTTGAAAATTCGGCTAAATGAATACCGACTTAGTATGCCATAAAAAGTCCTGAATGGCTCACTTTGTAATGCTTTCATGCTGTTTTTTGTGGGGGTCTTTGTTCTTTTCTGCCTCGTTTATTCATGCTAAAACCCTTGGCACAACGCGTTTTTTCCGCATTTCCACTCTTTCTTCAAGGAAAGGCAGCTATGTCCAAACCAGCCCTTAAAACCAACACCAAAGCCGAAATTCTTTCAACCCCCGTCGAGCATATCGACATCACAAGTTTTGATGCGCGCCCCATTATCGATTCAATGGGCAAGATGTCCTTTACGTCACGCGATCTGGCGCGTGCGACATCGATCTTTAATAAAATGATCGCCGATCCTGACTGCTCTATTGTTTTGACGTTGGCTGGGTCAACATCGGCTGGCGGCTGCATGAATCTTTATGCCGATCTTATCAAATACAACATGATCGATGCCGTCGTTTCGACAGGCGCTTCGATCGTCGATATGGATTTCTTCGAAGGGTTGGGCTTTAAGCATTACATGGGCTCGCAGGCTTATAACGATCAAGATCTGCGCGACATGTATATTGATCGCATCTATGACACCTTTATCGATGAAGAAGAGCTGCAACACTGCGATGCCGCTATTTGCGAAGTTGCCGATGGGCTTGAACCGCGCCCTCATACAAGCCGCGAGTTCATCAAAGCGATGGGCGCTTATCTGAAAAAGAACGGTAAGAAAAAAGGGTCGCTCATCGAAACCGCCTATGACAACGATGTGCCGATTTTCTGCCCGGCTTTCTCGGATTCATCCGCTGGGTTTGGGTTGGTGATGCATCAGGAAAAGCACAAAGACGATCACAAGTGCGTGACCATCGATTCTGTGCGCGACTTCCGCGAGCTTACCGAAATTAAAATTCAAGCCGGGACAACCGGTCTTTTGATGATCGGTGGCGGCGTGCCGAAAAACTTTATGCAGGACACGGTCGTTTGTGCCGAAGTCTTGGGACATGAAGTGCCGATGCACAAATATGCCGTTCAGATTACCGTCGCCGATGTGCGCGATGGGGCTTGCTCAAGCTCGACGCTCAAAGAAGCTTGCTCGTGGGGCAAAGTCGATATGGCTTTCGAGCAGATGGTTTATGCCGAGGCTGGCAGCGTTCTGCCGCTTTTGGCTTCCGATGCCTATCATCGTGGGCTTTGGAAAAACCGCAAGCGTCACAGCTGGTCGAAGATCTTTAAGTAAGCATGTGGGGGTCGGCATTCAGCATTCAGAGATGTTGAGTGTTTGGTTGTCGGCCCCTTTTTTCCAAAGGATGAGCTTATGACTTATTTCGTTCCGCCAGAATGGTCGCCGCAGCGCGCTATGTGGACGGCTTGGCCCGCTCACCCTGATTTGTGGTGTGAAGATTTGGATCCGGCGCGCGATGAGATCGAGGCTATGGTCGTCGCTTTGGCCAAAGATCAAGTCGTCAAAGTGCTGGTCATGGGCGATGACGCGATGCGTTGTGCGCGCGCGACTTTTGCGGGCCATGCAAATGTTCAGCTTGTGCCTGCGCGTTATGGCGATATTTGGGTGCGCGATACGGGGTGCGTTTTTGGGCGCGATCGCGAAGGCGGGCGCGTCGGGCACAACTTTGCGTTTAATTATTGGGGCAATAAGTTTGATCTTCCCTTTGATACCGAGGTCGGTCAGGAAATGGCCGACGCTGCCGCCGTGCATCGGATCGATTGGGATTTCGTTTTAGAAGGCGGGTCTATCGATGTCGATGGTACGGGCCGTTTGCTGACAACCAAGCAATGTCTTTTGAATGCTAATCGTAATCCTTCTTTTTCACAGGCGCAGATCGAAGCGCGGCTGAAGGATGCCTTTGGGGCCGCTCAGGTCCTGTGGTTGGATGAGGGACTTTTAAACGATCATACCGATGGGCATATCGACAACATTGCTCGATTTGTCGCGCCGGGGCGCGTTGTTTGTCAGGCGCCGTCAGGAAACAATGATCCAAATGCTGCGACGCTGGATCGTATCGCGCGGGCGCTGTCTGGTTTTGGTTTGGATGTCGTGCGGATTCCGAGCCCCGGTTTGATTGCCGATGATGAAGGGCAAGCGGTTCCGGCCAGTCATATGAACTTTATTATTGGGAACAAAACGGTCGTTGTGCCGACCTATGAAAAGGTTTATGCGCAGGAAGCTTTGGCGACGCTCGCCGCGCTGTTCCCCGGACGCAACGTTATCGGTTGCTCTGCCACCGCCATTTTGACCGGCGGCGGTTCTTTTCACTGCATCACGCAACAGGAGCCCTTATGACCGTAAGAAATCTGACGATCGGCGTTGTGCAATGCGCTTTGTCCGACGATATGCAGGCCAACATCGCCAAAATCACGGGGCTTGTGCGCAAGGCCGCCGGGCAGGGGGCGCAGGTCATTCTGACGCCCGAGCTTTTTCAAGGGCATTATTTTTGTAAGGCGCAGCTTGAATCCAATTTTCAGCGCGCTTACCCGGTGCTTGAGCATCCTTGCGTGCAGGCCATGCAAAGTTTGGCGGCTGAACTTGAAGTTGTTTTGCCCGTCTCGATTTTTGAACGGGAAGGGCCTTGCACCTATAACACGGTCGCGATGTTGGATGCTGACGGCGATTTGCTTGGCGTCTATCGGAAGTCGCATATTCCGGATGGCCCCGGTTATCAGGAAAAATACTATTTCCGTCCGGGAGACACAGGGTTCATTGCTTGGCCGACGCGCTATGGCAAGATCGGTGTCGGCATTTGTTGGGATCAATGGTTTCCTGAAGCCGCGCGCGCGATGATGCTGGATGGGGCAGAGGTCCTTTTGTATCCGACGGCCATCGGGAGCGAGCCGCATGATGCGACATTGGATACAGCCGAGCGTTGGCAAATCGTGCAGCGCGGCCATGCAGTGGCGAATGTTGTTCCCGTTGCGGCGGCGAACCGGATTGGCAAAGAAGACGGGCAGGTTTTTTACGGTAGCTCCTTCATCTCGGACCCGGCTGGCAAGATGGTGCAATCCTTTGGCCGCGACGACGAAGGCGTTCTTATCGCGACGTTCGATTTAAATGCCGTACAAGCTATGCGCTCAGCCTGGGGCTTCTTCCGCGATCGGCGGGAAGAGTTTTATTAAGGGGGCAAATGGATGAGTGACAGACAGCAGGTTAATGCGCGTCAAATTAAAGCAGCACGTGCCCTCTTAGATTGGTCTCAAAAAGATTTGGCTGAAGCTTCCGGGCTTTCTATCTCAACGATAAGGAATATTGAAGCCGGTTTTATTTCGCCGCGCGACAAAACGATGGGGTCCATTATCTCTATTCTTGAGGATGCGAATATTGAATTTACTATTCCTGATGGGGTGAGATTAAAAGACCAAAATGTTGCTGTTATTGAAGGCACGGATTGTTTCGTTCAACTTGTTGAAGAAATCTATCATGCGATGAGTGAACGCGGGGGAGAAATCCGTTTTATGAACGGGGATGGCTCTCGTATGAACGAGGTCGAATGGGCCTCGTTGATCAAATTGCGTAAGGCGGGGCTCCGTTTTCGGATCCTTGTGCGTGAAGGGGATACGGATCTTCAGCTTCCTTTGTCGGAATATCGTTGGGTCCCCTCGACTTATTTTCATTATAATGTGGTGGCTATATATTCAGATCGTGTGGCGATCAGTGTTTATGGTAAGAATACGCAAAAAGATATGTACAAAGTCGTCGTTATCCGAAGCGCTGCACTGTCAATCTCAATGAAAGGGGCTTTTGACTTTATGTGGGATAATTGTCGACAGCCCTCTATGACGACTTCTAATAAACAATATCAGTGAGAATAAAATTTGTTAGTCTTATCTTGTTATGCAAGAGCTAAATTATCATAAGGGTTGCGAGCTTCCCTACTGACGGTTCCTGCCCCACCCCCCACTTTCCTGCGAACGAAGCCACCCATTGCTGCAATAGCCGCCGCCGTTTTTGATTGTGGTTGATAAAGAATAGGTGCCGGTACTGGATCCGATAAGACGGGGACATCATGGGGGAGGTCCTGTTGTGTCTTCCTTCTTTCTAGATTAAATTCGATATATTGTTCCATCTCTAGGCCAATGGGGGCCCCCTCAATGTGGCCTTGGCGAAGAAGGGCGATCGAGTTCAATTGCGGACCTGGGTAATATCTGTCAGCGTGAAAAAGACGGGCCGCAAAAATATTGGCTCCTGTCTCTTCAAGAATATAATTCAAACCGCTAGCGCGCAATTCTTGACGTAGTTTATCGCTCATGTTGACGCAGTGACGCCGATTGACATAACTATCAATATCGGCCTCAATCGCTGCTTTGAATACTTCATTTTCTGCGGCAACTTTGAAAAGCTGTTTTATTGTCGCGTCAAAGGCCTCGTGGTTGCGCCAAAAATCAAAGGTTAGAATGCCTTCAAAGTGGCTCATGTTTGCAATTAAGCCGCTTTGTTCTTTGCACCAAGCCGTACCGGCTTCTCTGGCGTCTATTTCAGCTTGCGTCGTTTCAAGTTCATACAATCCACGGCGGTTGTATCGGTCGAGCGTATCGGCAAGGTCAATGTAAACCTTGTCGTACCGTTCATTAAGCCATGCCATTGTCGAGTGCAGCTTCACCCCTTTGGTCTCCTCTTTGTTGAGGCTAACCCAAAGAATGGCCGTACGATTCTGGTTCGAAAGAGAGGCTCTTCCTTTCGGCTTCACTTTGTATCTTGTTGCTACACTATTCATATGTCTTGACCGCCGTTGTGTATGTCAATTTTTCGCACGCATTCCACATGAAGTTGAAGGCCTTGCTCATCACATCAGCTATGTTTCTGTTCCGTAGAATGACAACTTTTTCTCTTTTGTTAATGAGAGTTGCAACGCGGTCTCCATAAATGACGTGCACTTCATTACTAAAATACTCGCTAGGGATACATCTATATTCGTCTAGTGGGTAGAGAGCATAGGTATCGCCCTTCTCAATAATAGATCTAAATTTACACCCTAATTTTCGTAAACGCAAATCTGCAGCAACAACTTCAGGCGGGGATAATTCGTTTTTAACATACATAAAGAGAATTTCTTTTGTGCTGTTCTCTACACCCGTTATTGGGTTTTTCGCAGCGTTCTCAATGTGGTGAAGTAGACGTAGATAGCAGTCTTGTCCTTCAATAATCGAGATAATATCGTCTCTTTTGCGGACGCCTTCGTTTTCGGTGAACTCGACGTCGTTCTGCGCGAACGTGTCTAAGATCGCTTTGATCGTTGCTTCTTGCGGCGTGTAAATTCCGTGCTCGATGTTCTTGATCGTCTCAGGCGACAAGCCTGACGCCTTGGCCAGCTCTGACCGCGTCCAATCCAACAGGCCTCGCGCTGCCCGTAATTGTGCCGCCGTGATGATCATAACTTCGTTAATCCTTGCTGGTCGCTAAAACCTTGCTGCCCATAGACATAACTATTTTAGACAGCCTTTTTCAAGCTTTTGATTAGTTGCATCCTTGTTCATTTGCTTTCGCCAACGAAACCCGGCTTTCCTTGAGGTTCTCTTAAGAAGTTGCTGACGAGTTTACCGAATATTTATCATAAAATCAAGCATTTCGACCATTTTTGGGTATATACTTGCAGAAAAATGGTATATAGTCGTTTTGTGAATGGTTGAGAACTTATCTGTTTATAAAAATTATTGTTCGTTTCTTTTAAGTAAGGATTATGAATATGTCGGCTTCTATTATGACAGCTTCTGTTATGACAATGCGCTTGGCTTCTGGTGATTTGCGCGCTCAAAGCAATTGTTTCGAATCAACCAGCGACTGGATGCATTTTGATCATCTTGCCGACAAGCCTGTTAATGAAAATGAAAGAACGTCTCTGGCCGCTTTAATCTCTTATGTCGCTTTCGTTTCTGGAAAATCTGAGTTCTGTGTCGAACGCGAATTCGCCGATCGTTTCAAAATTCCCAATCCACGCTGCTTGCCGGCTTCTTTGTTTGATACCGCTATTCGTTATCTTGTCGAGATGGCACCTGCCGCTTAAGGCTCTTCTAGAACAGATCCATCGTTCCGACGATTCTGTCGCATCTTTCTATTTCCGATAGGCTTATTTCTTCTTCTTTTGGAGAGTCTCCGAAAGAGCGAAGTCTAAGCGTTTGCGGCGTTTCTTGGATGTAAGCCCTGATTTGTGCCGTTCCGTTTTTAAAGCGGACGAGGAGGCCACAGGTTGGTTGAGGGGGCTTATGCGGGTGGAGGTAGAGCGTCTGGCCGCGCCTGTACATTGGCGCCATGCTGTCGTCGGGGGCTATGAGAGCGTAGGCGTCGGGAACGTGCATGAGAACCGTCGGGCAGGGGGTTTGGTCTATGGCGCGGCCGGATAGGTTTTGGCTGGGGAGGTCGAGCGCGAAAACAGGGAGTTGGCGCGGTGTGGGGGTATCCATTTCGGGTGTTTGCGCGCGGAGTGCCAAAAGATCTCGCGGGTCGCAGCCAAGAGGTTTGGCAAGGCGAACCATCCAATCCACACTGAGGCGACGTTGGCCTTTTTCAAGCTTGTCAATTTGACTTTTGCTTGTTCCTGTGGCTTCGGCCAGTTGCTGGAGACTCCAGCCCTTGGTCTGGCGATAGAGTTTGATTTTGTTCGGTGCTGTGTTCATAGGGCGAGTATAGCTGATTCTTTCTTAAAAAGTACCCAAAATGGAGACTTTTGTCTCGACAGGTCGTATCCAAATAGGATACTCTTGCGGGAAAGAGGGAGGGATTATGATCAAGCCAAATAAAGACCAGAAAATAGAGACCGATTGGGGGACCGTAGAGCGTTGGCAACATGCTGGACGCCTTTTGGCGGTTACAGAAAAAGGCGGGGCGCTTGCTGCGCGGGTGTTGGAAGAGCATCCTTTGGACGTTCTGGTGCAGGCTGGTGTTTTGGCAGAAGCTTTATCGTCTGCCGCTTGGCGGTTTAAGCGTGATTTTTTAGCCGCGCGTTTGGAGGCTCATTTAGCTGCTTCTTATGCGCCGCGGACGGGGGGCTCTTTCTTTGCGGGGCAATGCGAGCGGACAGAGGCTGAAGAAGAGGCCTACACGCGATGGCGTTTGGCTATGCGTGCCATGGGAGCCCCTTATCACAACGTCGTTCTTACCGCTGTTTGTCACGATAAAACGCCGCCAAAGCCTGTTATTCCTTATGTGCGCGTCGGCTTGGAGCGGCTGGATAAATGGTACAAAACCGAAAGAGAAACGGCCGCTTTGCGGTACGGGTTGCCGAGAAATTGAGGGGCTAAAAGCAGCTAGACTAAAATGTTGACGAGGCTGCCGCGCGGTAAATTGCTGGGCATTGTCCCGCTGCTCATCTCAAAAGTTGGGGCTGCGTTCGAGGAGCCTTTTTGAGACAATTGCTCTTGCAACTGGCTGATGATCGTATTCGTCGTTTCCTTGTTCGCTTTCAACGCCGTTGTGCCAGCCGACTGGCTGGTGATTTGCGCGCGTAAAAGCGAGCCCATTGACGAGTTGTTGACGGAATCGATCATTTGATCTCCACGCGATTCTTCCTTACCTGTGCTGAGTTTACCATAGCGCAGGCTTTCAGATCTATCCCCGTTCTTATCAAAAAACACGCTCACAATAAAAATATTAGACTATTATAGAAATATATTCTTGACTTGGGGTGGGGAATCGCGTATTGACTTTTCTCAGAGAGCTTGCGTCCGTTGATATCTTTCTGGCGGGCGGCCTTGGATGAGGCTGAGAAGCTGGCTCGGTTTCCTATTATTCGGTTTTTGAATGGCTGCTTTTTTTCAAGAAAGCGGCCTTGTCGTTTTTCTCGGTCCCTGCATTTGCCGGGCGAGAGGAAGGGAAAGGGTATGCCGTCACTTCATGAGGCAAAAAAAGCGTCTCTTTCGCGTGCGCGTGCGCGGAAAACAAAAACAGAGACGCCAGTGAGAAAAACAGTGCGAAAAAAGAAAACTGTCGGAGAGGCAGAGACCGGCGACGATGACAACAAAAAAATCCCCGCGCGGCGGGGGCGTCCGCCGCAGATCAAAACAATTCGTGCGCGCGTGCAGGCTGTCTTATTGGAGTTGATGGCCGAGAGCGAGAGCGATGCCGTGCGTGTTTCCGCCGCCAAGGCTTTGTTGGATAAGTTGAAGCTTTATGAAAAAGACGACGACACCAGAGAGGGCTCGAAAGCCTCAAGCGGCAGAGAGTCTGCCGTCAAAGAAGCCGCCATCTTGCTTGAGCAACTTGCCGCCGCCAAATCTGGCGGCTTTTCTTTGTCGGTTGCGGTGGATCAAGACAGCGCGGGCGGCGCAGCTGACGCCGCCGGGGAACTGGCGGATCTGGCTGATCATGGCCGGGCGCGGTTGGGGGAAAACGCGGACAGGGGCTGAGGATATTGCCGCCTTTTCTTTATGGAACCCCGGCGCGCGCGTGGCCGTTGTCGCGCCGACATTTGCCGATGCGCGCGATGTTTGTGTGGAGGGCGAAAGCGGTCTTTTGAGACTTTTGCCTGCGGCCTGCGTTCAGGCTTGGCATCGCAGTACGGGAGATTTGAGTTTGTATAATGGGGCCAGGATCAAAATTTATTCCGCCGACCAACCCGAGCGGTTGCGCGGGCCTCAATATCATCGCGTTTGGTGCGACGAATTGGGCGCTTGGAGCGGGCGCGGCGCTTTCGATCAAATTGGTTTTGGGTTGCGCCTTGGGCGTGATCCCAGGATCGTTGTGACGACAACGCCACGGAATACGCCGCTGATGCGAGCGTTATTGGCGCGGCAGGGGCAGGATGTTTGGGTTACGCAAGGGCGGACTTATGATAACGCGGATCATCTGGCACCCGTCGTTTTGCAGCAATTGCGGGCCCAATATGAAGGGACGCGGTTGGGGCGGCAGGAACTGGATGCCGAGATGCTTGGCGAGGAAGAGGGCGCGCTTTGGAAGCGCGGCGATTTAGAAACGCTGCGTGTCGGCGATGCGCCGAAGATGGCGCGTATCGTTGTGGGGGTCGATCCAGCCATGACCTTTGGGCCTGCGAGCGATGAGACGGGGATCATTGCGGCGGGACTTGGGGAAGATGGTCTTTTTTATGTTTTGGCCGACTGGTCGGGGCGTTTTTCGCCGGACGGTTGGGCCGGGCGGGCGATGGCTTTGGCTCAATCTTATCACGCCGAAGCCGTGATTGCCGAGGTAAATGCCGGGGGCGCTTTGGTTGAAAAGGTATTGCGTCAGATCGATGCGCAAATGCCAATACGCGCCGTGCGGGCTATTCGCGGGAAGTTTGAGCGCGCTTTGCCCATTGCGGCTTTGTATGAGCAAGGGCGCGTGCGGCATGTCGGGCGGCTTGAAAAATTGGAAGATCAGATGTGCAGTTTTTCATCCGATGGTTTGGGCGAGGGATCGCCCGATCGCGTGGATGCGCTGGTTTGGGCTTTGACCGGTTTGGTCGATCAAGCGGCGCTGGCGTCGCCGCGCGTGCGCGCGCTGTAAGAGTTTTTTCACAACGAGCAGAGGTTAGGACATGAGATGGCAAAATCTCGTGGCGCCATTCGTGCGCCCGAAACAAGTCAAGACAAGCGCCGCGGGGCCCATGATCGCTTGGAGTCTTGTCGGGCAGCCAAAGTGGACGCCGCGGCGCTATGATCGTTTGGCCGATGAGGCTTATCGCAAAAACGTTGTGGCTTATCGTTGTATCTCGTTGATTTCTTCAGCTGGCGCTAGCATTCCGTGGCTTCTTTATGATGCGCAGGGGCAGGAGATAACGGCGCATCCGTTGATTGATCTTTTGCAATCGCCTAATCCGTTGCAAGAGCGACAGGCTTTTTGCGAAAGCGTTTTGGCCGATTTGTTGATTGCTGGGAACGCTTATATCGAGGCCGTTTCGCCGCGGAAAGGTGGCACGCCGCGCGAGCTTTATCTTTTGCGTCCCGATCGCATGAAGGTCGTGCCCGGACCTTTGGGATTGCCGGAGGCTTATGAATACAATGTTTCGGGGCAGACAACGCGCTGGCGTGCCGATCCGGTGACGGGCGATAGCGCTATTTTGCACATCAAACTTTTTCATCCGCTTGACGACTGGTACGGCATGGCGCCGCTGGAAGCCGCTTTGCTGTCGATCGATCAGCATAATGCCGCGGGTGCCTGGAATCAGGCTTTATTGAACCGCGGGGCGCGGCCTTCGGGGGCTTTGGTTTTTGCGCCGAAGGAGGGTCCTTCCACGCTGTCGGATGAGCAAATGCGGCGTTTGCGCGAGGAGATGGAGCAGCATTATGAGGGGCCCGTTAATGCCGGGCGTCCTTTGATTTTAGAAGGCGGGTTGGAATGGCGTGATATGAGCCTGTCGCCCAAGGATATGGATTGGATCGCAGGCCGCGATGCGGCAGCACGCGATATCGCGATGGCTTTTGGTGTGCCTGCGCAGTTGATCGGCCTGCCCGACGCGCAGACCTATGCCAACATGGCGGAAGCGCGGCTTGCTCTTTATGAAGACACCGTTTTGCCTTTGGTCGGGCGCGTGATGGCTCAGCTTGATGCGTGGTTGACGCCGAAGTTCGATCCCGATCTGTCACTTGATATCGACACGGATGAAGTCAGCGCCTTGACAGGGCGGCGCGACGCTTTGTGGGCCAAGTTACAAAATGCCGATTTTCTGAGTGTCAACGAAAAGCGCGCGGCGCTTGGGTATGGGCCGATCGAAGGGGGCGATGCGATCGCGGCTGGGAAAATGTCGCCTGAACAACTGTGAGGAACTTCAATGGAAATGAAACATTTGGCGCGGACTTTGTCGATCAAGTCCGTGGACGAAGGCGGCGTGTTTACGGGCTATGCCAGCGTTTTCGATATCGTCGATCTGCATAACGAAGTCGTAGCCGCCGGGGCTTTTGATCGGTCGCTGGGGAGTTGGCGCGCGCAAGGCAATGCACCCGCCATGCTTTGGATGCATGATCCGACGCAGCCGATTGGCGTTTGGCTTTCGCTGCAGGAAGATCAGAACGGTTTGGCCGTACAGGGGCGTTTGGCCTTGCGGACGCAAAAAGGCGCTGAGGCTTATGAGCTTTTAAAAATGCGCGCTTTGACGGGGCTTTCGATCGGCTATCGCGTTGTATCAAGTCGCGTCGATAAAAAACGTAAAGCGCGCGTTCTAACTGATTTGGAATTATTCGAGATTTCGCTGGTTACTTTTCCGGCGAATGAGGCAGCGCGGGTCCGTGGCGTGAAATCGCCGCGCGATGCGCTGTCGCTGCAAGATGGAGACGACCAGACGCGGGCCGTCGTTTCTAGACTTTATCGCGCGGCTCGCGCCCTTCAATCACGGCCTTTTTCAAATGGCCGGTCTGCTTAGGAGTTAAGTGTATGATTGACATGAATGAGGTTCATGCCGCCACCGATACGTTGGCGCGAGCCTTTGAAGAGTATAAAAGCGTCAATGATGAGCGTATGTCGGCTATCGAACGTCGCGGTTCATCGGACGTTTTGTTGACAGAAAAACTTTCGCGCATGGATGGCGTTATCAACCATCTGCAGGACGAGATCGGGAGCGTGAAGACCGTTCTCGCGCGCCCCGGTAAAGGTGCGGGCGAGCTGCGAGACGAGGGCGATTATGCCTATAAAACCGCTTTTATGCGTTATGTCTCGAAGGGAGCCGAGAGCGAGATGTCGGCTCTATCGATGAAGGATATGGATGTCGTTTCCGATCCGCAAGGCGGCTATATGGTGCCGACAGAAATCGCTAGCAGGATCGTTACCCGCCAGTATGACACAACGCCGATGCGTCAATTGGCCACGGTCATGAGCGTTTCGACCGAAGCTGTCGAGATGTTGCGCGACACCAGCGAGCCTGACGCACAATGGATCTCGGAGCTTGGGACAAGCTCGGTGACCGATCAAGGGGCGATCGGGCGCATTCGTATTCCTGTGCATGAATTATATGCGCAGCCTCGTGCGACGCAGAAGCTTTTGGACGACGCTGTGTTGAACGTCGAAGAATGGCTTGTCAATCGTGTGGCCGGGAAGTTTTCGCGTAAGGAAAATGCGGCTTTCGTTTCTGGCGATGGGATCGGTCAACCGCGCGGCTTTTTGAGCTATAATGTTCAGGCGACCGGCGATGCTTCGCGGAATTGGGGCGTTTTAGAATATCTGGCGACGGGCGTCGATGGCGCTTTTGCGTCGAGCAACGCTTCAGACGTTCTTATCGATCTAATGCATAAGCTGCGTAGCGGGTATTTACCGAAAGCCGCTTGGTTGATGCCGCGCGCCGTGGCTGATTTGATTCGTAAGTTTAAAGAAAATGCCACGCAGGCCTATATCTGGCAGCCTAGCCTGCAAGCAGGGACGCCGGCGACGCTTCTTGGCTATCCGATCGTACTGGCCGAGGATATGCCTGCTGTTGCTTCGGGCAGTCTGTCGGTCGCTTTCGGTAATTTTGAAGAAGCTTATACGATTGTCGATCGGATTGGGTTGCGTGTGTTGCGCGATCCTTATACCGCTGCGCCTTTCGTCAAATTCCGTTGCAGCAAGCGCGTTGGCGGCGATGTCGTCAATTTTGAAGCTGTTAAGCTGCTTCGTTTCTCGGCCGCCTAATTTTAAGGAGATGATTTATGGCTATGCGTGATCTTTATCATAAAATCTCGCTTGGCGCTTCGCTGGCGCCGGCGGTTCGAACAACGGGGACCTTTAACGGTAGCGCCGTCGATTTGCGCGGTTTTGATGCTGCCGTCGTTTCGGTTGCTTTTGGGGCTTATACCGACGGCGTGCATACGCCGTCTCTTCAACATTCGATGGATGGTAGCACTTTTACCGCTACGAGCACCTCAGACTTGGATGGCGCTTTATCGGCTGTATCGAGCGCGACTGGGGCAAATACCATTCAAAGCGTGGGGTATATCGGTAGCCAACGCTATGTGCGCGTTGTGATGACCGTAAGCGGTGCCACTTCCGGAGCAGCGAGCGGCGCCAATGTCGTTGCGGGTTATCCGCGATCTGCGCCTACCGTTTAATCTTTTTGGCGTGTGGTCTTTTGATAGGCCACACGCTTTCTTTCGTTTTTCTTTGAGGAGGTCGGGATGTCGGGTCTGCATATCCTTACAGCGCCTGTCGTTATGCCTGTCGATCTGATGAGCATGAAAAACTATTTGCGCGTCAGTACGGATGCTGATGACAATTTGATTGCCTCTTTAATCGGTGCGGCATGCGCGTTTTGTGAATCTTTTACAGGGCGCGCCTTAATCGAGCAGACCTTGCGGTATGGTATGCGCTTAGATCGTGGCGTCTTGGGGCCTGTTATTGTTTCGTTGCCACGACCGCCGCTCATTCGCGTTGTGTCGGTTCAAACAACGGACTATTTTGAGCAAAATGAAGATCTGTCGGTTGATGACTATAGTGTCGATAGCGTAAGCGATCCGGGGCGGTTGTTGTTAGACGTTTGTAAGCGTTTGCCAGAAAATATTGTTATTGATTATATCGCTGGCTATGGCGATCAGCCGGATGATGTGCCTGAAGCCTTTGTTTTGGCGATCAAACAGATGGTCGGGTTTTGGTATGATAATCGAGGCGATGTCTCGCTTGTGCCACCTGTCTCTGTTCTTGCGCTTTTAGCCTCGTATAAAGTTTTGGCTTTGGGGGGTGCATGAATATTGGCGAGATGCGGCAGCGCGTCGTTTTTCAAGAAGCGTCGATCCCTTCTGTTGGTGGAAGCCTTGTTTGGACGACGCGATGGGAACTTTGGGGCGCGATTGAGACGCTTTTTGTTTCTTCGTCAGAGAAAACACGATTGTCTTTGGATCAAAATGCAACGCATCGTTTGGTCGTGCGTTATGATCGCGACAAAGTGCCTGTTAGCGGTATGCGTGTTATTTGCGACGACAAAAATTATATGGTGCGCATGGTGACGGTCGAAAACGAAGCGAAACAGTTTGTTTCTATTCTTTTACGCGAGATGGCTTTGTTTGACGGTATGAGCAGTTTAGCCTGAATGGGCCATGGAGATTATTATGTCTTTTGATGAAGTCAATTTTCCTTTGGCTGTGTCGTATGGATCGATGGCTGGGCCTTCGTTTTCAACGGAAGTTGTCACGTTGGCGAGCGGCGTTGAAGTGCGAAATCAAAATTGGTCGCAGGCGCGACGGTACTATGATGCGGCATCGGGTATTCGATCTGCTGCCGACGCCGCCTTGCTGGCGGCTTTTTTTTGTGCACGGCGCGGGCGTGCGCGCGGCTTTCGATTGAAAGATTGGCTTGATTTTTCGAGCGCCCCTGATGGGCTTTTAGCGCCTTCTGTCACAGATCAGGTCATTGGGACGGGCGATGGTCAAACGCTTTTGTTCCCGTTGACGAAGACTTATGGATCTGGCGCGGCGGCTTATATTCGGACGATTAAAAAACCTGTTGAAGGTAGTGTCGTTATTGCCGTCGGAGGTGTCGTTTTGCAAAGCGGGTGGAGCGTCGATACGACGACAGGACTTATCACCTTTGCCGATGCGCCTTTGGCAGATGCCACGATTACAGCGGGGTTTCTTTTTGATGTGCCTGTTCGCTTTGATACCGATAAGCTTGAGCTGGTTGCTTATGATCGGGGCAGCGCGAAGCTTTCTGTTCCTTTGGTCGAGGTCAAAATCTTATGAAAAGCTTATCGGCTTCACTTGCTGCTCACCTTCAAGGAGAGCTTACGCAATTGGCCCATCTTGTGAAGATTACGCGAACGGATGGTGTTGTCGTCGGTGTTACCGATCATGACGTCAATTTGCTTGTGGATGGCACTGTTTATTATGCCGAAGGCGGCATGACAGAAAAAATGTTTTCAGCGCAAACGGACATGAAGGCGGCAGAAAATACCGTTCTGGGCGTTTTGAGCTGCGCGTCGATTGCAGAAGAGGATCTTAAAGCGGGATTGTATGATCATGCGCGTGTCGATGTCTCGCTTTGTAACTGGAACGATTTATCGCAAGGCATTCTTGTTTTGCAGCGCGGTTGGTTGGGTGAAGTCGTGTTGAAAGAGGGAAGTTATCAAGCCACTTATATGGGATTATGCGATTGTTTACAGCGGCAAATCGGACAAGTTTATACGCCTGAATGCCGATTTGATTTAGGGGACGCCAATTGTGGGATCAATTTAGAGGTCCTGGCCGTTCACGGCACAGTCTCAAGCGTTTTATCTGATATCGCGATAACAGATTTATCGCGCACGGAAGCTGATGATTATTTTAACTATGGGACTCTGACGTGGCAAAGCGGGGCCTTAAAGGGGTTTCGGTTTGATGTGCGGAATTGGGATTTGGCGACGCGCACATTGACTTTTTGGCTGTCTGGAGCGGCGGGCGTCAGGGTTGGAGACTCTTATCTTTTAAGCCCTGGTTGTGATCGGCGTTATACGACTTGTCAAAACAGGTTTGCCAATATCGTTCGGTTTGGTGGGTTTCCACATTTGGCCGGGCTTGCAAAAATTCTTCAATATCCTGAAAGTTCGTAAAGGAGATCGCGCATGATTGCCGTAGAGGCCGCCGATGTCGTTGCGGCTGCGCGCGCCTGTTTGGGCACGCCTTTTCATCATCAGGGGCGATGCCAAGGCGTGGGGCTGGATTGTATTGGGTTAGTCATTATCGCTTATCGTACGGCTGGGGCCGTTGTTGACGATAAAATTGATTATGGGCGGCGACCCGATGGAAAAACGCTTTGCGAAAGTTTGCGCGGTTATGGTGGGGTGATTGTCTCGGCACGGCAGGCTGGAGATGTCTTGGTTTTTCGGTATGACGGGCAGCCGCAACATGTGGCTTTGGCGACGGATGCCGAGCGAATGATCCATGCGTTTGCGCCAGCTGGAAAAGTCGTTGAAACGTCTGTCGGTGGGTACTGGTTACGGCGACTGGTCGCTGTTTATCGGTTTATTTGAGTCTTACGCGGGGGCGCGTCGATGGCTTCTATTGTTCTTTCTTCTGTTGGTGGTTCTATTGGTAATGCTTTATTGCCGGGGCTTGGTGGCGCTTTAATCGGTTATGCCGGGCGGCGCGCGGGGCAATGGGTCGATCAGCAAATTGGGTTGACGTCTGGGACGTCGAGCGACGGCGCGCGACTGAGCAATCTTTCCGTTCAGGATTCGCGTTATGGCGTCGGCTTGCCTGTCGTTTATGGGCGTACGCGCGTTTCGGGAAATGTTATCTGGGCTTCGGATCTGATTGAGACGGTTCATCAAGAAAGTACGTCTGTAGGAAAAGGTGGCGGTAGCTCGGAAAGCACGAAGACGACTTATACCTATAGCCTTCATGCGGCGATCGCTATTTGTGCCGGGCTTTTGAAAGAAATTGCGACCATTTGGGCCGATACAAAAATTATTTATCAGGATGGCGTTTGGAAGTCTGGGGTTGTCGATGGGGCAACCGTTTATCTGGGAGAAGAAAACCAAAGCCCGGATCCTTTGCTTGAAACTTGGATCGGATCCGGTTCTGTGCCGGGGTATAAGGGGATTGCTTATATCGTTCTGGATAATTTGCAGTTGGCTAATTTTGGAAACAGGTTGCCATCTTTGACTTTCGAAATCGTTGCGAACGCTTCGGAGGATGGACCCGCTTGGCTCGGCGATGTCAATGGCGGTCTTTTTCAAAACCAAACGGGTTTTCGAAGCGGACAGATGCCGCCGCTTTATTTTTCTTCTTTGGCAGGGGCAGGGCCGCGCGTTCTTGTCGGTGGTTATGCTGTACAGGATTCCTCTATTTGTTTTCAGGTTGTGACTTTTGATGTTTCAGGCGACGTGCCTGCCGAAGATGCGCGCGTCGAGAGTTCTTTTTTTTCTTCGGTTAATACGGGATCTCTATCTTGGGCTTTGTCGCCCGATGGTCGGTTTATCGCGTTGTCTTTATATGATGGCGATACGACGAGCAATTATAGCGCCAAGGTCGCTATTTACGACACGATCGCTGGCACCTTTGGCGATGTTCTGACAATTGCGCGCGCGAATGATTTAGGGGCTAGCTCCATTGTTTGGATCGACAGTTTACGTTTTGTCTATGCCGATAAATCTGGGGCGTCATTGGGCGTGCGCGTTTTTTCGCGCGCAGGGCTTAACGTTCTGGATTTAGGGTTTTCAAATGTTTGGGGAAGCGCGGCTTATAAACTTTTAGGACGTGCCCAGTTCGTTCCTTTCGACGGCGGGGCCGTCTTTGTGGTTTCGACGATCGGGACAAGTGTGACGCTGAAATATCGCTCTTTATCGTGGAGCGATGGCGCTTTGGTCGTGGGGGATAGCGCCGATCTGATAACAAACTTCTCTATTCTTTCTGGATCGAGCGTGCCCTGCTTCTTTTTACAGACCGGGAGCGGCGCGTGGACATTTATTATGTCTGGAAGTTCAAATATTCGTTTGTTCTCGCTGACAATTGCTGAGGGCGTTTGTTCGGTAACGCGCGGTGCTCAGATTTTAAGCGTTGAGGCGTTTGAAGATCTTAGCGCCGTTTATCCCGTTTGGCTTGGCGCTAAGATTGTCGTTGTCGCGAAAACTTGGAGCGCAGCGACTTATATGCTTTCAGAGATACTGTTGAGCGATGGGGCCTTTGGGATGGGGCAGCAAAATATCGCTGTGACGGGACAAAGTTTGCTCTGCGACTATTATGCTCTTTGTCAGGCCGGGGTTGGGCGGATCTTTTTGGGCGGATTTTCTGGTGTTGCGAACAATCTTGGGCAGTGCGGTTTGCTGCGTTATAGCCAATTGTCGGATACGCTTGCGCATATTGTTGGCGATGTGTTGGAACGGGCTGGGTTTGATACTGGCGACTATGATGTATCGGCTTTAGCGGATTATTCGGTGCCGGGTTATGTCTTGTCGGATCCAATGACGGCGGCGGCAGCTATCCGTCCCTTGCAAATGGTTGAGCCTTTTGATGTTGTGGAAACAGGCGGCAGGCTTGTGGCAAAACGTCATGCGGCGACGCCCGTTGCAACTATTGATGCATCTGTTTTGGGCGCTCATAACACCAGCGGAGAAGGGCAGGCTTTGCCCCGCATGGCGACGCGAGCTGACGATTTGACTTTGCCGATTGAACTGACCGTCAATTATATCGATCCGGCGCGAGCCTATGAAATCGGAACCCAACGCGCGCGGCGGCAAGTACAAGCAATGGCGACTTCTATCGTTAAAGTCGATGTGCCGCTTGTTTTATCGGCCTCAAGGGCAAAGGCTCTTGCCGAGCAAAAGCTTTACAAATTGTGGGCCGAAAAAGAGAGCGTTTCTTTTGCGCTGCCTTCGGCATGGGTTGTTTTGGATCCTGGCGATGTTATCGATCTAGGAGATTGCGTTGTTCGTATAAACCGCGTTCGCTATCAAAACGGAACGGTTAAGGTCGATGGCGTTGTTATTCCGCGCGCGTCAGCGGGATCTTTGACGGTTGCTGCTGATACCGGGGGATGGGGGGTGCCTGTGATGCAAGACATCGTTGGGACCCGCTTTGTTTTAATGGATCTTCCGGTCTTAGCGTCTTCAGATAATCAACCAGGTCTTTATTTTGCGGCGGGCGGCGATTCTGGATGGCGCGGCTGTACGTTGTGGCGTGCGCGCGATACGGTGAATTATAGCCTGCTTGCGTCGGCGCAGCAGGCGGCTTGCATGGGTTATGCTGTGACGGTTTTGGCTGATGCATCACCTCATTATTGGGATCAGGGTCAGACTTTGGATGTTCAGGTCGAGGGTGGAATTCTTTCGAGCTGTACGGAAAGCGAACTTTTGAACGGTGCCAATGCGGCTTTGTGCGGCGGCGAGATTATTCAATTTCAAACGGCAAGTCTAATTGGAACGGGGCTTTATCGCTTGTCTCGTTTTTTGCGTGGGCGTTTGGGGACAGAGGGGCAGACGGTCAATCATACGCGAGGGGAGCCTTTTGTTCTTCTTTCTGCCGATAATGTCCAATTTATTCCTTGCTCTTTGACGGACAGGGGACAAAGCGCGTTCTTTAAAGCTGTTAGCTATGGGCAGACTTTGGGGCGCGCGCGCGCAATGGCGGCGACGTACGGGTTGGCAACGCTTAAGCCTTATGCGCCGGTTCATCTTACGGGCTTGCGTGCGGCGGGCGTTGGAAGTGACTTGACCCTTCGTTGGGTGCGGCGGGCGCGACTTCAGGCTTCTTGGGTGGATTATATTGACGTTCCACTTGATGAAAGTGCCGAGCTTTATGATCTTGAGATTATGAACGGTTTAAGTGTGTTGCGGACATTCAGCAATTTATCCGAGCCCATGGTCGTTTATACCGCCGCTATGCAAGTCGAGGATTGGGGAAGCACAATTCCTTCTTCGTTGACGGTTCGGGTTTACCAGCGCAGCGATCGCTATGGTCGCGGCGAGGCTGGGGTTGCTGTTCTTTAGCTTTTTGTGACAATTTTTTGATGGGAGGCCCGTATGGCAATTACGCCGCGGCTTGCGATGTCGTATCTGGTTGCGTCGCAAGCTCAAAAAGAAGTGACACATAATGATGCCTTGAATGACATTGATTTTATCGTTCATTTGTCTGTCATCAGCCGATCTCTTGCGACGCCGCCTTCTGCGCCGGCAACGGGAGATACCTATCTACTTCCGGCCTCTCCGACGGGGGCTTGGAGTGGTAATGGTGGAAACGTGGCTTCCTATTACAGTGGATGGAAATTTAAAACGCCAAAGGCCGGTTGGCGTCTTTGGTCGCAAATAGACAACAAATCTTATCTCTATGATGGGGCTTCTTGGCAGCCTTTTGGGCCTTTGTTTCTTGACGGAACGTTGTCTTGGACGCCAGGGACCTTGGCCGCTGGAGCTGGGGCGACAAGCACGGCTCTGACAATTTCGGGGGCGTCTTTGGGCGATTTTGTTCAACTGGCTGCGCCTTATGATCTGCAGGGTGTGACGGCGACAGCTTATGTCAATGCGGCAAATAGCGTTGTTTTACGCGTTCAAAACGGGACAACGGCAAGCGTAACGCTGGGGGCGGGGACTTGGCGCGCACGTGTTTCAAAGCAGTAAAGCTTATTTTGGAGGAAGGATGAAACAGGCAAACAAACTTCAATTGCCGAAGCAGTGGCCTGCGCTTGTTTTGGCGCTTCTTATTCAAGCGGCAGGCATCGTTTGGTGGGCTTCGGCGCGTGAGCGTGACAATTATTTTTTGGCTCAGCGTGTGGGAACTTTGGAAACCGAAATATCGCGGGATACCGATGCGCAAGCGCAGATCGTCGAGCGTCTGGCGCGTATCGAAGAACGTGTCGGGGCTCAACTGGGGATTTTAGACCGGATCGAAAAACAAATCTCGATCAATGGCAGAGATTGGCGTTAGGAGAAAAGATGGTACAAGAAATGAAAACCGAGTATGGAGCAGGGGCCGCAAAAGCGGCCCTTTCTTTTTTTCAGCCCCGCGCGGTTAATCAAGACGGCATTGATCTTATCAAGCGTTTTGAAGGTTTAAGGTTGTCGCCTTATCGCTGTCCAACAGGGCTTTGGACCATTGGTTGGGGGCACACGCGGACCGTACGCCCCGGCATGCAGCTTAATGAAGCGGCCGCCGAAAAACTTTTAGATGAAGATTTATCGCTTGCCGAAAACGCCGTGTCGCGTTTGGTGACCGTTCCTTTGAGCGAGAACCAATATGCGGCGCTTGTCGCTTTTGTCTTTAATGTCGGGGCAGGCAATTTCGAGAAATCGCCGCTTCTGCGTCTGCTGAACCGCGGATGGTACGAGCAGGTTCCGGCGCAGCTTGCGCGGTGGAACCGTGCCTCCGGCGAGGTTCTTGGCGGTTTGGCGCGACGTCGTGCGGCGGAGGCAAAACTTTGGAATACGCCTGATGGATCTGTCTTTGCTCAAGGGCCTTTGTCTGATCTTTCGGGGCGCGGCTAATGGACAGGGGGATTTTTATGCGACCTTTTTTTCACCTTCTTTTGACAGGTAAAGATAACGCGACGTACGAAATTGCGCGCGTTTTGCTTTTTATCGGTTTTGTCAGCGTCGTTCTGTTTGCTGGCTATGATGTTTTTGTCTCAAAGCATGCCTTCGATGTTCTTGGTTATTGCACCGGTTTGTCCGGGCTTTTGTTCGGTGGCGCAGGCGGCATTGCCATTAAAGCGAAAACAGAACCGGAGCCGGGTCATGATCTTTAATTCAACAATCAAAATGTATGTGCTTGGCGGGGTGGCAGCCTGTCTGCTGGGAACCTTTCTGTGGTTGTTTGCCGCGCGTGCGAACTTGAAGGCTGAGCTTGCGCAGGCCTTAGCGCGCGAGTCTGTTTGTCAGACCGCAAATCTTGCGTGGCAGGAAAAGGCCGAGCAGTTTGAAAAGGCTGTGCAGAAGATGAAAGAGGAGGCGCAAGCCCAAAAAGAACGGGCAGATGGTCTTTTGCGGGCTGCTAAAAGTAAGGCCCATACGCATGAACAGGTGGCAGAGGATTTGATCCATCATAAAGCTGATCAAGCAGATGCTTGTCTGGCCGCCGTCATGCTTTTTCAAGATTATCTCGCCAAGCGTCAAAAGGGAGCGCGGCCATGACAACGATGCAGACGCTTTTTTGTGTGATTCTTTTGTCACTATCTGGTTGCGCTTCGGCCTCAACGCCTGTTGCGCGTCCTGTGGTGGTGGAGGTTCCTGTCTCAATGCCTTGTTCGGTGCCTGTGGTCGATCACCCTGTTTGGCCTTTGGATGATTTGCGCGCTCAATCAACAATTTACGATCAGGTTAGGCTTGCTTTGGCTGAAATTGAGCTGCGTGAGGCTTATGAAATAAAGTTGCGAGCGGTGATTGAATCTTGCCGTTAATTGTATTTTTTAGCTTTTCTTTCAAGCAGAACGGTCGCAGACTTCTTTTATTGAAGTCATTGGTTGCTAACCTTTTGTTATGGATTTTTTCATATGAAGGTTATTCCAGATTAAGCGATTAGGGAGGTTCCTCATGTCTCCTCATGCCATTGTTGCTGCTGCGGTTGTTGCTGTTGCCGCTGTTGTTGTTGCTGAAGAACTTTGTTTGCCGCGTGTCGCTGCGTCGATGGGGCAAACCTGTGGGGCCCAACAACGGGTGCGTAATTTTATGCAACATTTCTTCAATCCCCTTCACGTATATTGTCGTTTGAAGGATTTTGGTGTTCCTGCACCTCGCGCCCGTAGGATCTCAAAGGTTTATGAGCGCTATGTCTACAACTATTTATGGGATGCAAAACTAGCGTAACGTTCGCTTCCTTGCCGCGCCCTTTCTTTGGCCCGCTTGTGCCTATAAGCGGGCCTTTTCTTTTCAAGCTTCTTCTCTGCGCTTTTCTTATCTTCTTTTTCTGTCTATAAATGTTCTGTTTCTCTTTCTTGTCATCTCCTTTGTCTATGAATCTTGCCCCTCGCTCTTCGTCATCGTCACGCTTGTCCGCTTTTTTTGCGGATGCTTGCTTTGTCGTTAAGGGGCTTGCGCATGATTTTTGGAAAGACGGCGCCGGGGAGAAAACGCTCGCCCCACCGCCTTCTTTTTCTTCGGCTTTGTCTTCTTCGATTGAGGAAGAAAAGCCGCAGCCCCTTCCGCAAAAGCCTGCCGATCAACGGCCTCTTTGGGCAGGGGATCGGTCGCAGATTTTGCAAAAAATGTGGGGCAACGGTTATATTTTGCCCGGTGGCGATGCCATTACTGATTTGCTGATGACCCCGCTTGGCCTGACCAAAGAAAAAAGCGTTCTTGATTTGACCGCGGGGCTTGGGGGGCTCGCGCGGAAAGTCTCAAGCGATTATGGAACTTATGTGACAGGGATGGAGGAAGACCAAGCCCTTGTTCCTATCGGCATGATGATGTCTCTCGCCGCGGGCAAGAGCAAGCAAGCCAGCGTTTTGGCCTATGTGCCCGAGACCTTTACGACGCAAAAGACATATGATTGTATTGTCGCGCGTGAGCTTTTCTATCGTCTTCACGATAAAGAACGGCTTTTCGATGTGATCGCGAAGGCGCTTAAGCCCAAAGGACACCTCGTCTTTACCGATTATACGTTGGAAGAGGCGGGGAAGGGCCCCGAAATCGATGCTTGGCTTACCGCCGAAGGCGGTATCACGCCGCTGTCGCTTGAAAAAATCAAGGAGATCTGGAAGGCGCATAAGTTTGATGTGCGCATCAACGAAGATCTAACCAATCAGTATAAAAAAGAGATTTTGGCGGGTCTGATGCGTTTTGCCCGGTTCCTTGCGTCCAAAAAACCGGATCACAATACAAAAATGATGATTATGAAAGAATTGGAAATCTGGGCGCACCGGGTTGTGGCTTTAGAACAAGGGGCGAAGCTCTATCGTTTCCATGTGATCAAACGTTAACGGCTTCAGGCCTCGTTAAGGGGCTCGTCGCGCAAAGTGCTTGAAATTTAGCGCTTGTCTGCGCATTCTTCCGCACAAATTCAGTTGGAAACCCGTCTTTGGTTCGGGAGGGAGTAAACGTGCTGGGCAATCTAGGGAATTTTTCTTTTAAGCGTCTGTTTCCTTGGACAAATAAGGATGAATCTCTTCTGCAGTCCATTCGCGGCGGCGCGGCTGAGCTTTTGAAGCTTCAGCAGGCCGACGGTCACTGGGTTTTCGAGTTGGAAGCCGATGCCACGATTCCGGCTGAATATATTCTTTTGGACCATTTTCTGGGTACGGTTGAGCCGCAGCAGGCTCTGCATCGCCGCATGGCGGTCTATTTGCGCAGCATTCAAGAAGGGTATGGCGGCTGGCCTTTATTCCATCGCGGGAAACTGGATATCAGCGCGAGCGTGAAAGCTTATTTTGCCTTGAAGTGCGTCGGCGACGATATCAACGCGCCGCATATGGTGCGGGCGCGGCAAGCTATTTTGGACGCAGGCGGCGCCGAGAAGGCTAATGTTTTTACGCGCATTCAAATGGCTTTGTTCGGAGCCGTGCCGTGGCGCGCCGTTCCCGTTATTCCGGTCGAGGTCATGTTTTTGCCGCGCTGGTTTCCTTTCCATCTTCATAAAATCGCTTACTGGTCGCGCACCGTTATTGTGCCTCTTTTGGTTCTGACGGCGCAGAAGCCCTTGGCGCGTAACCCTAACGGCATTCGTATCGATGAGCTATTCCATACACCTCCCGCCCAAGTGAAGAACTGGCATTCAAATCCGACGGGCTCGATCTGGGTTCCTTTGTTTCGGGCGTTGGATGCCGTGTTGCGGACGGTTGTTGAGCCTTTGATCCCCGGCTTTATGCGCCGGGCGGCCATTCGAAAAGCCATAGCTTGGTCAACCGAGCGTTTGAATGGCGAAGATGGTCTGGGTGCCATTTATCCGGCGATGGCTAACGTGTTGATGGCGTTCGATACGCTTGGCTATGCGCCCGATCACCCTGATCGTGCCATTGCGCGCAAGGCGATCGATAAAATGGTCGTCGATGGGCCTGAACGCGCTTATTGCCAGCCTTGTTTATCGCCTGTTTGGGATACGGCGCTGAGCGCGCATGCTTTATTAGAGGCGGGGGCCGACCGCGCGGTCGTCTTAAAGGCCTGTGATTGGCTGAAAGATAAGCAGATCTTGGATTTTGTTGGCGATTGGGCGTTCTGGCGTCCGAATGTGCGACCGGGCGGTTGGGCTTTTCAATATGCCAATCCGCATTACCCCGATGTCGATGACACGGCTGTGGTCGCGATGGCGATGGATCGCCTGGATCATGACCGTTACCGCGAGAATATTGATCGGGCCGCCGAATGGATCGTGGGGCTTCAATCGAAAAATGGCGGTTGGGGCGCTTTTGATGCAGATAATGCGTATTATTATCTGAATTATATCCCCTTTGCGGATCATGGAGCCTTGCTGGACCCGCCGAGCGCTGACGTTTCGGCCAGATGTTTGTCTTTTTTGGCGCAAATTGGCTATCCCAAGGACCACCCTTGCGTTCTGAAGGCCATCGACTACCTACGCCGCGAGCAAGAGGCCGATGGCAGTTGGTTCGGGCGCTGGGGCACCAATTATATTTATGGGACTTGGTCTGTTTTATGTGCGCTCAACGCCGCGGGCCTGTCGCCCCAAGACGAATCCATGGTCAAGGCCGTGGCTTGGTTGACTGGAAAGCAGCGTGCCGATGGCGGTTGGGGCGAATCCGGGGCTAGCTATTGGGCCGATGAACCGCGTGGCGAAGGGCCGGTCAGCACGCCGTCTCAGACCGCTTGGGCCCTTTTAGGGTTAATGGCGGCAGGGCAGGTCGATCATCCTTCTGTTGCCAAAGGGATCGAATATCTGATATCCACCCAGAATGATAAGGGCGGGTGGGACGAAGAATATTTTACAGCTGTGGGCTTTCCGCGCGTGTTTTATTTACGTTATCATGGATATAAACAGTTTTTCCCGGTCTGGGCCTTGGCGCGGTACCGGCAACTGAAGACAGGGAACGGGGCTCAAGTCATGTTTGGCATGTAAGGCCAAGCGGGTCCGGTTTCCAAGCTCTTTAAAGGGCTCAACGATGTTAGGTGTTGTCTGCGGCCTTGAAGCCGAAGCCGAGATCGCCCGGCGTCAGCCGGGGGCTCTTGTGGCTCTTTCCGCTGCGCGTCCGGCGCGGGCGCGGAAACGTGCGCAAGAATTGGTGCGCGGCGGGGCGAAGGGCTTGCTGAGTTTTGGCTTGGCGGGGGCTTTGTCGCCTGACTTATCGCCGGGTGCACTTGTTGTGGGCACAGCGATCGAAAGCCGCGGGCGGACCTTTCTGTGCGATGCGGCGTGGAGCGATGCGCTTGAGCGCGCCTGTAAAGCCGATGCATCCGGTTTTGTCTGCGGCTCGGAGGTCGCGCTGGAAAGCACCGAAGCGAAAGAGCTTCTTTTTGTCCGGACCGGCGCTTTGATCGTCGATATGGAAAGCCAAGCGGTGGCCGAGGTCGCCAGCGAAGCCAAAATCCCGTTTACCGTCTTGCGCGCCGTGGCCGATGACGCGATGATGTCGTTGCCGCAAGCGGCGCGCGTGCCGTTGCGTTTGGATGGCACACCCGATATGCAAAAGATTCTTCAAAGCCTAGCCCTGCATCCGTGGGAGCTAGCCGCGCTTATCCGTCTTGGGGCCGCCACGGCCAAAGCCATGAAAACACTGCGCCGCATCGGCGCTATTCATTGGGCTGAAGTGTAAGAGGGCATTCGGCATTCAGTATTCGGGGGCGAAGAAAGAACCTCTCGAAAGTTTGACGATTGGCCCTTCATTCCTCCAACTTTTTCAGCATGCTTTGCGCGAGCGTTGTCAGCGTATCGTCGCGCGCGCCCATGACGATGATCCGGTCGCCCGGTCGGGCTTCGGCCAAAACGGCGGCGGCGCAGGCTTCACGATCTTCGATGTAATGGGCTTTCACATCCTTGGCGGCCAAAGCTTCGGCCAGGTCGGCGCTGGTTTTGGTGCGATTGTCGGTCCCGCCCAGATAAAGGGTGGTTGGCAGGAAGAGGTGGTCTTCTTTTTTCATAGATTTTGCGAAAACGGCGATGAAATCGTCCCACATGGTTTTCAGCGGCCCATAGCCGTGCATCTGGAACAAAATCAAAAGTCGCCCCGGCGCTTGGTGCAAACTGCGCAGCGAGGCCGCGATCTTATCGGGGTTATGCGCAAAATCGTCAATAACGGTAATGTCTGCCGCAGTGCCAAGGGTATCAAGCCTGCGTGCCATGCCTTCAAAGCTTTCCAGCGCGGCGGTTGCTTCTTGAAACGAAACGCCAGCCAGCATGGCCGCGCCAATCGCGGCCAGCGCGTTGGCGACGTTATGCTCGCCCGGAACTTGCAAAAGAACCGAAGCGGTCTGATCGCTGGGCGTATGGATCACGTTGAACGAAGCGCCTTTTTGATGGCGCATGATTGCCGGTGTCCACAGCGTCGCCGAAGGATCCTTCAGGCTATACGTCACGCTATCTTTGCCTTGTGCTTCAAAAGCAAGACGGGCCGTTTCGACATTGTCGAGGTTCAGAACGATCTTCGGCGCTTTTTCGATATAAGCGCCAAACAAAGCGCGCAGCTCCTCCACCGTTTTGTGATCGTGCGAGAGATTGTTTAAAACGGCGATTGTCGGATCGAACAGCGCAATCGAGCCATCGCTTTCATCGACTTCGCTGACGAACAGATCGGGCCCGCCCACGACAGCGCTTGAAAAAGGCGTCTCAGGCGTGCGGAAATTCTTCATAACCGCGCCATTCATAATCGTGGGCGCTTGGCCTGCCTTTGTTAAAATCCAACCTAACATGCCTGTCGTTGTGGATTTGCCGCTGGTGCCTGCGACGCCGATCCTTTCGGGCGTCGCGTTGAAAAGATCGGCTAGTGCCTGCGCGCGCTTGACAATTGGAATGTTCTGACGCACGGCGGCTTGATAGTCGGCCACGGTTTCTTCAACGGCTGTCGAGACGACAACAGCCCCCAAATCCGGCGTTATCCCGCTGCCGTCTTGCGGAAAAAGAGGAATACCTTGTTTCTCGATAAAGGCAAAACGTGCGGGCGTGCGGCCTTGATCGCGCGACCGGTCCGACCCGCGCACGTCGGCGCCACGTGCTTTCATGATCAACGCCAGAGGCATCATCCCGCTGCCGCCGATGGCACAGAAGAAAACAGGTTTCATGCGACCCTCTTTCTTTGTCAAAGTCCCCCCTCCCAAAAAAGTGTCATCCCCGCGAAGGCGGGGATCCAGAGGGCTTTTCAGAAAACGCCTCGAAAAGGTTTTAAAAGCCTTCTCTATCGGATTGGTCCCCTAGATTCCCGCCTTCGCGGGAATGACGTAACCGAAAGACCAGTCTTCAAAATCCAAAGACCTCTTATGCGTCCCAATACCCCCTGATATTTTTGACAGGTGGTGCCGTTATTTCCGGCCAAACCCATCATGTTCTTCTTTTTTGTCATCCCCGCGGAGGCGGGGATCCAGTGGGCTTTTCAGAAAACGCCTCAAAAAGGTTTTAAAAGCCTGCTCTATCGGATCGGTCCCCTAGATTCCCGCCTTCGCGGGAATGACGTAACCGAAAGACCAGTCTTCAAAATCCAAAAGCCTCTCCTGCGTCCCAATACCCCCTGATATTTTTGATAGGTGGGGCCTTTATTTCCGGCCAAACCCGTCATGTTCTTCTTTTTCGTCATCCCCGCGAAAGCGGGGATCCAGAGGGCCTATCTTTTTGACGCATAGGTTCAGTATCGTTTTCTTATGCACCAAGGTGCCAAGCCCCCTGGATCCCCGCTTTCGCGGGGATGACATAGAAGGGGTAGGGGCGTAGCCCCCCTTAACTCTTACGACCCTGTTTTGATTTCCTGCGTGTCGTCTGCTTCAAGCGGCGCGTTGTCGGTGATCGTGCGCGCGTTGCCAGCGGCGATGGCGTCGATCGTGTCTTGCACGTGGCGGCTGAAAACAAACTCAGCCGGACGCTGATGCGACATATCGGGATCGGCAGCCATAGGGCCTTCGGTCTTGGGGCCGCGCAGCGCCACCCACATCGTCTTCAGCGGATGATGCAAGGCATCTTCGGCGGCGGAAGGCTCGTAACCGCAGTGAACCATACAGTTGGCGCATTTTTCATAGCGCCCGGTGCCGTATTGATCCCACTTGGTCGTCTCCATCAGCTCTTGGAAGCTTTTGGCATAGCCTTCGCCGATCAGATAGCAAGGCCGCTGCCAGCCAAATACGTTATAGGTTGGCGTCCCCCAAGGGTTGCATTCGTAAGTCTGGTTCCCGGCCAAATAATCAAGGAACAAAGACGACTGGCTAAAGCGCCACTTAGCCTTACCCATCTTGGGACGCAGTTTGCCCAAACGGAACAAATCGCGGAAGATGTTCTTGGTCGCCGTCCGCGTCAAGAAATGGTCTTGATCCGCAGCGCGTTCATACGCATAGCCGGGCGAGACCATGATCGCATCCAGCCCGATCTCCATCATGTGATCGAAGAATTCAGCCGTGCGTTCGGGCGAAGCGTTGTTGAACAAGGTGCAGTTGATATTGACGCGGAAGCCTTTGGACAAAGCCAAACGGATCGCGCGTTCGGCGATGTCGTACACGCCGTCGCGGTTGACCGAGCGATTGTGATCGTCGCGCCCGCCGTCCAAATGGACCGACCAAATCAGATAGGGCGAGGGCTTGTATTCGTCGATCTTCTTTTCAAGCAAAAGCGCATTGGTGCAAAGATAGATGTATTTCTTGCGCTCGATCAGACCTTGAACGATGCGCGGCATGTCGCGATGGACAAGCGGCTCGCCGCCGGGGATCGAAACGACAGGCGCGCCGCATTCATCGACGGCTTTCATGCAGTCTTCGTACGACAAGCGCTGGTTCAAAATTTCGTTCGGATAATCGACCTTGCCGCAGCCGGGGCAAGCAAGGTTGCAACGGAACAACGGCTCGAGCATCAAAACAAGCGGATACTTGGTTTTGCCAGCCATCTTTTGTTTCAGAATGTAAAGCGCGATGTCGAATTGTTGACGCAAGGGAACGGACACGGTTTTTTCCTTTCTTGAACGGCAAAGCGCTCAGGTTACGACTTGTTCTTTTTGTCGGCTAAAGCTTGCAGCTCTTCCTCCGACATGTCTTTGGTCAGCGCCAGCGGCAGGCGGAAATGAACGTTTTCCTCGGTGCCGGGCAGAACGGAAACATCATCGACTTGCTCGATCTCTTTCAGATGCGCGATGACTTCCTGAACCAGATCTTCGGGGGCCGAGGCGCCAGCGGTAATGCCGACGACGTTGCATCCCTTGATCCAGTTGGCATCAAGCTGCGATGAATCTTCAATCAAATAGGCGGGCACGCCAACTTCTGCCGCGCGTTCGCGCAAGCGGTTCGAGTTCGAGCTGTTATGCGCGCCGATAACCAACACCACATCGACATGCTTGGCCAGTTCGCGCACCGCGCCCTGACGGTTCTGGGTGGCATAGCAAATATCGCGCGTGGCGGGCCCGACAATATCGGGGAAGCGCGCCTTTAAGGCATCGATCACGCTTTTGGTGTCGTCAACGCTAAGCGTTGTCTGGGTGATATAGGCCAGTTTATCGGGATCTTTCACCTGAAGCTTTTCGACATCCTGCGCTTCGGAAATCAAATGCACGACGCCGGGAATGCAGCCCAGCGTGCCTTCGATCTCAGGGTGGCCTTCATGGCCGATCATGATGATCTCGCGGCCTTCTTTGGCGTAACGCTGACCTTCGGCATGAACTTTTGAAACCAAGGGGCAGGTGGCATCAATAACGGCAAGACCGCGTTCTTTGGCATGCCTTTCGACCGATTCCGCGACGCCATGCGCGCTGAAAATAACGACAGCGCCTTCCGGCACTTCATCGGTTTCCTCGACGAAAATCACGCCTTTGTCGGCCAAGCGTTTCACAACATGGGGGTTGTGAACGATCTCGTGGCGCACATAGATTGGGGGGCCAAAGCGGGTCAGCGCCGTCTCGACCACTTCGATCGCGCGTTCGACACCGGCGCAAAAACCGCGCGGTTGAGCCAACAGAACCTTCATCGAGACATCCTTTTCTTCATGCTTTCGCCGAGGGGATCCCAAAGGGATCTGGTTGATGCCGCCCTCATGCGCATCCTAAATGACTTTGAAAAACGGGTAGAGGGGGGACTTTATCGGCCCCCGAAGGGCTTGTAAACCCGCGCGGCACCGGACCCGCTCCTTTTTCCGAAGTCTGTTGCATTTCTTTGCAGGTAAGAAAGGGCTTTTTTATGGAACGATGGCTGAAAATTGTTATATGATAGCAAGGAATCTATCCATCAAAGCCGATTTCCTTTTGATAACAATCTTTTCGTTATAAAAGGGTCGGGAAGGGAGGTCCCCCATGCTTAGCGCCCGCTTGTCAGCCTTAAAGGCTTTGCATGATTTGTCGGCCCCGCCTGATTCGGCGTGCCTCAATGCGATGGCCGAGGTTTTGCTTTTAGGTCGTGCCTCGGATTTGGACGATATGCTTTTATCGGCCGATAAACTGGGCCTTTTTTCCCGTGGTTTGCGCACCGGGATTGAGGCTTTGCGGTGGTTCCGCGCCTATTATGCTGAACGCGCTGCTTTTTTAGGCGACAAAGACCGTCACATGCTGGCGCGAATGGACAGCGACTGGACCGAGCATTTGCTGGATCTTCTACGGAAAGAGACCGTTTAGGAACAAACGTTAACAAAAAAGCCAGCCCGTTGGGGCTGGCTTTTTGATCGTTGGAAGAACCGGAATCTTACTCGGCTGCGCCGGAAGTCTTGTCGGCCTTGGCCGCTGCCATGGCGGCGTAATCTGTCTTTTCCGCAATACGGGCCTTTTTGCCGCGCAGCGTGCGCAGGTAATAAAGCTTGGCACGACGGACCAAACCGCGGCGCACGACAACGATCGAATCGACGCGCGGGCTGTACAGCGGGAACACACGCTCGACGCCTTCGCCATAGCTGATTTTGCGGACGGTGAACGAGGAATTGATGCCAGCGTTCTTGCGGGCGATGCAGACGCCTTCATAGGCCTGAATACGCTCACGCGTGCCTTCGATAACTTTCACATTGACGCGCAAGGTATCGCCAGGGGCGAATTCCGGAACATTGGCGCCCAGCTTTTCAATCTGCTGCTGTTCGATTTTCTGTAACAAGTTCATTGTCTCATTCTCCTATCCGAGGGTCGCTCCTATACAACGGATTGACCGGTTACTCAATTGTTTCTTGGCGCACCCTGCGCCAAATTCGGTGTTTTAGGCGTCTTTCAGCCCCTTTTTTGCCTGATAGGCGGCCCAAAGGTCTGGCCGACGCGCTTGCGTCAGCTTTTCAGATTCGGTCCGCCGCCAGGCGTTAACCTTTTCATGGTGGCCCGAGATTAAAACATCCGGGACCGACCGTTCTTCCCAAACCGGCGGGCGGGTGTAATGCGGATATTCCAAAAGGCCATCCGTAAAACTTTCCTCGTCCACCGTGGCGCTGTTGCCCATGACCCCCGGCAAAAGCCGGACACAGGCCTCTAAAAGCGTCATCGCCGCGACTTCGCCGCCTGCCAGAACAAAGTCGCCAAGGCTGACTTCCTCTAGCTGTTCGGCATCCAGCACCCGCTGATCCACCCCTTCATAGCGTCCGCACAGAAGAAGGACCGACGAAGCGGCTACCAACTCCTCCACCAAGGCCTGATTGAGAACCCGGCCTCGGGGCGACAGATAAAGCCGTCTTTCGGCTTTGCCCGTCGTAGCTTCAGCGCCACGAAGGGCCGCCGCCACAACATCGGGTCGAAACACCATTCCCGCGCCGCCGCCATAAGGCGTATCGTCAACGGTTCGGTGCTTGTCGGTCGCATAATCGCGAATGTGAGTCACATTCAGCGACCAAAGACCGTCTGCCAACGCTTTCCCGGCAAGACTGGCCCCCAAAGGCCCCGGAAACATCTCCGGGAAAAGGGTCAGCACATGCGCTTGCCAGGGGCGCGGGGGCGTCATGGCGTCGCGTCCAAATCCGCCGCGTCGTCTTCCCCCTCAAGGGTCTCTGTTGGCAAGCGTACCGTCAGGTAGCCGCCCGCCACATCGACCGTCGGGACAAAGGCATCGCGAAACGGCACCATAAAACTTGCGGCACCTTCCGGTTTGATTTCCAGAAAAATGCCAGCGCCGTAATCATGCGCTTCGCTGACTTTGCCCAGCGTCTCGCCCGTGTCGGCATCGCGTGCTTGCAGCCCCAAAAGATCGGCAATGTAATATTCCGATCCGTTTGTGGCGGGCAAAGCGTCGCGTGCGACGTAAAGCCGCACGCCGCGTAAAGCCAAAGCGACATCGCGATCTGTTACATCGTCGATTTCGACGATGTAATTGTCCTTGATCACGCCTTTGGGCGTCATCTTGAACGTGCGCGCGCCAGCTTCATCTGTTACGGGCGCATAGGTGAAAAGATCGTCTGGATCTTCGGTAAAACTTTGCACGCGCACCGCGCCACGGACGCCATGCGCGCCCGTGATTTTTCCGATGCAAATGCGTTTAACCTGATCCATCTATCTTTTCCCTGTTGCCTTACGCTTCAGCGGCGGGCTGTTCTTTCGCGGCGGCAGCGGCTTCAGCAGCGGCAGCAGCTTCTTTCAAGCGTTCTTGAGCCTTGGCTTTGGGCGCTGATTTCTTCGGCGTTTCGTGAACGGTCTTTTTCGCGGCAAGACCGGCATCGGCCAAGAAGCGCGCGACACGCTCGGTCGGCTGAGCGCCTTTGCTCACCCAATATTTGGCGCGTTCGACGTCGAAGGTCACGCGCTGTTCGCTTTCACGCGGCAGCATGGGGTTATACGCGCCGATCTTTTCCAAGAAACGGCCATCGCGCGGCGCGCGGCTGTCGGCGACGACGATGTAGTAATAGGGACGCTTTTTGGCACCGTGACGTGCTAAACGCATTGACAACATAGATACTTTCTCCTTCTTCTTCTGTTAACACTGTTTTTGTTTCAACATTCTCAGCTGTACTGGCATTCAGAAGCTTCGCTTTTCCCTCCGTCATCCCCGCGCAGGCGGGGATCCAGTGGGCTTTTCAGAAAACGCCTCAAAAAGGTTTTAAAAGCCTGTTCTATCGGGTCGGTCCCCTAGATTCTCGCCTTCGCGGGAATGACGTCACCGAAAGATCAGTCTTCAAAATCCAAAGCTTGTTCTGCGTCCCAATACCTCCTGATATTTTTGACAAGCCACGCCGTTATTTCCAGCCAAACCCGTCATATTCTTCCTTTTCGTCATCCCCGCGTAGGCGGGGATCCAGTGGGCTTTTCAGAAAACGCATCGAAAAGGTTTTAAAAGCCTGTTCTATCGGATCGGTCCCCTAGATTCCCGCCTTCGCGGGAATGACGTCACTGAAAGATCAGTCTTCAAAATCCAAAGCTTGTTCTGCGTCCCAGTACCTCCTGATATTTTTGACAAGCCACGCCGTTATTTCTGGCCAAACCCGTCATATTCTTCTTTTTCGTCATCCCCGCGCAGGCGGGGATCCAGTGGGCTTTTCAGAAAACGCATCGAAAAAGTTTTAAAAGCCTGTTCTATCGGGTCAGTCCCCTAGATTCCCGCCTTCGCGGGAATGACGTCGCCGAAAGATCAGTCTTAAAAATCCAAAGCTTGTTCTGCGTCCCAGTACCTCCTGATATTTTTGACAAGCCACGCCGTTATTTCTGGCCAAACCCGTCATATTCTTCTTTTTCGTCATCCCCGCGCAGGCGGGGATCCAGTGGGCTTTTCAGAAAACGCATCGAAAAAGTTTTAAAAGCCTGTTCTATCGGGTCAGTCCCCTAGATTCCCGCCTTCGCGGGAATGACGTCGCCGAAAGATCAGTCTTAAAAATCCAAAGCTTGTTCTGCGTCCCAGTACCTCCTGATATTTTTGACAAGCGGTGCCGTTATTTTTTTCCGGCGATGCCTGTCATGTCTTTCCCCATCATGCGTGGCATCATCCCGCGCATGAAACCTGTTTTGCCCAGTTTCTGGAGTTGCTTCATCACCTTTTGCATTTCCAAGAACTGCTTAATCAAACGATTGACCTCTGACACATCGACACCCGAGCCAGAAGCAATGCGGCGTTTACGCGAAGCGCCTAAAAGATCGACATTTTTACGCTCGGCAGGCGTCATGGATTGAATGATCGCTTCTTGCCGTTTGATGATCTTGTCGTCGATATTGGCTTTACCCAATTGGTCTTTGATCTTGGCGACGCCGGGCAGAAAGTTCATAAAGCCCGAAAGCCCGCCCATGCGGCGCATTTGCTGCAATTGCTTGGCCAGATCGTTGAAATCGAACTTTTGACCCGATAAAAACTTTTGCGCCATTTCGGCGGCTTCGTTCTGGTCAATGGTGGCGGCGGCTTTTTCGACCAAGGACACCACATCGCCCATGCCCAAAATGCGCCCGGCCAAACGATCGGGATGATAAACTTCAAGCGCTTCGACTTTTTCGCCTGTTCCCAAAAACTTGATGGGTTTGCCGGTGACGGCGCGCATCGACAAAGCGGCCCCGCCGCGTGCATCGCCATCGATACGTGATAAGATCAAACCGGTGACGCCGATTTTCTCGTCGAAATGCTTGGCGGTGTTGACGGCGTCTTGCCCCGTCATCGCATCAAGAACCAAAAGGCTTTCATGCGGATGGGCGGCATCGCGTACGGCAGCGGCTTCGGCCATCAGCGCATCGTCAATAGCCAAACGGCCCGCTGTATCCAAAATCAAAACATCATAAAGGCCCGTCCGCGCTTCATCCAGCGCACGGCGCGTGATCTGAACGGGATCTTGCCCGGCTATGATCGGCAGACTGTTCACGCCGACTTGGCTGGCCAAAACGGCCAATTGCTCTTGCGCGGCGGGACGCTGAACGTCAAGCGACGCCAACAAAACCTTTTTCTTGTCCACCTCGGTCAAACGCTTGGCGAGCTTGGCGGATGTCGTCGTTTTGCCCGAGCCTTGCAGACCCAGCATCATGATAATGGCGGGCGGCGTGATCGCTATATTTAAAGGAACGGCTTCCGTGCCCAGCAGCTCGACCAAATTGTCATGAACGATTTTGATGACTTGTTGGCCGGGCGTGACCGAGCGAATGACTTCTTGGCCGACGGCGCGTTCTTTAACTTTGGCAATAAAATCTTTAACGACGGGCAGGGCGACATCGGCTTCCAGCAGCGCGATGCGCACTTCGCGCATGGCTTCGGCGACGTTTTCCTCGGTCAGGTTGCCCCGACGGGTCAAACGGTCGAAAATGCCGCTTAGCTTTGTGTTCAAACTCTCAAACATGCGCCCATCGCATTCGGTGTTACAGTGCCATACAAAAGCGGACCCGTGCTCGCAACGCGAGGACGGACCGGAGCAGCCAAGCAGATTATTGCTCTATTTCAGCAAAGCTCTATCTTGGCAAAGCCTTTCTGAACCCAAAGCCATACGGCTCCGGCTCCAAACAGGGGATGAGGGTTTCTGGCTGAAAAAGAAGCAAAAGTCAAAAAGAAAAGCATCTCATGTGCACAGGCGATCTTGTTAACCATAGAAATTTGCCCAAATGACACGAAAGAGAATGAATATTCTTGAAAAACTGGCGGGGCTGTTCTTAAAAAATACAAAAGCTACAATAATACTTTTTCGCCTGTGTGGGCAAAACGCTTTTACAAAGAAAAGGTTATAGAATGTCTTTCTTTATCAGTAATATTTTTCGCCAATTAGCCATTGCCAACCGCAATGGAGCCATCGCCTCGATTTGCAAGCAGCCCGACGAGGAACAAAAATTACGAGCGGCAATGACGCGCAAGATTGGTGGCTACAATCTTTATACGCGCCTTGTTTTTCTTTCGATGCATGGCGAAGCTATCGACAGCTCAGATTCTTATCGCAATGCCGGGTTATGGTCTTATCAAAATCAGGATCAAACGCTTCAAGCCCTTTCGCTGACGGCCCTTACACCGGGCGGTTGGTATCAACCGTTGGATCGAAGCCGTCGTTCAAGAAAGTGATCATCTGAAGAAGCCTAAAGAGGCGATGGGGACCTTTGATTTGCGCCAAGGATATTTTTACTGGAAATCCTCTGTTCGTCATTCGGCGGCGGCTTTTCGTGATTTTGTTACGATCGTCGGAGAAAAGAGATTTGCGGCTCTGCGCCCCAAGTCACCAGCCGCCAACGAATCCGGCAGTGTGTGCGGCCTTTCGTAAACGTTGTTTTACTTATTCGATTAAGGGAGAAGTTTTATGTTGTCTTTGATCAAAAAAGTTACGCGCGAAATCGCGCGTGCGAACCGCAATGAAAAAATCAACCATATTTGTGCCTTGCCTGCCGGATCAACCGGTTTTTGCGAAGCGCTGACAACAAAGATTGGCGGCGAAGATCTGATCTCGCGCCTTACTTTTTTGGCTTTTAAATCGCCGACACCGCTTTTGTCGTCTTTTCATGGCTTTCATTATCGCGATGCCGCGCAGGGGCTTCAGGTTGTTGCCTGTCATACGCTGGGCTATGCCGCGCCGACAGAAAATATCTGTGTTTTGTGGAAAGGTGAGCCTGTCATGGCAGCACGCTGTGTGCAGCACCGGGGGCTAGAATATGAAGATTCTGCGATGTTCGTTTATGGCTTTGTCAAACCGCGCGCGCCTTGGATCGAAGCGGTTGTTTCTGTATCGGACCGTCATAATGTCGAACCGCTGACGATGACGGCGGTCCACCTTGCTTGTGATAAAACTTTTTACAGCATTTCCTATTTCGAAGATACGCGCGTGCTTGAAAAGATCGAAGACGGTCTTGGCCGTAATAAAATACAAAACGTGCGTCCGGCGGCGACGCGCTATGGAAAAGTTTTGGACACACGTTTGGCAAGCTAAAATTCTTCCATTCCCGGTACGCGCTGAAAGGCAATTTTGGTTGTCAGTTGCGTGCCGGGCGGCGTGCCGAATTGCAGCGTCCCGCGGCCAAAGCGGGCATTGAGCGCGTCAACAGCTTCCATTAAGCGCGAGGGATGAACCTTGCCATCGAACAAATCGGGCTGATGATGCGCGCTTTCCACCAGCCCGCTTAAAACAACCCCGACGCGCAGCGGCTTTAAAGAAGGCGGCGCGCCTTTCCACATTTCCTCGGTCAAACGCAAAAGAAGCCCGGTGTCTTGCGTCTCGCCAAATTGGCGTTCATCTCCCCAAAAGCCCAAGTTGCGCACGCCCTTGATCTCGACATAAAGGCGCTGACAGAAAAAATCTTCGGCACGCAGTTTCTCGGCGGCGCGTATAAGAAGCTGACGCAAAAGAGGCAAAGCGCGCGAAAGTGTTCTTTCTTCTGGCGCCAGAACATGCTGGCGTCCAAGGCTGCGGCGCGGGCTGGGGGTAGAAGGCAGATCCGCGCCGTGAAGCAGCGCATGAAAGCGCAGCCCCACAATGCCGCCCCAAACCCGGCGCAGCTTTTGCGCATCGGCTTCCCATAAATCGTGCATGGTATGAATGCCGCCCGCTGTAAGGCGCAGCGCCATCCGCGGCCCGATGCCAACAATATCACTGGGGGCGAGGTGTAAAATCGCCTTGGGTAAATCGGCCTTACGCAAAATCACCAGTCCATCCGGCTTTTGCATATCAGAGGCCAGTTTTGCCAATAATTTATTGGGGGCGATTCCAATCGAACTTGTCAAACACGACCCAACGTTGTGGGTGATCATTGTTTTGATCCGGGCAGCCAGACGACGCGCTTCGGCTGGTTGTTGTTGAATTTTATCCAGACGGCACGCGACCTCGTCGACGGACATCACCTCATCAATCGGCAGGCAGGTTTCGATGGCTTCAAGAATACGGTGATGATAGGTGACGTAAAGGGGCGGGCGCGCCTGGACCAAACGCAGGCCCGGACACATTTTTTTGGCTTCGGCAACCAAGGTTCCTGTTTGGATGCCACAGGCCTTGGCGGGATAGCTGGCAGCGATCGCGCAGGTTGTGTCGGACATGACAGGAACGACGATCAGAGGCTTGTCACGCAGATCTGGGTTTTCCTGCTGCTCGCAAGATGCAAAAAAGCTATTAAGATCAAGGACAAGACAGCGTAATCCGTCATCCCTGTCTGCGGAGGAGGGTGATTGAGTGTTCATGAAATGTTCTATATCGCAAAGCTCCAATGACGGCAAGCTCAAGAGGGATGATTCGCTTTCTTCTTGGCGCCTGTTCAAGCTTTGCCCCCAAAGACATAACAACGTATGCATAATATTGTTCTTATATAACAGATATATAATAGTTGCTGCCGTTTGTTATATTCTTTCGCCTTTTTATCTTTGAAAAGAAAAGTTTGTCTGATAATTCGAATACAATTGAAATCTCTTTTTCTCTCCTATTCTCTCCAAATAGAAGACGGGCCCCCAAAAGCTTCATCCGCGCTTTCAAACGCCTTTTCTTTTCTCTCTGTTTGGAAACCCCGCCGCTTTTCGACGCCTTTATCTGCTAGCTCGCCCCTTTTCTTTGGAGCCTTGGGAATGAAACACTCAATTGGACAACGCGTTAATCTTCTTATCGTTGGCGTTGCGCTTTTCTCGACGATGACCATAGCCTTTTTGGCGGATCGCTTTGTTGAAGAGATTATTCAAAGTGCCGAGCAGCGAACGCTTGAAGAAAAATACAATGCCTTTGTGGCGCAACTTGAAAGCGCGTCGTTAGAAGCCGAGATGTTATCGACGACGGTCGCGTCTATACCGGCCATCGACGCAATGTTGGCCGATGGAAACCGCGATCAGCTTTATCAGCAGATGCAACCTGTTCTCGAGAGCACGAAAAGCCGTTATGGCGTCGATCAAATACAGTTTCACTTGCCGCCTGCGACATCTTTTCTGCGTGTCAATCAGCCTCAAAAGTTTGGCGACGATCTTTCTTCGTTTCGTCGCACGGTCGTTGAAACCAACAGCGAGCAAAAAGCGCGCCGCGGAATCGAAGCGGGTGTGACCGTTCTCAGCATTCGAGGGGTGTCGCCTGTTGCGCAGGGCCGTCGGCATGTCGGCTCGGTCGAGTTTGGCTTTTCCTTGGGGCAGTCATTTGTCGATGCTTTCAAAAAAACATCGGGAGCCGATATCCTTATTCATAATCACAATCAAAGCGGTTTTGTCACTTTTGCCGGAACGATTCAAAAGACGGCTCTTGGCGCGGAAGCTTTAAGAGAAGCCTATACCGGCGAAGCCGTTTTACGTCATTGCTCGGGTGAAACCGGCCCCTTAGCTGTCTATGCCAGCGCGCTGCGCGATTTTAGCGGGCAGCCTTTTGGTGTCGTTGAAATCCAGATGGATGAGCGTCCATTCCTAGCTCAAAAAGAACGGGCGCGTACGACGCTTGGAGGCGCTGGCGCAGCCGTTTTGATTCTTTCGACGGTCTTGGGCTGGTTTGTCGCGCGTTCTTTGACCAAGCCGGTCAAGCGATTGGCCGATTGCTTTGAGGCCATCTCGAACCGGCGCTTGGATTTTGAGGTTCCCTATCAGGATCGTTTGGATGAGATCGGTATTTTGGCGCGCGGAACCGAACACGTCAAAGAAACGACCGAAAGGATGAACCGTTTTGAAAAAGAGCAAGAAGAGACCTTGCAGCGTATCGAAGACGAACGCGAAAAACTGATTGACGATATGCGCCGCAATCTCAGCGGAACGGTTGGGGCCGCCGTCGATACGAACAACACATATGTCTTTCTGGCGAAGATTATCTTTTCGGTCAAAAAGTCGCTGGACGAAGTTCAAACCATGGCGGCAGCAATTGAAGAACTGGCGGCCTCGACCAATACGATTGCCGATACGTCGCAGACCATCGCGGGCGAGGCGGCCAGTGCTGAATCTGCGGCGCAAGAAGGGGTGAAGGGATCGCAAGAAGCGCGCAAGGTCAACGAAAGGATCACGTCGTCGGTGACGGAAGTTGGCGGCCGGATTCAAGATCTGAACAAAGCGACCGAGCAGATTGGCGAGATTATCAACCAGATTGAAGGCATTGCGGCGCAGACGAATCTGCTGGCACTGAATGCGACGATTGAGGCGGCGCGCGCGGGCGAAGCGGGGAAGGGGTTTGCCGTTGTCGCCAGCGAAGTTAAACAATTGGCCAATCAAACAGCGACGGCGACCGAAGACATTCGCACGCGCATATCGTCGCTTCAGCAAGAGATGTCCGGCGCTATTGAGGCGATGGAAACCAGCAAGATCGCCGTGACAGAAGGCACGCAGGCGGTCGATCGGATTACGACATATCTTCAAACAATCGCCTCGCGCGTCAACACGGTGACGGCTCAGATGCAAGAAATAGCTTCGGTCCTGTCGCAACAAACCTCGGCGACAACAGAAGTGTCGGGCAGCTCGGTCAAGGTGACGCAGTTTTCGCAAAGCAATTATAAAGATCTGGAACGCGCCATCGATATTTTGGTGCAGTCCAGCCAAACCATGGACGAACGTGTTGAAGCGCTGACCATCAACAAAGAAGCGCTAACCTTGATCGAAGTTGCCAAAAACGATCACATCCGTTTCAAGCGCAGCATCATGGATGTTTTGGTCGGACGCCGTAGCATGAAGGTCGATGAGGTTTCGACGCACTTAAACTGCCGCTTGGGGCAATGGTATCAGCAAGTCACGGACCCACACATGAAAACGTGTTCGGCCTTTCAACAGCTAGATCCCATCCATAAGAAGGTCCATGATCTTGGGCGTGAAATCATCGCATTAAACGCTGAAGCGCGTCAGAACGAGGCTTTTGCCAAAATGGATGAACTTGATAAAGCCTCGCAAGATGTCATAGCGATGCTCAGCGAAATTGCGATGCGCATGAAGAAAAGCGATTGTTAAAAGACTCTCGGTCCTGTATCGGCAGGTCACGCGTTGGCTCGAAAGGCTGCGCGCCAAAGAAAAAAGCGACCTTTTCAGGTCGCTTTTTTTGTGGGTGGTTTCCCGCATTAGGCTTGGTGAGCCATTGCCTTTTTGCCTTCGCCGTGGGGCTTATTGCTACGGCCCGACTTTGAAAAGGGCTTATGTCCGAAGGGCCGCTTTTTAGATTTTCCCTTATTGGGGCGCGGTTGTTGATCGGCGGGGAAAGCGGGCGGCTTGCCGGGGTTCATCAAACGATGAATAGCGCCCCATTTTTGCTTATCGGCAGGCGTGATAAAGCTGATCGCTTGCCCGGTCGATCCCGCGCGTGCCGTGCGGCCAATGCGGTGAATAAAGTCCTCGGGGCATTGCGGCAGGTCATAGTTGATGACTGTTTCAATGTGAGGAACGTCAAGACCGCGTGCGGCGATATCCGTTGCAACCAGAACCTGAAACTTCTTGTCGCGGAAGTTCTGAATAACTTTATCGCGACGCGACTGGCGCAAATCGCCATGAATGGCGCTCGCCTCAAAGTTTTGCTTGGCCAAACGATCCGCCAGTTTTTCGGTTCCATATTTTGTTTTGACAAAGATGATGGTCGATCCGTTTGTCTCGGCCAGAATCTTCAAAAGCTGAGCGCCTTTTTCGCCATCCGACGTTTGGATCAGCTCTTGGCGAATATTCGGCGCCGCGGCAATGGTGGATCCAACGCTAATGCGTTCAGGGTTGTTCAGATACTTGCCCGAAAGCTTCACGATGCCCTGCGGCAAGGTTGCCGAGAAAAGCATAGTCTGCCGTTGCTGAGGCACGTGCTCAAGGATCTTATCGATTTGAATGCCAAAGCCCATATCCAGCATGCGATCGGTTTCGTCAAGAACCAGAAAATGCACCTTTCCCAGTTTGACGCTGCCGCGCGCCAAATGATCGTTGATGCGTCCAGGCGTTCCGACGATCAAACGCGGGTGAAGCTTCAATTGCCGAAATTGTTTCGGCATAGCTTCGCCGCCGATAAGAAGGGCGGTCTTGATGTCAGGCACAGGGATCAGCTGCTGCAGGCTTGCCATAACCTGCGCCGCAAGCTCGCGCGTCGGCGTTAAAACCAAAGCCGAAGCTTCGGGATTTTCCATCAACTTGGCGATCAGAGGAATGCCAAAGGCGCCGGTTTTACCGGTGCCGGTTTGCGCCGAGCCCAGAATATCGCGCCCTTCAAGCGCGAAGGGGATAGCCTTTGCTTGAATAGGGGTTGGTTGCGTAAATTGCATGCGCGCAAGCGATTGCAAAAGCTTCGGCGAAAGGCCGAAACCAGAAAAGTTCATTGTCATGATACAAGCCTTTTGGGCCCCGCCAGCGTTGCCGTAGCGGGGATCAAAAAAAGTTTCGGAATGAGGTGGTTAGGCCGCTTGATCGATCAATTGCAGATCGACCGCTGACGTTTTGCCCTTTTGTGTGGCAAGCTCATAATTCACGCGCTGACCTTCGTTTAAGGTGCTAAGTTCGGCGCGCTCGACGGCGCTGATATGCACGAAAACGTCGGATCCGCCGTCTGTCGGTTGAATAAAACCATAACCTTTTTGGGAATTAAACCACTTCACGGTACCGGTAGCCATTATCTTTGTCCTTCATTTGACATGATCGCTCTCACGATGAGAGCGGTTAATGAGCGTAGCCATCCATCCCTTCCATCATTGGAGGGTGACAGAGAAAACTCTTCGACAAACGCAGGAAAAAGCTGGCAAATGCAGCCATTAACTTGTTAAGCGCATTCTATTGCGCTTGCTCATCCCATTGGGAGAAGCCATGACAGAAGCGAGAGTTATTTCTAAACTCATGCAGTGATTACAAGCTTCTCAGGATGAAAGCAATGGGAAAAACCGAGATCAAGAAGAAAATAAAGGAAAAAAGTGAAAAAAGAAGGCCTCAACTTGGTTTAGAAGACAGAAGAAGCCACATGAGCGCAAGCGTCGCAAACAAAGCCCCAGCAAGGAAGGTTGCCTCTGGCCCATAGACTTCCCACAGGATTCCAGCCAGAGCGCTTGCCGTTAAAAGAACAACGCCGCTGACAAGATTGAAAAAGCCAAAAGCCGTACCGCGCCGCGCTGATGGCGTTGTGTCGGCGACCATCGCTGCCAGAAGCCCTTGCGAGAACCCCATGTGCAATCCCCACAGGCCGACGCCCAGCGCGACAAACCAAACGGTCGAGGCAAAGGCCAAGACGAGATCGGCAAGGACAAGAAAACCTGTTCCGACAATAAGGAGCGTACGCCGGCTCATGCGGTCCGAAAGCGCCCCGACAGGATAGGCCGAAAGCGCATAAACGGCGCTCATAACGACCATCACCATCGGAACCCAAGCAAGAGGTAGCCCCGCGTTTTGAGCGCGCAGGACAAGAAAGGCTTCGCTAAAACGGGCGAGCGTCAAGACGCCCCCAATGCCGACAACGCGCCAAAAGGCAGGGCTTAGCTGAGCCAGCTCGGCGCGAGAGATCGGAAAACGCGCTATCTTGCCGTTCGCCTTACGCTCTGGCTCCTGTACGCCGAAAACAAGAAAAGACACGGATAAAACGGCCGGAATGATCGCCATCCAGTAAACGGCGCGAATAGAATCCGACCAAAGAAGCATCAGGGCGATGGCAAGACCGGGACCAACGAACGCGCCGACATTGTCAAGCGACTGACGCAACCCATAGGCCGCGCCGTGCAGTTCTGGCGGCGCGATTTCCCCGACCAGGGCATCGCGCGGTGCGCCACGAATGCCTTTACCGACGCGATCGATAAGCCGCGCCGCAAACACCCATTCGACAGAGGTTGCCAAAGGAAAGAAAGGCTTTGTAAGCGCCGAAAGGCCGTATCCGATAACGGCGAGGATCTTGCGCTTACCGATCCAATCGCTGAGGACGCCGGAGAACATTTTGACGATAAGCGCCGTTGCCTCAGCCAGCCCCTCCAGCACGCCGAGCGTTGCGACAGAGGCGCCGAGCGTCGTGACGACAAAAACGGGAAGCAGGCTGTGAACGAGTTCCGAAGAAATGTCCATAAACAGGCTAACAAAACCCAAGGCCCATACGGCGCGCGGCAGTTGTTTGGTTTGAGAAGAAGATGGGACCGTAGCGTTCATGGCTTCACCTGATAAAGAACGTAACGCTATTGTGAGACGGATGGCACAAAAAACGGCCTTTTCAGGTCGCCTTCATGCCATTTTCGTTTTGTATATCAAACGTTTAAACATGGTAGCAGCGGAGGAGTATTTATAGAAAGACTATCATATTGATTGTGAATAGTTATTTTGGTTCAATTATTCTGACTTGTCCCGCTTTTCGCTCCGTTCTAAAAAATCCCAGCTTGGGACCAGTTTAAATCCCGATCATGGGCTTATCCACAAGAAATTTAGCTGTCTTTGTCGCGTTCTTTGATTATGTGCCGCATTAACAATAATAGCTGCCCACCAGAGATAACTTGCCAGCACTCTCTAAGAGCTATACTTGAAAGAGAATACATCAAGAATTTGATCATAAACTTAATTACGTAATTTATCGGAGTATTCCCAATAGTAGGATGTAGTCCCACTATACCCCAAGCAATGAGAGACAGTAAGATCACCAAAATAGCAGTTTGAAATGTATATATGTAATTTTCCAAACCGTCAGGGTGGTGCTTAATCATTTTTTCTATCTCATCAGACTGTAGGAGAGCTTGTACATTTCCAGACCACGCAAAAGAAAGCCCCACGAAAATGCTTGCCAAAGGTAACATCAAAGTTTTTGAGATATCTGTTAGAGAGCCTGAAACCAGCGCGGCAAGACTAAGTCCGATAGCAAGATGAAAAAAAATCCATCGATCAAAAAATTTTGAAATACCAGAATCGCCATTAAGGCCTAGAAATAGCCATCTCCAATATCTTGAACTCATGGCTTGGTTACCTCTCCCCTCACGTTTCGATAGGCAGCCCTTACGCTGTTTATGAGCTCTTTTTTTCTATCAAGCGTGTCTAGATCTTCTATTCTAACAATTGCAGGGTTTCCACTAAGTCTTTTAAAAATCGGTTTGGCCCCTTTTTCTAAAACCAATCTAGCTGAAGCATCATTTCCTGTCGCTGCCGCTGATTTTGCCAGCGCCCCAATTACATGACCGTTTAAACTTGACCCTGATATAACAGTCTTTCCTTTTTCTCCTGTGGCCGACCTCAAATAATTTTGCATTGGCTTGTGAAAATCTTTTTCAACATCAAATGGATTGGGGAGACCAAAGCCCATCTCAAATTGCTGAACGGAGTAAGCCCTCTCAATATACTCGATAAACTCACTAGGATCACTGATCCCATCGGCTATAAAGCTAATACCTCGATGAACAGCAATAGTTGTAAGATTTAGAAGATGTACAAGATTGTTTGCGATAGAAGAAACTTTTTGTGCAATCTTATCTCTATGCGCTAAGGCGCAAACCTGTAATTCTAGGTCAATTATGCCATACGTATATGGTGCTTCCTCAAGGGCTTCTTCTCGGAAATTGCCCTCTTTCTCATCAAACCTTTCTAGAATTGCTGGGCGCTCGCGCCCTAATGCAAAAAGCAGACTATTCTTATCAATTTCCTCTAGGTTACCGATCCTCCATGTATGCCCTTTTCTTACTTCGTAATGTGGCCGCTCGTAAAAAGCATCGTATATAATTTGTCGATTAAGCGTTTTGGTATCATCAAAAATCGATGATTGTTCTGGTCGAATAATCTTCAATCTATACAGATAGAATGGGGTCATTTGTCCGGCCTAACTTCAAAAACCTTCATTAGGTAATCGAGGGTTGCAGGGTGACGGAGTTTACAGACAATATGCTGGTTGGCAAAGCCGCCATCAATCCGCTTTGCTTCATTGAAGGAATAAGTCTTTTTCCAGTCCACTCCGACAAGATAGTCAACTAGTTCTGGATCATCGGGGGTATGGAATATATTTTTTACTTTAAGGTCTTGTTCAATTAGCGGCCTCCCATCACTTGTAAGGAAACTTTCCGCGATTACCGGTGTTGAAGTGACAATACCATATCCGACATAACCACTTTTCTTTTGGTAAGCAAAAATTGGATCACCGATTTGAAGGGTAAAAAGTTCTCCCGAATATTTTTTTCCGTAACCGGCGGCAACAAAACCAAACCTTTGCATATCATCCCAGTCGCGGACATTGGGATCATAACCAATATTCACAAAATAATATCCCGTCCAAGGTGCCTTGCTTTTCTCCTCGGCCCTTTCAACAACCTGCTCTTGATCCATAAGCCAATCAGCGACGAGATAGCGGCCTTGGCTATCGGCAAATGATCTAAAGAAAGCGGTATTGATATTTACCCCATGAACCTCAGCAAGATATTCGACGATTCTCTTAGAGGTCTCGTCAAGCTCACTCGCGACTATAAGCATACTGTGAGTTGAGTTGAGCGTTTCTGGCAATGAGGCGTCGAAACGTTCCCTAAAGGCTTCTTGAAGTGTGCCCTTCAGATAATCTTTGCTTAAATCGTGGACGTCTTTAGTCGTGAGGTCTTTTATCCAGCTTGCATATTCGAGAACCTGAGCAACAACATCCCTAGGGGTCTTGTCACGCTTAAGCTCGATGATGACAAGGCCGCCGTCACGATCCATTCCAAGTAGGTCAAGACGGCCACGGAACTTAGGAAGTTGTCGGCCAATAATAAGAAGCTCAAGGCCAAGGATAGTTGGATCTTTGGCGATCCAATCTTCAAGTTGGTCTTCACGAGGCAGGGGTTGATATTCAATCCGCAGCAGCTCTGATCCGTCAATTTTCCATAACTGGCTCATAAAACAGCTATAACAAAGTTAAAAGGAAGAAACTACTTTAAGGATGTAGAAAATATGGATATTTAACCCTCTTGAAAATAAGAGCAGAGGTGCAAAATAAAATGCATGATTGTCAGTGTGTTAGAGAATAGAGGCCACCAGCAAGGGGGGGGGGCAGCCAATAAAGCCTGTGTGAGCTGGACATTCGTTAATTGGTAGCAGCGGAGGGATTTGAACCCCCGACCAAGGGATTATGATTCCCCTGCTCTACCGCTGAGCTACGCTGCCACATCTGCGAAGAGGGGGGCAGAAATAACCGGAGCCTCTCGCGAAGTCAAGCCCTTAAATCCGATTAACCTTGCCGCCGGAAGGGGTGAGCCGGATAGACACCCATAATCCGCACTTCTTGCGCAAAAAAGGCCAATTCCTCAAGTGCAAGACGTAAAGAGGTCTCCGCCGGGTGGCCTTCCACGTCGATATAAAACTGGGCCGCCGTAAAGCGCCCATCCACCAAATAGCTTTCCAGCTTGGTGATGTTGATTCCGTTCGTGGCAAAGCCGCCCAGTGCTTTGTACAGCGCCGCCGGGACGCTGCGTACGCGGAAAAGCATCGTCGTCATGGTGGGGCCTTCGCCAATGCCGGGACGTTTTTCCTCGGGCGATAAAATCAAAAAGCGGGTCGTATTGTATCTTTTATCCGCAATATCGGCGGCTAGGCTTTCTAAGCCGTAAATCTTACCCGCCAGTTCCGAGGCGATGGCGGCCACGCCCGGCGTCCGGGCTTGCGCCAATTCCTCAGCCGATCCCGCCGTATCGGGGCGCGTCACGGGCGTAATGTTGCGCGCCCGCAGCCAATCACGGCACTGCGACAGGGCCTGCACATGGCTATGCGCAAATTGAATATCCGACAGTTTCGTGCCGGGCAGGGCCAGTAAATGATGGACGACAGGCTGGTAATGTTCGCCGATAATATGCAGGCCCCCTTTGGGGATCAGGTAATGCATGTCGGCGACGCGGCCAGCGACCGAGTTTTCGATTGGCAACATACCCAGATCGGCTTGGCCGCTATGCACGGCGGCAAACACGTCTTCAAAGGTATCACAGGGAAGCGTTTCATAGTCCGGCGCAGCGGCGCGGCAAGCCAGATCGGAATAGGCCCCAGCAGAGCCCTGAAAAGCGATGCGTTTTGTCATAGGATTTTCGTGGCCTTTTTCGCGGGGCAAGTCAAGAAGGATTCAGCGACCAATTGAAAGACTTGGGCATAGGCGGCGGATGATAGCTTGCGATATTCTTGCGCGGATCATAACGGACCAGATCAAGGCCGTGTTGATAGGTGTCGATCAAGGCCGTGCAGGGGATGGGGTAATGATCGCGCCAGGTCTCGTCTTTATTGTCTGGCCAGCTAACGGGGCCGGTCCAATAACCCATGTTAAAGCCAAAAGCCTTCCGGCGGCCCACAAGGCGGCCCGCTTGGTAATAGGGCTCATCGCCTTCATAGCGGTCAGGAATGTGCGAATGGCCGCAGGCGACATATTTGATAGGACGCGGCGGTTGATCGCTGGGATGGCCTTCTTCTTTATGCTTTTTGTCGATTTCCTGATTGAGCAAAAACATATATTGCAGCGAAAGCTCACGCATCATCTTATTAAACGTCAGCGCATCGACACGTTTTTTAAGCAAAAGGGCGGCTTCCCACGGTTTGCTAAGCCCGATGGTGTTTAAAACGGTTCGGAAGGTTGCGTTCTTGCTGGCGCGGTCCAAGGCTAGGCATGTTTTTGACAATTGGCCAAAAGCGTGCGTGCCGACTTTTTCCAGCAAAGTCTGAAAGCGGATTTGCGTATCAAAGATATCGCCATGCAGAAAAAGGCAAAGATCGCCATGGGCGGTCTCATAAATATATTCGCGGGCGATTTGGACATCGTATTTCGGATGCTCGTCGCCAATAAGATCCATCAAGGCACGGCCATGATTGCCGATAAGATGTCTTGATTTGACGCCAAGGCGCGGCAGACCCCGAACGGTTTTGACAAGCTTGATTTGATCGTTGTCGCTTTCAAGGATCAAATAACGGCCCAGCTCTTTGGCCGATATATAGTTTTTCGACAGGAAATCGAGATAATCGCCATCGGCGATGAACTCTTCCATGCGCACGCATTTAATCATATTGCGTGCGTCCTCTGCCAGGCAATCTTCGGCGAAGACATGGATGTCACTCATGGCCAGCATCTTGGCTGGAAACCAAAGTCTTTCAGAGTGGCGCACATGGGGGTTTTTGCGGATCCCGTGCGGAAAAGTTAAATAAACGATAGACATGCAAACAATCAAAAAAAGGACTGAAATGATGGTTATCTATAAAAGATCCCATTGTCTGTGTCACGGCTCATCTTGGCTAAGGTTAAGAGTTGCGTTGTCCGGCCCCACCCGATAACTTCGGCGGCGACGTCTGAAAGGGAAGGGCCCACCGGGGGCCAAGGAGGTTTGATGTCCATTTTTACCTGTACGCCTGAGATCATTGCTTTGGTTAACCGCATGGCCGATGCCAGTGGCGCGGTGGTTCGCAAGGGGTTTCGTTCGCCCTTCGCTGTCGAGGCCAAGGACGATGCGTCACCCGTCACGGCCGTTGATCGCGGTACCGAAGCGGCGCTGCGTCAAATCATCGCCGCCGAGCGCCCCGAAGACGGCATCTGGGGCGAGGAAATGGGCAAAGAAAGGATCGATGCCGACTATATCTGGGTGCTCGACCCCATTGACGGGACACGCTCGTTTACGACGGGCAAGCCGATTTTTGCGACCTTGATCGCTTTATTGCATCAGGGCGAGCCCGTTTTAGGCGTGATCGATCAGCCGATATTGGGCGAGCGCTGGGTTGGCGGCATTGGTTATCCGACGCGTCTGAATGGCAAACCTTGCCAAACGCGCCCCTGCAGCGATCTGTCGCGTGCGGTCGCCAATTTGATGCCGCACTTGCCGCGCGATATGTCGCCGGAAACGCCCGAATATATGCAAACCTATTTGCGGCTTGATCAAGCGTGCCGCACCACGGCGACGGGCGGCGATGCTTATGGTTATGCCATGGTGGCTTCGGGCTTTTGCGATTTGGTCGTTGAACGCGACTTGAAATTGTATGATTTTGCCGCGCTTGTGCCGGTGGTCGAAGCCGCGGGCGGGCGCATGACCGATTGGCAGGGCAGGGGGCTTGACCTTTTTTCGTCGGGCGATGTCGTTGCCGTTGGCGATAGCGCGCTGCTCGACCAAGTTTTGAAATGCCTCTAACGAAAACAGGAAAAGCTTATGTTTAAACTTGCGGGGCTTTTGGGGCTGGTTGGCCTTGCGGCGGCGACGGCGGTCATTGCGTGGAGCGGCGCGGATCAAGTCTATCAAGCGCTTCAGCAAGCGGGATGGGGCATTTTATGGAGCAGCCTGTCTCATCTGATCGCCATGATCCTTTGCGTGCTTGGCTGGCAAGCCTTGTTGCCGGGGACGACGCATTATAAGGGAAAACGTGCCACACGTCCGGGGCGCCTTTATTTCATGTATCTTTTATGGCTGCGGTCGTCGATCAACAATTTGATGCCGGTGGCGCGCGTTGGCGGCGAAATTGTCGCGGTGCGCGTGATGATCAAGCATGGCATGCGCAAATCGTCGGCAATCGCTTGCACCGTCGTTGAAACGACGCTTTCCGTTATTGCGCAGTTTGTCTTTGTCTTGATGGGCGTTGCTTTGTTTTTGCTGCGCGTCAGCGACGAAAACATGATGCTGCAAATGGGCATTGGCCTTGGCTTGTCGTTGATCTTGATCGGCGCGCTGGTCTTTGTGCAGAAAATTGGCTTTTTCGGCATGGTGGACAAATTGTTCGCGGCGATGTTGCGCGACAAATGGAAAAAGTTCGCCGGAAGCGCCGCGCGTTTAGACCAAGCCGTGCGCGTGATGTACAAACGAAAAGGCCGCGCCTTGTGGTGCCTTTTGATGCAGTTTGCGTCTTGGGCTTTTGGCGCGGTTGAGATTTGGCTGGCGCTTTATTTCCTTGGCCATAACGTCTCGCTGGATGTTTGCTTGATTATCGAAGCCTTGATCCAAGGCACGGGAAGCGCCGCTTTTCTGGTCCCTGGCGCGATCGGCGTGCAGGAAGCGGGCTTTCTTTTGTTTGGGCATTTCTTGGGCTTTTCGCCGGAAATCGCGGCAGCTTTGGCCGTGATGCGCCGGTGCCGCGATTTGATTTTGTATATCCCCGGCCTTATGGCGTGGCAGATTCAGGAGGGACGCTGGCTTCTGCAGAAGAAGGCGCGCTTGCCTGAAGAAAGCTAACGATCTGGCGGCTGACATCGGCGGGATTGCTGAAATCGACGCGCGGGTGGCGAAAAGGAACCCATTGAAAGCGCGCGTACCACAAGGTGCCATTATGCGCGGGCTGGGAATAATCATAAGCGGCCAGCGGGCGAAAGCACTCTTGAAGCGTTTCGACATAGCCTAGATTTTGCTGCTCAGACTGATAGATCTCAAGCGCGCGGCGTTTAAAGACGCGTTCTTGGATCGTCAGCTCGACGATTTGCTCATCGCCGGTGGTAAAGGGGAAGCTTTGGCTGTTGCACTTGCCACCCGCGAAATTATATTCGGCGAACTCAAGCACATCGATCCCATCCGACATGGCCAACCGATAGGCGCAAGCGTTCAACGCATCATGATCGGCGTTGCCGCCTTCATAAGCGGGAACCCAGATTTGATCGATGGCATAGGTCTGAATGGCTTCGCGAATTTCATCAAAAACGGCATAGATATCGCGCCAAAGATGCCGCGCGGGGCGGCGCGGCCAGCCCAAGGGCGTCAGGCCCAGATAAGCGGCGGCGCGGTCGGATTCGGCTAAGCGGCGCTGAACGACGCGCGCATAGCTGTCGCGTTTCCACGGCCACATGGTTTCTTGCGAGACGCACCCATGCGTCAGATAAAGCGCATAAATTTTGGCTCCAGCATTCAAAGCCCGCTGAATGGTCGCGGCGGCAGCCACGACTTCGTCGTCGGGGTGGGGAACCAGCAATAAAATGCGCGTACCAATCATCCTAATCGAGCCTTACCTTTTTCCTTTTTCATCATAAGCCCGCTGCCAAACGGGAATAAAATCTTCGGCCATAATGCTGGTCCAGTCGGGAAGATGCTTGTCGGCATAAGCCAGTGCCGCTGCGCGCATTTTATCGCGCAGGGCAGGCGTTTCAGCCAGAATGCGCAAGGACTCGGCCCAAGGCTCGGCCCCGCCTTCGACCCGCTGCATGGCAAGGGTATCATGGAAAAGCTCATAAACGCCACTTTTGGCGGCAACCAAGGTGGGCAGGCCCGAAACGACAGCTTCGCCACCAGCAAGGCTGCGCATCTCGACTTCAGAGACCAAAGCCAAAATATCGGCGCTGGCATAAAGGCGGCCTAGATCGCTGGGCTGGACAAAGCCGGGAACGCTGACATGACCTTTCAAACGTTCTTTCAAGGCGGCTTCGGCGGGGCCAATGCCGGCGGTGACCAAATGCAGCGGCAACCCTTGCGCAATCAGCTTTTCAAGCGCGGCGATCAACGTATAGATGTTTTTGCCTTCATCCAGCCTGCCGACAAAAAGAACGATGACGCGCCCGGCGGGAATGTCATAGTCTTTTTCAATGCTGGCGCGGTCGGCGCGATGCGGGCCGAACAACGTGCGGTCAATGCCGTGACGCAAGGAAAAAACGCGGTCTTTTCCCACAATGTTTTCAGCAAAGGCGCGGTCTTCGGCACGCGCGGCAAAGGCATAGCTGCACCGGGAAAGATGGCTGGCCAAACGCGCGATCATCTTTTTTTCCTGCCTTTCGGGCAGATGCAGGCCGTCGTCCAAAAAACGCGCACACAGGCCATCGCCCAAAAGATCATGAAGGGTCTTGCGCGTAAAAACACGCGCATAAGAAGGTGTGTCAGTGTGCAGCGATGTAGTCAGGGCGATTCCATGACGGCGGGCGACGCGCTCAGCGGTTTTGGAAAAATTGAAATAGCCATCGGTCGTGTGAATCACGTCAAAGTCCGCCAAAGCCCGTGCCAAGGTCGGGTGATAGGGGGCTAAATCCGTGTGATCGGGGACATAAGGCAAAAACTTGAGCCGCGCCGTGCTGAAAACGGGGGCCAGCTGGCGAAAATGCGCGTAAAGGCCCGCTTCTTCTTGATGCGGTGGCGTCCCCGACGTAAACATTGTTATATCAATGGGTAAGCCCGTTTTTTCGGTGGCGCGGACCATAAATTCCCACCCGCGAATATGCCCGCCCGACCGGTCAGACCGGGGCAGGTCGATCAAGGTGGCAACACGTAAACGCTTGATATCAGGCATTTGGCAAAAGTCCTGTTGACGCGAAAGGCTTAGGCTTCATATTTGCAGGCGCACGGTGGTATAACGCCTTTGGACCAAAGCCTGAAGAGGAAAGGTGACTTTATTCATGTTGCGCCGTTTGAGACAAGTCCGTTTTGCGCCGTCTTTATGCGCTTTATCCTTGGGGGTGGCTTTGGCTGCCGGGATGACGCCTGCGCCGTTATGGGCGTCGTCGAAAAAACTGCCGTCTTATGGCCCGCCTTCAAGCGAGCAAAGCCTGTCAACAGACACGATTGGCGATTTTTTTGACAATCTTTTCTCATCTGATTCTGAGCTGGATAAACTCTCGCCTGGGACAAAAACTTCTCAAAGTCCAAAGAGCAAAGAAGCCGCCCAGCCGAAAGAGATCTCGAAAGACATCTCGAAAGAGATTTTGAAAAAAGACGATTCGGCTTCAGCCGTTCAAGCGCCGGCCTCGTCTCCGGCGGCGATGCCTGCCCCTTCACCTGAAACAGCGCCAGCGGCAGCTTCGGGGCCGTCGCCGTCAAGCGATGCCGATAAACCTTCCTGGTCGGCCAAACGCGGCACCGATCAAGGCACCAAGCCAGCGGCAGAAGCCGCAGCCCCCGATGCCCCCAAAGTGACGCCAACCTATCGGGTCTATCATGCGCCGATGGTGCAGCAAAACTTGATTGATACCGATCAAGAAGGCGGCGCGTCTCAAACAACAGATACGGGCGATCGTTTGCCGATCATCCATAACAAAACGCCGGTTGTTTTGCCGACCGAAGCGCCGCAACGCGCCGTCCGCTTAACCGATCCGCCCGCCAGCCGCGATATTTTGCCGCCACCTGCGTTGGCACCCACGAAGGCTGCGCCAGACCCTGTTATTATCCCAGCGGCGAAAACGGTTGTGAAAACCGATGCGATGGCCAATCTGCCTGTCGATGCGCCTGCGCCCGTTATTTTACCGGCGCTGCGGCAGCCTCAATCGGTGCAGGCGGCGCGTGCGGCGCAGGCCGCACCGCTTCCTGCCAGACCTTCGCCCGCGGTCGAGGCTTTGCCAACGCAGTTTTTCCCGATCATGGCGCGCGATGCCGCCGAGCAAGATCCCAGCGAAGCCGCGGCACAAAATCTTCCCGTCGCCAGCAATAAAACGCTGGAAGAAGCGCAGCCCGAGGTTACGCGTGCGGTTATTTACATTCATGATATGACGCGCGATGTCAGCAAAGGCCTGATGATGCTGACAAACCTGGCCGGAACGGCGGGGGAAGATACGATTTTGCTCGCGCCCCAATTTCCGCTTGAGGTCGATGTCGCGCGTTTTGCCGCGCAATTGCCCGATGCGGGGCGTTCGGTTGCCAAATGGGGGCTCGACAACATGACGCAAGGCGATTTTGGCTGGCAAAGCGGCGGCGAGTCCCAAGCGACGACCTTGCGCGGTCATGGGGTTAGTTCGTTTACGGCGATGGATTTGCTGTTGATGTATCTAGCTGACCAAGCGCGTTTTCCTAGCATGCAGCAGATCGTTATCGCGGGCTATGGCATGGGCGGCGATTATGTCGAACGCTATGCTGCTTTTGGCGCAGCGCCCGCCATTTTGGCTAAAGCGCGTCTTGGGGTGCGCTTTGTCGTGGCCAATCCTTCTTCTTATCTGTATGTCACATCGGCGCGTCCGCGCGGCAATGGCGGCTTTGGCGAAGGCGATAAAAAAGCCTGCGTGGATGTCAACAACTATCCTTATGGGCTTGAAAACCTCAGCCCCTATGCGCGCCATGTTGGCGGCAATGCGGCGCGGTTGAATTATGTCGATCAAAACGTCGCTTATTTGCTAAGCGACGGAACGGGCGTCGATCCGCTTTTGGATAAAAGCTGTGGCGCAATGGCGCAAGGCGCAACGCGTTTGGCTCGTGGGATCAATTTCAAAAACTATCTGACGCTGACCTTTGGCGATCAGGCGCGCAGCCACAGTTTCACAATGATCCCGAAAGCGGCAAATGATCCGTCGGCGCTTTTTGGCTCTTATTGCGGGATGGCGCTGTTGTTTGGCAACGGGTCTTGCGCGGCCACTAGGTAAGCGCAAGACCGATCAAAGCGATCACGCCCGCAGCGATACGATACCAGGCAAAAGGCGCAAAGCCATGACGGCCCACAAAGCCGACGAACGAGCGCACGACGATCAAGGCCGAAAAGAACGCAACGACAAAGCCGATAGCGATTAAGGCGCTTCCGTCCATCGTCAACGTATCGCGGTTTTTATAAAGATCATAGGCGGTCGCGCCCGCCATGGTGGGGATCGCCAAAAAGAAAGAAAACTCGGCAGCGACTTTGCGCTCAAGCCCCAACAAAAGAGATCCCATGATCGTCGCGCCCGACCGCGAGACGCCAGGGATCATCGCCAAGCATTGAACAAAACCGATTTTCAATGCCGTCGGCATGGGCATGTCTTCGATTTCTCGAATAGACGGATTTTTCGCCGCGCGTTCGATAGCTAAAATGGCAAAACCGCCGACGATAAAAGCGACAGCAACAATCCACGGATTAAACAAAACTTCTTTGATAAAGCCATGCGCAAAAGCGCCGATCACCATAGCGGGCAAAAAGGCAACCAAGACAGCGCCAATAAAACGGCGCGCGCGCAGATCATGCGGGGCGTCGATCAAAACTTTCCAAAGCCGCTGGAAATAAACCAGAACAACGGCCAGAATGGCGCCAAATTGAATAACAATATCGAAAACATGACCCGGAGGGCCTTGAAAGTCCAGCAAACGGTCCATCAACAGCAAATGCCCCGTGGACGATACCGGTAAAAACTCGGTCAACCCTTCAACAATGCCTAAAATAATCGCGCCTAGCCAATCGGGCATCATGATCATCTCTCCTTTAATGTGCTGGCTCTGTTTAGAGCGTCCGCACTGTGGCCCAGATGGCTTGAAAACGCAAGGCGACGATTAGGCATAAAAATCAACAAGTTTCGAGCTTTTTGTTGTCGTGCTACTGCTGCTGCCATAAACAGATGTCCACGAAAGGCCAGCCTCGGTCGCGATGGTTTTGGCGCGGCTGTCGATGTCTTTCAGGGTTGTTGCAACGGTGCTGGCGTCGTCACTGCTAAGTTTTTTGGTCATCGTCGAAAGCTGTTTGACGATGGTGTGCAATGAATCCAAGGCTGTCGAGATGGTGCTTTGATAGGCTTTTAAGGCACTGTCTTTAACCCCGCTTGCCACCGTAGATCCGGCATTGGTCTTGACTTTCGAGACAGCCGTTTCAATCGCATCCATCACGCTGTCGGCTTGCGCGGTCAGGGTTGGCACCCTTTTCGCGATCCCGGTTTCATAGACGGCGCTGGATTGGATTTTGATAAAAGCGGCCATTTGCCCGGCCAAAGACAGCTTGGCTTGGGGGCTCGAGGCACGATTAACAGCGTCCATGGTCGGCACAATTGTCTTACCCGCGCTATCCGTTGCGAAGGATACACGGTTCTTTTTTTGCTCGGCCAGAACAGTTAAAGGATCTGAACCATTTGAATTAAAAAGATAATTAGCTAGACCATTGGCATAGATAGACATCGACATCACAGACCCCCTTTTCAGACCACGAGGGATTAGATGCAAAGAATGTGCCTATGAGCGGGGGATTAAGTAAGAGGTCAAAAGCATAAGGCAACTTAGTGGCTTGATTTACATCAAGCCACTCCAAACAAAAGCCCCCTTAAAAGGGGGCTTTGTCAAAAGCGTTCATTTCATTTTAGCGGTGCTTGTCGGGCGCGCTGATTGCCAACTCTGGCGGACCTGCGCGTTTTCTTCGGGCGTCAGAATCTTTTGCTCTGTCAGGGCGCGCGTTATCTTTATAACATCTTCATTGCGTCCATTGTTCTTGAGAAAGTTCATCAGTGGCGAGCCCGCCTTGCCGTTTGCGGTTTTGAGTAATTTCAATGTTTCTGGTGATGTCTCCATCAAACAGCGAAGCGCATTGGCATAATAGCTAACTTGAACGGCAGGAAGGCCCCCTTGTTTCGAGGCTGCGTTTAAAAGCGTTGGAAAGTGCTGAGCAAGCAGCGCGGGCGGCGTGTTTTGAATGACTTGCCTTAAAAGGCGTAACCCTTCTTTTCTGTCCGGTGATTCATATGTTTTTTTGCCGAATTCCTGAAACTCTCTCATGAAGGCAGGTAAAGATCCCGGATCCCTGCAAGCGCTGCTGGCAAGCATTGAGGCTCGGCTTGCGGATAATGAAATTTTCCCCGTTGCGATCCGGTGCTTTTCAGCCCATTCGTCTGCGTCAACAACAGGCATATGAAGCGCTGGTGGCCGATGATGGTGTCTTTGCCTTTGCATAAGAAAGCCTTTTCTATAATAAATGAAGAAAACAACGTTTGATCATAATCAGAAAGACGTAAAAGATCCTTTAAAAGGCGGATTATTTGTTTTTAGAGGCGCCAAAGCGGTTGGGAATGCTGTTTGTTAAACAAAAACAAGGGGGAACTTTGGCGGCTGTGCGCCCGAAGAGATTGTGAAAACGGTCTCCCAGACCGTTGGGTCGAACGCGAAGGCGCTCTTTGCTGTTTCGAGCCCACCACAACAAAAAACCCCCTAGCGGGGGTTCTTTGTTGTGGCGCGCCCGAAGAGATTCGAACTCCTAGCCTTCTGATTCGTAGTCAGATGCTCTATCCAGTTGAGCTACGGGCGCATGCCTTATTTACCGCACAGAACAAAGGGCTTGGCAACAAGCACCGCTGCGCGACAGGTGGGGAAACTAGACAAAAGCGCGGCGAAATGCAAAGGTTTTATGAAGCTGTGGAAAATATTTCTTTTTCATAGCGTTAACCTTTTCTTGAAAGGCCTTGTGACCATGACTTCCTCTGTTTCTTCTCCTCTTGGCGCTGTCCATGATAACGGGACCGAGCCCTTGCGTGCCATTCAAGTCGAAGAAGATATCTTGGGAACGAATAACCAGATCGCCGATCAAAACCGCCAGCTCTTTTTGCGCCATCGCATGCTTGTTTTGAATATGGTTTCTTCGCCAGGGGCCGGGAAGACAACGCTGCTGGCCGCAACCCTTCATCGCCATGCTTTTCCCGCTGCCGTTGTCGAAGGTGATCAAAGCACAACCATTGATGCTGAACGTATTCGCGCGACGGGCGTGCCGGTGGCTCAGATCAACACGGGCAATGGCTGCCATTTAGATGCGCATATGGTCGAAGCCGCTTTGGGCGCTTTGCCGCTGGCTGCGGGCGGGTTGGACGGCGGCGTTTTGTTTATCGAGAATGTCGGCAATCTGATTTGCCCGGCGTCTTTCGATTTGGGCGAGGCCTGCAAAGTCGCGTTGTTATCCGTGACCGAAGGCGAAGAAAAACCGCTGAAATATCCCGATATGTTCCGCGCGGCGCGGCTGATGCTGGTGACCAAAAGCGATTTGCTCCCCTATGTGCCGTTTAATCTTGAAGCCTGCTTGGCCAATGCGCGGCAAGTCAATCCGGCCATTCAGATTCTGACACTGTCCACGACGACGGGCGAAGGCTTTCAAGAATGGCTTGATTGGATCGACACGGCGCGAGGAACAGCCGCTTGATCAAGATTCAACTTCCGCGATCCTTGCCGACGGTCATCGGTGTTGGCGCTTTTTTAAAAAACACGCTGTGCGCGATAAAAGGCGATACGGCGCAGCTTGGCCTTACGGGCCGCACGCTGGATAGCGTTGAAGCCGTGACCGTTTTCGAAGCCGAGGCCGATCACCTTTTCAAAGAGTTTTCGCCCGCCGCTTTGGCGCATGACCTGCACCCTGATTTTCCTTCGACGCGCTGGGCTCAGCGCACGGGCGCGCGCTGCCTTCCCATCCAACATCACCATGCCCACATCGCAGCCTTGATGGCCGAGAAGGGGATTGAAGCGCCCGTGATCGGCCTGTCCTTGGATGGATTTGGCTTGGGCCTTGATGGCAAAGCGTGGGGCGGCGAGATTTTGGCGGTCGATCCGCGCGGGATGAAGCGGCTGGGACATTTGTCCCCCCTGCCGCAACCCGGCGGCGATCGCGCCGCGCGTGAGCCTTGGCGCATGGGCGCGGCGGCCCTTTATGCCATGGGGCAGGGTGATCAAATCCCCGCGCGTTTTGCGGCGTTTCCGGGGGCAGGGCTGTTGGCGCAAATGATGGATAAAGAGCCTTTAGCGCCGCCGACCAGCAGCGCCGGGCGCTTGTTCGATGCGGCTTGCGGGCTTTTGGGGGTCAAACCCATCGCCGCGTTTGAAGGCGAAGCGCCCATGGCGCTGGAATCCATGGTGACCGAGCCCGCCATTTTGCCTAAAGGTTGGCGCTTTCAGGAAGGGGCCCCGTGGCAATTGGATTTCAGACCTTTGCTGGCCGCTCTTGATCCTGCCGATCCGGTGGCAGGGGCCAATCTGTTTCATGGCACGCTGGCGGCGGGTCTTTTGGCGGCGGCGCGGCGCGCGGCCGATGAAACGGGGTGTGAAAAAGTTTTAGCCTCGGGCGGGTGCTTTTTGAATAAGCGCCTTGTGCAAGCGATGAAAGAAGGAGCCCAAGCTTTAGGGCTTCAGCTGATCTTTCATGAAAGCTTGTCACCGGGGGATGTGAGTTTATCGTTAGGGCAAGCTTACGCGGCGGCCCTGATGCTTGCGAATGACTAAGAAAAGGAGCGTTTATCATGTGTCTTGCCATGCCAGCGGCGATTATTGAATGCCTGCCCGACGACCGCGCGATTGCCGATGTCGGCGGCGTGCGGCGTGAGATTTCTCTGTCGCTTGTCGAAGGCGTCAAGCCGGGGGATTATGTGATTGTGCATGTTGGTTATGCGCTGTCGCGTCTGGACCCCGATGAAGCGCAAAGGACCTTGGGCTTGTTCAAAGAAATGAACGATGCTGGCGCGCGCGAACGCGCAGCGGGGTAAAACCATGGATTATATCACGCCTTTTCGCGACCCTGTCGCCGCGAAGAACCTTATTGACGCCATCGCGCGCGAAGCCGACCGTCTGCCGGGCCGCGTCTTTCGTTTTATGGAGTTCTGCGGCGGCCATACGCACGCGATCTATCGTTTTGGCTTGCCGGATTTGCTGCCGCCCAGCATTCGCATGATTCATGGGCCCGGATGCCCCGTGTGCGTGTTGCCCGTTGGGCGCTTGGATTTGGCGCTGCGGCTGGCGGCGCGGCCTGAGGTTATTTTATGCAGCTTTGGCGATATGATGCGCGTGCCGGGGACCGGGCGCGAAAGCCTTTTAAAGGCGCGCGCCAAAGGGGCCAATGTGCGCATGATCACCGCGCCTTTCGAGGTTTTGCAAATTGCGCGCGACAATCCGGGCCGCGAAGTCGTTTTCTTTGCGATTGGCTTTGAAACGACAACGCCGCCGACGGCGCAAATTGTGCTTGAGGCGGAAAAAGAGGGGCTGAAAAACTTCAGCGTCCTATGTAACCACGTGCTGACGCCTGCGGCGCTGGGCTGGCTTTTAGAAGCGTCGGCCCATGCAACGGACGGCGTCCCGCCGCTGGATGGCTTTGTGGGCCCGTCGCATGTCAGCGCGGTCATCGGCACGCGGCCTTATCGTTTGGCCTCTGACAAGTACGGCAAACCCGTCGTCATTGCAGGGTTTGAGCCGTTGGACGTTTTGCAAGCCATTCGCATGCTGGTGCGCCAAGTTGTCGAAGGCCGGGCCGCGGTCGAAAACGAATACGCCCGCGCGGTCACGGAAGACGGTAATTTGAAAGCGCAAAACCTGATGGGCCAAGTTTTTGAAACGCGCGATCGTTTCGCGTGGCGCGGCCTTGGCGAGATCCCGCACAGTGCGCTGCGCTTAAAAGAAGCCTATGCTTCCTTTGACGCCGAAAGGCGTTTTGATTTGCCTGAAACGGCAGCGCGCGAAAATCCCGGCTGTCAGTGCCCGCTTATTTTGCGCGGCGCGGCAACGCCACAAGATTGCAAATTGTTTGGCACGGCCTGTACGCCAGAAAATCCAATGGGGGCTTGCATGGTCTCGTCCGAAGGCGCTTGCGCCGCTTGGTATAGTTATGGTCGCCGTATCGGCGAAGGAAAGGAAACCGCATGATCGATTTAAAAAAAGGCCGCGTCGATATGACGCACGGCAGCGGCGGACGCGCGATGGCCGATTTGATCGACAGCGTGTTTGCCAAAGCCTTTACGAATGCGTGGCTTGCCGAAGGCAACGATCAAGCGCGTATGGATCTGCCGTTGATTGACGGCAAACCCGCACGTCTGGCGATGAGCACCGATAGCTTTGTCGTCCACCCCGTCTTTTTCCCCGGCGGCGATATTGGCGATTTGGCTGTGAATGGAACGGTCAATGACGTGGCTTTGTCTGGCGCGCAGCCTTTATGGCTTTCGGCTGGGTTTATCTTGGAAGAAGGCTTTCCGTTTGCCGATCTGGTTCGCATCGTCTCATCCATGGCCCAAGCTGCCGAAAAGGCCAGGGTCAAAATCGTGACGGGCGATACCAAAGTCGTCGAACGCGGCAAAGCCGACGGGCTTTATATCAATACGGCAGGCGTTGGCGCGCTGAACCCTGCTTATGATTGGTCTGTGCGCCACATCAAACCGGGCGATGCCGTTTTGGTCAGTGGCCCAATCGGCGATCATGGCGTCGCGGTGATGGGCTGTCGTATGGATCTATCCTTTGCCGAGCCTATTGTCTCTGACACAGCCTGCTTGGCGGGGTTGATCGCGGCGATGGCGGCAAGCGGCGCGGAAATCCACGCGATGCGCGATCCGACGCGCGGCGGCTTGGGATCAACCTTAAACGAAATGGCGCAAGCCGCGCAGTGCGGCATTCGCTTAGCCGAGGAAGCTATTCCCGTTCGTGCAGCGGTCGCTGGCGCTTGCGAGATCTTGGGCCTCGATCCACTTTACGTGGCCTGCGAAGGGCGCTTGATCGCTTTTTGCAAAGAAGCCGATGCAGAACGTTTGCTCGCCGCCATGCGTGCACACCCCAACGGAGCCGAAGCCGCGATCATCGGCAAGGTCGTGGATGACCCTCATGGCTTTGTCGAGATGACGACAACGCTGGGTGGCCGCCGCATGGTTGATTGGCCCGCGGGCGAGCCGTTACCCCGTATCTGTTAATAGAACTGAGCCAGCTCAAACGGCACGCGTAGCCCCACATGAACGTCGGGGGCGTCGCGCGTCGCGCCGACTTCAACCGTGAAATTGACGTTTGTTTTCGGCGTCACGCGATAGCTAGCACCAATCAATAAAGCGCCGACATTTTGGTCGTCTGACTTTGTTCTGACGATAGATCCCGATCCCGTGTCCATGGCGGTTTGTTCGGTGCCGAAGACATAGCTGTGCTTATAGCCTAGCGTAAAGGAGGTATCCTGATTGATCGAAAAGCCAAGACCACCGCTAAAGTTGATAGCCGAGCCGGGCGTGACATCCAAAATGCGGGTCGTGTTAAACGTTTTGTCGATGTCACGGCCAAAGCTGTGAACATAGCCAAGGTTGGTAAACAGCACAGCGGGATCGGTGACCTTGATGAGTGTCAAGCTTGCCTCAGCCGAATGAAAACCGGTACCCGTCGGCAAGCTCAGCGCGACGTTGTTGCTATCATACGTGACATCGTAAGGCCCTGTGCCCGTGTCGGATTTATAGCGAAGATTGGCGACAAGGAAAGGCCATCCTTCGCGTCCGCGATTGATTTGATAGGCCAGCCCCATATCGATATCGCCGATATCGTGGCCTTCAATACGATTGCTGGTTGATGCGCCGCCAATAACGGTCGATGTTGTTTGGTCGTTGCGATACACGTAAGGCACACGCACATCGGCTTCAAGCCGATCTGTCAGGCCCATACGAAAGCGCGAAGAGTCCTGAATAAGTTGACGTCGTGCCGATGTCGCGTTGATGTTACCAACCAAAACGACGCTTGAAACTTGAACGCCATCGAACGTGAAAACGTTGTTTGTCGTATTGGTGTATTCCAAGCTGTTTTCATACATCAAAACGCCCTTTGGCGTCAGGACGCTGCCCGCGTCGGGCAGAACATTGATTTGAGGACGTTGTTTTTCTTCGGTCTCAGGCGGCGCCGTAATGGATGTTCCGGCTGACGAGGCCACGGTTTTTGTAGACGGCTGCGAGACCGGCGCAGCTTGTGGTTGGGGCGCTGCCGCAGCTACAGGGGCTTGGCTAGAGGCTGTTGCTTGGGCGCTGCGATGTTTTTTTCCGCTAGGCTGCGCTTCGTCGGATGCGGCGGCTTTCTTATAGGTTTTTAGTTCTTTTTCTTGAACGGCAATTTTCTTTTTTTGTTCGTCCAATGTCTGCTGTTGCGTTTTGACCAGCTTTTCCAAAGCGCTAAGGCGATCTATCACCTGCTGCATGTCAGGGGGATTGTTTGTTTGAGCGACACTGGAATAAGACGGAGCGGCAAGAAATAAAGAAAGGGCTAAAGCAGATAGAACAGCTTTGTTATTGTATTTCATTTTGTCCCTTTCTCTGAAACGAATCTAGAAAAGCTTAACTATTTCAGCCACTGTATATTGCTTGTGTCAATAGCCCCCAAGGCCAATTTGGCGCATATTTCCGGCCTGTGCTAATCCAGTAACTTGATTTGTTAATCCGCGCATGTTGATAGCTGGCATGTTTTGTAAAACAAGATTGATATTAAGCGTTTGCGTGATTTGCTGATCGTTTGCAGTATTTAAAATAACGCTTGCTAAAGCGCCGGAAGCTGTTTGATTTAAAACGGTTGTCGTGCCCGAGGGCGAGGTCACTTGCAGGCCTTGGCCATTATTGATGAGCGTTGCCGTTGTGCCCTGCGACAAGCCAGAGGCGTCCATTCCTACGTGAGACGTTGCTTGAAGCTGACCCGCTGCATTCGGGGCGAGCGTTATTTGTCGCGTAAAGGTGACGGCCCCGTCGACTTCTGTGCGCACATCGACGGCAAAACGATAGATCATACCCGAAGCATCGGTAAAACCGGCACGCGCTTCATCCATCGTCTCGTCCGAAAGCTCGGCCTCGGCCATTTGTAGATTGTCTTTTTGCGCGCCAAGCGCGTCGGTCTCATCAGCATAAGCCATCGGCGCGGATAAAAAAGCGGCAAAAGCTAACGCAAGCGCCAAAGAATTGGTTGTAGGGCGAACAGAACGGTAAGTAAGAAGCTTTGTCATTTTCCCCTCCGATCGCTAGGGTAAAAAGCCCGACGAGCCAAAAGCATTGGTCAGGCCTGATGTTACGCGTTGAATAGGGTCAACCCATGTCGGCGCAATTTGTGCATTGGGGTAGGGAAGCTGCGTTGAATCTAGATCAGGCCTTTGACCGGTCTGAGGACGCGCCATCGTATGGACATAGCTCCATTCGCGCTGATCCTGAAAAAGGGCGCGTCCTTTGCTGGCTTGGCTGGTGATGATCAGAGCCAATCCGTTCCAGATTTTAGAGAAAGCGTCGCGCGTGTAGATAAGGTTGCCGCGGCTTGGGTCGCCAACCAAAACATAGGGGCCCATTAAACTTTTGATGACGACAAAATGGTTATAGCCCCCATTATTGATCAGCGCGATAAAGGGAACCTTGTTTTTTTCGATTGTGGCGTATGAGATTTTATAACCGCCCGCTTTGTACCCCTGACTTTGCAAGTAGCGGCTCATATCTAAAAACGAAAAGCCTTCGTGGCGAATCTTTTCCTTGTCGCCTGCCTCGAACATCGCTTGAAAGGCGTTTCTTTCAGCCGTGTCTTTGCCATAGCCATAAGTTAGTAGCGTGGCTAGAGCTGCCGAGCCGCAGCTGTAATCCAAAGCCTGGCGTTTGACTGTTTGAAAAGGAATATCCCGCCAGCTCTGAACGGCAACGCGCAATGTGTTGTCGCTGCCATTCAGTACCGTCACGGGCGCGCCGGTCTGGGGCGTATCGTCCGTAAAAAGGATATTGTCTTCGTCAGGAATGTCACCTGAGGCTGGAAGCGCACAGCTTTCCGATAGGGGAAATGAAACAAAAAAGGCAAACAACAAGCATGCCAGCTTCCACGGGAAACCTTTAGGGGAGAAGGCAAAAACGCTTGTCATCTGCCGCGTCCTGACTTACGGGGAAAGGATCTGAACGCTCAGCGCGACGGCTGAGTTGATCGCCGTATTGTTCCCGGTATTCATGACAAAGCTTCCGAACCCAAGTCCGCTCAACGCGTCGCCCAAATTGATCGAGCCCGTCGTCAGATCGCCAGCGACGCTAAAACTGTTGCCCGAAGTCGTTGCGGCAAGCATCTGATTTGACAGCGGCGTCAAATCCGCGGCCCCGCGCGTATCGCTCATTTCATTTTCGGCCAAGGCTTGATCAGACATATCGGCGACGACAATTTCGTCGTTGGCGGTGAGACTTTGATCAATTTCTTGCGCATTGGCGGCGATCAGCGTCTCGGCCTGTGCCGGAGCCAGATAGGCGAGACCTAATAAAAACAAAAGAGACAAAGTCAATATTTTGGCGGCGTTGATCATGTCGTCCGCATGGCGAAAAGTCATGTTTGCCTCCCCTATTGTTTGGCGTTTTTGATACGCCTTGAAGTCATTCAAACCGTTCCCGCCTGGCGCCGTAAAGCGCCAGACGGAGATCGGTTGTGGGCTTACATGTTGTTCAGCTGAACAGCGATGCTTGTGGCGTTGTTCGCCGCATTGTTCGCACCCGTTGTGTTGCTGATGGTGTAAACGCCGACGCCGGAGAAGGTGGCGCCATAGTTGATGTTGCCTGTACGGCTGCCATAAACGGGCGATGCGTTAACAGTCGTGCCGACATTGGCGACGGTGGCGTTCATGTCTTGCGAAGAAACCGCGCCAGCAAGATGGACGGAATCGTCGTTGACCTGCGCCGTGATTTGTGTCGCGTTGTTAGCGGCATTATCCACGCCCGTCGTGTTTTGAAGCGTGAAGATGCCGTTGCTGCTGATCGAGCCATTGCCATAGCTGACATCGCCCGTACGTGTGCCTTGGGCGGCCCCGCTGTGCGAAACCGTGGCATCTTGCGATTGCGTCGCGACGATGCCAGCTGCCGTCCCGTCATTCAACTGAGCGGCTAATTGCATCCCGTTGTTGGCGGCGTCGCTGCTGCCTGTCGTGTTCTGCAATGTGTAAACGCCAATTTTGCCGCTGCTGAAAGCGCCAGAATTGTAGTTCACGTCGCCGGTGCGGGTGGTGCCAAGCGTGCCAGATTTTTTCACGCTGGCCGATTGGTCTTGATCGGCCAGGGCAAGGCCAGCGCCGCCCGTGTTGATTTGAGCCGCAACTTGTGCGCCGTTGTTGGCGGCATCGTTATAGCCAGTGTTGTTTTGCAGCGTGTAGATGCCATAACCGCCAAACGTGGCATTTCCATAATTGACGTCGCCGGTCTGCGACGCGGCGGCAGGTGCCGGAGGTGCAGGGGGGCCAAAGTGGTGGTCGTCATGCGAGGCGGTTTGACCGGCGGCGACCGAGCTATCTGCCACGCTGGCCGACTGATCCTGATTGGCAACCATCAGATCGACTCCTGGAACGGCGGCGTTCGCAGGGGTTTGTCCGACGGCGAACAAGAATGCCATGACGGCAGCTGAACTCATCAAAAAAGTCTTCATGGAGGGCCTCCCTTACCTATGGTTGATGATTTGTTAAGCGGGATTCGCTTTCGACTAGTTAACAGGCTTGGATAAGATTAATCCAAAATTAACCGATGAGTGTCGATGGTCTCATAAGCAGGAAACATTGTCAACAGACTAGCTAAGCAGGCGCAATAAAGTAATATGTGAGTGGTTTCAAAGGTGTTTTGCCTATTGTAAAATTTAATTATTCTTCTGAAGAAAAAACAACCACAGGTTGCAGTTGAGGGGCGATTCTGTATTGAGGTCCAGGAAAGGCTGAATATGTTTAGGAAAAAGACGATTTTATCGCCGTTTCAGCGAAAACCAGAAAGCGCGTCGATCTCTTGCCAAGAAAAACCTTGAACTAGCAAAGGCTATGGCTTAACAACGGGGCTTCCCAAGCCATTTTCACGTAAAAGAGCGAACGCGATGAAAGTTGATGCGAATACCGTCCGCAAAGGACATGTTTTGGACCACAACAACAAATTGTGGGTCGTTATTAAAAGCGAAATTATCATTCCTGGCAAAGGCAATGCCATTGTCCAGATCGAAATGAAGGATGTGCGTACGGGCATCAAGACGAACGAACGCTTCCGCACGCAAGAAACGGTTGAGCGTGTTCAGCTGATGGACCACGAGATGCAGTATTTGTACGCGTCGGGCGACGAATACACTTTTATGGATCAAGAATCGTTCGAGCAATACATCGTGACCGCCGACGTTTTGGGCGATAGTGCGCCTTTTTTGCAGGAAAGCATGATCTGCAACGTTCAGACCTATGAAGGCGCACCGCTGTCGGTCGAATTGCCGCCGTCGGTTACGCTAGAAATCGTGGAAGCCGATCCTGTCGTCAAAGGCCAGACGGCATCGTCGTCTTACAAACCAGCCAAGCTTTCAAACGGCGTGCGCGTCATGGTTCCGCCCTTTATCAGCGTCGGCACCCGCATTGTCGTCAATACGGCAGACGGGACTTATATCGAACGCGCCAAAGACTAAGGTAACAGGGAGTTTCTTTCCATGATCGTTCGTCCCGCCTTGATCAATGTGATGGCGCGTGCTGCCGAAAAGGCCGGTAAAGGGTTGCGCCGCGATTTTGGCGAGGTTGAACACCTTCAGATTTCGCGCAAAGGGCCTGCGGATTTTGTCAGCACGGCGGATTTTCAGGCACAAAAGATTTTGCGTGAGGAATTGGCCAAAGCGCGTCCGGCCTTTGGCTTTATCATGGAAGAGAATGACGGCGCGGCAGACAGCTCGGACCGGGCCGAAAAGTGGATCGTCGATCCGCTTGATGGGACGACGAACTTTTTGCACGGCGTGCCACATTGGGCCATTTCGATCGCCGCGATGCGCGAAGGCGAGGTCATCGCGGGATTGATCTATAACCCCATTACGGACGAGATGTTTTGGGCCGAGAAGGGGGCTGGTGCCTTTTTAAACAATCAGCGTCTGCGCGTCTCGGCACGCACAGAGATGAGCGATTGTTTGGTCGCGACGGGTTTGCCTTGGAAGGGTTCGCCCAAGGACGCCCCATTGGTCATGAAAGAAGTGAATGCCATTATGCCACAAGTCGCAGGCATTCGCCGCGCGGGCGCGGCTTCGCTGGATATGGCTTATGTCGCGGCGGGCCGTTACGATGCTTATTGGGAATCGGGGCTGGGCCTTTGGGACTATGCGGCTGGGGTCGTTATGGTTAAAGAAGCTGGCGGTTTTGTTGCGCCGCTGCAACAAAGTCAAAATCCCTTAACTTCTGGTGCAATTATCGCGACGAATGCTCAGATTCACGATAAGATGGTTCAGTCCTTACGTGCCGTACAGCCGTCGAAAGCATAAGAGATTGATTGTCCTGCCCGTTTGACAGGTCTGGACAAAGTATTATCTATCGACGCGCGGGCCTAAGGGCGCTACAACTATGGCGCTAGAATTATGGCGCTAGAACTATGGCAATGTCGATTCGATAGGGGCTTGGGCCGAACAATGGCTTTATCTGTACGCATTTCTTGGCGCTTGTGCGCGAGCGGTCTTGTCGCGCTAAGTTGCGCTGGTTTTCCTTTGTCGCCGGTCCGAGCCGAGCAAGTGCAGCCTGTCGAGACTTATTACAACCAAAGTCTAGGTCAGCCTGTCGACACGGTTTTGCCCGAGGGCGTCGAATGGAATAAACCCATTCAGCCCGGTCAATTGAAATTGCCGCAAGACGACACCCAAACGACGACGAAGAAAAAAACGTCAAAGGGCAACAGCCGTCTTCCGGTTGGCGACATGCAAGCGCCTCAGATGAATTCGTCAATTCCGTTGTCGAACAGTGCGCTTTCAAAGCGTTCACCGGGATTGGTCGCATCGCCGGGCATGGAATTGGGTCAACCCGGGGCGGCAGCAAACAGCCTGGGCGCGCCGCAAAATCTTGGCACGCCGTCGTCGAAAAATAGCGCGGCTAATCTAATGTTGATGCAAGGTATGAAAAATGCCTTGAAACAGGCCGGGGGCGAGGTGCCATCATCCTCGGCGCCGACCAGTGTGGCAACTGATGCCGCTTCGCAAGATATTACGCAGGTTCCGCTGTCCGCGACAGCGGCAGCGAAGGTGCCGTCTGACGTCTCCGCAGCGCCGACGACGGAAGCTGATGAAAACGTCACCTATCAGGTTGGACGTGGACCTAAATCTTTAAGCGTGCCAGCAGGGCACGCGACAGCGCCTTTGGCTGCGCCAGTTCCGGTCAAAGCCGCCGCTAGCACGCTTGCCCCAGAACCCGAAGCGGCCGAAGATAAAGAAGCGTTGTCAGCCGCCGCGCCCGTTTCTAAGAAAGACCAACTTCCTGCCGATTTGCCGTTTGCCAAAGATTCATCGCCAGCACCGGTGGCGGCACCCGTGAAGCCCGAACTTCGTTCCGTGACGGACGATAAAGCGCAGACAGGGCAAACGTCTGTACCTTCTTCCGTCGCCAAAAAAACAGTTAAGGCTGCACCGAAACCGACAGGAACAAGCAGCATTTTTGGCCCGCCAGTCGATGAAGCTGTTGCGACAACTGGGCCTGATACGACAGCGGATGGGGCTGCACCGGAAAAACGAGCGGCGCACAGCAATTTGAATGCGACATCGGTCTTCCCCGAAGCGCCAGCGGCGGCACCTGTTGCGCCTGTTACAACAACGGGGGCTGAAACATCGGAAACATTGGCGGCACCCACGCCAGAAGAACCGACTTGTACGCCCGAAAGCAAACCATGGACTCGTTCTTGCGCTGAAGTTGGTTATCCATCGACATATCAGGGCCAAATCGCGGGCGAAACCAAGACCGAATGTCCGGGCGGATCTGTCCACGATATTTGGTTGTCAAATACCTGCGGCCCAACGGCGAAAACGGCTGAGAAACCTGCGTCAGAGCCCAAGGCAGAAAAACCCAAAAAAGCTGTGGCGACGCCCAAAGCGGCACCTGTCGCTATGCCTGTAGAAAAAAGCAAACCCAAAACGGCAGCCGCCGTTGCGCCTGTCGCAGCCGAAAAGCCGCCTGTCGACAAATCGGTCGCCGAACCTGTTGTTGAAAAAACCGCCCCCGCGCCGATTAAAGCGTCTCAAAGCGTTAAAACCAATGATGGCGCTTGTGGGCTTGCCGCCGAAATCCCAGCTGAAACAAAACCGATGGCGTATTTATGCCGGACAGGCCAAGCTTCGGCTGTTGTCGGCAGTGGGCCGTGGCGTTGGAATTGTGCGGCAAACCTGGGCGGCAAGATCGCGACATGCGAAACGCCTATGAAGCCGACGGCTCCTGAAAAACAGGAAGAAAAAGAAACAGCGCCGCAAGCGATGTCCTCATCGGATCATGAGACGGCGGCGTCGCCTGTCGCGCCAGCGCCTGTACCAGCCGTTGAGGCCGCCCAGCCTACTACGCCTGCGCCCGCGCCTGCGCCTGCACTTGTCGCGCCTGCGGCTTCGGCTTTGCAACAACCCTCGGCTCTCGATGGGCGCTGCGGCCTTGCGCACGGTCAAAGTGCCGCTATGCCGCCTGTCAAAGATTTGTGCGAGACGGGATCGCCCGGCGTGATTACGCAAAATCCTGATGGAACGGCGTGGATCTGGGTTTGTGAAGGGGCTATGGGCGCTGATACGGCTTCTTGTAGCGCGCCTGTGACAATGTCGGGCGCTGCGTTAAAACAACATCGTGCGCCGACGTCTGAATTAAAACCCTCAATAGATGGGCGATGTGGCTCTGCCGCTGGCCGTCCTTCGGCACAACCGCCTTCAAGAGACGAACGTTGTGCCGCTGGGGCCGTTACAGATGTCTCGGGTATGGGGCCCTGGATGTGGCAATGCATTGGCTCAAGCGGGGGGCAAACGGTTGCCTGTCAGGCGCCGGTACCCGCCGCGCGTCCCGAACAGGAAAAGCCGCAGCCTCCGAAGCTTTCATCTGAAAAAGCTGGTGTTCTGGGGACGCTTGACAAAGCGGATAGCACGCAAGCCATGCCTAAGGCCTTGCCGACGCCCCCCAAGCCGTCGCTTGCCGCTGATCTAGCGATCCCTGAAGCGCCGCAGCCGCCGCTTTTGGCACCAGCATCGGCAACGCAGGTCCCGGCGAATCCTTCTTTGGATACCACCAACAATGTTCCGCTTGCGACGCCCAGCTTACCGGATGACGTGAAAGAAGTTCCGCCGCCTGCGTTGCAAGATGGGCTTCAGACGCCCAGCTTGCCGGAAACGCTGCCGCAACCTTCCTCTTCAGGTAGCCCGCTGGTGCTTGACTCCGATATGTCCTCATTGTCTTTTGACGAATTGAGAACGGGGCTGACAAGCGATTCCCAACAAACCTTGAACAAGGTTGCCGTTGCGATGGCGCGCAAGCCGGGATCGCGTTTGACGCTGATTGGTTATGCGGCCTCAGGCAATAACGGCTCGTCCCCGCGTGAAGCGCGTCAAATCTCGCTTCAGCGTGTTTTGGCTGTCCGCGATTACTTGGTTGGCAAAGGCGTTGCTTCCAATCGGTTGGATGTTCGCGCACTGGGGGCCAACGTGCCGTCGGGCAATATGGACCGTGTTGATCTAAAGGCGAACTAAACGACCCCAGATCATCGGATGAAAACACCGCAAACGGGTCAACCCATACGCCTGTTTCAGGGATTTTCTATCAAACCCTTTTCTTTAGACGCACTTTATCGGACGGCGTCTTGCGCTGATACGTCCTTTCCCGGGAAAGGGCGATGGGTTGTCAAAAGCTTGATGGGCAGTTGTTTGCCGCCGTTCTTGCTAATATACGTGCTATCCTTCTTTTCAATAAAAGTTTGAAGGGAGATCGCCCCCCTCTCTTTCGCGGCACGATCGAAGAGGCGACATTGGGCACAGATCCGCATGAAGTCCGAAGGGGACTTCAGCGCTATCGTGCCGAACGTCCTTTGGAAAGCTTTTGCGTTTCTTAAGCGACGGCGCGGCTTTGCTCGCGCGTTTTCAGAAAACGAATGTCGGGGTTTTCTTCTTGCGCGCGGTTCAGGTGCCAGGCGTTGCGCGCTAAAAAGACCAGTGCGCCATCATGATCTTCGGCCATGCTCGAGCGATTGGCTTCGACGAATTTCTTCAAAAGCAAAGGATCACTTGCTTCAACCCAGCGCGCGGCGTCGAGCCCCGCCGTCTCAAAATGTGCGGGCAGGCCATATTCAGCCGCCATGCGCGCGGCCAAGATTTCAAACTGCAATTGCCCCACGACGCCCACGACCCATTCAGCGCCTGACAGAGGCTTGAAAACCTGACTCGCGCCTTCTTCGGCAAAATGCTCAAGCGCGCGGCGCACATGCTTGACCTTCATCGGATCGTCGATATGCACGCGCTGTAAAAGTTCAGGCGCAAAGCTGGGAACGCCGGTAAAGTTCAGCACTTCGCCTTCGGTCAACGTGTCGCCGATGCGCAAACTGCCATGATTGGGAATGCCCATAATATCGCCCGCATAGGCGTCTTCGGCCAATTCACGCTCGCGCGCCAAGAAAAGAACGGCATTGTTGATGGCGATCATTTTGCCGCTGCGTTGATGAAGCAGCTTCATGCCGCGCCGGTAGTGGCCTGAACATAACCGAACGAACGCGATGCGGTCGCGGTGATTGGGATCCATATTCGCTTGAACCTTGAAGACAAAGCCCGTGACTTTATCTTCGTCGGGCGCGATCTCGCGCTTGTCCGAAGGTTGAGGCCGCGGGAAGGGGGCATATTCGGCCAGCCCCAGCAAAAGCTCGCGGACGCCGAAATTGTTGATGGCACTGCCGAAGTAAATCGGCGTCAAATGGCCTTCGCGATAAGATTGAAGATCAAAAGGTTTGCAAAGGCCGCGCACGACTTCGACATCTTCGCGTAATTTGCGCGCTTCGTCGGGGGAAAGAAGTGCGTCAAGCTTGGGATCTTCTAACCCTTCGCAAGCGACGCCTTCTGTCGCGCGATCGCCTTTGGTTTTGTCCATCAAAATCAAACGGTCGCGGATCAGATCATAGCATCCCTTGAAATCGCGTCCCATGCCGATGGGCCAGCTGGCAGGCGTGACATCCAGCGCCAGCGTTTCTTCGATCTCGCTTAACAGATCGAAAGGATCGCGCGCTTCACGGTCCATTTTGTTGATAAAGGTCGCAATGGGGATATCGCGCAGACGACAAACTTCGAACAATTTGCGCGTTTGGCTTTCAATGCCTTTCGCGGCATCGATGACCATGACGGCGCTGTCAACGGCGGTCAGGGTGCGATAGGTGTCTTCTGAAAAATCTTCGTGGCCGGGCGTATCGACCAAATTGAAATTACGCTCGGCATAATCAAAGCTCATGACTGAAGCAGTGACCGAGATACCGCGCTCACGCTCGACCTTCATCCAGTCTGAACGCGCGCGTCGTTGCTCGCCGCGTGCTTTGACGGCGCCTGCCATTTGGATGGCCCCGCCGAACAGCAAAAGCTTTTCCGTGAGCGTCGTTTTACCGGCGTCAGGGTGAGCAATAATGGCAAAGGTCCGTCGGCTGCGGACGATTGAAGAAAGCGCGTTGTCAGTCATGGGCAAGGTGATAGCCTTTCAGCGCCGTTTTGTCAGGCAAAAAAGGCGCTGAAATCAAAAAGTTTGACCTTTGGCCATATAGGGCCCCGGATGGAACATGGCGGTATAAGGAGCCGCTGGCGTCGGCACATGTAACGGCAGCATATCGGCGCGATTGTAATAGACGCGCGGGCGCATGGAATCGAACAAATCGGCATTTTCGTCTAATAAATTAGGAACATTGGGGATCATATCGCTGCCGTGCACGCCATCGCTAGGCACCCAGGGGCGGCCATAGCTAGCCCACCCATCGTCGGCAAGCATATCGCCTGTGCGACCAGCCTGCGCGGCGAAGGGAAACAGTACAAGAAACGCCAGAAAAACGGGGGCGGATAAAAATATTTTTTGCATGTCCAAAATTAGACTTTTAGCAAAAAAAGAGCAAGAAAAGCCTTTGGTTAAGAGATAAAACAGCTTCTGGGCTTTTGAAGGGAAAGACGCTTGTCCATATAGATTTTTTGCTTAAACTGGGGTAAATTGAAAGATCCTGAGCTTCTTGCCATTGAGAGAAGGCACATAAGATGTCAGAAGAATCGATGGATACGCTGCTGTGGCTGTTGGTTGTCCTTGCTTCGGCTTTGCCGACTTTGATGGCCGTGCGCCGGATCAGACATTTGCGCCGCGAGGTCGCCGAAGCTTTAACCGAAACGTCGCGGCAACAGGCGGCAGCCTTGGATAAGATGGGGCAGGCGCTGCTAGAGACGCAAAAACAACAGCAAGTTCTTGTTCAACAGCTTCAAATCGTGGCTTCGGCCTATCAGCGTCTGCGCGACGATGTGGCAGTTGAAATTGCGCAGCGCCAGAAACATGCCGAGCCCCAGGACGATGAAGGCCAGCCCCCCCAAACAGGGGCCCGGACAGTTCACTAAAAATCAGCGGCGCTGGTTGGCTTGAATGAAGCTAGCGATGACAGGCAAAATGTTGTTGCGCCATTGACGCCCGGCGATCAGCCCATAATGACCGATGCCAATTTCTAAATGCATCCCGCGCGAAGAGGGGGGTAAAGATCGGCATAGTTTATGGGCGGCTGTCGTTTGTCCGGTCGGTGTCACGTGATCTTGTTCGGCTTCGATGGTCAGCAAAGCCGTGCGCTCAATATTTGCAAGATTGACTGTACGATCATGCCATTTAAAAGCGCCGCGCACTAGATCGAAGTTTTTGTAAACGCGCTCGATTGTTTGCAGGTAATAGGCGGCCGGAAGATCCATAACGGATAGATAGTCTTCGTAAAGACGATATTTTTCTTGCGGCGTCAGCTCGACACCGCGCGTCAATTTTTGAAAATGATCCTTCGCGTCATCGCCGAAAAAGGCGGTCAAGGACGCGGCTAACGCGTCACAACTTGACTCTTGGGCAAAAGAAGGATGAACCGCGCGGAAGGCCCCCGGATAGTAAAGCGGAACGGCTTGCGTCATATTTTGAGCAAACCAATCGATCGTGTTTTTTTCAGCCAAATAGCCAAAAGCCGATTGGCTGTCGCGCGCATTGATCGGTGCGCCAAGAAGTGTCAAACTTAAGGGTTCGTTTCGGTCTTTGTGATCGGCCATCAGGCCGACCGCCGCCAAAGCCATAACGCCAGCATCAAAGGGCGCGATGACATGCAAAGCAGGGCCCAGCGCGTGCATCTGTTGGGCCAAAAGGTCGATCATATCTTCAACGCCAAAATCGCCTTCCGACGTTGGGATAAACTTAGCATCGATCCAATCTGTGATGGTGACGTCATGCTCGGGCAGAAGCTCGGCGACCATATCGCGCAAAAGAGTCGCAAAATGTCCGTCGTAAGGCGCGACAATGAGAACCTTGGGATCGTTTTGAAGACGCGTGGCAAGGGTCAGATCTTCGCAAGCCCGGTGAAAATGGATAAGCTTACAAAACGGTGTTTCATCGACAATTTCTTCAGTAATTGCCAAAGGGACGCCGCGGTAGGAAAGGGCTTTTATATCGAAATCAGGTCGGCTGCGACGGAGGGGGACGCGTCGCCCCAAATTCTCGGCGGCCAAAGCCATTAGTCTGCCGACTTCAGTATAGGATAGGGGGCAAAAAGGGTGACGCAAAGCCATCTCGGTCGCTTCGGCGACAAGATGCAAGGGCTTAAACCAAAGCTGTTGGGCGTCATAAATGGGGTATAAAAGCATCGAATCTCTCCCTTGGCCTTACGTTTACCATATTGGCATAAACGCGCAAAAGGGAAAGGCTTTTTGAGATTAACGAGGCATTGGATCGGCGTTGTTTTTCTTTTTGTCTTCATCGGCAAAGAAAACCAAAAAGGCTAAAAGCCCCCAAAGGCCTTTATCTTTACGTTTTTCCGGTTTTTCTTCGTCGGCGGGGGGCGGCTCAAGCAAGATGCTTTTGTTTGCTTGATGCAACTGGTGTGTTTTCTTGAGGGCAGCGTGTTTGTTTTCAATGGATTCAATGCGTCCCAACAAATCGTCTTCCTTGGCTTGCAGACCGGCTATTTGCGCCAGAAAGTTTTTGAGCTTTTGAAACGGCCCTTTTTTGAGGCAAGTCTCGGGCCCCAAAGCGCAAGCCTTACTTCGGGTTTCTTGAAGCATGGCATGACAGGCTGCTTCGTCTTTTTTCAACGCAGCGATGTCACGTTGATCGTTTTCCATGATTTCGTCGATATCTGGCATTTAAGACCTCGGCTCGGGCTGCTTTTGGCTGGGTTACATCAAGGCGGGAAGCGGGCCGTAACCATTGTCTTGGATGTCGCCTTTTTTGCATGTCAGATACAACAAGTAAAAAAGGCAAAGGACAAGCAAGATGATCGCGATGATGCCGGCGCTGGCTGAATCTAAAGTTTTAGCGGCAAAGAGACCAGCGACGCCTATCAGCGCCGGGACGATTTGCAACCAACCACTTTGGCCTACGTCATGTAACCTGCGCGTTGTCAGCGAAAAAGTGGGAATGATCAGAATGAGCGAATAAAGGCTGTACAGAATAAGGAGAGCGTGGACGGCAACGCCCAGAAGAATCAAGATGACTCTGACAAAGAAATCATACAGGAAAAATGTCCAATAGCCGCGCCGCGACGTCCGTCCTTTAAAATCAAAGGCGTGACGATAGAAATCGATATAATATTTCATAGGGCCTCACAGTCAATTTTCGACCGATAGCCTATAGAGATAAGATAAATATATAATTAAAGGGGCCTTTTCAGTAAGAAAAGGCCCCTTTATTCATGAAAGAAAACGTTTTTAAGGCATCGCCGCGATCAACGAGGCAACGCTTGGCGCCGATGTGTGGGCTGATCTATCGACCAAGATACTGCGCGGCGTGGCTTGGGCCCCATAAAGCTGCTGATTCCAAGTGTGGCGCGGCGCGATAACGGATCCATCTAAAGCGACGCCGACAAACAGACCTTGCGAACGTGCGAAAGCGTACATGTCAGATTTCAGACCCACGCCGGTTGCCGCATCGACACCCTTGCCCAGCTCGCCAATCGATAAACCGGCGGCGGCGCCCAAGGTAACTTGGCGCTCCATCACGGCGTTGACGCCGCGATCCGTCATCACGGTGATAACCATTTCAGAGGATTGTCCACCAAACTGTAGGCCGAAGCTTAGGCCCCCAATTGTGTAAAAGGCAGGGGGGCTCCATTGGCCATCGGGTGAGCGAACCAACATAACGGCATTGCCGCCGCGTCCGCCGAAAAAGAAGCCAGCCTTGATAAGATTGGGGACGATAATGATGGCTTTGGCCCGCGCGGCCAGATCGACCAGACCCGGGTATTGGCTGTCACCCATCATGCTTTGAAAGGTAATGCGCGACCGATCAACCAGTTGCTCTGGCTCGGTTCCGAACTCACCTGCGCTGCGGCAGCTTGCCAAGGCAAGCATCGCGACGAGAAGAAAAATCCACGAAGAGCGCCAAGTGCGTTTCATGAAGAGGCCCTCGAAAAAAATACAAAGTTGCCAAGCAAGATGAAATCCCGCGTTTTGGCCCCAGCTTTCTCCAACCTTTGGTTCAAGGGGGCCGACGAGGTTAAAGACTAATGCCCGGTCGTGTCAATATCGGGGCAAGTCTTTGACCGTCTTGCGTCATTGTACCGATAAAATCAAGGCAAGGATAGACAATTCAACGACTTGTTGAAGCGTTCCCAGCAGCGGGCCGTTATAGCCACGTAAGTGATTGGCACCCAATAATAAAACAACAAGCCCGGCTCCAGCGCCAACCCCCATGGCCATCGCAGCAAAACTGCCAAGCGCCGAATAGGTAACAACGCCCCCCAGAACCAAAGCCCAAAGGACGCGGAAAGCAGGCGGCTGTTGGAAATGATCGGCGACCGGATCGCCTTCCAACGGACGCAGCCACGCAGCGGCCACGACCATCAGGGTGCGAGACCAACACTCAGCGGCAACAAGACTTTGAAAAACAACATCATTGTTGCTTAAACTGGCGACAGCCCCCAGCTTGAGAATGATGGCAAAAATAACGGCCAACGTCCCATAGCGGATCGAGCGCTCTTCCTTAAGCCAGCCAATTTTTTGATCTTTATCAAAACCTTGGCCGTATTGGTTGGCGAGTGAGGCGAATTCTTCTTCATGCAAGGCGCGCGTGGCCCACAACATACCGATGACGGCAAAGGTTGCGGTCACAATGGCCGAAAGACCCATTTCCGACATGATCCAATCAATCGCGCCACCGAACAGACCAATGCCCGCACCAATCAGGGGAAACCACGCCATCGCTTTGCGAATTTTCCGGGCTTTGGGTTCGTCCTTTAACGGCAGATTGAGGCGCGTCAGATAGTTGGTCGCAATAACCAGTTCGGCCCAAAGCGATTCAGGTGAAGGGGGGCGCACGGTAATCGCGGGCTCTGGTTCGCTCGGTCGAGGCGCTTCGGGGGCAGGCGGAGGGGTAATCGGCTCAATCATGCTCTTCTTATAACCGATCCGACCCCTGTGACGCAATCGCCGCTTGCCGATTCGCTCGAAGTTTATTCATAAACCTGAAGAAGGCCTTTGCCGCGCCGCGTACGGTTGAAGATCCGCAAAAAGATTATAAAGCTTACCGCTAGGTACAAAAGATTAAGGGCAAAAGATTGGACAAGGCTGTCGGCGCGGAAAACATGATCGTTCATCAACGCGCGCAGGCCTTCGAAGACATAAGTCGGCGGTAAACACCACGCGACATGCTGAAGCCAGTTTGGCAAGACGGTCACCGGGTAATAAACCCCGACGATGGGCGACAGAACAAACATGGCCATCCAAGCCAGCCATTCGGCAGCATAGCCAAAATGGAACAAAAGGCAGATCAATAAAAGCCCGGCCCACCAGCCCGACATGGCCAAGCTCATCGCAAAGCCCAAGGCCGGTAAACCAAGGCCAGGCAGCCAAAAATCGAAAATAAGCTGAGCGAAGAAAAGGCAGGGCGTCATCGCAATGACGATGCGAAGCATGCTGATGATGATAAGGCTAAGCGCGTATTCGGCGGGGCGCATGGGGCTGATGAAAACATGGCCAAAATTGCGCGACCAAAGCTCCTCCATAAAGGATTGAAACAGACTGAGCTGACACCGGACCATAATATCCCACAGCATGGCGCCACCCAGAATGACCCCGGCCACCATACCAATGCCTGATGATTGTTTGCTGAGATAAAAGTTCAAAAACCCCCAGACAAGCATGTTCAACGTCGGCCAGTACATGATGTCGATCAAACGCGGCCACGACCCAATCAACAGGAACGTGTGCCGCTGGATCATCGACCACAGACGACGTGAAAGGCCGCTGCGCAAAGGCGCGTCAGGCGGAAAGGTTAGGGGCGCGGGCGATGTCAAGGAAGACCTCTTCGAGATTGTCGCGTTCATAAGATTCGATCAGATGGGCGGGCGAGCCTCGATCGACGATTTGCCCCGCGCGCATCATGATAACGTCATCGGCCATACGTTCGACTTCGTACATGTTGTGCGAAGCCATAAAAAGCGTCGCGCCTGTCTCGCGGCGATAATCCAGCAAAAGCGACCGGACCCAATCCGCGGTGTCGGGATCTAATGACGCCGTTGGCTCATCCAACAGCAGAAGGCGCGGCGTGTTCAAGAGCGACTTGGCCAGCGCAGCGCGCGTTTTTTGCCCCGCCGACAGGCTTGAAAGATGACGATCAAGCAAGTCTTTAATCTGAAGCAGATCAGCCAACTGATTGATGCGCTTTTTGAGGTCGGGCAGGCCGTACATATTGCCATAAACCGTTAAGTTCTGGCGGATCGTCAACCGTCCCGGCAGATCGACGTAAGGCGAGGACAGGTTCATAAAAGGCAAGACGGCAAATCGATTTTGGGTCATGTCCTGTCCCAGAACCTTGATGACGCCAGAGCTGGGGCCCAAAATGCCCAGTAGCATAGAAATGGTCGTTGTTTTGCCCGCGCCATTGCCGCCTAAAAGCGCCGTGATGCTTCCGGGGATGACGGAAAAGCTGATGTTATCGACGGCGCTGATATCCCCGAAGTTTTTGCAAAGATTGACAACTTCGATGGCTGGAGCGGTTAAAGGTGGCGGCGCGGATGTGTTCATGGTGTTTTCTATGCGCGAAAAGCGAGAAAAGGTCCAATGGTTAATCTCTTTGACTTTCCAGGACGAAAAAAGATCGAAAAGAGGTACAAAGGTCCCTTGTCATGGGCTCTTAATATGTTTATAAGCGGGTCTTCTTTGGCGCGTACGGTGCCATCTTGGATGCCTGGGTAGCTCAGTCGGTAGAGCAGGGGACTGAAAATCCCCGTGTCGGCGGTTCGATTCCGTCCCCAGGCACCATTTTTTTCAAGAACAAGGGCCTCCGCCCGATCTGCTTTCCACCTTTTGGGTATTGTTATGCCACAGCGCGTGTTTCGTGCTGGTGGTGGAATTGGTGCGCTATCGTCAGGCTTGCGGCATAAGGTGGCAGCTTGAGAAGATAGACTTTTGAATTTGAGGAATCCCCCCAGACGCGCAGAATATCGAGTTGCAGGGCGTGGCAGGCTTTCTCGAAAAAGGTGGGCGTGAATTTGTAGGAATTTTTGAGATGTAATTTCTGCCCTTTTGTTAAGGTGATGGGCTGTCCATCAATTTCAAAAGCGATATCCCTTGTTACGATGGCTGTGTGTGCCAACTGACCGGACGACGGAATCCATACAGGCTCATAATCGAACGCTAAGGGATCAAAATCCTTCATGGGCAGGTCGACGGCCATCCGGTCAAAGATGTTGAGCTGAAATAAAGCATGAAGCCGGTAATATTCTTGAATGGCTTCTCCGTTCTGATTGCTGTCGAAGGCAACCAAAAGAGCACCGTCGCTTGCTGCTAACGCTAAACGATAAAGCCCTTGGATAAGAGATTCTTCGGGAAGTTCATCCCCGATGGGACTTTCGATATTGCTGATTGTCGAGCCAAAAGAACAAACAAGCGCCGAACCTTCATGATAAGGGCTTTCATTTTCGAAGAAATTATCTATGAGGGGACGGATGGAATAATGCCCCTTTATCCCTTCCATACGAAAAAGGTCTTGCAAGAAGACAATCGATTCATCAACCGGGATATATTGCTCGCTCTGAAGGGCTTGTATCAGTGGAAGCACCTTGTTTTTGAAGGCTTGTACTGTTCCTGGCCCTAAATCAACAACCGGAAGGCCTTGCGGAAGAAAATGATGAATTTCTGAGGCCGCTTGCCGAAGCAAAACGGTTTCCTCATTAAACATAGCTTTGGCCGAAATATTGTGTTGTGCTTCGGTTTCAGCCCAAAGCTTATCCCCTGACGTCGGCTTGCCATTTCTTTTCCCTGCATGCGGGACATATTGGTGCGCACCCATATGGGAGGCTTTGCGACCTTTGAACAGGTCGATTGAGTCCTGTAAGAAATTCATGATTTCGCCTTCTTATTCTTGGCGACTTTTTTCTCTTTTGCCTCTTGTGGGGGCGGTTCCTTCGCGTTAGCCCAAGCAAAGTTGAACGCTTGACGATAGGCTTCCGCAAAGGGGCCCGATTGAACGAGGAGGATCAAGGGTGCCGGATCATTTTCAAACGTGATAAGAGCTAAGGTATCCCCAAAAACATAGAAGGGGACAGGCGAAAAGTATTCCTTTGGCGACCAGCGGTACGTTGCATACTTTGATGCGGTAAAATTATAGTCCCCTTCCTTGACAAGAATTCTCATCTCGAAATCTGGGCGCTGTTTCGCGATTTCAGTCATGCGGATTCTATGGCTGTCACCCGCCGGACGAAACTTAATAAACTGCCGTTCATCGACGCCGCTGATGCAGATTCCGCCGCCATTTGCATGAACATGTTCGTAAAGCATGTCGTTGAATTTTTGAAAACCAGCAAACCCTTCAAGAGCACCAAAGTTTTTTAATTTAAAGCGAACGCCAGAGTTTTCTAAAAACTCAATGCCCGCATCGTTTAAAACCTGCGTTATTTTTTTCATTGTAGAGGGGCGGGGCTGCGTGTCACCGCGTTCGATGGCGATGATCGTCTCGCGCCTGTATTCGACGCGTTCAGCGAGTATAGAGGCATCCCATCCGAGAAGAACACGCGCCGCTCTGATCTGTTTGCCTGTTAGCATGATAATACCGCACATTTTGTTATCACAAACCTAATATATCATGCGCTTTATGAAAGTTCAATGAAAGCAAAAATACCAATAATGGGTATCGATTGGCTGAAATTCGGTAGGTTTATGATTAAGTTTAAGCGAATGAATCGGCTAACCAATTGGAAATAATAGAAAACTGCATAACCAACATAATGTTATGTTATAACTATCATAATGATGGCTAAAAGCATTGCTTTCCCCTCATTTCATCGTTACGATATCAAGATAAAAGGGTGGGGGAAAATAACGATTTTCAAAAGGGGAGGGGTAAAATGACGACTTTTGAAACAGCTTGTCAGCGTCTCGGCGAAAACTTTCTGTGGGACATGCTTGAAAATTGGGAGCGTCACTATCTCATTCACCACGCCTGCATGATGAGCCTTGAAGAGCGTTGGGCCTTTTTTATTCGCGCAACGGATTCCTCCACCGTGATTGCGGCTTAGGAGCAAAGGACCCGGCATGACTAAATCTAAATCCTATACAAGCCCAGTTGAGCTTTTTGTCGATGCTGTAAAGGGAGAAAACTTTTCTTCCAGCGATCTTCGCCTTTTGATTTCTGGCCTTATGTCTCTGCTCAACGAATGCGACAAACGACTTCCTGAAAATGAACTGAAAGCCGTGTGCAGCATGATTGCTTCTGTCGGCTCTACGCAAGGGGGCGGCGCGAAAACGGTGGGGGCTGTGATGATGGCTCCATACAGGGTAACAGACATCAAAGAGACGCCTTCGCGCGCGTATGCAGACGCTATTGAGTACCTTGTCAGTTTGCAAAGGGATAAACTTGTCAATTAAGTTCGGATGAATATGATGAAAAACCAACACGCCGTTCATAACATCCACCCACCTCTTTTTACCTTCGCTTGGGATCGTGCAGCGTCCGTCAATCTTATCCTTTTTAGCGATGACGGTCAGAAAATCCTTGTCGTTCAAAAAGGCGAAGCCTTCGATATTTTGCGTGGGGCGCGCGAATGGGATGACGACACACTAGAAGACACAGTGCGGCGCGAAGCGCGCGATCAAGCAGGCGTTGTCCTTGACGCGGTGACAATCGCCGCCATTCTTTCAACCCAAGAGGAGCTTCTTGCGGAGGTCTCGTACGAATTGGTGATGACAGCCTTTGTCCTAAGTCAGGAAAGGCACACGTTTCAGGAGACAAAAAGCGTTTTCATCGACAAAGAAACTTTCTTGGAGCATTACACTTTTGGTAACCGCGAGGAAATGAAAACGCTGATGAGCATGGCCGAGGATTATCGCCTTCGGCCGCATGGTAGAGATGCCTTTGTTTCTAGAAAAAAGTAATCCAGCGTTGCGCGTCCGGTCTTAAGGATCGGTTTGATTCCGTCTTCACCTTTTAATAAACCAGCATAGCACCGCGACGACCGATGCCGACGAAGTTGATGGCTGCCAGCATTTGCGGAAAGCTCGGCTTGTCGCGCAGCTTTTCATCAATACCGGCTGCGGTGAGCGCCTGTTGGGCCTGCTCTTTGGTCGCTGATCCTTCAAAAATCAGGCGCTGCGCCGTTGTCGTTGCGACGTAACGCATTTGTTGGTGACATTTTTCTTTGTGCGCTTTGCCCGTGGTCAACATCTTAGAAATACGGCGAAAGGGGCCCGTCATCATCAGCTTCATCATGCTGGCTTCATCATCGCGGACTTCGCCTTCGGGCAGAACATGCATGGCAAACAAAGTGCGACCATTGCACATCGAACAATTTTCGAAATCATCTAAAAGGGTCGGGTGGGCGTCAAAAAAAGGATCCTCTCTCATCTCTGGCGAGAGTAAAGAAGGCTGTTGCCGTTTTCCTGGAATGAACACATAAAAAGTCAGATAAGTTTGAGGCCCCACCCCATGCGAAAGATCGAGCCGCGCTTCTGGCAGACTTTTCAAAAGACTATCCACAAAGGCCGTTACGCCCAGTTCTTTGGCGGCTTTATACTCGGTTTCTAGCGTTTGAAAACATTCATCGCTTAAAAGATGACGGCGGGCACCAACAAAAGAAAACGCCATATCGGATTTCTGGAACATCATGTCTCTTTCAATAGATCTGGAAAATTGTGGTTAGGATTTTATCACATCAAAGATAGTTAATTTAGTTGCATAACAAGGCTTTTCATTTATTGACGGCGCGTCTAGGCTTTCTTGGCACTCCCTTTCATAACGGCAAGGATATCCCATGACCCAAGCTTTACTCGTGATCGACGCGCAGCAAGTTTATACGACACCGGGTTCGCCTCTTTATGTGCAGGGATGGGAAAAGGCTGTCGAGAAGATCAATAGTCTTGTGCGCGCGTTCGAGGATCAAGGCCTGCCCATTTTCTATGTTCGCCATACGCACAAAGCCGATGGAAGCGATTGGGGGCGCATGTTTGATTTTGCCGGGTTGCCGCCCGAGCCCGGGTTTTTAGAAGGAACGCCCTTTATCAAAGATGCGCCGGGCTTGTTGGTTTCTTCCAGCGGGATCTCAATTTATAAACACCGCTATTCCGCCTTTATGGGAACGGTTTTGCAAGAACTTCTGGAAGCCCGTGGGGTCAACCGGATTGTGATCACAGGCTTTATGACAAACTTCTGTTGCGAAACAACCGCGCGGCATGGACATGATCTGGACTATTATGTCGATTTTGTCATGGATGCGACGGGCTGCCCCGATTTGGGCCCCACCGTGACGCAAGAGCAAATCAAGCAAACGGTCGGCGCATCGCTGGGGGCTGGTTTTGCGCGCGTGATGGAGACAAAAGATTTTCTGGGCGCTTTGGCCCTTACAGCCTGATGTTGCGGGCAAGCAAAAGGGCGGCAAAAGCGCCGCCCTTTGTTTTGAAGGGGGGCTTATTTTGTTCCCAACCCTAATGTCTTTCCATTTTGGCTGAGCTGCTGCACCATTTTCGCTCCGATGGCTTGGACGGTTCGGCGGTTGATCATGCTGGAGTTTGCTTCGCACCAAGGCAAAGCATTGGGATCACCTATACGCTGCTTCCAGGGGCCCAGCGCACCAGATTTTGTGATCGCGCCATAACCCGCGCCACCGGGGCAGTGGATCGAATCAAAATTGCCAATGGTCTCGCCGTTCGACAAGACATAGGTCAGCGCCAACTTCCCGTCTTTCTCTTGAAGATAGGCGACAGCCTTGTTTTGCGGCGCCGTAAAGTTTGACGCCAGCCTTTCTTTGATTTCAGTTTCGCGAAGGCCTGGGGCCGCACTGAAGGAAAGCAGCTTTTTCCCGTCAAGACTTATGAAATCATAAGTGCCGCTTTCGTCCGTCGGCTTCATTTGAACGATTGCGATATCGTTCGAAGCGCCTAGTTTGTACAAATCAGCGATTTCACGGCCGCGCGGGGTCAGTGCCTGTTCCTGAAGAGTCATTGTGTTGTGAATGGTGGGCAAGGGCGAGCTGACGCCCAGCCGTTCGGTCATGACTTGTAAAACGGCCGTTTCAACCTGCTGCCTATTGGCGCCGCACATGGGGGTGATATTGATGGGCTCGACGGCGAGGTCGGTGCCAAAGTCCACGATATTCGCCTTGGGATTTTCAGCCGGATCTTGCAGCGATATGTCGTCATCGCCTTCGGCTTCAATGACATCAAGCCACACCCTCTGTGCTTTGCCAGCCTGACTTACGATATATTCCTGGGTGCGCACCGGCATGCCGCGATCCGTGCGGTCTGTCGGTTGGGTTGGGGGGTACAGATAAGTAAATCCCCCCTTACAATCGACCATCATTTTGCCTTTGTAGGTGGGTTTGCCATTATGAATCTGGCTGAGGACCCAATAAGTGCTGCCGTTGGGTTGGGGGGCCTTTGTTAGCTTCAATTGGCCTTCGGGGAGTGTCGCGGTCAGCGAAGCGACTTGAAAAGCCGCGCCAATGCCAAGCACAGTGCCCACAGTGTAAAGGAGGATATTACGGATCGACATGGAATGCCCTTAAACAATGAAGAAGATGGGCTTTAATATAGGGGGATGTTGTGAAACTAAAGAGTTGTTTTCAATAAAAACGCGCGCCAAGGATTGTGGCGCGCGTTAAAAGGGAAAGGATAATATTATATTATTTTTTCAGTCGCTTAGGCCCATTTGCGCTCGGGATCGAACGTGATGTTGTGGGGGGCTTCCAAGGCCGCGATCATGGCTTCCGGCGTGTCCACGTTTGTGAACATCGTATTATCTTCCGACGGGGCAAAATGCTCTTTGACCATGCTGTCGATCAGCGCAATCAAAGGGTCCCAATAACCGCCGACATTGTATAAAACAACGGGCTTGCTGTGCAGGCCCAATTGCTTCCAGGTTAAAATCTCGAAAGCTTCGTCCAATGTTCCGAATCCGCCCGGAAGAACGACAAAGGCATCGGATTTATCCGCCATCATCTTTTTGCGCGTGTGCATACTGTCAACGACGATCAACTCGGTCAAACCGGGGTGCTGGACTTCATGCGCACAAATATGGTCGGGAATGATTCCGACGACTTCGCCTTGTGCCGCTAAAACCGCATCGGCCAGTTTTCCCATCAGGCCAACATGCCCGCCGCCGTAGATAACGCGAAGTTTATGCTCGGCCAAAGCCGTGCCGACAGCCGTCGCCGCGTGCTTATAGGAATCGTCAACATGGTTAGAGGAACCGCAATAGACGCAAACGGATTGAAGAGACAAAGGCATATCCTGTTCTTTTTCTATATTGTTTTCTGGTTTTAAAGAGATCGGTGTCATCACACGCCCCTGTATAGGCTGAAAAACAGGCAAAGAAAAAGGAAAAACTATAAGGCCTGACCGATCAAGTTAATGTAAGGCAAACTGGCTTTGAGAAAGGTCATCACGGGCATAAAGAAAAAAGCCATCGGATCTGTAGCAACAACGGGGTAGGTTGCCGTGACAATAATCCTGTTTTGGTTATCGACGCCGAACTTTAGCGTTGGCAGGTCTCGCGTACAGTTCAATATATCGATTAAAATATGCCTTTTTTGTTGTGAGACGACAGAAAAAGGCAAATAGCCCAAGATAGACCATATTGTTAAATGAGATTTTCCTTGATCGTCAGTTATATGCGAAATTTGAAACAATACGCCATCCAGCGTGAATTGAATGTTGTCTGTGTTGGGGACCTTGATTTTGCGCAAAAAGGCGTCCGTATTGGACATAAGCGTCTGAAAGGACGACGGCGGCTGAGCTTGCGCATTAAACGCGGCATCAAATATTGGTGAAGCGACAGAGGGTTCCATGGAGACCATAAGGATTAATAAGGTTCAAAACACGACGGCCCAAAGGAACGAAAGAGCCTTCATTACCATTGACCGATGACATGCTAAGGAGACTATGGTTAAAAGGGATTTAACGATCACGCGCGCGTATGCTTTTTCTGTCTTGTTCAAGAGTTTGTTCTTTGGGTCGGTCAAACGCATGAAAATTACGATTGAAAACATACCGTTCGTGTGGCTCCCCGTCTTTTGGGGGCTGGGGGTTGGGCTTTATTTTCTGCTTCCTTTTGAGCCGTCAAGCGGGGCTTGCCTTTGTCTTGCCCTTGCGGGCGGGCTGTTGGTGCGGCGTGCGCCTTTTGCCGCTTGTCTGGCTGGAGGCTTCGTTTTGGCCGCTTTCAGCGCTTTGTTGTTTGGGACGCCCATGTTGGACGATCCCAAGGGGCCTGTCCGTGTCGCGGGAATCGTCGAGGAGATTGAGCCGAAAGAGACGGGCGCTTTGCGTCTTCTTTTAAGTGATTTATCGATTGAAGGCCTGCCCAAAGAGCAGACGCCGCGGCGCATCCATCTGACTTTGGGCGCGCGGCTGATCAAACCGGAAAGCCCGGCCATAACGCGGGGGGCGCATTTGACGGCATCGGCGCGGCTGATGCCTTTATCAGCACCGCTTTATCCGGGCGGGTTTGATTTTCGGCGGCACGCTTATTTCAAAGGTATCGGCGCGACGGGCTATATCATGGGGAAGATGAGCATCGAGCCTGCCGCTGGCTCGGATGCTTTTTTCCCGGCTTTGCGCGCCAAGATCCGCGCTTCTGTCCTTCAGGTGTTGTCAGGCGATACCGCCGGGCTTGCCATCATTTTGCTGACGGGGGACAAAAGCTATTTGTCGGGTAGCGCTAGCGAAGCGATGCGGGCTGTGGGGTTGGCTCATTTACTGGCGATTGCGGGGCTGCATATTGGGATCGTCGGTGGGATCGTTTTTGGCGTTTTGCGTTTTTTGATGGCGCTTTGCCCGCCTTTGGTTTTGCGCTGGCCTGCGAAAAAAATAGCCGCCGCTGCCGCCTTGTTGGCTATTGGGTTTTATACGCTTCTTGTGGGGGCCCCTGTGCCTACGCGGCGCGCCTTTGTCATGGCTGGGCTTTGTTTGCTGGGGGTTATGGTGGATCGTATCGGCCTTTCGATGCGCTCGCTGGCCGTTGCCGCTTTTGTTCTTTTGGCTTTTTGGCCTTTTATGCTGTTGGCACCGGGCTTTCAGTTGTCTTTTGCCGCCGTCGCCGCCTTGATCGCTGTGGCCGATTGGCGGCGCAGGACGCAACCCCGCCTTGATAATCCATCATGGTTGCGCCGTATCGCGGGGCACATCGGCGCGATTGCCGCTATGTCTGTCGTCGCGACAATTGGGACCATGCCGTTTAGTCTCTATCATTTTCAGGAACTCGGCCTTTACAGCGCCCTCGCCAATGCGCTGGCGGTGCCTTTGACTAGTTTTATTTTGATGCCTTTGGCTCTTTTGGCGCTGGCCTTGATGCCTTTGGGCGCGGCGGGGGGCGTGCTGCGCCTTTTGGGGGTTGGTGAGACTTGGCTTTTAAAGCTTAGTCACATGATCGCGGCGCTGCCGGGGGCTCACTTTCTGCCGCCGGTGATGACGTTGCCTTGGCTGATTGTAGCTACGGCGGGCGGGCTTTGGTTTTGTCTTGTGCCGTCGCGGCGGCGCTGGATCGGTTTAGGCGTTTTGGCTGTTGCGCTGGGGGTGACTTTGGCTGGGGCGCGGCCCGAGGCTTTGGTCAGCGCCGATGGGGACTTTGTCATGTGGCGGCGGGATACGGGCGCTGTTATGGCCGGGGTGCCCGATAAACCGGATAAGTTTCTTTTGCAAAACTGGGCGCGCGTTTTGGGGCAGGGGCCCGAAAAAGCCATTTATCTGGCGGAAGGCGAGGCCGCAGACGTTTCTTGCGACGCGCGCCTTTGCCGCGGCGGGGCTGGCAAGGATACCATTATGTTGGTCAAAGATCCTTCGGCGCTGGATGAGGCTTGCGCGACGCCGGGCGCGGCTTTGATTGTTTTGCCGGAAAGCGAAGGGGCTTGTCCCGAAGGCAGTCCCGTGCAGGTTCTTGATTTTGTCGCGCTGACGCAAGATGGCGCGGCCGCTTTTTACGCAGGATCGGGCGCGCCGCGGCTTGTCTTTGATCATGCCGCGCCCGTGGATCGCCCGTGGAGCCTTGGCGGGCAGCAGGCCGCGGCCTTTGCGGGCGAAAAAAGCGTTTTTTCTATTTTTAAGAGAGGCTTGGCTTATTTGCTTTTCAAAAACAACGCGCTCGGCTACCGTCAAGACGATGCGGGCGATGCTGATTCTGCCGACCTTTCGGGGCATGATGAGGCCGAAACCTCGCCTTGAGCATCGCTGATTGCTTTTCCTTGACGCCGGATGATCTGACCGATGAACCATAAGCCTATTTTCCATCCCGCCGGATACCCCTTTATCGCCGGATTTGCCGCGCTGGCCTTTTTTCTGCTGATCTTTGGCCCGGCACCTTTTCTGGTCGGCCTTATCCTTTTGGGGTGGTGCATCTATTTCTTCCGCAACCCGCCGCGCTGGACGCCTGTGCGCCCCGGCCTTGTCATCGCGCCTGCCGACGGGCGGGTGGTTGCCATTGCAACCGTCAAGCCTGACGCCGATCTGGGGCTTGGCGACGAAGAAATGACCCGCATCAGCATTTTCCTGAATGTGTTTGATGTTCACGTCAACCGTTGCCCCATCGAAGGCAAGGTGACCCATGTCGCCTATCGCCCCGGCAAGTTTGTGAATGCCTCGCTTGATAAGGCCAGCGTCGATAACGAACGCAACGCCATCGCCGCTGAGATGACGGGGGATCATCCTTACGCCGGTCAAAAAGTCGGTTTTGTTCAGATTGCGGGTTTGATTGCCCGGCGCATTGTTTGCACGGCGAAAGTCGGCGACACGCTGCGCACAGGTGAACGTTATGGGCTGATCCGTTTCGGCAGCCGTACAGATGTCTATTTGCCGCAAGGCATTCAGCCCTTGGTTATGGTGGGGCAGCGCACGCTCGGTGGTGAGACGGTGCTGGCCGACTGCACAAGCCAAGAACCAGCCCGTAAAGGAGAGGTCCGCTAACATGAGTGATCCAGCCCCCCAGCAGCCTGTTCGGCGTCCCATGCGGGATTTGCCGCTGACGCGCCTTTTGCCCAACATGTTGACGATGATGTCGCTTTGTTCGGGGCTGACCGCGATCCGGTTTGGGCTGCAAGACAAGTGGGAGCAAGCCGTTTTGGCCATCGCTTTGTCGGCCATTTTCGACGTGCTGGACGGGCGGGTGGCGCGCATGCTGGGCATCGCCAGCAAGTTCGGGGCCGAGCTAGACAGCCTGGCCGATTGCGTCAGCTTTGGCGTCGCGCCCGGCCTTATGATGTATCTTTGGGCCTTTCAAGGCGATTTAACGGGTTTTGGTTGGGTGGCTTGCCTGATCTTTGCCGTTTGCAACGCGATGCGCTTGGCCCGCTTTAACACGATGCTTGACGATCACGAGGTTCCCGCTTGGACCAAAAGCTTTTTCACCGGCGTGCCCGCGCCTGCGGGCGCGGGGCTGGGGCTGATGCCTTTGATCCTTGTGCTGGCTTTTGGGGAAGGGGCCACGCTGCCCATGCCGATCTTGTCAGCCTGGCTTGTTCTGGTCGGCGCGCTGATGGTCAGCCGCTTGCCGACCTTTGCCATGAAAAACCGCCGCATCGCGCCGATCTGGATCGTGCCCATTATGCTGGGCGTTCTTTTCATGATCTCGAACCTTATTACCAACACGTGGCGGACGTTCTTTGTCTTGGGCTTTTTGTATATGCTGAGCATTCCTTGCAGCTATTACAGCTTTGAGCGCAGGCAAAAAGCGGACAACGCCGCCAAAGGAGCCAAAGCATGAATAAAGTTGTGAAAGTCCCGTTGCCGCGCGGCGGCGCGATTGAAATCGCCAACGATAAAAAGCTGACGATCCTGGCGGGGCCTTGCCAGTTGGAATCGCGCGCGCACGCGCTGGAGATGAGCGCGGCCTTGGCCGAGCTTGCGGCCAAATATCAGATCGGGATGATTTATAAAACATCGTTCGACAAAGCCAATCGCAGCTCCATCGGGACGCAGCGCGGCCTTGGGCTTGACGCTTCGTTGCCGATCTTGGCCGAAGTGCGCGAGAAAACGGGGTTGCCGGTCGTCACCGATATTCACGAACGCGAGCAGTGCAAGCGCGTGGCCGAAGTTGTTGACGTTTTGCAGATTCCGGCCTTTCTGTCGCGCCAGACCGATCTTTTGCTGGCGGCGGGCGAGACGGGCAAAGTCATCAATGTCAAAAAGGGCCAGTTCCTTGCGCCGTGGGATATGAAAAACGTGGCCGCCAAGGTGGCTTCGACCGGCAACGAAAACATCATGCTGTGCGAGCGCGGCGTCAGTTTTGGCTATAACACGCTGGTCTCGGACATGCGCAGCCTGCCGATTATGGCCGAGACGGGCTATCCAATCGTTTTCGATGCGACCCATTCGGTGCAGCAGCCGGGCGGCCAAGGGACCTCAAGCGGCGGTGATCGCCGTTTTGTGCCTTATCTGGCGAAAGCAGCAGTGGCCGTCGGTGTGGCGGCGGTCTTTTTGGAAGTGCATGAAGATCCCGATCACGCGCCTTCAGATGGGCCCAACATGATTGCGCTGAAAGATTTTCCGGCGCTGCTTGAAAGCTTGCTGGCTTATGACGCTCTGACAAAGAAGGCGTAAGATGAAAATCTATATCTCGCTGGATATGGAAGGCATCGCGGGCGCGCATGCTTGGGGCGATGTTTCGCCTTCAAATCCTGCCTATCAGCAGATGCGCGCGTTGATGACGCAAGAGGCTTTGGCCGCTTGCGAAGGCGCGAACCATGCCGGTGCCGATGAGATCCTTTTGCGCGACGGTTATAATCACGGCGACAATATTTTGCTGGAAGATTTGCCGTCGAATGTCAGCGTGATCCGCGGGTGGAGTGGCTCGCCCATGGAGCAGATTCAAGATTTGAACTGTTCTTTTGATGCGGCTGTTTTCATCGGCTGGCATGCGCGGGCCGGATCGGATGCCAGCCCTTTGTCGCATACGGTGCATCCCGATATGGTCGAGGTGCGCGTTAACGACCAACCAATCTCTGAGTTTTCTCATTTTGCGCCGCTGGCCGCTTACGTCAAAGTGCCCGTCGTTTTTGTCTCGGGCGACGAGGCTGTTTGTCGTGAGGCGCGCGCTTATCACCCGGCTATCGGCACCGCGGCTGTTTCGACCGGGCGTGGCGCTTCGACGACCAGTGTGGCGCCTGCGCGTGCGCGGCTGATGATCCGTGACGGCGTCCGCGAGGCGCTCAGCCGCGATCCGTCTTTATGCTATAAACCGCTGCCGAAGCATTTTAAGGTCGAAGTGGCCTATGCCAAGCCGCATTTGGCGTATCAATATGCGTGGTACCCCGGCGCTGTTCAGATTGCCCCCAACACCATCCGCTTCATGACCGACGACTATTTCGAAGTCGCGCGGTTTTTGATGTTTGTGTCGAAGGCGTAAGCTCATGTGAAGGGCTTCCCTCTTCGTCATCCCCGCGAAGGCGGGGATCCAGGGGGCCGTTTCGTCTGACGCATCGTTGAAAACATTCAAGCAGATCCGCGAAGCTGCAAAGCCCCCTAGATTCCCGCCTTCGCGGGAATGACGGATGAGGGGAGAAAAGAGCGCCTTTGAGGCCGGTTGATCTGTGGCTGCCGATTTTTTGTTTTAAAAAAACGCTACAGCGCCCCTTTCCGATACAACCCAATAAAGTCCACCATCTCTTCGTCATCCCCGCGAAGGCGGGGATCCAGGGGGCCGTTTTGTCTGACGCATCGTTGAAATATTCAAGCAGATACGCGAAGTTGCAAGGCCCCCTGGATTCCCGCCTCCGCGGGAATGACATCTGTGGGGAAAAGTCGCGCTTTTGAGGCCGGTTGATTTATGGCTACTTATTTTTTTGTTTTCGTTTAAACACGACGATAATTATTGCTGATACCGCCGAATAAAGCCCCACCCCTTTCGTCATCCCCGCGGAGGCGGGGATCCAGGGGGCCGTTTTGTCTGACGCATCGTTGAAAATCTTCAAGCAAATACGCGAAGCTGCAAAGCTTACTGGATTCCTGCCATCCGCCTACGCGCACCGCGCTTCGACGCGACAAGTCGCGGGAATGACGGATGAGGGGGACGGGCGCGCGTTACTTGCTGTTTTTGGCTTTCGCCTCGTCAGCCCACCACGCATCGGGGATGGCGAGGCCGTATTTGGGCAAAACTTTCGGCATACCAAACTTATCCCAATAGGCGATGCGGTAAACGCCGTTATACCAATGCGGAATAACATAATGCCCCGCCAGCAACACGCGGTCTAAAGCGCGGCAAGCGGTGATCAGGGCCGCGCGGTCAGGCGCATGGACCAGTTTTTCAACCAAGGCATCGACGACGGGATCTTTGATGCCAATCAGGTTGCGGCTGCCCACTTGGTCGGCCTTGGCCGATGTCCAAAAGTCGCGCTGTTCGTTGCCGGGCGAGATGGACTGCGGGAAGACATGGATCGTCACGTCAAAATTGAAGTTGTCGATCATGTTTTGATACTGCGCCGTATCGACGCTGCGCAGCGTCGCCTGGATCCCCAGCCTTTCAAGATTGCGCAGCCACGGTTGGACCCAACGCTCAAACATTGGTGACGAGTCCACAATCTCAAACGTAAAGGGTTTGCCCGCGGCGTCTATCAGCTTGCCGTCTTTCAGCGTCCAGCCTGCTTCTTTTAAAAGCTCAGCCGCTTTCATGAGGTTCGCGCGATTGTCGCCCGAGCCATCCGTTTGCGGATTTTCATAAGCTGTCGTGAAGACGCTGGCAGGGATCTGGCTGCGGTAGGGCGCGAGCAAGGCGATCTCATCGGGGCTTGGCAGACCTTTGGCGGCAAGCTCGGAATTCTCGAAATAGCTTGCGGTGCGTTTATACGCGCCATAAGCGACCGTTTTGTTCGACCAAGCAAAGTCAAAAGCCAAGTCCAGCGCTTGACGCACGCGCACATCCTTGAAAAGAGGACGGCGCAAGTTGAAGATAAAGCCTTGCATGCCGACGGGCAGAGCATTGGGAAGCTCGGCCTTTATAATTTGGCCTTTTTTGACGGCGGGGGTGTTATAGGCCGTCGCCCAGTATTTTGAGACGTTTTCAAGCCGGAAGTCGTAGCGTCCCGCAAAGAAGGCTTCAAGCGCGACGGTGACATCGCGATAATAGTCATAGGTTATGTCGTCAAAATTATAGCGCCCTTTGGCAAAGGGCATATTCGCGCCCCACCAATTTTTAACGCGGCGATAGGTGATGCTGCGCCCCGGCGCGATGTTTGCGATTTCATAGGGGCCGCTGGCGGCAATCGGCTCAAGCGTTGTGGCGGCAAAATCTTTACCGGCCCAGAACTTTTTCTCAAGAACGGGGAGTTGGCCCATGATCAGCGGAAGCTCGGTGTTCTCTTTTGTCTTGAAGCTGAACTTGACGGTATCCGGGCCTGTTTTTTCGGCTTTCGTGACGTCTTTGTAATAGGTGCGATAAGTCGGGTGGCCTTTGTCGCGTAAGGTTTCGAATGAGAAGATGATATCGTCAGGCGTGATCTTGCTGCCGTCGTGAAAACGCGCTTCGAGTCTGATTTTATAGGAAACCCAGCTTTTATCTTTGGCAACCGTGACGGTTTCGGCCACGCGGCCATATTGGCTAAACGGCTCATCCAATGACGCATCCATCAACGTATCGAAGACAAGGCCCGCGTCCGCCGCTGCGACACCTTTCAGCGTAAAGGGATTGACGGTGTCATAGGTGCCGATGGCGCCCATTTTGATCGCGCCGCCTTTGGGCGCGTCGGGGTTCGTGTAAGGAAAGTGCGTGAAGCCTGTGGCATAGGCGGGCGCGCCGTAAAGCGACAGGCCTTGCATCGCTTCCTCGGCCTGCGCGGGGGCTGCGGCCAAAGCGATCAACAAGACAAACGCACGCCATCCGAACATCTTCATGCGAGCCTCCAACGATAGAATGCCAACGGTAGAATGAAAGAAGGGGAAAAGCGGATGCTTTTCCCCTTGAAACGCTAAACAGGGCTTACGCCTTGTTTTGCAAGCCAGCCAGATACTGCCAGCGATGCGATGAGAGAAGGTGCGCATAGACAAGGCCAACCCAGCCTTTGCGGCGCCACTCCAGATAAATATTGTCGGGCAGGCTGTCGAACTTTTGCGGATCGACGATCAAAAAGCCCTTGAGCTGCATCTGCGTGCCGTTGGGCAACGTGATCGCGGTGTCGTGGCTTTGCAGAAGGTCGTATTCCTTCAACGCCTTGACAAAAGCGTCGGTGCCTTCGCCTTGCTGACGCAGGCCCGCGCAGAACTCCATCGCGCCTTGCGTGAACTCGGACGGCTTGCCGTCTTCGAACAATTTGAAATCACCCGATGGGCCAAACAATTCGCTGGCTTCATCCATGCACAGGACAAGCTGTTTCTGCGTCGGCTCTTCCATCAGGATGAAGGGATAGCGGCGGACATAAGCGGGGATATAGGCCCCGTCGCGCCACTGGCCTTTGGCATCGAGCATCAGGTTTTTGTCGTTGTTCAAGCCGACAATGGCCGCCGGAACGGGGGTCGGGCCGTCGGCAAAAACAATCGGGTAATAGGCCGAAGCCATAGGGAACTCGTCAGCCAACAGCGGGATCGCGTTGGTCTTACCCGCGAAGTTGAAATTCTTGGGGCGCGAGATGAAAAGGTTGGCATCGGATTCGCGGTCCAGCGGGCGCGGACGCGAATAGAACAGCGGCATCGGAACGTCGGCTGGATTGTTTGACGATGTATCGGTCAAGGAAAAATCTCCCCCAAGGTGGTTAATGGAATCGCGAGGCAGTTTAAAGGCTTTGGCTTGAAAGAGAAAGGCTTAATCTTATGGGGTTCTTTCTCTTTCATCGCCTTGTTTTTCAAACTTTTACCGCGTGGGGGCCCATAAGACAGAGCGGATGCGCTGGAATGGGTGGTTTTGGGGCATTTTGGCTTTTAAAGCCGTCAAAAACGCGGGGCGGCATTGACGCTGTCTTGTTAACAAACGCCGCGAAGCTTTGGCGAAGGCCTTAAAGCGGGCTTTGGCCTGAAGGTCTGTTTTCGCTTCATTGTATTCGTCGGCAAAAGAGATCAGGCGTGCCATTGATTTTTGACTGCGGATAACGCCGCTTGTCACGTAGAAAAGTTTAGGGGCATCCATGTCATAGGCAAAGGCCAGAACGCTGGTCAGGTCTTTGCTTAAGCGGGGTGACAGAACGACAAACTTGTCTTCATAGAATCCCGCAACCGCCTTCTTTTCCATGGAATCGACACTGGTGTTTGTCGCTTGACCCAGCCAATCAGTACCCAAGATCTTGTGTAACAAAGTTTGCGCATTGGCGTGTAAATCCCAATCGGGGCCTTCAAGGCACCAGGCGTCGATGGAGGCAACCGTTAGCACTCTTTTGACAACTTTTGAGACGGCAATCAGATTTTGCGTGCTTTCCGTCGTTTGCATCCAAGCGCCAAATGCGTCATGGGGCATCTTTAAAGCCATCGTTTGGATATAATCTTCGCGATAGCCTTCGGGTACGCTTTTTAAAATGGCGTCGAACACTTTGCCTGCGTCTTTGCCTTTTTCCGCTTGCGACAGGGCTTGGCGATAAGCCCAATTTTTGGACCTTTGGCGATAGGTGGGGTGCAACTGCAACAGATGGTTATAGGCACTAATCAGACTGATGCCTTTGGCTTCAACCGCAGGGGCGAAGTATTTGTCCGCATAATGTTTAAAGAGGATATCTTGGCCGCTTTCGGTATCCGCGCGGCGATTTAGGATTTGTCTCAATTCGTTGATACTTGCGGCGGTCACCGGCAATTTCTGATCCGCTTCGATCAGCTTTTTGGCCGTATAGCGGTCCCAATTTGAAATAAGTTGATTGGAGGCTCCGATTTTTTTCAAGAGACCAGAAACAATCGAGCCAGCTTTATCAATCAATGAAGGACGCATTTGAAAATCCTTGAAATAGCTTTGTGAATTGGAATTTGATAACACACCGAACGCATTATTTACAATAATTTCGTCCCTTATTCTGGCGGTTTTAGTCGTCGAGGCTGGGGAACGATAAGATTTTCCCCTCAAACCAAAGCCGTCCTTCTTTATCTTCGATCTCTAGGGTCCAGATATCGGGATCAAAATCAGTTTGGCGGGCCATGTAACGGTCGGCGTCCGGCTCGGGCAGGGGATCGGGGCCGAGGGGGAAGGTCCAGCCCAGCTTGTCGTCATCCCCGCGGATTTGTGACAGAACATGGGCTGTACGGTCCAGCAAGTTAACCTTAACGATGATCACGCCGCTGTGCGGATCGCCTTTGTGCAGCACAAAGATCGAGACTCCGTTTTGCGCGGCAAGGCGGATGGTGGCCGCCACGGTGAGTTCGGTTGGCAGGCGGTCCTCGGCCATGGTTTTTTACGCAAAGGTGCCAAACAGCCGGTCGCCCGCATCGCCCAAACCCGGCACGATATAGGCGTTTTCGTTCAGCTTTTCATCTAAAGCGGCCGCGAAAACGGGGATTGTCGGGTGCGCCTTGGCATAGGTTTCGACCCCTTCGGGCGCGGCGACAAGCACCATGGCACGAATGCGGCTGTCGGGGATGCCGTGTTTGTTCAAAATATCGGTGGCATAGGCCAGGGAATGGCCCGTTGCCAGCATGGGGTCGATCAGGACAAAGGGCTGGCCTTGGTCGGCGGGCAAGCGCACCAGATATTCCACCGGCTCTTTTGTTTCGTGGTCGCGGTACACGCCAATATGGCCAATGGCCGCCGCGGGAAGAAGTTCCATCAAAGGCTCGGCCATGCCAAGGCCTGCGCGCAGGACCGGGACCAAGACAGGTGGCAAGCCTTCGAGCGTCGGGGCTTTCATCGGGGCTACGGGCGTTTCGATCAACGTCTCGGTCAGTTTCAAGTCTTTCATGGCTTCATAGGCCATCAGAAACGTGATCTCACGTAAAAGGGTGCGGAAAACCAGCGGTTTTGTTTCTTTGCGGCGCATGCCGGTCAGCTTGGCGGCAATCAGCGGATGGTTAAGAACGTGAAGCGAGGGAAAACGGGACATGGAGCGATCTCCTTATAAAATGATCCGCTTCAAAAAAGCCCACTTCACGCCCGCCGTCAACTGGGCAAAACACAAAGAATGTCAAAGATCCAAGTGGACAACGCGCTGATAATTCGCAAATATAACCGCCACTCGATGTTCATGATCGTTTCTATCTCGGAGAACTACAAATGAAAACACTTGCTGATATACGCTCGACGTATTTGAACTTCTTCAAAAGTCAGGGACACACCGTTATCGACTCGTCGCCTTTGGTGCCGCGTAACGATCCGACTTTGATGTTTACCAACGCAGGGATGGTGCAGTTCAAAAACGTCTTCACGGGAGCCGAGACCCGTGAGTACAAGCGAGCTACCACCGCCCAAAAATGCGTGCGCGCAGGTGGCAAGCACAACGATCTGGAAAACGTCGGTTACACCGCACGCCATCACACCTTTTTTGAAATGCTGGGCAATTTCTCGTTCGGCGATTATTTCAAAGACGATGCCATTAATTTTGCTTGGACGTTGGTGACGAAATATTTCGATTTGCCCAAGGACAAGTTGCTTGTCACCGTTTATCACGAAGACGAAGAAGCCATCGCCATTTGGAAGAAAGTGGCTGGCCTATCTGACGACAAGATCATCAAGATCACGACCAACGCGAACTATTGGCGTATGGCCGATGTCGGGCCTTGCGGGCCTTGCTCGGAGATCTTCATCGATCAAGGCGATAGGCTGCAAGGCGGCCCGCCGGGATCGCCCGATGAAGACGGCGACCGTTTCCTTGAGTTCTGGAACCTGGTCTTCATGCAATTTGAAGAGCTGCCGGGCGGCAAAAAAGTCAATCTGCCCAAGCCTTCGATCGATACGGGCATGGGGCTGGAGCGTATCGCCGCGATTTTGCAAGGCCAGTACGCGAACTATGACGTGGATTTGTTCCGCGCCATCATCGGCGCGACCGCCGATTTGGTGAAGGTCGATCCTGAAGGCGTGCAAAAGCCTTCGTTCCGCGTGATCGCCGACCATTTGCGCGCAACCGCTTTCTTGATCGCCGATGGCGTGACGCCCAGCAATGAAGGGCGCGGCTATGTCTTGCGTCGCATCATGCGTCGCGGCATGCGCCATGCGCATCTTTTGGGTGCCAAAGAGCCGTTGATCTATAAGTTGGTGTCTGAACTGGTCAAGCAGATGGGCGTTGCCTATCCTGAATTGGTTCAGGCCGAGACCTTGATCACCGAAACGCTGAAGCTTGAAGAAACGCGCTTTAAGCAGACGTTGGACCGCGGTTTGCGTTTGCTGGACGAAGAGGCTGGCAAGCTTTCATCATCGCAGGCTTTGGATGGCGCGATTGCCTTTAAGTTGTATGACACCTTCGGCTTCCCGCTTGATCTGACGCAAGACGTTTTGCGCGGGCGTGGGCAGAAAGTCGATGTGACCGGGTTTGAAGCCGCGATGGCCAAGCAAAAGGCCGCCGCGCGTGAATCTTGGGCAGGGTCGGGCGAAGTCGGCACCGATAAAATCTGGTTTGAATTGCATGAAGAACTGGGCGGGACCGAGTTCCTGGGCTATGCGACCGAGCAAGCCGAAGGCCAAGTCACGGCCTTGGTCCGCAGCGGCGCACGTGTGGCCGATGCCAAGGAAGGCTCAGACATCCAGATTTGCGTCAACCAAACACCGTTTTATGCGGAAAGCGGCGGTCAGATTGGCGACCAAGGCACGATGACGACAGCCGACGGAGCCGTTGTGCGTATCACCGATACGCAGAAAATGGCGGGCGGCCTTTGGGTGCATGTGGGGCACGTCGAAAAAGGTACGATCAAAACGGGCGATGCCGTGACGATGGATGTCGATCATGAACGTCGCAGCCGGACGCGCGCCAACCATTCGGCGACGCATCTTTTGCATGCCGCGCTGCGCAAGCATCTTGGCACGCATGTCACGCAAAAAGGATCGCTGGTTTCGGATGAACGCTATCGTTTTGACATCAGCCAACCTACGCCGATTGCCGCCGATGTATTGGCGGTCATCGAGGCCGAGGTCAATGACCGGATCCGTCAGAACACGCCAGCCGTGACACGTCTTTTGACGCCGCAAGAAGCGGTCGAAGAAGGAGCCATGGCTTTGTTCGGCGAAAAATACGGCGACGAAGTGCGCGTGGTATCGATGGGCGGCGTGCGCGATGACGGCAAAACGCCTTATTCTATTGAACTGTGCGGTGGCACGCATGTCGCGCGCACGGGCGACATTGGCTTGTTCAAAATCTTGTCCGATAGCGCGGTCGCCGCTGGCGTGCGCCGTCTGGAAGGCGTGACGGGCGCAGGCGCACTGGCGTGGTACAACGATCAAGCCAGCCGTTTGGCGACGGTTGCCGATACGCTCAAAGCCCCGACAGCCGAAGTGGCCGATCGCGTCGCGCAGTTGGTCGATGATCGTAAAAAGCTGGAGCGTGAAGTCACGGACTTGCGCCGCGATTTGGCTTTGGCTGGCGGCGCGTCATCAGGCGCGGCGGCCCCCAAACAGATCGCGGGTCTGTCGTTTGTCAGCCGCGTTTTGACCGATGTGCCTGCCAAGGATCTGAAGCCGATGGCCGATGCCTTTAAGGCGCAGGTGGGATCGGGCGTTATCGCCTTGGTTTCCAGCTTTGACGGCAAGGTCTCGCTGGTTGTGGCCGTGACAGATGATTTGACGTCGCGCGTTAGCGCCGTCGATCTTGTCAAAGTTGGCGCCGAAGCTCTTGGTGGCAAAGGCGGCGGCGGGCGTCCTGATATGGCGCAGGCTGGCGGTGCCGATGTCGCGGCCATGCCAAAGGCGATCGACGCCATTGAAAACCTGATGGGAAAACTGGCGGCCAAGGCTGCTTGATCTAAAACGGCGCGCGGCTATTTTGCCGCGCGCCTTTTTCTTCTTTGAGAGCCAACCGATTTTTAAATGATTTTTGTAAAGGTGTTTGATGAAAAAATATTTTCCGATTATTGAGCCTTATTATCTTGGCCAAATCTTATCGCGCACGGCACGCGAGATTCTGATGCCGAATTATCAATTAATGCCGATGAAGGCTGGGCTAGCGCGTACGCGCTCTTATGCTTTTGAGACTTTGGCGACGGCTGAAGACAGTGTCCGTGAAAGCCTTGCCGAGCTGGTTCCCAATGCCGATTTCGTCGCAACGCATCAAGTCCTTGATGAGAAGCAAGTCCCTATTGACGGTTTTTGGAAGAATGAGCCGTTCGTCATTGGGGATGGCAGCGGTGGGCTTCTTTTTGATCCAAACCGTACGGTCATTTTGATTGACGCCTTCGATGGTTCTTTGGGCTTTATGCAAGGTGTGGACAGAAAACTTCCTTTTGCGATGAATCTGGCCTTTATTGAAGACGGTCAGACAAAAATCGCTTGCAGCTATCAGCCTTTATCCGGCGCGTTTTTGTATGTTGATAACGGCGCTGTCGATAAAAAACGTTTGTCTTTAAACGGCGCTTTTGGGGGCCATTACACCGCGCCTGGCAGCAACAACAAAGACAGGGTTTCATCAAGCAAACATGACCTTTATCATGTCGGCTCGTCCGACGGATCGGATTATGGTTTGCCCGCTTTGCTGTATGCCGACAATCGTTTGGTTGAGAGTACGTACGTTTCGACCTGCGCGGCATCAAGCGTCGAGGATCTTATCGGGACGCTAAAAGAACGCCGTCAGGTGGACGTGACCATGCAAGCTTATGTCTCGTGCGAGACCGTTTTGCCGACACGTCATTTGGCTTTGGCTCATTTGGTTACCAAGGCAGGTGGGGCCATTTGTGATTTGCAGGGGTATCATTGCAATCCACTGACAGCGCCGCGCCTCGGTGTTGTTTATGGTGCGACAGAGAAAAAAGCGTTTCAGGCGATGGCTTATGCTTTGCGCTTTGCAAATGTCGATTTGCGATAAGGGGGCGTTCAGGTGAGCACAATACTGTCTCAAACAGATTTGTCGCTTATCGTTTTAGCTTTACGGCGGACGGCGAACGCCCTTTTTGTTCCAGCCAGGAATCTGATCCTTGCAGCGACGGACCCGGCCTTACGGCATGAGAAAACATTTGTCCTTTGCGAACAGGCCGAAAGGCAATTGACAGCTGATTTGTCGCGCTTTTTGCCTCTCATCGATACGGTCGAGACGGTTTATAACGGCACGCTCTATTGTCCTTACGGAATAGCGGGAACGCAAAAACCAGACGCGCAGGCGTCGGCGCGCCTCGTCGCTCATTTGGACGTTATGGACGGCGTAGCCGGATTCGGTGAAAAAGACGCTGCCTACGCGATGTCCGTTGGTATTTCTCTGAATGATGCCCCAATGGGGGTGTGTGCCTATTTACCGACGACGCAAACTGTTCTGATGGCTTTGCCTCAGTGCCGGACTTGGGTCGGTAAAATGACGCCTCAGAAACAAATTGTCGATTGTGAACCTTATCGTGCGCGCTTGGGCCAGCGTATTGTCCCTCTGGTTGGCGCATATTGGGGAGATGGCGGCGAGCCATCTGACGATTATCATGAACATGTTCAGAAATTCTGGGGCAACGATGTCGACGGGATCGGACGCGTCGCGCCGGTTTCATGCCTGACATCCGGGGTCTTGGCTTTTATCCGTCATAAAAGCCAGGTTCGCGTCTTAGCTGTCGGAGGACATGTTCCGACGGTTCGGTTGCAAAATCTGGCCTTTTTAGCGTTGCGTGATACAGCTCTTCTTCAGGCCTTGCCAAAATCAAAAAGCCTTGATGGTATCGCGGTCTGTATGGGACGCGATGCTGTCGAAATAGATTGTGTCAAAAAACATTTTGGCAGGCTTCACGCGCCCAAAGGGCTTGAAGGCGGACCGGCTTCTTGAGCTTAGTTTTCTTTTTGCCGCTCAATATTGATCGTCGCCAGCGTGACAAACGCGACGATAGCAATCAACGCCGGGATCAAGGCGGGGCTAAGGCCAAGGCAGACAAAAGCCGCCATGACGGCAACGGTGGTGACAAGCTCGATCACCAGATAACGTGGGCTGATCCGCTCGCCGCAATGGCGGCAACGTCCTTTTTCCAAAAGCCACGAAAAAACAGGAACCAGATCGCGCACCTTCAGTGGGGCATGACACTTAGGACATTGCGAAGGCGGCGAGACAATCGAAAGGCGGCGCGGGATTCGATAACTCAACATCGTTGTGAAGCTGCCCAGCACAAGGCCGATCACAAGACCGGCAAACAGATTAAACCAGACAAAATCAGATGGGGAAGGGTCCATAACGAAACCTTTGGGGGCCTTTCTTTAGCGTGGGGGCCGCGTTATTGCGTGCCCGTTTTTTGAGCCTCGGTCGCTTGAAGCCGCGCGATGGTGGCTGTGGTGCTTTGGCCTTCGACAAGGTTGGCCAGAACAATCGCGCCGCCCCAGCTTTGAACCAAATCGGCGCCAACGACCGTGGCAATGGTATAATCGGCGCCTTTGACCAACACATCTGGCCGAATGGCCTTAATCAGCTCGACCGGGGTATCTTCCTCAAAAACGACGACGGCGTCAATGTCGGCCAACGACGCTAAAACAGCCTGGCGCGCTTGCTCGTTTTGAACGGGGCGCGTCTCGCCCTTGAGGCGCTTGACCGAGGCATCGCTGTTCACGCCGATGATTAGCTTGTCGCAAGCGGCGCGCGCTTGGCTGATCAACGACAAATGGCCCGGATGCAATAAATCGAAAACGCCGTTTGTAAAACCGACTTTCAGGCCTTGCTTGCGCCAATGCTCGGCCAAATCGGCGGCTTCGAACAACGGCATGATCTTGTCTTGGCTGGCTTGCGCCTGATTGCGGACCAGCGCGTGCGCCAGTTCTTGCCGCGAAATCGTGGCCGTGCCAATTTTGCCGACAACGACCGATCCGGCCAGATTGGCCATCGCCGCTGAATCTTCAGCCGTCAAGCCGCCTGCCAAGGCCAGCGCCATCGTCGCAATGACGGTATCGCCCGCGCCCGAGACGTCATACACTTCCTGCGCACTGGCGCGGAAATGCCAAATCGGCTGGTTCTTTAAAACAAGGCAAACGCCATCGCCGCCAAGCTTGGCCAAGACGCCGGATAAATCGTGCGCATCGATCAATTGACGGGCAGCTTTTTCGGCATCGGCAACGGTCAAGATTGACATATGCGTCGTATCGGCCAATTCTTTGCGGTTGGGCGTCAAGATCGTCGCGCCGCGATAGCGGCTGTAATCATGGCCCTTGGGATCGATCAGCACGCGCTTGCCCTTGGCCGAGGCGATGTCGATAATCTCGCGCACGACGCGGTCTGTCAAAACGCCTTTGGCATAATCTGACAAAACGACAACCGACGCGCTGGCCATTGCGCCGCGCACGCGCAGCAAGATCTGGTCTTCCATGTCGGTGGATAAGGGGCGGCAATCTTCGCTATCGGTGCGCAACAATTGCTGCCCGTCGGCGATATAGCGCGTTTTAACAATCGTCGGGCGCTGCGGGTCGTTCAAAAGATAGGAGACGACGCTGCCCAAAGACGAGATTTGCTCACCCAACTCATAGCTGGCAGGGTCTTGGCCAACGACGCCCACGATATCGACATGGCCACCCAGCGAGACGATATTGCGCACGACATTGCCCGCGCCGCCCAGCATCACGGATTCGCGTAAAATGCGCAAAACGGGAATGGGCGCTTCGGGCGAGACTCGTTCGACCGAGCCATAGACAAAGCGGTCGAGCATAATATCACCAACGCACAAAATATTGTGGCCGGGAATCTTTTCAAGAAGGGGCAAAAGGCTAGGAGGCATAGGCAATCCGCTTTGTCGTTACAATTAAATATAGGGGTCTTGTTGCGCTAAGAACTTCTGAACGTAGAGCCGCACGCCGTCTTCAATGGATGTCATCGGCGCTGTATAGCCTGCGGCGCGCAGCTTGCCCATTGCGGCTTCCGTGAAATACTGATAACGATCGCGGATCTCTTCCGGCATGTCGCGGTAGCGGATCATGGGATCTTTGCCTGCGGCTTCATAGACGGCTTTGGTCAAATCAGCAAAGCTACGCGCGGTCCCGGTGCCGATGTTGAACAGCCCGTTCACTTTTTGATGATCCAGCAGCCATAACATAACGCTGACGCAATCGCCGACATAGATAAAGTCGCGCATCTGTCCGCCATCGGCATAATCAGAACGATGAGAACGGAAAAGAGGAAAAGCTTCTTCCCGCATGGCAAAGGGGAAGATTTGCTCAACCACTGACCGCATCGAGCCTTTGTGATATTCGTTCGGTCCATAGACGTTGAAGAACTTCAGGCCAACGCATTGGGTCGGGCCTTTGTCGCCGCGACCTTTTTGACGTGCAACCCAGCGGTCAAAAAGGTGCTTGCTCCAGCCGTAAGGGTTCATGGGGCGCAGTTTGGCTAAGCCTTCGATGCTTTCGTCATCGATAAAGCCTTGTGCGCCATCACCGTAAGTGGCCGCCGACGAGGCATAGACAAAGCGTACATCGTTATTGCGGCACCATTGCCATAAGTTGCAGCTTAAGCGAAAATTGTTTTCGACAATGGCGTCGGCGTCGCGCTCAGTCGTGGCCGATATCGCGCCCATGTGAAAGATGATTTCAATGTCGCCCGCGTAATCGTTGAGAAAATCCTCTAATTTTTCCGGGGCGATGATGGCATCAAGATCGCGTTTGGCCAGATTGCGCCATTTATCGTCTGTGCCCATCCAATCGCTGACGGCAATACGTTCACCGCGCGCATCCAAAGCCGCAATAAGGTTCGAGCCGATAAAGCCTGCGCCGCCAGTAACGAGAATCATGGTGTTTTTTCCTGTTGAACCTGCAATACAAGGGAAAGAAAGACTTTTTTACTCTTTAAAAAGGCTAATCTCCCATGCGAGGCGCATTAAACGCGCTTGACGCGCCTTTGACAAGAAGCTTTAGTCACGCCGAAGAAATCAGGAACGAACGCCTTGGTGCGAAAGGATGAAATGCCCATGAAACAAGCCTTTATTTTCCCCGGTCAAGGCAGCCAAAAGCCCGGTATGGGCCGCGCTTTGTATGACGCTTTTGCCGAGGCGCGCGCCGTGTTTCAGGAAGTCGATGATTCGCTTGATGAAAAATTGTCGGCTTTGATCTTTGACGGCTCGGAAGACGATTTAAAGCGCACGCAAAATGCGCAGCCCGCCATTATGACAGTCAGCCTGGCCGCTTTGCGCGTGCTGGAAAAACAGGGGGGCTTTGATCTGGCGAAAGCCGCCGCTTTTGTCGCGGGGCATAGCCTTGGCGAATATAGCGCGCTTTGCGCGGCGGGGACTTTTTCGCTGGCCGATACGGCGCGGCTTTTGCGGTTGCGCGGGCAGGCGATGCAAGCCGCTGTGCCCGAAGGGCAGGGAGCGATGGCCGCATTGATGGGTGTCGATTTTGAAACGGCGCAGCGCTTGGCGGCGGCCGCGGCGGAAGGCGAGGTTTGCGCGGCGGCGAATGATAATGCGCCGGGGCAGATTGTCATCAGCGGCAGCGCGGCGGCGGTGGATCGGGTGCTGGCTTTGGCGGCGGCTGAAGGCTTTAAGCGCAGCGTCAAACTTCCCGTTAGCGCGCCTTTCCATTGCGCTTTGATGCAACCGGCGGCGCAGGCGATGCAGGAAGCTTTGGCAAACGTTACGATGCAAGCGCCCTGCGTTCCGTTGATTGCCAACGTGACCGCTGCGCCCGTCACCGATGTTGCCGCGATTAAGTCTTTGCTGGTCCAACAAGTGACAGGCACGGTGCGCTGGCGCGAGTCCGTACACTATATGAAAGAGCAAGGCGTCACGCGCTGCGTTGAATGCGGTAACGGCACGGTTTTGGCCGGGCTTGTGAAGCGGATCGACAAGGAATTACCGACGATCTCGATCGGCACGCCTGCCGATATCGAAGCTTTTTGCACGCAATCCTAATGATATGCCAAGGGAGACAACCATGTTTGATTTGACCGGAAAGAATGCCTTGGTGACAGGCGCTGCAGGTGGCTTAGGGCGCTCGATTGCTACGATGCTGGTGGCGCAGGGGGCCAAAGTCGCTCTTGTCGGGCGTAATATCGAAGGGTTAACGGCGCTTAAAAATGAATTAGGCGACAAGGCCGTTATCGTCACGGGCGATCTTGCGTCGCCTGACGCGCCTGCGCAAATCCTGAAAGAGGCCGAAGGCTTTTTAGGCGGCGGCGTTGATATTCTGGTCAATAACGCAGGCCTGACGCGCGACGGTTTGGCCATGCGGATGAAGGACGAAGATTGGGAAGCCGTTTTGAACGTCAATCTGACGGCGACCTTTCGTTTGTGCCGCGCGGCCCTGAAGGGCATGATGGGCCGCCGCTATGGCCGCATTGTCAATATTGCGTCGATTGTTGGCGTGACGGGCAACGCAGGCCAAGCCAACTATGCCGCGTCAAAAGGCGGCATGATCGCGATGAGCAAATCCTTGGCGCAAGAAATCGCCTCGCGCGGGATCACCGTCAATTGCGTCGCGCCGGGCTTTATTGTGACGCCGATGACCGACGCTTTGACCGACGATCAAAAGCAAAAATTGCTGGGCGCGATTCCCACCGGCTTTTTGGGCGAGCCGCAAGATGTGGCCAGTGCCGTTTTGTACTTGGCGAGCGCCGAGGCCCGTTACGTGACAGGCCAGACCTTGAACGTCAATGGCGGCATGGCCATGATCTAAAGCCGTCTTTGGGGATGGCCGCGCGATGACGAATGAAACCAAGAAAGGCCGCCTGACCGGGCGCGCGGGGCGTTATGCCAAAGTCGCGGGCGCGGCGTTGGATGCGTCGGCGCGGCTTGCCGGGCATGCCGTGCGCGGCGGCGCGAGCGACGAAGAAAAAGCCGTTTTGTTGCGGCGGGCGCTGGGGGGGCTTAAGGGGCCGATGATGAAGGTGGCCCAGTTTTTAAGCTCGGTCCCCGATTTGATCCCGGATGTTTACGCGCGTGAACTGGCGCAATTGCAGGCCGACGCGCCCGCGATGGGCTGGCCCTTTGTCCGGCGGCGGATGCAAACGGAACTTGGCCGCGATTGGCCTCAGCGTTTTGAATCGTTTGAGCCTGCGGCAGCGGCGGCGGCATCGCTGGGGCAAGTTCACCGGGCGCGCGCCTTGGATGGATCGGCGCTGGCTTGCAAGCTTCAGTATCCCGATATGGAATCGGTTATCGAAGCCGATTTGCGCCAACTAAAACTCATTTTGAAAATCTTTGAGCATTATGATCGCGCTGTCGATACCACAGAAGTTTACCGGGAAATCGCGCAGCGTCTGCATGAAGAAAAAGACTATGCGCGCGAAGGGCGTCATCTGGCTCTTTATGCCCATCTGTTGCGCGGCGAGGCGGGCGTGCATGTGCCGCGCCTTTGGGCCGATTTATCGACCGACCGTTTGCTGACCATGGATTGGCTTGAAGGGCAGCGTTTTCAAGATGTTGCCGATACGGCTTCGCAAGAAGCGCGCGATGCGCTTGCCATTCAGATGTTTCGCGCTTGGTATGTGCCTTTTTATGGCTCGGCGGTCATTCATGGCGATCCGCATATGGGCAATTATACGATTGCCGCCGATGGAACGATTAATCTCCTCGATTTTGGCTGTATCAGGATCTTTCCGCCAGAGCTGGTTCAGGGCGTTATGCTTCTTTATGAATCTTTGGAGAAGAACAAGCCGGACCTTGCCGCCGAGGCTTATCGTCTGTGGGGCTTTGTCAATCCCAGCAAGGCCTTGATCGATATTCTCAACATTTGGGCGCGTTTTCTTTATGCGCCGATCTTGTCCGATCAAAAGCGCCCCATCGAAGAGACAAACACCGGCGCTTATGGCCGCGCGACGGCGCGAAAGATCCATGAAGAGCTTCGTCATATCGGCGGCGTAACGGTGCCACGCGCCTTTGTGTTTATGGACCGCGCCGCGGTCGGGATGGGGGCCGTCTTCTTACGCCTGCGGGCGTGCGTCAATTGGTACAGGCTGTTTCATGATCTGATCGGCGGGCCTTTTGATGTCGATGTTGTTTCGAAAAAACAACAAGAAGCGTTGACCGTTGCCGGGCTGACAGCGCCTGGCGATCCGTGAAGAAAAGGGAAGTTTTTTCTTCCCATGGGCAGGGAAAAGGGTTAATCCTTAACCAGTCTTTTTGATTCCTCCCCTCCCACTACTCTTCGGATGCCATGAAAATTGCGGTTATGAAAGAGCGGCGCCCCTTTGAAAAGCGTGTCGCCGCGACCCCGGACACAGTGAAAAAATACTGCGCTCTCGGCTACGAGGTCCTTGTTGAATCAGGAGCAGGCGCTGGCGCTTCGCTTTTGGATGAAATGTATGTTGCCGCAGGCGCGACCATTGTGGCCAAGCCTGAAGACCTTTTGGGGTCGGCGGACATCGTTTTGAAAGTGCAGCGTCCGATGAGCGCCGCCGAAGGCCTTGATGAAATGGGCCTTTTGAAAAACGGCGCCCTGCTGGTCGGCATGCTGAACCCTTATGCCGCGCGCGACGATTTAACGGCCTATGCCGCCAAAAACGTCACGGCTGTCGCGATGGAGCTGGTGCCGCGTATCACGCGCGCGCAGGCGATGGACGTTTTGTCCAGCCAATCCAACTTGGTTGGGTATAAATGCGTCCTGGATGCGACCGAGCATTTTGGGCATGCGTTCCCGATGATGATGACGGCAGCCGGTACCGTGCCGCCCGCACGTGTTTTTGTGATGGGCGCTGGCGTTGCCGGTCTGCAAGCCATTGCAACGGCCAAGCGTTTGGGCGCGATCGTGTCGGCGACGGATGTCCGTCCGGCGGCGAAAGAGCAAGTCCAAAGCCTTGGCGCAACGTTCGTCATGGTCGAAAACGAAGAAACCAAGCAGGCCGAAACAGCGGCGGGTTATGCCAAGGAAATGAGCGACGATTACAAGCGTCAGCAAGCCGAATTGATCGCCGAGACGATCAAGAAGCAAGACATTGTGATCTGTACGGCTTTGATCCCGGGCCGCGCCGCGCCGCGTCTTGTCAGCGCCGATATGGTCAAATCGATGAAGCCGGGTTCGGTGATCGTCGATCTGGCTGTCGAGCAAGGCGGCAACTGCGAATTGTCCGAGCCGGGCAAGGTCGTCGAAGCCTATGGCGTTTCGATCATTGGCCACTTGAACATGCCTAGCCGTTTGGCCGCGGACGCTTCGGCGCTCTATGCCAAAAACGTTCTCAGCTTTATGACACTGATCTCAGCCAAAACTGGCGGTCAGCTTGAAATTAACTGGGAAGATGAAATCGTCAAAGGCGTTGCCCTTACCAAAGACAGCGCCATTGTCCATCCTCAATTTAAACCCCAATAACATCTCTTGTACGAAGGAGCTATCCTCATGTCTGAAAAAGAAACTTGCTGCAGCCACACGTCGAACACGAAATCGAGCCTGATGGTTTCGATTCTGTGCTGCGCCGTTCTTTTCATCTTTGTTGTCGGTTATGTCGGTAAAATCCAAGCCGTTGCAAGCGATAACGCCGCACGTATCGAAATGATGCAGCAGCGTTTGGACCAGATGAGCAATCAGGTCGCCGAAATGCAAAAGCTTGTGATGGGCACAGCGCCTGCTGCGTCGGCTGGACAGCCTGCCGCGCCTGAGGCTGCAGCGCCTGCGATGCCTGGGGCTGAAGCCGCGCCGGTTCCTGGTGTTGCCGCACCTGCGCCAGAAGCTGCTGCGCCGTCGGCTGAACCTGCGATGCCGGCTGCTCCCGCTGCGCCTACGACAACAAATCCGTAAGAAAGGATCTCTTCATGGACGCCAGCACGCTTGCAACGAGCTTGGAAGACATCGCTTTGCAACAGCAAAAGATGTCGGACTATGCTCATGCGCTTGCCGCTCAGGCCCAGGCCTTGATGTCTCAAGGCGGGGGGGCGGCTGACCACAGCTTCTTCATGACGGGCCTGACGGTTTTCGTTTTGGCTTGCTTTGTCGGCTATTATGTCGTTTGGCGTGTGACGCCAGCGCTTCATTCGCCGCTCATGGCCGTGACCAATGCCGTGTCGTCAGTCATCATCGTCGGTGCGCTGATGGCCGCTGGGGTCGATGGTTTTACAGCCTCAAAATGGATGGGGCTGCTGGCTGTCGCGTTGGCGTCCGTGAACATTTTCGGCGGTTTTATCGTCACGCAACGCATGTTGCACATGTATAAGAAGAAGGGGCAGTAAACCATGCCGCACAGTCTGATCGCCCTGGCTTATCTTGTTTCCGGCGTTTTGTTCATCCTCGCGCTGCGCGGGTTGGCTTCGCCTGAAACGGCTGTTCAAGGCAACAAGTTCGGTATTATTGGCATGGCCTTGGCCATTGTCACAACGGCTTTGCTGCCGAACGTGTCGTCCTTGTTCCTGATTTTGTGCGCAATTGCGGTCGGTGGCGCTGTTGGCGCTTTTGTCGCGCGTACAATCAAAATGACGGATCTGCCTCAATTGGTTGCCGCCTTCCACTCGTTGGTTGGTTTGGCGGCCGTCTTGGTGGCAGGGGCCGCTTTTTCGAACCCGAACGCTTTCGGGATTGCGGAAGGCGACCATATTCATGCGTCGAGCTTGATCGAAATGGGCCTTGGGGTGGCGATCGGTGCGATCACCTTCACGGGCTCGTTGATCGCCTTTGGTAAGTTACAGGGACTGATCTCGGGGAATCCCCTTGTGTTTCCGTTCCAGCATCATATCAATGCCGGGCTTGGCATCTTGACCGTTCTGTTGATTGTCGTGTTGATCCTTGGCCAATCGCCAATGGTCTTTTGGACAATCACGGGCATCACGATGCTTTTGGGCTTCTTGCTGATCTTGCCGATCGGCGGGGCGGATATGCCGGTTGTCGTCTCGATGCTGAACAGCTATTCGGGATGGGCCGCAGCGGCAACGGGTTTCACGTTGCAAAGTCCGCTGTTGATCATCACCGGCGCGTTGGTTGGCTCGTCGGGCGCGATCCTTAGCTACATTATGTGCAAAGGCATGAACCGCTCGATCTTCAACGTCATTCTGGGCGGCTTTGGCGGCGACGCTGCGGCGGCTTCGGCTGGCGGGGCTGGGGCTCAAGACAAACCCGTGAAAGCGGGCTCGGCTGAAGATGCGGCCTTCATCATGAAGAATGCGTCGAGCGTTATCATCGTCCCCGGTTACGGTATGGCGGTGGCGCAGGCTCAGCATGCTTTGCGTGAAATGTCCGACCTTTTGAAAAAGGCTGGCGTGCAGGTGCGTTATGCTATTCACCCTGTCGCCGGTCGTATGCCGGGCCATATGAACGTTCTGTTGGCTGAAGCCAACGTGCCTTATGACGAAGTGTTGGAATTGGACGAAATCAACCGCGATTTTGGCCAAACCGACGTTGCCTTTGTCATCGGCGCCAATGACGTGACGAACCCCGCCGCAAAGACGGATCCGACCTCGTCGATCTATGGCATGCCGATTTTGGACGTTGAAAAGGCGAAGACCGTTCTCTTCGTCAAGCGCTCTATGGCGGCTGGTTATGCTGGCGTTCAGAACGAACTGTTCTTCCGTCCCAACACGATGATGTTGTTCGGCGATGCGAAGAAGGTTTGCGAAGACATCGCCAAGGCGATGGAAGGCTAAGCCTTTCCTTCAGTCAAAAAAAGGGCGGCTCTGCGGGGCCGCCCTTTTTTGTTTCGAGATGTTTTTAAAAGTTTAGGCCAGAGGCGCGCAGATCCTGCACACATGCGGCGGCATCTGTAAAAACGAAACCTGACAGGCCCATTTTTTTCGCACCTTCGATGTTGACGACAAGATCGTCAAAGAACACGCAATGGCTGGGATCAAGGCCATATCGATCGAGCAAGGCTTGGTATATCTCCGGGGTCGGTTTCAGATAGCCGATTTCATGAGAGCTGACCCCGCCGTCAAACGCCTGCATAAAGGGCCGCGTCTGTTGGTAATAATCGATCACCTCTTTGATGTTGTCCGATAGATAGTAAAGCGGCACGCCGCTTTGTTTCAGCCTTTCTTGAAGCGTGAGGGTATCGGCCAGATAAGTGGCCTTCGACATGATGTTATCGCAAAACTGCCGGAATCCTTCGCGGGGAAGGTCGGTCTTTTGCGCAAAGCGCCGAAAGGCTTCGTCAAGCGACATCTTGCCGCGATTGAGATCAAGCCAATCGCGGCGGATATCTTGCCAGATTTTCTCGGCATCAATCCCGGGAAAACACTGCCTAAGATTGTCAAAAGGAGCCCACTGGACAAAAACATTGCCGATATCAAAGATGACAGTTTTGTTTTGCATCACGGCTGGGGCAGGCTCTTAGTGTTTTCCGGTCGATCCAAAACCGCCCGCGCCGCGCTGGGTGTCGGACAGGCTGGTTGTCTCGTTCCAGGTAATTTTTTGATAGGCGGCAATGACTAGTTGCGCAACGCGCAGGCCGCGCGTGACGGTAAAAGGCTCGGCGCTTAAATTGGCGAGAATAACGCCGACTTCGCCGCGGTAATCGGCATCAATAGTGCCGGGCGCGTTCAGGACGGTCAGCCCGCTTTTCAGCGCAAGGCCCGAACGCGGCCTGACTTGGGCTTCAAGCCCCTCGGGCAAGGCAATGGCGATTCCGGTGGGGATCAAAGCGCGCGCGCCGGGGGCGATCACGATGTCTTCTGAAACGGCGGCGTAAAGATCCATGCCCGCCGCGTGCGCGGTCGCATAGGCGGGAAGAGGCAGATCCGCACCATGCGGCAATTTGATCAAATCGACAGAGGTCATTGTTTGTCCTTTATAGTTTTGCTTTCAGAAGACCAAAACGCGCTGATGGCATCGACCAAGCTTTGCGCCACGGCCTGTTTGCTTTGCGCGGGCCAAGGCGTTGCCAAGATCGAGCCTTCGGCGTCTTTTTGATAGAGGATGACTTCGTTGTCATCTGTGCCAAAGCCTTTGCCGTCGCCGACAAGGTTCGCAAGCAGCCAATCGCAGCCTTTGCGGGTAAACTTGGCGGTGGCGTTTTCTGTCAGCTTGTTGGTTTCAGCGGCAAAGCCGATGACAAGGCGCGGGCGTTTTGTCGCATGATGTGACAGGCCCGCTAAAATATCGGGGTTCTCGGTCAAGGTCAGGCTTGGGGCCGTGCCGTCTTTTTTGATTTTCTGCGCGGCTTCGGCCGCCGGACGCCAGTCGGCGACGGCAGCGGCGCAAATGGCAATATCGGCGGGCAGGGCGGCTTCGCAAGCCGCTTGCATTTCGCGCGCTGTCTCAACCGCAAGCGTTCGAACCCCCTGCGGTGGCGGCAGGGCCGTGGGACCCGCGACCAACGTAACATCGGCGCCAGCCGCAGCCAACGCAGCAGCAATCGCGTGGCCTTGCTTGCCTGACGATCTGTTGCCGATAAAACGCACGGGGTCTAAGGGCTCGAACGTCGGGCCACTTGTGACGAGGGCACGCAGCCCTTTCAACGGAGCCGCCGTTGACAAAGCCGCTTGAATAGCTTGGAAGAGAACGGCGGGTTCGACCAAACGCCCAGCCCCCTGTTCGGCGCAAGCCATGGGGCCTGCATCGGGGCCGACAAACGTCAGGCCACGCGCTTGCAAAGTGCGCACGTTTTCTTGTGTGGCAGGGTTTTGCCACATCATCACATTCATGGCCGGGGCCACGATAATCGGCTTGTTGGCGGCCAAAAGAAGGCTGCTGGCCAGATCGTCAGCCAAGCCATGCGCCATTTTGGCCATCAGGTTCGCTGTCGCGGGCGCGACGACAATCAAATCGGCTTGGCGCGAAAGCTGGATATGTTCGATCTCGGCATCGTCGCTGAACATGTCGATCAGCGGCTTGTGCCCCGCCAGCGCCGCGACGGAAAGTGGCGTCACAAAATGCGTAGCATGAGGCGTTAAAACGCAGCGCACCTCGGCACCGTCTTTGCGAAGCAGGCGGATCAGATCCAAAACCTTATAAGCCGCAATGCCGCCTGAAATGACGAGGAGGATCGAGCGACCCGTCAAGCTTGCCGTCATAAAAGGACCTTCCTTCCTGTCAGAATCTACGAGCCGTTAAACCCAAGCCAAGATTCAAGTTTTTCAAAAGATTCATCCATTGAATACGCGCGTGACAAAAAGGGAAGAGAAAAATGGCCATAGACGATGGAAAGCTGTTTTTCCGCGGCCCCTTCACCCTTTTTGGCGATGGCGGCAAGGTAAAGGGCGGCAGCAAGGCCCGACCGATCGGCTCCGGCGCGGCAGTGGATCAGGAGCGGTTTGGGCGCTGTTTCCATGGTCTCGACCAGCTTTTGCGCCTGCTCAAGCGGAAAGATAGCGCTATCGGACATCTCAAAATCAAGATGCTTAAGGCCAAGCGTTTCGGATTCTTGTTTTTCTTGGTCGTACCATTTTTCGCCGTCGCGTTCGCCGCGCAGATTTAAAATGGTTTTGAAATTGTATTGGGCGTTGAGCGCGCGCAATTGATCGGGCGAAAGCTGGGCCGAACGATAAACCTCGCCCGGAAGAACTTCATGGAAATTGCCAAAGACCTGAAGGCCGATCAAATAACCGCCTAAGATTCCGCCCAGCACCAAAAGGCAGCCGAGAACATAAAGCGTTTTTTTTAAGCGGTGCGTCATGTCAACGCCTTGATCATCAGGCGTTGATCAATGGCAACGTTTTGGTCGATGGCGGCATGGGGCAACACGCCATAGGTTTGAAAACCGTTTTTCTCGTAAAGCGCAATGGCTTCTTTTTGCGTGTCGTAAACGGAAAGCAAAAGATGCGTCGTTTTGTTTTGTCTGGCTTCGTCGATCACTGTGGCAAGAAGCTCTTGCCCCACACCCCGACGCCTGTCTTCAGACGATACGTAAAAGCTGAACAAGTTCCCGCGATGCGCTTGCATGGGGCTGGCTTCGCGGTAAAAGCCTGCGGTGCCGATCAGCTTGCCTGTCTTGTCAAAAGCGCCAAAGACGGGGCTGCGCGTCAGCCAGTCCAGATAAGTGGTGCGCCTTTCATCATAGGAAGAAGATAAAGACACGCCAAACGATGGTCTGTGACAAAGCAAAGCTTCTTCACGCAAACGGATCCATTGTTCGCTGTCTTCTTGGGATAAGCGGCGTATCAGAAAGGTCATAAGGCCTTCGCGTCAATGAAAGGTTTCGTTTTCAAAGGCGCCCCAAAACTCGCCTTTGCGTAAATAACCTTTTACGCTATCGAACTTTAATTTGCACCATTCTTTCGCGCATGACGTCAGTTGACCGACGGCCCCAGGTTCAAGGTGAGCCACAATGGCGGAATCAACGCTGTCGTCTTTGCGTAAGTCGCGCATGACGCCTGTGACAATTGCCGACCTTTTGCCGGTCAGCGCGGATTTTTGAACCCAGCCTTCGGTGCCGTCCGAATCTTTAATGCGCCGCCAGATATCATATTCCGCCGTGATTTGAATGGGCAGACCTTGCCGAACATAAACCCAATCAATGGGATAGCGTGTGCCGGGGCCTGTCCTTAGATTGATCTGGCTAAAGCGCAAAGCGGCAAAACGCGGCAAAGGCATGCCCGTTTGCGTGCCTTGTTCTTCGGGGGCATCGTCATCTGCACGCGCCTGAATACCATAAGGTGTTGCCACCCAAAGGCATAGCGCCAGAACTATGAAAGAAAACCTTTTCATATCAGGATACTATCAGTTTTTTTGCGCTTGCGAAAGGGGCGCAATGTCTCCAGACTGGAAAGTTTCTAAAAAGGCCTGGGCAAAGGCGTTAAGACGCTCTTCCTCAATCGCGGTCCGCAGGTCTTTCATCAGTTTTTGATAGAACGAAAGATTATGCTGCGTCAAAAGCATCGCGCCTAAAATCTCTTCCGTACGGAACAGGTGATGCAAATAGGCGCGGCTATATTGCGTGCAAGTGGGGCAGGGGCAAGCCTCATCCAGCGGGCGCGGGTCTTCGGCGTGGCGCGCGTTGCGGATGTTGATCGTGCCGCGATGCGTAAAGCCTTGCCCCGTCCGGCCCGAGCGTGTGGGCATGACGCAATCGAACATATCGACGCCGCGCAAGACAGCGCCCACAATGTCGTCAGGTTTGCCAACGCCCATAAGATAGCGCGGCTTGTCCGTGGGGATCAGCGGAACCGTAAAGTCCAAGACCTCGAACATTTTTTCTTGGCCTTCGCCGACGGCAAGGCCGCCAATGCCAAAGCCATCAAGCGTCAGGGCCTTCAACGCTTCAACGGATTCGGCGCGTAAGTCGGGATAGACGCTGCCTTGGACAATGCCGAACAGCCCGTAACCGGCGCGTCGTTCAAAAGCTTTGTCGCACCGCGCAGCCCAGCGCATCGAAAGACGCATCGAATCCGCGGCAATTTCATGCGTTGCCGGAAAAGGCGTGCATTCGTCAAAGCACATCGTGATGTTGCTGTCTAACAGGTTCTGGATTTCCATCGACCGTTCTGGCGACAGCTCATGCGCGCTGCCATCGACGTGCGAGCGAAACGTCACGCCTTTTTCCGAGATCTTGCGCAGCGAAGCCAAAGACATGACTTGATAGCCGCCTGAATCCGTCAAGATAGGGCCTTGCCAGTTCATAAAGCGATGCAACCCGCCAAGCGCGGCGACTTTTTCAGGGCCGGGGCGCAGCATCATGTGATAGGTGTTGCAGATGGCAAGCTCAGCCCCCGTCTGGCGCACCATATCGACCGTCATGGCTTTGACCGTCGCCGCCGTTGCCGTTGCCATAAAGGCTGGCGTTTCAAAAGTTCCATGCGCGGTCGTCACGCGCCCGCGGCGGGCCTTGCCATCTGTTTTAGAAATGTCGAATTGAAAAGCGGTCACAAACGTCTCCTTTTAGGGGGCGAGGTCAAAAGCGGCAGCATCGTTTTTCTCTAAAAGACAAGTGTCGCCATAGGAGAAAAAACGATAATGGCTGGCGACGGCATGCGCATAAGCCGTGCGCATTTTGTCAAGGCCAGCAAAAGCCGAGACAAGCATAAAAAGCGTCGATTTTGGAAGATGGAAGTTCGTCATCAAAGCATCGACGATTTTAAAGCGATAGCCGGGATAGATAAAGATAGAGGTCTCGCCGGTGAACGGACGCACAAGGCCTGTGGCCGGGTCGGCAACCGTTTCTAAAAGGCGCAGCGATGTCGTGCCGATGGAAACAATGCGGCGGCCCGCTTGCTTGGCGGCGTTGATTTGCGCCGCGGCTTCGGGCGTGATCTCGCCCCATTCGGCATGCATCACGTGATCGCGAATATGATCGGCCTTGACAGGCAAAAAGGTGCCAGCGCCGACATGCAGCGTCAGTGTGACGCGCCCGATGCCGCGCGCTTCGATTTGCTTGAGTAAATCTTGCGTGAAATGCAGCCCAGCGGTGGGGGCGGCGACAGCGCCTTCATGGCGGGCATAAACAGTTTGATAGTTCGATTTGTCTTCGGCGGTGTCGCCGTTTTCGCGTTTAATATAGGGCGGCAAGGGCACATGCCCATAACGCGCCAATTGCGCAAACAGCGTGGCATCGTCGCATCCAAAATCAAGCAGAACATCGCCGCTTTCCGTTTTATCGGCGACGCGGGCCGTGAAATCTGCGGCATAAACAATTTGATCGCTAGGGCGCAATCGTTTGCCAGGACGCGCCAGCGCGTACCAGCGCCCTTGATCTTGTCTTTTGTGTAAAAGCGTCTCAACCTTGACCGCGCCGCGCTGGCCATAAAGGCGCGCGGGGATCACGCGCGTATCGTTCATCACCAAAAGATCACCCGGTCGAAGAAGATCAGGCAAATCGAAAACATGCTGGTCGGCAAGCGAATCCGGCATGACGTGAAGCAGCTTGGCTTGCTCGCGCGCGGCAAGCGGCGCGTTCGCAATGCGATCGGGCGGCAAGTCAAAATCAAAATCGGCGAGCCGCCAATCTTTTGCGACAGGTTCCTGGGTCATTGTAACGTTTTGTTTGTTTCTGTTTTATCAGTGAACGATCTGCCAAGATCCGTCCGGTTGCAGGCAGGCTGTTCCATAGCTTTCCTGCATGCGCCCATTGACGCGAATGCGTTGCGTATATTCGCGGCAATAACCTGATGGCGTATCTTCGCCGCCGACATAGCCGCCTTGAACATAAGTCGGTGTCGCTTCGCGGTACTCGACGACTTCTTGCGGCTGGACATAGATCACGCGACGCTGCGGCGGATCAATGGGCGCAGGCGGCGCAACGTAAGTCGGCTCATAATAGGTTGTCGCATAAGGCGGATAAGAATAGCTATAGGTTGGGGCCGCATAATACGCGCTGTTGGCGCGATCCATCGACGTGCCGATGCTGTTGCCCAAAGCGCCACCTAAAAAAACGCCAGCGCCCGTGGCGGCAAGGCGTCCGGCCCCGCGCCCGATTTGGCTTCCAGCCAGACCGCCAAGGGCGGCGCCGACCGTTGTGCCCCAAAAGCTGTTGTCGCCAGCAAAGGCCGCGTTCGATGGCAGGGCAAGCATCATGGCGACAAGCCAAACGCTTGCCTTTTGGCAAGAAGAAATGAGTTTTTGCCCGTTCTGCATGGATAACCTCATCAATAGCCGCCGATTAAAGCCAAATAACGACGATATGAACAGCTATTTTGTCTAGAAACATAGCATAGGCATATGGCGAAACTGGGGCGTTTGACTATCAGATTTTGGCGTTTTTCGCCAAGGCTTCTTTTTTTCTTTCAGGGTGCTGCTTTTAGATTGCTTTCAGAAGCGAAAACATGTCTAAAGGCCGGTGAGAATATAGGTATTAACCATGGGCTCTGACGTGCCGTATGCGCTGAAGCCCGCGTTGGTAAAGAGGTCTTCATGCGGCGGCTCTATCGCTATCCGATCAACTTTTGGCGACGACTTGGACCGGGGCTCATCACGGGGGCCGCCGACGATGATCCCAGCGGTATCGCAACCTATTCCCAAGCCGGGGCTCAGTTTGGGTATAGCATCGGCTGGACGATGGTTTTGTGTTTTCCGCTGATGGCGGCCATTCAAGAAATAAGCGCGCGTATTGGCCGGACCACCAGTTATGGGTTGGCCGGAAACCTGCGTCTTTTCTATCCTATTTCCATTTTGCGCGTTTTGGTCTCGCTTTTGTTGGTGGCGAATGTCATCAATTTGGCGGCTGATTTGGGCGCCATGGGATCGGCTGTGCAGCTTATTCTGGGCGGCGATAACAAGATCTGGGCGTTGTTGTTTGGCGTTTTATGCATTTTGATGCAGTTATTCTTGGATTATCGTCGATCGATTGCCATTTTGAAGTGGCTGACGCTGAGTTTATTCGCATATGTCGGCGTTATTTTGATTGTCGATTTGCCTTGGGGGCAGGTTTTAAAGGGTCTTTTTTGGCCCGATATCCAATTCGATTCTTCGTATTTTGCGGTGATCGTGGCCGTGTTTGGCACGACGCTGAGCCCTTATCTTTTCTTCTGGCAATCGACGCAAGAAGCGGAAGATGTCATTGCCAACCCTGCTGCTGAATCCCTTCTTATTGCGCCCCATCAAGCCGAAGAAGAATATAAGCGTATCCGTTTCGATACTTACGTCGGCATGGGTTTTTCTGACATGGTTGGCCTTTTTATCCTGCTGACGACGGCGGCGACGCTGCATGTTCACGGCATTACGGATATCCAAACAGCCAGCCAAGCCGCTGAAGCCTTGCGCCCGCTGGCGGGGCCTTTGGCCTTTTTTGTTTTTGCATTAGGGATTGTCGGAACAGGGCTTTTGGCTGTTCCCGTTCTGGCGGCTTCGTCGGCCTATGCGGTGGGCGAGGCGCTGGATTGGCACATAGGCCTTGGGCGTCGTCCGCGTGAAGCCAAAGCCTTTTATGCGACGCTTGTCAGCGCGACACTGATCGGAACCTTGATGAATTTCATGGATATAGACCCCATGAAAGCCTTGTTTTGGAGCGCGGTCCTCAACGGCGTGATCGCCGTGCCTATGATGGTCACGATGATGCATATGGCGTCTGACCCCAAAATTATGGGCGAGCACACCATAACGCCTTATTTGAAAAAGATGGGCTGGGTGGCAACGATTATTATGATCTTGATTGTCATCACAATGTTTGTGACCAGTTTTATAAATTAACCAATAGCCTCCTTATGAAAGTTTTTCGATCTTTTCGCTTGTTTTTTTCGTAATAATAAAGCTATTGTCCAAGACGTATTTAAGAAATTATTAAGGGTGCCTTTATGGAACAGGATGTGATGCGGTCCTCGAAAGGGCGTCGTTCATTAAGAGCGGCACTATTGGCAACAAGCGGTCTTGCCCTTTTCTTGCTGGCTGGTTGCGGTAGTATGCAATCGAAAGTGCAAGATTTTGGGTCAATGCCCAAAGATGACAACGCTGTCCGTGAAACAGCTTCGACAGATTATAATGCTGCCGCGAAAGAAAAAGCCTTTCAGGCGGAGCAAGCCAAGAAGGTAACCCCGAAGAAGAAAAAGCTTTTCGCTGGATGGTTCAACAAGCAGCCTGATCCTGAGGCCGAGGCCGTTGCAGCCGACCCAAAACCCGCCAAACCGGAAGAGCCGAAAAAGAAAGAAACGGCTTCTCTAAATCCAGAAAAGAAAAAAGAAGAACCTTCGATTGTCGATCGTCTTGACGCTGGGCGTTTGCACTATGCCGACAATATGCAAATCGGCGAGGGGGCTCAATCCTCTTTCAAAGGCGCGAAGGTTACGCCTGTGCCAGAGACACCGGCTGTTGCTCAAACAGCGCCAGCGACTGAAAAGCCTGCCGAAAGCAAGCCCGCTAAACCTGTCAAGCCGTCAAAACCTAAGAAGGACGAAGCCGTTATCGACCGTTCTATAGTTGGTGACGAGAGAGATTTTGGCAAAACCAACTTAAGCGATTATGCGCCGATGTCGAACGAGGCTTGGCAGCAAAGAGAAGAAGAAAAAAATCGCCAGTTACGCGAAGAGCGCCGCGCAGAGAAAGAGCTGATTCCCGATTACGTGCGCAGTGAGATTCATCCGTCTTGCTCGGGTCGGCGCGATGCGCTGTTATTCCACCTGAAGGAACGTCAACCCGATGGCAGTTGGGATTGGAAATACGGCTATATTGAAGAAAAAACCGCGCGCGGTCCCATGGCGAAAGCCAAAAGGCCCTATATTATGGGCTATGTCAAATGCTTGGAATGGGGCCTCTTCGGAAACAAAAATAGATATTACTTTTTTGAAAAACCGACGCTTGATCCGCGTCATGCCAAGGTGTTGGTTGGACCAGACGGAAAAGCTGGTTTCGACGATTTCAAAACCGGCTATAAAGCAGCTTTGGCTTATTATGCCGCCCGTGGCCGTGCCGAACAGGCCGCTTTTGATGCTAGCTTGCGTAACGGCCTGATTGCGCATGATAGCGTGCCGCAAACGGTGCAACCGGACGCCGATGCTTCAAAGGTTACACCTGACAACGCGGCGAAAGAAAAAGGTTCTAAAGTTAAGCGTAAAAAATCAGGGCAAAAGGCTGAAGTTAAAGCCGTTGCCTCTGAAAAAGGGACAAAGGCTAAATTAGAGCGTTTGCCCGGTGAAACACGTAAAGAACACAAAGAGCGGAAAGCTGAAAACAGCCGTAAAAATAAGGCTGTGAAGCGGGAAAACCGCCAGGCACGCAAAGAGGCCGCTGCCGAAGCGAATAAAGCGCAACAATCTGGAGCCACACCTGTTGTCACGCCACAACAGCCCGTGCCTGCACCTGAAAACAAAGGTGCGGCAACGCCAAAGACCGGTGGAGCGGCTCAGCCTTCAGTACCGGGAACCGCGCCTGTGGTTCCGACGCCAGAGGAAATGAAAAAACCGGCGCCGGAAACAACGACGCCTAAAGCGGGCGATGCAGCCCAACCGCCTGCTCCGGCCCCAGCCCCAGCTCCGGTCCCCGCTCAGCCCAGCACGCCGAGCGCGCCTGTCGATGGCGCGACCACAACAAAAGTGGAGACGGGTCAATCGTTCAAGCTGACGGCCAAAGAAATTGCCCCATCTACGGTGATGCCGCGTGCTGTTCGCAAGTTTACGCCGGGGCATTATCTGGCGATTAAAGCTTCGCACGCCAAGCGTCCGGCGGGGCGTGTGATGACGGCCGAGGTTTTAAACCTAACGGCCTAGTGTTTTCGCTTGGGTCTTGCTTTATGGTCGGGCAAGTCCAGCGTGAGATCCAAGCGACCATTTGATGAAAGAAGTTTTTAACAAGGAGGATGGAACATGGAAAATAAAACATTGGCAAAGGCGTTTATCAGTGCACTTGCATTAACAGTTGGTGCGGCGCCTACCGCTGCGCAAGCTTGGGAATTCAACATGTGCGGTGATTGCGGCAGCAGCGCGTCGTCAGCGGACGAAGCCGCCCCCAAAGCCAAGGCAAAAAAGCAAGAATCGAAGAGCCCTGAAACCGAAGCGGTTTTGGTGCGTGCGCCGCGTTATGTCGGTGAGAATCCCCAGTTGGTGACCGCGCCTGCAAACGATGGATCTAACAATATGACGTATGTCACGGTTGGCGTTGAAAAGGCTCCGGGTGTCATCCATGCCGGCTTTTATCAACCGTTTGCGGAGACCGCGCTGACGTCTGATTTGTTCATTGGAAAAAGAATTCCGATGCTGAACCCGATTGCTTTGGATGCATGGGGCCTGACGCTTAGCAAGGAAATCTTCAATGTTGGTATGGTTGCCGCGTCGTTCGGTATGGTTGCCGTGATGCAGCAAGGCGTGAACGCCACGTTGAGCGCTGCCCGTATGCAAAGCCGTAATACGCAGAACTATAACCAGCTGTATGGTTTTAATGTTGGTAACAGCTATATTGCTGCCACGGCGGCAACCAACCAAGCGGCCGCTTTTGGCCAGCTTGCCAGCGCGGTCAATTGGGGCGTCCATAACGGCGCGTTTGCGACGAATGTTTGGAATTATGTCTCGTCATACTCCAGTTCTAGTGCAAATGCCTTATCTTCGTCAGACGTGAATATGAGCAATTTTGGCAACAGCTCGACACTCATCCAGTTGAATGCCAATGATCGCTTCTTGAACTCGAGCATGAACTTGGCTTCGGTCGTTCCGGCTTCTGAGGGCCAAATGCTGGCCACCGTTGCCTTCCGTCCGAACATGGTTCGTTCGGCCACCTTGGCTGAGACGGCTGCTGTCTTGGCTCTTGGAGCGGCTGCTTAATCGGCTGATGCCTCAAGCCTTTCAGGGCGCGGCTGGTACCGGGATAGGTTCCATCCCCCGGTGTCGCCGCGCCTTTTGGGTTCTTCTTTCCTTTCTTTTCAAGCCTGTTCGCACTTGGTTTGACTTTTTTGTGCGAAAAGCTGTACACAATTTGCCCATGACTTTGATCTCCACAACGGATGCGTTGGCATCGTTTTGTGCGGGCCTGCGCGGCGCGCCCTATATCACCGTCGATACCGAGTTCATGCGTGAACGCACCTATTGGGCTAAGCTGTGCCTGATACAGGTTGCGGGGCCGGATGCGGCGGCGTGCATTGATCCCTTGGCCGAAGGGATTGATCTTGCACCTCTTTACGCTCTTTTTGACGATCCCAAGATTGTTAAGGTTTTTCATGCTGCGCGGCAGGACATTGAGATTTTCGTTCAAGCGACGGGGCGCGTGCCTTTGCCTTTGTTCGATACGCAAGTGGCTGGCATGGTGTGCGGCTTTGGCGAGTCTGTGAGCTATGAAACAATCGCGACGAAATTGGCTGACGCGAAAATCGATAAATCCAGCCGTTTTACCGATTGGTCGTTACGGCCTTTGACGGACAAGCAAATTACTTATGCCTTGGCCGATGTCACGCATTTGCGGGTTGTCTATGAAAAACTGCGCCAGCAGCTTTTAGAGACGGGGCGCGGGTCATGGATCGACGACGAAATGGAGATTTTGTGCGATCCGGGAACCTATCAGCTGGATCCGAACGAGGCGTGGAAAAAAATCAAATTGCGCATCGAAAAGCCCAAACTAGCTGTTTTAGCGCGTGAAATTGCTGCCTGGCGCGAACGCGAAGCCCGCCGTTTGAACATTCCGCGCGGGCGCATCTTCAAAGATGAAACCTTGATGGAAATCGCGCACCAGGCTCCGCAAACGGTCGAAGCCTTAGCGCGGACGCGCGGTCTGTCGCAAGGCCAGGCCGAGGGGCGCGTCGGTGAAGAATTATTGGCCGCGGTGCGCCAAGCGCTTGAGACCCCACCAGCCGATTGGCCTGTTTTAGAAGCCAAAAAGGCCCCTATGCGTGGGAATAGCGCTATGTTGGACTTGCTCCGGGTCCTTTTAAAGCAGGTCAGCGACGAACATGACGTCGCGCCGCGCCTGATTGCCTCGGCTGACGATCTGGATCGTCTGGCCAGCGAAAAAGAGCCGGATGTCAAAGCGCTGAAAGGTTGGCGGTTTGAGATTTTTGGCCGTTCGGCCATGGCCTTGAAGCGCGGCGAGGTGGCTTTGGCCGTGCGGGGCCGCAAAATCGTCCTGATGGATGCGCGGTAGCCGGCGGCATTCCTGCAGGCGGGGTTTTTCGGCCCGTTGTGGATAAATGATCTAATCCGGACTTTATTTAGTGCTTTTCGACAAAGAAGGCCGATTTGTCCCCGAATGCCGGATGCCGAATGCCAAATGCTCAATCCCCCCCCTTGCGGCGGGACAGGAGAGGCCGTAAAGTCGCTCCCGTTCAAAAACTTAATCCGAGGCTCTTTTATGTCTTCTTCAATGCATCCTTATCGTACGCATACTTGTGGCGCTTTGCGCGCGGCTGACGCGGGAAAAACCGTGCGCCTGTCTGGCTGGGTCCACCGCATCCGCGACCATGGCAGCTTGTTGTTCCTTGATCTGCGCGACCATTATGGTTTGACGCAATGTGTCATTGATCGCTCGAGCCCTTTGTTGGCCGCGGTCGAATCCGTGCGCAACGAAAGCGTCGTGACCGTCACCGGCAAAGTGGTGCCGCGGACGGCTGAAACGAAAAACGACAAGCTGGCAACGGGCGAAATCGAAGTCGATATTCAAGAGTTTTTGGTGCAAAGCGCCGCCGATCCGCTGCCCATGCAGGTCAATGCCGAGCCCGATACGGGCGAAGACGTTCGTTTGCGCTATCGCTTCCTTGATTTGCGCCGCGAAAGCTTGCAAAGCAACATGAAGCTGCGCTCGGACGTGATCGCGTCGATCCGCCGCCGTATGTGGGCGCAGGGCTTCCGCGAATATCAAACGCCGATCTTGACGGCATCGAGCCCCGAAGGCGCGCGCGATTTCTTGGTCCCCAGCCGCATCCATCCCGGCAAGTTCTATGCGCTTCCGCAAGCGCCGCAGCAGTTCAAACAGCTTTTGATGATGTCGGGCTATGACCGCTATTTCCAAATCGCGCCGTGCTTCCGCGATGAAGACTCGCGTGCCGACCGCAGCCCTGGCGAATTCTATCAGCTTGACTTTGAAATGAGCTATGTGACGCAGGAAGACGTGTTCAACACGATCGAGCCTGTCTTGCACGGCATCTTTGAAGAGTTTGGATCGTATCGCCGCGAATCTCAGCCAGCGATTACGCCAATGTCGTTTCCGCGTTTGCCCTATGACGAAGTGATGCTGAAATACGGCACGGATAAACCGGATTTGCGCAACCCGTTGATCATCTCGGATGTGACGAGCGTGTTTAAGCGCGCAGATGTCGCGTTTCGCGCTTTCAGCGGCGTCATCGATCAGGGCGGCGCGGTGCGTGCTATCCGCGCGCCGCAGGTGTTGGGCAAACCGCGCAGCTTCTTTGACAAACTGAACGACTGGGCCAAGGAAATCGGCGCGCCGGGTCTTGGCTATATCGTCTTTGAAGCGGGCGCGGGCAAGGGCCCCATCGCGCGTTTTGTCGGCGACGAAGCGCAAAAAGAATTGCGCGCGATCACCGGCTGCGAAGATGGCGATGCCGTTTTCTTTGTTTGCGATACGATGGACAAAGTCGTCAAAATGGCCGGGCAAGCCCGGACCAAGATCGGCCAAGATATGGATTGCATCGAAAAGAATGCGTTCCGTTTCTGCTGGATCGTCGATTATCCGATGTACGAATATAACGAAGATCTGAAGAAGATCGATTTCAGCCACAACCCGTTCTCGATGCCGCAGGGCGGATTGGAAGCGCTTGAAACCCAAGATCCGCTGACGATCAAAGCCTTCCAATATGACATCGTTTGCAATGGCTATGAATTGTGCTCGGGCGCTATTCGTAACCACTTGCCCGAGGTTATGGTCAAAGCCTTTGGCATTGCGGGTTATACGAAAGAAGATCTGGAAAGCCGTTTTGGCGGTATGTTCTCGGCCTTCCATCTTGGGGCACCGCCGCATGGCGGGGCCGCCCCCGGTATCGACCGCATCGTCATGCTGTTGGCGGACGAGCCGAATATTCGCGAAGTCATCGCTTTCCCGCTGAATCAGCAGGGGATGGATATGATGATGCAAGCCCCCAACACGGTGGACGAAGCGCGTTTGAAAGAGCTTCATATCCGCTTGGCCTTGCCGCAGCCGAAGGTTTCAAAATCGGCCTAAGCTTAGCTTTTCCAATAAAAAACCCCCGTCATTTCTGACGGGGGTTTTTTGTGATTGAGGGGTATTAGCTTTGGCGTACCTGTTTCAGGAAATCTTCAACGCGGTCCATCAGCGTTTTGGATTGAGCTGTCAGATTGTCCGACGTGACTTGGACTTGAACGGCGATAATGCCGACCTCTTCCGAGGCACGGCTGACCTTGCCGACATTGTGCGAGACGTCTTTGCTGCCTGCCGTGGCTTCGCTGATGTTGCGCGCAATCTCTTGCGTGGCTGCGCCTTGTTCTTCGACGGCCGAGGCGATGCGCGTTGTGATTTGATCAATACCGACGATGGTTTCTTCAATACGGGCGATTGAATCGACGGTTGTCCGGGTTTGGCTTTGGACCGATCCAATCTGGGCCGAGATTTCTTCCGTTGCTTTGGATGTTTGCCCAGCAAGGGTTTTGACTTCACTGGCGACGACGGCAAAGCCTTTACCCGCTTCGCCCGCGCGCGCGGCTTCGATCGTTGCATTCAGCGCTAGCAAGTTTGTCTGATTGGCGATGTCGTTGATCAAGCTGACTACTTCGCCGATTTTTTGCGCCGTTTCGGCCAAGACTTTGACGGTTTGCGACGTCTCACGCGCTTGATCCACGGCGCGCTGCGTGATTTGCGTCGTGTCGGCGACTTGATGCGTGATTTCGTTGATGGATGTCGTCAACTCTTCGGTGGCTGAAGCCACGGTTTGCATATTGGCCGATGTTTGCTCGGCAGCGCTGGCGACATTGTCGGAAAGCTTGTTGGCTTCCTGCGACGATCCCATCAGCGTATCGGCAGCCGATTTCATATCGCCAGCTTTTTTGCCGACATCTTGAACGATATGGCTAATATTTTGCTCAAAAGCGTCGGCAAGTTTCAGCATTTCGTTATGGCGTTGCGCGATAACCGAGCGCGCGATGCGATACAGAATGTAATAGGAAAAACCAAGCCCCAAAACGGCAAAAAGAGCATGGTAAAGCTTGATCTTTTGTGTGTCGTCAAGAAGCGCGTCTTTGCTGGCCAGCATATCGGCTTTGTAAGATTCTAAAAGGTTTTGCACCAATTCGCTGATGTGTTGTCGTTTGGCGGCGGCCTCGGTCGCGGACAATTGCATCGCGCCAGCTTCGTCGCCGTCTTTCTTTAAAGCAAAACTTTTTTCGCAGAGCGCATAGTAGGTATTCAATTCCGTTTGGATTGTACGGATAAGTGTTTTGCGTTCAGGATTACGGATCATGGCCGCCATTTTCTCGGCGCGATCGCTTAGGTCTTTGCTTGTCATTGTAAAGGAAGCGCGTTTTTCAGCCGCCATTGTTTCATCCTTGGCCATAAGCACGTCTTTTTGTGCGGCGGCGACGGCGGGGAGTTTTGAATCCAGCTCCATCATCAAAAGCGAGCGCGCGACATCGTTCTCTAAAATCCGCGTGATGCGTTTTTGGGCATCGTCAAAGCCTAAACTGGCGGTGACAATAATCAGGATACAAACAAAAACAACCAAGGCTTGCGGCGCGAAAAGCTTACCGATCAGGCCTAGACGGTTCCACCATTGCATGGACGGTTCCTTAGGATAGGGAGGGGAAAGGCGGGATAAGATTAGAAAAGCTTCGATGAACCGGATTAAATCATATTTTGGTTAATTGTGCGAAGATTTTTGTCTTTGTCTTTTAAGCTTTTTGTTTATTGTCTATCAGTTATACACATTTTTCAAAAAATATAAGTCATAGCAAGAATAATGCGTAAAAAGGCGAGCCATCGGAACAGGTGCAAGAGGCTCTGAATCGTGCTACCACCCAATGAACAGGGTATGGGATGAATCGAATGAAGGATACGATTAAAAAAGGGGCACTTGCCGCACTGCTTGTGGTTGTTTTGCTAGCGCTTGGCGCTTGGGCCTTTGCACGGCATCAAGTCAAAGATAATTTGACGCTTCCTTCGGCTCTTGCCGCGGCTGTGCCGTCTCAAGAAGCAATCCACATCACGCCACATCGTGCGATTTATCGTATGTCGTTGGCTTCGGTTAAGAATGGTTCGCCGATTGTAAACGTTTCAGGCAAAATGCTTTATGACTGGGAAGATACGTGCGATGGCTGGGCCATTCAGCAGCATCTATCGCTGCGTTTTCAGTATGCCGAAGGCGACGATACCGAAGTCAACAGCTCGGTTTTGAGCTGGGAATCAAAAGACGAAAAAAAGTATCGTTTTCAAGTGCGCCGGATCTCGGACGGCAAAGAATCCGAAAATTTCAAAGGCATTGCGACGTTAGGGGCAAAGGGCGGGCTTGCGACTTATTCTCTCCCCAAAGACAAAGCCAATGTCAAACTGCCTGAAGAAACGATTTTCCCAACGGCTCATACGCGGATGATTCTTAACCGCGCTTTGGCGGGAGATAAAATGTTTACGCGCCGCGTTTTCGATGGCTCGGACGAGGAAGGGGCCGCGGATGTTAGCGCCTTTATCGGCGCGCGAAAGGTGGATGAAGGAACGCCGGATCTAGCGCCTTCAGTTCGAGATAATCCTTTGTTAAAAGAGCCTTACTGGCCTGTGCGTTTGTCATTCTATAAGCCTGATACAACGTCAGGCGCTTCAGGATTGCCTGATTATGAAATGGATTTAATGCTTCAGAACAATGGCGTGGCGCGTTTCATGCGCATCGACTACGGCGATTTTGTCGTCCAAGGCATTTTGGTGGGCTTAGAGCCAGCGCCGACCTTTTCCTGTACGAAATCGTAAAAGCTGCCGCCGATGTTGATACTGGGTCTTGATACTGCTTCGTCGGCTGCCGCGGTGTGCGTTTGGCGCGATGGCGTTGTTTTGGCGTCTTTTGCTGAAACGATGGCGCGTGGGCAAGATGCGCGTTTACTGCCGCTTGTTCAGCAGGCGCTGGAAGAAGCGAGGGTTGGTTTTACAGATCTTGACGGCATCGCCGTGACGAAAGGGCCAGGCAGTTTTACGGGCGTTCGTGTGGGGCTGGCGGCAGCCAAAGGTTTGGGACTGGCGGCGGCCAAGCCCGTTTGGGGCGTTGACCGGTTTGTTCTTCATCGTGCGCAACATCTGGCCGAGGGGGGGCGGGGGGATCTTTTGATCGTCCTTGAATCCAAACGCGCCGAGCTTTTTGCCCAATATACGCCTGAAGGCGGCCCTTCTGAGGAAGCTTTGATGGCAACGCCTGATTGTTTCGCGCGCTATGGCGCTTGTTGCGTGCGTGGCGATGCTTTTGATTCGTTAGGCGCTTTATGGCCTGGCGCCGTCATTGCACCGCTGCGCGAAGCTGAGATCCTTACGGCCTGTCGTCTTGTGGCAGAAAATGTTTCAGACGAAGCGGCCTTTTTGCCCACCCCTTTTTACTTACGTCCGCCAGATGTCACGGTCAAAAAGCCGTTGGAGACAGGGCAGGGGGGCGGCGTTTGATCAAGCTCAGCCTTATCGACTGTCCGTGCGCCGATGCTTCGTTGTCGCTTTCGCTTGCGTCATTGCATGCGCTTTGCTTTGCAGGCGAAAGCTGGTCGAGCGCGCAATTGTCGGGAAGTTTGGCGCTTGAGACGACACGCCTTGTGCTTGCCCGGCAAGCGAACCAGATTGTCGGCTTTTTACTGGCGCAACAGGATGTCGAAGCGCTTGAGATTTTAACCTTTTGCGTTCATCCGGATAAGCGCGCCCAGGGGATCGGCGGTAAGTTGTTAAAGGCGGCCTTGCATTTTGCTCCTGATGGCGGCGCTTTTCTTGAAGTTGCCGCAGATAATGCGGCGGCACAAAGCCTGTACCGCCAAGCCGGGTTCGATTTGATTGGTACGCGGAAAAATTACTATAAACGCGCGGAAGGGGCCGTTGACGCCTATTGCTTTAAATGGCTTGGACGTCAGGCCGGTTAACGTGCTGTTTGCGCTGGCGGGACAGGCGTGATAGCTATGGGCGTTGACAAGAAACCGCCGTCCCTTGAACGGTCAGAGAAAATGGTGAGAAAAATGCAGGTGCTTGATTTTGAAAAGCCCGTGGCTGAGTTGGAAGCAAAGATCGAAGAGCTTCGTCATTTATCGGATGACGGGCAGGTCAATATTGCCGACGAAGTTGGGCGTCTGCAGGACAAAGTCGATCGCCAGTTGCGCAGCATTTACGGCAAATTGACGCCTGCGCAAAAAGTTCAGGTTGCGCGTCATCCCGACCGCCCGCATTGCTTGGATTATATCAAAGCTCTTGTCCGCGATTTCACGCCTTTGGCGGGCGACCGCGGCTTTGCCGACGACCAAGCCATTATCGGCGGCTTGGGCCGCGTGGGCGGGCGTAGCTGTGTGATCATCGGGCAAGAACGTGGGCACGATACGGAAACGCGCATCCAGCACAATTTTGGCATGGCCAAACCCGAAGGCTATCGCAAAGCGCAACGTTTGATGGAAATGGCCGACCATTTTGGTTTGCCTGTTGTGACGTTTGTCGATACGGCAGGGGCTTTCCCCGGTATTGATGCCGAAGCGCGCGGCCAAGCGCAGGCCATTGCGCGTTCGATCGAGGTTTGCTTGTCGGTTCAAGTGCCGCTGGTTTCTTGCGTGATCGGCGAAGGCGGCTCGGGCGGCGCGATTGCCATTGCAGCGGGCGACCGAGTCTTGATGCTTGAACATGCCATTTATTCGGTGATCTCACCCGAAGGTTGCGCGTCTATTTTATGGCGCAGCGCGTCGGCGGCGGCCGATGCGGCGTCGGCTTTACGCTTAACGGCCCAAGATCTTTTGCAACTCGGCGTGATTGACGAGATTATTCCCGAGCCGCTGGGCGGGGCGCACCGCTTGCCGCAACAGACGCTGTCCGAAGTCGAAGGCGTCTTGATCCGTCATTTGTCGGATTTGTCGCAGATGGATGGGAAAACGCTGCTGGCTGCCCGCCATGCCAAGTTCTTGGCCATGGGGCGCCAAAACGCTTAATTGTTTTGCTTAAGCAATAATGTCAGGCAAAAGCTGGCTTTCCAGACGGATAATATCGTCTCTTAGCTGAAGCTTGCGCTTTTTCAGGCGGTGTATCTGGACCATATCTGGCATGGGCCGTTGAGCCAAAGCGGTAATCGCGTCGTCAAGATCCCTGTGTTCGGCCTTAAGTTCTTCAAGCCGCTCGCGTAATTTTTCTTGTTCGATCATTTTGGGCGCATCTATCTTTTCTGGCTGTTTTCTTTTTTTATCATAAAAGAGGTGCCGTTACCAAGATTTTGATCCATATGGCCGTTCCTTTGTGCCGTTTTTTTTGCTAAGAAGATACTCTTTCCCCTGAACAGTTGATTTTATGAGCCTTCACATGTCCTCGAAACCAGAAAAACGTATCGCGATTTTAACCAGTGGCGGCGATTGCGCGGGCCTGAATGCCGTTTTGCGCGCCGTTGTGCTGCATGCCTCGACCATGAACTGGGAGGTCATCGGCATTAAAGACGGCACCCACGGCCTTTTGACCGATCCGCCTCAATATTGCGTCATGACGCCGCAAAGCGTCGATACGGTCATGTTGCGCCAAGGTGGGACGATTCTGGGAACGACGAACAAAGGCAACCCCTTTGCCTATCCGATGCCGGACGGGACGACCAAAGACCGCTCGGATGAGATTATCCAAGCTTTCCGGTCTTTGGGATGCGAAGCGTTGATTGGCATTGGCGGCGACGGCAGCTTGGCTATTTTGCAAAAATTGGCCCAGCAAGGCGGTTTTCCGCTGATCGGCATTCCGAAAACAATCGACAATGATTTGGGGAAAACAGAAACGTCGATTGGTTTTGACACGGCGGTGGCCGTCGCGACCGAGGCTTTGGACCGTTTGCAACCGACAGCAGCCAGTCACGACCGCATCATGGTTTTAGAAGTGATGGGGCGCGATGCAGGGCATATTGCGTTGACGGCAGGTATTGCGGGCGGCGCGGATGTGATTTTGATCCCCGAAATCCCCTATAAGTTGGATAAGATCGCGGCTCATATTCATAAGATCCGCGACAATGGCCGCAATTTTGCGCTGATCGTCGTCTCGGAAGCCGTGCGGACGGCCTCGGGCGAAAACATCATGAAAGAGTTTTTCGGCGGTCAATCGCGCTTGGGCGGCATCGGCCATTATTTGGGGGCGCAGATCTCCGAGCTTTGTCAGGCTGAATCGCGCGTGACCGTTTTGGGACATATTCAACGCGGCGGCCAGCCTAGCGCGCAGGACCGCGTCTTGGCCGCTTGTTTCGGCGTTCATGCCGTGGATCTGATCCAACAAGGCAAGGTTGACCGCATGGTGGCTTGGTCCAATCGCCAAGTGACGGATGTGCCGATTAGCGAAGCGATCCAGCATTATCAGTCTGTCGATCCCGAAGGCTCGCTGGTTCAAACCGCACGCGGCCTTGGGATCTCGATGGGGGATTAATCAATCCCCCCTTTGAAACAGACTTATTTTTGCTCGCCGGGCTTTGGCGCCGCCGCAGGGACGCGGTTGGCAAGGGCGCGACCCAACGCTTGTGTTGGGGCCGGGGGCTCATAGGCGCCGAGGATTTCCTTTAATTCCTCAACAATCAGCGGTGTCCGCGAAAACGGGCCACCATTGAAAACAACCTTGGCATCTTCATACCAAGACTGACCTTCCAGCCCCATGCGGACATAATAACCAAAATCACCGCCGCCATCTGCATACTCTTTTTTAATACTTGGCGTTTGCAGATCGTTGACGATCGTGACAACGCGCGCAAAATCCTTGTCGCTTAAGTGGGCCAGTGAAACGACGATGGGATCATCAAGATCTCCGCCCGTAAAACCGCCTTCTAACGACAGGCGGATCGTATGGGCGCGCGTGGCTTGGACTTTGATGCTTTCATGATACGCATTAAAAACAGCGGCCATTTCAGCTTCTGAATAGGTTTTGGTTTGCCCATCGGGATAGCCAATGATCGTTGTGTTTCCGATTTCAAGCGCGTCTTGCCTGACTTCCTTTTGCCTCACGGCTTGTTGCAGGTTTCTAATCCCTTGGGTGTAAATACGGCAGGTATCCAGCGGCTCGCCCTTGAGTCCGATAAGTTCGACGGATGTTTGATAAAGGAGGACATCATCGGCTTTGAAGGTAACGGGGAAGGTCGGATTTTTCGGCAATGAAAAATGGTCTTCGAGAAGCTGGTGGATTGTGTCGGTCAGAAGCGTTCTGCGTGAAACGCCTGTCAGGGCAAGATGCGGATCTGCCGCATCGAACACGACGCCGTTTTCCTTCATGACTGCGCCGACGGTCGTTTTATCAAAGCCGCGCTCTTGCGCGATGCGAACCATTTCCGTTGGAAACGCGACGCCCCTAGATGTCTCGACATGCGCTGCGCCATCGGCAGAGGACATCAGAACGACAGCTTTATCGATATATTCGTCATCCTCAAAGAAAAGGCCATTTTCTATGGCGACATAAAAATCAGCACCGGGGGCCTGCTCTTTGATTTGGCGCATTCTGTTATAGGCACCCTCGATGGTTTCATCGCCCATAGGCTGTTCGTTGACGCCTGACTTGGTGTTGATGGCCGTAATCTTGGCTTCGGCATCGAAAGAACGGAAGGCTAATTCAACAGCTTTTATTTTGAGGGGGCTTGTCGAGGCGACGACAACGTTAACTTTCTCAGACATTAGCTTGCCTCCAAAAGACGAATGAATGACATGAGATTGATTTGTTTCCCTTTAGGGCGTTTCTTTGTCGTATAAGCTTCGGCCAAAATGCGCGACAACCCAATCGAGCCTCGATCCCCTAGTTCCTCACCATCTGCCGTGACGTAGGTCCGGCCAATCATCTCGCGGTCTAAGGGGGTTAAATCCGTTTCGCCGTTTTTGTAGGTGCGCAGGACAAGGATTTTGCTGATCGTCTGCATCTTGAGACGAATAGCACTTTGAATTTTATTGTTTTCAATAGAGATATCGCCCGTAACTTGAAAGGCTTTGGCCGGGTCATCCAACCGCGTATAGCGAACGGTCTTTGAGAGACCGTCCAAAAGGGCTTGGGCCAGTTCAACGCGCGCTGTCCGGTTTTCAGGAAGTATGTTTCCGTCTGGCGTTTTAAAAACATTCATATTGTCGGCGAGATAACAGACTAAATCAGAATACCTTTTATCGCCGAGACCCGTCTTGGTCAGTTTCCCCGCGTGTCTGATGGGCGTTTGTGAATTAACTTCATCATCGCGACGGCTTCTTTGATCAAACCATGCGCGCGCTTTTTCTAAGCTGACCGTTGAAAAGTCGCCGGTATGGCCTGTTGGATAGATATCAATTTCTTGGAGCTGTTTTTTCAGCTTTTCTTGGTTGTTAATGTCTAAGTCTTCAAGATTGCCAACGGCGATCATCACGCCTGCTGGGATGTTTTGATGTACCATTTCGTATTTACCGCCAAAACCGGATGTCCAGTGCGGAAAATCGACGGGGAGCTCAAAAGCATCGCGCGGCTTACCGTATGAGACAAGGTCGATACCTTTGTCAGCGTGCCTTTTTAAGATCTCAATTAATACATCTTCTTGTAAGACAAACATTGTAAGACCAAAAAATATTAAAGTGTGATGCGGCGAATTATATAGTTGTTAGATTGTGAAAGCATTCTCTAATGGGGCTGGTTAATAAGAAGTATTCAGAAAATAAACCGTCTTAGAGGATAAGTAGCAGGGCCCGCGCGCTTGGCGTGCAAAACAAAAGTTCAATTTCTGCTGTCAAAAGCGTGAAATACCATTGAAAAACAATGGTGGGTGCAGCAGGGCCCGCGCGCTTGGCGCGCAAACAAAAAGTTCAATTTCTGCTGCTAAAAGCGTGGAATCCATTGAGGAATCAATGGTGGGTGCAGCAGGGCCCGCGCGCTTGGCGCGCAAACAAAAAGTTCAATTTCTGCTGCTAAAAGCGTGGAATCCATTGAGGAATCAATGGTGGGTGCAGCAGGGATTGAACCTGCGACCCCTACCGTGTGAAGGTAATGCTCTCCCGCTGAGCTATGCACCCACGCTTTGGCGCTATTAACAGGTTTTCCCCCTTTGCTGTCAAGCGCCAGACTGCTATTTTGTAAAGAATTTTTCGCTTCCCATCGGTTATTAGGAGCCTTGCGCTTGGTTGATCTTCCTTCTTTCTCAGAACGGCCCCATATTTTGGTCGTCGATGATGATGATCGGCTCCGCGATCTTCTGCGCCGCTATTTGGCTGAGCAGGGCTTTGTCGTCGCCGTTGCACGGCAGGCCCAGGAAGCTCTTGTTCTTCTTGAGAATCTGTCTTTCGATTTAATGGTTTTAGACGTCATGATGCCGGGGATGGATGGTTTTGCGTTAACCAAAAAATTGCGCGAGGCCGAGGGCGGTAAGGCGGCTCTGCCCATTCTTTTGTTAACGGCGCGGGGGCAGATTGAGGACCGTATTGAGGGGTTAGAGGCGGGGGCGGACGATTATTTGGCCAAACCGTTTGAGCCCAAGGAACTGCTGCTGCGTATTCATGCCATCTTGCGCCGTGTCGCCAAAACGTCTGAAAAAGCCAGTTTATCGAAAATCAAGATCGGGCGTTGGGTTTACGATCCGGCACGCGATTTGTTGGAAGATGGCGACGAAGCTGTCCGTCTGACCGATGTGGAGGCTGGTTTGTTGAAATTATTGGCCGCCGATCCCGGAAAGCCGTTAAGTCGCGAGGTTTTGGCCGAGCGCAGTCATGGCGCCGTGAACGATCGCACCATTGATGTGCAAGTGACGCGTCTGCGCCGGAAGATTGAGAAAGATCCGAAAAATCCGGTCCACTTGCTGACCATTCGCGGCGAGGGATATATGCTGATTCCCGGGCAAGAGGGGCAAGGCGCATGAGGTTTCTGTTTTTGAACTCTGTTCGCGTGCGGTTGCGCCATTTGCTGGCTGTGGCTTTTCGTCCTTTCAAACGGATGATGCCGCGAGGGTTATTCGGGCGCACGCTTCTTATCATTGTCGTGCCGACCTTTATTGCGTTAGCTGTCGCGACCTTTGTCTTTTTTGATCGTCACTGGACATCTGTCAATAATCGTTTGACCCAAAGCTTGGCTGGCGAAATCGCGCTGGTCGTTGATTATTTGCGCGCGAACACCGAAGAAGCCGACCGTACCGAGATGGTGCGCTCGGCCCGCGATAATTTGTCTCTTTACGTGACCTTTACGCCCGGCAAGCATTTGAAGAATTATAAAAGCAAGTTTCCGAACCCGCTGCGCGATGCGTTGCGGCGGGCGCTAAACGAGCGTTTTTCTTACCCCATTGCGATCAATACGCATCACAAAGACGAACTGATCGCCATTTATATTGAAGCGCCCGAAGGGCTGTTTACGATCCTTGTTTCGGACCGGCGCATCTATTTGCCGACGACCGAAGTCTTTATCGCTTGGATGGTCGGCAGCTCGATTATTCTTTCTGTTATTGCTCTTCTTTTTATGCGCAATCAGGTTCGCCCCATCCGCCGTTTGGCCGAGGCTGCCGATGCCATGGGCAAAGGGGGCGACGCGCCTTGGTTTAAGCTGGAGGGCGCACGCGAAGTGCGGCAGGCCTCGGCCGCTTTGCTGGTTATGCATGACCGTTTGCGGCGTCAGATTGAACAGCGCACGACCATGCTCGCGGGAGTCTCACATGATTTGCGAACACCGCTGACGCGTATGAAGCTTCAGCTTGCTTTGATGCCGCCGTCGCCCGAGATGGACGGTTTTAAAGCCGATATCAAAGAAATGGAGACAATGGTCGAAGCCTATTTGGCTTTTGCACGCGGCGACGAGGGGGAAACGGCAGATAACGTTGACATGCTGATCCTTCTTCAAGAGATAGCCGAGCCTTTGTTGAAGCATGGCGCTTCCTTGCTGTGGGGGCCTATGGATGCCGTCAACTTAACGGTGCGCCGTTATGCGATGAAGCGTTGTTTGGGTAATTTGGTCGGCAATGCTTTACGCTATGGAACCGAAGCCAAAATCACGATGATCCGCCACGATAAAACCGTGGATATTATTGTTGATGACAATGGTCCCGGTATTGCGCCATCGGCTCGCGGCGATGTGTTTAAGCCGTTTTTGCGTTTGGATGCCTCGCGCAACCGCGAAACAGGCGGGGTCGGTTTGGGGCTGACAATTGCGCGTGACATTGCCCGTCATCATGGTGGCGATGTTGCCTTGGAAGATAGCCCGCTTGGTGGCTTGCGGGCGCGGGTTTGGCTGCCTTTATAGAACAGCACCCACCCTTTTTCGTTGGTCTTTCCCCGGTTTTGAGTAAACAAAAAGCATTGAACAAATAAAAAAAGCGCGGAAGAAAACTCTTCCGCGCTTTTAAAGCCTGAAAGGAAACCCTTAAGGTCTTATCCCTGGACCTTGAGGTTCTTCATGATGCTTTGCAGATCGTCAATGCTTTCCGCAAAGCGATTGCTCATCGTTTCCATTGTTTGGAACTGGCTCTGCGAAAGCATTTCGGTCAATTCCTTGAGGCTGCTGATGCAGCGGCTCATTGTTTCTTTGGTGGCTTCAGCCTGCTTGGCCAGCTTTTCTTCCGGCGTTTGGGCGGCCATGACAGCCTGAACCAAACCGGTCGCGGCTTCAAAGCTCTGACGGGCCAATTCGGCCTGACGGCGCGCAAAATTCTGCATGTTTTCGAAAGCCGAGCGGTTCGCCGACGTAATCGCATCGATATTCTTGCGATGAGCGGCCATGATCGCTTCGATGTCGATGTTCGGCATCTTGAAGTCGGCCATCATTTTGTTCATATCCATCATCTTCGAAGCATCCATCATCTTCGTGACGTCCATCATTTTGGAGACGTCCATCATCTTGGACATGTCCATCATTTTCGACATATCCATCATCTTGGACATATCCATGAACTTTGAAAAATCTGTTTCAAAAAACGGGTTGCTAGCTGGTTTCGACATTTCTGATCCTCTTTTTAATCTCTAAGGGTTGTTTCAGGCTTGGAAGAAGCGACGGATGCGCTTCGCGATAGCTGGGATATGGTTAACAAATGCAATATGACGAGTTTAGAAAGGTTTGTCACGCTTTTTTTGCACAACAGCATAAGAAAAAAAGAGCATACATTTGAATGGGTTGGTTTCTCTTTTGTGAAGTGTAAGTATAATATTTCAAGGATTTAGCTTTGATTTTGGCAAACGAAGCAAAAGCCTGTCTAATAAGGCCATTGTTTGTGCCATATCTTGCGTTTTGTCTTTTTCCCATTTTGCGAGCGTTAATTGGAAAACGACGAAGAGGGTAATCTGTTGAACAAAGAGCGAATCATCTTTTTCAGAAAGGCCCGCTAAAAGGAGCATCCGATGACAGCTTTTCCAGTGCGCCCTGATTGCATTTTGGAGAAAAAGCGGCGTTTGCCGAATGACGCGCGCCCATGACAAGACTTGGGCGCGGTGTTGTTGCAAAAGATCCAAACGCGTCATGACGATATCAAAAAGGCGGTCTTTCAGCGTTTCGCCTAGTGTCGTTGTATCAATTTCCTTTTCTAGAATATCGTCGACAGAGCCAATCAAAAAAGCTGGGACAGCTGTATCTGTTTCGATCCATGCCGCGAGGGTCGAAACGGGGATCTTGGTTTGCGCCGCAATAATGTCACGCGGTAAACCCCGCAGCGTCGCCTTTGACGACAGCTTTAAGCAAGCTTCAATTAAGCGTGGGCGTATGTCTTTTGAATTATGTTTTGGCATAACGCGTCTCCTGCAACGCGGGTGGGGTCAGGGAAGCGTTATTGTTTTGTAGCGTTCGGTCGCCTCAATCAAGGCCGATCGTATGCCTGGCTCGTTCATGCTGTGGCCTGCGTCGGGGATGATTTGATAAATGGCTTCGGGCCAGGCGCGGTGCAGGGCGTCTGCCGTCGCGATCGGGCAGACGCAATCATAGCGGCCTTGGATGATCGTGCAGGGTATTTTTCGAATTTTATCGACTTGATGTAAAAGCGACTCAGAGTCGGGGATAACCTCGTTTTTTAGAAAATGCGCTTCCAGCAAGGCTATGGGCAAAACTTTTGATGCGATATCGTCTGGAGGTAAAAGCGTTGAGCAGGCCGTTTCATACCGGCTCCAAGCCATCATCACGCGGTCGCGTCTCGTGGGGTTGTCACCGCACATGAGAGCGTAGCAAAGATCCAAAAGTTGATCGCCAGACTTATAGCCTGCGGCTTCTTCGAGCTCACGCCGCGCTTCAGGGAAGAAAAGGCCGATCCCATCCATAAACCAATCGACTTCGGCTTGGGTTAAAAGAAAAATGCCGCGTAAGGTCAGGCTGAGGCATCTTTCAGGATAGGCAACGGCATACGATAGGGCCAAGGTGCTGCCCCACGAGCCGCCAAAAATATGACAACGATCAAGCCCGCGGAAGCGGCGGATGGATTCGACATCTTCCACAAGCAAGGCGCGCGTGTTTTGACGCGTTTCAAAACATGGCGTCGATTGACCACAACCGCGCTGGTCAAACATGATGATCCGCCAAGCCGACGGATCAAAATAAGACCGATGGCGTGGATTAGATCCGGCGCCGGGGCCGCCATGCAAAAAAATAACAGGCGTGCCGTTCGGGTTGCCGCTTTCTTCCCAATAAAGGGTGTGGAGGTTGTCAACAGGAAGAAAACCTGCTGCGTAAGGCTCAATAGGGGGAAAAAGTTCTTTGAATGGCATGGCTTGACGAACAAAGAGGTTATGATGCACCCCAGCATCGTGCGGTGCGAGGGGCATCATAACAGGACAAAAGCGAAGGGAAAAGGTCCCCTTTAAGACGCAGGCGCTGCCAGCTGATCAAGATAACGCAAGATCAAGGTGAACATGGCAAAATCAAAAGAACCTGCTGTTTTCATCTCGGCCATAAAGTCGTCGTAGCGTTGCAATTCATTTTGATGCGCCTTTTCCCATAAAGTCATCGGCGTTGCCTTTGGATCTTTTGTTTTGGCTGTCAAGGCGGCCGTGACGATTTTTTGTCTGCTTTTGTCCAATTGAGCCAGCATGACATTCAGCGCTTCTTGCCGCCAGCGCTTGCCCGCGTCGGAAATTTGCTCTGTTTTAGCCGCAATCCACGCATAATTAAGCCGCGTGCCCATATTGAAATAGGTTAGCGCCGTTGTTTCAAAAGGACGGTTTGTCAAAAGGCTTAAGTTCGAGATAACCGGACCCGCTGCCAAAGAGGGAAGAAGGCTAAGGCGTTTGGCAAGCGGCGCCGCGACGCCAAGCTCGGTCAAAGTGGTTTGAGCGTTGTCGTCGCAGAAGTGTTGCGATTTAGAACCGGATAACCACATCGCGATTTTGCGAACGCCTTCGCGGTCGTCGCGGATCATCTGACCCATTTTTTGCCCGCCGGAAGGACGCGACAACAACCCCGCCATCACCGTCAATAAAACTTGCCTGATATCCGACAGCAATTTGTACTGGGTCGCCGTGGAGAGCTTATTGTCTTGCTGTTCGATCTCGTTCCAGAAAGCAGGCAAATCATAGGCATCGCGTGCCAGAACATAAGCTTTGGCGATGTCGGCTGGGGCCGCGCCTGTGCGGTCCATAAGGTCAAACAGATTGGCCGATCCCAAACGATTGACGATATCATTTGTCAACATTGTCGCCAGAATCTCATGTCGAAGCTGGTGAGCCGCAATCTGATCGGGATATTTGCTTTGCAGTTTGGGGGGGAAGTAGGCAAGCAAACCTGTTTTTAGATAAGGATCGTCTAAAAGAGGGGCGGACAAAAGCTGGTCGTAAAACCAAAGTTTTGTATAGGCCATTAACACCGCTAACTCGGGTCTTGTTAAGCCTTGCGCGCGCTTGGCGCGTTCGTCCAGCGTAGCTTCATCCGGCAAAAACTCGATCTTACGATTTAATAAGCCGGATCTTTCAAGCGCGTGCATCGCCGTTGCGTGCAAGGGAAGAAGGGAAGGGGCCGTTCTTTCCGCCAGCGACAGCGCTTCGGTCTGAAGATAGTTATCGCGCAAAACAAGCGCAGCGACATCGTCCGTCATGCTTGCCAGAAGCTTGTTGCGCGCGCCGAGCGTCAATGTGCCATCCATCGTCAGCTTACGCAAAAGGATCTTGATGTTGACTTCGTGATCCGATGTCGAGACGCCTGCCGAGTTGTCAATGGCATCTGTGTTGATGCGGCCGCCGCTTAACGCAAATTCGATGCGAGCGTTTTGTGTCAGCGCAAGATTTGCGCCTTCGCCAATCACCTTGGCGCGCAAGTTGGTCGCTATAATGCGCAGTGCATCGTTGTTGCGGTCTTTGACTTGTTCTTCTGTTTCGAACGAAGCCGCCACATACGTGCCGATACCGCCAAAATAAAGTAAATCAATGTCGGCGCTTAAAAGCGTTTGGATCAATTCGGCGGGCGTCAGTTGATCGGCGGAGATGCCAAAGGCTTTTTTAATTTCGGGCGTCAACGTCAGGGTTTTGTCGCCCCGTGAGAAAATCTGGCCGCCTTTCGAAAGTTTGCTGCGGTCGTAATCGTTCCACGAGCTGCGCGGAAGCGCAAACAAGCGTTTGCGTTCGGCATAGCCTGTCGCGGCGTCGGCGTTCGGGTCGCAGAAAATATGCCGATGGTCAAAAGCGGCCAGCAAACGGATATGTTTAGACAACAACATCGCATTGCCAAAAACATCGCCCGACATGTCGCCGACGCCGATGCAGGTAAAGTCTGTCGTTTGAATGTTGGTGCCGCGTTCGCGGAAGTGGCGCTTGATCGCTTCCCAGGCGCCACGTGCGGTGATGCCCATTTGCTTGTGGTCGTATCCGGCAGAGCCGCCCGAGGCAAAGGCATCGTCCAGCCAGAAGCCATAGGTTTGTGATTGTTTGTTTGCGATATCCGAAAAGGTTGCCGTGCCTTTATCGGCGGCGACGACAAGGTAGGGATCGTCGCCGTCGTGGCGCACGACGCGCGGCGGCGGAACGATCCGTTTGCCGACGCGATTGTCGGTGACATCCAAAAGACCGCGCATCAGCGTTTCATAGCAGGCGATGCCTTCGGCTTGGAGCTTATCAGAATCTTCGGGCGGCTTTTTGACGATAAACCCACCTTTCGAGCCAACCGGTACAATCACTGTATTCTTGACCATCTGCGCTTTCATCAGGCCTAGAATCTCGTTACGGAAATCGTCGCGGCGGTCCGACCAGCGAATGCCGCCGCGCGCGACCTTGCCGCCGCGCAGATGAATGGCTTCGACGCGCGGACTTGTCACAAACACCTCGCGCAAGGGTTTGGGCAGCGGCATAAACGAAATGGCGCGGCTATCGAACTTGAGCGCCAGATAGTCTTTCGAGCGGCCATCGGGCGTTTTCTGGAAATAGTTTGTGCGAAGTGATGATTCAATCAGGTTTAGATAACGGCGGATGATCCTATCGTCTTCGATCGCCGTGACATTTGCCAAGCCTTGCTGGATCAAATGCATAATGGCGTTCATTTGATGCGTGCGATCGTCTTTCAGATCTGGATCATGCCGAACGCGGAATAGCGCGACAAGTTGAGCTGCCAAAGATGGATGCGCCAACATGGCAGCGGCCATCATTTCATGACTATACGGGATGCGCAGTTGGTGGAGATAGCGGGCGAAGCTGCGCAGGACGTTGATCTCGCGCCACGACAAACCGGCTGCCAAAGTCAGCGCATTGAAAAGATCGTTTTCGGCGTCTCCTTCCAATACTGCGCGTAGGGCCATTTCAAACAGCGGGGCAAGCGTGGAGAATGGCTCACAAGGCATTTGGCGCGTTTTGCAAACCAGGCGGTGCAGATAAATCGTGCCAGCGCTGTCGGTGCTTTTGGGTGTGATCGCGTACGGCCCCATGGCTGTTTTAATGCCAAGCCCCATATTTTCAATACTCGGAAAAATATCTGAGAGAACAAGGGGCGTTTCTTTCTTGAAAAGCTTGATCGTGACCAGACCATCGGCGCCGGGGGCTGCCGCATGAACATATAACTTTCCATCGCGCGGCGAAGTTTCAATGGCTAAAATATCGGCTAAAGCCTCGGGGCCCGCCATGCTCGCCATATAGTCTGCAGGGAAGGCGCCGTCATATTTTCGTAAGAGACGTAGCGTTTCCACTTCGCCAACGTTGGTCAGCATGCATTCGCGCAACGTATCGGGAAAAGCTTTGCAAACGACTTGGAGCCGGGCCTCGATTTCGGCTTTGTCGGTGGGGCGCGCTTCGTTGCGGGTTTTGATGGTAATAAAAAGGCGCGCTAACGGACTGTTGCCGATGCGGACGCTTTGATCGGTTTGTTTGCCGCCTATCGCGTCTTCTAAAACGGCTTGGATGCGCGCGCCGACATGAGCGTCGTATCTTTCGCGTGGTACGAAAACAAGGCAAGTCGTAAAGCGACCAAAAAGATCGCGGCGCATAAACAGCGCCACGCGCGGTCTGTCTTGCAGCTGGACTATCGCGAGCGTATTGGCAAAAAGCGCGTCTTCGTCGATTTGAAACAGCTCGTCGCGCGGATAGCTGTCAAGGATGTGCATTAAGGCACGTCCATTGTGTCCTTGGGGATCAAAATGGGCTCGCGTTGTGATCGCTTCTATTTTTTTGCGGATAAACGGCACGTCGCCCGAGCTTTGGGCATAGGCCACAGATGTGAATAATCCTATGAGCAGGTGATGCCCGACGATGTTTCCTTCTTCGTCGGTTTTTTGAACGAAAATCGCATCCATGGGGACGGTGCGATGAACGCGGCTATTTTGATCGGCCTTGATGATCATAATGGGGCGGGTCGAATCTAAAAAAGCGTCGAGACGTTGGTTGCTGTCGGCGTTTTCGAGTAAATCTCCAAACAAACCGTGGGGCTCGCCGCGCAGAATGCCCAGGCCGCTTCCTGCGACCGTGTTCCATTGAGGGCGTGCGCTTTTTGACTGAAGCTTCAAAAACATATAACCGAGATACGTGAAGTTTTTGCTGTTAAGCCAGTCGATAAAAGCTTTTGTTTCTTCAATGTCGTCAGAGGCGTGTTGTTTGGTTCCGGTTGTTAGGATGGCGGCGACCATTTCGCCTGTTTTAAGGCGCATCCGTGCCCGGTCGTCGACAACGGCGCAAACCAGCGCCAAGACGTCGCGTAAATCTGCCTCAAGCGTTTCAAAGATTTTTTTATCAAGACAGCGGTCAAAATGAATGTGCATCAGCGATTCTGGCGCCGATTGATCGCCGTCGATTTCGATCAAACGCCCGGCCTCATCGCGGCGCATCGAAAGAACGGGATGAATGGATAAATGAACGGCAAACCCGTGGCTTTGCAGACAGCCAACGATGGAATCCAACAAAAAGGGGCGGTCGTCGGTGATGATCTCAAGAATAGAGTGGTCGAGTGTCCAGCCGTTTTCAACTTTATCAGGGTTGTAAAGGCGCAAAAGCGTTGCCCCTTTGGGGCGTTTTTGTGCCAGCTGCCAAACGGATGTAACGATTTTTTTGCGTGTGGCCGGTGAAAGATCGGCAAGGTCTTCGGAAAGGAGATTGGCGAAAAATTGGCTTACGAAGGTAAGAGGCGGTTCAGAAAATTGTAGGATCGAAGAAGTTTTTTTCTTTCTTTTTAGTTTTTCGGCGCTTTTGCCAAGTGCTGTTGCTTTTTTAGAAAGAACGGTAGATGGACGGTTTTTTCGAAGCTTCATTGGCAATGACTCCCCCTTGTATGGTGGTGGGGCGACCCGCGCCGACGGCACTTGCCATAGGGTTGTCGCGCCGGGAAGAAGGCTAGTCTCGGGCGCGGGGTGGGTCAATATGCCTTTTTGTGGGTTTAAAATACAAAAAATGGGCAGGATCAAAGGGATATTGCATTGCGAGAATGCTTGCCATGTGCAGTGCAACCGAGGTATTTAGGCCACAGGTCCGCGTTGGAAAGAGAATATTAGGATCCTTGGTGCACACTGTCCCGACGCGAAAGGCGCCCTTAGCTCAGTTGGATAGAGCAACTGCCTTCTAAGCAGTAGGCCACAGGTTCGAATCCTGTAGGGCGCGCCAATTCTTTTAATAATCACCCCTCTGGCGCATTTTCTTTGCCTTTACTTCTTTGGGACGTACGGCTAGCCTTCTGCCGATGAAACCTCATTTGGCTTTGGAATTTGCTATGAAACGTGCCGTAATCCTCGCTTTTTTCTTTCTTTTTTCGATTTTGCCGGTTCAGGCCGATGAAGGGACTTATGTCTTTATCTTGACGACGCGCGCCAATCCCTATTGGACGGCGATGGCCGAAGGCGCTGCCAATGCCGCAAAGGCTAAAGGCGTCAAAACGGTGGTTTACAATACAGACAACGCCGCCGCCGCCGAGCAGCAACTTAATATTTGCGAAACAGCTATTCAAAGCAAACCTAAAGCCATTGTCATGGCGGCGATCAATCCCAGCATTGCGGCGCAATGTTTTAAGAAGGCGGCGGCACACGGCATTATCGTGGCGGATGTCGATGGTTCGTATGCCGTCGCGGCGGCACAGAAAGACGGTGTCAAACTGGCCTTTTCGGTTGGCTCGGACAATTTTGTCATTGGACAAGAAGCGGCGCAGTATGTGGCAAAGACGGCAGCGAAGCCCGATCCCAAAATCCTTGTCCTTGAAGGTGTTGTCGGTAGCACGCAAGGCAAAAAACGCGTGGACGGCTTCACCAGCAAAATCAAAGAGCTTATGCCTAAGGCGCAAATTGTCGCCTCTATCTGCGCTGATTACGACAGGCTGAAGGCTATGAACGCGACGCTTGATCTTTTGCAACGCACGCCGGATCTTGATGTCGTCTATGCCGCCAACGACGAAATGGCGCTTGGCGCGGTTGAGGCGACGCGTCATCTAAAACTCAAAAAGAAAATCATCTTCATCGGCATTGATGGCACCGTCGATGGACGCAATGCCATCAAAGATGGGCACCTGACAGCCTCTGTCTCGCAGCTTCCCTACTTAATGGGCAAACGCGCCGTCGAGATGTTGTCCGAAGCCAAGGTCGAGGCTCCCGCCGAAAAATCGGAAACGACGCCGACACCCGTGCTGACGAAAGAAATGCTCGAGGCAGGAATAGATCCCGTTTTACAGTATCTCCGTTAATGTCTTGTCTTGTTCGTAGGTGTTTGACGTGACTTTGCCTCAGTCACAACATATCGTTTCGGGTCTTTCTTTTTCTTATGGAGAGACGCTGATCTTTGATCAATTTGATCTTCCGTCCTCGGCGCAAAAGATTGTGTTAAAGGGACCGTCAGGGTGCGGAAAAACAACTTTGCTCAAGATCCTTTTCGGCTCTATTACGGCCAACAAAGACGCTTGTCTGCCTTCGCGTGAGGGGGCCGCGCTTGTTCTTCAGAACGATGCTTTGTTCCCTTGGATGACAGGGCGCGAGAATATCCACCTTTTGCTTCCCAAGCTGGGCTTAGCCTTGGAAGCGCACCCGCTTTTTCCGGTTGTCGCTGGTTTTATCGACCGCCGCGCCCATGCCATGTCGTATGGTCAACGGCGGGCTATTGAATTGTTACGTGCGATCCTTCTTGCGCCGAAGCGGCTTTATTTGGATGAGCCCTTTAACTATCTCGACGATCTGAAAGCCCAAGCTTTCGTCGATTATTTTACCCAGAACCATGTCGCCGATCTTCTGGTCATCACGACCCATCGCAACGACGCTTCGTTGGATCGAGAAGCCGATACCTTCAGCTTTAAAAAAGCGCCACCCTATCAAACGCTGGAAAGGTCGTGACATGAAAAAAGAACGGCTTCTTGCGTTTGTCCTGAATGCGATGGGGATGCTTTTTCTGGTGTTCTTATGGTCGTTCCTTTCCTATGGGGTTGGGGTTTCTCATCGTTATTTGCCAAGTCCGGATCTTGTCCTTTCGGCGTTTGGCGATATTGATCCGCCGCTTTATGTCCATGCGGCCGCGACGATCGCGCGTATTGTCGTTGGCACGGTAACGGGGGTTGTTTGCGGGGTTGGGCTTGCTCTTCTTATCGAAGCGTCTGTTCCTCTTCGTCGCTTGCTTTTGCCGTCTATCTTGATGCTTCGTGCCATTCCGCCAATCGCAACGGTGCCTTTTTTCCTGCTTTGGTTTGGTTTCTCTGAGTGGGGAAAGTTTCTTCTTGTTGCGATTGGCGTCGGCCTGAATATTGTGGTCGCCGCGATACAGATCCTTGAAAACATGGATGAGCGTTTTGTCGTTGCTTTGGGCTCGTTTCAAAAGTCGTTGCGCTGCTATCCCTTTTCCGTCGCTTTGCCGCTTGTTCTTGAATCTTTGCTTCCCACCTTGCGGACCTCGGTTGCGATCATTTTCGGTACCGTCATTGTGTCCGAACTTTTGGGATCCCAGATGGGGCTTGGGTATTTGATTCAGACTTCGCGCACGACCTATTCGATGCATGTTGTCTTTTTGGTTACGATCATTCTTGGCGTGCTTGCGACGCTGTTGGATCAAGCTGTTATTCTATTATGGAAAAAAACGGTGTTTTGGAAGCATGACGCCGACTGAAGCTTTCGGGAGATAAATCGATGAAAACGAAATCCCTTTTGGTTGCGACAATCGCTGTCCTGTTGCTGTTGGCTGCTTTGGCGTTTGGGCTGCATTCAAAAAGTGGCGAAGATTCCACGCCACCGCTTACCGTCGCCATTTCGCCCTATCAAGATATGGCGCAGTTGATGGTTTATAAAGATCTTGGACTGGAAGAAAAATATGGAACGAAATTGAAGCTTGTGACGCTTCCGTGGGAAGAAATCCAAACGACGCTAGCAAGCGCAGGCCGCACGGTCGATGTCGGTTTTGGCGGCTTGATCGAGTTTCTTACGAAATACGAAAACGTCAATGGCGGCAATGACGATCCGCTTGTGTATGTTTATCCGGCTTATGTTTTTAAGGGCGGTGCCTTTGTGACGTTCAATCCCAACGTTCCGGATTTAAGCGTGGCTTCGGGGTTGACCAACGACCGCATTAAAGAATTTTTCTCTTTCAAAGTTGGCGCGCAAAAGAACTCTGTCTATGACATGATTTTGTTTTCTCTTATGCGCCGGGCCGGGATTGATCGTAAGGATGTTCATTTGCTGGATACGACGCTGGCGGATGGTTTTTTGGCGGCGCAAGCTGGGGCGCTTGATGTCGCTTCGGCTGGGTTGACCCAATGGAACGAAACGCTTGAAAAAGGCGGTCGCACCGTCTTGTCGATGGACGATCTTGGTTTTGCCGATATCACCGGCTTTATTTGTCGTCAAAGCACGCTTGAAACGCGGCGGAAGGATATCGAAAACTTGATCCGTATTTGGTTCGATTCCGTCGATTATGTGCAGTCGGATTTGGATCATCATGCCGAAAAGCCGCTTGCCTATCTGGCGCAAACAGCCTCGACAAAATATACGGTGGAGACCTATAAACGCGCGCTGCAGGCCGAATATTTTCCGCGCTCGCTTGATGAGGCTCAGCGTTCAATCATTCTTTCGAGCGGGAAATACTCTCTTGGTCGCATTGCAGGCGATGCAACCACTTATTTAGTTGATTTTGGAGTCATCAAACAGGCGCCGCCTGAAACGGTTCCTCTCAATCTTGAAAGTAAATAGCGGATGTCTTTTAGAAACTTATACCTGTCTCTTGGTCTTCGCATCACGTTGTTTGCGCCATGCTGATACCTTCTTTGACAAAGAATCCCAGCCGGATTTATATCGCGCAATGCCTCTTTTTTCTGCTTGCGTTGGGGACGGTGTTTTCTTTGGCATCGCCCTATTTTTTCAGCCTTGGCAATCTTAACAACATATTGACCGCGACGGCTGTCATTGGCCTGATCGCTATCGGCGCGACCTTTGTTATCGCGTCGGGGGCTATTGATCTTTCATCGGCGGCTGTCATGGCTTTGTGTGGGACTGTTTGCGCGTGGGGCCTCCAAAAAGGCGGTTGGCCACCTGCGTTTGCTATCCTTTTTTCCCTTGGGCTTGGCGGCTTTTGCGGTTTTCTTTCGGGGTTTCTTATCAATGTGACTCGCGCGCCGAGTTTTATTGTGACGCTTGGGATGCTCAGCATTGTTCGCGCGGCAGCTTATATTATCTCAAAAGGCATGCCGATTTATGGGCTGCCTTCGGACGTTATCGAGGCGGGGCAGGGACAGATCTTTGGCGTCTCTGTTCCCGTTTTTCTTCTTTTGCTCGGCGCTTTGGTCGGGGCTGTTTTGCTGGCTAAGACGCGCTTTGGCGCGCATACGCTCATACTCGGCGACAATGCCTTTGCCGCCGGTGGAATGGGGATATGGACGGAACGTTTGCGCTTGAAGATTTTTGCGCTCGCGGGCGTTTATTCCGGCTTGGCTGGGATTGTGTTTATGATGCGCACAAATGCGGGCGATCCGACCGCGGGGCAGAATTATGAGTTGATCGGGATCACCGCGGCCATTCTGGGCGGCGCCAATCTTTTCGGCGGCAGAGCTTCGATCGTGGGGACCTGCCTTGGCTTTCTTTGTCTTGGCGTTTTGCAAAATGGGCTGAACCTTTTGGCCGTCAGCACTTATTATCAGATTTTATTCGTCGGCCTTGTCCTTTTAGCGGCGGCCTTTCTTTCGCGCGTCAGAGGCCGGGAATGAAAGAGCTTGCGTTAAATCATATTCGAAAATCATTCGGCTCGGTTGAGGTTCTGCGCGATCTTTCCTTGACGTTTGAGGCCGGAACGGTCACGGCCATTGTCGGCGATAACGGCGCTGGGAAATCGACCCTTTTGAAAACAATTGCTGGAATCTATCGCCCTGACAGTGGTGAGGTTCGTTTCAACGGTGCGATCTTAAATGGCCTGTCGGCGGCAGCGCATCGCGCTTGTGGGATCGAAATGGTCTATCAAGATTTGGCGTTGGCCGGGCAGCAAAGTGTCGTTGCCAATCTGTTTATGGGGCGTGAAATCACCCATGCTTTTGGTTTGTTGAATCGCCGGGCCATGAAGAAAGAAGCCGAGGCCATTCTTGATCGGTTAGGCATCAAAATTCAAAGCATGGAGGCTTTGGTCGGCACGCTTTCCGGCGGTCAGCGCCAAGCTATTGCCATTGCGCGCGCCGTTCTATTCGATCCCCAAATTCTTCTTTTGGACGAGCCAACCGCCGCTTTGGCTGCACGCGAGGTCTCGCAGGTTCTTGACCTTATTCGACGCGAGCGTGAACAAGGGCGTACGGTTGTGCTGATCAGCCACCGCTTGAACGATGTCTTTGCGGTCGCTGATCGCATTGTGGTTATGAAGCAAGGCCAAATCGTTGCCGACGATCCGGCCCCAGCGACAACGCTGAGCCAAGTTGTTGAGCGTATTGTTGGGTAAACCTTGTTGAATAAGCCTGTTTTTAGACCGATCTATCGTCTCTGAATCTTGATGAGGTAAACGATGTTGACTTCTGTTCTGGCCGCAATCGAAAAAGAAACCGCGACGGTTATCGATTTTCAGCAGCTTTTGGTTTCTATTCCGGCTATCGCGCCTGAAGGCGGCGGGCAGGGGGAAGACGAAAAAGCGCGCGCCGTTCAAGATTATCTGAGCCGCTTTGGCTTTCCCACGCCGCAAATCATCAAAGCGCCTGATAGCCGCGTGGCTTGCGGCTATCGCCCCAGTTTGTCTTATGTGATTCCGGGGCGCGATCCTTCGAAGACTTTCTGGGTTTTGGCGCATCTGGATGTTGTGCCGCCGGGCGATGCCGCGGCTTGGCAGACAGATCCTTTTACGCTGAAGGTCGATGGCGATGTCATTTATGGCCGCGGCGTCGAAGATAACCATCATGGGCTTGTCAGCGGTTTTTTGCTGGCCAAAGCGCTGGTGGCCGAAAAAGCGGTGCCGCCGATTAATTATGGTCTTCTTCTTGTCGCCGACGAAGAAAATGGCAATGCCTATGGTTTGGATTATATTGTCAAGAACCATGCGGGTTTGTTCGGGCCGCAAGATATGTTTTTGGTTCCCGATGCGGGCAACGCCGAAGGCACATTGATTGAGATCGCCGAGAAAAGCATTTTGTGGTTGAAAGTTGTTGTCGAAGGCAAGCAATGCCATGCTTCGATGCCTCAAGAAGGGTGTAACACCTTGCGCGCGGCGGCTGACTTTATCGTTCGGCTTGAAGCATTAAAAGAAAAGTATGGGCGGACGGATGATTTGTTCGATCCGCCGACATCGACTTTTGAGCCCACGAAAAAAGAAGCCAATGTCGATAGCATCAACATCATTCCGGGCCGTGACGTGTTCTATATCGATTGCCGCGTGCTGCCGGGCTATGATTTGGCCGATGTCCGCGCCACGATCGAAGGGATTGGCGCAGAAGTTGCCGCCAAGCATGGCGTACGTTTGTCTTATGAAGAGAAACAACATGTTCAAGCGGCCCCTGCGACCCCACCCGATGCCGCGATTGTTCGGCAGTTGTCCAAAGCTATTACAGACGTGTATGGCGGGACGCCTTTCTGCCAAGGGATTGGCGGCGGCACGTTTGCTGCGCTTTTGCGGGCGCGCGGCTTTCCGGCTGTGGTTTGGTCGGCTATCTTGGAAAACGCCCACCAACCCAATGAACGCGCTCTTGTTTCAACGATGGTCAAGGATGCGCTGGTCATGGCGCGAGTCTTATGGGATAACGCCTGAAAACGGCCCTGTAATATTTTGTCATGAGATTTGAGGCGCTTACAGTCGCAGAAGCGGCTAGCTTATATCTGAAAGCCTGATTCTTTCGCATTAAAGGAGTGCAAGTATGTGCGGCATTGTTGGAATGATTGCATCGCGTCCCGTAACCGATTTGTTGGTCGACGGTCTGCGCCGTCTGGAATATCGCGGCTACGACAGTGCAGGGGTTGCGACGCTGGTCGATGGCAAGATCGTCACGCGCCGCGCTGTAGGTAAATTAAATGCGCTGGCCGAGCGTTTGCAGGCCGAGCCTTTGCCGGGTACCGTTGGCATTGGTCACACCCGTTGGGCGACGCATGGACGCCCCAGCGAAGACAATGCGCATCCGCATGCCTCTAGCAAAGTCGCGGTCGTCCATAACGGGATTATTGAAAATCATCGCGCTTTGCGGGCTGAGTTGGAAGCTAAAGGCCATGTTTTCAAATCGCAAACGGATACGGAAACGATCGTTCATTTGATCACAGACAATATGGATAATGGTATGTCGCCGCAAGCGGCGACCCAAGCGGCGTTGACGCGGCTTGAAGGCGCTTTTGCCGTCGGCATTCTGTTTGCCGATCATGACGAGTTGTTGATAGGCGCGCGGCGCGGAAGCCCCTTAGCCATTGGGTTTGGCGATGGCGAGATGTATTTGGGATCGGACGCCATGGCTTTGGCACCTTTGACCAACCGCATTTGCTATCTTGACGAAGGCGACTGGGCCGAATTGTCGCGTGACGGCGCTGTTTTTCACGACGCCAGCGGGGCTGTGGTCGAGCGTAAAATCCAGATCACGGCGCTTTCCGGCGCGATGATCGGCAAGGGCGAATATCGCCATTTTATGCTGAAGGAAATCTTTGAGCAGCCCGCCGTTGTCGGCGACACCATGGCGTCGCTCGTCACGGCTGATAATGATGTCAAACTCCCCCCCATGCCGTTCGATTGGAAAGCCATTTCGCGCTTGACCATTGTCGCTTGCGGCACGGCTTCTTATGCGGGCCTTGTGTCGAAATATTGGTTTGAACAATTGGCGCGTCTGCCGGTCGAAGTCGATATCGCATCCGAGTTCCGCTACCGTGAATCGCCGCTTCCAGCAGGCGGTGTGATGATTGCCATTTCTCAGTCCGGCGAAACGGCGGATACTTTAGCGGCCATCAGCTATGCCAAGGCGCATGGTCAGAAAATCTTGGGCATCGTCAATGTGCCGCAAAGCTCGGTCGCGCGTCAGTCGGATGTCGTTGTTCCAACGCTAGCCGGACCTGAGATTAGCGTGGCCTCAACCAAAGCCTTTACGACGCAGCTCGCCGTTTTGTTCTGCTTGGCTATTGATGCTGCCAAAGCGCGCGGGACGATTGACTGCGAAAAAGCGCGTAGCTTGCTTCAGGCCTTGCGTACCATTCCTTCGCAGATGAATGCGGTTTTGCGCGAAGACCATAAGATTCAAGAACTGGCTCAAATGTTGGCAGATACAGACGATGCGCTGTATCTGGGGCGCGGGCTTTTGTTCCCGATGGCGCTGGAAGGGGCGCTGAAGCTTAAGGAAATCTCGTATATTCATGCCGAAGGCTATCCCGCTGGCGAGTTGAAGCATGGCCCGATCGCTTTGATCGACGAGACCATGCCGGTCATCGTTTTGTCGCCGCATGACGGCTTGTTCGAAAAAACGGCGTCGAACATTCAAGAAGTCGTTGCGCGTGGCGGTAAGGTTGTTTTGTTTTCGGACAAACAAGGTTTGGCGCATGTCGGCACAAAGCCGGACTGGGCGATGCAGATGCCAGAAGTCGATGCGACCGTCGCGCCAATCTTGTATGCGGTGCCTGTTCAGCTTTTGGCTTATTACACAGCGCTTGCCAAGGGGACCGATGTCGATCAACCGCGCAATCTGGCGAAGAGTGTGACAGTCGAATAATGGAGCGTTTGCGGGCCTTGTTTCTTTTGGCTTTGACGACGCTGTTGATAAGCAACAGCGTCGTCTCGGCCAAGACTATTCAAATGGTGCCGCTTTTGCCTTTGGCTCACAGGTTGTATGCCTTGTGGGAAGACGATGAAAAGAAAGGCGCATGGGAAAAACTGCGCTTTCATTTGCGCAATCCGCCGCAGCTTGAAGGTCTTTTGATTGCGCTTGATTTTCTAAAAATGCGCATCTTTGATCAAAAGGCCAATCACCCGGTCTATTTTATCGCGCACGCACAGCTTTTATGGCTGACAAACGACAAGTCGGTGATCGAAACGTCAGCGATCTCGGCGGGCGTTGCGCTGCTCCTTTTGCAGACGGATCAAGCCCGGTGTGCGGAGGCGGGGGCAGGTCAGACAATCATCGCGCAGGCTGAAAAAGATTTGGCAGAGCCCTTGGCTTATTTGGCGCATATGCCTTTACCGGCCCGACGTTTGGCGCTGAAGCGCGTTTTGGATCGTGAAGCTTTGGTTATGAAGCGCCCGCCAGATATTTGGCTTTGCGCCGATGCGCCTAAAGCGCAAGAGGATATCAAAGCTTGGATGGAAGAGGCGAAGCAAAAGGCCGAAACGCTTGACGATCCGACAATCCCCAATGGCAAGGTTGTTGTGAATCCGCCCCCGCCGCCGTCTTTGATTTCTTTTGTCGATTTTGCTGCTTGGCAGGAAAAAAGGCTGGAAGCGCGCAACGCTTTGGCGCGGGCGTTCGGCGTGACGATCGCCGATCCGCCCGCACCTTAAGGGTTTAAGCTACGGCCAAATCTCTTGGACGTTCCTCTGCATTTGTTGGCTGGCCTAGATTAAGCGCCGCACGTGGCGAGGGACCCGCCATGGCCATTTTGATGTCTTTTTGCAATTGGTCGGAAATGCGCGTCATCGGAAGGCGCATTTCAGGCGAGCTGATTAAGCCTTGTTCGGCTAGCCAATATTTCACGGGGCCGGGGTTCGATTCACGGAACAACAGATTGATGCGCGCGGACAGGCGATCCCATAGCGGGCGCGCTTGCTCTTCTTGTCCGCTTTGGATCATATAGGCCACGCGGATGAACTCTTCCGTGTCGATATGAGATGAGGCCATGATACCGCCCGCGCCGCCTTGGCGCAGATGATCGAAAAATGTATTGTCATTGCCCGTGAAGACGCTGAACGAAAGTCCTGTTGCTTGGCGCAAATTGGCGGCACGTCGGATTAAGTCCGTTGTTTGCGCTTCGTTGCCGCAGCAATCTTTGATCGCGACAACATTCGACAGACTGGCCAAATGCAGCGCCGTATCGTTGCTCATGTTGCTGCCTGTGCGTCCTGGAATGTTGTACAGAACGACGGGACGTTCATCGGCGGCTTCGGCAACAAGCCGGTAATGCTCGATCAAACCGTCTTGGGGCGGTTTGACATAGTAAGGCGCTGTGACAAGATAACCGTCGATAGGCAAGGCATTGGTTTCGGCGATGCGGTGACACAGTCTGTGGGTATCGACGCCGCAATGGCCCAAAAGAACGGGCAGGTGTTCGCTGTTTGCTTCTTGGATAATGCTGACAATTCTGTCGCGCTCGGTCTCGGAGACGGTCATCGACTCGCCCGTCGTTCCCAAAGCGATAAAGCCTGTAATCCCTGTCGTTGCATAGTGCTGGACCAGGCCAGCCAGCGATTTTTCGTCGAGCCGCCCATTTTGGAACGGCGTGATAAGGGGGAGCCAAACGCCATTCATGGCGTGGGTAAGGTCTTGGCGTTGATACATTGGGTTTCTCCTAAATGAAAGATAGTTATCCCGTTAAGGGAGAAGAATATTTGTCGTTTTTGGGGAGGCTTTCGGCGCGGAACAAAGAACGTCAGGCGACGAAAAAAATATAAAGAGGCCCTTAGGCCTTCTTGCGCTTGAGCAGAAGGTTTTTTGCTACAGGAGAAAGAGCATTAAAAGAAATCATGCGACTAGCGTACCGAAAATATTGGATTCTTCAAGTCAAAAATAGAGTTAAGGGCCGGATCTTTCAGCTCCGGCTTTTTTGTTTAACTGAATGCCCCTTCATCCGCCCTCGTTTTTTTCGATTTGACGTCTTTAAATTGCGAAAATCCTTCTTATATGAATCTATAGATTACGGATGCGTTAAAACGCACAGCCGTTGGTTAACATAGGTCCTTTTTCACAGGAGGTGTCAAATGATCTGGAGTTTAACGCCGTTTGCTGGTCGTGTCCCAAGCCGTGGCGAGGCCGAGCCTTTTGCGGTTTTACAGCGGGAAATGAACAGGCTTTTCGACGATACATGGCGGGGGCGCGCGTTGACGGAAACGCCGCTGCGTCTTGACGTCAAAGAAGACGACAAAGCCTTTCATATTACGGCTGATTTGCCGGGGCTTTCGGAAAAAGATGTCGAGCTGACCTTCGAAGATGGCACGCTGACCATTCGCGGCGAAAAAAAGGTCGCCCGTGACGAAAAAACAGAGACATGGCACATGGTTGAAAGATTTAGCGGCGCTTTTGCGCGCCAAGTCGTTCTGCCAGCCAGTATTGACGCCGAACATATCGACGCAGCGTTCGATAAAGGCGTGCTTACGGTTACATTGCCCAAGATGCCGGAAGAACAAGCGAAAGCTAAGAAAATAGAAATTAAATCCGGCCATTAACCCCGTTGGCCCCTTCCATCGGCTTGGGGGCATTTGTGGGTGGCTCTGGGCGCTCTTGCTGAAAGGGCGTCCAGGGTTTTTCCTTTGTTTTTCAGCCTATTCACATTCTTTTTCTTAAATATCGATTTTTTTCTCACCTCTAGCCATAGTTTTGGCTAGTTTCGGGGCCATGCATCTGTGAGCGCGGCGCAGGCCGGGCCCTAAATACGTTTGTTCGGAAAGAAATACGTTATGGTAACGCCTCCTTCTTCTGGTGAGGGACAAAAACGTCCCGCTCAGCGTCCTTTAACGGCCTCGCGCCCTGTTCTGTCGGCTAAAGAACTTACGCGCGCTACAGCCACCAAAATGCGCCCCCCCGAAGATGACGACGATGAGGCGTTTGACGAAAAACCGCGCCGGACGGCGCCCGCGCCCGCGCCTAAGCGGAAAAACAGTAAAGGATCCGGTGGTGGCTCTTTTCTGCCGCCCGGTGCGCGCCGCGCCTTGATCAAGTTTCTTTTGGTTTGCTTTTTACTCGGGGGCACTTCGGTTGGGCTTTTGGTTGCTTATTATGCCTATGATATGCCCGATATCCGGCAGGTGGCGCAGCCCGAGCGCGCCCCTTCGATCCAAATCTTGGCCGACGATGGCAGCTTGTGTGCGCGTTATGGCGATCTGTATGGGCAGCATGTGACGTTGGCCGATGTCTCGCCCGATGTGGTTCACGCTATTTTGGCTATTGAAGACCGGCGGTTTTATTCGCATTTCGGCGTCGATTTGTTTGGCATGCTGCGCGCTTTTATCCGCAACATGATCGCGGGGCATGTGGTTCAGGGCGGATCGACTTTAACCCAGCAGTTAGCGAAGAATCTGTTTTTGACGCCGGACCGGACCTTTAAGCGTAAGGTTCAGGAAATGCTGTTGGCTTTCCAGCTTGAACGTACCTATTCCAAGGACCAGATTTTAACGGCCTATCTTAATCGCGTTTATCTGGGGTCTGGCGCTTATGGCGTCGATGGTGCGGCGATGACTTATTTCGACAAGCACGCGCGCGATTTGAACTTGCGTGAAAGCGCGACGATTGCCGGGCTTTTACGCGCGCCGTCGGCTTTTTCGCCGATGAACGATCCGGCGCGTTCAGCCGAACGGACGGCTGTCGTCTTAAACGCAATGTACGATGCCGATTTCATTACAAAAGACCAGTTGGATAATGCGCTGTCCGAAGCGCCCGTGCCGCGGCGTAAGCCGGGGGCCGGGGGCGATGGCCGCTATTTCGGCGATTGGATCGTCAGCCAATTAAACGGTCTGCTTCAAGATGTGCCGCAAGACGTCATTGTCGAGACGACGCTGAACATGGATATGCAGCGCAGCGCCGAGCGTCACTTAGATGCCATCTTATCGGCCAGTGGCAAGGGATCGAACGTGGCGCAAGGGGCCATTGTGACGCTAGCGCCGGATGGTGCCGTTAAAGCCTTGGTCGGTGGGCGCGATTACGATGACAGCAAGTTTAACCGCGCAACGCAGGCCAAGCGTCAGCCAGGTTCTTCGTTTAAGCCGATTGTCTATTTGGCCGCGTTAGAAGGCGGTATGTCGCCTAATGATACCTTTGAAGATGCGCCGTTGACGATTGGCGATTGGTCGCCTGAAAACTATGAAAAGAAGTTTTTAGGGCAAGTCACAGCCCGGACGGCTTTGGCTGAATCGATCAATACCGTGGCGGTGCGCGTCTTGCAGAAAATTGGCGTCGCCAAAGTCATTCAAACGGCCAAGGCTTTGGGGATTGATGAAAAGCTGGATCCGAACCTTAGCTTGGCGCTGGGCACCAGCGTTGTCACGCCCCTTGAGATGACAGGCGTCTATGCGTCGCTGGCTTCTGGCGGGCGCTTGATCATGCCTTACGCGATCAAAGAGATCCGTAACCGCAATGGTGACATTCTTTATCGCCGCCCCGATGTGCGGATGCCGATTGTCGCCGATCCTCATGCCGTTGCTCAGCTTGCCGATATGATGACGGAAGTCATTCATTCCGGCACGGGCCGCAAAGCCGCGCTTGATCGTCCGGTCGCTGGCAAAACCGGTACAAGCTCGGATTATCGCGACGCTTGGTTTATGGGCTTTACTGGCAATTTGACGACCGGCGTTTGGCTTGGCAATGACGACAACACGCCCATGCGTAAAGTCACGGGCGGCGGTTTACCCGCGCAGCTTTGGCACGATTATATGGCCGATGTTGAATCGCGTTTGTCGCCGCGCCCGCTGCTTGCCGACGCGCCGCAACCCGCCGCGCCGCCTCAGCCGGAAGGCGGCGATCCCTCTGGTCAAGCAACCGGAACGTTGCCGGATAATCCAACCGCGCCCGCCGAGCCTGAAAAAGATTCTCTCGGCGATTTGATCCGCGACATTATAGGGAAAGACGGGCAGTAATTAAGCGTCGGTATCGCCGACGACTTTATTGCGACCTGTTTCCTTGGCGCGATAAAGCGCTTCGTCGGCGCGGTTAAGGAAGCTTGCCATGGTGTCGTCCGAACGCAAGCTTGCCGCCCCGATGCTGGTCGTGACAAAAAGAGGCTCTGGCTGACCGGGCAGGGGGATCGGCATGGCTTCGACCGCTTTGCGCAGACGCTCGCCTGCTGAAAGAGCTGTTTTATGTTCGGCATCCGGCATGATGACGGCGAACTCTTCGCCGCCAAGGCGGACGACAAGGTCCGTCGGGCGAAAACTTTGCATCATTTTCGCGACAAAGCTTTTTAATACGACATCGCCTGACTGATGGCCGTAGGTGTCGTTGACATGTTTGAAGTGATCAAGATCGAAAGACAAAACAGACAGCGGGCGTCCGCTTTCCAAACTACGCCCCATGACTTTCGGCAGATGGATATCCAGATAGCGTCGGTTGTACGCGCCCGTCAGCGGATCGACCAAAGCCAGCGCCAGGCTTTGTTCGTAATTCTGGCGCAGGTGGTCGTAATGGCGTTTTTGCCGCAGCTGAATACGCGTACGGGCAATAAGCTCGCTGCCTTCCAAGGGGCGCAGTAAATAGTCGTTGGCGCCAAGATCAAGGCCTTTGGCGACGCGATCGATTTCATCGTCGCGGGCCAGCAACAGGATCGGAAGGGTCCGGGTCGATTCCAGCGCGCGCAATTGGGCGCATAGAAACAGGCCATCGGCATTGAGCAAATCAAGGCTCGCAATCAAAAGATCGTAACCGCCGCTTGAGGCACGTTTTTGGGCTTCGTCAATCGAAGGGGCCACTTCAGGCGCGATTTGGACCGAGGCCAAAACATCCAAAACCGTTTTTTGGTCCAAGGGATCGTCTTCAAGTAAAAGGATTTTGGCGTTATTAAAATCTTCGTCTTTTTCGGTATCGACGACAGGAAAGGAAAGTTGAGCCGCCGTCGCTTCGCGCAAACGCCATTCATCCATCATCATTTTCAGGCGTAAAAGCGAACGCACGCGGGCCATCAGCGCGGTGTCGTTAATGGGTTTTGTCAAAAAATCGTCAGCACCGACTTCAAGGCCATGAACGCGGTCCGAGGTGTCGGACAAAGCTGTAATCATGATGACAGGAATATGTGTCGTGCGCGGATCGGCTTTAAGGCGCGTGCAAGCCTCAAAACCATCCATTTCGGGCATCATGATGTCTAAAAGGATCAAATCGGGCTGTTCGGCTTGCGCTTTTTGTAAGGCTTGAAGGCCGTTTTCCGCCGTGCTGACAAAATAATAATCGCGCGCCAATTTGGCGGCGAGTAATTTGACATTGAGAGGATTGTCATCGACGACAAGAATGCGAGCCGACATCGATTATTTTTCCTGTTGTGGGGCTTCGGCGGATAGATAACGTTCGACCAGTTGGATGAAGTGCGCAACGGAAATAGGTTTTGACATATAATCTTCGCATCCAGCCGCACGAATTTTCTCTTCATCGCCCTTCATGGCAAAGGCGGTGACGGCGATAACGGGGATGTGCTTCAGCGCCGGATCGGCCTTAAGCCATTGCGTGACCTCAAGCCCTGAAACTTCGGGAAGCTGGATGTCCATCAAAATCAGATCGGGTTTATGGGCGCGTGCAAGCTCCATTGCGGCCAGACCGTCTTGGGCGTGAAGCGTGGCGATACCTTTGGCTTCAAGCACATCGCGAAAGAGCTTTTGATTGAGGGGGTTATCCTCGACAATAAGAACAGTCTTGGTATCGGCGGCTGGCATGGCGTAAAGCTTTATCTTGTGTGAAAAGGGCTTTTGAGTCGTTGTCATTCTGACAGAGTCTCATTCAACGCCATAAACCTTAGCATCTTCTTAAGGTTCCAGTCTTTTCAAGGGAATAAAGTCTATGCCGCGGAAAAAGAAATCAAAAAATGGTAGTAATATCAATGCAATGGCCGTTTTCCGCTTTTTGCTTTTGGGGGCGCTTGTCGGCGGCGGGCTTTATTATGTCGTTCGCGACCCCTTGCAGCCAGCGCATCGGTCGGTTTTAGAGACGGTCGCGCCGCAAAGTTTGTCTGCCGTTCGCCTTGCCGCGCCGCCGACGCCGCAGCGTCCCCCAGCCCTACCGCCAATCCCCTATGAAGAGCCTGGCACGACTTCTGTTCCGGCTCCGACGGCGCCGCCTGTGGCGCGTTCGCCTCAGACAGCGCCTCGGATCGCTATTCTTATCGACGATATGGGCGTGAATGCTGAAGGCTCTGCCCGCGCCTTGCGTCTTCCGACCTATGTGACTTTGTCCTATCTGCCTTATGCCAACGAGGCTCAAAAACAGGTCGATGCCGCCAAAGCCGCTGGGCATGAGGTCATGCTTCATCTGCCCATGCAGCCGCAAAGTGCGCTGTCGCCCGGGCCTGATGCCTTACGCACGGGGATGGAGCCCGAGGCCTTTCTGGCGACACTCGCCAAGAATTTAGACCGCTTTACGGGCTATGATGGCGTCAACAATCATATGGGCAGCCAGTTAACGCAGGACGAAGGGGCTATGCGTCTTGTTATGACAACGATGAAGGATCGTGGCCTTTTCTTTCTTGATTCACGCACGACACCTAAGACACAAGCCTGTCAGATAGCCAAGGATGACGCCGTTCCTTGCTTGCAACGCGACGTTTTTCTTGACGATAATCCGTCGCCTGCGGCGATCCGTAAGCAATTAGCTTATACGCTTTACGTCGCGCAGCGTCATGGAAGGGCCATCGCGATTGGACACCCGCATGCCGACACGTTGACCGAGCTAGAACATTGGCTCGCCCTTAATCAGAACGAAGGGGTGGCCTTCGTTCCCGTTCAAAAGCTTTTACAGCCTTGATTCGAACGGAGATCCTTTAAAAAACATATCCCCCTTCCTAAGATCCGGGCTTGCGTGGAGGCTCAAGGATCGGCATAGTTCTTGCCATGCTTCGGTCATGATTCGTTGGCCGTGTTGTTTCACGTTTGCGTTGTAGGACGCGTTGTAGGACGCCATGACACATCCTCGTTCTTCGTTTTCGTCTTGTCTTTTGCGCGCAAGCGTCTTTGGTTTGTTGGCTTTTTCGCAAAGTACGACGGGCCTTTTGATGGATTTGCCGATGGCGCAAGCCGCCGAACTGCGTGAGGCTTTATCTTCGAAAATTGCCGGTATTTCCTTTGACGATAAGCCGCTGTCATTGCCGATTCAACGCAATTTCCAAATGGCTATATTAGCCGCATGCGGTGAATTAGGACGCACTTGTGCCTCTATCGAAGCCTATGGCTGGCGCATGAAGGCGGACGAACAGACGCGCGTCAACGCCATCTTCAACGAGGTCGTCGATCATTTGCGGGGACAGGGCTTTGTCGTTCAGTCTCAAAAAACAAATGTTGTCGCCGACGATGTGACTTTGTTTACGGCAGATCGTGCTGACAAGCATTTGGTCTTTATGTGGTCGGCGGGGGATATCGGGTTGGTCCTGGTTCTGGCCGAGACGTCTGCGCCGTTGACGCAGCGCTTGGTCGCAACCGGAAAAGATACGCCGCCTTCGGTCTCGGCTCCGTCGTCCGCTGGGGCGGCGCAACCTACACCGCCCGTTCATACTTTGCCCAATCGCCCCAGTCAGGCAACTGGCGCGCCCGTTGGTCTTTCTTCTTCCTCAAGCCTTGCGACGGCCAGTTTGGCCGAAACTGGCGCGCGCATTGCGTCGATTCAACCCAAAACAGCTGCTTTGCCTTCGCCGACCCTTTTTACGCGTTCGGGCATGAAAGCTTATCCGAACTTTTCGCCGGTTGGCGAGTGGGTGGGCACGTATTCCTGCATGCAGGGGGCGACTGGCGTCACTTTAAGCATTACCTCGCTTCGTAATGATCGTTTCGAAGGGACCTTCCGTTTTTACCCGACACCGCGCAGCCCTGATGTCGCTGCGGGGGCTTACAAGGTTTCGGGTGATTATGATCCCGCGTCGCGGCGCATCCTTATCAATCCGGGCGCTTGGATTACCCATCCGTCGCATTATTACAACACGGTTATGATGGGCAGTTTTGATCCTGTCGCCATGACTTTCCGTGGCTATTTCCAAGGAATCTCGGGTTGTACCAGCATCGAAGCGCGCTATGAGCCTTCGGCGAGCATGCAAGGCGTGCCAACAGCCGAAAAGCTGAAAAAAGAAAAAGCGGCCAAAAAAGCCGGTCATAAGGCCGTGAAGAAAAAAGCCAAAAAGCAGGCGATTAAAGCCGTTCCGCTTGTTCAAGAAAAGGCGGCTCCGGTTACGGCAAGCCCCGTTACCTCAAACGAGCCCGCGCCTGAGACGCCTTCGTCGATTAAGCTGGATATGAAGCCTTAAAAAGTCATTCAGCTTTCGTCAGGCGTTTCTTTTAGCAGGTCTTTGTGTTGCGCCGCCAAGATAAGGTCGCGTGCTTTCTGCAACTCGTCGCGCAGTTTTTCGCTTTCTTCCTTGACCCTTGCCTGTTCGGCAATTTCGCCAGCACGGACGCGCTCTAGCGCCGTTCCGAGCAAAGCCGTTATCGTCTCGGCCGTCGATATTTCATCGCGCGATATTTCATGCGAAGGATCTAAAGGATAGATTCCCATAACGCCGATAGGCCCTGTCGATGTGATAAGCGGAAAATAAAGCCCTTGGGCGCTTGGCATGGTTGTCGTGTTGCGTCCGGCGACTTGAGCATTATCATAACACCACTGAAGAACCCCCATTTCTTTAGCATAACCGTCTTCCGGCAGATTGCCGACAATGGCGAGAGGATGATTATCTGTGGTTGCTAGCCAAATGGTTGTTTCGACACCTAAAATCGTACCAATGTATTTGGCGACCACTTCAGACGTTTTGATCCTGCCGCGGACGGATGTGAGTTCGCGCGTCAGGCGATAAAGGGCTTGGGTGCGACGTTCGCGTTCGCGTGCGGCCAAGGCGCGCAGACGTAAATGGCCAACGATTGTGGAGATGCAGGTCCCCACCATGATCATCAGAAGAAAATGAACAATGCGCGAGGGATCGTCGATTTCGAGTGAAAAATAAGGCGGCATGAAAAAGAAATTAAGGCCAAAGGCGCAAAGCCACGTTTGTAAAAGCGCAGGTCCACGCCCAAAGCTGGAAGCTGTATACACTTGAAGCAGGAGATAAAAGATCCCCATATCTGTGTCGGACAAAAAAGGCTTTAAAAGAAGGCCAAATAGCGTGCCTATAGCGAACAAAAGAGCCGAAGCCGCATAAAAGGAAGGTTTGCGTTCGGCGAGAATATCATTTTTAAAAAGAGGGACAGGTGCCGTAGGCGCGGTTTCGGCGTCGTCCGTAATAACGTAAACATCAATAGTGCCGCTTTTGGCTATCAAATGTTCAACAAAGCGGCGGCGGTAAAAAGTTTGCCAAAAAGGTTTATTGGAACGGCCAACGATGATTTTGGTGTAATTGAGGCGTTTGGCAAAGGAAATGATGACGTCCGTAGGGCTGTCATCTTGCAAAACAACCATGCGCCCGCCCATTTGCTCAATGGTTCGGCTGAGCAAATCCAGCGACTGTTTTCCGGCCTCGCTGAGAAGATGGTGATCGGCGTCTTCGACATAAACGGCGTCCCAGTGTGCTTTAAGCGAGAGCGAGACGCGTTTGGCCGAGCGCACCAATTTCATCGAAAAAGGGCTGGGATCGACGCAAACAAGAATTTTTTCGGCGATCGGCAACCGACCCTGCAAACCTTGCGAGCCGTAAAAATCGTCCATTTGCGCGTCAACGCGGTCGGCCACGCGGCGCAAAGCGATTTCGCGCAAGGCGATCAAATTGTTCTTTCGAAAAAAATGCTCGGCGGCTTCGGCTTTGACGTGCGGGGCTAGATAAACTTTACCATCGGCGAGACGTTTAAGAAGGTCGTCGGCTTCTAGGTCGACAAGAACAATTTCGTCTGCGCCGTCAAAAATCGAGTCAGGGATTGTTTCGTGTACCCAAATGCCCGTCGATCCTGCGACGACATCGGCAAGACTTTCAATGTGCTGGACATTGAGAGTCGTCAAAACGTCAATGCCAGCGTCTAATATCTCAACAACGTCGTTCCAGCGCTTTGGGTGGCGCGATCCAGGCGCGTTCGTATGAGCTAATTCGTCAATCAACAAGATTTGCGGCTTGCGGGCGATAGCTGCGTTTAAATCAAGCTCGCAAACCGTGATGCCGCGATAGGTAACTGTAATCGGCGGAAGAAGCTCTAGCCCTTCTAAAAGCTTTTCGGTTTCGGTTCTGTGATGCGTTTCGACAACGCCGACGACGACATCTTTTCCGTCTTTTAACGCCTCGTGCGCAGATGTCAGCATGGCATAGGTCTTGCCGACGCCAGCGCTTGAGCCAAAAAAGATTTTAAGTTTGCCGCGTTTCTTTTTTTTCTCGGATGATTCTAAGCGTTGAAGCAGCTCGTCGGGGTTAGGGCGCGTCAAGGCATCATTCATTTATACCGCCTTTCTGCAAACGATCTAGCGCAAGATTAAGCTCAATAACGTTCAAGCGCGGCATCCCTAAAAGACCAAATTGGCGCGAGACTAAATGGGCGGCAAGTAAATGACGCAAAGCGTCTTCGTGTAAATCGCGAAGCCGTGCAATACGTGGCAATTGTTTTAAAGCGTTTTCTGGGCTGATGTCAGGATCCAGTCCGCTGCCAGAAGCCATGACACTATCGCGCGGAACCGAGGTGGTTGTCGAAGGATCGGCACTACGCAGCGCGGCGATACGGCTTTCGATTTTGTTGCGCAAAAGCGGGTTTCCAGGATTCATGTTGCTGCCGCCCGAAGCCATAGCGTTGGTTGGATAGTCCGCCGTTTCGGAAGGCCTTGGCCAAAAATAGCGCGGATCGTCGGTCGCTTGAGCAATCAAGCGCGAGCCAACGACTTTTCCGTCAAGTTTAACTGGCGAGCCCGCGGCGAGCGTTGGAAAGGCTATATGAGCAAACGCAGTCAGCAATGCGGGGTAAAGGCCGCCGCATAAAAGCGTCATCAAGATAAGAAGGGATAGAACGGGGCGCAGGGCGGCAAGCATGTTAAGCGATCCGTAAAAGTTGAAGGAATAGGTCGATGATTTTGATCCCGATAAAGGGCGATACAACGCCGCCAAAACCATAGATTAAGATGTTACGACGTAACAGCTCGGCGGCGGGGGCCGGGCGATAGGCTACGCCCCGCATCGCCAAGGGGATCAACGCGATGATAATCAGCGCATTAAAAATAATGGCCGATAAAATCGCGCTTTGGGGCGTTGCAAGATGCATGATGTTCAAGGCGGCAAGCTGTGGATAGGTGCCAACAAAAACAGCCGGGATGATCGCGAAATACTTGGCGATATCGTTGGCGAGGCTAAAGGTTGTCAGACTGCCGCGGGTCATCAATAGCTGTTTGCCAATGATGACAATCTCGATCAGCTTCGTGGGGTCTGAATCCAGATCGACCATATTTCCGGCTTCTTTGGCGGCTTGTGTGCCGCTATTCATCGCAACAGCAACATCCGATTGGGCCAAGGCTGGCGCATCGTTCGTTCCGTCGCCCACCATGGCGACCAATTCGCCACCTTCTTGCATTTTGCGGATGGTCTTGAGCTTGGTTTCGGGCGTCGCTTCGGCCAGAAAATCGTCAACACCCGCTTCCGAAGCAATCGCCGCCGCGGTCAAAGGATTGTCGCCCGTGACCATAATGCTTTTGATGCCCATCAGGCGCAGCGAGGCTAAGCGATCCTTGATCCCTGTTTTAACAATGTCTTTCAGTTGAATGACGCCTAAAACGTCAGCGTTACGAACAACAAGGAGAGGCGTCCCGCCTTGTCTTGCGATGTTTTGCACATCGCGATGCGCTTCAGCTGGAACTGTTTTTCCTGCTTTTTGTACGACCGCCGAAATAGCGTCGATGGCTCCTTTGACGATTGTCGTGTCGCCAATTTGTACGCCGCTGGTCCGCGTCTCTGCCGTAAAGGGAATAAAGGTTGCGCCTTCGGGTAACGTCTCTTCGGCTGAAATGGCGCCTTGCGCGCGGGCGAGGGCTAGGATGCTTTTTCCCTCGGGCGTTTCGTCGGCTAGCGAAGCCAGCGCTGCCGTACGGGCCAGATCGGAAGCCAAAATGTCAGGGCAAGGAAAAAAAGCAAAGGCTTGGCGATTGCCATAGGTAATCGTGCCTGTTTTGTCGAGGAGCAAGACATTGACGTCGCCAGCCGCTTCGACTGCGCGCCCCGATGTGGCGATGACATTGGCGCGGATGAGGCGGTTCATTCCCGCGATCCCAATGGCCGATAAAAGCCCGCCAATTGTCGTCGGCGCCAAACAAATAAGAAGAGCGATTAAAACGGTGACGCTGACAATATGGCCTTGCGCGGCATAAGCGACGCTGAATGCGGAAAAGGGGAAAAGCGTCACGGTCGCTAGCAAAAAGATCAGCGTGATCGCTGCCAAAAGAATGCCAAGCGCGATTTCATTCGGCGTTTTTTGGCGTTTGGCCCCTTCGACCATCGAGATCATTTGATCGAGAAAGCTTTCGCCCGGATTGGCCGACAAGCGCACAACGATCCAATCGGACAAAACGCGCGTGCCGCCTGTCACGGCATCGCGGTCGCCGCCGGATTCACGAATAACAGGGCAGCTTTCGCCGGTAATCGCGCTTTCATCCAGCGAAGCAACGCCGCGAACGACTTGACCATCGCCGGGGACGGTATCGCCAGCTTCGACCAGAAAATAATCGCCGACGCGCAGCTGTGCTGCAGGCACAGATGTCATTTTACTGTGGTCGTCAGGGTCGCTTAGCTTTTTTGCCATTACTTCTTGCCGCGCTTTTTTCATCGTCGCGGCTTGAGCCTTACCTTTGCCTTCGGCCAAGGCTTCAGCAAAGTTGGCGAACAGTGTCGTGAACCAAAGCCAAAAAGCGATCGCCAACGTAAACCACAACGGATCGCTGGCGGCAAAGGCAAGGTCGTGCAGTAAAATCAGCGTCGTTAAAAGCGAGCCGACATATACGACAAACATAACAGGATTGCGCGCCTGATAAGCTGGGGTTAAGCGCCGGAAAGAAGTCTTTACCGCATCGAAGAAAACGGCAGACGACAGTGAAGGCGAAGAGGTTGTCATAAAGCTACCGCGACAGAGAATAGAGATGGAAATGTTCGGCGACAGGCCCAAGAGCTAAGGCCGGAACAAAAGTCAAGACGCCGACCAAGATGATGATCCCGATCAAGACAAAGACGAAAAGCGGCGAAGTCGTATCCAATGTTCCCGCATTGGCTGGAACGGATTTGGCTTCGGCCAGCGACCCAGCAAGCGCCAAAAGAGGGACGATAAAACCATAACGCGCGCACAGCATGACAAGAGCCAACGCGACATTGTAAAAGGGAACGCCTGCATGTAGGCCCGCAAAAGCGCTGCCATTGTTATTGCTGGCTGATGAAAAGGCATAGAGAACTTGGCTGAATCCCTGTGCAAAGGGGTTGCTGGTGCCTGCCTGATCGGGGCCAATCGATACGGCCAAGGCCGTTCCAATCAAAGCTGCGATATGAGGCGTCAGAATGGCAAGGCAGACCATTTTGACCTGAAAGGCGCCGATTTTTTTATTCAAAAGTTCAGGCGTACGCCCCACCATAAGACCCGTGATGAAAACGGTCATGATGACAAACAAGATCATCGCGCAAAGGCCTGTGCCGACGCCGCCAAAAACAACGTCGCTGAATTGAATAAGAACAAGCGGAACAAGACCGCCCAAAGGCATAAACGAATCTAGCATGCCGTTGACCGAGCCATTGGACGAGGCTGTGGTTGCAGCCGCCCATAAGGCTGTATCCATGCAGCCAAAGCGCGTTTCTTTGCCTTCCATGTTGCAGGTGGAAAGCGTGGAGAGATTGAGATCGCCCAAAAACGGGTTGGGCATTTTCTCAAAATGAATGCAAGCCAAGACAAGCGGAATAAAAATAAGCGTCATGGCCATCAGCATGGCGCGGCCTTGGCGCGGCTGGCCGATCATTTTGCCGAACGTAAAACACAGCGCGCCGGGGATCAAAAGAATGGCCAGCATTTCTAAAAGATTTGAAAGCGGCGTAGGGTTTTCGAAAGGATGAGCGCTGTTGGCCGCATAATAACCGCCGCCATTTGTCCCGAGCTGCTTGATCGCAACTTGCGAAGCGACGGGGCCCAGCGGAATCTCTTGCGTCGTCACAGGCAAATGACGTTGATCTTGGGGGATCGGCAAAAGGCGCGTGGCTTCAAGGCGTGGACTGAAGGTTTGGACAACACCTTGCGAGACTAGAAGCCCGCCTAAAATAAGCGACAAAGGCAAAAGGATATAAAGAACGCCGCGCGTCAGATCGACCCAAAAATTACCGATGGTTTCGGATTGTTTTTGCGCAAATCCGCGGGCCAAAGCCGCCATAACCGCCATGCCCACGGCCGCCGATAAAAAGTTTTGAACGGTAAGGCCGGTCATTTGTGTCAAAAGCCCGATGGTCTTTTCCGGGGTATAGGCTTGCCAGTTGGTATTCGAGACAAAACTGACGGCTGTATTAAAAGCTAGCGAAGGCGAAAACTTATCGTCAAGCGTCTCGCCTGGTAGCAAAAAACGGTGCTGAAGGCGCAGCAAGACGTAAAGCCCAGCAAAGCTTGCCGCCGAAAAAAGCAAAAGCGCGGCGACATATTGTCGCCATGTCATCCCTTTGTCGCGCGCGACGCCGGACAGGCGATAAAAAAGGCGCTCGACAGGGCCAAGAAGCCCAGACAGAAACGTGCGGTTGCCCATGTAAACATCGGCCATATACAGGCCGAGCGGCTTCATGATGCTGAACAGCAAGGTGAAATACAGAATAAAGGCGGCCCAATCGATGGCGGACATCGTGACGAGGTTAGGGGATGTCATGGAAAGACCTCGGGCTTTAGCAGCGCTACGAAAAGATAAACGAACAGAAAAAGGGCCACAAAACCGGCCAAAATGGGGATAACACTCATGATCCGCACCGCGCGAGCTTGTCGCAGAAAAGGCAAAGGCCATAGGCAAGGGCAAAAAAACCAATGCCGACGCCTAGAAAGATTAGGTCAGACATCTTTCAAACTCCTTTACGGGTCAATCGTCATCGGGCTTGCGTCCAAAGACTTCGCGCTTACCTACATGATTGGCCGCGCTGATCACACCTTCGCGTTCCATGCGCTCAATCAACGTCGCCGCACGATTGTAACCAATCGACAAGTGGCGCTGGATGAAGCTGGTTGAAGCTTTACGCTCACGCAAAACAATATCGACGGCTTTGTCATACAGATCGTTGCCGCCGCTACCGCCGCTGCTGCCGCCATCCTCTGAAAAGGCCATTTCTTCGTTGTCTTCTGTCACTTCGTCTAGATATTCGGGCTCGCCTTGCGCTTTCAAAAACTTGACGATGGCTTCAACTTCGTCGTCGCGGACAAAGGGGCCGTGAACGCGTGTCACGCGCCCGCCGCCAGCCATGTATAACATGTCGCCTTGCCCCAACAGTTGCTCGGCCCCTTGCTCGCCCAAAATCGTGCGACTGTCGATTTTCGACGTGACTTGAAAGCTGATGCGCGTGGGGAAGTTCGCCTTGATCGTGCCGGTGATCACGTCAACCGACGGACGCTGCGTGGCCATCATGATGTGAATGCCCGCTGCGCGCGCCATTTGTGCCAGACGCTGAATGGCGCTTTCGATCTCTTTGCCCGCAACAATCATCAAATCGGCCATTTCGTCGACGATAACGACGATATAGGGCAGGGGCGTTAGATCCAGCGGTTGATCTTCATAGATGGGTTTGCCTGTATCGCGATCAAAACCCGTCTGGACCGAGCGCGTCAGCTCTTCATCGTTTTTCGCAGCCTCACGCAGGCGCAGATTATAGCCTTCGATGTTGCGCACGCCCAATTTTGACATGGCACGATAACGTTCTTCCATTTCGCGGACGGTCCATTTCAGCGCGACGACGGCCTTTTTCGGATCGGTGACGACGGGGGCCAGCAGATGCGGAATGCCTTCATAAACCGACAATTCCAGCATCTTGGGATCGACCATGATAAAGCGGCACTTCTGCGGTGGCAGCCGGTAAATCAGCGACAAAATCATCGTGTTGACGGCCACCGATTTACCCGACCCCGTTGTACCGGCAATCAACAAGTGCGGCATGCGCGCCAGATCGGCAATGATCGGCGTGCCCGCAATGTCTTTGCCCAAAATGATCGGCAAAGCGCCGGGGTGGTCGTTGTAGCTGTCGGTGCTTAACAACTCGCGCAAATAAACAGTCTCGCGCTTTTTGTTGGGAAGCTCGATACCGATCACATTGCGACCCGGCACAACAGCAACGCGGACCGATGTCGCGCTCATGTTCCGTGCAATATCGTCGGCCAGCGAGATCACGCGCGAGGCGCGCGTACCGGGCGATGGCTCTAATTCGTAAAGCGTGACGACAGGGCCAGGGCTGACCTTGGTAATCTGACCGTAAACGCCAAAGTCCGATAAAACGGATTCAAGAAGTTTGGCGTTTTTCTCCAGCGCGTCTTGCGAGAAATCAAGCAAGCTTTTGCGCGCTTGCTCGGGCCACTGAAGCAGATCAAGCGGCGGCAAGGGATAATCGTCTTCGCTGCGCAGCGACAGGCGCGATTGCTTGTGTGCCTGGGGCGGTTTTTGGACCAGAAGTTTGGCAAGGCCTTTGCGTGGCGGGGCTTCGTCTTCTTCATCGTCCTCGGGCACGTCTTCGTCTGGATCTTCTTCGGGATCCTCGTCGTCGGCTTCTTCGGGCTCTTGACGATCAAGATCGTCTTCGTCGTCGTCAAAGCCGTTGCTTTCGCGCCGGGGGACCAAGCGCCAAACAGCTTTGCCAAAATGGATCACGGCGGCGACCAGCGATTGCAAAATCCCGTGCAAAACGCTGACCAGATGATGCCATTCGTCAAGCGTCAACGCGCAAGCCATATAAAGCGTCGTCACGCCGACAAACACCATAACAGCCGCAATCAAGATGCCGCCGCCAAGGCCCGGCAACAAACTATGCAGGCTATCGCCAACAACTTTCCCGATAGCGCCGCTTGAAAGCGCGTCATGCCATGATGGAAAATGGGGAAGCAAAACGGCCAAGGCCGTTCCCAACGCTAACAACGCGACAAACCCTGCCGCTGTTCGCCCCGCCAAAAGATCAAGCGGCTTCAGCGTTGCGATACGCCAGCCCCAAGCAGCCAGCACAAGGGCCAGAAAATAAGCGGGGCTTCCAAAAAATTGAAGCGCGATATCGGCCCCATAGCTTCCCGCAAGGCCCAGCCAGTTTGATGGTTCATCTTGTGGGCCGATGGTGTTTAAAGAGGGATCAAGCGACGAATAGCTAATCAACGCCATGGCGTAAACGACGGCGACAGCAAAGATCAGCGCACCTTGTAATCGTTTTAAAAAGCGCGCGAAGGCTTCGAGAAGCGAATCCGGTACCCAGTTCGAAGAAGCTGAGCCGCGTCCGCGCGTGTTACGCAAAGAAGATCGTGAAGCCATGGAGCCAAAAACCGGAAAAGACTGAAACGATAGAGGGCGTTATCTTGATTCTTTTCGATTCTACATGCCCCTGCGCGGGAACAAAAGCGCGAATTGTCCTTTTTTCTCGAGAAAACCTTAGGAACCCATGACAAAACGGACCAACCGACACCCCCAAGAGGCCTTTTGGTATTTGGGGCACTTGCCATCATTGAGGCCAAATGTTCGGGGATAAGGGGTAAAGACAATATCGTGTCTATCAGAGCCGACTAGGACGCGGTAACGCCGCTTAATTTTGCCGGTTGCCGGGTCCAATTGGATATCCAATTCTTGGTTTTTCCCATAACCGCGGCAATAATCTACAACTTCAAGGCCATGAATGACATCATAACCATACTCAATGGACGTAAGGTGTTTACATCTTTGACAGACGGTAGCGTTCGCGGCCTGAGCTTCTGTTAAAATGACAGCCCCAAATTCGGAGGAAGATGAATCGTTCATTGTTAATGCCTTTGCGATATATCCATAAAAAATCGTCAGATCAAAAGACTAGACCTTTTGGAATACGCAAGCAAATTCATCTTTTTCAAAAAGATGGGTGATCTTACAGGCTGCGGATCTGCATCTTGATGGGCCCATCGGCGCGGCCATTAATAAATTGATCGACATAGGGATTGCCCGAGTGATCAATGTCCGATTTAGGCCCAACCCAAATGATTTTGCCTTCATAGAGCATGGCAATGCGATCGGCGATTTTGCGGGCGCTGGCCATGTCATGGGTGATCGAAAGGGCCGTAATCCCCAATTCGCGCACGCAATTGACGATTAACTCGTTGATAACGTCGGACATAATTGGGTCAAGACCCGTTGTCGGCTCGTCAAAAAACACAATTTCGGGGCGTGCAACGATGGCGCGCGCCAAGCCGACGCGCTTTTGCATGCCACCTGAAAGCTCAGCCGGAAACAGATCGCCCACATCAGCGCCCAAACCAACCATGCCCAGCGTTTCAATCGCTTTTTCTTTGGCTTCCTTGCGCGGCATGTGGCGGGCCCGCAAAAGTTTAAACGCAACATTTTGCCAGACGGGCAATGAATCGAATAAGGCGCTGCCTTGGAACAGCATGCCAAATTTGTCCAGATGCGTGTCGCGCGCGCGGCTGGAGAGTTTTGTCGTCTCGTCGCCGTCGATTTTGATCGATCCTTTTTCAGGCTGCAAAATGCCCAAAATCGACTTTAAAAGGACAGATTTGCCCGTCCCGGATCCGCCGATAACGACGACAGATTCAGACTTGGCAATATTGAGATCCAGCCCACGCAAAACGGCTTTGGGACCAAAGGATTTCTCGACCCCTTGAACGGCGATCTTGGGGACGGATGTTTCGTTAGTTTCCAGCAAAGAGAAGCCCCGTCAGCAAATAGTTTACAACCAAAATCAGGATCGAAGAGGCGACAACGGCGTTGGTTGTGGCAGCGCCCACGCCTTGCGCGCCACCGCGCGAGTTAAAGCCGTTGTAACAGCCCATCAACGTGACGATGAAGCCAAAAACGGCGGCCTTCCAAAGGCCAGACGTTACGTCTTTATATTCCAGATACTGCCACGTTTGCGTGATGTAATTGGCGGCATTGAATTGCAAGCGATAAACGCAGACCAAAAACCCGCCAAAAACGCCGATGATATCGCCAATCAACACCAAAAGCGGCAGCATCAAGGTCCCAGCGATCACGCGCGGCACGATAAGATACTTATAAGGATTGGTCGAAAGGGTTGTCAGCGCGTCGATTTGCTCGGTCACGCGCATGGTGCCAAGCTCGGCAGCAATCGCAGCGCCGATGCGCCCGGCGACCATCAAACCGGCCATGACCGGCCCCAGTTCGCGCGTGATCGACAATACGACGACAGTCGGGATCGCGCTTTCGGCGTCAAAACGCGAAAAACCGGAATGGCTTTGCAGGGCCAGCACCATACCCGTGAACAGCGTGGTCAAACCGACGACGGGCAAGGAATAATAGCCAATATCGATAAACTGGCGAAAAATCTGGCCTAAATAAAGAGGTCTGCGAAAGCAATGGCTGATCGAGCGAGCCGTAAAATAGCCCAGCTTTCCCGTTGCCGATAAAAAGCGCAGAAACGTGCGGCCAATAAGTGCAAGAAAGTTCATGTTGAACCAAAAAGGATAGGAAGGAAGGCGGGCGAATCCCGTTCAGATCCAAAAGCTAACGAACGCTTCGACTTAAGTCAACGGGCGCCCGCGGGCTGCTTGCGGTTTCCCTTGTTTCAGGTCCAAAATAACGGGCGTGTGGTCTGAAGCTTTTTCCCAGCCGCGCGGCGTGAGGTCGATAAAGCAATCAGCCACTTGGTCAATCGCTTCGGGGGATAAAAGAAAATGATCGATGCGCAGGCCTAAATCGCGTTGCCACGCGCCCGCCTGATAATCCCAAAAGCTATAGGCCTTTTTTTGATGCGGGTGCAGGGCACGAAACGCGTCGGTATAGCCCATGGCGATCAAACGCCGCCAAGCGGCCCGTGTTTCGGGGCGGAAAAGCGCGTCATTTTGCCATGATGCCGGATCATAGACATCGATCGCTCGCGGAATGACATTAAAGTCGCCCCCTAAGATGATGGGCGTCTCCGAGGCCAAAAGGGCCGTCATATGTTTTTGAAGCCGCCGCATCCAGTCTAATTTATAAGTGTATTTGTCGCCGGGGGCCGGGTTGCCGTTGGGTAAATAGAGCGATGCCACCCGGTAAGGGCCAATCTGGGCTTCAACATACCGCGCTTGATCGTCTGTCGAATCGCCGGGCAGGGCGGTTTGGCAGGGCTCAAGGCCGATTCGGCTGAGTAAAGCGACGCCATTATAAGATTTTTGCCCGGCAACAAGCGCTTGATAGCCAAAATTTTCAAAAAAATGGGTCGGAAAGTCTGTTGTTTCGCACTTGATTTCCTGTAAAAGGAGAACGTCGGGCTGAGCGTTTTCCAGCCAGGCGGAAAGGACGGCGCTACGGGCCCTGACGGAATTCACGTTCCAACTGGCTATTCGCATCTTGCCAACCTATCCTTTTCACATAAGAATAACTGTCGGACGCATGTTAAATCTTTAACGCGCGTTTTCCCAAACCTAATGTGATGTGATGACCAACTATTTGAAAGATCAAAGCGTTTCTCAGGCGCTTTTTGCCTCGCGCGCGGAAGCCACCCGCGGGCGCTTGTTTCCCGAAGCCGCCAGCGAAACGCGGACCGAGTTTCAACGCGACCATGACCGCATCATCCATTGCGGCGCTTTTCGCAAGCTGCGCAACAAAACGCAGGTCTTTATTGAAAACGAAGGCGATTATTATCGCACGCGCCTGACGCATTCGCTGGAAGTGGCGCAGATCGCGCGCTCGATCGCGCGGACGCTGGGGTTGAACACCGATTTGGCCGAGACCATTGCGCTGGCGCATGATCTGGGACACACCTGTTTCGGCCATGCGGGCGAAGAAGCCTTGGCTGAGATCATGAAGCCTTACGGCGGGTTTTCGCATAATGAGCAGACCTTCCGCATTTTGACGCAGCTTGAGCATCGCTATATCGGCTTTGACGGCTTGAACCTGACATGGGAAACGCTGGAAGGCGTTGCCAAGCATAACGGGCCTTTGGCAGCGGAAGACGGATCAAAGGTTGTGCCACCTTCGATCGCGACTTATTCGGAAAAGTTTGATCTTGAGCTGACCCTTTATCCGGGGCCTGAAGCGCAGGTCGCCGCGCTGGCCGATGAAATCGCCTATAACACGCACGATATCGATGACGGGTACCGCGCGGGCTTCTTTGGTTTTGACGATCTGAAAACGCTGCCCTTGTTCGGGCCGATTTTGGAAGACGCGATGCGCCATTATCCCGGCGTCGATCGCGACCGCATTGTGCATGCCGTGGTGCGTCAGGTTATCGGCACGATGGTCACCGATGTGTTGGATACGACGCGCGCGGCGCTGGCGGCGCTGAAGCCGACCAAGGCCGACGATATTCGCCATGCGCGTCAAGCGATCGTCAAGTTCAGCTTTGCCATGCAGCAGCAGCAAGATGTGCTGCGCGCCTTTTTGCGCAAACGAATGTATTGGCACAGCCGCGTCAATCAGGTCTGCGTCAAGGCCGAGCGCATCGTCAAAGAGATGTTCGACTTTTTCATGGAGCATCCCAACTGTTTGCCAAACGATTGGTACGCGCCTTTGCGCGATCGTGACGACGACAATGCCTTTAAAGCGCGTATTATCGCCGATTATGTGGCAGGGATGACAGATCGCTATGCCGTGCGCGAGCATCGGCGGATCTTTTCAACAGAAACGATGGTCTAATGCAAATCTTCAAGACAATTCACGGAGCCGTCGAAGCGGCTCTGAAGCAGGGCGCGGCTGAAGGCGCTTTCACCTTGCCTGAGGCTCTGCCGACTTTTGTGGTCGAGCCGCCGCGCGATCCTTCGCATGGCGATATGGCGACCAACGTCGCGATGGTTCTGACCAAGGCGCTGCGCCAACCGCCGCGCGCCATTGCCGATAAGCTAAAGCCTTTACTGGAAAAAACGCCGGGCGTTGCCAGCGTGACGATTGCGGGGCCGGGCTTTATCAATTTGCGTCTGGATCCTTCCGTCTGGCAGGCCGAGATGCGCGATGTTTTGCAAACGGGCCTAGCCTATGGCGACAGCCAGATGGGCAAGGGCGAGACAGTGAATGTCGAGTTTGTCTCGGCCAACCCGACGGGCCCGATGCATGCCGGGCATGTGCGCGGCGCGGTGTTGGGCGATACACTTTGCAATCTGTTGGCAAAGGCGGGCTATAAGGTCACGCGCGAATATTACTTTAACGACGCGGGCGCGCAGGTTGATGTTTTGGCGCGGACGTCTTATCTGCGCTATCGCGAAGCTTTGGGCGAAGATATAGGCCCCATTCCGCAAGGCCTTTATCCTGGCGATTATCTGAAAGATGTCGGACAGGCGCTGGCCCAGCGTGACGGCGACAAATGGCTGAACAAGCCCGACGATGTTTGGATGGCGCCGATCCGCGATTTTGCGGTGGCCTTTATCATGGAAATGATCCGCGAGGATCTGAAACTGATCGGCATTCGCCACGACGTCTTCACGAACGAGCGCGAATTGATCGAAGGCGGCACGCTTGAAAAAGCCTTTCGCATTCTTGAAGAAAAAGGCTTGATCTATGTCGGCACTCTGCCGCCGCCCAAAGGCAAGCCGGTCGAAGATTACGAGCCGGTGCCGCTGACGCTTTTCCGCTCTAGCCTTTACGGCGACAGCACGGATCGTCCGCTGAAAAAGCGCGACGGGTCGTGGGCCTATGTCATGCCGGATATCGCGTATCACTATAATAAATTGGCGCGCGGCTTTGATCATATGATCAATATTTTGGGCACCGATCATGGCGGCTATCTTGAGCGCATGCGCCCCGCCGTTGCCGCTTTTGGCGGTGATGCGATGCGCCTGAACGTCATTTTCAACAACATCGTCAAGATCTTTAAAAATGGCGAGCCCGTTAAATTGTCCAAACGTTCGGGCAATTTGATCACGTTGCGTGAAATGGTCGAACAGGTCGGTGTTGGCGCTGTGCGCTTTTTCATGCTGACGCGCGCGCCGGATTCAGAACTTGAGTTCGACTTTGCCAAGGTTGTCGAACAGACGCGCGATAATCCCGTTTTCTATGTTCAATATGCGCATGCGCGTTGCTGTTCGGTCTTGCGCCACGCGGCTGAGGCTTTTCCCGATTGGGATTTATCGGGCGCTGGTTTAGCCAAGGCCGATCTTTCGCCGTTGGTTGAAGACGAAGCGCTGGGCGTTATTCGCGCGCTGGCCAATTGGCCGCGCGCCATCGACGCGGCGGCGCAAGCGCAAGAGCCTCATCGTATCGCCTTTTTCCTGATGGATTTGGCGGCGCAATTCCACAGCCTGTGGAACAAGGGAAAAGATAAAGCGACGCTCCGCTTTATTTTGCCTGACGACCCCGCTCTGTCGCACGCGAACCTTGCGTTGGTGCGCGCGGTTCAGATCGTTCTGGCCAGTGGGCTGGGCGTGATGGGATGCACGCCGTTAGAGGAACTACGTCATGATGAACACACCGCCTGATCTTTTTTCGCAGCCGCCTGTGCGTTCTTATTATGTGCGTCGTCCGCAACAGCGGCGGCGTCTGTCGCGCCCCGCTATGCTTTTGCTGGGCACGCTGACCGTTGCTTTGTTGGGCGGCGGGGCTTATTGGCTGGGCGAAAGCCACAGCGAAAATCCGGGTGAGATTCCGACGATAGCGGCGGCGCAGCCCATCAAGCAAAAGCCGGATCAACCGGGCGGCATTGATATTCCGCATCAGGATGTGACGGTCTTCCAGCAGCTTGATAAGCGCGAAGAAGAAGAAAAACAGCCGGTTGAGCATCTGTTGCCGCAAAGCAAAGCGCCGGAATCGATTGTCACGCAAACGGTGTCGTCTGCCGCGCCTGTTCAGTCCAGCGAAGGCGCGGCTGGCCAAGTCAGTGGCGCTGAAGGCATGCAAGTGCCGCCGCCCGTCAAAGAAACAGGCGGCGTTGAAAATCTGATGCCATCGGCCCGCGGCCCGTCCGCAGCGGCAGCTTTACCGACGAACGCGCCGGAAGCGGCGGCTCAACAAACGCTTCCTGTCAGCGTCTCGGCCCCGGCTGAGCCCAAAGCGGCAACGCCGGAAAAGATCGAGCCTGCAAAACCTGCGCCTGTTGAGGCCGCCGCGCCGGTCAAGGCCGTGCAGCCAGCGCCTCAACCGAAAGAAGTTCATCACGCGGCAGCCAGCGCCCCCGCGATGCCTAAAAAGGAAAAACAAGTTGTTGCTGCGGCCTCTCTGCCGGAAGAACTTTTTACGGGCGATCCCGAAAAGCAAATCCAAAAGCTAAAAGATACCCCATCGGCAACGCCAGAAAAACAGGCAGCGGCGACCGGACGTTTTGCCATTCAGCTGGCTTCGATCCCCAGTCAGGCGACGGCTTCGGCTGAGATGCAGAAACTGCAAAGCCGTTATGCCTCGCTTCTCAAAGCGCATCCGCTGCGCCTTGTGACGGCCAATCTGCCGGGGAAGGGGACTTATTACCGCGTGCAAACGCAGCCCAGCCTGTCTGAGGCCGAAGCCAAATCGCTTTGCGCCTCGATCAAGGGGGCAGGCGGCTCTTGCTTGCTGGCCAAGCATTAGGGCGGGATGAAGGGAAAACAGCGATGATCCCTGTTATGTTTTGTTGCGAAAGCTACAGCCTTTCCGAGGCTGAGCGTTCGTTTTTTGCAGCGGCGGATCCTTTTGGTTTTGTTGTTTTCAAGCGCAATTGTGCGGACCGTGCGCAGCTGCGTGCGCTTGTCGCCGCTATGCGCGAAGCCGTCGGGCGAGAGGTTCCCGTTTTTATCGATCAAGAAGGGGGGCGCGTCGCGCGTCTGGGGCCGCCTGCTTGGGACCCGTTGCCCGCTATGGGCGTTTTAGGCGATCTTGAAGCGCGGCAGGAAGGCGCAGGCGAAGCGGCTGTGCGCGATCATGCGATGGTGACGGCGTGGATGCTGCGCGATGTCGGGATTAACGGTAACTTTGCGCCTGTCGTTGATCTGCGTTTGCCTGAAACGTCAAGCGTGATTGGCGACCGGGCTTTCAGCGCCGATCCACAAATCGTCGCTAAATTGGGCCGCGCCAGCATCAGCACTTATTTAGCGCATGGCATTTTGCCGGTGATTAAGCATATGCCAGGGCACGGGCGCGTTAAAACAGACCCACATGCCGAAGCCGCCTTTGTCGAGGCCCCGCGCGAGGTTCTCGAACAAGCCGATTTTGTGCCTTTCCGCGCTTTGGCCGATGCGCCTTGTGCCATGAATTGCCATGTCATTTTTCAGGCTATTGACCCGGTCGATCCGGTGTCTCTTTCCGCCAAGATGCATCTTGAGATTATACGCGGCACGCTCGGGTTTCAGGGCTTGCTCTTTAGCGACGATCTGTCGATGAACGCGCTGTCGCAAGCGCCCGCCGCCCGCGTTTTGGGCGCGTTGAAGGCCGGGGCCGATATTGCGCTTTACACGCCGGGGACGCGCCTTGGCGCTTTGGCCGAAATGGAAGAAATCGCCGCCGCCGCGCCAACAATCAGCGCCGAGGCGCAGAAACGTTATGACAACGCCACAGCACGTCTGGGGCACGAGGGATCCGATGCGGCTTGCGTCGCGGCGCTTGAGCGCCTGCGCCTTGCCGTGGCTTCCGTATAAAAGATGGAAGGACGAAGCGTGGACGCAACAGAAACCCAGCCAGAAATGACCGCCGCCGCGCCGCCGGAAAACGCGAACGATTTGATTTTGACGTTAGAAGGGTTTGAAGGTCCAATTGATCTTTTGCTGTCGCTTGCGCGCGAACAAAAGCTGGATTTAAGCAACATCTCGATTTTGGCTTTGGCTGAGCAATACCTCACCTTCGTGGACAAAGCCCGCAAAGTCCGCCTTGAGCTGGCGGCGGATTATCTGGTGATGGCGGCGTGGCTTGCGTTTTTGAAATCGCGCCTTTTGCTGCCCGACCCGCCAAAGGATGAGCCAAACCCCGCCGACATGGCCGAGGCGCTGAAGTTCCAATTGCTGCGTTTAGAAGCTATGCAAAAAGCGGCCGCCGCGTTGCATGAGCAGCCTCAATTAGATCGCGATGTGTTTTTGCGCGGGCTTCCCCCGGTGATCGAGGTTGAAGTTAAACCGACTTATTATCTGCCGCTTTACGATTTGCTTTCGGCCCTAGCCGCGCCGCTGCGCCGCCGCCCGGCTGAGACTTATAACATCAAGCCGCGCCGTCTTTTCAGTCTTGAGGAAAGCGTCGGGCGTCTGCGCCGCCTTTTGGGCGGCATGCCCAATTGGACGGTCTTGCACAGCTTTATGCCGGACATCAGCGGGGAAGAGCCGATGGAAGCGCGTTCGGCCATTGCCTCGACCTTTGCCGCGACGCTTGAGCTTGTCAAAGCAGGCGAGCTAGAGCTGCGCCAAGACGAAACTTTTGCCCCCATTTACATTCGCAAACGCGACGTCAAGCCCGAGGCCCTCCTCGAAGAAAAGGGAGAATCATGACCGATATCGACACGTCCCCCGAAGTTCAACCAGAAGCCGAGATTGAACAGGGCGCAGCGCCCCTCGAAAACGGCCTGAAAGCGGACGAAGCCCATATTTCGTTGGCTTTGCGTCTGTTGGAAGCGATTTTGTTTGCAAGCCCCGAGCCCGTCACGCTGGCGATGCTGACCGAGCAAATGGCGGAATACGACGTCGATGTTTTGGCGCTTTTGCGCACGCTTGAGACGCAATACCAAGGCCGCGGCATTGAATTGTTTGAAAGCGACGGTGTCTTTAGTTTTCGTACCGCGCCGGATATCGGGGCTCTTTTAAAAATCACCAAGCAGCCGCGCCGCAAATTGCCGCGCGCCGCTGCCGAAGTTTTGGCGATCATCGCCTATCACCAGCCTGTGACGCGCGCCGAGATCGAAAGCATTCGCGGCGTCGAAACCAGCAAAGGCACGCTGGATATTTTGCTGGAACTGGGCTGGATTCGCCCCGGCAAGCGCCGCGACGTGCCGGGCCGTCCGCTGACATGGAAAACAACGCCCGATTTCATGAGCCACTTTAACCTCAGCAGCTTGAACGAGCTGCCGGGGCTTGAAGATCTAAAGGCTTCGGGGCTTTTGGATGCGCGTCCGGTGATGGCCAAACTGACCGCCGCCGACGAAGGCAGCGGCGAGACAGCCACTTTACCCGACGAAGATTCCGAATATGCGGCGTTTGCCGACGAAACCGACGCCTAAAAAAGCCGTTTGAACGATTTTTGGGGAAAAGAGAGACTCCACTGTCGCTTCAGGCTTGCATTAGGTGTGTGAAACGATAAACTCGCACTGACCTTTCCTACCTTTACGATTCGAGCTATGGCAGACGTCCAAGACGCGGCACCCGCGTCCGAACCATCGATGGAAGAGATCCTGGCCTCGATCCGCAAAATCATTGCGGACGAAAAGGATCCGGCTGAAACCAATGAACCTGCGCCCGCGGCGCCGGAAAGCGAAGACGTGCTTGAACTGACCCAGATGGTTCAAGATGACGGCTCGATCATGGATTTGGCGAACCCTGTTGTGCCGCCAGCGGAAGACATTCCGCCGCCGCCACCGCCACCCCCACCGCCGGTTTTTGAGCCCGAGCCGATGCCCGAGCCTGAACCTGTCTTTTCTCCGCCCCCACCGCCGCCACCGCCCCCAGAAATGTCGGATGATGCGCTATTGTCTATGGCGGCTGAAACGGCGACGTCATCGGCTCTTGCCGCTTTGGCGACGTCGGTTCATCGTCCGCCAGCCGGGTCTTTGGCTGTCAGCCGGGCCGGGGTGACGCTGGAAGACATGGTTAAAGAGATGCTGCGTCCCCTTTTAAAAGAGTGGCTTGACCAGAATTTGCCGCCGATTGTCGATCGTATCGTGCAAAAAGAGGTTGAAAGGATCTCGCGTAGAGTTCAGGAATAGGGCACTCGTAATAAGCCTTTTTTCCCCTTACGCCGGATAGACCTTTGACACAGACAGATCCATCTCTTGATGACCGCCGCCAAAGCGCTGACGTTTTGCCGCCTTGTTCCCCTCAAGCCGCTTCTTTGACGCTTCCCGCACAGGGACGCGCGCAGGGCTCGCTGGCTTTAATCTTGCGGCTTTTCAAGGGCTACCTCAAACCTCATTTGGGCAGTTTTGCTTTTGCTTCTGTCTTTATGGGCATCGCCGCCGCGATGAACGGCCTTTTTACCTGGATGCTTGAGCCTGTCGTCAACGGGATCTTTGAGAAAAAAGGCGTGGCCTATTTGCTCTCGATCACGATCTCGATCATGTTGATTTTCGTCACGCGCGGGATCACGACGTATTTTCATACCGTCATCATGAACAAGATCGGGCAAAAGATTGTCACCGACGTTCAGCGCGCGATGTTCCGTCATCTTTTAGCTGCCGATTTAGCCTTTTTTCACGCGAACCCATCGGGCGCTTTGCTGTCGCGTTTGACGAACGATGTGGGCGTCATGCGCCAAGCCGTTGGCGAGTGTTTGACCAACGCGATCAAGGGGCCTTTGTCGCTCGCCTTTTTGATTGGCGTGATGTTTTATCAGGATTGGCAGCTTTCAATCGTGACGTTTGTCGTTTTCCCGATCTCGGCATGGTTCGTCGCGCGGATGGGCAAAAAAATGCGGCGCATTTCGGCCAATACCCAGGCCTCGACCGGCGCGTTCGCCGATTTGCTGAACCAGATTTTCCAAGGCATTCGCCATGTCAAAGCCTATGGCATGGAATCTTTCGAAGGCAAGCGCGTCCACGATGTCACGGAAGAGATTTATGAGCTTTCGCTAAAGGGCTATAAAATCAGCGCGCTGACCAGCCCGATTATGGAGTTTCTTAGCAGCCTCGCGATTGGCGTTGTTTTGGTCTATGGCGGCTGGCAAGCAGACAAAGGGCACATTACGGCGGGGACGTTGATCTCGTTCGTCGCGTCGTTTTTGTTTGCTTACGACCCCATGAAACGCATGGCGAAGATCAATTCGCAATTGCAGTCGGGCCTTGCCGCCGCCGAGCGCGTTTTCTCGCTTTTGGATGTTCAGCCGCAAATCGTTGACCGCCCCGAAGCTTCGGATTTGGTCGTCACGGATTACACGGTTTCGCTGAAGGACGTTCTGTTTACTTATCCCGACGGCACGCGCGCGCTGGATTATGTTTCGATCAACGTCCCACACGGTCAAACGGTTGCGATTGTTGGCGCATCAGGGGCCGGAAAATCGACGATCATCAACCTGATCCCGCGTTTTTACGACATTGAAGAGGGCGTGATTACCGTCGGCGGCGTTGATATCAAGCAAGTCACGTTGCACAGCTTGCGCCGCACGATTGCGCTGGTCAGCCAAGAGCCCGTTCTTTTCGATGCGACAATCCGCGACAATATCGCCTATGGGCGTACGGGGGCTTCAGACGCCGATATTGTGGCCGCGGCTGAGGCAGCCTTTGCCGACGGTTTTATCCGCCATTTGCCAGATGGCTATGACACCATGGTGGGTGAACATGGCGTTAAATTATCTGGCGGTCAGCGCCAGCGCATTGCCATCGCGCGCGCCATGCTGCGTAACGCGCCGATTTTGCTTCTTGATGAAGCGACATCGGCTCTCGACAACGAATCCGAACGCGCCGTGCAAGAAGCGCTATCGCGCTTGCAGCAAGGGCGGACGACAATCGTTGTCGCGCATCGCCTGTCCACGGTTGTCGATGCCGATAAAATCGTCGTCATGGAAAAAGGCCGTGTGGTCGAGATGGGACGCCACGCTGATCTGCTCGCCAAGGGGGGCGTTTATGCGCGTCTTTACGGTATGCAGGGCGATTCGGCTTCCACGCCGACACCAGAAAGTAATGTGTTGTAAAATAAAAGGTTTTTGCCCCGAAAAGCCGCTGGATTTTTCAGGGCGAATAGTCTAGGTAATAGGTCCAGCCTACAAAACGATCTTACGTTTCCGAGGTGGCATGTAATGGCCACAGCGAGACAAGCCGTTATGAGCCGACGTCAAGGAGAGACTTAAATGGAAACCGTTATTCTTGTTGTACATTTGCTATTGGCCATTGCGTTGGTCTTGGTCATTTTGATGCAGCGCACGGCGCAAGATGGCGGCGGTCTGATGGGCGGCAGCTCGACCATGGGCGGTCTTTTCACGGCCCGCGGCTCGGCCAACTTGCTGACGCGCATGACGGCTATTCTGGCAACGGCTTTTATTTGCACCAGCCTAGCCTTGGGCATGATGGCAAGCCACCGTCATCAAGAAACAATCACGTCAGACGATATGATCGCGACGACACCGGAATCGGGCGCTCCCAGCGCCGATAAAGCCGCGCCTGCCGCCAGCGGCGACGCGAAAGAAGCCGATAAACAAAAGGCCGGCAAAGAAAAAGCCGCCGCCGATAAAAACTCGGAAGGCATTAAAATCGACGGCAAACAGAACAGCAAAAAAGACGACGCGAAAAGCAAAGCGCCAGCGGTTCCTGTTGCCAAGTAATCTTGAAACTTATTTTTTGACTTTGTTGAGTGGGAAGGGGCGAAAACATGGCCACGCGGTTTATATTTGTGACGGGTGGTGTTGTCTCATCGTTGGGAAAGGGGCTGGCTTCCGCATCATTGGCCGCGCTTCTTCAAGCCAGCGGTTATCGCGTTCGGTTACGTAAGCTAGATCCTTATTTGAACGTTGATCCGGGCACGATGAGCCCCACGCAGCATGGCGAAGTCTATGTCACCGACGACGGCGCTGAAACGGATCTTGATCTTGGGCACTATGAACGTTTTTCGGGCGTCCCAACCCGCCAAAGCGACAATGTGACGACGGGCCGCATCTATTCGACCGTTATCGCGCGCGAACGCCGCGGCGATTATCTGGGCGCAACGGTTCAAGTCATTCCCCACGTCACCGATGCGATTAAAGAGTTCATTACGGCTGATCTGCACGACGAAGATTTTTGCCTATGCGAAATCGGCGGCACGGTTGGCGATATCGAAAGCCTGCCTTTCCTTGAAGCCATTCGTCAGCTTGGCAATGAATTGGGCGACGAGCGCGCCTTGTTCGTTCATGTGACGTTGCTGCCCTATATCAAGACGGCGGGCGAGCTGAAAACCAAGCCCACGCAGCATTCGGTGAAAGAGCTGTTGAGCGTCGGCATTCAGCCTCAAATCCTGCTCTGCCGGACGGATCGCCAGATCCCTGAAAACGAACGCCGGAAGATCGGCCTGTTCTGCAACATCAAGCAAGAGCGCGTGATCGCGGCGATGGATGTCGATACGATCTATGCCGTGCCGGTGAATTACCATAACCAAGGCTTTGATGAGCAAGTTTTGCGCTATTTTGGCCTTTATGAGGGCCGCCAGCCAGATCTAACCCGCTGGCACCAGATTATCGAGCGCGTCCGCGCCCCGCAGGGTGAGGTGACCATCGCGATCGTCGGCAAATACACGTCGCTTCTCGACAGCTATAAATCGCTCAACGAAGCCTTGGTCCACGGCGGTATTGCGAACAATGTCCGCGTGAATCTGCGTTGGCTGGATTCAACGGTGTTTGAAAGCGAAGATGTCGTCGGGCATTTAGATGGCGTCAACGGCATCTTGGTTCCGGGCGGCTTTGGCGAGCGCGGAACAGAAGGCAAAATCAAAGCGGCTCAATTCGCGCGCGAACGCGGCATTCCGTATTTTGGCATTTGCTTTGGCATGCAGTTGGCCGTGATCGAAGCGGCCCGTCATCTTGGCGGCGTCCCCGATGCGACCTCAAGCGAGTTCGGCCCCAGCGACGACGCTGTGATCGGCTTGATGACCGAATGGGAAAAAGCGGGCCACAAAGAAGTCCGCAGCCAAGATGGCAATTTGGGCGGAACCATGCGCCTTGGCGCGTATCCGGCTGTTTTGCGCAATGGCACAAAGGCGCATGAAATTTATGGCGCGGACCAAATCAGCGAACGTCATCGCCATCGGTATGAAGTCAATTTAGAAAAATACCACGATGCTTTCGATAAAGCCGGATTGATCTTCAGCGGCCTGTCGCCTGATGGCGTGCTGCCCGAGATTATGGAACGTGCCGATCATCCTTGGTTTATCGGCGTGCAGTTCCATCCCGAGCTGAAATCGAAACCCTTCGACCCGCACCCGCTTTTCCGCAGCTTCATCGAAGCCGCGTACAAGCAAAGCAAGCTGGTGTAACGATCCCCGTTATTTAGGATCTTGTGGGCTTGTGTTCCGGATCATCGCAACAGCCGAAACGGCTTTGCGATCTGGGGGGAGAACTTCGCCGTCCGCAAGGGGGCGATAACCGGTCGCGAGGATGGCATGCACTGTACGGCGTCTTTTTTCGTGTTTTTCTAATCCTTTTTTGATCAGGACGTGCATTGCAAGTGTACCTGATCCGTTGACGCATGCCGTGGCAAATTGAGCGACTGGTCCCATATTGAGCGTATTTAAAATTAGATGATTGCCATATAGACATGTCCCAATACAAAGGCTGACACCAAGCACTATGCCTACTGACTGCTGAACAAAATCTATAGCAGATCCTTTTGCCATAGCTTCATATTTGGCCGCTTCTTCTATGCTAAGCGCGACCAGTTGATTTTTTCCGGTGCGGATTTCTTTAATGGCGGCTTCATCAAAAATGGGGGCATCGAATGCAGACATCGGAAAAACCTTAAAAAATGATTGCCACTAACGACAAATAAACATCATGTAATTAATAACATATCATAAACTGGACCCCTCTTATTGGTTTCACTCCCTTCATCACGGAAAAATTTTGGGTTAAAACATCTGTTTTCCCTTATCCCGTCATGTGTTAGGGTGCGCGGGACTCGTCCATTTTTCCTTCGATCCTTTAACCCAAAGGTGATGCCATGTCGCAAATCAGCCAACTTCGCAGCCGTGAAATCCTTGATAGTCGCGGAAACCCAACGGTCGAGGTCGATGTTGTTTTAGAATCAGGGGCTTCGGGCCGGGCTGCTGTTCCGTCAGGGGCCTCAACCGGCGCGCACGAAGCGGTCGAATTGCGCGATGGCGACCCCAAGCGCTATGGCGGCAAGGGGGTCTTACGGGCCGTCGAAGCGGTGAACGGCGAAATCGCCGACGCCGTTATCGGCATGGATGCCTTGGACCAGCTTTCGCTGGATGGGGCCTTGATTGAAATCGACGGCACGCCCAACAAATCGCGTTTGGGGGCCAATGCCATTCTTGGCGTTTCGCTGGCTGTGGCCAAGGCTTCGGCGATGGAAAGCGGTTTGCCGCTTTATCGTTATATCGGCGGCACATCGGCTTCGCTTTTACCCGTGCCGATGATGAACATCTTGAATGGCGGCGCGCATGCCGACAATCCCATCGATATCCAAGAGTTCATGATACAGCCCGTTGGCGCTGAAAGCATCACCGATGCGGTTCGCATGGGGGCCGAGATTTTTCACACGCTGAAAAAGCTTTTGAAAGACGCAGGCCACAATACCAATATTGGTGACGAAGGCGGTTTTGCGCCCAATCTGGCTTCGGCTGACGCGGCGCTGGCCATGATCATGCAGGCGATTGAAAAAGCGGGGTATCAACCGGGCGAAGATGTGATGCTGGCGCTTGATGCGGCCTCGACCGAGTTTTTAGACGGCGACATCTACAATCTTGCCGGTGAAAAGAAAAAGCTGACGTCGGATCAATTGGTGCGTTACTACGCCGATTTGTGCGACCGCTACCCGATTTCGTCCATTGAAGACGGCATGGCCGAAGATGATTTCGAAGGCTGGAGCCTTTTGACGGAAGAGCTGGGCGACCGCATTCAGTTGGTTGGCGACGATTTGTTTGTGACCAATCCCATCCGCATTGCTGACGGGATTGAGCAAGGCATGGCCAATGCCGTTTTGATCAAATTGAACCAGATCGGCACGTTGAGCGAAACGCTTGAAGCGGTCGAAATGGCGCATAAAGCGGGTTATCGCTGCATTTTCTCGCATCGTTCGGGCGAGACGGAAGATTCGACGATTGCGGATTTGGCCGTTGCGACGAATTGCGGGCAGATCAAGACAGGGTCGCTCGCGCGGACGGACCGTTTGGCCAAATACAACCAGTTGATCCGCATTGAAGAACAGCTAGGCAAAGCGGGCCGCTTTGCAGGGACCGAGATCTTAGGGCAGTAACGGAAAGCCGCCGCTGCCATGAACAAGAAGAAGGCCAAAAACGCCTTTCAAAACGCCTTATTGACGACGGTCGGTCTTTTGGTCGTGGGGTACTTTGTGTACCACACGATCTTGGGCGACCGTGGCTGGTTTGCGATGCGGCGTCTTGAAAACGAAGTTGCCCAAGCCCAAGGCAATTTAGATACCTTACAGAAAGAGCGAACAGCTCTTCAGCATCGGACGCAGTTATTGCAATCCAACGGCATGGACCCTGATTTGCTCGAAGAAAAATCGCGCGAGCTTTTAAACTATAGCAAGCCGAACGAGATTGTGATTTTGACAAGTACCGGCAAGCGGTAAGCCGGGCCTTCGGAAAAAGGGAACCGCCCCTATAATGTAGCCGGAAATCCCATGCCTTTCCAGGTGGCATACCCCGGATGCCGCCGTGTTCTCCCCCAATAATGGCCGCGGCGCCACGCCGCCGCCGCCGTTAGCCCCAGCGGCGGACGGGGCCTACGTCAACGTGAACGAAACCGGACGAAGGATAATAACCGACGCCGCCACGTTGCATGGCCAAGGCTTCATTGCGCAAGTGGGATAAGGGCGTGTCGTCTAAGCGAATATCAATCGCCATGCCACGCATGTGATAGCTATGGTTCGCAACGCCGCCCGATTGATGCGCCAACATCTTGTTGGTCCGCGGGCTGCGATAACCTGAAATAATCTGAATGGGGCTGTCGTCGCCCAAACGCGCTTGCAGGTCGTGCAACAAATCCATCAGCTTGGGATGCATCGGGAAAACGTCTCCCGACCGGAAATCGCGCAGAATATGATTGATCTTCGAAAGACCCGAACGGTCATAACAACCGTCGCGCCAATAGCAAACATGCAACTTTTCATCCGTGTGCAGATTATGAAATGCCAGCTTCTTGGCCGGAGCCGCCTTGTTTGTCAAAGCTAAAGCTGGTTTGACCAGCGGACAGCACGTCAAAGCACTCACGAGACCGAGCTTTAAAAAGCCGCGGCGCGTTCCATCGAATAACAATGTCATGCGATACTCATAACCATGTGATACGGGAAAGATCTTTCAATCACGATAGGAAAAGGCCTTGGGCCTTGATTCCAAACAGCAAAAGGCATAAGGGTTTTTCTTGCTTTTGGCAAGAGTCTAGGAAAAACCCTATTAAATTCAGTCAGATGGCCGTCTTGAAAGGTTAATTTACCTCGATGGGCGGGGCCGAGACTTTGGCCGCTTGCGCGCGCTTTGAGGCTTTGGCTTCCTCCATCGCTTTCAAGATCAAGCGATCGTAATCGTAAAGATCTGTGCGGAAGAGGCCGGGGCCGTCATCGCTTCGCGCCAAAACCGTCCAATATTCAAAGAAGAGGGGCAGGGGATCCGAAACCTTCAGCCAGCGCGTTTTCTGTTGATCAATTGAATCTTGCACGCGGCTCACGGGCCAATCGCCATCTGTGCCTTTTAAAATGTAAGTGGCAAAAACTTCGGGATCTTTGACGCGCACGCAGCCCGAACTAAACGCCCGCGCCGATTTTGAAAACAGCTCTTGGTGCGGGGTGCCGTGCATGTACACGGCAAAATCATTGTCAAAATCGAACTTCAAGCGGCCCAAGCTGTTGCCGTCGCCGGGCGTTTGCCTTAAGCGGAACTTGGCAATTTCGCTGGCGCTGACCTTGTGCCAGTCGATGGCGGCCCCATGCGGATCGGTTGCGCTGCCGTTGACGACAAAGCCCATTTTTTCAAGATAATGGGGGTCCTTGCGTAATTTCGGCAGAATGTCTTTCTTGGCGATGCTGGCTGGGACATGCCATGACGGATTGAAAATGACGCTGCGGATCGCGCTTTGGATAAAGGGCGTTTTGCGATCAACGCGCCCCACCATCACGGAATCGCGATAGACGACTTTGCCGTCTTCAACGATTTCAAGCATGTAATCGGGGATGTTCACACGGACATAGCGCGGCGGCATGCTGCGCGGCATGTGGCGCATCCGCTCCATGTTGGCTTTGATTTGCGCCAATCTTGCCGCAAGGGGGATGTTCATGATTTCAACGGTTTTCGCGCCGATAACGCCATCGGGCTTGAGGCCATTGCGGATTTGATAGGCCTTCACGGCCTCTTCCAACGCGGCGTCATAAGGGGCATTGTCTGCGGATGGTGCGGGAACAGCGTAGCCTTCCGCCAGCAGGCGCGCGCGTAAATCCGGCAAGCGGGGATCGGTATCGCCCAAGCGAATTGAAGGGCCCGTCGAGACACGCGGCCATGGCTTCAACGCTTTATAAGTCATCAACAAGCGCGACAGATCCCGATAAGCCGGGTCCGTTGGCGACAGGGCTGTCAAATAGCCTTTGATGTCGTTATTTTCGATTGAGGTTTCCAAAAGCTCGGCCACATCGACGTCCGAGCTGTGAAACGCCCAGCCGGGATACAAAAGCGACAAGTCGATATCGTCGCCATGCAACGTGTGCCCCAGTTTTAAAAGCGCCGCCGTCATCAGCGCGTCAATTGCAACCGTGTGATCGGGGGTCGGATTTTTTAGGTACGATTCAATCAAGGCCAGCGGATAGCCTGTCTCCTCCAAGCCGTTCGCGGTCAGGTTGTCGCGGAAGGTGCTTAAAAAGGCTTCCAGCGGGGCTGGGTCTGTTAACGCGCCTGTCTTCCAGTCAATGCCCGCCTGCCAAGCGGGGGCAAAGACGCGGTCTTCATAAAAGCCGTGCCATTCGGCCAAATTAAGGTAACTACCGCGCATCTCGGGGCTCGGGGTTTCCAGCGTTTGGCGGATTTTCTGCGCAAAGGCAAAGGATTCGCCCTCGGCCCAAGCCGTACAGGGGGCGGACAGGGCCAAAAGGCTGCAAGCAACGCAAAGGCAATATTTAAACGAGCGAAAACAGGACATTGCGCCAAGACTTTGGTAAGAGAGAAGGAAAGGCGATAGACTCGCGCTTTAGCAAGTCTTGTCTGTTTCGCACATTGCAGACCCGAGAGCAATTATGCCGCGTCATTTCGAAGAAAAAAAACTGCCCTTTTCCTGCGACCAGCTTTATGCGCTGGTGGCAGATATTGAAAGCTATCCGCAGTTTTTGCCGTGGTGTCAGGGCGCGCGTATTTTAGAGCGCCGCCCAGACGGCGTCACGGCTGAGCTGAGCGTCGGGTTAAAAGCGCTGCGTGAAGGTTTTATCTCGAAAGTGACTTTTGAGCCGCCCAAGCGCATTGTGGTAACCTATGAAAAAGGCCCGTTATCGCGCCTGGCCACGACATGGGGATTTGAGCCCATCGACCAAGCCAACTGCAATGTCACGTTCTTTGTCGATTTTGCGATCCGCTCGCCGCTATTAGGCGCGGTGATGGCGGCTTTTTTCGATAAAGCTTTTCGGCAAATGGTCGGTGCCTTTGAAAGCCGAGCCCAAGCCTTGTATGGAGAGAAAAATAACGATGCCCACTAACATTTCACCGCCGCGCGCTGTCGTTTTTGATTGGGACAATACGCTGATCGACAATTGGGTTTTGATCGCAGCGGCCATGAACGACGTGCGCCGCGCCTTTGGGCAAGAAGCATGGACGCTTGACGAGACCAAGCGCTTTTGCACGCGCGCGCTGCGTGAAAGCTTTCCCGATTGGTACGGCCAAGATTGGGAAAAAGCGCGCGATATTTTTTATCAAACGGTCGAAGGCAAGCATCTGGACGTGTTGACCGTTTTGCCTCACATGGATGAGGTTCTCGCGTTTCTTCACGCGCAGGGCGTGCCGTTGTTTGTCGTGACCAACAAACGCAGCGATTTGATGAAGGCCGAAGCCAAACATCTGGGCTGGGATAAGTATTTCAAAGCCTTATATGGCTCTTTTGATGCGCCGCATGATAAACCGGCGCGCGATCCCGTCGATCTGGCCTTGGCGGCGGCGGGGATGAAAGCAGACGATCCATCTATTTGGTTTATCGGCGATAAACCTATCGACGTAACGTGCGCGCGTAACGCGGGTTTAACGCCCGTTTTGATCCATGATGAGCGAGAGGCTTTGCATTTAGGCGTGAATCTGTCATTTTCTGATGGCGCGGCCTTTTTGCAGGCGCTGCAAGCCCTGTGGCCATCCGCGAAGTCATGAGCCTATATAACAACAAAAGACTGCGAAGGAGCAGCAATCCATGACCGATTCAAAACAAAACGTTCAAGACGTCTTTCTTAATCACTTGCGCAAAAACAAAACGCCGACGACCGTTTTTCTTGTCAATGGCGTGAAATTGCAGGGCATTGTCACTTGGTTTGATAATTTTTCGCTACTGCTGCGGCGCGATTCCCATATTCAGCTTGTTTACAAGCATGCCATATCGACCGTCATGCCGGGCGCACCCATTCAATTATTCGACGAAGGTTCTGACGACATTGCCTCCTAAAGACGATCTTTATCCGACCGATCAAACGCTTGACGTTGATGGGGCGCGCCACGGCGACCGCGCGATTGTGCTGAAGCCCTTGCTGCATGGCGCTAGCGCGCACGAAAACCGCGAAGCGGGCATGCTGCTCGACGAAGCCGTCGGCTTGGCCGAGGCCATTGATCTGCATGTTGTCTTGGCCGAAAGCTTTAACCTGACCGCACCCACGCCCGCGATGCTGTTGGGCAGCGGGCAGGCGGCGCGTTATGGCACGCTTATCGAAGAAGAGAACATTCAGCTTGCCATTATCGATCATGTGCTGTCGCCTGTGCAGCAGCGCAATCTTGAAAAAAACTGGCACTGCAAGGTCATCGACCGCACCGGTTTGATTTTGGAAATCTTTGGCGCGCGGGCCCGCACGCATGAAGGCAAGCTTCAGGTCGAACTGGCGGCTCTAAGCTATCAAAAATCGCGCCTTGTCCGTTCATGGACCCACCTTGAGCGTCAACGCGGCGGCTTTGGCTTTATGGGCGGCCCCGGCGAGTCTCAGCTTGAAATCGACCGGCGTTTGATCACGGGCCGCATATCCAAAGTCAAGGCCGAGCTTGAGCAAGTGCGCCGCACGCGCGGCCTGCAACGCACCGCGCGTGAGCGGGCCGAGCGCCCGACCATCGCCTTGGTCGGTTATACAAATGCGGGAAAATCGACGCTGTTCAACCGCCTGACGGGCGCCGATGTGATGGCGAAAGACATGCTGTTCGCCACGCTGGATACAAGCATGCGTGGCATGATCTTGCCCAGCGGACGCGAAGTTGTTCTGTCGGATACGGTTGGGTTTATCTCGGACTTGCCGACGCATTTAATCGAAGCCTTTCGCGCGACACTTGAAGAAGTGCAATTGGCCGATATCATTTTGCATGTGCGCGATTGCACGCATCCCGATACGCGCGCGCAGCGTGAGGTTGTCGAAGGCATCTTAGACGATCTTGGCGTCCCGCCGGACGATCCGCGCGTGATCGAAGTCTTTAACAAATGCGACATGTTGCCGGAAGACGAGCGCGCGCGTTTTAAAGATTACACGGCGCGATCATCTTGGGATTCGCAGCATGCGGGCGATCTTGAAGGCTTGCGGCGTGAGGCGCGTGGCGGCGCGGTCGCTGTCTCGGCCTTGACGGGCGAGGGGATCCACGACCTTTTGCACCTTTTGGATGAGACGCTAACGGCGCAACATCGGACGCTTGATCTCTATGTCGCGTTGCTCGATGGCGCGGCGCTGGCTTGGCTTTATCAAAACGGGCATATTTTGGCGCGCGAAGACAACGATAAGGAAGCGCATATTCAAGTCGCGCTCGACCGCGCGAATTATGGTCGCTTTATCAGCAAGTTTGGGGAGAGCGTCCGTGAAAACCGTTAATAACGACGCGATCCACGATCTGATCCGCCTGGTGGCAAAGGACGAGATCCTCCCGCGTTTTCGGCATTTAGACCCATCCGACATCAGCTATAAAGGCGTCAACAACCCCGTGACGATCGCCGATAAAAAGGCCGAAAAACGCTTGGCGGCGGGGCTTAAAGACTTGCTGCCGGGATCAAATGTCGTCGGGGAAGAAGCCTTTGCCGCCGACCGCGGCATTATAGATCATTTCGCTGACGATAGCCCTGTTTGGACGGTTGACCCCATCGACGGCACGAAAAACTTTATCGCTGGCAGGCGTCAAGTTGGCGTGATCGTTTCGCTGTCGCGGCGCGATGAAACCGTGGCCGGGTGGCTTTACGATCCTTTTTCAGACGAGTTTATCGAAGCGGAAAAAGGCGCAGGCGCTTTCCACAAGGGCGAGCGCGTGCGCGTTTTGCCGTCTCAGTCGCTGGACCGCATGCGCGGCTCGCCGGGGCAGGAAATTATGGAGCGTCTGGGCGATCCGCATCTGGCGCAAAAATCGCTGGCGCAGGCCTCGCCAATGTTCATGGGCATGATCGGATGTTTGTGCCACGAATATGCCCGGCTTTTGGTGGGCTCGCCTGCTTTTTCGTCGCCCGATCCGCAGTGGCATTTTCACAGCACACTGACTTATTGCACGCCTTGGGACAACGCCGCCGGTATTTTGATCCATCGCGAGGCTGGGGGGTATAATGCGCACTGGGATGGCGCGCCCTTTACGCCCGCGACGTTTGGACGCGGCGTTTTGCTGGCCCCTGATCCCGACAGCTGGCAGCAGATCCGCCGCTGGGTTCAAGATTTTTGCACACTTCCCAAACCGCCCAAGCAAGCCGCAGGCGCACGATGAAAATCGATTTTGAGGCCGTCCAAGACCTAATAGCCGATGTGGGCGAGACATGTCTTTTGCCTCATTTTCGGAACCTGGGCCCTGGCGATATTGCCTTAAAAGGGGGCGACGATCCTGTCACCATTGCCGATCAAAAAGCCGAAAAGGCGCTGACGGAAGCTTTGAAAAAGATTCTCCCCGGATCAAACGTGTTGGGCGAGGAAGCTTTTTTCGCCGATCCATCAATCATTGCCGCTTTTGATTCTGACGCGCCGCTTTGGATCGTCGATCCGTTGGACGGCACGCGGCAATTTGTCGGTGGGGATCCCAATTTTGGGATCATTGTCGCGCTGGTGCAAAAAGGGCAAACCGTCGCCGGATGGCTTTATAACCCCATTCAAAAAGAAATGGTTATGGGGGAAAAGGGCGCGGGCGCTTATTGCCACGGCAGGCGCTTGCAAGCCTTGCCCGGCGGGCCGCTACCCAGCCTGTCAGGCCGCTTAGGAACGACTTTTATCAATGCGTATCCGCATCTTGATGATCTTGATAGCGATCTTCAAGCACCCGTTTTTAAACGCTTTGGTAGTGCGTGCGACGGGTATGCTTGTCTTGCCAAAGGGCCCGATCAGTTCCGGGCCAATCACGAGCTAACCACGCCATGGGACGATGCGGCTGGCGTTTTGATCTATCAAGAAGCTGGTGGCATGGCCGCGCATTGGGACGGCACGCCATACGATCCGCGCAGTTATCATGTTGGCTTACTGGCCGCTGCCGATCAAAAGACATGGCAGGCCGTGCGCGATTGGATTGCAGGCTATTGCCCGCTGCCCGCGCGTTAGCCCAGATTTTTCACCCGCCAATATAGAATTTGATACGTTACGTCAAAGGGCCGCGAACCGGCCTTTAACACGCGGCGCATTGTGGCGGCTGATTGCTGCGTATGGGAAGGATTGGGCGTTTGCGCGCCCGTTGCCTTCATGTTGCGTAAAAAGGCCTGCGCCGAAGGAAAGCGCAGCGTAAGGGGCCGAAGCGTCGCTTCCGCCCCCGCGCCGCTAAAGCTAGCGGCGACGGGAAAGGGCCAAAGCCCGTCAGCCACGCCTTGAGAAGCGCAAAGGCTTTTCCATTCCCACAAACTGCCCGCGACGGGCAGAGCCACATGCATTGTGCCGCCTGGGTTCAACAGCGCGCGCCACAACCGCATGGTATGGGCAGGCCGGTCTGTCCAGTGCAGCATCATGCTGGAAAGGATCAAATCAAAGCGCTGCGGCAAAGACAGCGAAGCCGCATCCATCAGAATAGGCATGGCCTGCGGCACTTTTTGGCACGTCGCGTTGAGCATGGAAGGCGCGGCGTCAAGAACGGTGAGCTGCGCTTCTGGCCACCGGGCGGCGGCGATGGCACTAACCAACCCAGTTCCACAGCCAATATCGAGGATCGTCGCCGGATCTGAAACTTGAACGCCTTGCATCAAGGTTTCAGCGACGTTTTGTTGCAGAACGGCGGCGGCGTCATACGTCGGCACCGCCTTATCAAAGGAGGCAATGGTTTTCGACAAGAGAGTTCCTCAATAAAATAGTTTACTTTTAAAGTGGCGCACAGGCCGCCGACAGCCAATCCGCATCGTCCTGAGACAGATAGGGCGTCAGTTTGGTTTTAACATTTGCGTGATACGTGTTGATCCAGTGAACTTCTGCCGGGCACAAAAGAGGGCGGTCAAGGCCGCGCCGGTCAAAGGGCGCAAGCGTCAGCGGCTCGAACCCCAAGAAGGCGTGATTTTCTTTTCCGACCCCGTTGATCTTGACGACCGCCATCAGGTTTTCATGACGAATGCCAAAAGCGCCCGTTTCGTAATAGCCGGGCTCGTTCGATAGAACCATGCCGGGCTTTAAAGGCTCGGGGCTGCGCCGGGAAATGGCTTGCGGCCCTTCATGCACGACAAGGTAAGACCCCACGCCATGCCCTGTGCCATGCGCATAATCAAGGCCTTGGTTCCATAAAAACTGACGCGCCAGAACATCCAGTTCAGCGCCCGTAATGCCTTCGGGAAAACGAATGCGGCTCAGCGCAATGTGGCCCTTTAAAACCAGCGTAAAGGCGCGGCGCATCGCCTCGGTCGGTTTGCCCAAGACGACGGTGCGCGTAACATCGGTTGTGCCATCTAAATACTGGCAACCGCTATCCAGCAAAAACAGGCTATCTGTGCCAAGCGTCGCGTTGGTCTCTTCGGTCGCGCGATAATGAACGATCGCGCCATTGGCCGCATAGCCCGCGATGGTATCAAAGCTGGGGCCTTTATAAAGATCCTGCGCCGCGCGATAAGATTCTAACTGAGCTTCGGCGGACAGCTCGGTTACTGTCTGCGGCGGCTGGCGATCAAGCCACGCCAAAAAGCGCGTCAAAGCGACACCATCGCGCAGATGCGCCGCGCGCATGCCTTCAAGCTCGGTTGGATTTTTGCAGGCGCGGGGTAAAGCGGTCGGATCGCGTCCCTTGTCGATCTGAGCCCCGGATTCGCGCAAGGCCTCGACAAAACAATAAGGCGTTTCAGCCGTGTTGACGCGCACGCGCACCCGCTGCGCGCCCAACGTCCGCAAAGCCGGAACAAAATCGACCAAGTCGGCAATTTGCACATCCGGGCCTAAATGTGTGGCGAGCGAAGCGTCAATTTTCCGCGGATCGGCGAACAAAGCGGCTGATCCATCTGCCTTGAGGATCGCATAAGACAAAGGCAGGGGCGCATGCGGCACGTCGCCACCGCGAATGTTCAACAGCCAAGCGATAGAGGCAGGGTCCGTTAAAATGGTCGCGATATCATTTTCGTCGCCCAAGGTTTTGGCGCAAGCGGCGCGTTTATCGGCTGACGGAACGCCTGCATAAGTCAGGGCGTAAGGCACAATCGGCTCGGCTGGCGCTTCGGGCCTGTCGGGCCAAACCATATCGACCAAGTTTGGCGTCGTTGGCATGATCTCGGCGCCGGTTTGCCCCAGCGTTTTGGTCAAACGATCAATGCCGTCGGCAGTATGCAAGCGCGGATCGAAACCAATTTTGAACCCAAGGCGCGCTTGATCGCGCAGCCACAACCCCGGCAACGTGTCGGCGGTATCGAAAAGTTGGAAGAGCGTGCCAGGAACTTGGCGCGCGGCTTGCAGCGTATAGCGGCCATCGGTAAAGAAAGCGGCCTTGTCCATCAAAACGACAATAAAGCCCGCCGACCCCGTAAAGCCGGATAAAAAAGCCACGCGCCGGTCCGACGCCGGGATATATTCGTTTTGAAAAGGATCCGTCATCGGGACCAGCCAAGCGTCGAGATCGCGCTTGGCCATTTCTTGACGGAGATTGCCCAAACGGGCTTTATAAAGGTCTTTTGAATGTGTTGTTTCAGTCATGACGCTATGATGGCGCAGAAGGCAGGGCTAAAGCAAGCACAGACCACTCCCCCAAATCATTCCGCCGGACAAGCGTAAAGCCCTGCGCCCGATAGGCCGCAATGACCGCGGCGGCCTGTTTGGTCAAAATGCCCGATAAAATGGCCTTTCCGCCGGGGGCCATCAGCTGGCGCAAGGCACGCGCCATTTCGCATAAGGGCCGTGCGAAGATATTCGCCATTAAAAGATCATAAGGCGCGCCTTGTTGAACAAGCGGCGAATGCGTGCCGTTGCTATAGCCCACTTGGACAAAGGCGGCTAAACCGTTCTGGCGCACATTTTCGCGTGCAATCGTCACAGAAAGAGGATCAATATCAACGGCAACAGCCTGGCCGTGAGAAGCCTTGGCATAAGCCATAGCCAAAATCCCCGATCCACAGCCCATATCTAGTAATTTTGCGGGCCGTTCCGTGCGAAGCAAATGATCCAAAGCCTCCAGGCAACCGCGCGTCGTGGGGTGTTCGCCAGTGCCAAAGGCCGAGGTCGCATCAATCTGAATCTTAAGCCGTTCATGGGCCGGAACATTGGCTTTATGGGCCGATCCATAAACAACCCAGCGCCCCAGGCGCAAAGGCGGAAAATCGGCGGCGACTTTCTTCAGCCAATCTAAGTCTTCGATACGGCTCACCCGCGCGGGGCCCACGTCAATCCCTGCCAACGCGCCCCACAAAGCCATCTCGGCATTCAGAGCCGAAGCTTCGGGTTCCGTATCGTAAATGGCGTCAATTTGAGCCGTCGGTTGTCGCGGCATCGCCGTCACGCCGACAGAGACAGCCACTTCAGCAAGCTTGTCAGCAATCGCATCGGCATCCTCGGGGCGGCAGACGATCTGAACCGACCAAAGAACGGGTTTGGGAGGTGGAAGCGGCATGATCGGTCCTCCTATCCGGCTTGAGGCGCAAACGATGCGGCGGCCAATTGCGCGGTCGCGCTTTCAATATCGTCGGCACGCATCAGGGACTCGCCAATCAGGAAACTAGAGATCCCCGCCTCGGTCAAGGCACGATCCAGATTCTGCCGTGTCTTAAAGCCGCTTTCGCCGACGATCAGACGCCCATTCGGAACAAGCGGGGCCAAATCGATACTGGTTTGCAAATCAACTTGAAGGGTTTTGAGATTGCGGTTGTTGATCCCAATCATCCCATCGGGAAGAAGCAACGCGCGGTCCAGCTCATCGCGGTTATGCACCTCGATCAAAACATCCATGCCATAGGCACGGGCGGTCGCGTGCAGATCTTTGGCAAGCCCATCGTCTAAAGCGGCCATGATCAGTAGAATGCAATCAGCGCCAATGGCGCGCGATTCAACGACTTGCCACGGATCGATGATAAAATCTTTGCGCAGGACAGGCAGCGAACAAGCCCCCCGCGCCACGCGCAAATAATCGTTATCGCCTTGGAAATAAGGCGCATCGGTCAGAACGGAAAGGCAAGCCGCACCGCCTTTTTCATAGGCCGCCGCCAAGATAGCCGGATAAAAATCGTACCGAATGAGCCCAGCCGAAGGCGAAGCCTTTTTAATCTCGGTAATCAAACCGTAGTGCGCGCTTTGCTTTTTCGCTTGAAGTGCTTGTTCAAAGCCACGCGGTGGCGTTTGTTCTTTGGCTTGACGCTCAAGATCGGCCAAAGGCGTCACGTCTTTCCAAACTGCCAGATGTTGAGCCTTAACGGCGCAAATTTCTTGTAATTTATCGGCAGGGGCAAACGTCATCCTTGGGGCCGTCCTTTCTTTTAGGTGTCGGCATCTTCGTTGGTGAGAGCAATCAGCGCCTCAAGCTTGTTACGCGCAACGCCTGATTTCAAAGCCGTTAACGCTAAATGATAACCCTGGTCCAGCGTATCGACTTTTTCTGCCACCATCAAAGCCGCCGCCGCGTTAAAGGCAACGATATCTTGATAAGGCCCGGCCTTGCCGTTGAAAAGATGACGGATGGCCTCGGCATTTTCGGCTGGATCGCCACCTTGAAGATCTTTAATACCAACTTTGGGCAAATGAAGATTCTCAGGAGCCAATATCACGGGCGCTAAGGCATTGGCGCGCAGCGAAATAGCATCAGTCGGCGCTGTCGTCGTAATTTCATCCATACCGTCTTGCCCGTGAACGACAAGCGCGCGGTCGGTTTCCAAGGCCAGCAACGATTCGGCAGCCAATCCCATGGCTTCGACGGAATACACGCCCATCAAAAGGCGCGTGACGCGCGCCGGGTTACAAAGCGGGCCAAGCAGATTAAAAATCGTACGAATGCCAAGCTCTTTACGAACGGGGGCGACAAAGCGCATCGCTGGATGATGCTGGGGCGCGAACAAGAACGTGATCCCCACCTCATGCAAGGCGCGCTCTAAGACCGGCAACGGAACTTCGACGCGCACGCCCAACGCTTGCAGAACATCCGAAGCGCCTGAACGGCTGGTGACAGATTTATTGCCATGCTTGGCGACAGGAACGCCGCAAGCCGCGACGACAAAGGCCGTAGCGGTCGAAATGTTAAGCGTGTTGTGTTTATCGCCGCCTGTACCCACAATATCCATCGTGCCCGGCGGGGCCAAGATGGTGCGCATATGCTGACGCATGGATTTAGCAGCGCCCAGGATTTCGGAAAGGACTTCGCCTTTGTCATGCAAGGCTGTCAAAAAAGCCGCAATATCTCCCGCCGCCACAGTGCCCGAGAAAATGGCATCAAAAGCGACCTTGGTTTCTTGCTCGGTCAGGTCTTCCTGAGCGGTCAACTTTTTCAAAACAAACGGTAAACTCATCGGAACCTCTTAAGGCTTGGGCAAAGGGGCTAAAAAAGAAGATTATGACTTAGGCAGCTTGTTTGGGCGTTAGACTGCGGTCCATGACAGCGGCAAAAAAGCCATCCGTCTGATGCAGGCCGGGGGACAGTTTTAGGCAATCTTCTTTCGTTGGTAAAGTCTTGATTGTTGGATTTGCCTGAGCCATCGGGGTCAGCGAAAAATCGGGGTGGAAAGCCAAGAACTTTTCAATTTGCTCTTCATTTTCAACGGGTAAAAGCGAACAAGTGGCATAAACAAGCCGTCCACCCGGTTTGACAAGCCGTGCGGCGCTTTCCAAAATGCTGGCTTGAACGACCGTGAGCTGATCCATGCCCGGGCCCATTGGACGCCACCGGGAATCAGGATTGCGCCGCCACGTGCCCGAGCCTGAGCAAGGCGCATCGACCAAAACGCGATCAAAGCTTTCCTTGTGTCGTTTGACCCATGGGTCACGCTCGGTCGAAAGAGGCTTGATCTCGATATTATGAAAACCAGCTTTTTTGAAGCGCTCCAAGCTGCGGCGCAGCCGGGTTTCCAGAATATCGCAAGCCGTGATGCGCCCCTTATTGGCCATAGCCGCCGCCAGCGCAAGGGTCTTGCCACCAGCCCCTGCGCAAAAATCGACGACCCGTTCCCCTGGCTTGGCATCGAGTAAAAGCGCAATAAGCTGCGAGCCTTCATCTTGAATCTCAAGCGTACCGTCTTTAAGAAGCGGAATGCGCGTCAAATCCATCCGCGCTTTTAAACGCAGCCCCCAAGGCGAATAGGGGGTTGCTTCGACCTCAAGCCCTTGGGCTTTCATCTTTTGAAGGATTTCTTGCCGATCGCCTTTCAGCGGGTTTAGGCGTAAATCCAGCGTAGCCGGGGCCATCATGGCGCGCATTTCTTTTAAAAAGCTTTTGCCAAACCGTTTTTGCAGCCAAGCCGCCGCCCATTCTGGGCACTCGCCTAAAACGGTGTCCGGCATATCTGGGTGTTCCAGCGTATGGCCAGCCCATTGGCGCATCATCTTTTTTTCGTCATCTGTCAGGGCGGCGGGGGCAAATTTGCCGCCACTGAACAGTTCGGTGACGGTTTTGGGCTCTTTGCCGCCTAGAATAAGATAAGCAATTAGGCGCGACCGGGCATCCGCCTGACCACCAACCCTGTCAATCCACCAGCTGAGACGGGCTGTTTGGCGCAAGACATCGTAAAAAGTCTCGGCAATAAAGGCGCGGTCTTTCGATCCGATATACCGGCGGGCGCGAAAATAGCCGCTGACAAGCGCGTCAGCGGGCCGATGAACCTTGTCCAGCGAATCAAGAAGCTCTAAAACAGCCTGAAAACGGGCCGAAGGGGTCATGGTTTAGGATCCTGTCTTGGTTATCCGTTTGGGATAACACGCAAAGCGCGTAAGGGGTACAGGAAAAAGCGTTTCCGCTACAACCTGCGTGCGAAAATGCACAAAAAACGTTGCGAAAGAGCAGGGCGCGCGTTATCCCGTTGTCCAAGTTTTACGCCGGATCCGAAACCATCTGTGATCCGGTTTTCTTCTGTTAACAGGCCACACGCTAGGGTTGTGGCAGCTTGAGTCTTATGGGGGGGAACATGTCAGAAAAAATTGCTGTCATCGGTTTAGGTTACGTTGGCCTTCCGCTTTTGGTTGGGCTGGCGCGCGAAGGCGAAGAGGTTGTCGGTTTTGATATCGATGCGGCGCGCGTCAAGTCTCTGGTTGGCGGTCACGACTGGACAGGCGAAGTCGCCGACGACAAGTTGCAAGGCTTAAAGGCCAAACTGACAGCGAACGCCGAAGATATGGACGATTGCACGATGTATATTGTGACCGTTCCAACGCCGATCGACGAAGCCAAGCGCCCTGACCTGACCCCGGTCCTTGGGGCTTGCCAAACGATGGGCGCGCTTCTGAAGCGCCGCGTTGCCAAAGGTCTGCAAGGCAAAGGTCTTGTACCGTTGATCACATTTGAATCGACCGTTTACCCCGGCCTGACAGACGAACTATGCGGCGGCGAGATCGCCCGCTTGTCTGGCTGCACGCGCGGCAAGGATTTCAAACTTGGCTATTCGCCCGAGCGCATCAACCCCGGCGACAAAGTCAACCGCCTAGAAACAATTGTCAAAGTCATCAGCGCCGACGACGATGAATCCTTGGACCGCCTTGATTACGTCTATAGCAAGGTCATCACGGCGGGCGTGCATCGCGCCAGCAGCATTGCGGTTGCCGAGGCCGCCAAAGTCATCGAAAACACGCAGCGCGACATCAACATCGCCTTGATGAACGAACTGGCTGTCATCTGCGACCGTATGGGCTTGCGCACCAAAGAAGTTTTGGAAGCGGCAGGCACCAAATGGAACTTTTTGCACTTCATGCCGGGCCTTGTCGGCGGACATTGCATCGGGGTTGATCCCTATTATCTGACAGCCCGCGCGGAAGAGCTGGGCTATCACCCGCAAGTTATCCTGGCGGGCCGCCGGATCAACGACAACATGCCGATCTTCGTCGCGCAAAAGCTGGTCAAATTGATGTCACAGCACGGCATCATGCACGCCAAGGCGCGGGTTGGTATTTTGGGCTTGTCGTTCAAGGAAAACGTCCGCGATCTGCGCAACAGCCGTATTCCTGAAATTGCGACAGAGCTTGAATCCTTTGGGCTTGAAGTTCTGATCACCGATCCGGTCGCCGATCCCGCGCATGCCGTGCATGAATATGGGATCAAGCTGGCTGATCCCGCGCAGTTTAAAGATCTGGATGCGGTTGTCTTTGCTGTGACCCATGAAGACTTCATGCATGATACAGCGGCGATTTACAAAATGTTGAAACCCGGCGGCGTTTTGATTGACGTGAAATCGGCCCTGAAACCAGCCGATGTCCCGTCGAACATCGTGTATTGGAGCCTCTAAGCTTCACGAAAGAAGACAAAAAAACCCGATAAGACCATCAACAAGGTCTTATCGGGTTTTTTATGTCATTTGTTGTGCAGAGGTTGCTTTTTGTAGCGTGCCATAAGCCAGGCGCGCACAGGCTTATCAAAATAGCGTAAAGCCAACAGAGCGAGAAGAACTTGAACCAAAACCTCGCCGAAGATGATCGTATAAAAGGCAGCGCTGCCAACATCGGTCGATCTTGCAAAGCGGCTAAAAAGCCGAACGACCGGATAGTGAAGAATATAGAGAGGATAAGATAGCTCGCCCAGAAAAAGGCAAAGCGCGGTTACTTGTTTTGAAGGAGACAAGCGGCTTCCGCTTAAGACCAGCAGTGGAAAAAGAAAGAGAACGGCAGAGGCATCGAAAAGCCACACGAAAAGTGAAGGAACAGGGCAGACAAAGGTAAGCCCAAGCAACAGAGCTATCAAAGGAAGCGCAAAGGCCTGATGGAGAGAGCGCTGTTCGGATTGATTCAATCTAAATAAATAAATCCCCGCAAAAAAAGGATAAATCACGCGCGTGACGCCAAGATATATATCGCCCCAATTGGCACCGCCAGACAACGAGCCAACAAGATAGGATTGTATCAAGACAGCCATGGCCGCAACGAACAAAAGCGCTTTAAAAACGCGCCCAGACAGTTTGGGAAGAGCCAGCACGTAAGTCAAATTGACAAGGAACTCAAAAAATAACGACCATGTCGGCGTGTTAAAGGGATAAAAACTTGCCCAACCTTCATTCAAGACCAAATGGCTTGGAATAAGAAAAATACCGCAGATAAAAGCCAGAAAGGCGTTGAAAGTCAGCGGCGTGTGCTCAAGGAAAACAACTTTAAACAAAAATGTCGTAAAGCCGAAAATAAGACCTAAGAGAAGCAGCGGATAGAGGCGAATAAGACGCAAAGTCAAAAACTGTAGCCATGTCATCGATGTACGCAGCCGATGCTCATAGGCATAGGCGATAACAAATCCCGACAGCAGAAAGAAAAAATCGACAGCCAAATAAGCATGGGCGATCATGCCAGTTTGCCCAAAAGGCGATAAGGCGTGATAGAAGACGACAAACAAGGCCGCAACGCCACGCATGCCGTCTAAAACAGCTAAGTGCGGCTGTGAGGTCGGTACAGCAGAAGGCAGATTTTTCATGGGATAGGGCCTTAATGGACTGTGATATTTGATGAAATTACGTTTCAAGGCATAGCAAGATAAGAAACAAACAACAATAGCTTATCGGCGTATAAAAAAACCTCCCCCGGTTTGAAGCGGGGGAGGCTGTAAAGACCCGGATCAGAGCGTCGTTATTTGCTCTTTCCAAAGCTGATCGCGACAAAGCGTAAATCGCCTTTGCGATCGACAAGCAGAAGAAGCGGTTTATTCATTTTCTTGGCGTGTTTCGCGGATTCGGATAAATCCTTGGCCGATTTGACGTCAAGCTGAGCCGCTTCCGAGATGATATCGCCAACGATCAAGCCTTGGTCAGCGGCAACGCTGCCCGGGTTGACGCGCGTGACAATAACGCCCGGCGTCGTGCTGTCGATCCCCATGCGTTTGCGTGTCGCATCGGTCGCTGGCGTGACGCTGATCCCAAGCTCATCCACCTTGTCGGCGTTTGTCTTCGACGGCTGCTTGGCGTCGGCATCCTCTTCATCCTTGTCCTGACTATCGTCGCGGGTTTCCATTTCACCAACCTTAACGCGCAAGGTCATCTCTTTCCCTTTGCGGAAGATGGTGATCGGAACCGAACGCCCAACGTCCGTTTCAGCCACAATGCGCGGCAATTTGTGCATGTCTTGCACATCTTTGCCGTCAAAGCTGGTGATAACGTCGCCTTGTTCCAAATGTGCTTCGGCAGCCGGGCCGCCAGGCGTTACGCTTGACACAAGCGCGCCATGCACCTTGCTGAGGCCCAAGCTTTCGGCGATTTCAGGCGACAGGCTTTGAATGCGCACGCCCAGCCAACCACGGCGGATATGTCCCGTCGTTTTCAACTGATCGATGACGCTTTTAGCCATGCTCGACGGAATGGCAAAACCAATGCCGATCGACCCGCCAGACGGCGAGAAGATCGCCGTGTTGATGCCGATGACTTCGCCATCCATGTTAAACATCGGGCCGCCCGAGTTGCCGCGATTGATGGGCGCGTCGGTCTGCAAATAGTCGTCATAAGGCCCTGAATTGATGTCGCGGGCACGGGCCGAGATAATCCCCGCCGTGACCGTTCCGCCAAGACCAAAAGGATTGCCGATAGCCATAATCCAGTCACCGACGCGGATTTTATCGCTATCGCCCCAAGCCACGGCAGGAAGGTTCTTTTTCGGCGTCACTTTCAAAAGGGCCAAATCTGTCTTCTTATCCTTCCCCACAACGGTCGCGGGCAGGTTGGTGTCGTCTTGCAAAATGACGGTAATTTCGTCGGCGTCTTGGATGACGTGATAGTTCGTCACAATATAGCCAGTCGGATCGATGACAAAGCCCGACCCCAACGAGGTCGATTTATGCTTGCGCGGCTTGCCGCCTTCTTTGCCGCCGCCATGATTAAAGAAATCCTGCAGAAAATCCTCAAGCGGCGAGCCTGGCGGGATCTGAAGATCTTGAAGATCCATGCTGTCGTCGCGGGTTGTGACCGTCTGGGTTGTCGAGATATTGACAACGGCGGGTAAAAGTTTGTCCGCAAGATCGGCAAAGCTTGAGGGGCCCTCACGCGCTTCTGAAGCGGCAGGCAAAGCAGCCCCCACACAGAAAAGGGAAAGGGATAAAACGACAAGCCGAGCAAAACGATGCAAACGCTTCATGTGAGATCACCTCTTACCAGTTTGAAGAAGCTATAGAAGATTGGCCTATGAGAATCAGCGCAGATTTCGGCTGATTTATGGCATGCGCGTGACAAAATTCCTAGCCCACCCCACTCAACGCGACGATGATTCCTTGAAATATTTGAAAAACCCGCTTTCAGGGTCAAGCAAAAAGGTCGTCGTCTCGGCTTGTAAAGCCTCACGGTACGCGGCCAACGACCGCCAAAAGGCATAAAAACCGGGGTCTTTATCCGTCGCGGCCGCAATGATTTGTAAGGCCTTTTGATCGCCTTCGCCCTTAATCTTTTCAGCTTGGCCTTTGGCTTCGGCCACGATAACCGTTGCGGTGCGGTCAGCTTCCGACGTGGTTTGAAGTGCCTCTTGCTGGCCCTGCGCCCGCAACTGCGCCGCTTCCTGCTCGCGTTCAGATTGCATGCGCGCAAAAATGGCAGCACTTGTCTTTTGTGGTAAATCGGTCCGGCGAATGCGGACGTCGATGACTTCAATGCCGAAATCTTTGGCTTCGCCATTCAATTGATCGCGGATTTTGCCCATCACGCTCACCCGGTCAGGGGATAATAGCGTGGCCAGCTTGACCGTGCCCAAAACGCTACGCATCGAAGCGTTGAGAAGGCTGCCCAAACGGTCTTGTGCAATCCGCTCACTGCGCAGACGCTGAAAGAACAGCAATGGATTCTTGATCCTGTAACGGGCAAACGCATCGACTTCCATCGGTTTTTGCTCGGCCAACAAGATCTCTTGCGTTGGCGCATCGACGGCTAGCACGCGGTTTTCGAACATTGAAACGCTTTGGATCAACGGAAGCTTAAAATGAAGCCCTGGTTTAGGGATAATCCGGACGACATCCTTAAACTGAAAAAGAATGGCTTGCTCGGTTTGGTTGACGATAAAGGCCGAATCCAAAAGGATAAACAAGGCCAAAAAGGCAGCGCCGATTTTCAGCAAGAGCGTACGATTTTGCATAGCGATCTCCGGGCCTGCGATCAGGGTTTGTCGTTGTTTTTGCCCGCTTTATCAAAAAGCGGGAAATAGGGAAGGGCCGCCGTTCCGGCGCCTTTATCCATCAACACTTTGGGCGCGTGGCTAAGCACGCTTTCCATGGTTTCAAGGTAAAGGCGCTTGGCCGTGACGTCGCGCGCGCCAGCATAGACGGGCTGAATCTCTTTAAAGCGTTCAGCTTCGCCTTGGGCCGCCGCGATTTTTTGATCGCGATAGGCCATGGCCTGCTGCAAAATTTGCGCCGCTTGGCCTTTGGCATCAGGGATCACTTTATTAACATGCGCCGCAGCCTGATTTTGAAAACGCTCTTGATCAAGTTTGGCATTTACCACATCTTGAAAGGCCGCTTTGACTTCATCCGGGACAGAAACCGTCTGCAGGTTGATCTGGCTGACGACGATGCCCGCATTATATTCATCCATCAAGGCTTGCAAACGCGTGCGCGCTTCGTCGGCAATCGGTCCGCGGCCATCCGTCAAGGCAAATTGAAGCTTGTTTTGCCCAATGACCTCACGCATCACACTTTCTGCACCCATCTTGATCGTCGTCTCAGGGTCGCGAATCTCAAAAAGGAACTTGTTAACATCGCTGATGCGCCAGAAAACGGTGAATTGAACATCGATAATGTTCTCATCCTGCGTCAACATCTGGCTTTCTTGGGGGATGGTTCGCACGGCGTCTGTTCCACGTACGCGGCGCATCCCAACGGGGATTTCGTTTTGAGCCGTCACGACAGGTAACAAAACTTCTTCAATCGGCGCGGGCAGATGATAGCGCAGGCCTGGCTGTTCTGTGCGCTGAAAAGCACCAAAGCGCATCACAACGCCTTGTTGATCCGTGCCGACCAAATAAAAACCACTTAAAAACCAAAGGCCGATGAGGACCAAAGCTGCAAGGCCGATGATTTCGCGGTGATCAGCTGGTTTGAAGGGGCCTTTATAGGACTGCCATTTTCGCAAAAAATAATCGAAATCAGGTGGGGGCACATTCGGGCCGCCCCCCGCGGTCCCGCCGGAATGAGGCGGACGTGGAGCATCGTTTTTCGGAGAGGGGCCCGAAGAGCCGCCAAAAGGCCCCCAAGGGCCTTGCTGATTGTTTGGGTCAGGCATGTACCGCTCTCCCTTAACTATAACGCTCCATCGGTCGTTCATCCGTTATAACGCTCAAAGCGTGCTTGTCAAATCACGACGTGCGAGAAAGTTGACAGACCTTCTGTTTGTTCCATTGACAGAAACAGGCGTTTTCCTATGATGCGCCGCAATCGTTTGTCCGCAGCGTTATTGGTCTCTTAACGATTTTTCTCTATCGGCTGCGGAACATGGGGGATCTTTTGCACAGGCGTCTTCTTCTTTCTCTTCTTTTTACCCAGCGCATCTATGTCGGGACAAAAAGCTTTTGGCGGGCGGCGCGTTTTGCCGGACGCACGCTTGTGCACTGGAAGGAGACGACGGATTGGCTTCTTTTCCTGACCCAGCACCCTGTTTTATCGGCGGCGCCGCCTTATGTTATCCGTGTTTTAGGCGATAAAATCCATCGTCCCTTCGCGCGCTGCGGCCTTGATATTGCGGGACGCGCGGCGATGCTCGTTAATCACTATCAATCGATTGGCCCCTATTTTTCTGATGATACGTTGCTGTATCTCGTTTCAGGGAAAAGATTGAAGCTGACAACCTTTTCGAACTTGAAGGGGGACAGAAACTTCATCTTCACGCTGAGCCGCGACATGCTTTCGCAACATCAAGGCGAGCTGACGCTTCTCTTTACAGATGAAACGACAGGGATCCACCTTGCGCGTCTCGTTGCCAATATGCAGACAGACCCTGACGGCAAACGCCATTTTGTCGTCTGTGGAATGCAAGGCCCCGGCGCCGCGTATAAAGACGATATCATCCGTATCACGCGCGCGTTAAGCGGCATGCGCCCTAAACGCGCGGTTATGGAAGCCGCTTGCGCTTTAGCCCGCTATTTGAAGGCTGACGATATCGTCGCGACATGTAAAAAGAACCATGTTTCACAATCAAAAAAGAAATGGCGGCGAAAAGTTGTGGCCGACTATGACGGCTTTTTACAAGAGCTGGAAATAGGGCGCTTGCCTTCCGGTGATTATCTTTTGCCGACAGATTTGCCGCGCAAAAACCCAGACGATGTTGCCCCTAAAAAACGCAAAGATTGTTTGCGTCGTCATGACTACCTTGACCAAATTGCCAAAGGCGTTACTGAAACGCTAACGCATTTGCAGGGGACATTTCAAAAATAATCTACAGCTATAAAAAAACCCTTGGCCCGTTGGACCAAGGGGTTTTTTTAACGAAGGAACGCTATCGTTACGCTTTTTGCGATTGGCGACGACGCAAGAAGGCGGTTCCACCTAAAGCCGAGCCAAACAAAAGGATCGCGCCGGGAAGCGGAACAGAGGTAATTGAGAGACTACCGATTTCGAAAGCATTATGATCCGTATCGCCAAAAACAATTTTGGTGATATTGGGTAACCCTGAAAAAGTCACATATTTTGTGATGCTACCTCCGGCAAGCGCCGCAGAGGCAGCGGCTTCAAGATCGGTATAAGTAAAAGTTCTTGTATAGCCTGAGCCATTCGAAACGGTGACGAAGTTGTAGGTATCAATGCTGCCCCAATTGAAGGAGAAAGACGTTGCCGCCTTTTTCAGTTCGAGCGTCGCCGTTCCGTTACCCTTGGGTTGAAAAACGGCCAAAAAATTTCCGGACGTACCGTCTGGTCTCTTACGGGTAAAATCAGCATTGCCGGAGTTCCCAGCAAATTCTGAGTCCACAATCGCCGCATCAACAAGCGATAATTTACCGACACTCAGATCGACGACAACGGGAGGATGGTTGACAGACTGATTAGGGGATGTCGTCGACGTAAAAATGACATTGCCAGCCGCACTCGACGGATCCGCCACCGTTACAGTTGCGGCCTGCGCAAACGAACCCGAGAGCAAAACAGCCAAAGTGCCGAGGCCGAGAAGTCTTGTTATGTTCATGGGGGATCTCCTTGGCAAAAATTAAATATTTTCTTTGAACGCGATTCCAATCTTACAATCATAGCGTGTAAAAGGCAAGAGACCTTCCTTCAACGCATTCAGAAGTAATAAATCTATCGTTCGGAGGATCTATTTCCCGCTTTTTCGGCGCATACGCTTGATACCAACCAAAGCCGTGCCAAACAAAACAATCGCACCAGGCAAGGGAACTGCCGTCATATTGCTGATTTCCATAACCTTATCTTTGGTTGTGCTCAAAATGATCTGAGCAATACCCTTCAAGCTGAATAACGAAAGGAAAACAGTTGATTGCCCGGACTTCTTAGAGGCAATAGTCCCATCTGCCGCTGCCGCAGCAAGAAGCTGGGCCCCCGTCAGCGTATAGCGATCATCAGACGTATCGACAACAGTTAGGCTATTGCCACGGTCTAGCGTTCCAATGTTAAAGGAAACTAAGGTCGGCGCATTCGTAAAATTAAAGGTCGCCGATCCATCATGGCCAAATAATGAATAAATAGCCAAAAAATTCGAGCCGACTGTTCCAACAGGCTTGGTTGCCAAAAGATCACTAGAGTTGGTGATGCCCGCAAAGGAGGTAATAAGTTTTCCTTCGGCACGAGAATCTGATGTCGGAATAGAAACAGTTTTGTCGGTTAGGGCAGATAACCCATAAGGAGACAACGCATCAAAATCGATGTTCCCCGCTTTGCTGGATGGCGCGCCAATTGTCACCAGACCAGAAATCGTGCTGATGGTCGCGGCTTGAGACGATGGCGTCTGAAAAAGGAAACAGAAGGTACAAGCCCACAATAATACATATTTCTTCATGGCGGTGCCTTTATCTTTAAATGAAATCCTGATTAAGCCCTAGCAAAGGTGTTGAAACAAAACAAGAATTGTTTTTCGCGTGCTTCCAACAGCCTCTTGTTAAAGACAAGGGAAACGTCCTTTAGTTATAATTGTTTCATAAGTTCAACAGCTTGCGCTTTTCCAATGTAATCGCTGGAACCCTGAAGCGCTTTTTGAAGTTCTTGCTTTGCGGGCTCTTTCTCTCCATTTGCAAAAAGAATGGCGCCCAAATGGTAATGGACTTGGGGCGGCAAAACCTTTCCTTGCGCTATGATTTTATGGGCGATTGACTCAGCTTTGTTCAAATGGTTCTGCCTAAAATAAACCCAGCCAATCGTATCAAGCAAAAGCGGGTTATCCGATACGGCAAAGCGTTCGGCAATTTGAGCTGCCTTTTGAAGGGCGGTCATATCGTTGGGCATTTCATCGGCGATAAGTTGTGCCAGATTGTTGGCAACAAGATCCGATGACGGATTTGTCGCTAAAAGATTTTGATAAATCTCGACGGCCTCGGCGATGCGTTTGTTTGTCGTCAAAAGATCGGCAAGGACTAAAGGCGCACGCGCATCGGTTGGGTCAACAGTCATCGCCGTACGCAGAACCTTTTCGGCCCCAGCTTGCTTTTCGGCTCGGATCAATAACCCAGCCAACTCGATGTAAGGATCCTGATTGGAGGGCTTGGCAAGGATCGCATCGTCAAAAGCCTGTTCAGCTTCGACAAGTTTGTTCATTTGAAGAAATAAACGTCCGCGCGTTGTTAGAATTTCAGGATCTTTCGATGTTAACGACGCGAGCATAGCCTCGGCTTGCGGAAGTTTGTTCGTCGCAATGGCCGCATTGTAATACTCGGTCAAGGCGATGTGAGACAACGTCGTTCCCGGCGTTTTTTGGATAAGTGCTTGATAGATGGCAAAGGCATCGCCGCGTTGTCCTTGGGCGTCTTTTAATTGGGCGCGTAAAAAGCTGACCAAATCTTTTTGATCTTTAAAGGCATCTAGTTGCGCAATAGCGCGTTCAGCCTCGGGCCAGTCTTTGCGAACCAAGGCAAGCCGTGCTGTGTTTTCCCAAGCCACAGCCATATGCGGATCCGATTGGGTGACAAGATCCAGGTTTTTTTTGGCTCTGTCCAGTTCCCCCTTAGCTGCCATGATTTGAGCCATGCGTATGCGGCTTTCCAAATCCAATGGATCGGCGTCAGTGCGTTGACGCATTGTTTCAAGCGCCAGATCAATATAGCCTTGTTTAAGCAGAACCTCCGAAAGCAAGATCTCGGCATTTCGTTGGTGCGGTTCGTTCCGTAAGATCAAGCGCAAGTCGGTCACGGCGGGTTGATACATGCCTTGGTCAGCAAGCAAGTGCGCGTGTAAAAAAAGCGCGTCGTTGTTGTTGGGATCCTTATCAAGAACAGACTGAATAATTTTGCTTGCGACTTCGCGCTCGCCTTTCACAAGGCGCAGACGAGCGATGGCCGCCTGCGCGTTCAGGCTGACGTTTGAACGGCTCCAGTTTTTCTTTGCAATGTCTTGGAACAAGTGAATGGCTTTGTCGGTTTGGTCATGACTTTGATAGATACCGGCAAGCCAAAAAAGGTAGGATGTGTTATTGGGATCTTGTTGCGCAAATTGTGCAATCTGTTTTTCAACGCTTGATAGATCGCGGTTTTTATCCAAAAAAGTCACAAGAATTTTTTTGGCATTGACGTTGTCTGGGTTGGCTTCGATGGCTTTTTTCAGCGTCGCTTCGGCATCATCTGTACGGCCTTTGCTTAAATATAAGCGCGAAAGATTGTCCCAATAGGCCAGATTTTGCGGATTAACTGTAAAAAGTTGGTTGTAAACGGCGGCAAGCTTGTCCAGATCGCCTTCTTTTTCGAAAATAAGAGCTTTTAAGCTTAATAAGGTTTCGTTGTTTGGCGTCATTTCAAGCCCCTTATCAAGCGCTTCAATCGCAAGGCTTGGCTTGTTTTGTGCCATGTAGGTATTGGATAGAACGGCACTTCCCATGACCGTCGTCGGATCTAATCGCAAAGCCGTGCGGGCTTCGCTTTCGGCCTCGTCGTAAGCCATTCTACGTAAAAGTAACGAGGCATTCAGAGCGTGGGCTTCAGCATTCTTCGGATCTTTTTTCAGCACCGTTTCGATTTTCGCGGCCGCGTTATCTGTCATGTCTGCGGCTAAATAATATTGAGCCAGCTTGTTAACGACAGGAATATAGGCTGGATCCTGACGCTCGCCGGCCGTAAAGAATGAAAAGGCGCCCGCGATATTCCCATCGGCTTCTTCTAAAAGGCCAAGACGATAGTAAATTTCGGGGTCAGAAGGTTTAATGCGCGCCGCATTGCGATAAGCTAAACGTGCTTTTTTGTAATCGTGTTGCTGGAAAAAGGTGTTGCCGCGTTCAAGATAGCGGGCTTCTTTTTGTTCGGGTTTTTCGCATGCAGACAGCGTAAGGCCAAGAAGAAAAATCAGGCAGATTTTTTTAGTATTTGTCATATAGATCCTCCTTTAGGCCATCGCCTGGCGTTGGCGCTAGGGGCGCGCCTAACGATAATTCAGAAGCAATATTCCCTGGAATATAATATTTTAAAGCCGGGGTGGCTAGTTGCAAAAATGTGCTCACCCGCGTATCGGCCGCTTCGGCAGTTTCGCCTTTTTCGAGCTTGGTAAACAAGCGGACAAGAGCGCCATCGCTACGATTTAAAAGCAGAGAATCGACAAAAAGGTAAAACTTAGCGCCATATTGGCTTTGAATAACGCGGCCACGTTCATCAAACCAGTAATAAACGGCGTATTTTTCGTCTCCACGTTCAATAACAGCGCGCGAAACCATGATTCGAGCGCCCGCCGTTTGCGATAAAGGAACGGTGCGTTTATCTGTCATGATCCAACCGCTGCCGGGCAAACAGTTTTCAGGCGAATGAACGGAAACGCCGGTCCGTTGATTGTCGTAATACACAATAAACAGATTAACAGCCGATTTTGGAAACAACGATGGGGCTGTATAGGTTGCCTGGAAATAATCGCTTGCCTTCAAAGCATCTAATTGATCTGGGGCAATGGTTTGGGGCGTTCCCGTCCAGGCACCGAAAGACAAAGGAAAGGAAACAAAAGGGGGGTGAGGGGGAATGATCGTCGGTCGGTTGGCAAGCCCGCCATACAGGGCAAAAAGAAACATGATCAGTCCGATAAAACCGCAAAGCCATGCACTGCGCGTCAGCGGAGGAAAGGGCGATGAAAAAAACGACAGGGGCGGTAAAGAAAGAGGTTCAAGATTCAATCTACCGCGCGTGCCGATTTTTTGAAGAAAATGTATTTCCACCAATAAAGCCAAAAGGCAAAAAGCAAAAAGGGTCCAGCCTTCAAAATCGTGTAACAATCCTTCCGCCATTTCGATGCCCCAGCGATCGACGGTAAATCCGATCAGAGTCAGCCGCAAGGCATTGGCCAAAATGGTCAAAGGAATGGCCGATAGAAACAAAACGGCTCGCTTCCAGAAGGCCGTCTCAAAAAGATAGGCGACAAGAAAGCTAAACCCCATCAGTGGAAATAAATATCTTAACCCGCTACAGGCCTCGGCAACTTGCAGCTGGTACGTGCCAAGATCAATGACGTTTCCTTGGCGAAAATAAGTGACGCCTATAAGATCGAAAGGCAAAACGCCGAGCCATGAAGATAAAAGCTGAAGGTCTTGAGATAAGCCAACGTAAATTAAACGCGGCACGGGTATGGCAAAAAGAAGATAAACAAAAGCAAACCAACTGCAACGAACGACGCGCACGCCCCAAAAAGCCATAAAAAGACCAACAAGCGCAAGAACCAAACTTGCATGAGCGAGCGGTTCAAAAGCGCCAAGATCGCTGATCAATATTCCCAAGGCCCCAGACAAGAAAAGGATCGCGCCGATCCAAGAGCCGCCGCTAGGCGGCTTTTGTTCTAAAACACGATGAATGGCAATCAGGATGGATAGAAGAGGAATAAGAAAGCCATGGCTATATTCCGGCGTTTGCCATGCAGCCCAAAGGCTTTCCAAAGGCCTTTGCGCAAAAACGCCAAGACAGGCGCAAATTAGGAAAAACAAGGCGGGCCGCAAGAGGGCTTTGGGGGCATTGGCGCGAGTCTTCATGTTAACGTCATGCTGTTTAAAACCGTCCCAATGACATGCGTGTTGCCTAAGATATCAAAACAGCGCTTGATCTCGTCGGCCTTTGTGACGCCATCGCGTAAGACTAAAAGCGCGGCGTCAATATTGGGCATAAAGGCCAAAGGATCATCCTGCACCAAAAGCGGCGGCATATCGTAGATGATAAGACGGTCGGGGTATCTGTTTTTCATTTCCTCGGCAAGCGCTGACATGCGCGGCTGCCCTAAAACTTCAGAGGATCGCATGATTTTGGATCCGACAGGCAGAACAACCAGACGTTCAAAAGGCAGGCGTTGCAGACAGTGCGAGAGATCCGTTTTCCCTGCAAGATATTGCGTTAAGCCAGGAAGAGATTCTGGTAGCCCTAGATAACGGCCCAAACAGGGTTTGCGCAGGTCAAGATCGACAAGCAATACCGTCTGTTTGACATCCATCGCCATGCTGATGGCCAGGTTGATCGCCAGCGTTGTTTTACCATCGCCATAACATGGGCTTGTAATTCCAAGCGTTTTAAAATTGCTCTGAGCCATGTCACGCAAAACTTGCGTGCGTAAAAGACGAATAACGTCGGATTCATGCGTGCTGGCGTGGTGTGCGACAATGCGATGAGAATCTAAAATATTCTCGTCGATGCCGATCGTGGGTTCCGGTAAGGACAAATCGTCTAGCGCGGAAACCGATAAGGACACCTGTTTAAGATCGTCCGACGATTGCAAGGGTTGGCTTTCGCCAAGGGCTTGGGCACGCAACTGGCGGGCTTTGGCCAACGCTTTCTCAAGTTTTTCCATTTGTCGACGAACCTTTCAAACTTTTAAGACAGCGCATCGGTTAGCTTATTCAAAATCTCGTCAAGCGGCATGACAAAGATCGAAATAAGCGCCAAGAAAACGATGATTGCGATTGAAATAAAAATGATTTGCTTACGATACTGCCGCCAGTATGAAAACTTTTCGCCCGGTGTTTTTAAACGCGGTACGACGACCAAAGGCGGCGTCCCCGTCAACATTTCGACATGCTGGGGACCGACGACGCTTTGGCTGAAAATCTGAAATCCAATAACGGCGGTTAATCCGGCAAAGAGCGAAAGAATGATCCCACCGAGAAATAAAATCATTTGCGGTGGGGTCGTTTTGCTAGGCATTTCTGGCGGCGTTAGAACGATAAGGCGTTTCCCTACGCTTTCGGTTTCAATAGACGACGTAATATCGGCCTGCATTTTACGGGATTTTAGATCGCGATAGTGAAGATTGTCGTTTTCGTAATCTCGCGCCAAGGCCGTCAATTGTTGTTCAATACCAGGATTCAACATGACGGCTTTCTGATATTTTTCAACCTGGGCCTGTAAGGCTGCTTTTTGATTAAGCAAAACGTTGTATTGTTTATTCGCTGCCTCTAATTGCGCGCTTAATTGCAAGTAAACGGGATTGTCCGCATCTTTTTGCACGAGATTTGCTGCGGGCATTTTTTCAATGGTCGCCTTGAGTTGAGTGTTTAATTTCTCTAACTGCGTTGTCAGCGATTGCACCTCGGGATTTTGCGGGCCATAAGTTTTTTGGGCTGTCGCAAGCTTTGTTTCAACATCCGTGATGAGGGCTTTAAGCGTGGGGATTTCGGCTGTCGAAGCCGTATCGCCTATCTGTGCTTCTAAGGCTTCAAGCTGATGGCGCGCCTTGATAACATCGGGATGTTTAGGGCCGTATTGCGCTGACAGACTTGCATATTGTGTACGAAGCGCGCGTAATTGAACGGTAGGCGTCGTTAAAAGATTTCCGTTGTCGACAACGCGCGAATAAGGATCTGTCGCGGCCAATTGCCCTTTTAATGAACCGATTGTTCCTAAAAGCGAGGCTATTTGGGTCTCGAGATTTTGTAAACTTTGCATCGACGAAGCCATCGCTTGTTGGTTAAAGGCTAAGGCATCGGGTCGTGAGGCGCCGTTGGCGCTGCGAATTTCAGCTATTTTCTTTTCCTGGTCGCGAAGCGACTTTTCCAATTGATCAATTTGGGCCTGAAGAAAAGCTGAGGTTTCTTTGGCTTGATCGCGACGTTGTTTGATGTCCTCGTCCAAAAAACGCGTGACAAGTTCATTTGTGACTTGTTGGGCAAGGGAGGGATCGCTGTATTTATAGTCAATGGTGAAGGTCATCGCTTCAAGTTGGCTTGCCGTCGCTTTTTGAGCCGACGCCGGATTGGCTAGCGAAGCGCTTTGCATAGATATTTTTATGTTCGACGCCATTTTGTTGGCGACGGCTGTGATGGGCATTTTTTCGCGCATGCCTTGATACAAATTGAACTTATTAATGATTTCAATGAGCGAGTTAATGGATAGAACTTTTTGTTGCAGATATGAAATTCTTAAATCGGCCAGATCTTCGGGTGCGCGATTGCTGCTGCTGCTGCTACTGTCCTCGTTGATTTGGGGTTGAGAGACTTGAATAAGGGCTTCCGCTTGATAACTAGACCACCGCGCGGCGAAAAGGCTTGTTAATGTCACCATCAGGACAAAAACAGGAATGAAGATCTTTCGACGCAGCTTAAACACGAACAGGTAATATTGAAGAGATAATTCTTCCATCTGTGCAGTCCTTTTGCTCTAACGTCTGCGCGCTTTTACATTTGATAATGATAGTTCAGGCCAAGAAGCCCCAAATTTTCGTGGGCTTGATTACCGCTTGTCCAAGAGTCGAGCCTGTATCTATATTGTGCCGAAAGCGATAGGGTTCGCGTTGCATCATAGCGCACGCCGACATTGCCATTGTAACGATAGTCAAACGCATCGCCCCTATAAGCCGAATAATCGGCAAACTGGTAAGTCGCCCCCATATTCACAGCGAATGTCGGTGTCATTTGCCGTGCCTCGCTCAAACTGACAGTCGTCATATAATATTGTGCGCCGTAGTTAAAGGCTTGTTTTGTGCGTTGAGATGAAAGCGAGATGTTATCTTGTAACCCTTTGAAAACAAGAGATCCTGCATAAACAGCATAGAGTTTCCATTGTGAAGAGGACACATTTTCGCCTTCTTGACGCGAATATTGCCCGCCGCCTGAAACCGATGCCGTCAGCTTAGATGATAATTTCGTCGTCCACCCAGCCATCGGGCCGACGGTATCCGACCGCGATTGGGGAAGGTCGTCCAGCGTCCGATAATGTTGGGCCTGTAGTGACAGAAAGCCTGTGTTAAGCGGCGTAAAACTTTTTGTCACAGTCTGAGAAGCGGAAACGATATCATAGTCGCGCGACGCCTTGCCTTCGAACGAAGCGCGCGTATATCCCATATTTGTTTTAAGACTTATTGTTTGTACGGGTGAATAAGTTATGCTTGGCGTGAACTGGTATAAAAGTTCTCGATCGTTTTTTGACGTATATCCGCTGGCGTTCCATTCACTTTGACGTGTCGTGTCGTAATCGACGCTGCTATCAACGCCTGCTTGCCAGCGTTCGTTTGTGCGTGAGAACGCGCCAATTCCGTGAAAATCTGTCGAATTATAAGCTGAATCGTTATAGGTGTTTTGATTGACCCAAACGGTCAAATCCAGCGCAGACAATGGCGTCTTATCGATAACGTCAAGCTTTGGCGTGATGATGGACTGATAAACGGCTTTTGCATCGTGCGTCAGCATGAGTGGGTTGGAATCCCACTGTCCACGCGCTTCAAGCGATGTCGTCGTTTTGACATCACCGGCATAGGCACGACCCACGACCCCAAACATAAGAACGCCGCCAAAAAAGACGCCCCTTAAAAAGAGACGCCTTTTTTGTATGGCTCTTTCTTTAAAGAGGTCGTCTAATCGTTTCATCAATTAAAACAATCCAGCCGTAGGTACGACGATAACATCGCCAGGTTCTAAGGGTGTGTCTTGTTCCAGATGCTTGCCACGCGCAATATCGCTGTAAGGATAGGGTAGGCTTGTTTTGCCGTTTTTCCCTTCGCGAAGGATCGTAATGTTGTCTTCGCTGGCATAAGGGGTAAGACCACCGACTTCGCTTAAGGCCTGCATGACGGTTAAGCGCTGCGCCATAATAATTGAGCCAGGCTTTGTCACCTGTCCGATAACGCTTACCGCATGTCCCGCCGGATTTTTCACGGCAACAATAACCGAGGCATCGGGAACTGAATCTTTAAGCTTATCTTTTATCTTTTCTTCCAACGCATGGGTCGTTAAACCTTGCGCTTGGATGGTTCCAGCCAAAGGAAAGTTCACCGTGCCGTCTTGTAAGACAAGGACTTCGCGGTCCAAACCTTCTTCTTTCCAAACAGTAATTTGAAGGATGTCGCCAGGACGAAGCGTAAAATTATCCGTTTCGGCGGCTTGCGCTATGGCTTGGGGGGCCAGCAATAAAAAGAGTACCCATAGAAAACCGGCCAGTTTTTTCATAACGTCCTCGTCTTAATTTGTTGGGATATTGGGGCGGGGGTATTATAATGAAAATGAATGAAAATGAAAGGATTAAGGCATTATTCTTTCGTTTTACCTTAAGATACTCTGAAAGCGCGCAAATTATTGGTAAAGATCGAGGGATATCATGTACGCCGTTTATTTTGGTCTTCAGACCTTGCCTTTTTCTTTGCTGCCCGATGCCGATTTTCTTTATCTCGGCCCCCGTCACGCGCGCGCGCTTCATATGCTCGAATATGGATTGGAAACGCAGGCGGGATTTGTCGTTTTAACGGGCGATGTGGGGTCGGGAAAAACAACCCTGCTGCGCCGCTATATCCGATCCGTTGGGCCCGAAACGCGTATTGGCATGATCAATAACCCAACCGGCAGCATTGGTTCGCTTTTGGAATGGGTTCTTTTGGCCTTTGATCTGCCTGGTTTGGAAAAAGGTGTCGAACGGGCGACCCTTTATCATCGGTTCGTCGACTTTTTGCTGGATCAGTATGCGCACGGCCACAAAACCGTTCTGATTATTGACGAAGCGCAGAACCTGCCGCCCGAGACGCTTGAAGAGCTGCGGATGCTTTCGAACGTCAATAACGAAAAAGACATGCTACTTCAAATCGTCTTGGTGGGACAACCCGAGCTGCGTGAAACCTTAAGCGATCCTGCCTTGCGGCAATTTGTTCAGCGCATCAGCGTCCATTATCAATTGGGGCCGCTGAATGCTTTGGAAACCGCGCGCTATATTCACCATCGTCTGGCTATTGCCGGAGGCGGCGCAGATTTATTCGACCCGGCGACGTGTGCAGCGGTACAGTTTTTTACCGGGGGCGTGCCGCGTTTGATCAATCTTTTATGCGATCAGGCGCTGGCTTATACCTTTGCCGACGACGCCGATAAGCCATCGCCCGAGACGGTCGCCGCCGTTGTTATGGATCGCGCCCAAGCCGGTCTAAGCCCCTTTAAAGAAATGCCGCCACATTGGAGCCCGCTTTTGCTTCCGATGGATACGCGGCTGATGGTGACTGAGATTGTAGAAGGCTTAAAAGCTGACGCCGATCTTATGTCAGAACCTCGGCCCCAGACGCCGCAGGCGTAAAAGAAATCCAGCCTTCGCGCGAAAACTGAAAACGCAAAACGCCTTGCATCCCCAGCGTTTCAAGCGTGTCGCCCCATGTTTGCGTCAAACTGTTTTGCAAAGTTTTATCTAATGGCGCCTCGCTGCGTACGATTAAATCCAAACGCTTACCTTGCGCCAAGCCGTCAAGCTGCATGGGACCAAGCCGCGATAGGTCTATGGCGACAACAAAGCGCGTTCGTTTTTCTTTAAGCGGCGAAAGCGCCTCTGTTTCCTCGCGCTTTTCGTCGCGCACATAAAGCGCCATCGTATGAAAAACCCCGCCAGCATGCAGCGGGACATGCCATTCGTGCCAACGTCCGACGATGGGATCTAAAGCCGGGCGATCGGGCTGCGTCAACACATCGCGCACGGCGCGGGCTAAAGCGTCTTTATCTTTTGAATGGCTTCGGCTTTCAACGGCCTGATCGACAAAAGTGTCAATATCGCCCGCTTTTAAGGCTTGAAGCAAAAACAACAAAGAAGACGAAAGATTGGTTTCGACCGAAGGCAGTCGCGTTGCCGCTAAATGAAAAAGAGAGGCGGGATCCGAAACAGGAAAAAGCTTATCCAACTGAGATAAAGAATCTTCTGTCCGCGCATCGGTGGAGACGGATTTGGTGGCAGCGGGCGCGCTTTCAAGGGGCGTCAATAAAAGCCGCGTGCCGTCGCGCCAGGGCACTTTGGCCCGAAGCAGATAAACGTCGTCTTTAACGGCTATCAAGGTGGGGCCATCGTCGCCAAGCGAAGAAACGGTGCCTATTTGCTGATTGGGCTGCGCCTGCCCACCAGGTTTGTCTGACGAAGCGACGCCATCAAACCGAAAGGGGCGTAAAGCGGGCGAAGCGGCAAGCTTATCGCCGGGGAAAGGGGCGGATGCGTGAGCATCGGCTGACAAGGAAGAGGGGAAAGAAGCGTCCCCTTCCTGACCTTTCATCAAATCGCGTAGCGCGGAAAGTGTCGCAAGAGCCGATTTTGTAGACTGGCCCGATAGATCTGCCGTTCGCAAATCTTTTGTTGCATGAGGCAAAGGCGTCGATAAGTTGAGAAAATCCCAAGCCGTGTTAGCTTGCGCTGACACTTGTTTTGACTGAAACGCGCTAGGCGCGGAAGGCTCTGTTGCCACACGCATCGTTAGGTCAGCTGGCTTCGTTGTCTTCGAAAAAACATCGGTTACCGAAAGAAGGTCCAACTGATCGCCTGTTTGTGGGGTCATGAAAGCGTAATGAGCTTTGTCATCTGCGCCACTTGTTAAAGAAGCTGTTGGCGCATTGGCAAGAACGGGGGCAGAAGATAAAGGGTCCTTTCCGCTTAGAAGGGGCAGGCTTAGCCAAACTTTAATGGCATCGCCCCCGCCATTGACAGAAGGCGCAAGCGTCAACGAAAGCGTTTGACGACTGGAAACAGCGCTGTCGAACAGTGGCCCCAGCGGTGGCAAAGCGTCGTTTGTTTGCGCCGCCACCCCTTGCAAGCCCAAGGACAAATCAAGCGCCAAACTTCCCGCCGCTGATTGGAAAAGGACGGTTCCTTCTTGATCGGGCAGCGACAGAAGATAGCCCGTCACCGTCACGGGACGCGTCAATTGATCATAGACGGGCGGCGCGCTTTCTAGCATGCCAGCCAGTGTCACGGTGGGCCCAACATCATCGGTTGCGGCGGGGATTGGCGCAGGCGCCGCTGCATTCGACAAAAGAGGAAAGTTTGTCATGGCCGCGCGCGCGTAATCCTTTCTAGCCTTTCTGGCCTTTCAGGTTGGTCTAACGGTCCTCGGTAAAGCTTAGATAGCGGGCAATCGCCGCGACATCAGACCCCGCATCGCTTTGCGGCGAACGTGACAAGAGTGGCATTTGCGCACGGATGGCATCGCGCACGCGCGCGTCGCGCCGTACAACGCCTGCCAGCTTGGGCGAAAAACCAAGGAAACCGTCACAGGCCTTGCGAATAGTTTCATAGGTCCGTTTGCCTTCATGCGCACTGGTCGCCATGTTGATGACGATGCGCATTTGCATATCGGGATTGGCGGCATGCGATAATTTGATAAAGGCATAAGCATCGGTGATCGACGTCGGCTCGTCTGTCACAACAACATAAGTCAACGCGGCGGGCCCCGCCATTTGCCGCATGGCGCGATCGACGCCAGCGCCGAGATCGACGACAACAACATCGTATTGCGGCGCTAATGCAATCAGTTGCGCACGTAGATCCGACAGTTTTTGCGATGGTATCGAAGCCAAATTACCCGATCCCGAGCGCCCCGCCAGAATATCAAAGCCACCTTCAAGCGAACGCGCCACTGCGTTAGCCAGCGAAACGTCGCCATCCATGACATCGGCCAAATCTTTGTCAGGCGTTAGCCCCAGTTGAATGTCCACATTAGCTAGGCCTAAATCGCCATCGAACAAAAGCACGCGCTTTCCGGCCTGGGCCAGCGATTGACACAACGTGATACTGAACCACGTTTTGCCGACGCCACCTTTGCCGCTGGCGACGGCCAGCATGTTCGGGCAGCGCAGCGCTTGAACGGGCAGGGGCGTCGTCGTCTCGCTCCGAAGAGGGATAGGATCGGTCATGGCTTAGACTCCAAGAAAATCATGGGATTTTTTTTATTCATGCGACGCCTCTTTTCTCGTTCGCCAGATCCGGCGTGGCTTCGCTTTCTTTGTCGGCATCGGGTAAAAATAAACGCGCAAGCGAGATTGGGTTCAGCGCATGCGGCGGTACGGTCACTTTGTCTGTATTCGAATAGACGGAAAGCGGTAGGCGGCTATCGAAGGCCACGCGAACAAGCCCGCCAAGACGACGCGCCAAATCAAGACGTGTGATAAACAAGGCGCGCGCATTCATCTCTTTAAAAACGGCAACCATATCGCTTGCCTCGCTGGCGTCCATATCGGCAGGTACCAGCAAAACAGCCGCGCCGCCTATCGACGCCACAAGATCGGCTAAACGTTCACGTTGATCTAGCAAGAACGGATTACAGCCGGGCGTGTCGATAAAAATATGCGTATCGGGCGCTTGCATTAAAAGCGCCTCGCGCAAGGACGGGCTGTCTTCAATTTCAATCAATTCCGTCTGCAAAACGCGCGTAAAGGCAGCCAGTTCGGCCATACCGCCTGCGCGCTGCGTGTCGGTGCTGATCACAGCCGTCCGTTTTCCTGCCAAGCGGGCTTTTGTCGCCAGTTTAGCCGTGCCAAGCGTTTTCCCGGCGCCAGGCGGCCCGATTAAAACAACAGGCCCAGGCTTGTCATCGCCCAAAGGCTGAAAAGTCAAATGCGTATCAAAAGCTGCCGATAGCGCCAATGATATATCGTCAGCGCCACACTGCGTTGCCGTTGCCAATAATCTTTCAGCCAAAGAGGCCGGAATATTGTTAGCCAACAAACGCCGCGCCAATTTTTCGATCACTTCAGCTGAAGCGGCATCGGCGGCATCGCCCGCCTGTAAATCTGTTTGTTGCGATTTATCGCCATTCAACGCAGATTGCCCAGCCTCGTCAATGGCAGCCGTCACCCGCACGCCGCCGCCTTCGTCGTCACGCGTCGCGACGATAATTGCCTCGTCGCCCAAAGCGTCGCGAACGGCTTTCATCGCTTCGCTAAGGGTAGGGCCATAAAAAGACTTTAACCGCATCCGTCTATCCTAAACCATTTTCTGCATCGCTTGGGCTTATATTTGCCCCAGCGTCTTGATTTTTGCCTTGGCGTAGATCTCGTTTTGAGACAAAACAACCGTCAAGGGGCGGAACCTTTCCATAATGGAACGAACGTAGGGGCGAATCGCCGGGCTCGTCAACATAACGGGAGATTCCCCACTGGCGGCAAATTTATCATAAGCCACGCGCACGCTATTGATGAATTGTTGCAACCTGGTGGGGGGCATGGCCAGTTTTCTGTCGTCGCCGTCGCCGATAAGGGATTCGGCAAAGGTTTGTTCCCATTCCGGCGTCAAGGTCAAAAGCGGGATATAGCCCATATCGTTGGTATATTGATCCGACAATTGCCGCGCCAGCCGCGTCCGAACATGTTCGGAAATAACGGAAAGATTGCGGGTGACGCCTGCGACTTCGGAAACGGCTTCTAAAATCGTGGCCATGTCGCGGATCGAAACGCGCTCGGACAACAGATTTTGCAACACGCGCTGCAGGCCAGACAGCGTGATCTGGCTGGGAACAACGTCCGAGACCAGCTTTTGCTGATCTTTGCCCATTTCATCCAACAGCTTTTGCGTCTCGGTATAGGACAAAAGCTCGGCCATATTGTCTTTGACCAGTTCGGTCAAATGCGTCGTGATAACCGTCGGCGGATCGACAACTGTATAGCCTTTGAACAAAGCCTCTTCGCGATAGCCACCGTCAATCCACATGGCGGGCAAGCCAAAGGTCGGCTCGTTCGTCTTTTCGCCGGGCAGGGGGATAACCTCGCCGCGCGGATCCATGACCAACAGCATATTGGGTCGCAGATCGCCGCGCCCGGCTTGGATTTCCTTGACGCGCAGAACATAAGTATTTGGCGGTAACTGCAGATTGTCCTGAATACGGACAGCAGGCATGATAAAGCCCATTTCCGTTGCCAACTGACGGCGCAGGCCTTTGATTTGATCGGTCAGGCGTTGCCCGGATTCATTGTTAATCAGCGACAAAAGCCCATAGCCCAGCTCAAGCCGGATCATATCGATCGACAAAGCGCGTCCGATGGGATCTTCAGCCGTCGGCGCGGGTTGGTTGGCTGCCGCTTCAAGCGCTTGACGGTGCGCCTCTTCCTCTTGCCGCCGCTGGCCGACGACATAAGCGCCATAGCCCGCAATGCCACCTAATGTCGCAAAAGGCAGAAAAGGCATCCCTGGCACTAAGGCCAGAACAAACAACAGTGCGCCCGCCATTCCAAGCGCGCTGGGGTGACTGCTTAACTGCGCGAAAAGTGCCTTGTCGGTCGATCCCAGCGCATTGGCTTTTGAAACCAAAAGACCCGATGACACGGAAACCAACAGAGCGGGTATCTGCGTGACAAGACCATCGCCGACTGTCAAGCGAACATACGTATCGGCGGCTTCTAGCACCGGCATATTGTGACGGAAAGCGCCAATCGTAATGCCGCCGACGATATTGATAAACGTAATGACAAGGCCCGCAATCGCATCGCCGCGCACAAACTTGGCGGCACCATCCATCGATCCGAAGAAACTGCTTTCGGCTTCCAGTTCTTTACGGCGCTGACGCGCGTCTTTTTCGTCGATCAAACCCGACGACAAATCCGCATCAATCGCCATCTGCTTGCCAGGCATAGCATCCAACGTAAAACGCGCGGCGACTTCGGCGATACGGCCTGAACCTTTCGTGATAACGACGAAATTGACGATGGTCAGAATGGCAAAAACAATCACCCCAATGATGAAATCGCCGCTCATCACAAGGTTGGCAAAAGCGCGCACGACTTGTCCCGCCGCGCTGTCGCCGTCGTTGCCATGGGTCAGAACAAGACGCGTGGTCGAAAGGTTCAAAGATAGGCGGAGCAAGGTTGATATTAAAAGTACGGTTGGAAAACTGCTGAAATCAAGAGGCTTGCTGATAAACAAAACCGTCATCAAGATCAAAACGGAAAAGGTGATCGAGATCGACAGCCCCATATCCACGACAAAAGGTGGGATAGGTAACACCAAAACGGTCAAGATCAGCATAAGGCCAATAGCCAGCCAAATCTCGCTGCGCTTGAAAACGCCGTTCAAAGCGGCAAAAGGATCGCCCCTGCCACCCGACGGCGCATCGCCAGCTGTTTCCGCCATATCCACTTGATTGGTCATACGGCAGACCGTTCGCTATCAGCCGAAGCGGGGGGAACAGCGACGCCTGCATCGCTGTATGACTTCAGTTTGTTACGTAAGGTGCGGATCGATATGCCCAAAATATTCGCCGCATGGGTCCGATTGCCCAAGCAATGATGGAGGGTATCGATGATCAAATCGCGTTCGACATCGGCCACCGTCCGTCCGACAAGCGGGTTGGCCGCGCTTGCGGCGCTGTCGGCAGCAACGGGGCGGTGCGTGGCATTGGCGGCGATGGTCGAAGGCGACGGCGCATTCGGCATCGGGCTTTGCCCTGTCAGCATGATCGCATCCGCATCGATTTCCTTGCCATGCGCCAGCAAAACGGCGCGATGCATCGTGTTCTCCAATTCGCGCACATTGCCGCGCCAATAATGCGATTGCAGCGTCGTTAAAGCCGCCGCGGACAAAGGACGTTCATCCATGCCGTTGGCTTTGGCATATTTCTTGGCAAAATAGGTCGCTAAAGGTTCGATATCCGCTGGCCGTTCGCGCAAAGGCAGCATGCGCAACGTCACGACGTTCAAGCGGAAATAAAGATCCTCGCGGAAACGCCCCGCGGCGACTTCTTCTTCTAAGTTGCGGTTTGACGTCGCCAACACGCGGATATTGACCTTGACAGGGGCGGTGCCACCCACGCGGTCGATTTCGCGTTCTTGGATGGCGCGTAAAAGCTTGGCTTGCAGACGCAAATCCATCTCGCTGATTTCGTCAAGAAGCAGCGTGCCACCGTTGGCTTCTTCAAACTTCCCCACGCGGCGGGCGATCGCGCCCGTAAACGCGCCTTTTTCATGACCGAATAATTCGGACTCTAGCAAATTGTCAGGAATTGCGGCGCAATTGACCGATACAAAATTGGCCTGCGCCCGGCGGCTTTTGCGGTGAATAAAGCGCGCCATCACTTCTTTACCTGTGCCGGATTCGCCGGTAATCAAAACCGAAGCGTCGCTGGTCGCAATACGCTCGGCCATTTGCATGATGGGGGCCATAGACGGATCGCGCGCGATAAAAGTTGTATCTTCTTCGGCAACGGCTTCTAAAACGGCGGCAATCAGTTCCGCATCGGGCGGCAGAGGGACGTATTCCTTGGCCCCGGCGCGAATGGCGCGCACCGCCGTTCCAGCATCCGAGCCAATCCCGCAGGCAACGACCGGGACGCTGATGCGCTCGTTCTTCAAATTCTCGATCAGCATAGCGATGTCGAGCCGCACGTCGCACATCACAAGATCCGCGCCATGCCCATCGCGCAGCGCCGTCATCGCGCCGTCAATACTGTCGATCGCCGCGACTTTTGCGCCGCGCTGCGTCGCGATACGGCCAGCTGCCGTGATCGGGCCTTCCATTTGTCCAACGATTAATAGCTTCATTCTACCTCGCTTGATCGCCTTGATTGCAATCTATCAATTACGTTCCGTTTTAATAATTTCCGTCATGGTAATGCCCAGCCGATCTTCCACGACAACGACTTCGCCGCGCGCGACCAAACGGTTGTTTACATAAATGTCGATGGCTTCGCCGACTTTACGATCCAATTCAATCACGGCGCCGCGGCCCAGTTTTAACAGGCTGCTGACCTGCATCGTCGATTTTCCCAAAACCGCCGAGACTTCAACCGGGATGCCATATACGGCCTCTAGATCCGTGATGGTTGCGGGCGCGCTGTCTTTAGGGGCCTCGCCGCCGCTAGCTTGCAATTCAGATAGCGTCAAGCCTTCGTCCGTCATGTTTCGTCTCCTGTTTTTTCACTGGATGGAAGGGAAGGATCGGAAGGCGGTTCAAGATTCACGTCTTCCGTCTCATCTGTTTCCGTTTCGTAAAGAGGTTCTTTGCGATCGTCCAAAGGCTCGGGCGCTGTTTCTTCGAACGAAAGGCTTTGGCCGGCCCCGTTTGCTTCCATGACATGCCCGATGTCTTCCCAGATCTTTTTCAAATCGCGTTCGACCCCGCCATCGGCCCATTCAATCCGACAATCGGAAGGGCCAAAAGTGGGATCGGACAACACAACGACTTGCCCAGCAAAAGCCGCACGCGTCGCCGCTTCTTGAATCTTATCTTTAGCCGTTTCAAAAGAATCTTCGGCAACGCGAACGACAAGGCGCGGTTCACGCGCCATATTTGCCAAGATCTTTTCGACGATTTCCTTAACCTCGGTCTCGCCTTCGCGGGCGATGAACGACGGTAAAATCTTTCGCGCAATCAAAAGAGCGACTTGTTCCATATGGCCCAATTGCTCTTTTGCCAACGTCTGCGTTTGCGTCATCAGCGCTTGCATGTGCTGGCCAAGGTTCGTCACAAGCCCCGATTGACGCGCGACTTCAGCATCCAAAGCTTCGCCTCTGCCTGCCGTGCGACCGGCTTCAAAAGCCTCGTTCTTCGCCGCTTGCATTTCGTCTTCGGTATAGATGGGCTTGGGTTTTTCCGGCTCTTGCGATTCATCGACATAAGGGCCTTCGAACGAACGTTCAAACATGAACTTCCGCAAGCTTGACCCGGGCTGAGGCGCCGTCGTCGTCACATTTTCAGCGAGATCAGTAGACAAGTTCGTCTTCTCCGCCTTCTTTAGAGATTGCAATTTCGCCGCGTGCCGCCAAATCTTTTGTCAAACCGATAATGGTCGCTTGCGCTTCATCCACATCGCGCAGACGGGTGGGGCCGAGTGCGGCGATATCTTCCTTAAGCAGCTTGGCCGCACGTTCGGACATGTTCGAGAAGAAAAGATTTTTGATGGTCTCTGACGCGCCTTTAAGGGCAATCGGCAATTTGGATTTGTCGACGACGCGCATAAGAACTTGCACCGACTTGGGATCGAGCTTTGCCAGATCTTCGAAGGTAAACATAAGGCTTTTGATTTTTTCAGCTGAATCGCGGTTACGTTCTTCAAGCGCCGATAGAAACTTACTTTCGCTGGCGCGATCCAGATTGTTGAAAATCTCGGCCATGGCTTCGTGCGGATCGCGGCGGTTTGTGCGCGCCAAATTGCTCATGAACTCGTTGCGCAAGGTCCGCTCAATATCGTCAAGAACGTCTTTTTGAACGGCTTCCATGCGCAGCATACGCATCACGACTTCCATCGCGAAGCTGTCGGGCAATTGCGATAAAACGCGCGCCGCGTGGTCGGGCTTGATTTTCGAAACGACGACGGCAACCGTCTGCGGATATTCGTTTTTCAAATAGTTCGCCAAAACGGCTTCGTTGACGTTGGCAAGCTTGTCCCACATCGTGCGGCCTGCCGGGCCGCGAATGTCTTCCATAATGGTATCGACGCGGTTTTTATCCAAGACCTTTAACAAAAGGCGCTCGGTCGATTCCAGCGTACCGACCAACGAGCCCGTCGACGACATTTGTTCGACAAACTCGACAAACAGTTTTTCGACAAGGCTTGAGCTGACATTACCCAGATTGGCCATGACTTGCGACAGCTCTTTAATTTCCTCATCGTTCATGTGGCCGAACACGCGCGATGCGTATTCTTCGCCAAGCGACAAAATAAGAACTGCCGCCTTTTCAGCGCCTGTTAAGGTGCGAAGGTCTTCACGAACGCGAACGCCAGCCATTCCCCGTTCCCCTTAATGATTTTCCTGATAGATCCAATTGCGCAAAATCGAAACAGCCTCTTCCGGGTGCTTATCGACGATTTCGCCAACTTTGCGCAGTGACGAGGCTTTCACGCGTCCTTCGACGCGCGAAATATCGATCATTTTTTCGATTTCGGATTCCTCGGATTCTTTTTGTAGCTCTTCGCTCAGCGAAGACATGGTCTGAGGCGAGGGCAGTTGCGCAGCCAGTCCGCCGCCAAGCCCCGCCGCCAAAAGAGAAGAGCCGCCACCCCCGGCCAAAGCCGCCGTTCCTGAATTGTCGGCGCTCGCCTCAAACAAACGGCGCAGAATGGGGCGCACGACCAACAGGACAATCAGCAACCCGATAAAGGCCAGCATCAACGTCTCGGCCATGCGCAACAAATCGGTCTTTGGCACGCCCATAAAGTCGGTCGAAGCGCCATCGACTTTGCCATCTTCGGCTTCGGCAAAGCGCATATTGGCGACTTCAACCGTATCGCCGCGCGCTGAATCGAAACTGACCGCCGACTTGACCAACGCCTTGATCTTGTCCATTTCCTCTTGCGAGCGCGGTTGATAGTTTGGCTTGCCTTCGGCGTCGGTCGTATAAGTGCCATCGACAATAACGGCAATAGACAAGCGTTTGACCGAACCCGATTCACGCACTTGCTGACGGACCGTTTTGTTGATCTCGTAATTGATCGTTTCTTCGGATTTTTCGCTTTTATTTTTAGCAGCGGACGTTCCGCTGGCTGCAGGCGCGGGCGCATTCGGCAGATTGTTATTGATCGAAACGGTATCGGTCGATCCACCTTCATTGTTGCTTGAGTTTTCGTTAGTCGTCTGCGTCGAGCGCACGACTTGGCTTTCAGGATCGTAAATCTCCGAGCTTGTGGTGATCCGGTCAAAATCCAGATCCGCCGTTACTTTGGCGCGTACCTTGCCAAAGCCCAGCGTTTGCGACAGCAAATCCTCAATCTTTCGCGCTTGGTTTTGCTCAAACGTGGCGCGCATATCGTCTTGGTTAGCCGTTGCCGAATCCGCCCCCGCTGACGTCGGACGCGCCAGCAAATTCCCCTTATCATCGACAATCGAGACTTCATTGGGCTGCAATTGCGGCACCGAAGCCGCCATAAGGTTTTGAATAGCCGCAATCTGTTCACGCGACAAAACGACCCCGCCGCGCGTTTTGATAAACACGCTGGCTGTCGCCGTTTGCGTTGCGTGACTAAATAACTCACGCTGAGGCAAAACCAAATGCACGCGCGCCGATTGGATAACGTTCATCGTGCTGATGGTGCGGGCCAACTCGCCCTCTAACGCACGTAGATGATTGATGTTTTGAACAAAACTGGTTGTCCCAAAACCTTCTTTTTGGTCGAAAATCTCATAGCCGATCGAGCCGCCTTTCGGAAGGCCATCGGCGGCCATCAGCATACGAATTTTACCGACCTGCTCACCCGGCACGCGGATTGCGTTACCGCCCGAGGCCACTTCATAGGGGATTTTTAAAGCATCCAGTTTTTGCGCAATCGCGCCAGCGTCAGATTGATCCAACTCGGCGTATAATAAGGACATCGGCGAGGCCGAAATGCGCGTCGTTAAAAAACCAAAGAACCCTAGCAAGCTAAACATCACAAGGGCCATAGCCGCAAGGCGCATCGGGCCCAAATTACGTAGCGTTTGAATAAAAGCGTTCACGTTCTCGCCTCGAGTTGGTTCTCTGATTGGGCGGTTTGCCCGGTGTGTCGCCGGGGGAGGAGCAGGGCGACTCAACTTTCCTTAACGTTAACCAGATCTAGGGTATTCGTGTGAAGATATTGTTAATGAACTAGGCAGAAATTTCCCACTTCATGACGCTATCGTGATATAAATACAACATCATGTAGGGGTAACTTCTTATAAAGACACCTTATATAGAATGAGGAAGCGATGAAAGCGAAATTATCTTAACACGAGGGCCGACAAAGAAAACAAAGTCTGAAAGCATATTCAAATTGTTTTCACGCTTTAAACTATGATACCTTTGATAATCATTGAAAAAACGGGGTTTTCAGATGCTCAAGAAATTCACGCCGCCTGTCGAAAAACTGTCAGACATCGAAGGCTCCAAAAAAAGCTCATATTCCATCGATAATCTTATCGCCTATGCCCAAAAATGTATGAGCGAAGCGCGCACGCCAGAAGGCCGCGCTCTTTATCAAAAAGTCCTCACACAATTTGAAGGCTTAAAGTCATTGGGGACAAGTGTTTTTGCCGTCGGCAATAGCGCTGGGGCATGGTATGCGAAAAACCTTTTGGCCATCGCCAGCGACGAATTGAAGCTCGTCGAGGGGCTTTCAAAACTCAACCTAAAGGACCCGAAGCCAAAAGCCGATCCGGATAACACGGCCCCAAAGGAGCCTGAAGCCCCCAAAGCCGAAGAGGAAGAGCCGAATAAAGCGCCCGAGCCGGAACCCGAGCCCGATCCAACAAACGAAGCCCCAACATTAGGCGGCGATAAGGCAGAAGACCTTAAGGCCCCAAAGAATGAGCCGGTCAATGATGACACGCCCATCTTCAAGGCGCGCCCCTATGCCGAGTTTTTGTCTGCCGAAGAGTTTAAACAACTGGCTTATAGCCTTTCTTTCGGCCCACGCATTCAGGATTTTAAAGAGTTAGAAAAGGAGCAAGGTTATAGCCTGCGTTTTGGCACGGTCCAGAAAGGCTATCACTATGACCTCGTTTATAAGAAAGATGTCGATGGCGCGCCGCGCGTTTCAACCAACGCCTGCATGACGCTGGACCAAGCGACGGATCTTGTCGAGCTTTCAGCCGCGACAATGGGAAGCGATCTGCGCATGACAAACCCCAAAATGCGCCAAGACGATAAAGACATGCTTTATGTCGCAACCCAAGTTCTTCCCGCGCGTCAAATCGCGCAGGAGCTCCTAACACAATTGAGCGCTTTTGCTGCGTATTGTAAGAAACATGAACAGCTTCCACCAACAGCCATCAACCCCGATGGCGCTGTTGCCGCCTTTTTGCGTGGAGCCTCTTTCCCAAGCGATATTATCCTGCGCGATGGGCAAAATGAAACGCCGTACAAGCCTACGAAGGACATGTCCGAGATCATTGCCCACGAAGAAAACCGCCTTCGTGGCTTTATGATTCAGACCATGAAGGAAAATGCCAATATTTTCAGCCCCGCATGGCAGCACTTCATCGCGACGGATGGGCAAGAGTTTAGAGATCCGGCTGAAAATGCAACCGTGTCTGGAAGCGAAGCCGAGCAAAAGGAAAAAATCACAAAGATGCCGACAGCGGGCCGCCGCAAAGGCCGCCGCGGGCCGCATGCGGCCATGAAGACGGCACCGGCAGATACGGACGAAAAGCGCCGTGAAACACATGCCGCGACCGATCAGCGTGTCGCCGCCAAACGGATGCCACGTCGTGGCTTTGTAACACGTGTCAAAATTTCCAGAACGCCTCAAAAAGGGTGATCTTGGTACACGCATCAAAAAGCCCCCATTTATAAAATGGGGGCTTTTATTTTTGCGCATCGCGCTGCGTTACCGGCTCAAAGGCTTGTAGCGGATACGGTGGGGTTGATCGGCCTCGGCTCCCAAGCGGCGATGACGATCGACTTCGTAATCTTGATAATTGCCCTCAAACCAAACGACCTGACTGTCGCCTTCAAAGGCTAGAATATGCGTTGCGATACGATCCAAGAACCAACGATCATGGCTGATAACGACAACGCATCCTGCAAAATCGACGATAGCGTCTTCTAAGGCTCGCAAGGTCTCGATATCCAAATCGTTGCTGGGCTCGTCAAGCAGAAGAACGTTCGCGCCTGACTTAAGCATCTTGGCCATGTGGACGCGGTTGCGCTCACCGCCCGACAGTTTCCCGACCTTCTTTTGCTGATCGGGCCCCTTAAAGCCAAAGGCAGCGACATAGGCGCGGCTCGGCATGGAGCGTTTGCCAAGATCGATGATTTCCTGCCCGTCCGAGATTTCTTCCCAGACCGTTTTATCGCCTTGCAAAGCTTCGCGGCTTTGATCGACATAACCAAGCTTGACCGTCTCGCCAACCTTAAAGGTTCCTTCGTCCGGCGTTTCAGCCCCTGTCATCATGCGGAAAAGAGTCGTCTTCCCGGCGCCGTTCGGGCCGATGATGCCGACAATACCACCCGGCGGCAAACGGAAGGAAAGATCGTCAATCAGCAGCCTATCGCCAAAGCCTTTGCGCAGATGCTCAACCTCGACAACGGTCTGCCCCAAACGCGGCGGCGTCGGAATGACAATTTGCGCCGTATCGGGCGCTTTGTTCGCGCTTTCTGCCAGCATGTCTTCATAAGCCGTAATACGCGCCTTGCTTTTCGCGTGACGGGCTTTTGGCGTTGCCCGGATCCAATCCAATTCACGCGCCAATGTCCGCTGGCGCGCCGTTTCATCGCGCGATTCCTGCTCAAGCCGCTTTTGCTTTTGCTCAAGCCACGACGAATAATTGCCTTGATAGGGAATGCCGTTGCTGCGATCGATTTCCAAAATCCAGCTAGTGACATTATCAAGAAAATAACGATCGTGGGTGACCAGAATAACAGCGCCCGGATAATCGAAAAGATAGCGCTGCAACCAAGCGATCGATTCTGCATCCAAATGGTTGGTTGGCTCGTCAAGCAAAAGCAAATCGGGCTTCTGTAGCAAAAGACGGCATAAGGCGACGCGGCGCTTTTCACCGCCCGAAAGGGTCGCAACGTCGGCATCCCCCGGCGGGCAACGCAAGGCATCCATCGCAATTTCAATTGTACGTTGCAAATCCCAAGCATTCGCCGCATCGATTTTTTCTTGAAGCTCGGCTTGTTCATCGATCAGTTTTTGCATCTCATCCGGATCTTCGACTTCGCCCAGCTTGTTGCTGACCTCGTCAAAGCGATCCAAAAGCTGTTTCTGCTCACCCAGGCCCGATAGGATGTTCTGCTCGACACTCATCGACGAATCTAAAACAGGCTCTTGCGGCAAATAGCCAACCGTCGCGCCATCGGCCACAAAGGCTTCGCCAGCATAGTCTTTATCAAGCCCGGCCATAATCTTTAAAAGCGTCGATTTGCCGGATCCGTTCGGGCCCAAAACGCCAATCTTGGCGTCAGGATAAAAGGAAAGACGAATGTTATTTAAAACCGTTTTCCCATTTGAAAAGGTTTTTGTGACGCCATTCATGACGTAGATATATTGATAAGCAGCCATTTTGTGAAATCAGTCCATTTGTGCGTTACGCGTCTCCCCAACATACGTGGAGACAGGGCGATTCGAAATCGAAAACGCATTTTCGAGAATTGCGCCAGCATGCCAGCGTACGCAATTTTAGTCATTTCAATAGGCAAACCTTGCGTCGATTATACCTTGTGAAGCAAAAGAAATTTTCTTCCTTGTCAAATGATTAGAACAACTCTACGAATTGAGTTAACTATAATTTCTGTTTCTAAACGTCTCACCCTTACGTCTTAAGGAAAAGTCGATGTTTTCCAAGCGACCCGTTACAATTGATGCCGCGATGTCACACGAAACCGACCGACAGGCCATACCCGCAAAGGAGATTGTACCTGTCGAGATACTATCGAAAGTCTTAAGCGGTTTAGAGACGGATTCATATCAAGACACCGTCAAATCTTTTGACGGCATTGGGCGTTATTTCAAGCCCGTTGTCGCGTTCATTCGCAAAAAGAACATGAATATCCTTCAAACGGTCGTCAACATCTGGGTCGAGCAAACGGCCCCGCTTTTGTCGATTGGTCTGATGATCCGTGATATGCGCGATTTACAGCATCGCAGCCAAGCCATGGCCTCAGCCTCTGAAGAGATGGCGGCTTCGGTCCGTGAGGTTGCCCACACAACCGACCTTGTTTCGCAGGATGCGAGCGCCGTCCGCCATGAGCTTGCCGGTAGCGTTCAATCTGTCAACGAAGCATTCCAAACGATGGATGGCATCACGACAGCGTTCAACAGCATTGAAGAAAAAGTGCATGTTTTGGAAAAGGCTTCCGAGCAAATCGCGCAGATCTTAAAAACAATTGAAAAGATCGCGAGCCAAACGAACCTTTTAGCCCTCAACGCAACGATCGAAGCCGCGCGGGCAGGCGAGGCGGGGAAAGGCTTTGCGGTCGTCGCAAGTGAAGTGAAGAACTTGGCCAAGCAAACGGCAGGGGCAACCGAAGACATCCGCGGACGTATTGCTCTTCTTCAACAAGGCATGACCGAGATGCTGTCCTCGATGAATGATGGGTCGGCTCATGTCGCCCAAGGGACCAACGTGATCAAAGTCGTCGGCGACAACATCCATACAGTCGGCGAAAGAATTGAAGACGTCGTTCAAAAGATGGTTGAAGTTTCGGCGACGGTTCAAGAGCAAAGCTCGGTCACGGCGGATGTCGCCCAAAACATCTCGTCTATCGCCAAGATGGCTGATACGACCCTAAGCGGTATTGACGGGCTAACGACTTCGATCGAAAACGCCAGCAAGATTGTTCAGTCTGAGTTGGGAGAAATCGTCAAGAACCCGGACGCGGCGATGCTGGTTCTTGTGACGAAGGCCGATCACGCCACCTTCAAAAAACGCGTTATCGACACGCTTATTGGTCACGGCAACACAAAAAGCACGGATCTTCCCGATAATCACCATTGCCGCCTTGGCGTTTGGTATGACTCTTTCAAGGGCGATGAGATCCGTTCTCTACCCGAGTTCAAAAAATTGGACGATCCCCATCACCGCGTTCACGCGCATGGCCGGGCCTCGCTCGCGAATTTCGAGAACGACGATTTTGCCGGTGCATTAGTCGAAGCGCGGAAAATGGATGAAGCGTCACATGAAGTTATTGAAATTTTGGATGCGCTTTACCGTAAAATCGACGCCAAACAGCAAGAACAAGGTTAACATTTGTGGTGAAAAGGGCATAAAGGCAAGAAGGCATCTTGCGTTATGGCTGAGAAAGTTATAAGAAGGCCGCCACTTGTCCCCTTCGTCTAGAGGCCTAGGACATCGCCCTCTCACGGCGGTAACACGGGTTCGAATCCCGTAGGGGACGCCAATAAAAGAGCCGCCATTTTGGCGGCTTTTTTGTTGGCGTTCTCTTCCGTAGAAAGAAGCCGTAGGGTTCGACCAAACAGTCTGGGGGACTGTTTGGCGCGATGTCTGGCGCGGCCAGACGTCGTCCGCAGCGTAGCGGAGGATGAAAAGGCGAGCTAAGCTCGTCTTTTCACAATCCCGTAGGGGGGGGCCGGAGTAAGTGGTACTCTTTGAAGAACCTTGATCGGTTTTCTCAAAGAATATCTGGCGTCTCCCCTTCCAATTCCAAGTTCGAAAACACGAATCCGAGCATGCAGTGCTTTTGCTCTGTTTTGAACTCGCAAATATTTCAGCACGTCGGAACAGCATGCTTTCATTCTGATAACTATCTTACAGCTATGAAAAGCCAGGTATCTCATGCAAGAATGCTGTATTCTCCCACTCATGAGGGGTAACGCCGATGATTATGTTTTTTAACAAGTCAAAATACAGCCGAGTCTTATCCGAATTGAGAAAAGCATTTAAGTTTGGCATACTGAACAACTTCTTTGGGCCGGGGACCTTTGCAGCGACCTTGGTTCTCGCTTATTTGCAAGCGTATCATTCAAGTTTAGTGAATGCTGAAAATGGTACATCGGGGCTAAAAGCTCTACTTATTGCTCTATCTCTAGGCCTATTAGGCGTTTGTCTGTACCATGCGTTTGTTCTCGCCCCTTATCGAACATGGCGTATATTCCATCCATTTGCCGTAAAGATAACGTCAGGAAAAGTCGGCGAGAATCTTCCCAAGGCTATGTATGAGCGGTATGGCGCTTTGATCCAAATAACTAATTGTTCCTACAAACGAAGAGAAGACTGTTTCCTCCATCTTGTAGGACTTAAAGGTTGTGATGGAAGCAACCAGCTCCCCCGTCTTATTGAGAAGTTTTCTATTGAACCAGGCGAAACTAAGCCTGTGACGTTTGCAAGTTGGTCGAAAAGAGAATCTCCACTAAATTCTGATAAAGATTTAACCATTTGTGGCCCGGTCACACCGGGTTATGGCGGAAATGTCTTTCGAATTCCATCCGGCAAATATGAAATGAAACTACGCATAGTAACATCAGAAGGCGATGAGGCGGTTGTTCAAAGCCATGTCTGGCTGGATGAACAAGGAATAGTCGCATTCTAAGGCTTCATAAACAACGTTCTCTCAATCCATTTTCGACTATGAACAGGATAATCTCAAACATGGATTCTAAATATCTGGCGCGGCCAGACGTCGTCCGCAGCGCAGCGGGGGATGAAAAGGCGAGCTAAGCTCGTCTTTTCACAATCCCGCAGAAGGAACCACAACCAGATCAAATCAACGCGTGATAGAATCCTAACCAGAATGGCGAAGAGCTCTCCCCTTATCTTATCGTCCAAACAGGCTCTTGACCTGGCCTTTCGCACCACCGATAGCCCCTGTTGCGGCCCCCATCGCGCCATCACCAAGTTTTTTAAACCCGCCGAGTTCTTTGGTCAGGCTGGCCGTCGCCACCTGCGAGGCGCTTTGCGTGATCACGCCAAGCAGAACTTCAGCAACTTCGGCAGGCGATGCCCCGCCATTGCTCTTGCCGATATTGTTGAGATGAATCGTCGGCAAGGCGGCGGCGAGCTGTTTGTCTTTTAGTAAAGGCTGCGTAATGGCAATCTGGCCATTGGTAATCTCCAAGCTTTCGATGATAACTTTGCGTCCTGGCGCTTTTTCCGTTGAAGACGTCTTCTCATCTTGTTTCGGCTCGGCCGCTTTTTTCTCTGCGCCGAAGCTGTTGGCATAATTCTGGGCGTTATGCGCAATCGTCTGCAAATTACTGTCGCCCGAGGCCGTGACCTCATATGTGATCTGAGGCTTATCGATCACAATCTGTTTGATGACGATGGGGCCCGTTCCCGTCACAGACTTCGTATCAAGCTTCACCGAGATCGTGCCAAGATAAAGTGCTTTGTCCGCTGAAAAGCCCTTTGGGCTTCCAACGCTCAGATCGCCCAAGCTACCTTCGCCTGAGGCCAAAGACATCTTGACGCTGCCAAGGTGTACGGTCGTTTGCGTTGCTTCGCTGCCGTATTTGTTGACAGCGGTTTTGATGATGGAGTCGAGGTTCGACCAAAGATAATTTCCAGCGATGGCCAGAAGGATGACAAGAATGCCGGAACCGATAGCTATTTTCTTCCACATGGCATGGCTCCTTATGATTGAGGTGATTTTGATTGAAGCAGATCACGAATTTCCGTCAAAAGCTTTTGGTCTGTCGTCAGAACAGGAGCATCAGGAGATCTGAACTTGTCGAGCAGCTTGTTGACGGGAAGAACGACGACGAAATAGACGACCCCCGCCTGAATGACAAAATTGACAAGCGCATTGACGAAATTGCCAAGCTTGACCGGGCCAAGCTTAATGGCGGAAAAATCTGGCGCACCGCCTGCAAGACCGATCAGCGGCGTGACGACATCCTCGACCATTGATTTGACGATAGCACCGAATGCCGCGCCAATAATGACGCCGACCGCAAGATCGACGACGTTACCGCGCAGAATGAATTTTTTGAATCCTTCTAACATGGAAATCCTCTTCGGACTGAGTGGGGAGGGGGTGTGAAAGAAAAAGGCAAGAACCCAAATGATTTTACATCAGAAGGGAAATGATACCAATGGATTTTATAATAGATAGGCTTGTGAAGCCTAAGCCGCCCCTGCGATGAGGATTTGAAAGTGAGGACGATGTTACTGAAGTGAAGGATCAAAAAGCGAGCTAAGCTCATTTTTTTATAACCCCTAGGGAAGACCTTATAATAAGTTTGTCACAATTAGAATCAGACCGCCAGCGAAGAAGGCTACAATGGACACATTCACAAACCTATTTGCGATAAATGTTTGGTTTAGAAAAAATATAAAAATACTGCTTATTATACTTGCCGTAAGCTTTGGCCTGTTCACCGGACAATTAGGCCTAGACATTGCAAATGGATCGCAACCACCCTTGGATTGGACATCCATTCAATTCATTAGCGTGGGGGCTTGTTTTGGCGTGATATTTGTTCTCGGGATACAAGCCCTTATTCACAATAAAAGGGGCGTGTTCTACGGGTGGTGGCTCATTTTTATATGCAGTCTCTATTTTCTTGGTGCGGGCCTATCGGTGCTTGTTATTTCTATTCGACGAGGCGTCGTTGGGCCGCAAGATATTGTTTTCATATTAATTGCTTGCAGTTGTTTATGCGGATTACTTGTAACAAGAAAAATCTTTCGAACCTTTTTTGCAAAATAAATGTCAAGGTTCTTGGACAGATCAAGTTCAAGCGATCTACGTACCTCATTGCTTTTTTAAGTCCGCTTTGTGTGCTTGAATGGCTTCAAGAAAAGAAGATTCTGGTTTTATTCCGTTTGTTGTCGCTTTTTCAGCGGAAGCATCTGCATTTTTCCAATCATTTTTTGCGCGTAGTAATAAGCCAAACTCAAATAAGCTTCCCCTAAACACTATATACATAGGCCCCCCCAAAGTAGCCCGGTGCAAAGTTCTCATCTTGGCGTATTGGCATTTGAAAGCCGCCCCAAGCGAACAGGAACAGGTAGTTTTTGAGCCCAATCTTTGACAGCCTCTTCTGGCGTCATTCCGTTGGGCGGGCCGCCGATATAGGCAGGAAACGGCGCATTCTTGGGCCACTGCACGACACCTTGATGTTTCAAAGAAACAAAAGCTGGAAGCGCTATATGTAAGGCGTCTCTGTACCACAGGATTTCGTTGTGGATATAGGCCTGGTCTTGATACATTTTTAGCTCTTGGTGCCGATTGAGAACAGAAAGCGTGCTCTCTAATTGCACCATATTTTTTATATCAAAATTGAGCAGCTTCAAATGCAGGCGCGCGGTTTCTATGACGTTCTCCATAGACATTCGTTTGGGAAACGCTTGTTTATAAGTATTGATAACAGGATCAAATTCGCGATCGGCATAACGAAGGGTTGGCGCCAGCCGGTCAGAAAAAGATTGTATCGTTTCAAAATAATCAAGTTTGATCCCATCTTGAGCCATCTCCTTTAACGAGGCTTCTTCAATATCAAATGGAACGTATCGCGCGCCAAAATCAATCAAGGTCCGCGCTCTATGCCTTCCATTGATAAAGCGAAGCTCGCCGCTCCAATAACCAACATAAGGAAGATTTAAGCGACAGGATGGTGCGGCGTGAACCCGAAATAATGAAACATTGTCATCGAAGCGGTAATGATCATCGATAGAGTGAAGATCTCTTTTGCACAGTTCTTTGGCGGTGTTTTGCTCAAGCCACAAAACATAATGCCGCGTGATTGAATTGAAGTTAGATTTGAAAAAACACAAAGACTGTGATTGCGGTAGGAAAACAGCCGCAAACTTCTTTTGAAATTCGATATCCTGATAACGCATTTTCTTCACACTAAAATATGACATATGGAAACCGGACTATATGACTTAATGAGAAGAAATGAAATATTTGCATTCAATTTTTAATGGTTAATGAAAGAAGGGGGGGGCATTTTCTTTTAACGATAAAAGACAGCCATTATGCCCTGGATTGGTCCGCGAGGAAGCGCTTTATGCATCCACTTGATGATGGCGCGGTCGAATATATCGGTCGCTAGCCCCCCAACAATGGGTCCCCATCGCGCAAAAAGGGGCTTATTGTCCAAGCTGGCCCGAAGCAGTACTTTGTTCCCATTGGAATAACGATTGAGCCTTAATGACAGCGATGTTATGCGGATTTCCTCCCATTGCGCCCCGCAAGGCACAGGTACTTATTCTTGGCAGCATGCCAGGTGTGGAATCCTTGAAGCAACAGCAATATTACGCGCATCCCCGCAATTTATTTTGGCCGATCATGGACAAGCTCGTAGGCATTCCGGTCGCTTTGCCTTATCACGCGCGCACCCAAAGGCTGGCCCAAGCCGGAATTGCCTTATGGGATGTGCTGAAAGCCTGTGAACGACAGGGATCGCTTGATAGCGCCATAACCCCGTCATCTGTTCAAGTTAACGATTTTTCTTCGTTTTTTTCTGCTCACAGACAGATTAAAGCTGTTTTTCTGAATGGGCGTAAAGCCTATGATCTTTTTCAACGGCACGTTCATTCAAAGATGATAGAAACCCTTTCGACATGCCAAATTATGGTTTTGCCATCGACAAGCCCTGCTTTTGCAGGCATGAAACAAGAAGACAAACTGAAACGTTGGGCCGTTATCACGCCATATCTAACTGAATGACAGGATTTATAAACCGCATGGAAAATCAGGTATCAACAAAAGCAGGGTTTGCCGCTTTGATCGGCGCGCCGAATGCCGGAAAATCGACGCTTTTAAACCGCCTGTTGGGCGAAAAGCTTTCGATCGTCACGCAAAAAGCGCAAACCACCCGCATGCGCGTTCTTGGCATTTTGACGGATGAGGAAACGCAAATTGGCTTGATCGATACGCCCGGCATCTTCAAACCCAAAGCGCGCATCGATAAAGCGATGGTCAATGCCGCATGGGAAAGTCTGGAAGGCGCCGATGCGGTGCTTCTATTGGTCGATGCCTCGCAGCGCCAACCTAACGCAAAGACGGAAGAAATCTTAGAGGCTTTGGCGCGTCGCCAGCAAAAAGTTGCGCTTGTTCTCAACAAAATCGATCAAGTCGCGCGGCCAGATCTACTGCCGCTTGCTCAAACCATGCAGGGGTTGGCCGATTTCGACGCTATTTTTATGATCTCAGCCAAAACAGGCGACGGCGTGGCTGATTTAAAGAAATACCTCAAAGACAAGATGCCGCAAGGCGCTTGGCTTTATCCCGATGACCAACTTACCGATGTGCCCGAACGTTTGTTGGCCGCGGAAACAACGCGCGAGCAATGCCTTCTCCAACTGCAGGAAGAATTGCCCTATCAGGCAACCGTCCTTCCTGAAGCGTGGGAAGAGCGCGACGACGGCAGCGTTCTGATCCGGCAACGCATTGTGGTGACAAAATCAAACCACCGCCAGATTGTTCTAGGCAAAGGCGGAAGCCGCATCAAGGCCATCGGCTCGGCTGCGCGCGCCGAATTGATGGAAGCGCTTCAGCGCCCGGTCCACCTGTTTTTAGATGTCCAAGTCGATGAACGCTGGCAAGAGCGTGCCGATTATTATGAGTTGTTTGGTCTGGAAGCACCTAAAAAGAAATAAGAACGATCAACTCTCCAATAAAAAAGGGGCCCCCGACGGAGGCCCCTTTTTTCCGATAAACATCGTCCTTATTAGAACGGCGAATAACGGAACGTTGTCATGACAATGTTTTCAAAGGCATGCGGCGTGTAATCGTTCGCGCCGCTGAAAGCGTCTTTACGATACAACTCGTATTGGGCACCAACTTTCAGGTTCCCATAATTGCCTTCGTAAACCTTGGCCCAGAAGCCGGGGCTGATACCCATCAGCATCTTGGTTTGAGCGTCGCAGGTTGTCGAGCCTTGCGTATAACAGCCAGCCGTATTCCTTGTCAGGCTTCCATACCCGTAGCTATTGCTGTTCCAATCTTCACGCATGACCTTTTCGGCCCCGGCATACAGGTACAGATCCAAGCTTTTGGTTGGATGACCAACAAGGCCAACAAAAGCCGACATCTGCGACAATGGAATGATATCGCCATTGGGTTTAAACGCGATATCCGGCAACTGCCCCGCGCTGTAACGGCCGATGCCTTTGCCTGCCATAAAGGTTCCCAAGACTTCCAATTTCTTGTCGATGACCGGCAAGAAAGCGCCAACGCCAACGCCATAGCCTGTCGCCACGTTGTTGTCGTAATGCGCATTCAAATTATCGTGGAAGAAGCGCGTCATACCAAAGACTTCATAGTGACCATAGCCGGGATCGACCGCGACCTTGGCAATGATATCCGGCGCAACATCTGTCGAATACTGACCGGTCGAGTTCAATGAACTGCCGCCTGTGCTGGTTGCCGTCAAGATTGTCGTCGGAACCGTTACGCCAGACAAATTGGTTTGCGGGCTTTCCAGTGAAAGGCCAACATTGACTTTTTTGTCGTCAAAGCTTTTGACAAAACGGATCTGAGCGTTGCGATCATACAAGACGCCGGGGACATAAGCTGAATCGATGACGTTCGGCAAAGCTTCTTTACGCTCGGTAATGCCGACTTGTGTCATCGTCAGCATGCTCCAAGCCTGACCGCCCAGAACGTGGAAGCCCCAATCGCTTTGATCGAACGAGGCGTAACCTTGGCGAATACGCGGCACATAGCTGTTTGTCTGAACCGAGTTCGACGACGTACCGGATTGCAAGAAGTCCGTTTCGAAATAGGCATTCAGCGTCATTTCTTGATCGGGCTTGCCTTCAGCCAATAAGGAGAGGCGCGAGGAACGCGCTGAGCCACGGAATTCATGCTGGTGCGCATTGACGCTGTTATTATAGGGAATCGTCGAATAGCCTGACGTCGTGTCAGAAGACTGATTTTTATCGCGCCAAATGCCATCGACGCCGACAAAGCCACCAACTTTGAGCTTCACGCCGGGAAGGACTTCTTTAGCGTCCGATAAGCCTTCGACCTTTTTAGCTGAAGCCTCTGCCGCCTGCGCAACTTGCTGCGTTTCCTTGACATCAACGGCCTGCTGTTGCTGCTGGGTTTGCAAAGCATCCAACTGCTTTTGAAGCATCTCAACCTGTTTTTTCAAGGATTCAATCGCTTCGTTTGTTTTGGCATCCGCGGCTAACGCAGGAGAAACCGCAAGAAAGCTGAGGGCCGTTGTCGCGAGCAACAGCGTACGGGCTTTGGTGAACATGTCTGACATCTCCGAGAGGGAAGAGAAGAAAAGCGAGGTAGAAGAAAGGAGAGCCTAATGAAAAGCTCTTTCCTTTCTTCTTTTAATGGAAGGAAGTGCGCCTAGACAAGGCGAAGCTTGAAGCTTCAGAGGAAGAAGTGAAAAGAGTGATTATCTTGTCACAATACTTGTAAAGCGGCGCATGGGTTGAGCAAAATCCCTTATTTTTGCTGATGAACCGATAACAGAGGGACGCCCCCACGCAGACATAAAAGCACCGCCGGGGCCGTGCCCAGCCTTTGAATGACCATCCTCTGTCGCGGCGGCGCGGAAGTACGCCATAATAAAGACGCGCAAAGCGGCCGTCAGTGATGTGTTGGCTGGTTTACGCTCTGATACGGCTGTCGCGATATCGTGAATACTAAGATGTTCACGCATGCAAAGTTCACGCAACGCAGACCACATTTCCGGCTCAAGGCGCACACTGGTCCGGTGATTTTTTACCGTGACATTGCGGCTGATTAAACTGCTTGAAGCGCGTGTCTGAGATGGAGACTGTTGAAGCATCGCGTTATTTTCCTGTTTGAACGCATTCGCATCCATCGTCGAACCGGCCTGTTGCTGTTCGGGGGGAAAGGGCGATTTTGAAAGTGGTGAGAGGATCATGTGCAACCTTTCAGGGGCGAAGTGAAAGTATGTTAACCATGATATACACACGTATAGGTTTATCAAGAGAAAAAATGTAAAGAAATTATATCATGTTTATCAATATATTATATGTCTGCAAGGCTTTATTTTAGGCAATGGCGGCACGGATTTACAACTTTGGGTTGTGTTCGGTCGGAATCATTATTCGGGTTCGTAGGGCGGCGAAACGATTTGATCCTTTATAGATTAGAAAATTATAATACTCGGAAATTAAAATCATATACAATAATAAAGCCTTTTAAACAAAACAGCAACTATAAAAAAAAATCAGTGGCATTAAATGCAAGAAACAATCACACCATATAATGATATGTCTTTACATAAACTTGTAAAATGGTTATCAGACCTCCATGCCAAAGCCTTTTGAAATTAAGCGGGCACCCGCCTCATATCCGGGTACTTGTTGCGATGCAGAATCATGCCAAGCCGTTGCCGCTTATAAAGCGCCGCGCGCGCGGGGGGAAAAAGGCTTTTATTGGTTTTGTCTTGAACATATCCGTCTTTATAACGCGGCTTGGGATTATTTTGACGGTTTTGCCCCCGCCCAGATCGAAAAACAGTTAAAATACGACTTCGTTTGGGAAAGACCAAGCTGGCCTTTCGGCTCGGTTTCTACAGCATCTTCTCAGCCGCACACGGCGCCAGCCGAAGAAGTCATCGCACCGAAATACAAAAAGGCTATGGGGGTGTTAGGTCTGACGCCGCCTGTAACGACAGAAAAAGTCAAAGGTCGTTACCGGGATCTTGTCAAACGCTTCCATCCCGACACAAATAATGGTTCGCGCGCAAACGAAGAACGCTTAAAGACTATTGTCGAGGCCTATAAAACACTTGATGAATGGCTGGAAAGGGCCGCCTGATGACTAAAAACTTGGGATCTACGCAAACAGATAAAGCGATGCCCGACACAACCGTATCCGTGCGCGACGTTTTTGGCATCGATAGCCAAATGAAAGTCCCGGCCTTTTCCGCACCGCGTGAGCATGTCCCCGATATAGACGAAGCCTATCGGTTCGACAAAAAAACAACCCTCGCGATCTTAGCTGGCTTTGCACACAATCGACGCGTCATGGTGCAGGGGTATCATGGCACAGGCAAATCGACGCATATTGAGCAAGTGGCCGCGCGATTGAATTGGCCTTGTTTGCGCATCAATCTGGATAGTCACATCAGCCGTATCGATTTGATCGGCAAAGACGCCATTGTCTTGCGCGACGGCAAACAAATCACCGAATATAAAGAAGGCATTTTGCCTTGGGCGCTCCAACGTCCGGCGGCTCTTGTTTTCGACGAATACGACGCGGGCCGCCCTGATGTTATGTTTGTTATTCAACGTATTTTGGAAGTCGAAGGCAAACTGACGCTGCTGGATCAAACGCGCGTCATTACGCCGCATCCTTCTTTTCGCCTTTTTGCAACGGCCAACACGGTCGGGCTTGGCGACACGACCGGGCTTTATCACGGCACCCAACAAATCAATCAAGGGCAGATGGATCGTTGGAGCATCGTCACAACGCTTAACTATCTGCCTGCCGCAGAGGAAGAGGAAATCGTCCTTGCCAAAGTTCCCGCCTTTGCGACACCGGAAGGCAAGGAACAGATCCGCGCCATGGTGGCTCTGGCAGGTCTAACACGACAGGCCTTCATGAACGGCGATATCTCGACCGTCATGTCGCCGCGCACCGTCATGACATGGGCCGAAAACAGCCAAATATTCGGCGATTTGGAAACAGCTTTCCAACTTAGCTTCCTCAACAAATGCGACGAGACCGAGCGCCCCGTTATTGCCGAGTTTTATCAACGCTGCTTTGACGTCGAACTTACAGACTTTGTCTGAAAAAGGTATGAGCGGGCGCGAAGATAAATCGGATATTTTAAAGCGTGCGCTAGCCGTGACGCTGAAAGCGCTTGGCCGCAAACCGGATCTTGAAGTTGCGTTTTCGACAACAACGGGGTTTTCGCCATTAGGGCGGGTCAAGCTTCCCGACATTCCGCCTGATTGCGATCCTCAAAGCCTTTTTGAAGCCCGCGGCGCAGCCGACAGTGCGGCCTTTTTTTATGCTTTTCATTCTCCAGATCTGGCCGCGACGCAAGCGCCGCAAAACCCAACGGCGCGGGCCGTTTTTGACGCGCTTGAGAGGGCGCGTTGTGAGGCCTTTGGCGGACGCTCCTTATCAGGAGCGCTCCGCAACATGCAGATCTTCTATGAGCATAAAGTCGCGCAAGCCGGATGGGACAAAGCGACCGTCATGATGCAGATCCCTGCTGCCGAGGCCGTTCATCTATTAGCTTTACAACATTTTTCAGGCCGCGCGTTGCCAGCGGGTGCTACCCAAGCCGCGGCCCTGTGGCGCACTTATCTGTACGAAAAAGGCGGGCCGTTTATGGATGGTCTGGCCGCGTCCTTGTCGGATCAATCGGCCTTTGGTCAAATTGCATTGCGCTTGCTTGAAACACTGTCTTTTGTCCCGCCGGAAGCTGACGATCCAGACAGTGAACCAGCGCCCAAACCATCCGATCCCGATGAGGATGCGCCGGATCAAGACGAAGCCGCGCAAGAAAGCGAAGACGAGGGGCAAGCGTCGGCTACAACAGACGCCGATGAAGACGCCGCGACAGAAGAACAAGATAAGCCGTCGCCCGAGTCTGATGGTGGCATGCCGGACGAAAGTGATAGCTTTACCGATTATTTGGCCCCGCCAACAACCTATCGGATTTTCACGTCGTTGTACGATGAAACGGTCGAAGCCGATCAGTTATGCGATCCGGCTGAGCTGGCGCATCTACGTGGCTTGTTGGATCGACAGGTCCGGCGCTGGCGCCGCTCGATCACGCGCTTGGCCAACCGTCTGCAACGCCGCTTGCAGGCCGAGCAATTGCGCAGTTGGGATTTCGATTTAGAGGAAGGTATTCTCGACGCGGCGAAATTGGCGCGTGTCGTAACAAACCCGCTTCAGCCTTTATCCTTTAAGCAGGAAAAAGAGACAACCTTCCGCGATACCGTCGTGACCTTGCTTATAGACAATTCAGGATCGATGCGCGGTCGCCCGATCACCTTGGCCGCTATCAGTGCCGATATCTTGGCGCGCACGTTAGAGCGTTGCGGCGTCAAGGTCGAGATTTTGGGCTTTACCACGCGCACCTGGAAAGGGGGCCGCGCCCGCGAAGACTGGTTGCGCGCCGATCGTCCGACGTTTCCGGGTCGTCTCAACGAACTGCGCCATATTGTTTACAAGGCCGCCGATGCCCCATGGCGACGGGTGCGCCGCCATTTGGGCCTGATGCTGCGCGAGGGCCTGTTAAAAGAAAATATCGATGGCGAGGCTTTGCTGTGGGCTTGCCAGCGTCTGCGCGGACGTCTTGAGCGTCGCAAGATTTTGATGGTGATATCGGATGGCGCGCCGGTTGACGATGCGACGCTGGCCGTTAATCCTCAAAATTATTTAGATGAACATCTAAAATCCGTTATCGCTTGGATTGAAAAGACGAAACCAGTTGAACTTGCCGCGATCGGTATCGGTCATGACGTGACACGCTATTACAGCCGGGCTGTGACAATATCCGATGCCGAGCAACTTGGCGGCACGATGACCGAGCAACTCGCGGCCCTGTTTGAGGAGACAAGGTGATGCAACTTTATCGGCATTACAAAGGCCAGCTTTATGCGTTGATTGGTTATGCCAAACACAGCGAAACGCTTGAAGAGATGGTGATCTATCAAGCTCAATATGGCGATAAACAGATTTGGGTTCGCCCCAAAGTTATGTTTTTTGAAGAAGTCGATGTCAATGGACGACGCCAACCGCGCTTTGCGCCTGTTACGTCTTTAGATCAATAAAACGGCGGGCTTTATATTTTTAAGGCACCGGACAGCATACGGGTATTCGGCGATTCTTCGTGACTTTTTCGATCAGGCGAGCACCGCGGCGCATAAAGCGGCGAACAAGCGGAAAATGATTATAATTATTCGCCACGAACCCATTGACGATATAGTTCTGCGGTCCTGTCGTGATTAAATTATAGACTGGCGAGGTTCCCGCAATTGACAGGACCGAATTGACAGCAGCTAAATCCGGCTTGTCCGTTCCAAGATACAAAAGAAAATCACGTGCCTTCAGATTCTGAAGACGCTTCCACCCCATAATACCGAGAACAAGATGTTCGCCCGTTCCATAGAGAGCCTCTATTTGATCATCAAAATCAACACGCCACAAAAGTAACGACGATTTACAAATGACCTTTTCAACATAAGCTTTAACACGCTGAAGACGCTGGTGATCCCACGACCAAACGGCATCGCCAACATGCATCTGATCGATGCGGCGCGTGCGGTTTCCAGGCAAATCGATGATCGAGCAAGCGGAAAAGCAGCCTGTTGAAGGACCCAAAGGCCTTCGTGGCAAAGGCTGTGTCGGTTCATATAAATAATAGGCACTATAGGGGTCAAACATAACAATACCCATTGATAAAATAACTTATCTTCATCCTATCGAATTGGTTTCAAAAAGAAAAGGGAAGAATTCTGTACAGAAATATTATCGTTAATCCTTCCAGCGCAAGGGAATTTGCGCAGCTTTAACGCCGGAGCGGATGGCGCCTTCAATTGTCGATGGCAGCGACGTATCAGTCCAATCGCCTGCAAGCGCTAGGTTTGTCCAGTCGATATAAGCGCGAGGACGACGCGCATTCTGGGCCGCCGTCGCCGCAAAAGTCGCGCGTTTTTCGCGCACGATGCGCCATTCAGGAACCTTCGCCGGGTCCAAATCGAACAGTTTGGCGAGATCGTTCCAAATGGAAACAGCCCAATCTTCGTGCGGGTATTCTTTGAAACGGTCTACCGCGCTGATCGTCACCGACGCGATGCCGGGTTTGACAAAAACCCATTCGGCGATCCCGCCCACAAGGCCCGTAAATCCGGCCGGATTGTTGGGAACCTCGATCTTGAAATGCGCATTTAAAATGCCGCGAAAGGCGTTGGGCGTTTCGATCTCGGGCAACAAATCGTTTACGATCCAAGCGGGCGTCGCCAGGATAACCCAGTCTTGCGGCGCGACATCGACGGTTTCTTTGTCAAAAACAAGCTGCTGGATGGTTTTGTCCGCTGCTTTGATTTCAGTCAGGCGCGTATTAAAGCGCACCGCTGTCCCTTTTTCGGCAAGTTTGGCAAGGCACGGGTTGACAAAGCTTTCCGACAGCCCTTCCTTGGGGATCATCGGCTGGCAAGCTTTGCCGCCAGCGCTGAAGCTTTGGCTAAGCAAGTTTGCCAGCAAAGCGGCTGAAGCATTTTCGGTTTCGGTGTTCAGGGTCGCGACGGCTAACGGCTCCCAAAAGCGGCGGAACAAAACCGGATTGGTGTTCAAAGCTTCGGCAACTGTTTGGTCGCCACCCGCGCGCATCATCTTCAACACAGAAAGATAATCCGATGCCTTGGTGCCGGGAATGCGGCGCTTGGCGTCAAAAATCCACCAAGGGACGACGCCTTCGTTCATTTGCAAGGTCCAGCGCTCGCCCGTTTCCAGATCCATAAAGGGGAAAATGGGCTTGTCTAAAAGCTGCATGGTGTCGGCAGCGCCCGACAAAGCCAAATAATCTTGAACGGCCACGTTACCCGACAAGACAAGGTGATTGCCGTTATCAATCCGGCAAGCGAGCTTGCGGTCGTAGTAAGAGCGACAGCGTCCGCCAGCCCAATTGGTGGATTCGTAAAGCGTCACGCGCTCGCCCAACAAAGAAAGCTGAAGCGCCGCTGAAAGGCCAGCAAGGCCAGCGCCAATGATGTGGATTTGTCTGGGCTCAGCCATAAGCGGTTAAACCTTTTTTGAAAAATAAGAACGTAGAAGGGCACGCGAAAGAATAGCTATTTTCTTCGCTTTACCAAGCGCAACCCGCGTCCGCGGCGCGCGCCAATCCTGGATCAACAATCCATTAAAAATGGCCCCGTAATAGGCGCGCATGATTTTGGCCGGACGCATCGCCATGGGCAAACAGCGCGCCATCGCGGCATCTGCCGCGGCAAAATGGATGCTGGCATGCTGGGCCAAGTCACGGCCAACAAGCGGCAAATGCGGATGGTCGATCAAAGCCTGTAAATCGTCCCAAACAACGCCGTGTTTTTCTAAAAGTTCGCGCGGCAGATAAAGGCGTCCGCGCGCGGCATCTTCGGCTATGTCGCGCAAGATATTGGTCAGCTGAAAAGCGCGGCCCAGATGGTATGCCAGCTCTAAAGCCGTCGGACTGCCGTCACCAAAAATTCGAACGCTGGCGCGTCCAACGGCGCTGGCGACACGGTCGCAATACAAATCCAACAGATCAAACGATGGCGCGACGATCGGTGCGCCTGCATCCATTTCCATCCCGTTGATGATGGCTTGAAAATCGTCCTGGACAAGGCCATAGGCGGCAATGGCCGGACGCAAAGCCACCGTGACCGCATCGGCTGTTATGTCTTTTTCAAACAGGTCTTTGATACGGACGCGCCACAGGTTCAAATCGGCCTGACGCTGGGCTTCGGTCGCACCATCGTCGTCGGCAATATCGTCGACAATCCGGCAAAAAGCGTAAAGCGCGTACATGCCTTCGCGGCGCGGCGCGGGCAATATCGCCATGCCTGCGCCAAAAGACGTCCGCGCGGCTTTTACGCAAGCGCGGACGGTTTTTTTGGCTTCGGAAAGAGAAGGAGGCGACTGAGACATTCCATATTCCTGTGTTAAAAGATGGCGCGGCCAATGCCTTGAAGCGTCCCCATCAGGACCGAGAGCTTGGACAGTTTCATCGGCTCGCACAACGGGTCGCGCTTTTTCAAAAGAGAAATCAAACGCGCGGCCAATGTCGCAATGACGGAAACCTCCATCCGAAGGCCTTTGCTTTTGATCATCGGCGGCAAGGTCAGCGCTTGCGCCAACAACGGCTCGGTCTTGGCGATCATGTCGTCTAGCGTCGCGCGCAAGGCAGGCGTTGAAGCCGCGCCCGACAGCATCGCCGGATCGCCGCCGTGGCTTGCCAGCATATCCAGCGGAATGTAAACGCGGTCTAATTCGCGATAATCGTCGGCGCAGTCTTGAATATGATTGATGATTTGCAGCGCCGTGCATAAAGCATCGCCCGCAGGCCATGTGTCGCGCGACTCGCCATGCAAATCGAGAAGAAAACGCCCAACGGGATTGGCCGAATAGCGGCAATAATCTAAAAGCTCGCCCCAGTTTTCATAGCGCCGTTTGACGGCATCGCGCTTAAAGGCGACAAGAAGATCTGTGCCCAGCGCGGGGTCCAACGCGCGGCGCATGATCGTCTCGCGCAGCGGAACGGCAGCCGCCACAGCATCTTCGCCCGGCGTCAGCAGTGTTTTTTCAAACAGATCCAGCCGCGCAATTTTGTCGTTGGCGTCTAAAAGCGGGTTATCGCCGATATCGTCGGCCCCGCGCGCGAAAAGATAATAGGCGTGAACATCGGGCCGCAGATCTTTGCGGATCAAAAAAGACCCGACTGGAAAGTTCTCGCCCGAGGCCTCTTTTCCGCTCGGAGTCTCTACGGCTTCTGTTTTTGTTTCGCTCATTTCACAACCACATGATTATTTTGTTTTTGCCTGACCGGCCTGATGACGGCCTTTCCATTGCCCCCCTTGGCCCCGCGCATAACGAAGCGCCGATAAAACGGTCCCTGCCATATAAACGACAGCGGCGGCAGGCAACGTCAAAGCCCAGAACCATGAAAGCCCAAAAAACCGGACCATCGGCGCATAAAGCGCCGCCATCGCCAACCAACACAGATAAGCAATGGTCCCGTCCTGCCAATTGATCGTCAGCGGTAAGATAACAGGCGCTAAAAACAATAAAGAAAGCGCCAAGATCGAGCCCAGCAAGTTAAGCGGGCTATAGGCCAACTGCGTATAAGCCGTCCGCGCGATCATATTGACGATATCCATCAAGTGCGGATAGGGGCGCAGGCTTAAGATATCGTGCGTCAGGGTCAGCTCAATGCGCCCCAGCGCGCCATGGTCGCCGCCATGATCTTTGATCAAGCGCGCCAAAGCACAATCGTCGATCAAAGCGCCTTTGATTTTTGCAAGCCCGCCCGCGTTTTCAAGCGCCTGCCGCCGAACCAGCATGGTCCCGCCCGCCGCTGCCGCAACGTTGTCGCGCGGATTATTCGCCTTGCGGAAGGGGTAAAGCATGGCAAAAAAGAAGACAAACGCCGGGATCAAAAACTTTTCGACAGCATAATGCGTTTGAAGCTGAACCATCCGCGATGTCAGATCCAACTTGCTATCCAAGGCATGCTCCACAAGCCGTTGCAAGCTGTGAAGATCGTGCCGAATATCCGCGTCTGTAAACAAAATATAATCGCTTTGCGCGGCGGCGACACCGGCTTGCATGGCCGCGACTTTGCCGCTCCACCCTTTGGGGAGATCGGGGGCGCTGACAATCACCAAACGGTCTGCCGCTTTCGCCGCTAACGCTTTGGCGACGTCGGCGGTGCCATCCGTGCTGTGGTCGTCCACCAAAATAACCTGAAAGGACCCCGGATAATTTTGCGCCAACAACGATGGCAAGGTCTCGGGCAAAATCGCCGCTTCATTGCGGGCAGGCACAATGATCGAGACGCGCGGCCAAGCGGCAGGCGCGGGGGCATTGGCGTTTGGCAGCAAAGGGGCCCAAAACTTGCCATTGAAAAAGGCCAGATACAGCCAGCCAGCCGCGCAGAAAGAGGTCAAAAGCAAAGAAAGCGTCATAGCGATACGATTGCGTTAGAAAGCGAAGGAGGGTTTCAAGCAGTCTTACCCCATATAGCCATGCGCGGCAAACCAATCGATGGCGTCGGTAATGGCCTGCGCCCCGGGGCGCGCGGTATAGCCCAAATCCTGTTGAGCCTTGGCCGCCGTAAAGAACATCTTTTTCCGAGACATCCGCAGCCCATCCAAAGTCAATAACGGCTCTTTGCCCGTTAGGCGGCCCCAAATCTCGGCCCCCAGCGCCAGCGGATAAAGAGGCCCACGCGGCAATTTAAGCGTGGGCGCCCGACGCCCAACATGGGCCGCGACGATTTGAAGGATTTCACTCAACCCCAGGTTGTCACCGCCCAGGATATAGCGTTCGCCCACGCGACCTTTTTCAAAGGCCAAGAGATGACCCGCCGCCACGTCATCGACATGAACGACATTCAGCCCCGTATCGACAAAAGCCGGGATTTTTCCTCGCGCGGCATCCAAAATAATACGCCCCGTTGGCGTTGGCTTGACATCGCCGGGGCCAATTGGGGTCGACGGATTGACAATCACGCAAGGCAAGCCTTGGTCACGGACCAGCGTCCGAACGCGCTCTTCAGCCAAGAATTTCGAGCGTTTATAAACGCCAACCATGTTTTCAAGCGAGACAGGCAGATTTTCATCGGCAGGCGTGCCGTCTTTGTGAAGCCCCAAAGTTGCGACCGAGCTGGTATAGACCATGCGCGGCACCCCCGCGGCTTGGGCCTTGGTTAAAAGGGCGGCGGTGCCGTCGATATTAATGGCATTCATCCGCGCGGGATCGGGGACCCAAATACGGTAATCAGCCGCCACGTGAAACACACCGGCGCAGCCGGGCAGCGCGTTTTCATAGCTACCGGGATCGCCCAGATCGCCTGTTATAATTTCAGCGTTCTCAAGGCCTTGGATGTTTTGACGCGCGCTTCCCGCCCGGCACAAAAGACGCAAGGCCGCGCCTTGCTTTTGCAAAGCCCGCGCCACAGCCGCGCCGACAAAACCTGTCGCGCCGGTCACAAAATAGATAGGTTGATCCGTCATGCCCCCCTTATAAGCTGCTTTGGTGCTTTGCGCAAACCACTTGACCCGCCGCCTCTTTATGCCCACATAAGGGAAGGGAAGAGAGGAAAGCCATGTTCATCCAAACCGAAGACACGCCCAATCCCCATACGATGAAGTTCTTGCCCAGCCGCACGATTTTAGGCGACAGGGCGGCTTTATCCTTTGCCCGCGGCGACGATTTGTCAGCTTCGCCCTTGGCGGCGGCTTTGTTCGAGCTTGACGGCATCGACAATATCCTGCTTGCGCCCGACTTTCTGACCGTCACGCGCCTGGAAGGCCAAGACTGGAATGTCCTGCGCCCGCTTGTTCTTGAAGTGCTGATGAACCATTTTCTCAGCGATCAGCCTATTTTGGCCGATGAGGCCGCGCCCGTTGAATCCTGCTCGACCATCGACGACGCTATTGTTATTCAAATCAAAGACTTGTTAGATACGCGCGTGCGCCCGGCGATTGCCCAAGATGGCGGCGATATCGCCTTTGTCCGCTTTGAGGAGGGGATTGTCTATTTACGCCTGCGCGGCGCTTGCGCGGGCTGCCCCGGTGCGACGGCGACGCTGAAAATGGGCGTTGAAAGACTGCTGCGCTATTACATTCCCGAAGTTCAGGAAGTTCGCCAGGTCTTATGAAACCGCGGGACTAGCCGGGCGCAGACCGCGCCGACGGCGCATATAAGCCGCCGGATGATTACCAAGTTTCCGAACAGGCAGCCTTTGCGCCACGGCAGGCGCGGCATCATTCCAATCAAGAAAAGGCTCAAGGCCTGCTTTGGCGTACGGCGTGTTTTGCACCGAAGGAATGACGTCCATTCTTCGGATCTGTTCGCGAAGATATTTTTGGGCCGTTTGTTGCGTGTGCGTCGCCTGTTTAAGGCCTGTGCGCACATGCTTAACCCAGAAATGGCTGCCGCCCCAAAGAACCGCCATGCCGAGCGTCGTCAAGTTACACAGCGAAGCCACAGCCGTAAAAACGGGCGCAAAAGCTGGGAAGAAATAGGGCAGGGCCGTCGCGACAGCTCCTGTCGCAATGCCAGCAAGAGTAAGACGGCCTAAGGAATGCTTTTCTTCTTTGCCTTCGCGAAGGTCTTTTTTCTTTTTTTGAACGTCGGCGTCGGTTCGATCGGCCTCGGCCCGCGCCAGCGCGAGATCGACAATCTGCTGAGGATGCATGTCAGGATAAAGACCCGCAACATCTGCCAAAGCCGCCACACATTCATTTCGAAGCGGATTAAGAGCCTCTCGATGGCGCGCATACTCTTTATAGGCCCTATTTCTGACCTGTCCCCAAACCCCCATCGCTACCCCCGTCGCAAAGAAAGCATTGGTAGCAAATGTGGGGACAAGAGCCTCGCTCACACGCAGCAGATTTTCAACCGTCACGGGTGTTTGGGGGGCTTTTGTCACAAAGCTGGCAACAGCCGCGACAACAAGCCCAGTGCCCCAAAGAAGGGCAGCTGGCCGCCAAGACCGGTTAACGCGGTGCCAGGCTTTGTCCCTTTTCATCGACGTTTGCTTGTAAGCGAGCGTTTTTTGCCCCAACGTCGTCAGCGGTCGCCAAAAACGGTTCCAATAAAGCACAGACATCAAAAATTCCATTAACCAAAGTTATTGAATAGACAACAAGTTAGCATGCGATGGGGGAAAGATATACTTTCTCTTAAAGGCCCTTCCAGCTTTTCCCTGCCGCCCGGAACGATCCATCTGTTGAGATCGGGCGGGGAATAGGCTAAGCCATTAAGGCCATGGATGAATCACAGAAAAAGAAAACCATCGACAGCGCCGCCGCGCGCGAAGAAAAACTTGCCGCCGCGCTGCGCGAGAACTTGATCAAACGCAAAGAACAGATCAAGGCGCGCACCGCTGCCTTGCACGAAACCGACCCAACGCAACAACCTGCTAAAGGACCGCCTCAATGCCCGTAATGCCCGATACTTGGATTCGCGAAACGGCCCTGACAAAAGATATGATCGCGCCCTTTGTCGAAAAGCAAAAACGCGAAGGCGTCATCTCTTATGGCCTGTCGTCTTATGGTTATGACGCGCGTCTCGCGGACGAGTTCAAGATCTTTACAAACGTCGATAACGCTATCGTCGATCCGAAAAACTTCTCGGGCTCGAGCTTTGTCGATCGCAAGACAGACGTCTGTGTGATCCCGCCCAATTCCTTCGCGTTGGCCCGCACGGTTGAGTATTTTAAGATCCCGCGCGACATTTTGGTGATCTGCCTTGGCAAATCCACTTATGCGCGTTGCGGCTTGATCGTCAATGTCACCCCGCTTGAGCCCGAATGGGAAGGCCATGTGACGCTTGAGATTTCGAACACCACGCCTTTGCCGGCCCGCGTTTATGCCAACGAAGGCGTTTGCCAGTTCCTGTTCCTGAAAGGCGATGGCCCTTGCGAGACCTCGTACGCTGACAAGGGCGGCAAATATATGGGGCAGCAAGGCGTCACCTTGCCGCGTATGGAAAAAAATAAGGATTAAATCATGGACCAAATGCGCATCACGGGCGGCACGCCGCTTCAGGGCAAAATCACGATCAGCGGCGCGAAAAACGCGGCCCTGCCGCTTTTGACCGCCAGCCTTTTGACGGACGAAGGTTTGATCCTGTCGAACGTGCCCAAATTGGCCGACATTGCGACCATGGGCAATTTATTGTCGCAGCACGGCACGCAAATCAATCTCGATGGCCAAGCCAGCGCCGCCAGCACCGTTGGCTGCACGATGGAGCTGAAGGCACAGAATATCACCAACACCACCGCGCCGTATGATTTGGTCCGCAAAATGCGCGCCAGTATCTTGGTCTTGGGGCCTTTGCTGGCGCGGTGCCGCGAAGCCAAAGTCTCGCTACCCGGCGGCTGCGCCATTGGAACCCGGCCCGTTGATTTTCATATCAACGCCCTGCGTGCGATGGGGGCCGAGATTGTTATCGAAGGCGGCTATATTGTCGCCAAAGCGCCCGGCGGGCTGCAAGGCGCTGAGATTGATTTTCCGACCGTCACCGTCACAGGAACCGAAAACATCCTGATGGCTGCCGCCCTGGCCAAAGGCGAGACGGTGATTTTGAACGCCGCACGTGAGCCCGAAGTCGTCGATCTGGCCAACTGCCTTGTCGCGATGGGGGCCGAGATCGAAGGCATCGGCACCGATAAGATCACCGTTCGCGGCAAAGACCGCCTGCACGGCGCCAGCCACCGCGTGATCCCCGACCGCATTGAAACGGGATCGTTCATGATGGCCGTTGGCGTCACAGGGGGCGCGGTTGAATTGGTTGGCGCGGATACAACGCACCTTCAAACGCCATGCCGCCGCCTGCGCGAGGCTGGGATCGAAATCGAAAAAACGGAATCCGGCTTGATGGTACGCCGCCTTGGCGAGCGCGTTAAAGGCACGGATGTCATGACCGAGCCGTTCCCCGGCTTCCCCACCGACCTCCAAGCGCAAATGATGGCGCTGATGTGCACGGCAGAGGGCGCGGCCATGATGACCGAGACGATTTTTGAAAACCGCTTTATGCACGTGCCCGAACTGGCGCGTATGGGCGCGGATATTACGGTTCACAACGCCTCGGCCCTGATCCGCGGCAAAGCCCGCTTAAAAGGCGCACCCGTGATGGCAACGGATTTGCGCGCATCCATGTCATTGGTGATCGCGGGTTTGATGGCCGAAGGCGAGACGATCCTATCGCGCATCTACCACCTAGACCGCGGCTATGAACGGCTTGAGGAAAAGCTGGGAGCCTGCGGCGCAAAGATCGAGCGCGTGCGCGGTATCAAGGAAGCGGCATGACCGACGCGGGCCCTTTGCGGCTCCGCGCCGCCGATGCGGAAGATCTGGACATTGTCGGCGCGATTTTGCAAGACGCCATTGTCCCGGTTCAAGATATCGGCTTTGATCCGGCGGCGGGCCGCTTGATTATGATTGTGCATCGTTTTTGCTGGGACCAAGCGCCGGATTCATGCGAAGCCGACGAAGACGGCCCTGAACAGCTTATATACGCGCGCGTTCATTGTGCGGTCGAAATCGACGATGTCCGTACGATCGAACAGCATCAATGGCCGCAAACATCGGCCAAAGACGATCCTTGCAACGGGATGCTGGATCTTTTGGCCGTATCGTTGCAAAACAATATCATGACTTTTACTTTTGCTGGCGGAACGGCGCTGCGTTTGGGCGTCGGCACTTGGCAGCTACGCCTGGCCGATTACGGCGATCCTTGGCCCACCACGTGTCTGCCGCAGCATCAGATCTAAAAATCTAAGGCGCTGGCAGCTGCTGGACAATGATTTTTGATCCTGTCAGCGTGAAGTGGCCGTAATCCCAAGCTAAGATCTCGCCTTGATCGACGCCTGTTTGACAGCCATCCTGATTACACAGGATTTCCCACGGCGAGACGTAAACAGCGCCTGCTTTTTCGACAAAAGCCTTCATCTCACTGTCGAGACCGCTGCCGTCGCTGACTTGCTTTTTCAGGCGAACGGGGAGGGAGGCTTTCGGATGCTGGCGTGCAAAACGGAAAATCCCTTTCGGCAGGCTATCGATCCAAATCGGGACTTGCCCCACAACAACGATCTGTGGCACGCCACTTTCTTTGAGGCGTGCAATCGTCTCGCCCAAAGCCTTCCAGCGATGATTGCCCCAAACGGCAGCTAAAATCACTTGGTGCGGTTTTTCGGCACGCAAACGCTCCCAAACGTCATGGTTGATGGCCAAGCAGTTGGGGCGGTCTTTGACATCGTAATCCAAGATCGGTGGGCAACCGCCCGCCGTATAAAAGGAAAGGCGGCTGTTTGGGGCGCGCAAGGCCAGCAAGCCCGGAATTAAATGCGCCGCATGAGAATCCCCCCACAAAAACAGCGAAGGTGCCTTAGGATCGGTTAGGCCAAAATGGCACTTACCAAAGGTCGAGTCCTTGTTTTCTTTGAGAAAGCATTGTCCTTCAAGATAACCCGCCGCGCTATCATAACGATAGGTTAGAATTTTTTGCAAAGCGGGCGAAAAACGCCCTGGCGCGCCGCCGTTTTGATAAAGGCCCAGACCGGTCAAGCCAATAACGGCCATAACGCAAGCAAGCCCAATCACGCGCGCGCGCGGATAGGAACGACCAAACCGAATAGGCTTTTCAACGAGAAAGTAGGTTAGGGTCGCCAAAACAAAACTAGCGCCAACCAAAGACAGGCGAACCCCCGGGCTTGTGATATCCAGTTGGCTTTGCCGTGCAAAAACAAGCAGCGGCCAATGCCACAAATACAAGGGATAGCTGATCACGCCGATTCCGACCGCAAGAGGATTGGATAAAACCCAGCGATTGAACCAAGCGCCATCGCCCGCGGCAATGATGGCCATCGCGCCCAAAGTCGGCAACAAAGCCCACCAGCCCGGAAACAAGCTTTTTTCATCAAGAAGCGCAACAGCCGCCGAAAGAAGAACAAGGCCAAAGATTTGGCACCAAGCCTGCCGTTTCGGATGGGGGCCGCCTTGATCATATCGCAGGCCCCACGCCAGAAAGCCGCCCAGCGCCAATTCCCACACGCGCGTCAAAGGCGCATAAAAAGTGGCGACGGAATCTTTATGAATCCATACAACGTTGAAAACGAATGAAAAGACAATAACCGCGCCCAGCGTCAGTGGAATCCGGCGGCGGCCTTTGCGGGTCACAAAAAGCAAAAGTGGCCAGAAGATATAAAACTGCTCTTCAATCCCCAGCGACCATAGGTGCAAGAGAACCTTGGTCTTGGCCGCCCCATCGAAATAGCCCGCTTCCTGCCACAGAAGAAGGTTGGCAATAAACCCCGCGCCGCCAGCGACATGTTTACCAAGCTCTTGATATTCTTGTGGGGTCAAAAGAAACCCACCGATACCCAGACAGGCCAGCAAAACGACCGATAGCGCGGGGAAAATGCGGCGTATGCGCCGCGCATAAAAATGGCGCAGGCTGAAACGGTCTTGAGCAAGGTCTTTAAATAAAAGGCCAGAAATCAAATAGCCTGAAATCACAAAAAAGATATCGACGCCAACAAAGCCGCCTTTGACCCATTCGGGGAAAACATGCACGCCCAAAACCAGCAAAACGGCGACGGCGCGCAGCCCATCGATCGACGGGCTATAACGGGAAGATGTGGTGGCAGACAAAGAAAAACCCTCGGGACTTTTGTTGGACGTCAAAGCCAATAAAGCCAAAACAAGCTTTAGACAAGCTCTCTTAAGATAATAGCCTGGCGAAGGGGACTCCCACGAAAAATGATAAATATCATTTATTACAATGGGATAGCCTTTTTCTTTCAGCCCAAAGCCAATCGAACAGAATGCGCCCTTGACGCGGGAGACGGAAGAGGGCATGTTCCGCCATCATCACGAAAGGGTGTGTTTTTTTATGTCTAAAGAAGATCTTCTTGAGTTCGAAGGCACGGTTTCCGAGCTTCTACCCAACGCCATGTTCCGCGTCACGCTGGTGAACGGTCATGAAATTCTGGCGCATACGTCAGGGAAAATGCGGAAAAACCGCATTCGCGTTCTTGTGGGCGACAAGGTCAACGTCGAAATGACGCCTTACGACCTCAGCAAAGGCCGGATCACGTTCCGCCACAAATAAACGATCTCTTTTTCATCATTGAAAAAAAAGAGACGTTTACCTCAAACGTTAACCTCTTAAATACCTTTCCTGTCGCATGAAGGGAAAGCGCCGTGCCATCGAGGATTCTCGATTCGGCTCGGACTGTCTTTGCCCTTCTTGACCGTTTGAATTGCTTTGTGATGTCTGCTTTTAAAAACCTTGTGGCCTTGTTCTCAACTGACGTTTCGCATGGCGCGTCGCCATTCGTTCGCCCGCTTGCCCTGCTTTTGATCTTGTTCCTGATGGGACTTGTGGCCGCCCTTGCGCTGGATGGCGCCAGCGGGCTTGCCCTTTCCATTCTGGCCTTTTTCGGGGCTTTATGGATTTCCTTACGCCTTTTGGCGGCAAGCCAAATGCCAGCCAGCAAAGTCGAAGGCGAAGAAGCCTTGCTGCGCGAATCTTTTCACAGCGTTCTGACGCCGCAACTGATTACCGATCAAGGCGGTAACGTTGTTTTGGCAAGCCGCGCTTTTCGCGGTTGGATCGACATGGGAACAAGCGGCGCGATCCCCGCTTTGGAAGCCCGTTTTGGCAGCACCCCCGAAGGGGCCACTAAGTTTGCGCAAATCAAAGACAATCTTTATCGCGGGCAATCTGTTATCGCCGATCTGCCGATTATGCGCGGCAGCCGCATTGTCGAATGGCGGCGCATTGTGGCGCGCCCCATCGAAGGGGGGCGTCGTTATTTCCATTGGCGCTTTGAAGACATCAGCGAACGTCGCCGCATGGAAAAAGCCATGCGTGACGAACAGAACAAGTTGTTGGATTTTATGGCCTATGCGCCGGTTGGCATTTATTCGGTCGATCAGCACGGGCGGTTTAAGTTCGTCAACCACACGCTGGCCACGTGGCTGCAAGTTACGCCCGACGAATTGGTCAAGGGCGATGTCCGTCTGCACGATGTTTTAAACGATGCGCCGAAAGGCGTTGCTTCGTACGCGATTGCCAGCGGACCGCAGGGCGAACTGCGCGGCGAAGTTGTCATGCGCCGCCGCGATGGCAAGTTGTTCCCCGCTGCCATTACGCAAACGGTTGTCGCCAGCGAAGACGGCAAGACGCTGCGCACACGCTCGATCGTGCGCGATTTGTCGCCCGAGCGCGAATGGCAGATGGCTTTGTCCCTGTCGGAATATCGTTTTCAACGTTTGTTCGCCGAAGCGCCCATTGGCATTTTGCTTTTAGATGCCCGTATGGTTGTGATGGAATGCAACCAAGCCTTCCAAACCATTGCGCGCCGCCCGCGCGAAGCCGTTATCAATTTGCCGTTGGTCGATCTGGTCGCCCAGCCGGAAAAAGAAGCTGCCGGAACAAGCTTAGAGCAAGTGATGGCGGGCAGCGATCTTTTGAAACCGCTTGAGCTTCATATCGACGCCGATCACACCATCGTCGTTCACGTCTTTGCCAAGCGCTTTGGCGCGTCGGGATCGCATGGCGAGCCGCCGACCGAGCAAGGCTTGATGCTTTATTTCATCGACGTGACCGAGCAGAAAAAGCTAGAAGTCCAATTTGCCCAATCGCAGAAAATGCAAGCCATCGGCCAGTTGGCGGGCGGGATCGCGCACGATTTCAACAATCTGCTCACGGCCATGATCGGCTTTTGCGATCTTTTGCTTCAGCGCCACAAACCGGGCGATCAAAGCTTCTCGGACATCATGCAGATCAAGCAAAACGGCAATCGCGCGGCCAATCTGGTTCGCCAATTGCTGGCTTTTTCGCGCCAGCAGACCTTGCAGCCAAAAGTATTGAATCTTGCCGATGTGATGTCCGAGCTGACCAATCTTTTGCGGCGCTTGATTGGCGCGCAAATTCAGCTGGATGTCATTCATGGCCGTGATTTGGGGCTGGTCAAAGTCGATCAAGGCCAGCTTGAGCAAGTCATCATCAATCTTGTCGTCAACGCACGCGACGCCATGCCACAGGGCGGGACCATCACCATTCGGACGCGCAACGTGCAACAAGAACGCGCCATCATTCGCGGGCAGGACGAAATGCCTCCTGGCGATTACGTCTCGATCGAGGTGGCAGACCAAGGTTGCGGTATTCCGCCGGAAAATCTTAGCCGCATTTTTGAGCCGTTTTTCTCGACCAAGGAAATTGGATCGGGCACAGGCCTTGGCCTTTCCACGGTTTACGGCGTCGTGCGCCAGACCGGCGGCTTTATCAATGTCGAAAGCAAGGTGGGCTCGGGCTCAACCTTTATCGTCTATATCCCCATCGTTCGCGAAGACAACCAGTTGCGCATTGTCAGCAACACCGAAGATCCGCGCGACGAAAAACCGGGCCCCGATTTAACCGGCGCTGGCACCATTCTTTTGGTCGAAGACGAAGATGCCGTGCGTATTTTCTCGGCCCGCGCGCTGCGCAACAAGGGGTACAACGTGCTTGAAGCCCGCAGCGGCGAAGAGGCTTTGGCGCATTTGAGCCGCGAAGGCGAGAATATCGATTTGACCATCACCGACGTTGTCATGCCGCAAATGGATGGCCCCACGCTTTACAAACATTTGAAAGAGCGTTGGCCGGAGATGAAAGTGGTTTTTGTCTCGGGCTATACCGAAGATCGTCTGCGTGAGCAGTTCACCTCGGGCGAGGTCATTCACTTCCTTGGCAAGCCGTTTACGTTGAAGCAGTTGGCGGGCAAGGTGAAAGAAGTTTTTGACGAAGGCAAAAAATAACTAGGACAGCGCGGGCGCTCGACGGGCGGCAAGCAGCTTTTTGGCAAAGTCGATCAATTGGATCATTTGCCGATACTGGAAGACAAAACAGCCTGCGATATAAAGGCTGCCGCCGCCTAGGATACAAGCCGTCAAATGCAGCGCGCTATGTGCGGCGGGGTCCCACGATTGCCGCAAGGCCCAAACGCCACCGACCATAACAAGGCTAGCGGCAAGGGTCGGAAACAGATTGGAAAAGCCGCGCGTTAAATCGATCCCTGTCCAGCGCCGGACCATGACGATGTGCAAAGGGATTGCCAAAAAAGAAGCGGCGACAATCGTCCAAGACAGGGGTATCAAACCAAAAGGCGCGCTTGCCGCCGCCGCGATCAAACCAATCGCAACCAGCACGCCTTGCATTTTCAAATAGAGCCCTGTTTTGTTATGCGCGCGCAGAAAATCGCGCAGAATGATAAAAAACGGCGCGGGCAGGCCGCTTAAGATCAAAAGCTGTAAGACGGGAACGGCAGGCTCCCATGCGGGGCCAAAAAAAAGCGGCACATAAAGACTGGCCGTAATGGCCGCGCCGCAAACGGCGGGAAAAACAAAAAGCCCCGTTAAAGCGATGACGTGCAGCAAAATCTCTTTTTGCTGGGCGAGGTCGTCTTGGATTTCGGCAAAAGCGGGGTAAAGAACGACGGCTAAAGGATGAACAAGCGTATCGCGCAACGCCTGCAAAATGCGCGTCACAAAGGCAAAAAAGCCTGCGGCTGTCGGGCCTAGAAAACGCCCCACCAACAAACGCGGGGCTTGTTGTTCAAAAAACGTCACGAAGGTCGAGCCGGTCATTTTCAGCCCTGGCGCTAAGATCCGCCGCAGCGCCTTGGCATCAAACTGAAACGAAGGCCGCCAGCCGCAACTAGGCCAAATGACCAAGTTTGTAATAAAATAAAGCAAGATTTGCTGATCGATCAGCGCATAGGGGCCATAGCCTTGCACGGCCAGCGTAATGCCCAAAATGCCGCTGATAAAGGTCGCGGACAAGGTGCGGATCGTGAAAACACGAAAATCCATATTCGCCAAGACGATCATGGTCGGCACTGCCGCTGCCGCTTGAAACAACGGCAAAATGGCAAACAAGCGAATGAGGGGGATCATCGCCGGTTGCTCAAGCAGCGCGGCAAAGGCAGGGGCCCCCAGCAATCCCAGTGCGCACAAGCCGCCGCCTGCCGCCATGATCGCCCAAAAAAGTGTCGAGAGTTGCGCCGGATCGCGCAAGCGCAGATTCACAATGCCATCGGCCATGCCCAAAATAACAATGGCGGCAAAAGCGACATAGACCGAGCTGAGGTTGACCAGACCATAAGCTTCAGGGCCGATAAAGCGGGTGACAATGGCAAAGATCACAAAGGACAAAAACTGCTCGCCGCCTTTTTCTAGCAAAGACCATAAAACGCCTTTGGCCATTTTTTTGCGAAGGCTCATGCGCGGCGGTCTCCTGATCCCGTTAAAAGAAACCACAAGGCTTGTATGTTCGTGACGGCATAACGCCAAAACAGACGCCGCGGCTCGCAAAGAAGGCGGTGCAGCCATTCAAGACCAGCCCGCTGCATCCAACGCGGAGCCCGCGGAAACGCCCCAATCACGTGATCGAACAAGCCGCCGCACGTGACAATCCAGCCAAGGCCTTGCAAAGCCGCCTTATGGCGCACCACAAAGGCTTCTTGCCGCGGAAAGCCCATGCCGACCCAAAGAACATCGGCTTGGCTGGCGGCCAGCGCGGCAACGACATCCGCTTCTTCGTCGGGCGTCCAATAACCGTGGCGATGCCCGGCTATCCGCAGGCGCGGGTAAAGCGCGGCCACGCGCGCCATCGCTTGGGCGTGGTTTTCAGGCGTGTTGCCAAGAATGTAAAAAGACAGGCTTTCTTCCTGAGCCTTTGCCGCCGCGACATGGAAAAAGTCCGTCATCGAAACGCGCTCGGGCAAGGGCGGTTTGTAAAAAAGACCGGACGCAAAACACAGCGACATCCCATCGGCCACCAGATAATCGATCTGCGCCATCATTTCTTGCAGCTTTTGATCGCAGCCTGTCATGGCAACGACTTGACCGTTCACACCGACAATCGTTTTCGGCGGCAGCGTGCGGCCAGCGCTGCGCTGTGCCTTACAGTCACGCGCCATCAATGCGGCAAAGGCATCGCCCGTCACGTCTAAAAGGGGAAGATGCGCTAAGATCAAGCGCCGGGGTGTATTATCAGGTTGCATAGGCATCAAAAGAAGCAAGGATAAACTTGATAAGATTGATCGGCGCGCGGCGGGGCGCAAGCTGAATGGCCTTTTTGATGGCCTCGAGCCCCGCGGGCCAATCTTTGCGTCGCTGGTTCAGCATCGCGATATAAGCCCACATATGCGCTTCTTGGATTTGGCGCAACGCGGCTAATTCATCGGCGGGTATCTGGGCACGAATGGCTGGATGATGAAAGACGGCATCCAACGTCGGGACAACGTTCTCAAACCGCGTGTTGACGCTTTGACTGAGGCCCGAGGCGGTCTCGCGATACGCCAGCGCGGTCAAAAAAGGAACAAACACAAACGGCCCCGCCGTTGCCAGCAAAGTCCAAGCGGCCCAATCTTCGGCGCATTTCAGCTCTTTGAGATCCCAGCAGCCTGTCTGAAGAACGGCGCTTTTGCGAACCAGGGCACAGCCGCCATTGGCCAGATGATTGGCCGATAAAAAAGCGCGCAACACGTCGCCGCTGGGGCGCTGGGGGCGCAGCAAAAAGCGTTTGATGCCGACGGGCTTATCATCGGGGCCAATGCGGTTATAGTGCCCATAAGCCAAAACAGCCCGCTTGTTTTCGGGGCGCTGAAGGGTTTTTTCTAGAACCTCGAAAGCATCGGGATACAGCAAATCATCGGCATCAAAATACGAAATAAAATCAAACTGTGCCAGACGCGAGCCTTGCGCCCGCGCCGCCGCCGGGCCTTGGCGCACGTCGCTTGCAATCAGGCGAATGCGCGGATCGGCCAAAGCCTTGACTAAATCCGGCGTGCCGTCGGTCGATCCATCGTCGATGACAATCAGCTCCCAATCGCGCCTTGTTTGCGCTTGGACAGAAGCAATCGCGCGTTCAATGGTTTGCGCCGCTTGATAGGAAGGCATGACGACCGAGACAGCCATCGGATCCTCTTTCTATTCTTTGGGGTTGTTCGGCGCGTATTCGCGATGAAGAACGCCCAACAAACCTGCCATCATACCTAAACCAAATGTACCTTTTAGAAGGCCATCGACCAAGGCCAGGCTTCCCCGCCAAAGGGCGGTGATCATCGTCGCCAAGCCGCGGATTATCCAGCCGAGCCCTTTTAAAGCACGCAAGCTCAGGCGCAAGGTGTGGCCTTTTTCGCACAAAGCCAGCGATCCGCCCATACGAAAGCGTCGCCGAAGATGCCACGAAAGGGCGAGCCTGTCTTGGGGAACATTTTCATAAGCGACGGCAGTCCGGCAACCGATGATCGTCAGGCCATGAAGGCGCTGGGCGACATCAAAGAAATGCGCGTCTTCGCCACCAATCAAGTTAAAACGCAAATCGAACCGCAGACCTGACTGCCGCAAAAACGACGTTGCCAACAAGACATTGCCTGTCCCAGCCCATGGCAAGGCGGCGCCGTCTTCAAAAGGTGGCGAGTCCAGATATTTTCCGGCGGCAAGCCAATATGGCGCCCGATCCGGCAAACGCGCCAAAACCGGCGCATAGACGCACGAAGCGGCTTTGTTTTTCTGCATCGTCAAAAGCGCGTCGAGCCACTGCGGGCAGGGGGTTTCGTCGTCATCGATAAAGACCAGAAAATCCGCATGATCCAACGCAAAATCAATGGCCCGGTTGCGGACAAAGCAAAGACCGATATTCGGCTCGGCCTGATAATGCAGCGGAACAGGAAAGGCGTCTTTGACCGTTTCATAGAGTTTCCGGGCAGATCCGGCAGGGTCGTTGTCGATTAAGCAGACATCCCAAAGCGGTTTCTCAGAAAAAGAAGGAAACGATTGCGCCCCTAAAGCTTCAAGCAAAAGCTTCAGCGTTTCCGGCCTGCGATAGGTCGGAATGCAGACGCTGGCAACGACGCTTGGCTCCTTTGTCATGCTTTTTCTGCTAGACCTTCAGCCACACTTTTGTCAGACGGACGGTTGGATAAAGTCGGAATGGCCGCGCGCCAAGACGGATCAATCGCCGCATAAAGAAAAGCGATCCAGTAAAACTGGTCGCGCATTAAAAAACGCGCCTCGGTGAAATTGGCGATTGTATAGTAAACCAAATACAAAAACGAAAACAAAACCATTGTCTCACGCGCCTGTGTTGCACCGCGATAACTGCGAAGCAACCCTTTGACCAGCGCCCAGGTCATCATAAGGGTGCCGACAGTGCCCAGATCCGTCATCATCTGCAACCAGCCATTATGCGCGTGATACGGAATAAAGCCGCTAAGCCCCCAGTCCAAAGACAACGCGCCACGATAAGATGTCCAAAAAGATTCAAAACCAAAGCCAAACCACAAAGGCCCGTTTCCTAAGACATTGATCAGCGCATTCCAAATCTCGGTACGTCCGGTCAGATCGGTGGTACGCCCCATGCTACTGGCCAAGGTCCCCATCAGCCCCTGTAAGCCAGAGGTCAAAATGACAAATCCCAGTAAAAGCGCTGTTCCCCATGTCATAATAATGCCTGCGCTTTTAAAGGACCTTACGGCGCCAACGCCAGCAAAAGCCAAGCTGACAAGGGCCATATTCATCCACACGGTGCGCGATAAAGACGCCAGCCCCAAGCCGCCAGCCATCAAGGCCAGCATGATCCCAAGACCTTTGGTATTGCGCCCGGCAAGAAGGGCGAGCCCCAAAGCAAAGCCAACCGACATTGCGCTTCCCATCGCATTTTTATGCGGAAAAAGACCGCGCAACGCCGGATAATGCTGGTCATGGTGGATGGCAAGCCCCGGCACAAGAACAACCGAGACGATCGTCAGCACGCAAATCGCAAAAAACATCCGCCCGACAACCTGACCAAATTGCGAAGGCGTCAGGCGCATGACAAAGAAAAGACCGATAAAAGTTCCGCCCAAAACATTAAAGCTGCGGCGCAGCGTGACATCGGGATCCAGCGACCATAACGACGATACAACAGCCAAAACAACCAAAAGAACGGCTGGCGTCAACTGACGCGCCACAAAAAGCGAGGCTTTCCAGCGCATGAAAAGATAAAAGGCGCTATACGCAAAAGGAAAGAACAGCAAAACCATACGCGCGACGCTAAAATTCTCGGTCTGACCGCGCATGGCCGTTGTAAGCGTTCCGGCAAAAGAATCCATGTCATAGCCCGTCGCCCCGAACAGGCTATCAATCGCCCCCGTCGTCATCAAAACGGTCAGTAAAATGACAAGATAATCCAGACTGAACAAACGCAAAGGGCGCAGGCCCGTTTCTTCGGAAGGTATCGTTGTCGCTGCGTTTGTCATAAGTCCATCAATCCTGCTGGCTTGAAGCCTCTTAAAGGCCCCAGCGGTCATAACGCGGAAATCTGTTGATAAAGCGTTTTCCAAAGCAATTTGCGGCGACAGCCTTTATCCAAAGGCAAGGGGCGCGTTGAAAGCCCAAGCGGGTTATGGCTGTTCCACTTCGGATCCGCAAGCCAAGTGTGCCTATCCGAAAGCCCCCATGTCAATATTTGCTTTGGTTTCAATAGGGAAAAGACCGTATCGAAAAAGGCGCGCGCGGTATCCGCCACGCGCTGATCGTGGGCGGCGTCGTTCAGCCAATAGGACGTGTCCTCGACATCAAGCTCGGTGATCAGCAGGTCTAGCTCCATATCCTTAATGTCTTTGCAGAGCTTGGCCAACGGCGCCAAATCTTTACCGACTGAAAGATGGGCCTGAAGACCGACAGCTTGGATCGGCACGTCGCGCTCTTTCAAACGGCGGAGCATCGCTACCATGGCATCGGCTTTTTCTTGATTATGTTCAACGGCATAGTCGTTGTAAACGCGCTGTGCCGAAGGATCGACCGCCGCCATCAGACGAAAAGCTTTTTCAATATAATCCGGCCCCATCGCCTGAAGCCATGGACTGGCCCGTAAACCATTATCTTGATTGTCTTTAGGCTCGATCGCTTCGTTCACGACGTCCCACGAAGTCAAACGCCCACGATAACGCCCCGCCACACTGTAACAAAGACTTTCCATCATTTGCTCGGCCCGGGCGGGCGAGGCCGCCGCCAAAGCCGCCTTGGCCCAATCTGGCATGGCGGCATACCATATCAGCGTATGCCCGCGCATTTTCATGCCATGTGCGCCAGCAAAGCGCAGCAATTGGTCCACATCGTCAAAAACAAGCCGCCCCTCAGTCGGCGCATAAGCCGCCCACTTTAGCGACCATTCGGGGACTAAAATAGCGCACTCTTTAATAAAAGCATCTGAAAAGTCATTATCTTGTAAATAGATAGGTTCAACCGCTGCCCCAAAGTCGATCCCTTTGTCGGCGGCAACTTGCCGTAAGGGGGGCAGGGCATCAAGCTCGGCTTGAAGGGCCTTATCTTGTTCTTGTGCGCGCAGCGAAAGAGGCAAAACCAGCCCCGCAGCGGCGCCGGCAGCAACCACGGCCGAGGTCCCGAGGAAAGCCCGTCGCGAGAGCGTCAAAGGGGCTTTTATCTGATCCATGGGAAAAACCCGTTAACAAAAAAGGCGTAAAACTGCCGGAAACGACAGGAAACAGGGATAGATTTACACATTTTGTTTTTACTTGCAATCCGAAGACGTGGTAAAAACCCCCATTCAAACGAACAAGCCAGCGCCTACAAGCCGGCGGAAGGATTTTTATGAGTACACAAGTGCAGTCTTCTGAATTTGACCCCTTGGTTATTACAGACTTACGCGATATTTGGCTTTTTATCGTCCGTAAAGTTCGCCTGATCGGTCTTGTCATGTTGGCGATTGTTTTTGTGACAACGACCCTGGCCTTTACCATGCCGGCGCGGTATGCGGGCGAAACGATCATCATGCTAGACCCGCGTAAAACGAAAGTTTCAGATGTTGAATCCGTCGTCTCGGGCCTATTGCCAGATCCGTTCGCGCTGCACAGCGAAATGGATGTGATCCAATCGCCTGCCGTTATCAATCGCGTCATTGACGATTTGGACTTGATGACCAACGCCGATTTTAACACCCGTCTGAAAGGCGCTGGGCTGTGGGATCGTATGTTTGGCCCCAAAGTGGATCCAGAATCCGATCGCGAAAAAGAGATCGAACATGAAGAAGTTTCCGGACGCATTATGCGCAATCTGGAAGTCAGTAACGACGGTCGTTCCTACAGCATTACCATTCGTTACAAAGACCGCGATCCTGAAATGGCCGCCAAGATAGCCAATGCCATTGCCGACCAATATCTGGTCGACCAACTGGAAGTCAAACTAGACACGACACAACGCGTTAACAACTGGCTTTCAAAACGCATGGAAGGCCTGCGCAAAGAAGTCAATAACGCTGAACGTGCCGTCGAAGAATATAAAATCAAAAACAAGTTGATCGGCGTCGGCGACGAAACCATCACGCAGCAGCAACTTTCAGCTGTCACACCTCAGCTTCTTTCGGCCCGCGCTGAACTGTCACAGGCCGAAGCGCGTCTGAACAGCGTCCGCGGCTTAAGCCGCGAGAGCCTTGAATCTTCATCTGTCGTTTTGACCTCTGGATTGATCCAGAAATTGAAGGAACAAGAAGCTGAAGTCCGCCGCAAAGAAGCCGATATGGCAACCCGCTATGGCGACCGCCACCCGGCCATGGTCAACATCAAGAACGAACGTCGCAGCATTCACGATAAAATTCGCGAAGAAACCGACAAAATCGTCGCTGGTCTGCAAAATGACTATGACGTCGCGCGGCGTAAAGTCGCTAGCTTCCAGCAAGAACTGACTAATTTGGAAAGCAAAACGGGGCAGGGTAATCAGGCCATGGTTACGTTGCGCCAGCTTCAACGCGAAGCCGAAACCAGCCGCAACCTGTATGAAGAGTTCATGAACCGCTTCAAGCAGGTTTCCGAACAGCAGGATCTGCAAGTCGCTGATGCACGCATTGTCTCAAAGGCCGTTGTTCCCTTAAAGCCTTATTTCCCCAATGTGCCGATGTTTATCGTTGGTGGCATTGTCGGTGGCTTTTTGATCGGCTTTGTCTTGGCCTTCATGCTGGAATATCTGGACCGTGGCTTTAGAACCTTGGCTTTGGTCGAGCGTTCGTTCCACGTCTCGGGTCTTGGCATGGTCCCGGCGATTGCCACCAGCAAAGCCAAATCGCCTGTCGAATATGTGATGCAAAAGCCGCTTTCAAGCTATGCCGAAGCTTTCCGGTCGATCCGCACGGCCTTGCATTTTTCGAATGTCGACAACCCGCCGAAAGTCATTGCCGTTACCAGTTCGCTTCCCAGCGAAGGCAAAACCGTTTTTGTCTCGTCCCTGGCGCGCGTCTTGGCGATGGCAGGCAACAAAGTCTTGTTGATCGATTGCGATTTGCGACGCTCGGCCGTTCAACATAGCCTGGGCCTAGACAAAAACAAGCCGACCATCGCCGATGTTTTGGCCCACAATGTCGCCTTAAAAGACGCCATTCAAAAAGATGCCAGTGGCGCGCATGTTATCATCGCGGCAGGCGACACGCCTAACCCCCAAGATCTTTTGGGGTCAAAGCAAATGGAAAGCCTGATTGCCGAGATGCGTCAAAGGTACGACATCATTATTTTGGACACGCCGCCTGTTTTGGCCGTTGCCGACATGCCTGTCGTTGCCAAATATGCCGATACGTCGCTGTATTTGGTCAAGTGGGCGACCACGCCGCGCGAAGTCGTTGCCGAAGGGTTGAAGCAAGCCTTGGCCTGCAACGTCAAGCTTTCAGGCGTCGTCTTGACGCAGGTGAACGTGGACGACATGAAAAAATATGGCTACAGCACCTATTACGGGCGCTATAACAGCTATTACGTCAACTAAGTTCGCAGACAATGGCGAAAAGAGCAGGGGCAAGACTTGCTCTTTTCCGCCAAATCTGCAAAGAAAAACCTTCACCTTATAAGATGGTTTTTCAAGGATTCTGTCTGTGTCATCGACCTCTTCCGAAACGCCTGAACCTCTCGCCGAGCCCACATCGCCTTTACCGCCTGAAACGCCGGAAAGCGCGTCCGCGCAAGAGACGTTATCTTCAACCGAGCCGTCGAACCGGCTCAAAAAAAGGCATTTACTCGTTTATTTTTTTGCCAGTGCTCTGGCGTTATTTTTGCTGGCTTGTGCCTTGGTTGGTGGCGCGGCTTATTGTCTTTTGGCTCCGTTGGGTGACAAGGTCGCGCCACAAACGATTGTCATTACCAAAGGCACAAGCGTCCAAGGGATTGCAACGCAATTAGATGAAAACAAGCTAGTCCTTCATCCGCTTGTTTTTCGCGCGGTGGCAAAGATTATTGCCGACGACAAGTTGCATGCAGGGGAATACCAGTTTTTGCCGACCCAAAATCTTGTTGATATCGTCACGATGCTTCGCGACGGTTTATCGGTCATCAGGCGCTTTACGGTGCCCGAAGGCCTGACCTCTGCCGAGATTGTGACTTTGCTAAAAAACGATCCGGCTCTCAGCGGCGAGATTACAAGCATACCACCTGAAGGAAGCCTATGGCCTGAAACCTATCATTATAGTTTTGGCGACGCACGACTAGATCTGCTCACGCGCATGCGGGCGGCGGCTCGTGAACAAACCGATGCGTTGTGGCGCGCGCGCGCGGCAGATTTGCCGCTTAGTACCCTGCAAGAAGCATTGACCATGGCCTCAATTGTCGAGAAAGAAACGGGGAAAAAAGCTGACGAGCGCGCGCGCGTCGCGGGTGTTTTTTACAATCGCCTAAAGAAGGGGATGCGCCTGCAATCGGACCCCACGGTTATTTACGCTCTAACAAAGGGCGAAAAACCGCTGGATCGAGACTTAAGTCGCGCGGATCTTGAAATGCCATCGCCCTATAACACCTATACACAAAACGGCCTGCCGCCTGGGCCCATCTGCAACCCCGGGAAAGCCTCGATTTTGGCGGCCTTACACCCTGAAAAAAATGATTTTTACTATTTTGTTGCCGATGGAACGGGGGGGCATGCTTTTGCCAAAGATCTGCCGGATCACAACAAAAACGTGACCAAATGGCACCAACTTTCCCATCCCTAAAGAAAAGACGAAAAAAACCTGTAAAGACAGGGGAAAAGACTTGCATCAAGCGGAGGTAAGCTATACAAGGAGCCTTCTTCGATGCTTCCGATCGCGGGGTGGAGCAGCCCGGTAGCTCGTCAGGCTCATAACCTGAAGGTCAGAGGTTCAAATCCTCTCCCCGCAACCAAATCTTTCAAAGAAAATCAAACAGATGACAGCGCACCGCAACGGCGGTGCTTTTCCTGCTTTTGGGCTAGCTACCAGATAGCTACCAAGCAGACCACGTGGGAACGCAGCTGGCTTGGACAAGAAAGAGCTGTCCAAGAAACCACTATCCTACCTTCCCCAAAATGCATTCCACAGGCTTTTGTTCTTCAAAGCCTTTTGCAAACTGTCCCCAAACCCGTTAGAAATTAAAAGCACTTACACCCCAGAGAAATCGGTCCGTTTTATGACCACCATCAACCAAAACCCTGAACAAATCGCGCGTGACAAGATTGACGCCCTGCTCGTGGACGCGGGGTGGATTGTGCAACGTTCCAAAGAGATCAATTTCAGCGCAGGCGTTGGTGTCGCTGTGCGTGAGTTTCAGACAGACGTTGGGCCTGTGGATTATGCCCTGTTCGTGAATCAGAAAGCCGTTGGTGTAATTGAGGCCAAACCAGCCGATTGGGGCCATCGCATCACGGCAGTTGAAGAACAATCCGGCAGCTATGCCAAAGCTCGCCTGAAATGGGTCAATAATAAGAAGCCTCTGCCGTTCGTTTACGAAAGCACGGGAACCATTACGCGCTTTACCGACGGACGCGATCCCAAGCCCCGTTCGCGCGAGGTCTTCAGTTTTCACCGTCCCGAAACGCTTCAGGAATGGCTGGATCAGAGGGATTCCTTGCGGGGACGGCTGCAAACGATGCCCTCTCTCAACCATGAAGGGTTACGCAGTTGCCAGATAACGGCGATTGAGAATCTGGAACAGTCGTTCAAACTGGACAAGCCCCGCGCGCTCATCCAAATGGCAACGGGTGCGGGCAAGACTTTCACGGCCATCACCTCCGTCTATCGCTTGCTGAAATACGCCGACGCCAAGCGCATCCTGTTCCTTGTGGACACCAAAAATCTGGGCGAACAGGCGGAACAGGAATTTATGTCGTTCGTTCCCAACGACGACAACCGTAAATTCACCGAACTTTACACCGTGCAGCGCCTGTCTTCCAAAAGCCCCAACGCTTCTCGAGACAGTCAGGTCGTCATTTCAACCATCCAGCGCCTCTATGCTCAGCTTAAGGACGAGCCGCTTGATGACGTTTTGGAAGAAACCAACCCGTGGGAACGGCTGACACAGCCGAGGCAGCCGCTACCGGTCGTGTACAACAAGAAAATCCCGCTTGAGTTTTTTGACTTTATCTTCATCGACGAATGCCACCGTTCGATCTACAACGTCTGGCAACAGGTTCTGGATTATTTCGACGCGTATCTGACGGGCCTCACCGCAACGCCCGACAATCGCACCTATGGTTTCTTTGAAAAGAATGTGGTCAGCGAATACACCCACGAGAAAGCCGTTGCCGACAAGGTGAACGTCGGGAACGAGGTCTATGTGATCGAAACAGAGAAGACGCAGGGCGGCGGCGTCATCGCGGCCAATCAGCAAGTTGAAAAACGCGAACGCCTGACCCGCAAAAAACGCTGGGAATTACAGGATGAGGACGCACCCTATACCCCGAACCAGCTGGACCGGACCGTCGTTAACCCCGACCAAATCCGCACTGTCATCCGCACATTCAAAGACAAGCTGCCCGAGATTTTTCCCGGCAGAAAAGAAGTCCCGAAAACCCTGATCTTCGCCAAAACGGATAGCCACGCCGACGATATCATCCAGATTGTCCGCAAGGAATTCGGCGAAGGCAATGAGTTTTGCAAGAAAGTCACCTATCAAGCAGACAATCCCAGATCCGTCCTTGCCCAATTCCGCAACGATTACAACCCGCGCATTGCTGTTACCGTTGACATGATCGCTACGGGCACGGATGTGAAGCCGCTGGAATGTCTTTTATTCATGCGCGACGTGAAAAGCCGAAATTATTTCGAGCAGATGAAGGGCCGCGGCACCCGCACCCTCGATCATGACAACTTGAAAAAAGTTACCCCTTCCGCCACCAGCGCAAAAACGCATTATGTAATTGTGGACGCTGTGGGCGTTACCCGCTCGCTAAAAACCGCCAGTCAACCACTTATCTCCAAACCTTCCGTTCCGCTCAAAGATTTGGCGATGGGCGTCATGCTGGGGGCGCACGACGAGAATACCGTCAGCTCTCTGGCCGGACGCCTTGCCCGCCTCAACATGCAGTTGGACGACAAGGATCAGCAGCGCATCCGGGAAAAGTCCGGTGGCGTCGATCTGACCGAGATCGTCGGCAGTCTCCTTGCCTCCATCGACTCTGACCGCGTGGAAACCAAGGCGCGGGAACTTGCCCAACCTTCAGACGGCGCCGAGCCGGACGAAACCCATCTTGACCAAGCGCAAGAAAAACTGGTGCGTGAATCGGCGCAACTTCTCAACGGTCCCTTGATCGAACTGCTCGACAGCATTCGCCGCGACAAGGAACAAACCATCGTCCACGACGATCTGGACAAGGCAATCCGGGCGGAATGGGATGGCGACGCACAGCAAAACGCCGAGGCGATGACAAAGGATTTTCAGGCCTATCTGGAAGCCAACCGCGACGAGATCGAAGCCCTGAGCATCTTCTATGGCCAACCGGCGCGGCGGCGCGACGTTACGTTCGACATGATCCGGCAGGTTATGGATCGGCTCCGCAGCGACCGTCCCAAACTGGCGCCTTTGCGGGTCTGGCAAGCCTATGCCCTTTTGGACAGCTACAAAGGCGAAGCGCCGGACAAGGAACTGACCACACTCGTCGGCCTCATCCGCCGCGCCTGCGGCATCGACGAAAAACTGTCGGATTACCGCACGATCGTTCGCCGCAATTTCCAAAACTGGATCATGAAGCGCCACAGCGGCGGCGGCGAGAAATTCAATGAGGAGCAAATGGACTGGCTCCACATGATCCGCGATCAGGTCATCAACTCTTTCCACATGGACAGAAGCGACCTTGAAATGGCTCCCTTCGATGCGAAAGGCGGGTTAGGCAAGATGTATCAGCTGTTCGGTGACAGGACAGAGAGCCTGATTGGGGAGATGAATGAGGCATTGGTGGCATGATGGAAAGACAGCCCAAAGGTTGGATGGTTACTAAACTATCAGCCGTAGCTGACTGGGGTTCCGGAGGTACGCCATCGCGCAATAATCCAGCATTCTTCTCCGGAAAAATTCCTTGGATAAAAACGGGTGAGTTGGGCGAAAAATACATTCACTCGGTCGAAGAATATATCAGCGAAGAAGCCATACAAAATTCTAGTGCCAAGATATTTCCTAAAGGCTCTGTTGGAATCGCTATGTACGGAGCCACCATAGGAAGATTGTCGATTTGGCGTGTTGATGCATCCACAAATCAAGCATGTGCCGTTGCACAACCGTATGACGGCATTCTTTTTAATGAATATCTGTACTATTTTCTCCTCTCTGAAAAATGGTCTTTTATCAAGGCAGGAAAGGGGGGGGCTCAGCCGAACATTTCTCAAAGTATTTTAAAGGACTGGCTCATCCCCTTGGCCCCGCTTAACGAACAAAAACGCATCGTCGCCAAAATCGAGGAGCTTTTTTCCGAACTGGACAAAGGCATCGAAAACCTCAAAACCGCCCGCGAGCAACTCAAGGCCTATCGCCAAGCTGTCCTAAAGCACGCCTTCAATGATTTTTCTGAGCGAATTGCTCTTGAAGAAATTAGTGAGGCCGTCGGAGGATACGCTTTCAAAAGCCCTTCCTTTCAAGAAGTTGTTGGAAAATATCAAGTAATCAGAATGGGAAATTTACGTCCAGGATTTATTAGAGAGAACGAATCTCCCGTTTTTTTGAACGAAGTGGATGCAAAAATATTGGATCGCTATCTCTTAAAAGAAGGAGACGTACTCATTACGCTGACCGGTACTAGAAATAAACGCGATTATGGCTATACTGCCATTGTCAAAAAAGGGAATTATCTGATTAATCAGAGAATCGCATATTTGCGTTTCACTAAGGAATATATACCAGAATTCTTCCTGTATTATTCATGGACAGAAGATTTTAAGCGTCAGTTTTTTGGGCATGAAACTGGCAACGTAGGACAAGGTAACGTGGGGATGAAAGCGATCAGAACCACCTTGCTGCCAAAAGTGGATATTGCAGAACAAAGAGAACTCATTTCAACGCTTGATGCCAACTTCGCTGTAGTTGAAAATTTAGAAATTACAATTGATTCAGAACTTCAGAAATCCAAAGCTCTGCGCCAGTCCATCCTGAAAAAGGCCTTCTCCGGCCAACTCGTCGCCCAAGACCTGAACGACGAGCCTGCGAGTGTTTTACTTGAACGTATCCGTGCCGAAAAAGAACGAAGTCAGGAAGCGAATACAGAACTGAAAAATGTGAGGAGGAAACGTGCTTAGTTTTACTCTCAGCTTTGAAGGCAATGAAGCAGATAACCATCAGCTTGATTTCTATGACGCCGCTCAAGCAATGATCGGATTTCAACGATCACTAGCGATTACCACTCACTTGGTTTTGAATGGTGAGGTAATAACACAAGCTCCATCTCTCAAAAACGCTCAGATTTTATCCACTCCTCCCGAAGAAGGAAGCTGGAAAGTTGTTGCGACTTTAGTCGCTTCGGTTTTTGCATTAGGCACAGCACCTAGAGATACCCCAATAGGTCATTTGATATATTCTGCTTATGATTACGTTATATCAGAAACAATGGGATTTCACGTTGATTACAATGAGACGCTTGGACAACAATATGAAAAACTTAGGAAAATAGACCAAAAGCAAATTCCCATCCTTGAGCAACACAGGTTTGATTCAGCAATCGAAAAATGTGAGTTTGCAATTAAAGAGATGCATCGCCCCATCGTTCAATCAGAAACGGCCACAAGTGCCGAAGTTTCTTCTACTTTTAACAGAAAAACACACCCTATCAAGAACCGCCTTAGTCACGAAACATACGATTTTATCAACTACACAGACGAAGGCGTTGTTGCAGAGGAGGTTGAAGGGGTTGTTTCCAGCTTTAATCTCAATACGTACAAAGGGCGTATCTTTATACCAAAAGAAGGTCGCCCAATTCCGTTTATGTTGTCTGAACAAGTGAAAAATCTCGTCGACGTTGGAAAGACGATCCAGAGTTTAACGATGAACGCTAAGGATCGATTCAATAAGAACAGCAGTAGTGGCATGCTTCGTTTTAAAGTTATTAAATACACAAGCCGATCCGGAAGACTTAAATCATATCTTGTTTTGGAGGTTCTGTAATGAATGCCGCATCCATCGTCTCCAAAGTCTGGAGTTTCTGCACTGTTCTTAAAGATGACGGCGTGGGGTATGGGGATTATCTGGAGCAGTTGACCTATCTCATCTTCCTGAAAATGGCGGATGAATATGCCAAGCCGCCTTATAACCGCAATGTCGGCATTCCTGAGGAATACAACTGGCAGAATCTGAAAACCCGTCGGGGCGCGGAACTGGAAATCTTCTATGTCACGCTGTTGCGCGAACTCGGCAACAAGCGGGGCATGCTCGGCCAGATTTTTACAAAGGCCCAGAACAAAATTCAGGACCCAGCCAAGCTTTACCGCCTGATCGACATGGTGGACGGCACCGCATGGGTCACAATGGGGGCCGATGTCAAAGGCGCGATCTATGAAGGCTTGCTTGAGAAAAATGCCGAGGACACCAAATCAGGCGCGGGCCAATATTTCACGCCTCGCGCCCTTATCAAAGCGATGGTGGAATGTGTGCGGCCCGAGCCGAACAAAACCATCGCCGACCCCGCCTGCGGCACCGGCGGTTTTTTCCTCGCCGCCTATGATTATCTGGTCGGCAAAGGGCAACTGGACAAGAAGCAGAAAGAGTTTCTGAAGCACGAAACCTTTTACGGCAACGAGATCGTCGCGGGCACCCGCCGCCTTTGCCTCATGAATATGTTCCTGCACAACATCGGCGAAATGGACGGCGAGTCGACGGTTTCGCCCAACGATGCGCTGATTGCCGCGAGCCCCAAATCCTTTGACTACGTGCTCGCCAACCCGCCCTTTGGCAAGAAAAGCAGCATGAGCTTTACGAACGAGGAAGGCGAACAGGAAGCCGACGATCTCACCTATAACCGGCAAGATTTTTGGGCCACGACCTCGAACAAGCAGCTTAATTTCGTCCAGCACATCCGCACCATGCTCAAGACGACGGGACAAGCGGCGGTTGTCGTACCGGACAATGTTTTGTTTGAAGGCGGCGCTGGCGAAATCGTCCGGCGAAAGCTGTTGGAGACCACCGATCTGCACACTATTTTGCGCCTGCCCACCGGCATTTTTTATGCCAATGGCGTGAAAGCCAATGTTCTTTTCTTTGACAACCGCGAAGCCAACCGTGACCCGTGGACGAAGGAAATCTGGTATTACGATTACCGTACCAACATTCATCACACGCTGAAAAAGAAGCCCCTGCGCTTTGAGGATTTGCAAGACTTTGTCGCCTGCTACAACCCTCAGAACCGCCACAAACGCAAGGAAACATGGAACCCTGAGACCTCTCCCGATGGCCGCTGGCGCAAGTTCACCTATCAAGAAATCGTCGCGCGCGACAAGACCAGCCTCGACGTCTTTTGGCTGAAAGATAAAAGCCTGAGCGACCTCGATAACCTCCCTGAACCGGAGGATCTTGCGAATGAAATTATCGAGAATCTGGAGGCCGGATTGAATAGTTTCAGGCAAGTTTTGGCCGGATTGGGACGAGATTGACATCCTGTTTTTCCATGCACAGACAGGGTCCATATCAGCAAGTCGAGCGCCATTTGTAAGTCTTCATGTGCGCTTGCTCTCCTTATGTAGGCGCAGGTGATCGCAGATGGCAGCAAACCAGTTCAGAAAATGACGTAAGGCAAGATAAAAGAGGCCTCGGACCGAGGCTATCTCTTTGTCTGCACATCTTTTTTTCGGAGGCTTTTGATCTCTCGGAGATTTTCTTGGGCAAATCATTGATTTTGTGCGGCAAAAATGGAGGCTGCCTTGAGGGAAGGTTTTGGGCTTCCGTTCTGTTTGCTTGGGTTTGCGGCTCTGGGAAAAGAGGCGTTGGGCGCTCAATCCACATGATCGTGGAAGGCGTTTTGCGCCTCTTCGCAACGCTTGCGGATCAGGTCGGGGAGAGCTTGAATTGTAGGGTGAGAAACGCCCGTTGTGTTCAGGGAATCCAGAAGCGTTTGCGCCATCTCCGGCACGCGTTTTCTGACGATTGGTTTGGCAAGGCCGGCCTCGGTTGCAAGGCGTTCGAAATGGCGCGGGACGAGGCGTTCGGATTCATATTCGCCGCCGATTTTCATCGCCATTTTCTTCGTGAGATCGGGATAGAAAATCGTGCTGAGCAGATCGTAAAAAGGCGCGAGCCGGACGGTCTGTTCCGAGGGGTCTCTGCCATAGAGCAGCGAGAAGTTTTTACCATGCGCGTCATGGTTGCCGATCAGGAAATTGAAGATCACGACATCGAGCAATGCTTGCAGGTCGATGACGGGCGCGTCGGACGTTTCGCGCACAAGCTCGAACCCTTGTTTGAGCGACGGGCCGCCTTCGTTCTGGTACTTCATTTCCGGCGGCACGCCGAGGGCTTGGCAGAAGTCTTCCTGATGCAGGCGCTCGATGCGTGTGGGGGACGCGGCGCGGTCGTATCTTGCAACCAAAAGATAGTCCGTTTTCCCCGCATGACCGACCTGCGTTTCTGCCACGGACAGGCCAATGGAAGCGGCGAGGCGCATGCAAAATGCTTCGTTGAAAACAAGGCCCGGAAAATGCGGATTGTCCGGCTTCAGAATATGTGTGCTGGGTGCCCCGCCGAGGGGCAAAGAAATCTTCCCGTCCTTCACATGAACGGCCATCTTGTCCTGCGCCCCGGCAAGCGACAGGCGGATGTCTTTTTCGCCCGCCAAAAGGGGGCGGCGTGGCAGCTCGTTAAGGAGTGCGGCAAGGTCGGCGGCGGAGAGTTCCCGATAACCGTCGTCGCGCTCCGGCAAAGGCGCGCCTGCGGGCATGAAGGTCACGGCTCCTGCGCATTCGCCGCCGATCTCCTCCAGCATCTTGAAATCGTTGCGCGGGCTGATGCCGAGGTTGCGGGCGACCAGTTCGCGCGTGCCTTCTTCGGGCAGAACGCCTGCGAAGAAACCTCGGCATTCTTTGCGTGAAAATGGCTTCGCCCGCAGCAGCAATGAATGCGACAAGGGAATGGCGGCGGGATCTTCCAGCCAGCTTTGCGCGTAGATGAAAGCGAGTTCGCCCTGCGCGTCTTGCGTCAGGTGGCCGACCAGATCGCGGTGCAGATAGACATCAAGCGTTCCGGGCATAGGTTATTCCTTCCCCGTCGCGGCAGGCGGCGTCAGGGCGATCTTGATACCGAGCGTGTGCAGAACCGTCAGCGCTTTGCCGATCTGGCAGGTCGGCTTGCCCTTTTCGAGGTCGATGACAAAGCGCAGCCCTGTGCCGGAGGTAAGCGCTAAATCCTTTTGCGTCACCCCCAGTTTCTTACGCGTCTGCCTGACGAGCGCCCCCAGCTGTTCCGGTGTGTATTTCATACAAGTCCCCAAAATCATTCCCGCTCGGTAATATTATCAGGAAACAAGCAGGAAGGCAAGCATTATGTTACCGTACGGGAACATTCTATGTTGTTGGGAGCTTAAGCCTCAAAATCATGGGTCTTTAGCCCATGCCCGCAACAGCGGAAGCAATAAAATCGGAAACTTTGCCCGCTGCGGCTTTAATGGGATCGCTGGCTAGGTGGGCATAGCGGGCAGTTGTTTGCACCTGCGTATGACCCAATAATTTGCCGATCATCGGCAGGCCTTCTCCAAGAGAAAGGGCGCCGCTTGCGTAAGAATGGCGCAGATCGTGAATACGAAGGGCCGGAAGACCAGCGCGGGCACGAATGCGCCGCCACGGGTGCTGCAAATCAGTCAGACGCTCGCCATCCTTCCTGCCAGTGATGACCCACGGGTTGTCGGCAACCCGATCAATGCGATTCAGCGTATCGACGACGGCTTGCCCAAAGTGAACAACCTTCGCACCGGTTTTGGAATCGGGCAAACGGAACTCTCGCGTTTTAAGGTCCACATAATCCCATTTCAACGTCATGATCTCGCCAAGTCTGCATCCCGTCAGCAATAAGAGCCTTATGGCATTGATGGCAGATTGTGTTTCCGATCCGTCAACCTCGATATCCCGAAGGGCTTTGCCGAGCGCTGCATATTCTTCGGCAGACAAGAAGCGCTCTCGTTTCTGTTCGGGAAACTTTTCGACGTGCAGGCATGGGTTGCTGTGGTCGGGGCGTAGGCCCCAGACTTCAGCCAAGTTGAACATTTTTGACAAGACCCCCAGCGTTCTGTTCGCTTGATAGGGGATCTCGCGTAAATTGTGGTGAAAGGCGGCGATATCTTTACGTTCGATGTCGCAAACTTTCCGCGTTCCCAGTTTGGGATTGATAAACAGCTCAACCGAACGCTTGTATTCGTATTGTGTGCTCGGCTTGCAGCGAATGGCAACGTAATCCCGTAAAAAACGTTCGCCTAAATCTTTCATGGTTGGAGATTTCCGGATATCGTCCATATCCCTCGCAGGATCGCGGCCGTTCTTGGCTTCAGAGAGGATGTTGTACGCTTTCGAGCGTGCCTGATCGGGTGTAATCGGCCCATGTTGTCCCAAGGTTATGAAACGCTGACGTCCCTTAATGCGGCATTTGACGACATAAACCTTGCGGCCATTGGGATAAACCCGCAATCCAAAACCCCGTAATTCGGAATCCCAGAACAGGGCAACCTTGTCGCCCGTTTCCGCAAGATCGACCGCGCGTTTTGTCAATTTCAGCATTGCATTCACCCAGCTACCAAGCTGGCCTGACCCTCAGATTACCGTACCCTGAAGGTTGAGCCAGCTACCACATAGCTACCACTTTAGGTCAAAACTCGGAGTATGCCAAGGTTGTTTGAAGGGAAGCGATATTGTCGTAACATATTGTTATTCGTGTGTTATATCGTATTTTAGCGAATGAAAGCGTTTTTTGTCGTAGGGCTGTTATTAAAACTCATAACCTGAAGGTCAGAGGTTCAAATCCTCTCCCCGCAACCAAAATTTTCAAACACTTAACACATTTTTAAATTCCACAAAATTTCTCTGCTCCGCACAGGGGCCGTATTTTGGGGCTTTTATCCCCCGCAACACTCCCAGCCTTAATCTGAAAGCGGCCACATCACAACGCTGCCATCAAGCATGATTTCCAGCCGTAAGCTGGGTTCCTTACACGAATCGTCGCAAAACTCAGTCTCTTCCCAAGCCTTTTGATAGCAAACCCGAGCCCGGTCTCCCAACACCGCCTTTAGTTTTTGGCACAAAGCAAGCCCCTGTTGATTGAATGAAGTCCAAGGAAACGTGGCAGCACTGGTTGATTCAGGGAGAAAAAAATCGGTTTTCTCAAACTGAGCTTGCCACCCACCAAACGCCTTTATCAACTCGTCAGGAATATCGTCGTCACCGCCCCAGCAATCTTCAGAAGCAATATTGACACCAATATCAGGCGTGTCGTTTATCTCGCCGCCATCTTTGAGCCACGCCCATGCGCCGCCATAATCGACTGAGATGATATATATCGTTTGGGCGTTTTGTTGTTTGTCCATGTGACCGATCCCCCAGCAGTCGCGTTGTCAACACCGCCTTACGCGGTCAGCCTAATACCCCAAAATACTTCTCAAAGAACGTTCGCGGCTTTTCCAACACAGTGCCCTTTTTCCTTGCGCGGGCGTTGTAGGCATCGAACATGGACACGGACGGGAGAATCCCCGCGAAGGCGGTGCCGGTGGTTTTGATTTTACCATCACGGAAAGCGTTGGCAATGAATCTGCGCGTTTCTTCCGGTTTCAAATTCTCATCCTGAAGAATACCCTCAAGCTCTTTTCCGCGGCTTTCATTAGTAAACGCTCCCCAGCCCCGATCCGCATTACTGCGTAGTTCTGGGCTTGCACTCATAGCCTTGTCGATGGTTGTCAGGTTTTCCTTTTTTAAGCCGCAACGGGCTCTTCCATAAAAAATCGATAACAGTTCTTCTTGTCCTTTTTCGCCATGTACATGGCCTGATCGGCGCGGTGCAAAAGAATATCAACGGACAGATTTGTCCCCGGCGCAGCCAAAACTACACCGACACTCGAAGTCAGGCAAATTTCTTGCATCGGCTCTGCGAATGGTCGCGATAAAACATCGCAGATCTTCATGGCGACCGCATGGATATGATCAACTTGTTTGATATCCTCGATCAAAACCAAAAACTCATCGCCGGCAAATCGCCCCGCAATGTCATAGGGGCGCAGACAAGTTTGCAACCGTCGTGCCGTTTCTCGGATGACACGGTCACCCGTTTCATGGCCGTACGTGTCGTTGATATGTTTGAAATCATCAAGATCAACCATCATCACAGCTAATAAACTTTGCGTACGTTGTTGACGTGACAAAGCGATCTCAAGGCGATCTTTGAAATGCTGGCGATTGGGCAAAAAAGTCAACGCATCGTAATGCGCCTGGAACGTAATCCGATCTTCGCAACGTTTGCGCTGCATGGCATATCTTAAGCTACGCTTTAACATTTTGGGGTTAATTTTATCTTTTAACAAATAATCTTGTGCGCCCGTCTCAACGGCACGAAAAGCAAGGTCCTCGTCGTCGCGGCCTGTTAAAATCAAAATGGGGACGCTCGGCAAAAGAGTCCGGATTGAATCAAGCCCCGTAAGATCTTCGGTATCGGGAAGAAAAAGATCCAACATAACGGCATGGATCTTTACCGATTTCATGATTTCAAGCGCACGCTCAAGACACGCGGCATGAATAACTTGGAAATCATCTGAGGGCGTATCTTCCTCTAAATAGGCCCGAACGATTTCTGCATCGCTTAAGGTGTCTTCGACCAAAAGAACATTTGTCAAAGGATCAGGCATGATCATTCTCCTTTGCTACCGACGTTGGGTCCACAGGTCCTTGTTTGTGAAGGGTGAAGATAAAAACAGAGCCACCCTTGGGATTGGGTTGAACAGAGATTTCTCCACGATGCCGCTCGACAATGCGCGCAGCCACCGCCAAACCCACCCCATGGCCTGGATAAGCCTCTGCCGTGTGTAAGCGTTTAAAAATCTGGAAGACCCGCTTTGCGGATTCGCAGGGAATGCCAAGGCCGTTATCGCTGACAGAAACAAGCCAATGCGTATCATGATCTTGTGCCGCAAGACGCACATCCACAGGTTTATGCGGCATACGATAAAGAAGGGCGTTTTCGATGAGGATGGAAAAGAGTTGTTCTATCTGAGCCAAATCACAACAGCATGTGGGTAACGGCCCGACCGTCAGGCGTAAGGTCTGCTCGTCTATTTTTTTTCTTACCTCGTCAATCACATGCTGTAAGGGAATCTCTAAGCTAATTATTTGAGGCTTAGAGCCCTGAGAAAAGACGCGGCTATAAAGCAACAGGCCCTGCATCATTTCTTGCGCTTTGACGCCACCTTCATGAAGCAATTGTAAATAGGTTTTGCCTTTGTCGTCGAACTGAGAGCCATATTTCTTTTGCAGAATTTCCGAAAACCCACTTAAAGCCCTAAGCGGCGCGCCAAGATCGTGAGAAACAATATAGACAAAGTCCTGTAACGCATTGCGCGCATCAGCAAGCTCAACACGCAAGCGTTCATTTTCAAGACAAAGGATTTCGTCAGGTGACTTCATTGCTGCAAGCCCCATTATCCTAAGCAACGGATTCGTGCGTTTGTTTTTCGGAAACGAGAATACCTAAATAGTGATCCTTTAATTTTTTGACGACCGCGACAACCTTTGAGATATCCAAAGGTTTGACCAAAAAATAATCCGCGTTAATACCTTGCTCGATGACAAGTTCACGCTCGGCTTCACATCCCGTCAGGACAATAACAACCATGTTACGCCGCTGTTCTGGGGATAAGCGTTCTAAGATCTCTCGACCTTGAAGACCGGGAAGGTTGAGATCTAAAAAAATTATATCTGGGAGAACATCTGAGCCAGATGTAGCAGGTTGCGATAAAAAATCAAACGCTTCGGATCCATTTGAGATGATCTGTAAATTGTTGCAAAGCCGCACATCCTCAAACACGTATTTCACAAGCTCGATATCGGCTAAACTGTCTTCAATAAGTAGGATGCGGGCTAAGAGGTAGGATCGGTCCATTCGATTTCCCTTCGTTTATCTTCACCAAGAGCATCGACCGTTTTAAATAAAATTTTCGCTAACCGCGCATACACCATAATATGGATCAATGTACTAAACATGGCATATAAATGTATTATAGTTTCTGTTTTTACAATACCGTCATCAATGATCATGAGAACAATAGTATTCGCATGCATTTTAATTAAATTTTTTACTTATAAGTTTTATTATGAATAAAATAAAAAGTAGGGGAGGCTGTCATGAATGTACAAGCAACTGAACGCTCTTTCTCGACAATAGCGGCCCCTGGGCTCGGCGAAAATGAGCCGATCGACATTCGAAAAGAAACACACCTTGAGGCGACATCGCTTCGGCTTCTTTTGATCGAAGATGAACCGTCGGATTCTCTTCTTGCTATTGAACTTATCCGCGAGAGCATGCCCGACTTTGGCTGGGAAATACATACCGCTTCATCGATAACGGATGCGATTACGCTCTTATCATCCGTTCATTACGATTTGGCGCTCGTCGATTTAGGTTTGCGCGATACAAATGGCCCACAAACGGTCGATATTTTATGCATGGTCGCCCCCTATATTCCGATCGTCGTCTATAGCGGTACGGAAAATGACGAAATACTGATGGAAGCGCTTCACCGCGGTGCCTTTATCTGTTTATCAAAAGATCACACGACACACGATCTTATGCGCACAGCCTTAACCAACGCTTTAACAAAAAGCGCCCCCAAAATGTAAGGAGAGAAGGGGGGGGGCTAAGGTTGCAATCAAACTTCAATTGCAGCTTTAAAAGCGTCTATCGTCAGCGGCTTTACGAGATAGCCGCGCGCGCCCAAACGTTCGGCTTTGGCTTTATCACCTTCATAGGAAGACGTTGTACACATAAAGACAGGGATCGAGTCATAAATATCCTTGGCGCGAATCTCACAGAGAGTCTCAAAACCATCAAGCCCCGGCATATTGATATCAAGGAGAACAATATCGATTTTCCTTTTGTCATGCCAAGCGCGAGATAACAATTTTAAAGCCTCTTGACCACTTGAGGCGATCAACAGATCGCAATCAACGCCCCCTTCTTCGATCAGGGCATAACGGGCTAATTCAATATCGGCCAGCGAGTCATCAACCAAAAGGACGCTCACGCGGGGATGATCGAGCTCGGGATGCCGATCAGGGGACGGCTCTTTCTCGATCGTCTTATTAATCGCGTTGTCGGGTTGAATAGATAATTTGGGTAACTCAATAAGGAACGTTGTACCTATTCCAACCTCTGTTTCATAAAAAATGGTACCGCCAAAGGCTTCAACCGTGCGCTTACAAATCGACAACCCAAGACCGAGATTTTCTGGGTTTAAGCTGATTTTTGCAAAAGGCTGAAACAATCTTTTTTTGTCTTCATCGGCGATGCCCGGGCCGTTGTCTGAAACTTTAAAGATTGTTCGATCTTCTTTATCTTCTCTTGCAACATGAATATGGACGTTACTTTTCGCATGTTGAATGGCGTTACTAATAAGATTTTGAAAAACACGCGCCAGCTGATCTTCATAAATGGCGCCATCCCCTAAGATATCGTGGGAAATAACGGCCCCACGCTCGGTTATCAAAGCACGTAAATTGTTTTCAGCAGATAATAGAGCCGCATTAGCATTGCAGGCTGCATGAAGCGCATCTGGTCGACGCAAATCAGCACGCAGCAAATTGTAAACAGAATCGATTAAACGATCCATTTTCTCTGCCGCCGTTTTGACAAAGCGCCTATATTCAACAACCTTGCCCGACGGAAGATCCGGGTTTTCAAGTATATCTAAAAAACAACGTATCGTTCTTATCGGTTCGCGCAAATCATGGGCGAGGGCGCGCGTAAAAACCTCTAAAGACTGCTTTTGTTCAAAAAGCTTTTTTTCCATCGAAGCATGTTCAATCGAAAGGCGGATGGTACGTTTCAACGTCTCGGACGAGATCGATGATTTGGAGATATAGTTCTGCGCGCCTTCGCGTATGGCATTGATAGCTAGCGTTTCATTGCCTTGGCCGGTCAGAAAAACGATCGGCAGGAATGGCTCCATGATGCGCAAGCGTTTGAGAATCTCAATTCCATTACGCCCAGGCAAAGAGTAATCAAGAAGAACACAATCTGGCGTTTCACGAATAACCTTGTTGATACCTTCTTCACCATCTTCGCTTTCGACGACCTCAAACGTCGTATTTTCACTTGAAAGCAGCGATCGACGATAAAGAAAGCGGTCGTCATCGCTGTCATCAATCACAAGAACTTTAATGTGCCCCATCAACGTCCTCCCGCCGCGGAAGAATGGCAATTTCAAACCAATATTCCTTTAAGCCCTTGATGGCCTCGATTAATCCTTCGAATGTCACTGGTTTTTGAATGTATGTGCTTGCGCCATCCGTATAGCAATTTCGGATATCGCGTTCATCCGACGACGTTGTCAAAACGACAACGGGAATAGATTTTAATTTATCGTCTTCTTTAATTTTACGTAAAACACGCCTTCCATCCATCCCAGGCATATTTAAATCAAGCAAGATAAGCCCAGGATCGTTAGCCAACGGGTCCGATGCATATTCACCTTCACGCTTTAAATAATGAAGGCCTTCTTCGCCGGATGAACACCAAACGATGGGGTTACGCAAGTTCGTTTTTTTAAACGCGCGCGCCGTCGCTTCGTAATCGTCTTCGCTATCTTCAATGAGAAGTATTGGTTGCATTTTGTTCACTCCCATCGCTTTGCGCCTCCATAGCACCTAGGTTGAAAAAGAAGGTTGTTCCTTTACCCAATTCTGACTCAAGCCAAATATGGCCCTTATGACGTTCGACGATTTTTTTAACAAAGGTGAGCCCAGACCCCGTACTTTGATCGTTAGCTTCGTTCTTTTGCAGGCGCCGGAATATTCTGAAGATTTCCTGAAAATACTGTTGGTCAATCCCAACGCCGTTATCTTTAACATAGAAGACATCACGCTCTTCGCCATGAGGGGCGCTCGCCAGCGATAGAAACCCGACGGCGATACGCTTATCAGGTTTGTCGTTGTATTTAATTCCATTGATGATCAAGTTGCGCAGCGCTTCGGTCATTCGGGGCTTGTCGCAGGTGATCATAGGCAAGGGGACATCAATTTCTATTTTGGCATTTTTCTCTTTCAGCAACGGCTCTATCATTTGCCTGATATCGATGACGATTTGATTGATATCCGTTTCTTGGATAGCAAGATCCGACCGCCCCAAGCGTGAGTAATAAAGAAGATCGTTGACAAGATGCTCCATGCGCTGCGACAAAAAAGTGAGGCGCGAAAGACGTCGTTTCCCGTCGTCGTCCAATTGTTCTGTATAATCTTCCAACAAAAACTGTGCATGATTGACCAATCCACGCAAAGGCTCTTTCAAATCATGCGAGGCGATATAAGCAAAATCGTCAAGGTCCCGGTTGCTTTTTTCAAGTTCCTTTGTATAGCGTAAAATCTCAGCTTCTGAACGTTTGCGCTCAGTAATATCTCGAAGAAACCATGAAAAGTGAAGGTGCCCGCCCAGATTGAACATGCTCATAGAAAGATCGGCCGGAAAAATCGTTCCATTCTTTCGCCTGCCGATAATTTCATGACGATGGTCAGTTCCGTTGCATAGCCCCGCGTTTCTGTGCTGGCGAAAATGTTCGATGCATTCGCTTGCATAGGGCTCGACAAGCATATTTGTTATATTACGCCCAATTATTTCACTTGGCGCATAAAGAAACATCCTTTCGGCTGCGCGGTTATAACGTATAACCACCCCTTCGGCGTCCATCATGATTTGACCGTCAAGCGCATGATCGATAATCGCTTTGATTTGTGTTTCTTTGCTTTCTTGGATCATTTTGTTGAGCTCAAAAAGCTCTTTATTGGCTAGATCCAGCTTTTGATTGGCGGCTTCGGCTTCACTGGCGCGCAGCAGGGCGTCTTTTTCGGCTTTGCGCGTTTTGGCCGTCAACCGTAGCAATAAGGTATAAAGAACGATCTCAAGCAGACAAAAAAAGCTGATCCCCGAAAAGATAAGAAAGGTGCGATCGTTTGCTTCCTTATCCCGTAACGCTGTTTTGATTTTTAACAAGTTTGATTCATGCGACAAAGCATCGCGGATCAAGACGCGCATTGGCGCCACTTGATCAATCATATAGAGATTAAGTTTATCGATAGCTTCTTGATAGTGACCGGATTCATAAATCTCCAGCACATTATCAAGCGCTGACCAAATCGATGAAAACCGCGCGACAATTTCTTTCACACGAGCGTTTTGCTCGGGATCGTCTTTTGTCAGGGTCAGGATCTCGTTTAAATCATCTTCTACGGAATGTTGCAGAATAATATGTCTCGAAGTGCTTTCTTCGTTGAGCTTATTGGATTTGAAGCTTTTATATTCCTCTTTATTCCGCTTATCCCCCAAAAGAATGTAACGATGGTGAGCTAAAACAGCACTTTTCAGCTTACTTGATATGACATGAATTTCGTTGATGACGTCTTGGATTTTCAACGTTTCATCGCGCGCGTTGATCGCTTGGGTATTCTGCACCCAAAAAGAATAACTTAAGGCTGTAAAGACGAAGATAATTCCTAAAATTCCCATGACATAATGCCAAAATGGCAAGATTTCCCTGTCAAAACGAATCATTGGGCGCATCCTTTGTTACCTTCGAAAGGATATTAGATAATACACCCCAATATAAAAGTAATGTATTTCGATATTACAATATCTGCGTATGCAGCCTGATAGATCGTGAATACTGTTGTGTTATATTTCAGTTACGACTCATCATTTAATAAGAACTGACTTAGTATTTTCCCGTTTTCAACGTCGATGCCGGGAATGATTCCGAATGCCTTTTCTGTCTTTCATCCGTCGCCCCGTTTTTCTTTCTCTGCGCGCAAAAATCATTCTTCTCACGTGTCTTATGCCTCTTTTGGCGTTATGCCTTGTCGGGGGATTTGCTTATTGGCGGATGACGGACCTGACTGTCAAAACGTCTCTTTTGGGGTTTGCGGCTGAAACACGTCTGATGGCTCAACGTGTCGAAGCAAGTTATGACGAGATTAAGAACGATGCTTATGTTGCCGCTCACACGCCGCCCATTCGCGGTTTTATTCGTTCTGAGAAGGCAAAGGGGATCGACCCGTTAGATGGCTCATCCCTTTTACAATGGAAGGAACGCCTTGAGACGATTTTCGTCTCAATCATGGAGGCAAAGCCTTATTACTTAGATATTTCCTATATAAGCGTTGGGAAAGAGGGCCGCGATCGCGTGCGTGTCACACGCAAAGGGCAGGAACTTGAGGCTTCAAAAGAGGCCGCACTGCAAAACAACGGCGACATGCCTTTCTATCAATCTTCAGTGACCTTGCCAAAAGACACGTTCTTTGTCTCCGACATAACCGATGAAGAGCCGCCAGGATCGCCCAATCATACAGCCGTCTTTTATACAGTTTTCCCGATCTACGATGCAGAACAATTAGCGGGGCTCATTGTTATCACAACGGACTATGAAGCTTTGCACCGAAAAACGTTTCAAAACATATCCTCGGCGCAAGATATCTATCTTGTCAATCATCGGGGCGACTATATCGCAAAAAGCAAAAACCAGTTTATCTCAAGCCTAAGTAGGCCTGGGGCTGACAAGATCGCCGACACCTTGCCTTTTATCAAAGAAGCGATCCAAACAAATGATCATGAGCACACCTTTATTGAAGACGATAAAATATCCTATCTGGTCAAACTTTTCCCTGATGCTATCAACAAAAAATCTTTTTTGGGCGTCATCCTCCAAACCTCAAAACAAGATCTTTTAAAAAGCACCGTCCAAGTTCAGAAAAATATTCTGACTTTGCTCTCTGTCATTTTGCTGGCTTGTTTAATTGTTTCGGTCCTGATTTCACGCAGATTAACAAAACCGCTGAAGGAAATGGCGCTTGCTCTCAATAAACTTAGTTGCTGCCAAAAAGCCGATTTTCCAATGACGCGCCACGACGAAATCGGCGATCTTGCGCGCGTTTTGCAAAACACGCTTGATAAGCTGCACGACGAAGAAAACAGCGCTGAAGTCATTTTCAACAGCGCTTTTGATGGGTTATTGACGGTCAACGCCTCTGGCGAAATCCTTAGGATCAACCCGGCTTGCTCAAAGCTTTTCGGCTATGCGCCTGATAAACTTATTGGCAAGACAATCGACAAGATCATGCCGCCTCAAGAGGCGAAGCTTCTTTATCACTATTTGCAAACCAACAACCATAACGGTTTGAGCGTCTTTGAGCATGAAATCATTGGAATCAAAAATGACGGAACAACCTTTCCCGTCGATCTTTCGTTGACCCGGACTCTTCAGGGCACCTCCCATGTTTTTGCGGGCGTCTTGCGCGATGCCACCATGCGAAAGAAGAAAGAAAGCTTGAAAGACGCCTTTGCATCAACCGTCAACAACCAACTGCGCTTGCCACTGACAAATATACGAGACACGCTTGCAGACATCAAAGACTGGACATCATCGCGGCTGGATGACAAAGGGCGCCGTCTTGTTAACTTTGCCTACGACAATTGTGCGCGTTTGTCCGACTTTTTAGACGATGTTTTGGATATTGAAAAAATTGCTTCGGGTAAAATGTATTACGTCTTACGTGAAACAAATATATGTCCTCTTATCCACCATATTGTCGAAACGCAGCAAGACTTCGCTGAAACAAATAAAGTCGCACTGGCCATTGATGGCGTTTGCACGCGCGCCTTGTGCCAAATTGATGGTCCGCGCTTTATGCAGGCCTTTATCAATATTCTTTCCAACGCCATCAAGTTTTCGCCCGATGGCGAAACCGTTACGATCAAAATTCAGCAAGAGGACGATTCTATTCGTCTTTCGGTCATTGATCACGGCCCCGGCATTCCTGTCAGTTTTCAAAATCGCGTGTTTGAAAAGTTTGCCCAAGCAGAAGAAAGCACAGCCAAAGCTCAAGGCGGATCCGGCCTTGGTCTTTATCTTGCCAAGACCATCCTTGAAGCGTTTAACGGCCGTTTATCTTTTGAAACGGAAGAAGGGAAGGGAAGCGCCTTTCATATCGACTTACCGCTTGTCCTTTCAAAAGAGAACGAAGCGGCATAAGGCTTTAAAACTCGCGCTGAACGGTAAAATCGATAATGTCGAGAAGAACGGATTTAATGGGGTGATCCGGAAAGATCCCCAAAGCATCGCGCGCAATCGCGCCATAGTGCCGGGCCCGCTCGACGGAATCATTTAACGTCTGGTGTCGGCGCAGCAAATCCATCGCATGCGCCAAATCGCCTTCGCGCAAATCGTTATTGTCGAGGGTCCGGTGCCAAAAAGCGCGTTCGGCTTCGCTGCCGCGATGAATGGCCAAAATGACGGGAAGGGTGATCTTTCCATCGCGGAAATCATCGCCAACCGTTTTACCCAACTTTTCTTGATCCGCCGCATAATCCAAAACATCGTCGATGATCTGAAAGGCAATGCCAAGGTTAAGGCCATAGGTGCGTAAGGCTTCTTCTTCAATCGCTGGCCTTCCCGCCACGACAGCGCCAATCCGCGCGGCAGCGGCAAAAAGCTCAGCCGTTTTGGCGCGGACCACTTCTAGATAGGCTTGTTCGCTGGTTGACGTATCGCCTGCCGTCGTCAATTGCAAAACCTCGCCCTGCGAAATGATGGCCGAGGCTTGGGACAAGATGCGCAAAACGTCGATCGAGCCATCTTCGACCATCAGCAGAAACGCGCGGCTTAGCAAAAAGTCGCCGACAAGAACGCTGGCCTGATTGCCAAAAACGGCATTGGCCGATGGCAGACCACGCCGTTGGTCGCTGGCATCGACGACATCGTCATGCAAAAGCGTGGCGGTATGAATGAACTCAACGCTGGTCGCCAACTTGCTGGCGCGCGGGCCGTGATAACCGCACAAACGCGCTGTGGCCAACGTCAACAGCGGGCGCAGCCGTTTTCCGCCCGCCGCGATCAAGTGCCCGGCCAATTGAGGGATCAGCGCTACGGGGCTTTCCATGCGCTGAATGATCATTTGGTTAACGGCGGCCATGTCGTCGGCCAGCATCGACGCCAATTGTTCCAACGCATCGGGTTGGGGCGCAGGCGTCAAGGCAGAACGCGGTGAAAGAGGAACGACAGTAGCCATTTTTCAATACAAACGCTGGTGGAAAGATTGTCTTTTCGACCTTATAGTCGGCCATTGAAAGACTATGGCGAGACTTGTCGCGGCAATCAAGCCCCAATGGCACAGGTTACCTAAAAAGATCAGGGATTTCGATGGATACGACATGCGACGGCCTTTTGGATAAGCGGCTTTGGCTCCAGCAGCCAGCCAAAGGGTATCGGATCGCGTTTGACACGATTTTTTTAGCGGCGGCAGTCCCAGCGCACCCGGGCGCGCACGGTATCGAATGCGGTTGTGGTGTCGGCGGCGCTTTATTGGCTTTGGCGTGCCGCATTGCGGATTTGACGCTTGAAGGCCTTGAGATCCAACCCGAACTGGTCGATCTGTGCCAAACCAATATCGCGCGCAACCGGTCTGTTTTTTCGCCCCGCACGTCTTTGTCGGCAAGGCAAGGCGATATCGGTGCCATTCACCAAGGCACCTTTTCGGATTGGCAAGGCCAAGCCGATTTTGTGTTGGCCAACCCACCTTTTCATCATTTTCAGACGCACCCGGCTTCACAGAACAAGATTAAACAAACGGCCAATACTGAAAGCCTGGCGACGCCGCTTCGGGCCTGGTTGCAAGCTGCCGCCTATTTTTTGAAAGAGGGGGGCTGTTTGACCCTGATCCACCGCGCGGACAGGCTGGATGAAATACGAAAAAGCCTTGAGCCTATGCGCGCGTGGCAACGCGTTCAATTTCGCTTGATTGCACCGCGCAAAGACGCTCAGCCGTCGCGCATCCTTCTTTGGTTGACAAAAGGAATCAAAAAAGGGGCGCTGGTTTTTGAAGAAACCGCCGCGCCCTTTATCCTTCATCAGGAAAACGGCGCTTATACCAAAGAGGCTGAGAAAATCTTGCGCGGCCTTGCGCCGTTCCCTATGTTCGATGAAATAGACACGTGATCGTTTTTATGGAGGCTACCATGTTCCCCCGCAAAACTTGGCTTTCACTCGCTGGGCTTGCTTTGCTTATCGCACAAACGGCGTCTTGTCTCGCCGCCGAAAAAAACTATTCGACGCCGCAGCCGCCCCAAAAACAAATTGTGGCCCCATCTAATCCCTTGACGGCTGAAGACGTCGTGCAAAACAACATGCAGAAGTTAAAGTCACAGCTTGCCCTGACCGATGTTCAAAAGCCTTTGTGGGCCAAATTTGAATCTCAAGTCAAAGAGACCAGCGCTTCGCTTTCGAACGAGCTGAAAATCTATGCTGATTCGACAACACAAAATGGGACAACATCCCCGACTTTACCCAAATTTCTTGAGACCCGCGATCTCATGATCGAAAAACGTCTGCAAAACAATAAAAAGACCCGCGAAGCGTTGATGCCGCTTTATAACGCCCTCACAAGCGATCAAAAAGCGACCCTTAACAAGGAAGGCATGCTTCTGTTAGGCATGTTTTTGTAACGGACCCGTTAAAAGGAAAATCCCATTTCACGCAGGGCAGGGATCAAATGATCGAACCCTTCGATGACGCGCGTCGCCCCCAGCGAATCCACATCGTCGCCATAGCCATGAGAAACGGCGACGCAGGGAATCCCCGCCCGTTCGCTGGCAATGACATCGTTGGGGCCATCGCCGACAAAAGCAGCCGCCGCCCGCGGTACTTCAAGATGGCGCAAAACGCCTTCAATATGGCCGGGGTGGGGTTTATGAACCTCGAACGTGTCGCCGCCCGCGACAAAGTCGAACAAGTCCAGAAGCCCAAGGCCGGAAAGAACGCGCTTACTCGCCGCCTCTTGTTTATTGGTGCAAACGCCCAGTTTAACGCCCGCCTTGCTTAGCTGTTCCAAAACGCTGCGCCCGCCAGGATAGATTTGATTGGGATCGGGTTCAATCGCGCGGTAAAGACGGATATGTTCTTGAACAAATGGAAAAATATCGTCGCCCAGCGCCCCGCCCGTCGCTTCAAAAGCGCGCTGGACCAAGGCCATGGCACCGTCGCCCAGCATGGGCGTCATCTCGGCAACCGATAAGGGGCGGCGATCATGGTTGGCCAGCATCTGGTTGATGGAATGGCAAATATCCGGCGCGCTGTCTAACAACGTTCCGTCAAGATCGAATAAAACGGCTTGCAGACGCGCCATGTACTTTCCTTTAAATTGCAAGATAAAATGGTGAATCAGGTGACAGCCCCAAGGATCTGTGGCACAACCCCGTCATGACAGAAAACAGCTGCTGTTGCAATTCTTCAGATCGCCCCTTGGCTTGCGTGATTTTGGCGGCCGGGCAGGGCACGCGCATGAAATCCGATCTGCCAAAGGTGTTACACCCCGTGGCAGGCAAGCCCATGCTGGCCCATGTCTTAGATCTTTGTACCTCTTTAAACGCCGCGCGGGTCGTTGCCGTTCTCGCGCCGCAGATGGAAGCCGTCGCCGCGCTTGTCGCGCCCCACAGCGTCGCCATCCAAGAGCAGCCCCTTGGGACAGGCCACGCCGTTCGCGCCGCCAGGCAAGCTTTAGACGGCTTTCAGGGCGATGTTGCCATTCTCTTTGGCGATACGCCGCTTTTAACGGCTCACAGTTTAAAGGCTTTGCGCTGCCGCCGCGCTGAAACGGGTGCCGCCATTGTCGTTGGCGGCTTTACGCCGCCCGATCCGGGCGCCTATGGCCGTTTGATCCTTGACGAAGCGGGCGAGCTGGCGCGCATCGTCGAAGCCAAAGAAGCTAATCAAGCCGAAAAAGCGGTGCGCCTGTGCAATGGCGGCATGATGCTGTTTGATTCCGCGCATCTTTGGAGCCTTTTGGAGGCTATCGACAATAAAAACGCCAAAGGCGAATACTATCTGACCGATTGTATTGCGCTGGCCCGCGCAAAAGGTCTTGTCTGCGCCACGGCTCTTTTGCCTGCCGAGGATGTTTTAGGCGTCAATTCCCGCATTGAGCTGGCCGTTGCTGAACAGTTGATGCAATACCGCCTGCGCCGCGCCGCGATGGAAGGCGGCGTGACAATGCTGGACCCGGCGACGGTTATGCTGTCGCATGACACCGTTTTAGGGCGCGATGTCGTGATTGGGCCCAACGTCTTTTTTGGCCCCGGCGTCCGCGTTGGCGATCATGTGGACATCCGCGCCTTTTGTCATATTGAGCAAGCAAGCATTGCCAGTGGCGCGATCATTGGCCCCTTTGCCAGGTTAAGGCCCGGGGCTGACATTGGCGCTGAAGCCCATATCGGTAACTTTGTCGAGATTAAAAAGGCCACCGTCGAAAAAGGATCGAAAGTCAACCATTTGACTTATATCGGCGATGCGCACATTGGCCCGGGATCGAACATTGGAGCCGGGACGATTACCTGCAACTATGACGGCTTTAACAAATACCAGACAAATATCGGCGCTGGCGTTTTTGTGGGATCTAACAGCATTCTTGTTGCGCCGGTGACCATCGAAGACGGCGCCTTTATTGGTGCCGGAAGCGTGATCACGCAAAAAGTCCCTGTTGATGCCTTGGGATTGGCCCGCGCGCCTCAAACCCTCAAAGAGGGATGGGCAGCGCGTTTCAGGAAATTAAAGCAAAGCCGCGCGAAATAAATCAAAACATCCATATTGGTTATGGAAAACAATACGTTACAACTTAAGCGTGCGTTAACCCTTCTTTCCTACAATTGCAACCGACATTCTGGTTCGCAAAGGAAGGATAATGGGAAATAATCGTGCGGAAAATGGCAAAGATTTTGATCTATCGCCTCAAGCCAAGACGCCGCAGGAGGCTTTGCAAAACCTCCTACGCTTACGGGATTTTCTTTTTGATTGTCAGGCACGCGAAAACGCGCGCGCGGATCATCCGCCGTTGATTAGCGGCCTGAAACATACACCTGTAACCTTAGATGCATCTTATCCTTATGGAACGCATTATTCGCTGTCGCTATCCATGCCTCAGCTTGTTTCATCAGCGGTCATGGCTGTTATCCATGATAATTTGAAAGCGCTACTGGCTTTTTTGAACATCCCCATCTTGTCCAGCCGCGAGGGCGTGACCCCGGCAACACAAAGCTCTTTCATCGAGCTTGAAACAAGCGATGCCATCGCCTTTGCCAAAGGACGGCAGATTCTTTCAGCTTTGGTCCACGGCACGCCCGAAACGGATCAAAGACTGATCGGCCTTGTGTCAAAGCATCAAAAGCTTATTGCACCGTAAAACCGTGCTTGACGAACACATCGCGCACAGCGGCGACAAGGGTGGGTTCTGGCGGCGGCGTATCGGCAAGCTCATAAGAAAGGCCAAGGGCGGCCCATTTAGGCTCGCCCATTTTATGAAACGGCAAAATCTCGATCTTTTGCACATGGCCCAAGGGTTTTAAGAAAAGCGCCAATTGTTCGAACGTCTCTAGATTATCCGTCAAGCCCGGCACGACGACACAGCGGATCCACATCGGCAAAGCGCGATCGGCGCATAACTGCGCAAAATCCAAAACAGGCTGAAGCGGCGTTTGCGTGACCCGGCGATAGGTCAGGGGGTCGAACGATTTGATATCCAACAAAACAAGGTCGGTTACGTCAAGAAGGGCCGGGCTGACTTTTCGCCCTAAATACCCCGACGTATCCAACGCTGTCGGCACCCCCATGGCGTGGCAAAGAGAAAACAGCTCGGCGACAAAGTCTTGCTGCAACAAAGGCTCGCCGCCCGTGACCGTCACGCCGCCGCCGGTCGGAAGAAGAAAATCTTTATAATCGGCGATCTCACGCGCGATGGCTTGCGCTTCCATCGGACGCCCCGCCTGCATGACGCGCGTATCGGGGTTGTGACAGTAAAGGCAGCGCAAAGGGCAGCCAGACAGGAAGACGACATAGCGCAATCCAGGCCCATCCACCGTTCCGGCGGTTTCGATCGAATGGATAAAGCCTTGCGTTGTCGTCTCCTGTGTCTGTTGTCTCAGATCGCGCGGTGGAAGGTGCGATTCACAACATCCAACTGCTGCTCGCGCGTCAGCTTGATAAAGTTGACCGCATACCCCGAGACTCGCACCGTCAATTGGGGATACTGTTCGGGATGCTCCATCGCGTCAAGAAGCGTCTCGCGGTTAAAGACGTTGACGTTCATATGATGAGCCATACGCCCAAAATACCCGTCAAGCAAACCGACAAGATTGCGAACGCGATCGCCGTCTGTTTTCCCCAAAGCATCGGGGATGATCGAAAACGTATTCGAAATCCCGTCTTGCGCATGCTGATAGGGCAGCTTGGCAACCGAGCACAACGAAGCCAAAGCGCCTTTCTTATCGCGCCCGTGCATGGGGTTTGCGCCGGGGGCAAAGGGCTCGCCCGCTTTGCGGCCATCTGGCGTGCTGCCCGTCTTTTTGCCGTAAACGACGTTTGACGTAATCGTCAGAACCGACAGCGTTTGCATCGCGCCACGGTACGTCTTTTTGTTCCGCAGCATGTTCATAAAGTCTTCGACCAACTGACGGGCAATAGAATCCACGCGCTCGTCATTATTGCCATATTGCGGGTATTCGCCATCGATCGTGAAATCAACCGCCAAGCCGCGTTCGTCGCGAATGACCGAGACTTTAGTATGCTTGATGGCCGACAGCGAATCCGCCGCGACCGACAGGCCCGCAATGCCGCAAGCCATGGTCCGCAGAATATCGCGGTCGTGAAGCGCCATCTCAAGCCGTTCATAGCAATATTTGTCATGCATGAAATGGATGATATTCAGCGCATCGATATAGGTACCAGCCAGCCAATCCATCATTTGATGGAACTTGGCCATCACCTCGTCATAGGACAAAACGTCGCCCGTGATCGGCGCGAAGGCAGGCGCGACTTGATCGCCCGTTTTTTCGTCGCGACCACCATTGATAGCGTACAACAAAGCCTTAGCAAGGTTCGCGCGCGCGCCAAAGAACTGCATTTGCTTGCCAATGCGCATGGCCGAGACGCAGCAGGCAATGCCATAATCGTCGCCCCAATAGGGACGCATCAGATCATCGTTTTCATACTGGATCGAGCTGGTCGCAATCGACATCTTGGCGCAGAAGGCTTTGAAGGCCTCAGGCAAGCGCGTAGACCACAGAACGGTCAGGTTCGGCTCGGGCGCGGGGCCAATGTTGGTCAGCGAATGCAGGAAGCGGAACGAAGATTTTGTTACCAAAGGCCGCCCATCTTCGCCGATGCCGCCCAAGACTTCGGTCACCCAAGTGGGATCGCCTGAGAACAGGTCGTTATATTCGGGCGTGCGGGCAAAGCGCACCATACGCAGCTTGATGATCAAATCGTCCACGATTTCTTGCGCTTGGCTTTCGGTCAAGATGCCTGCGGCGATGTCGCGTTCAAAGAAGATATCAAGGAACGTTGAAATGCGGCCCAGCGACATGGCTGCGCCGTTTTGCTCTTTCACAGCGCCCAAATAGGCCAGATACGTCCACTGCACCGCTTCGTGCGCGGTGGTTGCGGGGCGCGTCAGATCAAAGCCGTGAGACTGCCCCATGACTTCAAGCTCTTTCAGCGCTTTGATCTGCTCGCTGATTTCTTCGCGCAGACGCATCGTCTCTTCATTGATCGTGCCGTCCAGCAATTTGAATTGCTGCTTTTTGTCTTCGATCAAGCGCGTCGTTCCGTACAGCGCTACGCGGCGGTAATCGCCGATAATGCGTCCGCGACCATACCCATCGGGCAAGCCCGTGATAATGCCCGCCCGGCGCGCGCGTTTAATCTCGTCGGAATAGACGTTAAAGACGCCTTCGTTATGCGTTTTGCGATATTTGCTGAAAATCTCGTGGACTTTCGGATCTATCTCATAGCCATAGGCTTTCAGCGAATCTTCGGCAACGCGCAGGCCGCCAAACGGCATCAAAGCGCGCTTTAACGGTTTGTCCGTTTGTAGACCCACAATCAATTCATGATCTTTGTCGATATAGCCCGGCGTATGCGAGGTCATCCCCGAGATGATCGAGGTATCCATATCCAATGTGCCGCCCTTAAGCGTTTCCTCTTTCATCAGCGCCGCAACCTTTTGCCACAAGGCCGTCGTGCGCGGCGTTGCGGGCGCTAAAAAGCTGTCATCCCCCAGATAGGGCGTGTAGTTCGACTGGATAAAATCGCGCACATCGATCTGGCGCTGCCAGACATCGCCTTTAAAGGCTGTCTTTTCCTGATTGGCAGGCGCGGCGGCGAAAGCAAAGGCTGTCATGTCAGATCCTCTTTCCAAAAGAGTAAGGGGCAAAAAAAGCATGAGGGCAGGAGGCTTCTGCGCCACGAAATAGGGTTAATTTGTCACACCGTCAATTAAAATCAGTCATTTATGTGGAAAAATCGTTGCTGCAGCGCACAATCAGAATGTCTTATTTTCATGTATGCATTCTCTTTAATTTGTATTATTTATAATATGGTATTTTATTTGTGCGCTGCGCTTTATTCAAGCGGGCTATATGTTACCAAAAAGAGATTATTATCGAGTGAAGATGCCACAAAACAGCACCATCACGCAGGAAGCCCCCCGTCTTCCGCCGCCACTTCTCGAAAGCATGGGAAACCTGCCTGAAGAGCAAGTGCGCGCGCTTATGAAAGACGTCAAACCTGACTCGTATTCACTGGTTCTGCTGTCTTTGGAAAAGACGCGTCCCCAGGTTATCGCGGCTTCACACGAAACAACGGAAAAATTGGCAGAGGCAACCTTTGATGCCGCGGCCCAAAACACGACAAAGACCCCAAACGCCCCCATGTTTGCCTGGAAGCAAATCAACGCGGGTCTTTGGCGATACGATCTAAGCGCCAGCAAACGTATCTTGTACGCCTTTGCAGATAACGGGCCTGACACGGCCCTTCAAACTGCGACGCTGACGTTGGATCAAGCCCTCATGCGGATCCACGCCCTTGAAGAGACCGTCCGTACGCAACAGCACATGCTTGAGGCAGAGAGAGCGCAAAAAGAAATTGAAAAACAGCTCCGTATCGAAGCCGAAGAAAAATGCCGCTTTGACGCCTTGACAGGCCTTCGCAATCGCTGGGCCTTTGACGAAGAAAGCACGCCTTACATCCGCAAAGTCGAACGCGAATGGCATAATAATCCGGGCCACGATAAAATTGGCGTCTTGATGTTCGACATCGATCACTTCAAACGCTTTAACGACCGTTATGGGCACGCCATCGGCGATTTGGTTCTTCAACACGTTGCTACTGTTACGCGGCAAACGTTACGTGACGCCGATATGATCTATCGTCTTGGCGGTGAAGAGTTTGGCGTTCTTTGTAGCATCGACAACAAAAAAGGAATGCTTGTTCTGGCAGAAAAGTTGCGTCGCGCCATGATGGATCCCAAGAACACGCTTTTGCATCCGAAAACGGGGGAACCGCTTGACATAACCATCAGCGTCGGCGCGACAATTTATGCGCCGCGTCACGGTCTTGCGCGTCAACCCAGCGATATTTTGGCTGTCGCTGACGCCGCTATGTACACGGCCAAATACGGTTGGAAGCGTCGCGATGGAACCCAAGTTGGACCACGCAACAACAGCTATTTTATGCCCTTTACGCAAACGGGGCTTGAAAAAGCCTTGAAGCTGAACGCCGAAAGAGAAAACGGAACAGGCAGCGCGCCTTTATCCCTTCAGGCCCCGTCACATCCGCAAGGCGGCGCGGCCCCAAAACTGACGCCGCCCGCCGATTGTGTCTGCACCTAATCGTCGCCGAGCCGCTTAAGTTCATACAAACACTGCGTCGCCAGTAAGTTGGCCAGCGGGCGCAAAAACCGGGGAAGGGGGCGTCCCATTTTGCGCAAGGGGATCATCCTTGCCACCCGATAGCCCGCCCTGCCCGCGATCACGCAAAAATCATCCAGCGTATAAAACCGGATCTTTGGCGTGTCGTACCATGCATGCGGCAGCATTTTTGACATGGGCGAGCGCCCCAAAAACATAAAATAAAGCCGGGCCGACCAGTGGGCCAAATTGGTGCCCACCACCAGCACGCGCGGCGTCATAGGGGCCAGCTTTTGCAAGATCGCGACGGGGTCTTTCAGCTCGGACAACGTATGCGTCATGACGGCCACATCGAAGACGCTGTCCAGATACTGGCCTAGCACTTTGTTGGCATTGCCTTGAACGACAGAGACGCCTTGGGCCATAGCGGCTTGCACCGCCGCGGGATCCATCTCAAGCCCCAAGCCGCGGACGTTTTTTTGCGCGGCGAGATGCGCCAACAAATCGCCATTTCCACAGCCGATATCAAGGACGCTTGCGCCTTCGCCAACGCAATCCATCACCACTTGCATGGCCGGAGACACGGGCGAGAGGGGGGCTGATAGGGGGGCCGCGCCCCCTGCTGGATTTGCCAAGAAACGCTGTTCGCACGTCCGCACAAAAATATCGACTTGCTTGTGGAAAAAGGGCTCGTCTAGCAAAAAGGCATCATGACCGCGATCGCTTTGCAGCTCGATATAACTGGCGGCGCAACCGGCGCTGACCATGGCTTCGATCAGCAATTTATTCTCGGCAGGGGGAAACAGCCAATCGCTTGAAAAACTGGCGACGAAAAAGCGGCAATCCTTTGCCCGGGCAAAGGCTTTGGCCAGCGATCCTTGCCCATAATCGGCGGCCAGATCGAAATAATCGACCGCGCGCGTGACGTACAAGTACGCATTCGGATCAAAGCGATCGACGAAAATCTCGCCCTGATGGCGCAGATAGGATTCAATCTGAAAATCGGCATCGAACCCAAACGACACAGCCGAGCGATCTTGCAAATTGCGGCCAAACTTGCGCGATAGGGCGCTTTCCGAGACATAGGTGATATGCGCCGCCATCCGCGCCACGGAAAGCCCCGCCTTGGGGCGCGTGCCTTCTTGCGCGTAACGCCCCTGCCGCCACAAAGGATCGCTCATGATGGCTTGGCGTCCGACTTCGTGAAAGCCGATGTTCTGCGCCGTGTATTTGGCCGCTGTCGCGACGACGGCGCAGGCGCAGAGATGATCGGGGAATTGAACGGCCCAGCTCAGCGCCTGCATGCCGCCCATAGACCCGCCCAGCACCAAAAACAGCTTGTCGATGCCTAAATAATCGACCAAAGCCTTTTGCGCGCGCGCCATGTCGTGAATGGTGATCACGGGGAAATCCAGTCCCCAAACAGCGCCTGTCGCCGGATTGATTTGCGCCGGACCTTCGCTGCCCATGCAGCCGCCCAAGATGTTGCTGCAAATCACAAAAAAGCGGTTTGTGTCGATGGGCTTGCCGGGGCCGACCATCGCATCCCACCAGCCGGGCTTTTGCGTGATCGGATTTTCGCCTGCGACAAATTGATCGCCCGTCAGCGCATGGCAAATCAAAATCGCGTTTGTTTTCTGATCGTTTAGCGTTCCATAAGTTTGATAAGCGATCCGAAAAGGGCCCAATTGCGCGCCGCTGTCCAGCGGCAGGGGGGTATCGGCTCCCAAGACGGCGATGGGGCCCGGAATCTCATAAGAAGAGGCCCCCTTTTCGGTAGAAAAGGACGGAAAAAACGCCCGTGTTAAAAGGCTTTGGAACATGGCTGTTCTCCCTTCAATCTATGGGACCACAGCCGATAAGGAGCCGTGACGCTTTAGCACTTGGTGACGCGGTTGCAAGCTGTCCCGATGGATGGCGGCCTTCACAACAAAGCCGCCTCAAATCCCGCGTAGGGATTACAATAGACCGAAAACTTGTCTTGTCAATTCCAACGCAGCATGGTCTTGTTTTCACGTTTAAAACACGCTGAAGGGCTGGCCTTTTATGTTCTCTTGGGTCTCGATATCACTTAAAGACGGATTGGGAATAGCGTCGGTTCTGTTGAGCCTATTCCAATATGGCCCTTTGATTTATCTGACTTACAAGGGCCAAAAACGACCGCACTTTTTTACGCGCTTGATCTGGGCTTTGATGTTCGGAATTACCTTTGCCGCCCAATATACCGAAAAGGGCGGAGCTGGGTCTTGGGCCACGGCTTTTAGCTGCCTTTGCTGCCTTGTCATCGCTTTGGTATCGCTAAAAGGGGGGCTGGATTACATCACGCGGCTAGACTGTTTTTCGCTTGTTGTAGGCCTTGCAGCAATCGCTCTTTGGGGAATGACCCAAAGCCCCCTCTTGGCCGTTCTGCTGGCGACAGGGGCCGATATGGTGGGGTATATACCAACCTTCCGAAAAACATGGCACGCGCCACAGGATGAAGTCGCTTCATCCTTTGCCTTTGGCACAGGCAAACAGCTTTTAAGCCTTGCTGCGCTTGAACATTATTCGCTGACAACGGTCCTTTATCCGGCCTGCGTCAGCGTGGCGAATATTCTTCTAGTTATCGTTATCCTCGGACGCCAACGGCAGGGGAGCGCGCTCCCCTCCCAAAGAGGATAAGCATCTATTTTTTCAGCTGTTTCTTCTCTTCTTTTTTCACGTCGCTCCAGATTTTTTCCATCTGTTCCAGCGTGGCCTGCGTCATGCTGATGCCGCGCGCGCCAAGGCGCTCTTCAATCGCGCGAAAACGGCGGTCGAACTTGTGATTGGTCCGGCGGAGCGCATTTTCAGGGTTGATGTTTAAACGCCGCGCCACATTGACCAAAACAAAGAACAAATCGCCCAATTCTTCTTCCGTTGCCTCCTGGCTGGTCCCGGCGATGATTTCGGCCTCTAGCTCATCCGTTTCTTCGCGGACTTTGGCGATAATCTCGCGCGGATCCGTCCAATCAAAGCCAACGCGCGCCGCACGATCTTGCAGTTTGATCGCGCGCGACATAGCCGGAAGGGCGGTGCTGATGCCATCCAAAACGCTTTCTTTGCGCGATTCAGAAGCTGCTTTAGCCTTGCGTTTTTTGGCCTTGTCGGCCTCCCAGTTGGTGACGACATCGCCCGCCGTATTGACGCCCGCACGATCGCCGAAAACATGCGGATGGCGGTCGATCATTTTCTCGGTCTCACGCATCGCAATATCTTCTAAATCGAACAGGCCGTTTTCTTTGGCCATTTGGGCGTGAAAAACGATCTGGAGCAGGAGATCGCCAAGCTCTTCGCACAGGTGGGAAGGGTCGTCATTTTCGATGGCTTCGATGACTTCATAAGCTTCTTCAAGCGTGCACGAGGCGATGCTGCGCGAGGTCTGTTCAAGGTCCCAAGGGCAGCCGCCTTTGGGGTTGCGTAATTGCTCCATCACCTTCACCAGACGATCAACTTCCTTTGACATACCCACGTTCCTTTCGCGTTGTGCCGCGCGTTTCAAAATGAAAAACAAGCTGGTTTTAAGCCCCCCTCACGCAAGGGTCAATCCTTGCAGGGGAGCGCCAGGGGAGACCCTGAGAGGCCCTTTTTCCTTACTACGAATGTCGCATAAGATGTATTATGTTAAATCATGCCTGAGGAAATCAGGGGCGTTTGGGCATGCGCTGGCTGGTTGTTTGAGTGCGCAACCAAGGCCAACGCTGAGACCTTTAATGATGTTTGTGGCTCCGTTTGGGTTTGGCAGACCCTTGACGCTCTGCCGCTGGCGTTTGATCTGCTTCTGCCTTGTCTGGCGTTATCTGTGGTGGCCATTTGCCAGAGATCTCTGGATCGCCGCGCAGATCTTTGATGATCGACAATGGCACGCCTTGACGCTCGATACGGATGATCTCTTTGCCCGGTCTCATCGTCTGACACATCCAGCGCGTCGTCGATAAAAAGAAATCGGCTGGCTCGTTTGCCACCACCGCGTCATAGTCTGGCGGCAGATAAATCATAGCCGCCGCCCACGGCCCACAGATCGCAATCCGGTACATTTTGCCCGGCGGCACGCCACCTTCTTTGGCGACATAGTCTTGCAGTTTTTCAGCCGCCTCTTTGAACGAGCTGCCCCAGTAATCTAGCTCGTACTGGCCAAAGGCTCCGGCCACGCCACCTTCAAGCTGGTTAATATAGATATATTCGTACGGATGCAGCCGGATCATGCCGACCACAGGCGCCGCAAAGCCCACGATCAAGGCCATGACCCCCAGCGCCACGCCACCACGCCGCCACGCGCCGCCCAAGCCCCACAAGGCCGCGCCTTTGCTGATAGCGACATCAAGCGCAAGCGCGCCCAGCACATTGATCAACGGCAGCACAAACAAGAAATGGCGCACGCAGTCATAAAGCGCCGGACGACGCAAGACAACATACAGCATAGGCACAAGCGCCATCAGCGCGATTAATAGAACAGCGCGCCGTTTGGAGCGTGGCGTCATCGTGCGCAACAAATACGGCAGCAACACAATGGAAAGCCCCAGCAAGAAAAGCTGCAAAACAGGCAACTGAACGCCGAAATAAACCGGCAGATAGCTCCACGGCAGCTCGGTCGAGCGATAAATGGTGCCATCGAGCAGAACTTCGACATCCTGCGGAAAGTTACTGAACTGAATCAGCGCTTCAATGGGATTCCATAGCGGATTTTCCTGCGCCCACGGCCAGCACAGCAGCATCACGGCGTAAGAGCAAAGCCCAGCCGGAATCCCGACTTTCACAAGCCCCCAAAATAGTTTCATCGCACGCGCCCGCGGCTGAAGCGCAACAAGATCAGATGTCGGCCAGCGCCACAGCGAATAAGCCTGAATAAGAAGACAAAGGCCCCAATAGCCCAGCAGCATCACACCGCCGACGCGCACGCCCAGCGTCAAACCATAGACAAGCCCCAGTTTAAAAATCAGCCGCCAAGGCAAGCGCGGAAAAACGCGAATGGTCTTGGCCATATAATACAGCGACCACACAATGCCAGCGGCGAAAGGAATATCTTTCGGGTTGTTGAACATGTGGCCGTAATACATAGGCGTCACGGCCAACAAAACCAGCGCCAAAAGCCCCGTGCGTCCGCCACCCAAAAGCCGCCCCAGCCGCCAGGTACCCCACAAACCGACAAGCCCCATAATGGCGTTAAAGAGATGCCGGGTCTGATAGATCGTCAGCGGCGAGTAAGCATCGAAAAAAGCGGCCATGCCATCGAACAAGCCGCCATAGTAATAAAGATTAAAAATCTGATTGTAGCGATGATCGACAAAGCCCGACGCATAATAATCAAAAATAGCTTGGCCATATTGGCTTTGCAGCTCTTCATCCCAGCTGATGCCGTAATGCTTGAAGGTCAGCAGCACGATGCCAAGCAACGCGCCTAAAACGATCCAAGCCGCCAGCGCATAGCGCTTTTCAGGGTGAAGGCATTTTGTGGTCAGCATGTTATCACCAATCCATCATAAGCGGGCGCGACGCCCGGCGGCAATTTACGGCACAAAGCTTCTTCGTCCATGGTTTGATCCATATGGGTCAGCCACGCTTTTTCGGGATGCAGGCGCTCGATCCAAGACAGGGTCAGATCCAGATGCGCATGCGTCGGATGAGGCCTTTCGCGCGCACAATCCACGATCCAGTACTTAATGCCTTGCAACAGTTCAAAGGCCTTGTCATCAAGAAAATTAACGTCTGTCGAATAAGCAAAGTTGCCAAACCGATAGCCGACCGATCCCATATCGCCATGCGTTTGTGCGATGGGCATAATCGAAAAAGGATCAATCTCAAAAGCTTGGCCGCACGTAAAGACATGTGGCGCGAGCGACGGCTTATAAAACTTCTTGGCCGGATCGCGCGGCGCAAAAATATAATCAAAGCGCCGTTGCAATTCAGTCATCGTGACGTCATCGGCATAAATGGAAACCGGCTTTCCAGTTAGCCAATTAATGCTGCGCAAGCCATCAATGCCGTGACAATGATCCGCATGCGCGTGCGTAAACAAAACAGCCGTTAAATCTTGCAAATCAATATCCAAAAGCTGATCGCGCATATCGGGCGACGTATCGATCAGAAGGCGCGTCATAGCCCCCTGCTCCTTGCCCCCCTCTTGCTCAAGCAAGCCCCCCCCTTGCTCAAGCAAGATTGAGCAACGGCGGCGGCGGTTATGCGGGTTTAACGGATCGCACTGCCCCCACTTATTGCCAATCAACGGCACACCGCCCGAGCTGCCAGAGCCTAAAACTGTAATTTTCATGCGCCCCTCTCCTCCCTTGTCATCCCCGCGTAGGCGGGGATCCAGGCGGCCTCGCCTTTTGACGATGGGATTGACATTATCTGCTTAGGCTCCAAACGGAAAAGCCCTCTGGATCCCCGCCTTCGCGGGGATGACGACTTTGGGTTGAACGAGGACAAACGCATTAAGATGCCTTTGTGAATAAACGATAAAAGTTCTCTGTCGTTTGATGGGCCAAGGCCTCTTCGCTGACGCCTTTGACTTGCGCCAATTGGCGCGCCGTATGAACGACATAAGAAGGCTCGCACGTCTTGCCGCGCAAGGGGACTGGCGACAGATAAGGCGAATCCGTTTCAACAAGCAGCCGATCTAAGGGGATATCTTTGGCGATGTCGCGGATTTCTTCTGACTTTTTAAAGGTCAGCATGCCCGAAAAGGAAATGTAAAACCCCAGCGCCAAAGCCGCCTCGGCCAAACGGCGCGCCGAACTGTAACAATGAATAACGCCGCGCAACGCTGTACCTTCGTTCGTTTGGGATTCTTGAAGCATGGCAATCGTATCGTCTTCGGCATCGCGCGTGTGGACGATCAAAGGCAAATCGCACAACTGCGCCGCCTTGATATGAAGCCGAAAATTGTCCTGTTGCCGCTCGCGCGGCGCGAGATCGTAAAAATAATCCAGCCCCGTTTCACCAATTCCAACGACTTTGGGTTTGGCGGCAAGCGTTGTTAAGGCGTCAACGCTCGTCTGCTCGGCCTCGGCTTCGTGCGGATGAAGGCCCACGCTGCAAAAAACATCGTCATAGGTTTGGGCGATGTCATACACCTTGGGCCATTCCAGAAGGCTGGTGCCTATTGTGACCATACGCTGCACGCCCGCCGCACGCGCACGTTGAACTACGCCGTCTCGATCCGCGTCAAATTCGCTGAAATCGAGATGGCAATGACTGTCGATCCACATGCCGGGGCGCGGCTTACGCCGCTTCCTCGACATAGCGCGGGAAAACGCCCGCTGGCGGCGGCAAAGCCACACCCGCGACCAACGCGCCCGCGGCATTCAACGTATCAAAACGGCGCGCTTCATGCGACACGGACAACTGATCCAACATCTTTTCCATCGATTGCGGCATAAAGGGCATCAACAAAATGCCGACAACGCGCACGACTTCGGCCAAGACGTAAAGGACCGTTTTCATCCGCTCAGGATTGGTTTTCTTGAGCCCCCAAGGCGCTTCGGAATCGACATAGCGGTTGGCATCGCCAATCACTTCCCAGATTTTGTCGAGCGCTTTGTGAAACGCCAGATCGTCAAGCTCTTTGCGAACGACGGGAAGCAAGCCATAGGCTTTTTCCAGCAAAACCTTGTCGGTCGCGCTGAACGACGCTTCGGGCACGGGCACCGCCGCGCCGCAATTTTTCGCGATCATCGACAGCGAGCGTTGGCACAGATTGCCAAGATCGTTGGCCAGATCGCTGTTCATGCGCTGGACCAAGGCTTCGTGCGAAATGTCGCCGTCTTGCCCATAGGCGATATCGCGCAGCAAGAAATAGCGCAGCGGATCGAGTCCGTATTTTTCAATCAGCTCTTCCGGGCCGATGACGTTGCCGACCGACTTCGACATCTTTTCGCCCTTGTTGTACAAAAAGCCGTGCCCATGCACCGCTTTGGGAAGCGCAACGCCAGCCGACATTAAAAAGGCGGGCCAATAAACGGCGTGGAAGCGAATAATGTCTTTGCCGATGATGTGATAATCGGCGGGCCAATAATGCTCCATCAAGCTGCCGGGCTCATGATCCGGGTATTTCAGCGCCGTGATATAGTTCGACAAAGCGTCAACCCAGACATACATGACATGCCCCGGCGCATCCGGCACCTCGACCCCCCATTTGAAGGTCGTGCGCGAAACGCAAAGATCGTTCAGACCCGCTTCGACAAAACGCATGACTTCGTTGCGACGCGCGGCGGGCTGAATGAACAGCGGGTTACGCGTGTAAAGGTCCATCAACTTGTCTTGGTATTTCGACAAGCGGAAGAAATAACTCTCCTCCTCCATCCATTCGACCGGCGCGCCTGTGGGGGCATATTTTTTGCCGTCGCGGTCCGTCAGTTCGGATTCATCAAAATAGGCTTCGTCGCGCACGCTGTACCAACCGGCGTATTTATCCAAATAAATATCGCCGTTTTCTTCCATCTTTTTCCAAAAAGCCTGCGCGCGCGTTTTGTGGCGCGGCTCGGTCGTGCGGATAAAGTCGGTATAGGAAATGCCAAGATCGTCATAAAGCTTCTTGAACGAAGCCGAGACGTCATCGACCAATTGCTGCGGCGTTTTGCCTTGCTTGGCTGCCGTCTGTTCGTTTTTCAGCCCGTGTTCGTCCATGCCGGTTTGAAAACGGACATCGAACCCGTCCATACGCTTGAAACGCACCAAAGCGTCGGCGGCAATGACTTCATAGGCGTGGCCGATATGCGGCGCGCCGTTGGCATAAGGAATGGCACAGGTCAGGTAGAATTTTTCCATCGTTTCACCCTTTAAGGCACAGAGCGCGCCTTAAGGGGCCCTTGCTAAAGGCCCTGATAGGCGCGTTGGACAGCATGAATTGCGCTGATAAAGGCCAATTTATGATCTAAATTGGCGGCTTCGGCCAGCGCAAAAATCTCACTTACTTTGTCCCACACTTGCAAGGCGCGATCAAGCGGCAGCGCAAGGCAAGCGTCGCCCCCTTCTTGAAAAGCAGCGCGGCGCACGCTTTCGCGGATCAGTTGCAAGCTTAACGTGGTTAACACGGCAAACGAATCGGCATCGGCCTTTTTGGCGATCTTGTCGGCCAAAGCCTGCACGCGCAGCGGGTCCATATCCGGCAAGGCGCACAAAATGGCGTGAAGTTCATCGAATAAAGGCAGGCTTTCGCTTTCCAAGATTTTCAGCGCAAACCCGACACTGCCGCCAGCCAGCGCCAGCCCCGCTGCCCCCAGCCCGTCAGGCTCGACCCCCAAACGCAACAAGGCGGCGCGCAAATGCGGCGGTGCTAACGGCGACAGCGCAAGCGACCGCGTCCGCGACCGAATGGTCGGCAGCACAGCGCCCGCCGAGCGTGTGGTGATCAAAATCAAACTTTTCGGCGGCGGTTCTTCGATCAGTTTTAAAATCGTGTTCTGGCCAAATCGGTTCAGCGCGTGCGCTTCGTCGATGATCGCAACGCGCCAGCCGCCATAGGTTGCCGTTTTGCGTAAAAAGGGCTCAAGCTTGCGGGCTTCTTCGACGGGAATGGTGTCTTTTTGAACGCCTGTTTTTTCATCATAAGGACGGCGCAAAATAAACAAATCCGGGTGGGCCATCCCCGCGACCAGCCGCGCCGCCGGAAGCGATAGATCCAATTGCCCCATCTGGGCCGCGCCGCCCGACAACACAAAATGCGCGATGTGAAAGGCCAAGGTCGCCTTGCCTATGCCATCGGGCCCCGCGATAAGCCACGCATGATGCAGACGCCCCGATGCATAAGCCGCCGCGACTTGCCGCATCGCTTCGTCATGCCCCAGCAAAATGGGGTTGGCTTCAGGCGACGGCGGCGCGGCGGGTGGCGTCATGCGGTTTCTTTCTGCGCAAAGAAAAACGCGCCGAAACGGCGGCGCACCGCGTCCTGCAACAAAGCGCTGACCGCCGCGATATCGCCGGTGGCGTCAAGACGCTCAATCCGGTCTGGGGCCGCTTCTGCCAATGTCACAAAAGCTTGACGCAACGTTTCGTGAAAATCTTGCCCCATCAATTCGAACCTGTCGCCACGCCCGGTGCGTACCAGACCAGCTTTGACAGGCACATCCAGAACAAAGGTCGCATCCGGCCAAAAATGGGGGGCGATGCTTTGATAAATCTGATCGACGGCAGCAACGCCAAGGCCTTGCGCGATCCCCTGATAAGCGCGGGTTGAATCCACAAAGCGGTCCGAGACGACCCAAAGCCCTTTTTCAAGCGCGGGCCAAACCGTTTTGACCAAATGCTCACGCCGGGCGGCCATGACCAGCAAAACTTCGGTCATCACATCCCAATAACCTTCGCCCTTGGACAGCCAAAGAGCGCGAATATCTTCGGCCCCCGGTGCGCCACCAACTTCACGCGTGGCGATAGCGTCGATCCCCTGCTCTTTCAAAAAAGCGACCAAGGCGCGGGTCTGTGTCGATTTGCCCGCGCCGTCGCCGCCTTCAAGCGTAATGAACTTGCCGCGCGTCATGCGCCACCGAACACGTGCTTGATTTTGACAATCAGACGATCCAAAGCCCCCAAGCGCGGCACATCGGCCCCAGCGACCAGCGGCAACGTCATGTCGTCCATGCCGGGCGCCGTGACAACGATCTCACCCACTTTTTGACCCGCCTGTACCGGCGCGTTCAACGGCTGCTCATAGCTAAGCTTGACCTTCATCCCGGCCCGCGCCGCATGCGGCAGCGTTACAACGGCGTCTTCGGCGGGAACCAAGGCCACCGCTTTGCTTTCGCCCATCCAGACGCTGGCGTCGGCAACGCGCTCGCCCTTTTTGAACAGCGGATAAAGGCCAAACTCACGATAGCCCCAATCCAGGATCTTGGCAGGCTCGTCCGCGCGTTCCTGCATTGATCCCAACCCGTTGACCGTCATAAACAGGCGGCGGCCGCTGCGCACAGACGAAGCAACCAAACCAAAACCCGCCTTTTCCGTATGGCCCGTTTTCAAGCCGTCAACGCCGATGCCGCGATACAAAAGCGGATTGCGGTTGCCCTGTTTAATGCCATTGAAGACATAGTTGAGCTCGCTGAAATAGTGATAATAATTCGGGAAATCGCGATACAAGGCCATAGCCAAAATCGTCAGATCCCGCGCGGTCGAATAATGCTGCGGATCCGGCAGGCCTGTCGCATTCATGAAATGCGAGTGGGTCATGCCAAGGCGCTGCGCTTCGCTGTTCATCATCGCGACAAAGCTGCCTTCGGATCCGCCAACAGCTTCAGACAAAGCCACCGCCGCATCATTCCCCGATTGAATGACAACGCCGCGGATCAAATCTTCAACTTTGACCTGCTGGCCAATGTTCAAAAACATGCGCGAGCCTTCTTGACGCCACGCTTGCTCGCTGACCAAAACGGGCGATTCAAGGCTGAGCTTGCCCGTGTTCAGCGCCTTGAAGACCAGATACATCGTCATCAGTTTGCTCATCGACGATGTCGGCATCGGAATGTCGGCATTTTTCGCGAACAAAACTTTGCCCGTCGCGGCATCGACCAAGAAGGCTTCTTGGGCCAAAGTCTCAAGCGGCGAAAGCGCCGTCGGGGCCGAAGGGGCGACAGCGGCAGGCGCGCCCGGCGTGACAAGCTGCGCATTCGACGGCAAGGAAGGGGTCGCCGGATTAGCCGCAGGCTGCGGCGCAGGCGCGGCGGTCGTTTGTTGTTTGGCATGTGGTTTGGCCTTGGCCGCCCAAGCTGGCGCCACGGCGGCACTTTGCGCCAAAACAGCGGCGCAGACCAAAGCGCCCATAGTTATTTTGAACGACTTCCCTAATTTCAACGACATGCCTTTTTCCCCATCGCTTTCTTAAAGATCACTTTTCGGGCGTATCGACGACGGTTTTAGCCGTCTCAGCCCCTGCCTTTTTCACGCGCTTCAAAAGCGTGTCAGCCGTCGCCACATCCGGGATCGGGCCAAGGCGTACACGGTAGAACTTTGCCCCTTTGACGACAACCTCGGAAACATGCGCGGGCGCAATTTTTCCAACTTTTTGTCTTAACCTGTTGGCGTTATCCAGCTTTGAAAAAGCGCCCGCCTGAATATAAATCTGCGTTTGCCCCGTCAGCGGCAATTGGCGCGCAATGGGAAGCGGGCTGACTTTGCCCATCATGGCCTTGGCTTCGCCCCGCGTGCGCGGCAAAGGCGTTGTCATATCGGGCTCGGGCGCATCGAGGGTCTGGGTTTCGACCGCCGCTGCCGGTGCGGCGCTGGCGATCAAAGGCGGCGGCGCGGCAGAGGCCGCCTGCCCCCCCGGCACCGCGCTGCCATAGCGGCGCATCGCATCCGCAATAGCCTTGCTTTCATCGGCCAGCACCTGAACGCGGACTTTGGCCGTTCCTTGCCCTTCAAAACCCAAAAGCTGAGCCGCCCGCTGCGTCACATCGATGATACGCGCCCCTGAAAAAGGCCCGCGATCGTTGATTCGCACCACAATTGATCGCCCGTTTTCCAAATTGGTCACGCGCGCCAAGCTTGGCATCGGTAAGGTTGGATGCGCGGCGGTTAGTTCATTTTTGTTGAAAATATCGCCATTGGCCGTGCGTTGCAGATGAAAATCGGCTCCATACCACGACGCAATGCCCGTTTCGTCATAGCTGTAATCTTCTTTCGGGTAATACCAGACCCCATTGATTTGATAAGGCTTGCCAACTTTATAAACAGCGCCGTTACGCCCCATATTGTCGCCGCGGTCGGGACCGTGACTGGCGCAAGCCGCCAAAGACAAAGCCATAGCTATGGCGGCCAAGCGCGCGCCGCGCGATAAAGTTTTTGTCGCTATCATGTCTGTCAGATCGTCCTTAGAAGCGAATGGTTCGAGATGAACCGCCATCACCGCGAAAGCGACAAGCGATCCGCCAGCAAGCCGACCGAAAGGCCGAAATAGGTTGAATGATTCCAACGCATCAAGGCCCGGAAGTTATCATAGACCAGAAAGGCGCGTCCACCCGGCCCGTCCGGCAGTACCAAAGAAGCTTTAATATTGTTGTTTGGCAAAGTCTTACCACCCAAGGGTCGCACGCCATGCGCCGCCCAAAAGCTTAAAGGCCGCGCGGTATCCAGCCCCAAAAGACCAGCTTCGATCCGGCGCGACAGGCGGACTTCGCGCCCCCAGCGTCCCCCGCCTTGCCAGCCTTCAGCCGCAATATAACGCGCGATCGAAGCGATAACGTCGGCTTGTGAATCCCAAATATCGCGGCGGCCATCGCCGTCACCATCGGCGGCATAGCGCAAATAAGTCGATGGCATAAACTGGCACTGCCCCATCGCGCCCGCCCACGAGCCCGACAAATCGCTGGCCTGCAGCCCCTCTTGCTGCAAAATGCGCAAGGCGGCGATCAATTCGCCGCGGAAAAAGTCGGCGCGGCGGCCTTCATAGGCCAGTGTCGCCAACGATTCGATAACCGAAAAACCGCCCGTGTTCGCGCCGAAATTGCTTTCCATCCCCCACAAAGCCACGATCAAAGCGGGCGGGACCTGATAACGCGCGCTGGCCGCCCGCAAAGCGGGCCCCCATTGCTGCAATTGTTTTTTGCCTTGGCGCACGCGCAACGGATCCAGAACGCCTTTGATATAACGCGCAAAGGTCAGCCTTTTTTCCGGCTGTTTGCGATCCAGGACAACCACGCGATCATTCGGCTCTAGATCCGCTAAAGCTTGCGCGGCAACAGACGGCGCGACGCCAGCGGCCACGGCTTCTCGCTGGACGGATGACAAAAATTGATCGAAGGTCTCAGCCTGCGCTAATGGAAGCCCAGCCATCATGCCGATCCAAAACCCACCGAAAAGGGCTAAATATTTGAAGTTTTTCATGGGGTCGGCTGGGGCCAAAGGCTATCCGTGCGCCCCATCAAGCGATAAGCCAAAAGCCCCACATATTCATGAATGGCCAACTGAAGATCGCTGACATGCCGGAAGAGATTAAAATAAGCCGTCATGCTGGGATTTTGGGGCGTTCGAAAATCGGTTGGCGCGGCATAGACATGCCAGCCAGCCTTGCGAAAGCACCCCATCGCGCGCGGCATATGAAAGGCCGAGGTCACAAGAAGCCACTTTTCATCGGCCCCTGGTTTGACGTCGCGATAGCCAAACGAAGCGTTTTCGAACGTGTTGCGCGATAAATCTTCAAAAACGACGCGGTTGACATCAACGCCAAGCCCGGCCAGTGTTTCTTTGGCCAGCGCGGCATTTGAATAACGCTTGTCCGACCACAGTGTCGGCGAGCCGCCGACATAAGCCAACCGCGCGTCAGGATAGCGGCGCGCCAACGTGACAAAAGTGATGAAACGCTGCGACGTGTCGCCCAATGCAGGCGGCGCGCGAGTCTCGGAAACGACAGGATCTTCGGCACCGGCCAGCATCACAATGCCGTCCACATGGGCCGGCATTTGAAGCGGAAAGCGGTTTTCAATCGGCGCAAGGAACCAAGCGCCGACGGGAAACATGGCAACGAAGAAGACCAGCGCCGCCAAGGCCGATAGCCCATAAGCGCCGATTTTGCGCCGCTTCTCCTTGCGTGAGCCAACCAAAAACGCCAGCCCCAAAAGCAAAAGCGCAAAAAGATTGGCTGGCGCCAAGAACGACCAGAACAGTTTGGAAAGGATAAAGCTCATAACGGAATTAAAGCGGCTTTACGCCGATAAATCAATCGTCAAGCCCAAGGGCCGCTTTATAGAGGTTCAAAAGCTCTTCTTCCTCGCGGCGCTTTTCGTTTTCCATTTTCAATAGCTTAACGATCTTGCGGATGATTTTAACGTCAAACCCGGTTCCTTTGGCTTCGGCGTAAACGTCGCGAATATCTTCGGCAACAGCCGCTTTATCCTCTTCCAGCTTTTCAATACGTTTCACAAAAGAACGCAAACGTTCGCTAGAGATTTCGCCTGATGTCTCGGCCATCATGCCTCCTTATGTCGGATTGCAAATCAAGGTTTGAAAACGTGCAAGGCAGGCCTTGTAAACCACGGCGCGGCCAAGGTCCAGCCTCGATTTCGGTAAGAACGCATTTTATGAACCCAGTTTTGCCTTCCTTGTTTACGAAGCGTCAAGAAATGCGCTTTTAGAATAGCAACAAATAGAAAAACAAAGAGGTCCAATGCCTTATATTGTCCGTGACGCCAACAAAAACATTCTTCGCGTCGATGCGCGCCCCATTATCGGCGCGGAAATGATTGCGCACGATCATCCCGATCTTATCACTTTTCTAAAAGCGCGCGGGCAAGACCCCACGCAAATTCAAAAGTACTTGGATGAATTGCGTCAATCAGACGTTGCCATGTCGCGCGCGATTGAAGATGTCGTTATGGCTCTTCTGAAGAAAAACGTGCTTAAGATGGCTGATTTGCCCCAGGCCGTGCAAGAACGCATGAGCTATCGCGTCAAACTGCGCGTCATGATCCAAGAAATCTATGACAAGGCGTCAAGCACGCGCCTCGATTAAGGATCGTTCTCAAGCGACAAGAAAATAGCTTCGGCCATCGAACGATACGCTTTGGCATGCGGGCTTTCGGGCTGGGCCGTCACCATGGGCGTTCCGGCATCCGACGTCTGGCGCAAAGCCAAATCCAATGGAATCCGCCCTAAAAACGGGATATGCAGATCGAAAGCTTCTTTTTCGGCCCCGCCTTGGCTGAAAATCTCGGTGGGCTTGCCGCAATGCGGACAAATAAAGGCCCCCATGTTTTCGACAATTCCCAAAATCGGCACATTGGCTTTTTGGAAAAGGCCGATACTTTTGCGTGCATCTAAAAGCGCCAAATCTTGCGGCGTCGAAACAACGACGGCACCCGACAAATTGGCATTTTGGATCAAAGTCAGCGCCGCATCCCCCGTGCCGGGCGGCATATCAACGACCATAACATCCAAATCGCCCCAAGCCACGTCTTGGAAAAGCTGTTTCAACGCGCCATGAACCATCGGCCCGCGCCAGATCAAAGGCGCGCGTTCATCGACCAGAAACCCGACAGACATCGAACGAACGCCATGTTTTTCAAAAGGTATCAGCTTGTTATCGCCATCCAGCATCGGCTTACCTTCAAGCCCCAACAGCTTTGGCACAGAAGGGCCGTGAACATCGGCATCCAACAGACCAACCTTATGCCCCTGCGCCGCCATCGCGACTGCTAAGTTCACAGCCGTCGTCGATTTGCCGACACCGCCTTTGCCTGAGCCTACGGCGATTACATGACGAATATGCATGGGATCATAAAACGGCATCGGCGCAGGGTGTGGCTTAAAGGCTGGAGGCTGCTGCTCGGAAGGCGCTGTGACGCGCGGTGTCGCTGCCGCCGCAGGCACAGGCCCTTTATGCGCAATAAGAACGGCGGCAACGCTTTGAACACCCGGCAATTTTTCAACGGCGCGCTCGGCAGCGCTGCGCATGGCATCCAAAGAAGCCCCCTTTGACGGATCGGCGCTAATCATAAAGCGCACATCGGTTCCTTTATCCGTTTCGTGCAAAGACAGGCCGCTGACCATGTGGCTGGCAACAATATCGTCTTGACCGCCGTGGTCTGGCGCTAATACGCCGCGCAGGGCATTCAGAACATCTGCTTTTGTAATACGTGCAACCATGGCTGTATCCTTACCTTTATCCTTGGGCCCGCGAATATCGTTTGCGGGGTTGACCTTGGGGGCTTATAGTCAAGTTTTAGCGCGATCATTTTTTGCTTCATTCGAAACGGGAGACCCCAAGCCCTATGACTGCCCCCTTTCCGCACCGCCATTTGCTTGGCATCGACCAGCTGACCAAAGCCGACATAGAAACCATTTTGAACCGTGCCGCTTCTTACGCCAAACAAAATCGTTCACCGAACAAGAAAAGCGCGGAATTGCACGGAAAAACGATCATAAACTTGTTTTTCGAGGCGTCAACACGTACGCGGACCTCTTTTGAAATCGCCGGACGCCGCTTAGGGGCCGATGTTGTCAATATTCCGCTGGCGGCCAGCTCGACCACCAAGGGCGAGACGCTTTTCGATACGGTGCGCTCGCTCAACGCCATGCAAATTGACGCTTTCGTCATCCGCCACCCTGAAAATGGTGCGCCGCGCAGCCTGATCGAGATGGTCGATGGCAGCATCGTCAATGCAGGCGACGGCTCGCATGCTCACCCCACGCAAGCTTTGTTAGATGCACTTACCATCCAGCGCCACAAAGGCCGGTTGGAAAACCTGAAAGTCGTGATTTGCGGCGATGTCGAACACAGCCGCGTGGCACGCTCGAACATCAATCTTTTGAAAAAGATGGGGGCGCACCCTAGTGTCGTCGCGCCGCCTTTCTTTATGCCCAAAGATTTAGACAAGCTGGGCGTCCCGGCGACCGACGATCTAGAAAAAGGTATTGAAGGGGCTGATGCCATCATTATGCTGCGTATTCAGCATGAAAGATTGCAAGCGGCAGAAGCCAACCTCGATCACGAGGCTTTTCACCGCACCTATGGCCTGAATCACGCCAAGCTGAAAGCCGCCAAACCCGATGTCATCGTCTTGCATCCTGGCCCCTTGAATCGCGAGGTCGAAGTTTCGTCCGAGCTAGCCGACGACATCAAACACAGCGTTGTTTTAGAGCAAGTCGAAATGGGCGTTGCGGTACGTATGGCGTGCCTAAGCCTTCTTCTTGGTCAAGCCCCCGCCTAAAAGCAGCCAAAGGATAGCCCCATGAACTATTTCCTTGCCGTCTTGATCGCCTATCTTTTGGGCAGCATTCCTTTTGGTTTTGTTTTGTCTTGGGCCGCGGGCGCGGGCGATATTCGGAAAATTGGCTCGGGCAACATTGGGGCAACCAACGTTTTGCGCACCGGCAAACACGGCCTTGCCTTTGCAACGCTGGTGCTGGATAGCGGCAAAGGAACCGCCGCCGTCATGCTGGCCGAGACCTTTTTCCCCGGCCTTGGGCAATTGGCCGGGGCCGCCGCGCTTTTGGGGCATATCTATCCGATATGGCTGGGCTTTAAAGGTGGCAAAGGCGTTGCGACGGCTTTTGGAATTGTTTTGGGCCTGGCACCGACCTTGGCTTTGGCGGGGCTTGGCATTTGGCTGATTGTCGCCGTTTTCTCACGCATTTCGTCGCTGGCGGCGCTTTCGGCTTTGGTCGCGACGCCGTTTTTGGCGCTTCTTATGGGACGCGCCGATGCGATGCCCTTGCTGATCTTTATCGCTGTCGTCGTTTTGGCCCGGCATTATCCCAATATGCGCCGCTTGCTTGCCGGGACCGAGCCGAAAATCGGCCAAAAAAAGGACGCTGACAAAGAAGCCAAAGAAAACGATCCCGCAGTATGAACGTTGCGCCTCACGCCTTATCCAACGTTGAAAAGCGCGCTTGGTTGCGGCTGGCTCGCACGGATAAAGTCGGCCCCATAACCTTTCGCCAGCTTTTGGCGCGGTACGGCTCAGCCCAGGCTGCATTACAGGCCCTTCCTGATCTGGCAAGGGCGGGCGGGGCACGGTCGTTCGTCATGCCGACCTGGCCCACGATTGACGACGAAATCGCGCGCGTCCACAAAGCGGGCGGAACTTTTGTCTTTCTTTCCGACCCCGCTTATCCGCGCGCTTTATCGTTTATTGAAGACGCGCCACCTGTTCTTACCGTTTTAGGCCACCTCAGTCTTTTTCAGAAAAAGGCCATCGGCGTTGTCGGGGCGCGTAATGCGTCGCTTTCGGGGCGCAAAATGGCCGAAAAACTGGCCAAAGATTTGGGGACCGAAGGTTTTGTCGTCGCCTCGGGCCTGGCGCGCGGGATTGACACGGCAGCCCATCAAGCCAGCTTGCCAAGCGGCACCATCGCCGTCGTCGCAGGCGGCGTCGATGTCGTCTACCCGGAAGAAAATCGCGATCTGTATCAAAAAATTGCCGAAACGGGCCTGATTGTGGCCGAGCAGCCCCTGACCACCCAGCCACGCGCCCAGCTTTTTCCATGCCGAAACAGGGTGATAGCCGGTCTTTCGCTGGGGGTCGTGGTGGTAGAGGCCGCGCGCAAATCGGGATCGCTGATTACCGCGCGCTATGCGCTTGAGCAAGGGCGTGAGGTCTTTGCCGTCCCCGGATCACCCCTGGACCCACGGGCGGAAGGCCCCAACCATCTGATCAAACAAGGGGCCGTGTTAACTGAGAAAGCCTCTGATATCCTTGAACATATTTACGCTCTGCCGACCGCCTTGGCCGAAGCAGACGCGGCCCTTTTGTCTGGCGCCCCCCTATCCGCCCCAAGCGAGACCGAGCTGGCTGCCGCCCGAAGCGTCATAGCTGAAAATCTGGGTCCCTGCCCTGTTCTGGTTGACGAATTGGCCAGAGGGTGTCATTTGTCGCTTCCATTGGTGCTAACCATCCTGCTTGAGCTAGAGCTGGCAGGGCGGCTTGAGCGCCAACCCGGAAACCGCGTAGCGTTGATCGGCTGAGTCCCCGTTCCCCGGCAGCGCAAAGTAAAGGATGAGCATATCGTGGCGCAAAAGCTTGTCATTGTTGAATCGCCCGCTAAAGCGAAAACTATTAATAAATATCTGGGAAACGATTACACCGTTTTGGCTTCGTTCGGACATATCCGCGATTTGCCGCCCAAAGATGGCTCGGTCGATCCCGAGGCTGATTTTGCGATGCGCTGGGAGCTAAGCGACCGCGCCAGCAAACCCGTCAGCGAAATTGCCGCCGCAGCGAAAAAAGCCGATGCCGTTTTTCTGGCCTCTGACCCTGATCGCGAAGGCGAAGCCATTGCGTGGCATATCGATCAAGTCTTGCGTGAAAAGAAACTGAACGGCGATATTCCGGTCCGGCGCATTACATTTAACGAAATCACGAAGAACAAAGTTCTGGAAGCGCTGCAAAATCCGCGCGCGATTGACGACAATCTGGTCGATGCCTATATGGCGCGCCGCGCGCTGGATTATTTGGTCGGCTTTTCTTTGTCGCCCGTTTTGTGGCGCAAACTGCCGGGCGCGAAATCGGCCGGGCGCGTACAATCGGTCGCCTTGCGTCTGATTTGCGATCGCGAAGCCGAAATTGAAAAGTTCGTCGCGCAAGAATACTGGACGATCGACGCGCTGTTCCAAGGCGCGAAAGGCGCCCCCTTCCCCGCGCATTTGACGCATCTGCGCGGCGAGAAGCTTGAGAAATTTTCGATCCAAACGGGGGCAGAGGCCGAAGCCGCCCGCGCCTATTTGGATAAATTGTCGTGGCATATCGGCGCGATTGAGAAAAAACAGACCAAGCGCAATCCTTTCTCGCCCTTTACGACATCGACAATTCAACAAGAAGCGTCGCGCAAGCTGGGCTTTAGCGCGACCCGGACGATGAAAATCGCCCAACATCTTTACGAAGGTATCGACATCGGCGGCGAGACCGTTGGTCTGATCACCTATATGCGTACCGATGGCGTCGCTTTGTCTCAAGAAGCGATTGTCGCGTCACGCAAGCTGATCGGCGAAGCCTATGGCGATTCGTATGTGCCAAAATCGCCGCGCATTTATAAAGCCGCCGCCAAAAACGCGCAGGAAGCGCACGAAGCCATTCGCCCCACCGATATGTTCCGCCGCCCCGAAGCGTTGGCCAAAAGGTTGGATGCCGACAGCCTGAAGCTTTACACGCTGATTTGGCAGCGCACGATGGCCTCGCAGATGGAAAGCGCGCTGATCGATCAAGTCACGGTCGATATCGATGCTGATACGAAAGACGCGCGTTTCCGCGCCTCGGGCTCGACGGTCGCCTTTGATGGTTGGCTGCGCGTTTATCGCGAAGATCGCGATGAAGACGATGTCGCCCCCGAAGGCGAAGATACGCGCCTGCCGCCGCTGACGGCAAACGAAGCGGTCAAAGCCAAAGCCATCGCGCCCAACCAGCATTTTACGCAGCCGCCGCCACGCTATACCGAAGCCAGCCTTGTTAAAAAGCTGGAAGAGCTGAGCATTGGCCGCCCGTCCACCTATGCCAGCATCATGCAGGTGCTTCAGGAACGCGATTATGTGCGTTTGGATAAACGTGCCTTCATCCCCGAAGATCGCGGTCGTATCGTCACGACCTTTTTAGAAAACTTCTTTGGCCGCTATGTCGAATATGGCTTTACGGCAGCTTTGGAAGAAAAGCTGGACGATATCTCGGGCGGGCGCACGGCTTGGAAAGGCGTGATGCATGATTTCTGGACCGCCTTTTCAAAAGCCATCGACGGCACCAAAGATCTAAAAATCAGCGATGTCATCGACGCGCTGGACGAAGCCCTTGGGCCTCACTTTTTCCCGCCGCGCGCCGATGGAACCGATCCGCGTCTTTGCCCCGTTTGCGGCAATGGGCGCTTGGGTCTCAAGCTGGGGCGCTATGGCGCTTTTCTTGGCTGCTCGAATTATCCCACGTGCAAAAACACGCAGCCGCTGGCCGTCAGTGGCAGCGATGCCGCCGCCGACGCCGCGCGTCTGCCGCCGCGTGAGCTTGGCAACGACCCCGCGACGGGTTTGCCTGTTTCGGTTCGCGTTGGCCCTTATGGCGCTTATGTCCAGTTAGGCCCTGCCCCGGAAGCCCCCAAACCCGAGGAGCCCGCAGCCCCCGAAGAAACAGACGGCAAAAAGAAAAAGACAGCGAAGAAGAAAAAAGACGCGGCCCCCAAACCCAAACGCGCTTCGCTGCCCAAGGGGATGGATCCCAATCTTTTGAATCTCGACACGGCGATGGCGCTGCTCAATCTGCCGCGCGATGTCGGCACGCACCCTGAAACGGGCGAGAAGATTACGGCGGGCATTGGCCGCTTTGGGGCCTATATCAAAATGGGTCCGCGCTATAAAAGCCTGCCCGAGGCTGACGATGTTTTGTCAATTGGCCTAAACCGCGCCGTCGTTTTGATGGCCGAGCCCGATAAAGGCCGCGGGGCCGCGGGCGGCAGCGCGAAAGCGCTGGGCGAGCATCCAGACGACAAAAAGCCGATCACGCTGAACAAGGGCCGTTTTGGGCCTTATGTGAAGTGGGGCAAGGTGATGGCGACGGTAACAAAAGCCTATGACCCCGAAAATCTGACGCTTGAGCAAGCCGTTGAGATTATCGCGGCCAAGGTCGCCAAAGGCGGCACCGGCAAAACGGCCAAAGCCAAGGCCGCGCCCAAAGCCAAAGCAGCCCCCAAGGCGAAAACAGCCAAAGCGCCCGCCAAGAAAAAAGCAGCGCCGAAAAAACCGGCCGCCAAAAAGAAATAAGCGCAGCTGGCTTGCCAACAAAATAAAGGGCAAGCCAGCCGTTTTTTGATGGGGTTTCATCATGATTATTGAAAATCCCCCATTACAAAAAGCGGCTTCTTTCAAGACCTTTTACGATGCGATCAGCTATAGTCGTTCCCAATAAGAATGGGACGGGGCTGCAAAAGGCCTTTGCTTGCGCTTCGCTACCAAATCGACAAACTTTGCCATTTATTGAAAATCGATGGCAAAGAGCTTGTCGAGATCACGGTATCTCAAAGAGGTGGCCGCAGTCTCATTGCCCTTGGCCTTTACGATAAGCCGTCGCAACGCACCTTGCCTTCCAGCCGCACCCCAATGGGAACAGACGCCGAAACTTTGCTTGGCATCACCTTTGGCTATGATGAAACGGGTGAACTTATCGTGCGGAGCGGCGTTCCCGGCACGTATGATCATAGGCGCGCTTTAGTCATGATGGCTGGCGGCACGCGCCCTTTGACCTTTCATCGTTTCGTCCGACGCTTGGCCGTGCAAGCGCCCGCCGCTGATCGGACTTTTCCTATTAAAAACAAGGGCGAAACCCGCGATCTCAAGACGCGGGTCTTTGAATCTGCATTTTAGATAAATACATATAATTCAATATATTATCGCGTTTTCCGCCCCATATTTGAGAGTTCTTTAACCTATCCACGCTAAAGTCAAAATAGATTGAGAATATTATTTTCTATTATTGGAGAGATATTATGCCTCTTCGTGTGACGCCATCGCCGGTACAAAGCGCCAATAGTGCGCCCCCAAAACAAGCAGCTAAAAAAGAAGAGGCTGAGAATAAGCAGCCTCTTACAACGGCTGAAAAGGCACAAAAAGCTACCGAGATCGTCACGGCCACAGCAAGCTTGGCGACAAACGTAACCCTGCCTCCAGGCCCTGGAGCCGTTGTGGGTATTCCTGGCATTGTTGGCGGTTTTAAAAAGATGTTTTCTGGGAGTCCCATTAAAGGGTTAGGCAATGTTATCTCAGGCCTTGCAAGCGGTGCAACCGGCCTCATTTTTGGGGGCGGAGCTGGCGAAGGCGCCTCAACCGTTTTGGATGGTGTCGGCGCCGTCACAGGCTTGCCAATGGCAGAATCCAATATTGGAACAATCAAAAGAAACGGAACGGACTTGTCACAATCTGGCGGCACACAAGCAAAAGCCAGCGAGGTAACGCCGCCAACCGCGGCGGCAACGGCCCCAAAGGAAGCCCCTGCAAGCAAGGCCCCCTCCGCCGAAGCAACGGCAGCCGCAGGGCAGAGCAAGAACGAACCAGCGCGCGCGCCGTCAAAGTTTAAAGGTCGATGCGGCCAACAGCGCAAAGCCCGAAGACACAAAGCAGACGGCAAAGGTCAAACCGGCACCGGTCAAACCTCAAAGCACCTTAAGCCTTGGTCTTTAAGATAGGGGGAGCGAAATTTTATTTAACCGTCGCGTCGTTTTTTGCGGATGAAGCTTTGCGTGCCCACTTCATCCAAAAAGGCGCGTTCGCGTTTGTCTTCTTCGCGGCGTTCGGCTTCCTGCCGCGCGGCTTCCGCCAGTTCATAGCGCTTTTGCTCTTCAAAAACTTCGGCCATTTGATCGCGCGCCTTTTCAACCGCTTGGATCGCCGCGTGGCGTTGCTTTTCTAGCGATCGGCTGCGCTCTAGCGCCCACGCGACAAACGCGCCATAGGTCATGCCCAAATCCGGATTATCGCGCATGGTTGTTTTTTCGGCTTCGACGCGCGCTTCATGTCGCTCGATTTCTTGTTCGATGCCTTCTAGCCGCAAAATCAGGCGCGATAAGATTTGGCGATGCTCGTCCACCCGCAGTTTTTGCAATTTGATCAGGGTGGCCAAGCTTTTCATCGCAGCGTCCTATCAAGCTTCGTCCCACGGCATACCCAAGATCTGCGCCAACTGCGCATAACTGGCTGCCAGATCCGCGCTTTCTTCTTTGCGCTGTTTTAAATACTCTTCAAGCGGCTCGTAATAGGTGATCGCTTCGTCGACCTCCTTGTTCGAGCCGCGACGATACGCGCCAAGGCGGATCATCTCGGCCATGTTTTCATAAGCCGCTAAATGACGCCGCGCCGTGTTCACCAGCGCGTTTTCAGGGTCTGTGTTACACCCCGGCATCGTTCGCGACACGCTGCGCAAAATATTTACCGCCGGGTAACGCCCACGCTCGGCAATGCCGCGCTCCATCACGATATGCCCGTCTAAAATACCGCGCGCCGCGTCGGCAATCGGCTCGTTATGATCGTCGCCATCGACCAAAACCGTGAAAAGCCCGGTGATACTGCCCGCGCCTTGCTGCCCTGGCCCCGCGCGTTCTAGCAATTTTGGCAGTTCCGAAAACGTCGTCGGCGGATAGCCTTTGGTCGTCGGTGGCTCGCCAGCCGCCAAACCAATCTCACGCTGCGCCATCGCAAAACGCGTAACACTGTCCATCAGGCACAAAACACGTTGGCCTTGATCGCGAAAATACTCAGCCACGGAAAGAGTCATATAGGCCGCTTGGCGGCGCATCAAAGCCGCTTCGTCCGATGTCGCGACGACAACAATGCTGCGCTTTAAACCTTCTTCGCCTAAATCGTCGTGAATAAACTCTTGCACTTCGCGGCCACGCTCGCCAATCAGACCGATTACCGAAACATCCGCCGACGTATAACGCGCGATCATTGACATCAATACTGATTTGCCGACGCCAGACCCCGCGAAAATCCCCATACGTTGGCCTTGGCAGCATGTCAGAAACGCATTTAAACACCGCACGCCAAGATCAAGCTTGCCGCCCACGCGTTGCCGCGTGTGCGCAGGCGGCGGTAAGGCGCGTATAGGATGCGCTTTGGCCCCCAAAGGCAAAGGCGGGCCCCCATCCAGCGGTTGGCCCTGCGCGTTGATCACGCGCCCAAGCCACGCGGACGTCGGCGAAATCGACGGCTGCGCTTCAGCCACTTCGGCCTTACAGCCCAAACCGACGCCATCCAAAGTCGTATAGGGAAGAACCAGCGCATGTTCGTTGCGAAAACCAACGACCTCGCACAACACGGGACGTCCACCGCGCGCCATCAGCCGACAACGTCCGCCGACCGAAACATAACGCTCGATCCCAGCCACTTCGACCAAAAGCCCCTGCACAGCCGCCACCCGGCCAAAGATATTTTCGCTGGGGATTGCCGTCAGATCGGCCATGATTCGAGATGTTTCGTTAACCATACGATGGACCTCAGCCTCTTTCTGCGCCGGGAGATTCGGGAAACTATACAAGAAATCCCTTTTAAAACAACGAATTATTCTTGTTAAGATTCTTTACTTTTTGTTAAGTGTTCTGCTTAAAATTATGGTAAGTAAAGTTAATGGGAAAGCCAAGTCTCCTTTCTTGGCACGCGTTGATTTTTCGAGATTTCCGCGCGTTCTTCCTGTCCCTGCCTGACGCCTGATGAGGTTTAACATGCGCGTTTTACTCGTTGAAGATGATGCCTCGGTTGCCAAAAGTATTGAGCTTATGCTCCAGGCCGAAGGCTTTATCGTCGATACAACGGATCTGGGTGAAGACGGTCTTGAGATCGGCAAACTCTATGACTACGACATCATCATTTTAGATCTGATGCTCCCCGACATTGATGGCTATGAAGTGCTGCGCCGCCTGCGCGCTGCGCGCGTCACGACGCCGATCTTGATCCTGTCGGGCCTGACCGAACTTGATAACAAGATCAAAGGTCTTGGCTTTGGCGCTGACGATTATCTGACCAAACCTTTCGACCGCCGCGAATTGGTTGCGCGTATCCACGCCATCATCCGCCGCAGCAAAGGCCATTCTGACAGTGTCATCCGCACGGGCAAACTGACCGTCAACTTGGATGCCCGCACGGTCGAAGTCGATAGCAAGCCGCTGCATCTGACAGGCAAGGAATATGGTATCTTGGAACTGTTGAGCCTGCGCAAAGGCACGACGTTGACCAAGGAAATGTTCCTCAATCACCTTTATGGCGGCATGGATGAACCTGAGCTAAAAATCATCGACGTTTTCGTTTGCAAGCTGCGTAAGAAATTAGCAAATGCCGCTGGCGGCGAAAATTATATCGAGACGGTCTGGGGCCGCGGTTACGTGCTGCGTGATCCGCCTGCCTCTGAGAATTCCAAGCCCCATCTTGGCAAACAGGCAAACGGTTAAAAAAAAGGCCCCTTCACGGGGCCTTTTTTATAGGGCTGCAAGATCAGATAGGAAGTCAATAAAAGGCTGCGCCCGCTGCGACCACTGATAATGATCGAGAAAAAAGGTGCGTTGTTTTTGTCGTGCCACGCCCCAAGCCGCCGGATTGTCGCGAAAAGCCCGAAGCGCAAGCGCCAAATGAACGGCGTAACCCTTCACATCGACCGGCATGCCAAAATGTTCGACCGTATTTTTCTCCTCAATGGGCACCAGCTGCGAAAAACCATGCCCTGTCTCAGGCAAGGCCGCACGATCCGATGTCAAGCACCAGAGCCCCGCCGCCATCGCTTGAATCAGGTTAATACAAGACGTCTCGGGCCACGGATTGGGCGACAGAAAGATCGTCGCCTGTTTCATAGCTTGCGCCAAATCGATTTGCCCCACTTTTCCAATATGGGTGACGCGATAGTGTTGTTGAAGCGCGTCAACACAAGCCTGATTGACCGACGGATCGGGCGAAAAGGACGGGTCTGTATACATCGCGACGGTAAAGTCGCTTTCAAGCGCGCAGAGGCCTTTTAAAATCAAAGGCACATGCATGGCCCCGCGCTGATAATCGCCAGCGTAGAGAATAACGGGCGGCTTTGACTTGGCCGCCATCAGATCATCCCCCTCGGCCCAGAGATCTGCGAAGGCGGGATGCATGGCGTTGCGCAACAGCATCACGCGCTGCCCCGCAGTCAAAAAGCCCGCATTGATACGCGCTTGCCATTCACTGACGAACAAATAAGCTTGAAAAGCAGGCAACGGCTGGACAAACTTGTCCTTAAACGTCACTTCGTGCATCCAAGCGATAAAAGGGGCCCGCGTCAGGGGGCGCAAAAGAGCGACCATTTCGGCGTTCCAGCGCCCGCAAAAGACAAAGGCCGTCACGCTTGGGGCTTGGCAAAGCGTCTGTATTTGATCGAGAGGAACCGTCTCAATACCCGCTTCCTGCGCCCGCGCGGGCAAAGCGTTGACAAGCGTGACCTTCACGCCACGTTGGGCCAGCTCTTTTGCCAGAAAACAAATGGCCGACGTCGTCCCCCCCAAAGGTTTATCCGTCAGGGGGCGATCAACCGTATAGCCATAAACGATATCGACGAAAACGACGTGCATCAAACCGACGTAGAGCTTGCCGCCAGCGGCGACTTGATCCCAGTCGTCCCCGCCGCGGCGCGATTGGCCAAGACGTACAGGCCACGCTCGTTATCCATTGGCTTAAAGCGATCTGAAATGCCCAAGACCGTTTCAGCACCGCCCAGATACAGAACGCCATCAGGCGCCATCACGTTACTGATCGCCTCAAGCACGCGCGTCTTGGTCGGTTGATCGAAGTAAATCAGAACGTTCCGGCAGAAGACGATGTCAAAGACCCCAATCGGCCCGAAATCTGTCAAAAGATTGCCTTCGCGGAACTGAACCATCTGGCGCAGGTTTTCTTTGATCTGCCATTTGTCCGCGCCAATTTGCTGAAAATATTTCATCAGAAGCGTAATGGGCAGGCCACGCTGCACTTCAAACTGAGAATAAATGCCGCTTTTCGCGCGTTCAACCATTTCCGACGACAAATCGGTGCCAATGATATCGAACTTCCAACCCGCAACCTTGGCGGCTTCTTCGCATAAAATCATCGACAGCGAATAGCATTCCTGCCCGCTTGAAGCCGCGGCAGACCATATACGAACTTGACGTTTATTCGCACGCGCCTGAAGAAAGCGCGGCATCAGGATGTTTTTAAATTGATCAAACGGTTTTTGATCCCGGAAGAAAAAGGATTCGTTCGTGGTCATCGCTTCGGTGATATCGCGAAGCAAAGCCTCGTCACGCCCAGTCCTGACAAGCTGCGCCAATTCCTCAAGCGTTTTCAGCTTCCACTTGCGCGCAACGGGAACAAGACGCGATTCAAGCAGATAGGCCTTGTCCTTCGTCAGGACCAAGCCGGAACGCTGCTTTACCAAGACAGAAAAAAGGTCAAAATCTTCAGGCTTCATGTGCGCGGTCTCAATGCAATCTGTCGAACAAACCCGCCGATATCGCCAACCGGCAATACCGAGGAACACAAACCGGCCAGGGCCACAGCACCCGGCATTCCCCAAACAACACTGCTAGCCTCGTCTTGAGCCACAACAGCGCCACCCGCTTTAACAACTAAATCGCTGCCGCGCATGCCGTCTTGGCCCATGCCGGTCAGAATAACCGTCAAAATATTCCGCCCATAGATCGGAATAAGTGAGCGCAGCATGGGATCGACAGCCGGACGACAAAAATTCTCAGGCGGACCTTTCACAAGGTGAATGATCGGCGCCGCTGTTCCTGATTTTTCCATCTGCATATGAAAATCGCCAGCGGCAATATAATAATGGCCCGCCTGTAGAGCCTCACCCTCTTTGGCTTCTGTACAGACAACGCCGCATTGACGCGTAATATGTTCAGCCAGAATCGCTGTAAAAGCAGGCGGCATATGCTGGGTGATAACAATTGGCTGCGAAAGCCCCGTCCCGATATCTTTGACGACACGGAAAAGAGCCTGCGGCCCGCCTGTCGAACTTCCAATCGCAATAATATCAGGCCGATGAATAGGCTCTTTACGCAAAATGACTTCTTTATTTTGCGGAATCTTCGGAAGCGGTGGAGCGACCGGGCGCGGCGTTTCAGACCGTGCCGTCTTCGCTGTCGGCAAGGGCTGAACGACTTTTGCGCGAAGCTGCGGTGACGGCGCCACATAACCTTCCGGCGGCATCCGCACCCCCGAACGCCGCGCTAAAGCCCCCAAAGCTTTGACCTTTCCCACCAGTTCACGCTTAAAATCATCGGCACTTAAAACTTCGTGCCCCGTCGAAGGCTTGGGAATATAATCCGTCGCCCCCAAGGACATAGCGCGTAAGCTGATTTCAGCGTTTTTTTGCGTCAGGGTCGAAGCCATGATGATTTGAACAGCTGAATCGATCTCTTTCAATTTTGGCAAAGCCGTCATCCCGTCCATCACGGGCATCTCAATGTCCAAAACAATAACATCGACCGGATCGCGTTGTAACGATTTAACGGCCAGCTCGCCATTGCTTACAGAAGCCGTAATACGCAAAGCAGGATCGTCTTCGAGCGCACGCGCGATAGCCCCGCGAATGAACGCTGAATCATCAACGATCATAATCCGGTAGATTTCTTCTTCATCATGCGATGAAGACCAAGTGATATCGCCCATTTTACTGTTCATAGAAACCGACTTTTCTTACGATTCGAGTATGCCTAACTGGACAAGTTTGCTTCGCACGATATCCGCATCGAACGGCTTCATGATATATTCGTTCGCCCCTGCCGAAATCGCTTCCTGAATATGCCTCATATCGTTTTCTGTCGTGCAAAAAACGACCATTGTGCTCGCCCCTGTCGGGTCGCGCCGCAATGTCTTTAAAAACTCCATGCCATCCATGACCGGCATATTCCAGTCCAAAAGAACAAAATCTGGCATTTTTTTCTGACAGGCTTCTAGCGCTTGTTTGCCGTCTTCGGCTTCTTCACACGAGAACCCAAGAGAATCAAATATTTGACGTGCCACTTTCCGAATAACGCGGCTGTCGTCAACGATAAGGCATGATTTCATGATCTAACCCCGGCTTTGTTCGTTCGATTAGGCAGCTAAAATATCCTCAAGACGCAAAAGACGCTTGACGTCCAGAACGATAAGAAGCGTATCTTTCAAGCGATACACGCCATCCGAAATCTCGCGCCATTTTTCGTTCAAAGTTGCAGGTGTTTTTTCATAATCCGTTGCTGGCAGCGACATGACCTCCCCCACTTGATCGACAATAAGGCTGTAAAACTCACCGTTATAATCGACGACAACACTCATGTTTTGCGAACGATCCGCCGTTCTTGGCGGCAGTTCCAAACGCACGCGCACGTCAATGGCCGTCACGATACGCCCGCGTAAGTTCAGCGAGCCCGCAACTTCGCGCGGCGCTAACGGCACGCGCGTGATCTTTTGCGGCCCCAGAACGTCCTGAACCTGCAAAACCGGAATGCCAAACAGCTGATTGTCGATGAACATCGTGACAAACTCACGATTTTCCTCTTCCTCACCCGCTGTCGGAAGATTATTGCGCGCTTTGGTCGGCAGTGTTGTCGTCGTCATGCGTTGATCCTTATGTTGCTAAGCGTTTGCTGAAGAGAATCCAACAAAGCGTCCCGATTGAACTTGGCGACGTAATCGGTAAAGCCGACTTGACGCCCCCGTTCGATATCGCGCGGCGTCGCATGCGACGACAGCGCAATGAAAGGAACAGAACTCCACAAACCGCCCTCTTTACGAACGGCTGCCGCAAAGTCAAAACCGTTCATGCCCGGCATCTCAATGTCGCTGACAATGACGTCGAAAGTCTCCCCCGTCTCTTGCAGTTTCAAAGCTGAATTCGGATTATCAGCTGTCACGACACTATAGCCCGCGACGGTCAAAAGCGGCGTCAGAAGGTTCAGGAAGAAGGGGCTGTCGTCCACCAAAAGGATACGATTGCCATGTTCTTCGCCAAAGGAAGCGTCGTCTTTCAGACCGAACCAGTCTTGGAAGGCTTGCGACAAGAAATAGCCCGTATCAACGATATCCGTCGCCTTGCCGACAATGATTGAGCTTCCTAAGAAACCGGGACGCTGCGCCGACAGATTTACGTCCAAACGATCTTCGACAATGTCGATGATTTCATCGACAATCAGTCCCATGCTGCGTTCTTGGTCGCTGAAAACCAAAATGGGCTGCGAGCCTTCTTTGCCTAAAACCATGTTGGTTTCAATTGGCACCAACGGCATCAATTTGCCGCGGTACTGAACGACCGGCTTGCCTTCGGAATATTCGACTGTTTTAAGATCGATTTCTTCCAAACGCGCAACCAACGAAAGGGGAACGGCCTTGGGCGCTTCGCCGCCAGCGTTGAACAGTAGCAAGGATTGTTTGTTATCGCCGCGCGCGGCATGTGCGCTTTGAGCCAACTGCGCCGCCGTGGCCGAGCCAGTATGAATCTCGCCCGCATGCGTCGCAACGCCGTTGGGGTCAAGGATCATGATCACGCTGCCGTCGCCAAGAATCGTATTGCCCGAGAACATTGAGATGTTCCGTAAAATCGGCGAGACCGGCTTCACGACGATTTCTTCCGTATCGAACACGCGATCGACGATAATCCCAAACGTCGAGTTCCCGATCTGAACAACGACGATAAACGCCGAATCCGTAGCTGTTTTTTCTTTGTCGTCTTCCAGCATCAGCGAACGACGGAGGGAAACAAGCGGCAATAACCGATTACGCAAGCGCAAGACCGGCGTATCGTTGATATGCTCAATTTTATACTCGCTGTGCGCCGACGCGTGGACCAATTCGACGACGCTGATTTGCGGAATGGCAAAGCGTTCGCTAGCGCATTCGACGATCAAAGCCGAGACAATCGCCAAAGTCAGCGGGATCTTGATCAAAAAGCGCGATCCCTTGCCTTCTGTCGATTGCATATCGACCGTGCCGCCTATTTTTTCGATGTTCGTCTTCACGACATCCATACCGACGCCGCGACCGGAGACAGCCGTCACCTGCGTCGCTGTCGAGAATCCTGGCTTAAAGATGAACTGCATGATTTGCTGATCGGTCATCGAGGCCAGCTCGCTTTCCGTCGCCAAACCGTTTTGCATAATCTTGGTCTTGATTTTGTTCAGCGCCAAGCCGCGTCCATCATCGGAAATCTCGATAATGATATGCCCGCCTTCATGATAGGCGTTCAACAGAATGACGCCTGTTTCGGGCTTGCCCGCCATCAGACGATCCGCTGGTTTTTCAATTCCGTGATCGGCCGAGTTGCGCACCATATGCGTCAAAGGATCCTTGATCAGCTCCAAAACCTGCCGATCAAGCTCGGTCTCGGCACCGACCATTTGCAGGTCGATTTTTTTGCCGAGTTCGTGCGATAAATCGCGCACAATGCGCGGCAATTTGGACCAAGCATTGCCGATGGGCTGCATGCGCGTTTTCATCACGCCTTCTTGCAACTCGGACGTGACAAGATTCAAACGCTGGAGCGACGCCGCAAAGGGATTGTCTTTTTGCGTGCGCGAAATCTGCATCAACTGGTTGCGCGTCAGCACCAGTTCGCTGGCGATGACCATAAGATTTTCCAATTGATCGACGCTGACGCGAATAGACTGCGCCGCGACGGAGGATTCTTTGATATGCCCCTCTTCTGCCGAGGCTGACGGCACGACCTGCTTTGACGAAGCAGGCGCGGCTGCCGCTGTTTCAGGCGCAGCGGAAGAATCAGGCGGTTCTTGCCCTGTCATATCCGCAGGAACGGGAACAAAACCATTTTCGTCTGGCTCTATCATCGAGGGAGACTCCTGTGAAGCAGCGGAAGTTTCTGAGGCAACATCGTTGAAAGGCGAAGGATCGGGCATTGTTTCGACAGGCACAGCCTCTTCGGCAACGGGGGCCGATTCTGCCGCGGCGCTGGCGGGCGCTTCGCCGCCTTCGGCAACGGCGTTCAAAGCCTCGATCAAATCGGTATCCGCGCCGGGTTCTTCGGCTTCGGTTTCTTCAAGAACGACAAGAAGGACCTTGATTTTGTCAATGCAGCGCAAAACCAAGCTGACAACCTGCGGCGTCACGGCCAGTTCGCCATCGCGGACTTTGCCCAAAACGTTTTCACCGGCATGGGCCAATTTTTCAAGGCGCGGCAGCCCCAGAAAGCCGCAAGTTCCTTTGATCGTATGAACCAAACGGAAAATACTGCTGAGAAGTTCGGGATCGTTCGGATTTTGTTCGAGTTTAACCAACTCGACATCGATTTCACCCAAACTTTCGTTCGTTTCCGTCAGAAATTCACGAAGCAAATCATCCATGGCATTGGTCCTTAGCGAGGGCTTTGAAGAGGGAGCGTAAGAGGCGAGATTCGGTCCTTAAGATCAGTCTGTTTTACGGCATTTGATGATGCGTGGGAAACATTAAAAAAGACTTAGAGAGAGTGGTTCTCATCGTATTCGCCGCGCAAGATTGTCAGAGCAAAGTCCATCTTGTCGGCGACCGACTGGCGGGAGGCGATTTGCAGACCAAAGTGCGCCGCAAACCTTCCAGTTATGTAGGCCTGAATCGTGCGCGGCGTCAATGCATCGACGGGTGTGGTCGCTTCCAGCGCGTTTTGCATAGGCTCGGACAATTGGGCTGCGCGGCCTGAAAGTTCTAAAATGCACCCAGCCCGCAGCGAATCGTCTGCTTCCAAAGGACGCAGCGTCAGCGTGCCGCCATAAGGCAACATCTCTTCCGCCAGAGCAACCGTGTTGATCAGCGTTTTCAACGCGCCGCGGTGCCCTGTAAAGGCTTCGTCCATGGCCGCATCATCCCAAGTGATCGAAACTTTTCCAACAGATAGGTATTGCTCGATGACGTTGCGGACATCTTTGACCGAAATATTTTCTTCGCTTCCGGCCCGACCATAAGCAATCCGAAACAAGCGCAAGCGCCGCGCCGCATTTGCACCGCTAGCCGCAATCAATTGGATGGCATCGTCGATCACAGACCCACCAATATCCTCGATCAATTCGACGCCGTTGTTGATGGCGCTGACCGGGCTGACCAAGTCATGGCAGACTTTGGAGGAAAGAAGTTCGAGAACGCGCAGATCGATCTGCATCTTTTTTACCTCTGAAATAATGCGTTTTCTTCGCCCTTTTACAAAAAGGCAACCGGCGCAGACCCGCCTTTTGGGACCACGCAAAAACGCGGCGGAATCGGCATGGCTCACCCTTTTGACAGTGACGCAAGAACGGTTAATTCATCCTTAATGCCGCGATAAAGGGACATGAAGGATCAATTATTTAACAAACAAGCGAGCCTATAGACTTGCGCTTCAAACCATGGTCTGTTAACGCCTGTGAAAAGCGCCTGCCTTTCCCCGAAAGCCTTAGGCGCTATTGGATCCTTAGGCGCTATTGGATAAGGAATCACAGTATCCCATGTTGAACGTTGTGAAACATACAGGCAACCTCCTATGAAAATTGCCTTTGTTGCTTCTGGAACCCATGCGGCGCAAGCCTCCCTTCGCGAACTTTCTAAACGCTATGGCAACAGTGCGATCGTCGATGCTGATTATGTCGTTACCATCGGTGGTGACGGCATGGTGCTTAAAACGCTGTATAATGTTTTAGATCACGGCAAGGCCGTCTTTGCCATGCGCCGGACCAATTCGGTTGGCTTTTTGTGTAACGAATATAAGGCCTCGGACTTGCCCGATCGCTTGGCGCGTGCGCAAAAAATTGCCATTCATCCTTTGCGGGTCGAATCGACGACAAAAGACGGCACGCATTCAACGGCTTTGGCCATTAATGAAGTGGCCTTACTTCGTGACTCGCCTCAATCGGCCAAGCTTAAGATTACTGTCGATGGGATTGAACGTTTATCAAACCTCAGTGGCGACGGTCTTTTGGTTTCAACGCCAACGGGAAGCTCGGCTTATAACCGTTCGGCTGGCGGCCCCATCGTCCCGCTGGATTCCAATACACTGGTTATGACGGCCATTTGCGGCTTTCGCCCCAGGCGCTGGTCCTATGCCGTCTTGCCGCAAAGCTCGGTCATCGACATTGAAGTGCTTGAAACGGACAAGCGTCCCGTGCGCATGGAAGCGGGCCCCGAGATGACGCGCGATGTGATCCGTTCACGCCTGTGGCTGGATTGCACCACTGCTTTCACCCTTCTTTTTGATCCAGATCAACATCTGGGCGACCGCATTATTCAAGAACAATTCACGACATCGTAACGAAACGATTTCCTACCGCTGTCGTTATATTCTGGAATCGCAACAAGATAATTGAATATCTCCTGTGAGATCCGCACCAAAATATGATAGGAAAAATCATCGGCGGCGCGTTTTGATTCTTTCATCACAGCCTGTGGGCAGGTTGAAAAAGGCCTTTCGTTACGCTGGTTTACTTTTTGGTAGTGATTCGGCATAATCCTGCGGACTTTCCTGCCGGTGTTAGGCCGTCATCTTTTTTTCTTTAAGGTGAGCTTTCTTTCATGCCCGCTTCTTCGGATACGTCTGCCCCCTCTACGTCTTTGCGTACGCTTGCTTTTTTAGGCATCGCGCTTGTTGTGGCCTTAAGCCTCGCCCTGATCGGCGGCGTGGGGTATGTCAAATATCGCCTCGATCAAAGCGAAGCCACGCTCGCCGCGCCCAGCGAAGTCTTTGATCCGTCGCAAGAAGCTTACAATCGTTTGGATATCTCTTTGGGCTATGGCGGCTATTTGGGGGCGGCGCAGACCTATCTCAACCATAAGGACCCGCAAGCGCTTGCCGATATGAAACAAGCGCTGAACACAGCCTCGGACGTTGTACACCGCTTATCGGACAAAGCGCCTGCCGCTGTTCGGCACGATATGACCGGCATTTTGGCGCTATTCCAGAATGTTCAAGACAAAGCGCAGCAAGCGCCCGATACGCTCAGCACAACCGATCTTTTGCCACTGGCCAGCGCCATCCCGATGCTTGAGGCCAAGCTGCAACTGGCGGCAAACCAGCACAAAATGGAAGCGCAGCAAAGCCTTAAGTCGTGGAGTACGCTTTTGACCTTGGCAGCCTGGGGCGGGCTGGTCTTGGCCTTGGGGGCAACGGTGGCTTTTGCTTTGGCTTTGCGTGGTCGTCGCACCTTGCCGTTGCAAACGCTGGCCCAAAGCATCGAAAACATGATCAAGGGCGATCTCAACACGCCGATTTGGGGCTTAGACCGGACGGATACCGTCGGCGAAGTCGCGCGCGCGGTCGATCGGGCACGCTACCGTTTTGGGCAAATGCCCGATATTTCGGTCATGACCGAGCAAGGCCCCATGCGTTTGAAGTTTGAAGGCAAAGCTAAATCTTTGTTCGAAGCGCTGACGGCAAGCATCGCGCAAGATCACCAAAAAACGCACGCCATTGCTGGCGGTTTGGTCGATTCGATGACCAAGCAGAAAGATTTGCTGATTTCGCTGGTGGGCCGCCTGAACGCCGCGCTGGGCGAGATTCAGCAAAGCAGCATGAGCAGCGAAACATCGCTGCGCAACATGACACACAACATCGAAAGCGCGTCAAAGCACAATCACGATCTGCAACAACGCTTGATCGATCAGATCGGCAAACTTGTCCCCTATTTGCAGGATCGTGCGCGCGATATGGCCGACATCACGTCGGCAACCAGCGAACGCGCCACGCAAACGTTGCAACGCTTGAACGGTGTCGAAAGCACGCTTTCCGGCGCTGCAACGCGCAGCACGCAGATGATCCAGCAAGTCGCCGAAAGCGCCAACCAAATGAGCGAACGTTTGTTTGGCGCGTTGAACATTTTGCAAGCCTCAAACAATGTTTTGTCCGAAACAAGCGATGCGATGCGGTCGCGCTTTAATGAAGCCGTCGAAACGCTGGGGCATGGCGAGCAGACGTTGCAGCGCGTTCTGGGCCGCGCCGAAGAGCGTTTGAAAAACACCGTCAATGCCGAAGAAAACATGGCAGCCTTGGCGGCACGCACCGAAAACAGCGCCGCGCAAATCGATCAATCCGTGCGCGCCATTGCCGACCGCAACCGCGACCTGACCGATCAGATTTCGGCGGCGACCCTGCGGATGGATACGATTTTGGCCAGCTTTGACGGCGCGCAAAAATCTATCGGCGACGCGCTGGGGCAGATCCGCCGCGATGGCGGCCAGCTTGCCACCCTGTTGCAAGATTTGCGCACGCATAACGATCAGCTTTTGTCGAGCGTCTCGCAAAACAGCCAGACCAATTTTGCCAGCATTCAAAACCTAACCGAAAAAGCGCAAGCCTTGCTGCAACGTCTGGAATTGCAAATCGAACAACAAGCGCAAACCGTCGAAGGTCGCATCGAAACCATTGCGACCCAAGGCGGCGTGATCTCGCAGCAGGTTCAGGCAACGACCGCCGCTTTGGCACAAATCGTGACGGCGTTGCGGATGGAACAAGAAAAGTTCACCTCGGTCCGCAGCAATCTTGCCGACAATCTCGATAATCTTGGCGCGCGGATGGAAAGCCAAGTCGCCGCCAGCTTTGGCCGCACCGAAAAACTCGCAACCGAAAATTATGGCAAACTTTCAACGCTGCTCGACCAGATGGATCAGGTTATGCAGCGCTTGAACATCCTTGGCCAATTGACGGGCACGTTGGGAACCGTGGCTGGACAGTTGGGGCAAATGGTCCCCACCCTGACCGCCGATTATGGCCATGCCGCCGCGGTTACCGGTGGCGCTCAAGTCAGCCTGCCCGATGCCGAAACGCTCGCCGCGCTGAAGACGATGCATCAAGACATGCGTGACGCGTGGCAAGCTGTCGCCGATAAGCTGGATCAGTCGCAGCCCGCCGATATCGATACGCAGGCGCTAACCGATACGCTGGCCTCTGTCCTTCAAAAACCGTGGGCCGAGGTTATGGACAAGCTCGATAAACTCGCCGCCCTTGGTCCTATGCCCGAGGGAACGGACAGTGCCGATATGGCGGCTCTTTCAGACAAATTGAAGGAAGACATCCAACAGCAATGGCACGAAATGATGATCCAGATCGAAGCCATGAACGATCAACTCGCGCAGATGGTCGTTCAGCAAAAGGATCAGCTTGAGACGCGCCTCATCGTTATGGATAAAAAGCTAAAAGCGCTGCCTGAAACGCCAAACGACGCTCTGCAAGATGGTTTTAAGACACCAGATATGGGCCAACAAACGGCGATCATGAACGAGATTGTTGCGGCGCTGGCGAACCTCAGCGACCATGTCGAAGATTTGGATAGCGCGGTCGAAGCCTTGCAAGAAGATCGCGGCGACAAACAAGCCGAAGGCTAAAATGAAAACGGCGGTCAGCCCCACATCGCCAACCGCCGTTAATCTTCAGCAAGGATCTGTTTTCAATTAGATCATCAGCAATGGTCCTTTCTGTTGCGAGCGGGAAGAAGACGTCGAGCCAAGCCTGTCAGCATTTTTTGCAAGGACGGGCGAACGCAGGGATGTTGATGAACGATTTTCGCCATATGAGGACCAACCTCGTTGTAGCAAGCGATAAAGGCACGTCCCAAAGTCGAGCGCACCAGAACGGTGTCGCGAAAGGTCCGTAAATCTTCGACTGTCGGGTGCTGTGCATCTTGAAAACAGGCCGTAGCCACGAAGCATTCGCCACCACCGGATCCGCCGGACGAGCCACCGCCATTAGATGAATTGGCCTGTTCATTGCGCGCGCGTTGCGCTTCTTCTTGCTTCCGCCAAAGTTCACTTTGTTCATCATAGAAACGGTTGCGGTCTGTCCAGAAGGTATTGCAATAATCATTTGGATTTGGATCTTCTGGCGACATTTTCGATTCCCCTTTTAGCGTAATTGGAAAGATGAGTATTTATGCTGGTATATAAAAGGGGGATCAGAAGAGCTTCAATACAAAACAATTATTATATATACAAACGCTCTTAAATGTATATTTATCCGCTATTTTGGGCAAGCCAACAGCATACAAATGCGCCCCGCGCATCCGGGTCTGAATAGGTTTTAAGTTTTAACTTAAAAATGTTCGCGTTGATCGAACAGCAGAGGAATAGGCCGCGCTGTCGTTTTCGTCGCTGGCGCACATTTATCCCACATAAATTGAAAGGCATTGCGCATCGCTTCAGCGTGGCAAGCATTATCGACAATCATGATCTTAGCGACTTCCTCCAAACGCGCATTCGTATAAAGGCAATGCGCGACGCGATTGCCAAAAATGATCTGCAAGGTTGAACGGAAATATTTCTTGGGTATCCATCGCACTTCATGCAAAGGCCACAAGATATGCGTGTTGCCTTCCTCGATCAAATAGCGGAATCGAATGCCTTCTTTTCGCATGCGGAGAAGAGACGTTTTCTCTTCTTCTGACGTTCGCGCGTGATCGGCGTTCATATACAATGCTTCGCCAGCGTGGTCGCGCAAAGCATGATACATCATATCCAAAAGCTGCAAAAAGCAGCCAGATCCTTCAAGCGTTTGAATATCGTTTTCTCTAAGCCGAACGCCCGACGTTCCCGAAAAGACGATGCCCGCATAGCTCAAAGCTTCAGTGATAAGTTGGACCGTCCGATCGCGCGGCGTAATGACGCCTGTTTCAATTTTGCGGATGGTGGCGACTGAAACTTTTGAAACATTCGCCAAATCGTCTTGCGACCAGTCTAAAAGCGCGCGCGCCGCGCGGATTTGCCTTGGGGTCATCGCAGCCCCCATTGAAACAGACATATAACGCCTCAAAACAATAAAAAGCATAACGCAAAGCAGCCATGCCTTGCGTTATGCTTATAAACCTTCTTCTTTTACTTTCAAAAGAAACAAGAATTAGGCGGCTGTCCAAGCCCCATCGACCGGAATAGCAGCCCCCGTAATGTTGGCCGCCGCGTCCGAACATAAAAAGACGACCGTTCCAGCCACCTGTTCGACCGTCACAAACTGCTTGGTCCACTGGGCAGCTAAAAGAACGTTTTTCACAACATCTTCTTCCGTCATGCCGCGCGCTTTGGCCGTATCCGCAATCTGCTTATCGACCAAAGGCGTGTGAACGTAACCGGGGCAAACAGCGTTGCAGGTGATGCCATCTTGCGCGACTTCGGTCGCGACCGTCTTTGTCAGGCCCAGAATGCCGTGCTTGGCCGCGACATAAGCCGCTTTAAAGGGCGAGGCCACCAAAGCATGCGCCGACGCAATATTGATGATACGTCCCCACTTTTTCGCGCGCATCGGCGTAACCGCGCGGCGAATGGTGTGAAAAGACGACGAAAGATCGATGGCGATAATCGCGTCCCACGATTCAGGCGGGAAGTTTTCAATTGGCGAGACTTTTTGAATGCCCGCGCAATTGACCAAAACATCGACAGCGCCAAACCGCGCCGCAGCCTTATCCATCATGGCGACAATTTCGTCGGGCTTTGTCATGTCGGCAGGATCGTACGCCGCTTCGACGCCGTAATTGGCCAAGGTTTGGCGTTCTTGTTCAATCGCCGCCGGATCGCCAAGACCATTGATGATAATGTTCGCGCCAGCCTGAGCCAACGCCGTCGCAATGCCTAAACCAATGCCGCTGGTGGATCCCGTTACAAGCGCTGTTTTGCCTTTTAGCATAAGCCGTCCCTCCCCTTTTTGTTGTTTTGTTACTTAGCAGAAGATTTCTAGCGGAAAACAAACAAAGATTTCTTAACAAGCCTGCGAAGGCCTCAAGCCTTTGGCAGACCGGTGAAATGGCGGCTCAAAAGAACCGCTTTTTCAAAGAAGAAAACGCCAAGGAACAGCCCCGCGATAGCGCAAACGGGAAACAGAAAAACGCCGGGCAGTTCTTCGATATCGACAGGCCCGCCAAGCGCGACAACGCTTAAGAAAAGCAGACTGCCAAACGTAAAAAGAGAGGCGACTTTATAAATGACTTTTGTGAAAACGACGCCAAGTCCCCAAAGCATCGGGGCTTTAAAGCGCTGACCGTTTTGTTGGCGCCAATCCACGAAGCAGATCAACCCCAGCAGCAGCGCCATCGAGGCCAACCAAATCACACCACCCCGCAGAGCAAAGGCTGTCAAAGCCAACATCAAGGCCTCATAGAATGTTTTGTAATCGCAGGCGATTGTATAGAAATTGAGAAAGAAGGAAAAGGCGCTAGTTATATTATAGGCTTATCTTGCTATTATTTTTATAGATCAATCAGGTTAGGCAATTTTCTCCGTTTCTCTCGTCTAGCTTTTCTGCAGTGTCTAGTTGAGGATGCCAAACTTTTTTCATTTCCCCCATTCCCTATCCATTTTTTTATCCATATATTGCTTGCTAAGACTTACCTATCAATATTCTCTTAAATCTAACTGAACCTTTTTCTCGGTGCTTCATGGCCATAAATTACCATCCATCTTTAGGCCAAATCTTGATCTGTAATTACGAAGCTACTGCTCTTGGCGCAGAGATGATCAAGGCAAGGCCCTGCGTTATTATCTCTCCACGTCTTCGCAAACGTTACGGTCTATGTTCTGTCGTTCCTCTTAGCACAACACCCCCAGAACCTCCTGAGGCTTGGCACCACCACATTAAATTAAATTGTCCACTTCCAAGACCTTTTAATTCTCCCGAAATGTGGGCAAAGTGCGATATGATTGCAACTGTATCCTTTGAACGGTTAAGCCCCATTAAGTGTGGTAGGGATCAATATGGAAAAAGAAAATACTTGCAAATCAAATTACTAGGGGATGACATTCTTGCAATTCAAAATGCTGTAAAAGCTGCCTTAGGTCTTTTTTAATTGATTACATAACATTTCTGTGTACAATAATATCTGTTCCCGCTCTGCTTCGGCATCGGGCTTTGAGACTGGCCCGCATGTCGAGCCAGCTGGCCCCAGAAGGTGATAACAAGCTGCTGGGGCCATAAAGTTTCTAAAGGGGTTTTCACATTGTGAAAGCCCCTTTTCATTTATTTATCACGTGACACCGCGCCGATGAGAGGGCCGGGTGTTACACAAAACAAGCCAATCAAGAGATTTCTTGCGAAAGTTACAATGGGGAAGCTTGAAGACAGAAAAAGATTTAGCCAGCAACATGCATTGTGATTTTTTGTTCCCAGCCACAAACGATGGCAAAAGATGTCACTTCAAGTGATGCCATATGTTCAATTTTTAGAGGGCGAAAAAATGATTGATTGATGGCCTGCATGTCGTAGTGTCCCCCATAATATTCGGGGGATACATTGTCTTGTGAACAGGCAAACACAACCCTTGCAACACCTGCCCACATTGCAGCGCTTAAACACATGATGCAAGGCTGCATAGATGCGTAAAGAGTTGCGCCAGACAAATCAGATGATTGGATATTCTTGCAGGCATCACGAATAGATGCTGTCTCTCCATGACTGGTCGGATCATGAATAATGTTTCCAAGACTAAGACCTTCCCCAACGACTTGACCGTCCTTGACGATGACTGCACCGGCAGGAAATCCGCCTTTCGCAACGGATTGCGCGGATTTCTCAATTGCTATTTCGAGGAAAATTTTATCTGTTTTGTCCACTTTGAATACACCTGATTAGAAGTGGATCACTCAAAGAACCTAGCCAAAATCATCAGGACTAGAAGATTGAGGTTATTAAGCTTTTGATTTTAATGGTCGGGGCAGCGGGATTTGAACCCACGACCCCCAGTCCCCCAGACTGATGCGCTACCAGACTGCGCTATGCCCCGACCGGTCCTCTTTGCACGCAAGCCTTAAGGCTCGCGCTGAGGTGCCGGACTATAATCAACTTCACTGCCGAAAGCAACGCCCTCTCTTGCAGATTTTTCTTTAATTATATCAGAGGGTCATCATCCCTTTTTCAATCTCGGCGCACAGATAATGGTAAAGACATAAATGCACCTGTTGCACCAAGGCCGTCGTTTGGGTCGGCGCGTCTAACAAAATGTCGCAAAAAGCCGCCATCTTGCCGCCGCCTTGGCCCGTCAGGCCAATCACTTTCAGGCCCAACTCTTTCGCCTTTTCGGCTGCTTTCAACACATTCGGCGAGTTCCCGCTGGTCGATAACGCAATCAAAACCGATCCAGGCGTGCCATAAGCCTCAACCTGGCGCGAAAAGACGGTTTCATAGGCATAATCATTCGCCCACGCCGTCAAAGTCGCCGGATTGTCCGAAAGGCAGATGCAGCGTAAACCTTTACGCTCTTTCACAAAACGGCCAACAAGCTCGCCCGTGATATGCATCGCATCCGAGGCCGAGCCGCCATTGCCACAAACAAGGATCGATTGCCCCGCCTTTAAGGCTTTGACACATAAATCAGCGCTTTCCAAAAGCCGCGCTGCCGGAATGTGGGCTGGCGTTTCGGCGATCAAGCGGGCCGATTCAGCAAAATAAGCGTCGTACGTTTCAGGAAGCATGGGAACCTCTTTGGCTTCTTGGGGGCTGCGGCGCTGAGTTTGGCATGATTCGCAAGGCGGGTCCAAAAAACATCAGCGCATGAAAGGGTTTACCCCTCTTGTTTTCAAGGCGGTTTCAGTTCATACATCGGACAACTTTCTTATCTGATCTTTCTGGTGTGGAAATAGGTGGTGCATATGGACATCTCTTGGCCTCAAATGGTTGGTTTTATTGGTCTTGGGTTGGCGGCTGGCTCGCTGAGCGGTGTCACGGGCATCGGCGGCGGCATTATTATCGTTCCCATGCTGATTTATTTCTTTGGCTATAGCGCGCATATGGCTCAGGGCACCACGCTGGCTTTGATGGTTCCGCCAATCGGTATCGCCGCCGCGTGGAGTTATTATCAACGCGGGATGGTTAGCATTCCTGCCGCTTTGATCATCGCCGCCGGGTTTATTGCAGGCAGCGTTATCGGCGCGAAGCTTGCGATTGCTTTGCCGGAAAATGTCATCCGTAAGATCTTTGCCGTTCTTCTTTTCGCCGTCGCGATCAAGATGTTTATGCAAAATCCCGCTGGCGCGCAGGGTTAAGACGCGCCCTTTCCCCTTCCCTTCAAAGGCCTTTCAACCATGCGCTTTATCGTCAAATGGCTGCTTCGCCTTTTTTTGCTGATCGCTTGGCTTGGCTTTTCGGTCGTTGTGGGCGGGCTTGTTTTGTCCGCCAAAGAAAAGCTTGGCATCAACATCTTTCGAAGCACGGGCTATCATGCTTTTGAGCAATGCTTGGTGCGTGAATCTCAAAAAGCTATCGCCGAAGAATTAAAAACGAAGGCCCCTTGACGCCGATGCCGCGACTGTGAGACCATCTGTTTGTCCGCGGGATTTGATGTGTTCCTTTTGCTAACACAAAAAGGGACATTGACTGGGCAGCTTGCAACCGCGTTACCAATTGCTAAAGCGCCATGGCTTACGGCCTGATCGTTTGCACGATCACTGTGACGCTGTGGTTTACCCCTGAACTGGCCTTTTGGGCCCTTGATGGTAAATGGTACGGCGATGATTATTTCCTCTCTTTTCTCCTCTCTGCTTGGATCGTTCGCCCTTTCGCGCCGAATGTGAAGCTCTCTCGTATTGATCTGTAGGTTTGGCAGCGCGCCCCTTTTCAGGCGGAGCCTACAGCCGCGACGACACACGCCTGAGCGATCCATCCAAGATTTTGCTTTTTAAGGAGAAAACATCATGACACATCCTTTGCACCCGGCCACGCTGGCCATTCATGCCGGTTATCGCAGCGATAAAGAAACGGGCTGCGTGACCGTGCCCATTTACGCCACAACGGCCTATCAATTCGAAGATACGCAACACGCTTCGGATCTTTTTGCGCTGAAGAAGTTTGGCAATATCTATTCGCGCCTGATGAACCCCACCAATGACGCACTGGAAAAGCGGCTGGCCGCGGTCGAAGGCGGCGTCGGCGCGCTTGTCGTTTCATCCGGACAAGCGGCAACCGCCATCGCTTTGCAAAATCTGGCGCACAAAGGCGATAACATCGTCAGCTCAACCGGTCTTTATGGCGGGACGTTCAATCTGTTTAAAAACGTCTTCAACGATTGCGGCATTGAGGTTCGTTTTGTCGATCCGGCCGATCCCGAAAATTTTCGCCGCGCGACGGATGAGCGGACTCGCGCCTATTTTGCCGAGACCCTGCCCAACCCCAAGCTCGACGTTTTTCCCATTGCCGAGGTCGCGGCCATCGGCAAGGCGTACGGCATTCCCTTGATCATCGACAACACATCGGCCCCGCTTTTGTGTCGGCCTTTTGATCACGGCGCGGCTATCATTGTTGAATCGCTGACCAAGTGGGTCAACGGGCACGCCAACAGCATGGGCGGCGCGATTATCGACAGCGGCACGTTTGATTGGACGCGCTTTCCCGACCGCCAGCCTGCGCTCAACGCACCAGATCCCAATTATCACGGCGCGATCTGGACCGAGGCTGTCAAAGAAATAGGCCCCATCGCCTATATCTTAAAAGCCCGCACAACGCAGTTGCGCGATGTGGGATCGTGCCTGTCGCCTTTCAACGCTTATCTGACCTTGCTGGGTTTAGAAACCTTGGCGCTGCGGATGGAAAAACACTGCCAAAACGCTTTGGCCGTCACCGCTTTTTTGGCGAAGCATCCGGCGGTTCAAAAGGTCGTTCATCCGTCGCTGTTCACGGGCGAAGGCAAACGGCGGGCCGATACCTATCTGACAGGCGGCCTTGGCAGCCTGATCGGGTTTGAGCTAAAAGGCGGCGTGGAGGCCGGACAAGCCTTTATCGATGCGCTGAAGCTGGTTTATCACGTTGCCAACATCGGCGATGTGCGAACACTGGCGACGCATCCGGCTTCGACCACGCACAGCCAGCTGTCACCGGAAGAGCAGTTGTTGACAGGCGTAACGCCGGGCTATGTCAGGCTGTCGATCGGCATTGAACAAGCAGACGATATCATCGCCGATCTGGATCAAGCGTTACGCATCGCCAGCGGCCTTTAAAAGCAAAAGCCCCACGGGAAAACCCGTGGGGCTTTTTGATAAAAGAAAGCAGCGTGCGCTTATTTCTTTTTCGCGGTCTTGGCAACGGGGCCCATGGGCAGAACCGTTTTGCCATAGACTTCGTTTAGCACCTGCGCGAGCGCGGCATAGATGGCCGAAGCGCCGCAGAACAAGCCTTCATAGCCAGCGATCTTGGTGGTTTCTTCGTTGCCCGAAGCGTCGCCCGTGGCCAGCAAAATGAACAGGATCGTCAGCGAGCCGAAAACAACCTGAAGCGCGCGGTTCAGTTTCAGCGTGCCGATAAACATGACAAAGGTAAAGAAACCCCACATGCCAAGGAAAGCGGGCATCGCGGCGTCTTTGCCCGCGGCGACAACGCCCAGATCCGTTTTGGGCATCAAGATCAAGCTGACCAAAACCAGCCAGAACATGCCATAGCTGGTAAAGGCCGTGGCGGCAAAGGTGTTGCCTTTTTTCCATTCCATCAAGCCCGCGATGACTTGCGCGATGCCGCCATAGAAGATCCCCATGCCCAGGATCATGGCATCTAGCGGATAAAAGCCCGCGTTATGGAAGTTCAGCAAAATGGTGGTCATGCCAAACCCCATCAGCCCCAAGGGGGCGGGGTTGGCCGTTTTGTCGGTTGCGGTTGCGTCGCTCATAGCGGTCTCCGAAATAAGGGTTAGGGAGTTCACCTTATAATTGAACGTTTTTATCCGCGCAATCCGTCAAAAACGGCCCTTCCCTTACTTTTTTGCAAACTTGGCCATAATAGCTTTGTGTGCATATTTACGGTTTTCGGCCTGGTCAAAGGCAATAGAATGCGGCGAACGCAAGACCTCGCCCGTCACCTCAAGCCCCGGATGCGCGGGCAAACAATGCATAAAAAGCGCATGTTTGGGGGCTTTGGCCATCAGCGCTTCATTGACCTGATAGGGCAAAAAGGCCTTTAACCGCGCTTCGGCTGCCGCTTCGTCGCCCATCGACACCCACGTGTCGGTATAGACGATATCCGCCTGCGCCACGGCTTCTTCGGGCGTTTCAACGTAAAAAGCCGCGCCACCCGCCTGATCCAGCGACCCTTGATCCAGCCGATAGCCCTGAGGCCCACACAGGGCCAACTGACAGCCCATTTTTGCCGCCCCAAAAGACAGCGAGCGGCAGACATTATTGCCATCGCCAATATAGGCGATGTGAAGGCCGTTCAGGTTCGGGCCGAAATACTCGCTCATCGTCGCGAAGTCGGCAATGATTTGGCTGGGGTGCTCTTTGTTGCACAGGCCGTTAATGACGGGAGATTCACTGTGCTTTTGCATCACTTGCAACGTGTCGTTTTCGTTCACGCGCGCGACGATCATATCGTAAAACCGCGACAGAACGATGCTTTCGTCCGATAGCTCGGCCAGCGTGAAGTTCGAGGTCCGCCAGTCAATATAGGTGGCATAAGCCCCCATTTCCACAGCGCCCAGTTCAAAAGCGCAACGTGTCCGGGTCGATGTTTTTTGAAATAAAAGCGCGACCTTTTGCCCTTTCAGCACATCGGCATAAGCGCCGGGGTTCTTCTTGATCGACAGCGCATCGGCAACCAGCGCTTTCATTTCGGCTTCTGTCAAATCATTGATCGACAGAAAAGCCCGTGGCCGCGTTTGCATGTGCTTATGGTGACGTAGCGCCGCCAGATTGACGGCATAGGCCGTCCCGAAAGTCGCAACATTTGGAGAATCGTTTGGTGCAAACGCTTGATTGTTTTGTTGTGCCATCTTGGCACCTCCTTACAGCAGGAAAAAGGCAAGCCCCTGGCTTTGAAAAGCCTTGGCTGGCAAAAAGCCCTTCTTCAAAAGAGAAGAAAACGGACAAGTCTAGCGATGTTTTGGGTGCAGAGATGTATGGCGCCTAGTTGGCGCGTCGGAATTCGCGAGCTGTAAAGGACGAGAATGCGTTCATAACTTCATCGAATACCATAAAAAAGGCCTTTAGGACAAGAATTACTTTTGTTTCATTGAAGAAAGCTTCCAAACAACGCCCCCGCCTTGCCGCTGGTCAAAGCGGCTTTCTTCCTTTAAAACACTAGAAAATATCGTCCTTCGAAAGGATTCTCGATGAAGCCCGTTCCTGTTTTGATTGTTCTTGTTTTGGCGGTCATCCTTTCTTTTGGCGTGCAAAGACTGGCCCCGCCAAGCGCCGAAATCAAAACGGCGCCATCGGCCATGGCCCGCATGATCGAAACCAACAAACTGCGCTGCGGCTATTATATCTTCCCGCCCTTTGTTATGCGCGATCAAAAAGACGGCCACATGTCCGGGATCGTCGTCGATATGATGGATTATTTTGCGCAGAAAACAGGCATCAAGGTCGAATGGACCGAAGAAGTTAGTTTTGGCAACTGGGTCCCCGCTTTGCAAACGGGGCGTTTTGATGCCGTCTGCGCCCCGATGTGGCCCGACGCCGCGCAAAACCGCGCCGTTCTGTTTTCAAAGCCGATGCTGTATTCTGGGATCTATCCTTTTGTGCGCGCCGACGAAACGCGCTTTGGCGCTGACTGGCACGATTTAGATAAAAAAGACGTCCGCATGGTCGTTCAAGAAGGCAATGTTACCGCCGCGCTTGCTCGCGAATGGTTTTCAAACGTGACGATTATCGAAGAGCCCGCTTCAGCCGATTATGGGCTTTTGCTGCAAGACGTGATCGACAAAAAAGCCGATGTCGTCCTTTGGGATATGAACGGCTTTATTCAATACAGCAAAAACAACCCCGGCAAGATTAAGAAAATCGCGCTGACAAAACCGCTGAAGGTCATGCCGTTTGAAATGGTCGTTCCATTAAACGAATGGGGCTTGCGCGATTTCTTTAACGCGATGATCGACGATATTGTCAACACCGGCAAGTGGGATCGTATCATCGACAAGTGGGAAGAAGTCCCCGGCACCTATCTACGCCTGCGCGCGCCCTATGAAGGCGCGCCGTAACAACGGGGATTTTATGTCCGTCTTTGACATTCTGATCAATTATCACATCGCCTTTCTGCAAGGCTTGCGCGTGACGCTTGCGCTTTGCGGCGTCGTTTGGTTTTTCGGTCTTTCAGGCGGGATCGCTTTGGGCGCCATCGGCGCTTATAGGCGGCAGACGTGGGGGCGGTTTATACGCGGCGCTTCATTCGCCTTTTCGGCTATTCCGGCGCTGGTTGTGCTGTTTTGGCTGCATTATCCGGCGCAAGCCCTGTTCGGCGTTGTGATCGATCCTTTCTATACGGCTTCGCTGACCTTGGGGCTCGTCAATCTTTTCGCCGTCGCCGAAACCGTTCGACAGGCCATGGTCGATTTTCCCAAGCAATATGTCACGGCAGGCCGCGTCTCGGGCATGTCGGGGCGGCAGATTATTCGCTATATCCAACTGCCTATTTTGTTCCAACAATTGCTGCCAAGTTTGTTGGTGCTGCAAGTTGGCGTTCTGCATGCCTCGCTTTTTGCTAGCTTGATCTCGGTCGAAGAAATCTTTCGCGTCGCGCAGCGCATCAACAGTTTGATCTATCGCCCTATCGAAATCTATACGGCCTTGGCTGTCTTCTTCCTTATGGTTTGCTTGCCCATCAACCTTTTCGCGGCTTGGCTGAAAAAACGCGCCACACGCGATTATTCCGAACGCTAGACAATGACGGATCAGCCCCCCTCTTCCCCCGCTTTGCAAGCACGCGATCTTTCCTTCGCTTATGACGACGGCGTGCCCGTTTTTTCAGCGATTGATCTTGCGATACGTCCGGGCGAAATCTCGGTTCTTATCGGCCCCAGCGGCACCGGCAAAACAACGCTTTTGCGCTGCTTGGCTTTACTGGATCCGCCCGCCAGCGGCACGATCTGTGTCGATGATCAAAGCTTTTCTTTTCCGCTGGCCGCCGATACGCCTTTTGTGCCGCCGTGGCCGTTGGTCACAACCGTCTTTCAGCAATTGTTCCTGTGGCCGCATCTGACGCTGCGGGAAAATATCCTCTTGCCCGTGCGTTTGCGCGGCGGGGCGATGGATGGCTTGGCCGAGATGATTGAAGCTTTCGACATGGCCTCGTTTATCGACCGCTATCCGAATGAGGTTTCTCTGGGTCAGCGCCAACGCGCCGCTTTGGCGCGTGCCGTTCTGTTGCAGCCGCGCTATTTACTGCTTGATGAAATCACCTCGGCCCTTGATGTCGAACAGGTCGCCAATATTCTGGCCTATCTCAAAGCCTTGCGAAATAAAGGCATCGGCATCTTCCTGATTACCCATCTTTTGGGCTTTGCCCGCCACACGGCGGACCAAGTCCTATTTATGGCTGGCGGCGAAATTGTTGAGCGCGGCGGGCCCGATATTTTAAAGAATCCAACCTCCGAGAGGCTCTTTCAGTTTCTGTCCGTTGTTGCCGCGGCAAGTTAGTTATTGTTTTTCAATGTGTTAGAGATGCATTTTTCACCCAAAGGCTTGCCCGAAATAAAAAAAAACGGAAGATCTTGCATTTACCTTAGCTTTTCCCTAGAAAGACGCATTGATTCCGCGTCCGCGCGATCCGCGCCCCGGAGCCAGAGAGTTTATGACCAAAAGGCCCTCTTATAGGGCCCGATACGCGAGAAAGAAGCGCAAAATGAAGCAGGACATTCATCCCGATTATCACGAAATCACCGTCATCATGACAGACGGGACCGAAATCAAGACCCGCAGCACCTACGGCAAAGAAGGTGATCGTTTGCAGCTTGATATCGACCCCAAGACGCATCCGGCTTGGACGGGTCAACATCGTATGGTCGATCGCGGCGGTCAGTTGGCCAAGTTCAACAAGCGTTTTGCTGGCTTGACGGGCTCGAAGGACAAGGCTGCCGAAGCCAAGCCCGAAGCTGCCGAAGAAAAGATCAAAGTGACAACTGGCGCCAAGAAAGAAAAGAAGAAGGCCTAACGCCTCCTTTTCTTTGGGTCTCTGTTGCCCTTACAAAAAACCCTTCTTTCAAATGAAAGAAGGGTTTTTTGTTGGGTTCAAAAATACGGTCTTAATAGCGCCCGTTATAATCTTGCGCCGGTTCTTCATCGATGATCTTGATCCCTTGGATCATCCCGAAATTAGGGACCTCGCCCGCATCCAATTTGCTGCGGACCATCGCATCAAGGCGCAGAATACGCGCATAAAGCGCATGCGAACGCTCAAGCAAGCTTTGCAGGCCTTGCGGCAGATCGCCAAGCTCGGGCCCCATGTCGCTTTCGCATTCCTCACCGCCAGCCAAGGCGTATTCGGGAGAGTTAAACTGCTCGGGTGAGATCTCGCCAGCCAGCAGCGCTTTCATCGCCAGCAGCCACGTCATAATCTGGATCAGCCGCGCCGAGACCCGCGTATGGTGGTACCCGACATTCAAGCACTGCGGCAGGTCAAAGGTCCGGCGGTCGGCTTGTTCGTGATAGGAAATGTAGTTTCGTGCCTCGATCGTCAAGGCAACGCCTTCATCGAACGTGCGGTCTAAGAGCGTTGCGCTTTTGCTCATGGGGCAATCCTTTTTCGTCAAAAATGATGGTCTCCCCCATGACTTACGCCCTAGAGTGTTAAAAACAAGTTTATCGCGATCAAACAAAGCTTTACCGTTTGGAACAGCCCAAGCCCCTAAAAACAGCGTCAACATGCATAAGGGGCTGCCTTATTGATTACGCTGGATAATTTTTTTCAAATAGCCTGAAAAGAGGGATTGCTCTTTGGGATAAGGCAAGTTATTGTCCCGACCCTCGCAACCGTCGTTGTCATTTATGAATCGGCCGATGTGATATTGGGGCGTAGCCAAGCGGTAAGGCAGCGGATTTTGATTCCGCCATGCGGAGGTTCGATCCCTCCCGCCCCAACCAAAGCCCAACCATCCGTAGAACCTCCGCTAAATTTAGTTGTCGGCCAAAGGCCGACAGGAGGTTCGATCCCTCCCGCCCCAACCAGCGGCGTGGCGCCGCGGCCATTCTTTCAAGCCCTGCAACTTAACTGTATGCGCCTGTTTGCTTGCTCAGTGCGGTGGCACCGCAGCCATTCTTTTAAGCTCTGCAACTTAACTGTATGCGCCTGTTTGCTTGCTCAGTGCGGCGTGGCACCGCAGCCATTCTTTTAAGCCCTGCAACTTAACTGTATGCGCCTGTTTGCTTGCTCAGTGCGGTTTTGCACCGCGGTCATTCTTTTTAGCTCTGCAACTTTGCTGTATGCGCCTGTTTATTTGCTCGGCGTGCTCTTGCTGTTCGAAATCTTTAAAATCAGCGCGTGATCCGATAGCGTTAAGGGAACCTCAGACTGGTTCTTAAGACGCTGCTGCGGACCGTCGCTCAGCGTAACATCAAAAACATCGATAACAGCCGCGGGCTTATCCAAAGTAACGCGTACCTCGTCGCTGCCTGAGACTTTTTCGCCCCAAACAACCAAATAAAAGACCCCATCGCTTTTTTGCAAAAGAAGATCGTGAACCGTCGCGGGTTGATTGGATAAGCTGTAAGCCAAACTTCCTGGCTTCAAGACCGGTTTTGTATCGGCTAAAATCGACGTCATGTTGTGAATATAGGTCGCAGCTAATTTTGGCGTCCAATCTTTATGGAACAGCCCATAATTGCCACCGCCGCCTTCACCTTCGCCAAGTTCATAAACAAAGGTATAAGTCCAGCCGCGTTTGAACTGAGCCAAATAGGTATTCACAAGAACTTTGCCTTGCACGTCTTCGCTCGCCCCCCGAGGGCCCGTTCCCCATCCCGTCTCTGTCGTAACGCGCGGTAACGTCATCAACTGTTCATTTGTATAACCTGTATAATGGCGAAGCCACGTCCGGCCATACAAGCCATACAGCCCATCCCAACGTGCGTTTAAAACAGGATCGGCCGCATTCCATGCTTGATTGTCATCATAACGATTGCCGTTTCCACAAACATAGTTATGCGCGTTCGCATAATCGGCAAAAATAGTTCCTGCTGGCAATAAAGTGCCCGCGTTTTCAGGTATCGTCAAAAACTGCAAGCCAACATTGTCTATTTCCGCGCCGCCTTCCGATACATGAAAAACGGGATAATCCTTTAAAACAGGATCCGCTTTGACGGCTGCATACAGGTCGCGCTGATAAAAAGCGACCGGTGCCCATGAGCCCGTCTTTCCTCCACCAACGCTATTCTGATAAGTGATAGGAAAATTGTTCGGTTCGTTCGGGCCTTCAATCGCAAGCAACATATCCCGCGCCGCCAACGTACGGGCTGAACTAATCACTTCTGGAATCTTTGCCCCGATAAGGGCAACGCGCACCCCCGTTTTCTCATGCAACGTGACGATGCCTGAAAGATTTTTGGAACCATCGCGAATTTGTCGGACACCAAGAAAACGCAGGGGGTCAATATAAAGGCGGGGATTATACCCTTGCGCCACATGCGTAATGACCCCGAGAGAATTCAAAAAAGCATCGGCGCTAAGAGCGCGCACGGGCTCGGCTGCCCAAACAGAACTGGCGCTCAAAAGACTAAAAACAAAAAAAGCGTAAATTGAAATACGTTGAACTGTCGTTTTCATTGTGAGGCCTTTCCGAATTGGCTTTTTCTTTATGCTGTGCCAAGATAACGCCAAGGTCAAGGCGTCTAAAGCGCTAACAAAACCATAGAAATGGACTTATTTGATGTCACAATTAAAAAAATGGGCCAAGGGCCTCTATTTTTCCATTTTTAATCGGATCGCCTTGTCAAAGCTACAACGGCCAAGCCCCGCCGCACTTCCCCTAACACTTGATACCCCCATTAACATCGTTTGCCGTTTTGCGGTCCAAAACGGATTAACCAATGGGGCCAACTATCATGCAATTGCTTTTGAACGGTTGGGCTATAAGGTTCGTAAAGTCGATATTTCGTCAGCTATTCGCAACCCCTTTAAACAGATTGATTGTCCAAAGGATGGCATTTTTATCTTTCACTGCGCAGCCCCCGAGTTTCTGCAACTGGCCTGGCCTTTGCGAAAGGTTTTAAAAAACCAAAGGCGTATTGGATACTTTGCTTGGGAACTGCCCGATCCGCCTGCCGGATGGCCCGTCTATACAGGCATTTGGGATGAAATTTGGACGCCGAGCCGTTTTGCGGCCCTTGGACTTGGCAAACTTTACGCCGATCCGATCCGCGTTGTGCCTCATGTCCGCATGGATCGCGGCCCGTCTCCCCGTCAATGGCATGCCGATCAAGAGCCTTTATGCTTTTTGACCATGGCCGATGCACGATCAGGCCTCACGCGAAAGAATCCAGCTGCCGTCGTCGCGGCTTTTCAAAAAGCGTTTTCAAAAGAAGACAACGCTCGCCTTGTCGTGAAGTTACAAGGCCAATCAACAATACCTGAAATAGCGCAATTCATCGAATCCGTTGCTGGCGATGATCGCATCCATCTTATCCGCGAAACCTTGACGCGCGCCGAAATCGAAAAAATCATGACCGATGCCCATGTCTATGTGTCGCTACACCGCGCCGAAGGTTTTGGCCTTCCTCTTCTTGAGGCCCGTATCGCTGGTCTTGCGACGATTGCAACGGCTTGGTCTGGCAATATGGACTTTATGTCGCCTGAGAATGCTCTTCTTGTTCCCTATCAGCTTGTTACCATGAAGGATCAAAGCGGTATCTATGGCACAGTCACATGGGCCGATCCCGACATTGATGCGACCGCCAAAGCTATGCGGCAATTGTATGAGAACCCACGTTTTTTCGACGCGATAGCCAAAGCCGGATGGGAAACATGCGCCCCCGATCATCAGCAAGCCATTTATGCCAAGGCACTCGTTTAAAGTAGAATTTTTCTGAACATTCGTCTAAATGTAGGATTTTTCCCTTGACGAGATCCGCGCTTTCGCGTATTGACTAAAGACAGGTTCCTTGCGCCTTTTTTGCTTTGACGCGCATTCGGAACACTTACAGGAACAAAAACAAAAATATCTCGCGGCACGCGGCCCTTTTCAGGGGCCGCTTTTTTTATGCTTGGAAAGGATTTCAAATGTCACTGAAAGACACCTGCGTCTCCGCTTGGGAAGCGCTTCCCGTTACGATCAACGCCAGCGCATCCATAACAAACACGATCGATCTTGGCGGATTGCGTTTGTTTGGCGTTGCCATTCCCGCCAACTGGACAAACGCTTCTTTGACTTTTCAAATGTCCCCTGATAATGGCACCAACTGGTACAGCCTTATTGACCAGGACGGTAGCGAAATTACAGCCGTTCCCACCGCCTCTAGTTGCATCATGCTTGATCCTAAAGGCTTTGCGTCCTTGCAGTACCTGAAAATCAGGTCAGGTACGGCAGCAAGCCCCGTCTTGCAGGCGACAGCTTCGACCCTGAAATTGATTGTCCGCGCGGTTTAATATGGCGATGCTTCTTTTACTTGACAAGACGCATAAGAGCGCCGCGCCCCAACCGCCTGCGTTGGATCTGTCCTTTACAAGCGGAATCCTGCCGACCGATTGTCGCTTCTCTCGCGCCAGCACGGGAACCTATTTCGACAGTAGCGGCGTCATGCGGACCGCTTCGGTAGATACGCCTAGATTTAATTATGACTACAATACCTCGACGGGATTGTGGGAAGCTAGCGGGTTACTGATTGAGCCTCAAAGAACAAACTTATTTACAAACTCAAATCCTCCTACGAATTGGGCCCTTTCTGGCGTTACCGCGTCAGATTCGTCTCTGCTTTCTCCAGACGGGATGACCTATTTCAAAAATCTTAATGAAGGAACAGGGTCTTCAGTTCACTATGCAAAACCGCCGCTTATAGCTATGAACTACAATGATATAATCATGAGCGTGTTTGCAAGAGCGGGTTCTGAGTATATTCTGCAAATGAAAGCATATGCAGGGTCGTACACTGAACTTTATTATGCAAATTTTGATGTTAGTGCCGGTGTGGTCGGCCACAACGCTTTTACAGTTGCTGTACCAAGCATTGAAGCGGTAGGAAATTCAAATTATAGAATTTCAGTAAAGGCCAAAGAAAACACTTCAGGAAACCATTCTACTTTCTATAACGCCCTGACAAATAATTTAGATACCAACGGCTCTTTACCGTCATATCTAGGATCATCAGGTAACATAAATATATGGGGAGAGCAGTATGAAGTTGGCTCTGTTGCCACATCATACATTCCCACAAATGGAAGCGCCGTCACACGTGCCACAGATCAGCTTTCCTTTACAATCCCATCGGGTATTTCAACGATACGCTGCACGTTTGACGATGACAGCACCCAAGACATAAGCGTCAGCAGTGGATCCTATACCGTTGATCCTTCTGTTTTAAACAGACTCTGTCTTAAAAGAATCCAAAGCGTTTAGGTGAAAGATGGCTTATATCGACACATATTTATCTTGTGATAATGAAGCTCTTTTAGAAAACTTCGTGGCAAGTTTTAAAAATTATATCCCGATCCAAAAGGGTCGCGCCGAACAAACCATAACGGACGAAAACGGCAACGAAAGCCTGTTGCCAGGAGCTGGCGATCCAAGTCTTTATTACACTTGCATTCGCAGCGACAGTGATTTTTCAAACGACCTCCCCACGACGATAGCTATTGTTTCGCCAGAGGTAGGAATGTCCGTCGTCGGGGTTTTTGCTTGATCTCTAGAAATCAAGAACGCCTATTTTCTCTCTAACGGTTTTCGCAAATAAGTTTTGTTTTTTTGCAACGGCAAAGACCGATGAGAATCTCCACCAATAGGGGTTATAAAGCCAGAAACCAAGCCGAACAGCACAGCGGGAACAATGCCAAAATCAGGTGTCGTTCCCGCAAAAAAGGCGCCAACCATAATGGGCAGATAACTTCTTTTAGCCGCACCGATAAAAATCGATGCTCGCCCATTGTTCATGGGGACGCGCGCCGTGAAAAAGGACATCAAGAAAAGAGCAAATAGCATCGCGCCCAAAATGCCAGTACTTGCAAGAATATTAACAAAAAAATTAGAGGTAAGGACAGATCCGACGCCAACGCCCACCCCCCATGACTGAAAAAAAGCTTCTAGCCCCGTCGTCGTCCAACTTGATCTTTCTAAATATGACGTGGTGTACTGCTTTTTAAAAAGCAGCGTATCGAACATATTCATCATATAGTCGAACGCGCCACTGAAGCTCAAAACGAACAGCCCCACCAACACAAAAACAAAGAGCCCCATAAGCAGCTTGTTGGCGACGGATTGCCGAATAATTTTGCCATCGCTCGAATAACCTTTAACACTGTAAAGGGCGAACAAACCTAAAGCGACAGACATCGCGGCATACGCTGTCGATGAAAGCGAAAGAAACGCCATTACCGCGCACCCAAGGCCACAAAGAAACGCGTTGCGCTTTTCTATTTTTGTTGCATACGCCGGTCCGAAGAAAAGAAGCAACGCCGCAAAAGCGACAGCGTGCGAACCAAAGGTAGAAGGCTCAGGCGTCAACCCTAAGACACGGCGTGACCCATTAATGGCCCCGGCTGAATACCCATATTCGGCTGTGTAAAAAGCCTTCAGCAAAGCCCCTTGTCCAAGCAGGTTGGCCGTAATATCAAGAAGCCCTGTCCCAATAACGGCCAAACCGCCAGCATAAAACCCTTTCAACAACAAATCTCCGAATTTTGGACGTTTTGTAATCGTCACGGATACCATGATGGCCGTCATAACTGACAAAAATAGATACAAGGCTTGTGTGAAATTTGTTCCTGTTGGCATCACATAGCTGAGTTTTGCCGTACTGAGCTGATAAGTTAGAATGCGCCCCGCGAACAACCGGGGAAGAAAAAGGGCTCCGGCAAAAGCGACCAGGTAAAAGACGAAAAGCCAGCCCAGTTTTTTTCTATTCAAGCAAGCGGCGACGGCACCATGAAACGCGCCTGGCTTTGTCATGTAACGCAAGGAAAAGATCAATGCAGTCATACTGCCTGGCGTTATATTGACGCCCCCCAGCCAAGATGGCGGAAGAACGGCCATCGCAGCAAACGATGGCATAATAAACAAAAGACGCACCACAAGCCCATCCGAGGCCAGTCCGCACAAGATGATCAGAAAAGCTAAGAGAGATAAAACCATTTGGCCCCAACGATCAAAGACGCGGTTGAACCCCACCTGATTGGATAAAGCTAAGGTTATCTATGTCTTTAAGCCAAAGGTCGTAATAGCTAGACAGCTTACCGTACGAATTATCAAAGGCTATGCATTTTGTTCCGGTGAGCGCCGCAAAAATCATCCCATGCAGGCGGTTTGTAATGACGGTTTCGTGGTTTGCATAAACCCCGGCAGCAGAGGCGAGAAGACGTTGCGAGACATAATTCCATAGGCAACTCGACTTCAAAAGACTGCCCGCCAAACGCGCATCGACACGATGATACTGAAGACCAAAATTAAATAAAGCTTCGTCGAACCCACGAATACAGTCTTTCCAATCGAATGCATCTTTCTCATCGCAATCAAAAGGCGTTTGCGTCTTTTCCTTGTCGCGCCTGAAAAAATAGAGCTTGCTGTCCTTTTGATAAAACGCGCCAAGGCGTATTGGCCAAAGAGCATGGGCTGTATCAGGAGAAAGATGGAGGTTCGGAATTCCCTTCTCTTGCAACGTTTGAAACGAGTTTTGATCTCTTAGAAAAATATGGAGATTTTTGTGCGCTAAAAAGATGTCGGCTGTTTTCTGTAGAGCCTCTGCACTACTAAAACAGGCAGTCTGAGGAAAAATGACAATTTTTTTATCCGGATATTTTTGAATGATCTTTTCACGAAAAGACTGGTGCCGCGGATAGAGATCACCAAGATTCCCTCCCCCATGCATACATATCGTCGTACAAGACGACAATAAATGTTTCGCATAGAAACCTAAGCGCAGCTCAAAAGAGCCCAGCACTTGTATATGATTTCTTTTTAATAGTTTCTGCGCCCCAAGCCAAATGAGGATATCGCCAATATTATTATGAACGGGATAATCAAGATAAACGACAGGCCCTTCTAATAGATCTGTGCAATGGTCCAATTGCATTGACAAATCCTGCATATTCATCTGCTTACTCCCTTACAATAAAAAGAAGGAATATAAAATCCCTTCAAATCCACAAAACAAGATTGCCTATTCAATGGCTAAGTGCAATATATTATTTGTTATCTTCGCCCTCCAAGAGAGCAAAAACATTAACGATCTTTGTCATGACATCGCCCACGATCACTGTCTCATGCTTGCTTCCTGTTTATAATGGTCAGGCCTATTTAGCCGAAAGCATTCAATCTATTCTTGATCAATCGCTTGATGATTTTGAACTCATTATTGTTAACGATGGAAGTACGGACGGTTCAGATAAAATTATCGATGACTATCAAAAGCGGGACAAACGCATTCGCGTTTTATCACAGGAAAACGCCGGTATCGTCGCAGCGCTAAATGCTGGCTTGGCCATCGCACGCGGAACCTTTACGGCTCGCATGGATGCTGACGATATTTCACTGCCAGACAGGTTCGCCGTCCAAGTTTCTTATCTAAAAGAACACCCCGATGTCGTTCTTGTCGGCGGAAAGCCGATCACGATTGACGCAAACGGACAAACCCAACCTGCCTCAAAGGCCGACTTTAAAAGTCCGCGACAACAGCATGAACAGACAGATTTGACTGTGTTTCCGCCGATTATCAAAACTGCTCTTCACCCCCTTGTCATGCTGCGCACCGATGCTTTGAAAAAAGCGGGAGGGTATTCATCAGCCTATCCTCATGCCGAAGATTATGACATGTACATTCGCATCAGTCGCTACGGCCTTATCCACGACATCAATGTTCCTGTTCTGAAATATCGTCTGCACGGGGCAAACATTTCAATGACGCGCACAGAAGAGCAAGAACGCAGCGCCGTTTCATCGGAAATTATCGAGGTGAACAAGTACTTGCTTGAGAACAAGCTTCGTCAGCTTCGCCTATCTCCGGCGACCAAAGAAGGCTACATTTTACTGCGCGTTTTTCGGCGCAATCAGGCTTTGAAAAGATTTGATCTTCGACAATCTCTACAAGCTATAGTTCATATTTTAAAAGGGTCTTTTTCTTCGTCGCCAGCGATCACCGGTCGACTGATCCTGATGTGGGGTTATAATAATTTGCGCTTTTTAAGACATTTGCTCGAAAGATAAGAGACAAGACTTAACAACCGCGAAACCGCAATTTTCTCACAACCGTCTGGTCGCCCCTCTGCCAACCATAAAGCGTAAAGGCACAAATAATATGAGAGGCCCGAGATAACCGCAACGACGCCAAGCGACAAAACCATCATGACTGTTGACGACGTCGCTACAAAATCACGCGTTAAAAGAAGAACGCCGCTCATCGTCAACAAAGCAATCATGGTTCGATGCATGGCCATCAGTTGACCTTTTATCGAAACGTCAATCAATTCACGCACTGTTATAAGGCTGATAAGAATAGAAACGGCGCGCGTTATGCTGCGCCCGATCAGAGCCCCCGTGACACCCAAATATCTACTTCCCCATAAGACAACTGGTATTTGAACAAGAAATTCGCCAAAGGTACGCCTTGTTGTCATACGGGCCTGATCAACGGCGAGAGCCAAGCTGTTCATATGATAAAAAGGAAGCAACGAAAGGTTCAAAAGTGCGATCCAGTGCAACCACCGTCCGGTTTCGCTCCACGCTTCGCCGAGCACAAGACGTACAATGGGTTGTGCTAATAGAGAAAGACCAAGAAAAAAGGGGCCGGCTATTGTCAGGACTGCATTTGTGCTTTTTAAATATGTTGCGGCAAGCGTTTCTTTTGCATCATCAAAACGTTTGGAAAAAGCCACGAGAAGCGGCTGATCCAATGGAACGACAAGAGCCTGAATCCCTATGCTGGACAAATCGTTGGCCATTGTATAGCGACCAAGATTAGCCTTCGGGATAAAGTAGCCAAGCAACAACCTATCAGATTGCCAGGTTAATGAGAGAATAAGCTGCGTCAAACTGTTCCACCCGACGATCGCGCGAAAAAGCGGCCATTCGGCTAGGCTAAAGGCGGGTTTATAGGGCGCATAAAAATATGAAAGAACATTCATAATAAATGGCGTCGTTATTGTCGCCATCGCAATCGACCAATAGCTACGTGTTGACAAGGCAAGCGTCGATGCAACGATCAAAGCCCCCGCTTTCCCCACAATCTCTAGCGAGGCATCACGTCTAAAATCCATGTCCTTTACAAAGCGCACCATATGCGGACTTTGAAGGCCTCGAAAAATCGGCGCGAACGACAAGGCGCAGACCAAGGGCGTCAAGCGAGGCTCGCCATAAATCTGTGCCATGACAAAAGCAATGCCGCTTAGAAAAGCAGCCAGAACGCACCCGCGGAGAAAAGCCAAGGTAAAGGCCGTATCAAACATGGCCTTGGTTGGCGCCTCTTCTCGAACTAAAACCGCCGTCAACGGTAACGATGTCACGCTTTCAGCAATTGTCACTGACGTCATCGCAAGGGCCGTTAAGCCAAAATCGCTGGGCGTTAATATGTGAGATAAGACGATCAACGTGATAAAATCGAGCCCGCGTCCCAACAATTTCCCCAAGACTGTCAGGCTGCCTGCCTTCGCGACTTGATGCGATAATTTAGGTTTTATTTCGGGTTGCATCTGTATTATCCACAATTTTTGTCTAAGCGAAGGACAAAATATTAACCAAAATCTTTGAAGACACGCTTTTTATCTTCATTCGAAAAGTGAGAACTTGCCATCTCGGATGATCCTGTTCATAACATAAGAAATACTGAAACAAAAGATCGAGACGGCACTATGCGCGCTTTCGTTATTATCGCGACCAAAGGACGTGCCAAAGAGACGGGCACCCTGCTGGATTACCTACAACGCCAGACACTTGCTCCGCATGGCGTCGTTGTCGTTGGCAGCGAAGAAAGGGATGTCTTCGAATGCCGCGACCATCCCGCTTTTAAGCATCTTGCTGGAAACATCGTTCTTTCTCCTGTTGCCGGTCTGACATGCCAGCGCAATTATGGGATTCAGACCTTACGTCAACGCGGCTTTCTGGATGAGACAAAAGGCGACTTCTTTTGCGCTTTTTTTGACGACGATTTTCGCCCTGCCGACGACTGGCTCGAAAAGGCTGCTGATCGTTTTGCCAAAGGCGATATCGTCGGCCTGACAGGACGTGTCTTAGCTGACGGCGTCATGACTGGCGGCCTTAGCGAAGAACAAGCGACAAACTATCTGGCCGGGACCATCGTTCCTGAAAAGCACTGGGCCAATACAACAAAAGAATCTTTTGTCGATTGTGCCTATGGCTGCAACATGGCTTTTAACCATACCGTTATCCGGCAATGTCGTTTTGATGAAAACCTTCCGCTTTATAGCTGGCAAGAAGACTATGACTATACCGGCCAAGCCTTGGCCTTTGGCCCTGTCGTACGAACGCCAAACTGCCGCGGCGTTCACATGGGGGTCTCAGGGGGACGAACAAGTGGCCTTCGGTTCGGGTATTCCCAAGTTGCCAATCCTCTTTATTTGATGGGAAAAGGGACAATGCCCACCAAAGCCGCTTTGCGGCAAATTGCACGAAACTTTGCGGCCAATATTATCAAATCCATTCGTCCGCCGCGGCCCGATATCGATTATTGGGGGCGCTTACGCGGAAATTTTATGGCCATAGGCGACAAGCTTTGCGGTAAAGGCCACCCAAGCAAAATCTTAGAAAAAGCTTCCTTTGAAAGTTAGAGATATAGAAAAAACGATCGAAGAAAAATATCCGTCATCGTTCCTTATTTATAAAGCGAACGCCACGTAACCGCGCTTGGCTATGGCCGCGCCCTGCCGACGTCATAGACTCCGATTTTACCTAGAGTTGCCTTAAAGAGTTCAGTTTTTTACCGAATTGAATGGGCGGTTGCTCAATATAGCGGTAGGACAGACTCGCAACAAGAATTGTCGATACAAAAACAGCGGCAATAAACCACCACCCTGTTAGCGGGCTATCTTCAAGCAGGTGCAAGACAACACCGTGCCCCAAATAGATCGAATAACTTATTTTCCCAAGGAAAGACAAAAGGCTGTTGTCCCAGATGGACGATTGACGGAAGAGAAAAGGTATAAAAAAAATCAAAATACCTAAAGACCAAGAACCTCGAACCATTGCAAAACTGGCTGTGGGATATGCCGATGGAAACAACAAAAATCCAGTCATCAGGTTTGTAACAATCGCAATGATTAAAAGCCCTGCCAAAAAGCAAAATTCGCGGCTGGATAAATCGCTTTTCCCATAACGGTAACAAACGAAACCCAACACACAACAAACCAGCATTGAAAGTCTTCCCATAGGAAGGTGAGGCCCAAACGCGCAAACGACACATGCCAAAAATGAAGCGGCAACGGCTAAAGCGACAAGCAAACGCGGCTTTTTATTCAAGGCCAACAAGAATAAAACTGAAAGACCGATATACCAGATCATTTCAATCGAAAGCGTCCACGACCCGCCGACAAGATTAGGTTGTTTGACATATTCCTGGATCATTAATAGATGCGATAGAAAATTGACGACGTGCGCTGAAAAGCCTGAGATATCAAAAGTTCCAAGGTGCAAAACCAAACTGACAAAATAGACGCACAGATACAGCGGATAAATACGCAAAATACGGTGTATCCAGAACATTTTAAAGTTTGCCGTTTTTTCTAAACTGAGCGGAATAACAAACCCTGAGACAAGAAAAAAGGCAACGACCCCCGTCTCGCCCAACTCAAGCATCGTTGGAATAAAGCCTGTTAAAGGGCCATGGATGTCACCAAGCAAGCCACTGGAATAAAGCGAGTGTTGTAGCATCACGAGCAAGGCCGCTATCCCGCGAATGGCATCAATAAAACCATACCGGGCACCAGTGAATTCTTTTTTCATCACCATCAATCCTTCTTCATGAATAGCAATTCTTGCCATATTTTCTCGGCGCTTGCGCGCCATGTGAAGTTTGGCAAGCGCTGCTTACCCTTTGCCACACAGGCTGTGCGCCAGGCGGGATCATTAAGACTCGCGCGCAGTTGCGCCGCCATATCCGCGGTATCTAACGGATCAAAATATTTGGCAGCCTCGCCGCACACTTCTTGGACCGGCGCGATGCGCGAGGCAATCACGGGGCAGCCCAACGTCAACGCTTCCAACGGCGGAATACCAAAACCTTCGTACAAGCTTGGAAAAACCAGCGCATAAGCATGACGATAAAGCGCGACGATCTCGCCATCCGTCAAGCGCCCCGGCATCAAGACCGTCGGTGGTAGTTGAAGTTGCGTCGCGGCAAAAACCTTTGATTGTGTTGAGCCGACAATCACAAATGAAAGCGTGTCGTCTTTCAGCGCCATAAACGCTTGGATCGCGCGGGCTAGGTTTTTGTTGGGAACGTGCGAGCCGACAAAAAGGAAAAAGCGTTTACCGCGCAGGTTCAGGCGATCAAGGATGGCGGGCTCTTCCGTCAGGCGCAGAATGTGATCGAAGCCATCGTAAAAAACGGGGTAGTCCGATGATTGGCCGTGAAAGACGGCGGCTAGTTCAGAGGCCGAAAAGGCCGAGACCGTGCCAACGCGCGCGCGACGCGCCAAAAGACGCCCAAGATTCTGGTGAAACAAGCGATAGGCCCAAGCGTAGTTTTCGGGCAACCGGTAAACCAACGCATCATGAATGACGACCAAATGCCGCGGGTGGCACACGGGGCCGCTATTCGTCAGGCTGAGCAGCAGGCCGTCATGGCTGGCACGCCACAAATCCCATTGCTCCCACAAATGGCCTTGTAGATGGCCGCATGTTTGAAAGCCAATAGGCTCAAGCCCCGTCGGCTGCGGCGTCCCAGAAGGCGCCAGTAACACGACCTTCGAGAAAACTTGTGCGCCCTCACCTATTTTTTTATCGAGGGCAGCTATAATCTCATGCGCAAAACGCTGCGTGCCCGTGATCGGTTTGCCAAGAAAACGCGCATTGATGTAAAGGGGAAGACGCATAAGGGGCCGTTACGCTTTCATCGCTTCGTCGACGATCTTTTGAATGCCTTCCTTGAAACGTGCGACGCTGAAACGCTCGGCATTTTCACGGATGGTTGTCGCCTTGAGTTGCGGCGCGAGGACCTCAAACTTTTTAATCGCCTCGATCAGGGATTCAGGCGTTTGCTCGGGAAACAACACGCCTGTTTGACCATCAACGACCGTTTCGGTTGCGCCGCCGCGGCCAAAGGCTATCACGGGCGTGCCGCAGCCTTGCGCCTCGACCGGGGCGATGCCAAAATCTTCTTCGGCCGCAAAGACAAAGGCTTTGGCGCGTTGCATGTGATCGATCACAACATCTTGCGCTTGGTAGCCAAGAAAGGTCACGTTTGCGCTCGCTTGCTCTTTTGCGCTTTTCAAATCTGGGCCGTCGCCGATGACGATCAAGCGCCGATCAGGCAAGCGCGTGAAAGCTTCGACGATCAACGACATCTTTTTGTAAGGCACAAAGCGCGACACCGCCAAATAAAAATCTTCGCGCGGCTGCGTGCCAGCAATATACTTATCTAAATGGACCGGCGGATAAACAACTTGCGCCGACCTGCCATAGACCTTTTTAATCCGCCGCGCGATGTAGTTTGAGTTCGCGACAAACTGATCGACGCCACAAGCGGTACGGCAATCCCACAGGCGCATATAATGTAAAATCAATTTAGCCAAGATACCGCGCAGGCCTTTGGTAAGCCCTGACTCGCGCAAATAGATGTGTTGAAGATCCCACGCATAGCGAATGGGACTGTGAACATAGGAAATATGAACTTGATCGGGGCCTGTCAGCACCCCTTTGGCCACCGCATGCGACGAGCTGATAACAAGGTCGTAGCCCGACAAATCAAACTGCTCAACCGCCAGCGGCATCAGCGGCAAATAAGAACGGTATTTTTTGTGCGCAAAAGGTAAGTTCTGGATGAAAGATGTTTTGATCCTGTGGCCAGCCAGAAAAGCGCGATCCGCTTCGGGCAAAAAATCAACTAAAACAAACAAATCGGCTTCCGGATACAAGGTCAGTATTTGTTCAATGACAGATTCTGATCCCGCTTTTGTGGTCAGCCATTCGTGAACGACGGCGACTTTCATGAAATTCCCTTTTTCTTTGTTTTTTGCTGGAGCCTTTTCAAGCAACTTTTTGGCACAAAACGCCTTTTTTCGCAAGGAATCATGGGCTTTAAACCTGATTCACGCAGCTTTTACCAACAAATGTGTGTTTTGATATTGAAAAATATCATTATTTTACAAATGGCTAGGCATGACTTATGTTCTCTTATTCATTTCGTAAGAGAAATGGTGGATAATAGGTAACTGTAACAAAGCTAGGGAGGGGTCTCATGGCTGGACTATCGAATATTAGCTCTTCACAAGGGGCCGTCTCGGGCCAGCTTGAGACAATCCGCCGTCAGCAAGAAACGGCTTCTCAACAGCAACCGAGGCCTGAGCCTGTCGAAGTTAAAGAAGAGCCGACGCCGCCACCCGCCGAAACGGGCCGCGGATCACAAGTGGATATCACCGCTTAATCTTGGTTTGTCTTGCGTTTTGCAGCGGCCACGTCTTGACGTGGCCGTTTGTTTTTCTTGTCTTTTGATCAATAAACTTGCGATCAAGCCGATGTTTCCTTAGGATGCCGGTCAATCGAATCCAATCGGGCGCGCTGGCCGCGCCTTTAACATAGAGACCCCCTATGCCTCCTCTTGATGAACAGGCGCCTCAGCCGCTGCCCTTGCCGCGCGTCAAACAAACCGATCGGCCTTTGTCGCCTCACCTGAGCATCTATAAACCGCAGCTGACCTCGCTGATGTCGATCATTCATCGCGTGACCGGATTTTGTTTGGCGGGGGGCATTGCGCTGTTGGTTTCTTGGCTGATCTCTATCGCCATGGGGCCTGAAGCTTATGCCACCTATGCCAAGATTTTATCTCATCCTATCGCCGTTCTGTTCATCGCGGCTTGGAGCTGGGGGCTGTTCTATCATATGTGCTGCGGCGTCCGCCATTTGCTGTGGGACGTTGGCGCTTGTCTGACACTCCCCGCCATTTATAAATCTGGTTATATCGCCGCCGCCGTTTCGGCTTTGGCGACGCTTGGCCTTTGGGCCTTTATCTTTCTCAATGGGGTGATCTCATGGCCCTGATACCCAATCCCGCCACAAGCCGCCAAGATCCCCTAACCCGCGCCAAAGGCCGCGGCTCGGCCCGCAGTGGCACGCATCATTGGCTGACGCAGCAATATTTGTCTGTCGCCTTGATCCCGCTTGTTTTGTACAGCCTTTTCAGCTTTGTCCATCAAGTGCTGCTGGGCAGCGGCTATGACGACGCCGTGGCTTGGTTGCAATTCGGGCCGAATGCTTTGTTCTTGCTGCTGATGATCTTTGTCGGCATTTGGCACGGCGCGAACGGCATTTTGGGCATTGTCGAAGATTATGTGCATGATCCGGCCCTTAACCTTTTGGCAGTTTTGGCCGTTCGGTTTGCCGCTGTCCTTATCGCCTTTTCAAGCCTTTTGGCTGTTATCAAAGTTTTTGTAGGAGCCTGATCCCGTGACGCAAGCCTATACCATTATCGATCACACTTTCGATGTCGTCGTCGTGGGCGCGGGCGGCGCTGGGTTACGCGCAGCCTTTGGCATGGCGGAAAAAGGATTAAAGACGGCCTGTCTGTCCAAGATCTTTCCGACGCGCAGCCACACGGTCGCGGCGCAAGGCGGTATTGGCGCGGCTTTTGGCAATGCGGGCGAAGACGATTGGCGTTGGCACGTATACGACACGGTCAAAGGGTCCGATTGGCTAGGCGATCAAGACGCGATTGAATATATGTGCCGCGAGGCTATCCCCGCCGTCATTGAATTGGAACATTACGGCGTACCCTTCAGCCGCACGCCGGAAGGCCGGATTTATCAGCGCGCCTTTGGCGGTATGACGACGCATTATGGCAAGCACACGGCCAAGCGCACCTGCGCCGCCGCCGACCGCACAGGTCATGCGATTTTGCATACGCTGTATCAGCAGGCGCTGAAGCATGGCACGACCTTCTTTATCGAATATTTTGTTTTGGATCTTATCATCGATGCCGATGGCGTTTGCCGCGGCGTGATGGCTTGGAATCTTGACGACGGCACGCTTCACCGCTTCCGCGCGCATCAAACCGTTTTGGCGACGGGCGGCTATGGCCGCGCTTTTGCTTCGACCACAGCGGCGCACACCTGCACCGGCGACGGCAACGGCATGGTTTTGCGCGCTGGTCTGCCACTTCAGGATATGGAGTTTGTTCAATTCCACCCCACCGGCCTTTATGGCACGGGTTGCTTGATCACCGAAGGCGTGCGCGGCGAAGGCGGCTATATCACCAATGCGCTGGGCGAGCGCTTTATGGAGCGTTACGCACCTAAAGCCAAAGATTTGGCCAGCCGCGACGTGGTCAGCCGCGCGATGACGATTGAGATCCGCGAAGGCCGCGGTTGCGGCCCCAACAAAGACCACATGCATTTGCACATCGAGCATCTGGACCCCAAGATTATCCAAGAGCGCCTGCCCGGCATTACAGAGACGTCTCAGATTTTTGCGGGCGTCGATGTGACCAAAGCGCCTATTCCTATTGTGCCGACGGTGCATTATTGCATGGGCGGCATTCCATCGAGCCTGCATGGCGAAGTGCCTGACGTGCCGGGCTTGATGGCGATTGGCGAGACGGCTTGCGTGTCGGTTCATGGCGCCAACCGTTTGGGATCGAACTCGCTGCTGGATATCATTGTGTTTGGCCGTGCCGCGGCGCAGCGCGCTGCCGAGCTGATCGCGCCGGGCGCGCCGCATGCCGATTTGCCGCAAGGCGCAGGCGACGAAGCTGTCGCGCGTCTCGATTTTTATCGGACCGCCAAAGGCCCCGTCAAACCCGCCGATCTGCGTCAAGAGATGCAGCAGATCATGCAAACTGAATGCAGCGTTTTCCGCACCGGTCCCATTTTGGAAAAAGCGCAAGCGCAAATCCGCACCGCTTTTGCCAAGAAAGTGGATCTGGGCCTTTCCGACCGGTCGATGGTTTGGAATTCGGAACTGCTGGAGACGCTTGAGCTGGACAATTTGCTTTACCAAGCCTTGGCGACCGTCGATGCCGCTGCGTCACGCACGGAATCGCGCGGGGCGCATGCGCGCGAAGATTTCCCGCAGCGCGACGATGCCAATTGGATGAAGCACACGCTGATTCAAGTCGGTAGCGATGGCAGCACAGCCATCGGCTATCGCCCCGTTCAACTGCGCCCTCTGTCGGACGAGATCGAGACGATCCAACCCGAAGCCCGCGTTTACTAAGCCGAAACAGGATTGATAGATGGTCGAGTTTCTTCTTCCCGCCAATTCAAAAATTGTTAAAGGTCGCGTCATCGACGCCTCGGAAGGCGCTAAGCGTTCGAAGACCTTTAAAATCTATCGTTGGTCGCCCGATTTTGGCGATCAACCGCGCCTCGACAGCTATACGATTGATCTGGATAAATGCGGGCCGATGGTACTGGACGCTTTGATTTATATCAAAGGCCAGATCGACGGGACTTTGACCTTCCGCAAATCGTGCCGCGAAGGCATTTGCGGATCGTGCGCCATGAATATCGACGGCACCAACACGCTGGCTTGCACCAAGCCTATCGACAGCGTGCGCGGCGATGTGCGCATCTATCCCTTGCCGCACATGAAGGTGGTCAAGGATCTGGTTCCGGATATGAACCATGCTTACGCCCAGTTGGCCTCGATCAAGCCTTGGCTGCAAAACGACACCACGCCCCCGCCGGATCAAGAACGTCTGCAATCGCCGGAAGAGCGCGCCTTGCTGGACGGCCTTTATGAATGCATTTTCTGCATGTGCTGCTCGACCAGTTGCCCCAGCTATTTCTGGAATGGCGACCGCTATCTTGGGCCCGCCGTCATGCTGCAGGCTTATCGCTGGGTCGTCGATAGCCGTGACGACAATGCCGCCGAAAGACTTGACCAATTGGAAGATCCGTTCCAAGCTTTCAGGTGCCATACTATTCTCAATTGCACCAACACTTGCCCAAAGGGCCTAAATCCTGCTAAAGCCATAGCCGAATTAAAAAAATTAATGGCGCACCGCGTCGGATAACGAACGTAAGATCAAGGGAGAGAAACATATGACTCAGGAGAAAAGCTTCCTGCGCCACATTCAAGCCTGCACCGCTCATGATGACGCGGCCTTTCGGCCCTTTTTAATCGACGGCACAGTTTATGGCTCTGTCACGGCGGAAACGGCAGCGCAATTGGCGCAAATGCCACAAGATTTCGACGTCAGCGACAGCGCTGTCTCGTTGGCCGACGCGCACAACGATTTCTTTAGCCGCAGCCGCGCTTTGGCGCGCGCGACCGACAAGCTGACCCAGCATTATGGCACGCGCGAACGCAACGAAATGTACCCCGTTTATCAAAACTGGGGCGACGAGCCGGTGGCCAAGTTAGACCGCGCCGCCGTGCCGTATTTTGGCGTTCATGCCTATGGGTTGCATGTGAACGGCTATGTTCACAAAGAAGACGGCCTTTATATCTGGATTGGCGAACGCGCCAAAGACCGTCCGCTGGATCCCGGCCTGTTAGATCATATCATCGCGGGCGGCGTGCCGATGGGCCTTTCCATGCGCGATAATCTGGCCAAGGAAGCCTATGAAGAAGCGGGCATGGATGAACGTTTGGCCAAAACCGCCAAAGCCGCTGGCACGCTGACCTATAAAATCGACCGCCAGAACGGCTTGCGCTATGACACGCTGGCTGTCTTTGATTTGAAGCTGCCGGAAGATTTCTTGCCGCGGAACAAAGATGGCGAAGTTGCCGGTTTTTATCTGATGCCCGCCAAAGAAGTCGCGGCCATTGTGCATGATTCAGACAAGTTCAAGTTCAACTGCAATCTTGTTCTGATCGATTTTCTGATCCGGCACGGCATTTTGACGTCTTCGCATCCCGGCTTTGCCGCGATCGAAGCGGCGTTAGCGCCGCTGAAGGGCGATCCGATCGAATAAGCGCAAGCTTATTTTGCCGTAACGAAAAGCTGCCGAACATCGCTGGGTGTCAGGCCTTCGGCGCGTAATGTGCGCAAGGCTTTGGCGTGATCGCGTTTGGCAAGGCGTTTGCCGTCGGGCCCGCATAAAAGTCGGTGATGATGATAGCGCGGCGCGGGAAGATCCAACAAAACCTGCAACAAACGATGGATGGCCGTGGCCGCGAACAAATCTTGGCCACGGACAATATCGGTCACGCCTTGAAGCGCATCGTCAACCGTCACGCTTAGGTGATAGCTGGTGGGGCATTCTTTACGCGCCAAAACAATATCGCCAAAAGCTTCGGGGCGCGCCGCAATCGGGCCTTGGTTTTCTTCCTGCCACGACAGGCTGGGGGCCATCCGGCAGGCGCGCGCCATATCAAGCCGCCACGAAAAAGGGATACCGGCTTGCTGCCGCGCAGCAACCTCATCGGGAGACAAAGGCTTGCAAGCGCCGGGATAAACAGGGCCATCGGGGCCTTGGGGCGCGGATAAAGCCGCCGCGACCTCGGCGCGAATATCTTGGCGCGTGCAAAAACACGGATACAAAAGCCCCATCGCCTGTAAACGATCAAGCGCCGCGCCGTAATCGGCCAGGTGTTCGGATTGGCGGCGAACGGGCGTCTCCCAAGCAAGGCCGAGCCAGGCTAAATCCTCAAGCAACGCTTGGACGTAGATGTCTTTGCAGCGCGTGGGGTCGATATCTTCAATCCTTAAGATAAAACGCCCGCCCTTTTCCTGCGCCAAGTCATAGGCCAGACAAGCCGAATAAGCGTGCCCGAGATGCAGATATCCCGTCGGGCTTGGCGCAAAGCGCGTCACGATCATGGCGCGGACTTATCCTGTTTTTTGTCGCGCGGATCGCCGCCCGTTGCCAATTGCTCGGCCAACAGCAAATCGGCTTTGCCTTTGCTTTCGTACCCCAGCTTGATCCAAGTATGTCCCGAAAGGCGCAAGGCATCGACCCTTTCGGGTTCTTTCTTCAAAACAAGTTTCAGATCGTCCAAAGCTTCCCACAGCTTGTCGCCAGCGGCGCGCGCGTTGGCGCGGTCGTAAAGCAGATCCCCCTGCCCTGGCGTTTCTTTCAAAGCCGCCGCAAAGGAACTTTCGGCATGGCCAGCTTCATGCGCCTGCATATAGGCAAGCCCTGCTTGTTCAAGCAATTTCGCGCGCTGCACATGGTCTGTTTTTGGGCGCTTTTGCGCAAGGAACAAAAACCCCTGCGCCGCCGAGACATAATCGCCGCGATGCAGCTGCGCATAAGCCCGGCACAATTGCGCGCGATCGCCGCCGCCTTTCTTAAGCCATGCATCGGCTTCAACCTTCGTTTGATCGGGCAAGGCTTCGGCGCGTTGCAGACAAGCGGCCAGGCGCGCCTCAGGATCGGCTGCCGTCGTGCCCTGAGCGAACGCCGGAGACGTCAGAAAAACCAAAGCCGCCAAAATGGAAAAAGAATATTTCATGCGTTCGGCTCCTTCCTGCAAACGGCGGGATTGCCAAGCGCCAACGCGCCCGGCGGGATATCATTATAAACGACAGCGTTTGCGGCAATTTTCGAGCCTTGCCCAATACGCAAGCCGCGCGTGACATAACCGCCGCTGCCAATAAAGACATCGTCTTCTAAAACAGCCGTGCCGTGGACGCAGGCATACGGGCATAAAACGCAAAAATCACCAGCCTGCGCTTCGTGGCCAAAGACCGCATGGTAATTCAGCATTGTGTGCGGACCCAAAACGGCCATCGGCCCCACCGTCGCGAACGGAACAACTATACATCCCGGCGCAAGGCGTGCCGTCCGCGCGACATAGCTTTGCGGGTGGATCAGCGTATGAAACTGGGCCCCTTTAGCCGCCAGTTTTTCAGCCAACGCGCGCCGCGCAGCCGGAAAGCCAACCGCCAAGATATAAAGCGCGGTGGGATCAATGGGATCATCCGTGTTCGCGATGACGGGATAGCCCGCATGCTGCGCACCTTTGGGTTTTGTGTCATCGCAGAAGCCGATGATTTCGGGCTGCGCGGCTTGTGCCGCGCGCGCGTCCTCGGCATAGGCGGCGACCTCAAGGCCAAAGCCCCCCGCGCCTACAATGATTAGTTTTGACATCTTGCTTCATCCTTGCTGGCGTGTCATCGCCTCGATCAAATCTATGCGGTCCCATCTCACGTCAAAATCTAGCGCGCGGCCAACCGGGACCATTCGATCATACGCTGTTTGCTCGGTCGGCACCGCAGGCAGGCAAGCATAGCTTAGCGTTTGATCGCGCGCGCTGGCTATTGATAGAACAGCCTCAAGCGAGGGGCAACAGGCATCAAGCAAAAGGCCAAAACCATAAGATACTGTTTTAAAAGGCTCTAATTCTTCAGCTGTCGCCAAGCCGATCACGGCCAACGCCTTTGACGCCCCCCAATAGAACTGCGTTTGAAGATCATGAAGCGCCAGAAAAGCCGCGCGGCGGCGCGCAATGGCTTGAGCCGCGTCAAGCGCATAGCCGCGCGCTTCAGCCGCTGCGGTCAGACGCGGGTAATAATCGGCGCGCGCTTTTTGCACCGTATCGGCGCTGCCAATCCAAAACAGCGCACGCGGCGACGAACAAGCCAATTGATCAAAGCTGTAAATATCGGCGGCCATCAGACGCGCCAGATGATCTTTGGCCTGATCGTCTAAAGCCAAATAACCCTCTGCGCCGATGGTCGCAGCGGAAAAGCGATCGCCAAAACCGATATGATGCGCCCCCGCTGGCAAAGGCAACGAGCCGATATGCGCAATTGTTTCATCAGCCCCCCAGACAAAACGCCTGTCTGCAAGCGCCGATAAGGCCGTGGTGATCGCGTCATCGTGACCATAACCTAAAAGAAACAGCTTCTGCCGTAATGCATCCGGGGCTTGGTCCAGCGCCCGTAGAAAATGGCTCAGCAGATAATCTTGCGCCGCGCTGGGCGTCTGCGGCAGGCGAACCAGCGTCACATTGCCGCATAAAAGTGATAAAAGCGCCGTGTAAGCAAAAAGCGTTGTCACGTTGGAAGGGGGCATTAAAAAGACAGCCCCGGCAGGCGCGCGTCCAACCGATCCCGCTTGCACACGCGCCGTTAAATCATCCAGCGCAGCGGCCCGCAGCCAAAACCCAAAGGCCGTGCAAGCCGGAAAAGCTTTGGCCAAAGGATCCTGTAGCAACCCCGCCGACAAAGCGCGGGCAAAGGCCTGCACGCTAGGGTCGGCAAAAGCCAAAGGCTGCGCTTTCGCGGCAAGGCAGGCGTTACGAAGATCTTCTAAATCCTTTAGTGGCGTGGCGGCAAAATGAAACTGGATCATCAGACCTCCCCGCTTATTTTTTGCGCCAACACATCGCTGCAGCCGCGCATTTCAGCCTTTGGGGCGCGCCCGATCAGACGAAGCGCTTGGCCTTTCCAACCACTGACATTGCTATCGATGGTTTCAACAATGCCAAGGTCTTCGGTCAAAACGGAAAGGCCGGGATAGCTGCGCGGCAGTGGATTGATCCACTGCACCAGCCCCGCTTGCCCCACAGGCAGCGGCGCAAGCGTCACCGGATCGCGGATCAAAACGTCGGCAAAGCTTGGCGGATAAAAAAGACCGTCTGCGTTTTCCAGAAAAACAACACCCGGCATTTCAGCCATGCCGTAAAAATTGACAATGTGTGTCAGCCCAGCCTGCGCGGCAAAAGCATGGCGAAAAGCGGCATTATCAACGGCAAGGCTTTGCAGTTTTTTCCACCCGCCGCTATGCAGCAAAAGCGCGTTCGAAAGATCCACGCGGTGCGATGCGCAAAAAGGCGCCAGCGCCTGCCAAACAAGAAAAGTAAAACCATAAATCACAAAAGGCTTACTCCCGTTCTTGGCAAGAAAATCAAGCAGCGCATTTTCATCCAATTCCCAAGCTTCGTTCAGGACAAAACGGTGATCGCGGCCATAAGGCATTAAACCCAAAATCGCCGCCGCACGCGCCCCGACAGCGCCCCCACCTTTCAGAACATCTGGCGTGTCGATGAACAGCATGGGCAAGCGCACAGGCCCTAAAACCGTCTTTAAGATCGAGGCGAGCGACCGCGCGGTACGCCGCGCATCATCCGCCGTTAAAGCAACCTGACTAAGCCCGCTGGCGCTGGTGCCGCTGGACTGAACCGCCACGCGCACCTCCGTCGCGGGCACGCTAAGCAAACGCCGGTCCTTGAACAGCGAGATCGGAAGATAGGGCAAGGTATCGAGCCCCACAGGCTCGTCCGGAAAAGCGCGCGCGACAATCCGATCAAAAGCAGGGCAAGCCGCGCGGTGATAGGCAAGCCCATCGCGCAGCAGCGGAAACAGTTGCCGCTCTTTTTCCGCTTGGGCAAGGCTGGCATAGGGAAGCGCGAACAAAGCGTCGAGCGCTGTTCCCTCTTGCTGGCTCACGCTTCGGCTCGGAGGCGCTGGTAATCGACCTTGCCGTTCGGCTGGTGCGGAATATCGGCAACCGAGCGCACCTCAAGCCATGTCGGCGGCAAGCCCGTTTCGCTCATCACCAAGGCTTTGATCCGGTCGCGCAGGCTTTCTTCTGCCGCCGTGGTAATCAGCAAGATTTGCTGATCGCGCTCAATCGCAACGACGGGGGCCAATGCTGCCGCAAACTTTTCCAGATCGTCCAACGCCACGCGCTGACCGTAAAGCTTGGCAATGCGTTTTTCGCGGCCCAAAACGGTCAAATAACCGTCAGCATCCACAGAGCCGTGATCGCCCGTCGGCAAGCGCCCATGCATGCCGTCGCCTTTGCACAAATCTTCGCGCGTGATCGCATAGCCCATCATCACGTTCGGTCCGTGATAGATAATCTCGTTATCGACGATCTCGACATGGCCGCCCGACATGGGGATACCTGATGAGCCGATTTTTTCTGGATGCAAGTGAAGCGGAAACGATGAAATGCGCGGGCTGGCTTCTGTTTGGCCATACATGATGTAAAGCCCGCCTTGCCGCGCCATGACCGCCTCAAGAACTTTTTGCGTCATGGGAACCGGCATTTTACCGCCAGCCTGCAAAAAGGTTTTCAGCGACGGAATCTTCAGCCCTTCCAGCGACAGGCGCAGCAGCATCTCAAAATGATACGGAACGCCGGGGAACAGATTGGCTTCTTGCGCGCGGGCACGCGACCAGAAAGCGGGGCTCATCATCCCCTCTTCTGTCAGCAAAACGCGCCCGCCCACAGCCATCGCCGTGTTAAGAACCGAGAGCCCAAAGGAATAAGACAAAGGCAAATGCCCCACCGCGCAAACGCCGCCCTCCATCGACAGGCTTTCGATCACCGCCGACGTGTTGCTGGCCACATTTGCATAAGAAAGGCGCACGCCTTTGCTGCTGCCGGTCGATCCCGATGTCAGCAAAATCAAATAAAGGCGCGGATGGATAAAGCCGCCCGCTTCGCCAAAGCGTTTCCAAAGCGCCATCCCCGTCAAAGGAAAATCTTCGACCTTGCCATAGCCTTGATACGCATGATCCAGCGGTGCCATGATCCAGCGCGGACGGTACGCGGCAACAACGCCGCGCAAATGCGTCATAGAAGGATCGACCAGCGCGACAGCATGGCCTGAAGCCGTTGCCCCCATATAGGCCACAGCGCCATCGACCGTTCGCGGCGCGACGCAGAAGATCAGATCTTTTTCAAGCGCGGCAAAACAAACCTGCATGGCGTCGATTTTCTCACGCACCTCGCCATAGGTCGTCCACGCGACCGATTTGTCATCGAACAAGGCAGGTGTATCGTCGGGAACAAGCGCGCGATGCAACACGGTATTGGGCAGAAAAGGCAGTGTGAAAACGATCATTTAAATCACCATTCCTCCGTCAATGCCAATGACTTGGCCTGTGATATAGCGCGCCTTGTCAGACGCCAGAAAAGAGACGAGATCCGCAACTTCCTGCGGTTGGCCGACGCGGCGCAGGGCCACCTGCTCAAGACGCGCCGCAATCTTCGCGTCAGACAAATCGGCCAACATGTCGGTATCGATCATGCCGGGCGCAATGACATTGACGGTGATCCCGTCCGGCCCCAGCTCTTTCACCGCGGAAAGCGCCATGCCAACCAAAGCGGCTTTGGTCGCCGCGTAAACGGTCTGGCCAATGCCGCCCTGCGTGCCGATAATACTGCCCATCAAAATCATCGCGCCTTGTTTCGTACGGCGCATAAAACGCGCGGCCATCTGCATGTGAGAAAGAACGCCAAGCACGTTGACATCAAAAGCCTTGTCCGCCATCTCGGGCGCAATCAGGCCAAGCGGCGCATTGGCCAATTGTCCGGCATTGGCCACCAACACATCAATCCGGCCAAAGCGGGTTTGCACCGCTTGATAAAAGCTTTGCACAAAAGCCGTATCGGCAACATCGCCCGCCATGACAAAAACGTCTTCGCTTCCCAGATCGTTTTGCAAAGCGATGAGCGCGTCATGTCCGCGTGCGGTCAGCGCCAAGCGATAGCCATCACGCGCCAAGCACCGCGCGATGGCCGCGCCAATCCCGCGCGAAGCGCCAGTGACGACGGCGACGGGACGCACGTCAGATGGATCAGGACTCGCTAGCGACACCATGAGCCCCCAAAATCTCGCACGCTTTGGCATACGAACTGAGATCCAAAATCTGGTCCGTTGTCAGCATGATGTTAAACGCGCCTTCGATCGCCGCGATCAAACGCATGTGCCCAATCGAATCCCACGCCGGTATGGATTGATAGCGCAGCGTTTCTAAATCCGTCTCGGCGGGCAAAACTAAGGCTTCTGTGAAACAGGCGCGAAGTTTTTCTTGTTGCAAAGCACACATAATCGGTTGCGTTCTTTCTTTGAGACAAACAAAACGGATCCTCTTCTTGAACAAGAAGCTCCGAAGCGCTCAGAAAAGCACAAGAAAAACGGCCTTACAAGAAATATTAACCATGTTGCGGCGCAGCAAAATTATGGCCTCTTTTACGCTGCGATGCACAATGCTTGGCGCGATGTTTAAAGGCTCAAACGGCGCTCAAGAACATCCGGCAAATCGTTTTCGAACAAAACGACATCGCCTGTAAACGGCGCTGCCGCCGGGTGGGCCGCAAGCCACGCCCGCGCCGCTGTCAAATCGGCGACAGGCACGACTTTTCCAGTGCCGCTAGCGCTTTCATAGCCTTCGATAAAGGACTTCAAAACATCGGGCCGGACAACCAGCGCAATATCCGTCCGCGCCGCCGCCTCTTCCCCCAAGGTTTTGTGAACAGCGTCATGTTGAACGCCAAGCTCGGTCACGCCCGGTGTCACTAAAACGCGGCGGGCTTTTTTATGCTGCCCCAGCATGTCCAAAATGCCCAGCGCCGCCTGAAAACCAGCCGGGTTTGAATTATAGGCATCATCAATCATTACCGATGGCTCGTTCAGATTCTTGACCTCTAAACGATGCGTGATTTGCGGCGTACTGCGCAAAGCGGCCACAATGCGATCGGGCGCGATGCCAAGCTTCGCCGCGCAAGCGAAGGCCAGCGCCATATTCCCGCCATGCTGCACCCCATAAAGCGGGGCAAAAAGGGTGTAGTTTTGTCCTTGCCACGCCACCGCGACCTCAAGACCGTTTGGAGTCTGAAGCGGCGCTTCATAACGCAAATCGGCATCGGCCTCGACACCGCAAACGACAAATTGCGCGCGGTGCGCGGCGACATAGTCGCGCGCATAGGGCTGCTGCAAAACTTGTTCATGGACGACAACGAAACCGTCTTGGGCCTTTAAAACAGCGTCGGCTAATTCGAACTTGGCATGCGCCACGGCGTCCAGCGAGCCAAACCGTTCGTAATGCGCCGCGCCCAAAGCCGTGACAATACCAGCCGAAGGCGGCGTCAACCCGCACAAACGCGCAATCGAGCCTTCGCCATAGGCCCCCATTTCAACGAGGAAAAACTTACAGCCTTTGCGCAGATTTTCGCGGATCACGCGCGAGATTCCCATCAACGTATTGACGCTGCCCGGCGTAAAAAGCGTAGGCGCGTTCAGCGTCAACACATGGCCCAGAATATGTTTGACCGACGTCTTACCAAAAGACCCCGTAATGCCCACGACGCGCGGCGCTATTTCCTGCAAATGCTGCATCGCTTGGCGGCGAATACGGGCTTGCAGCATGGTTTCATAGGGCGCGAGCAGCCCATTGCCGATCACAAGGGTCAGCGGCAAAAGCTGCATCACGACCACTGCGCCAAAACTGTGCCCCAGCGCCAGCCCGCCCCAAGCGGCCAAACCGGCCAAAATCAAAGAAACATAATAAATGCGCGACGCGCGCGCCGTCATCGCCAGTTTCTTTTTGGCGCTTTGGCGGGGATCAGGTTCGTACCGCGCCGAAAGCCCCAGCACAACGGCAGGCAAATAAGCTTTGACATCGCCGGGCGAAAGCGCCCCCACCACACCGGCCACCAGCAAAAGCGCCGAAACGCGGCGATCGAACGCCAAGGTGCGCAAAATCCACGCCAGAAAACGCGCGCCGTCATATTCCTCTTGCTGAAAAATATGCAAAAGACGCGGCAAGCGACGGCTTAAAAAATACAAAAAGAAAGCCAACGACAACAACGTGCCAAAAGAAGTCATGACAGGCGCTCCATCAAAGCGGTCAGGCGTTTCAAAACGAGAGCCCGCCCGCGATCTAAAATTGTGTAGTGATCCAGCCCCGGCAAAAGGGTCAGCTCACTGCCCTTTATCAAGGTGGCCAAACGTTGCCCAATCTCGGGCGGCGTTTCGGTGTCTTGCTCGCCGTACAGTAAAAGCGTCGGGCACGCGACTTGACGCGCCTGCGGCGTTAGATCTTCGCTGATCGTTTTCAAAAAAATCGGGCGCATCGCGCCAGCTTGACGATAATCGGCGCTGCCAAATTTGTTGCGCAAATCCTCGACGCTGATCCCGACCAGCGGGGCCAATTTCTTACAAAGTTTAAAGAACAGAATGCGGCCTTTGATACGAAGACGCTGCGCAAGCGAGCGATGGCGCGGCAACCCCGCCCCGGCCATCAAAGCCATCGCATCAACCAGCTTGGGATGACGCGCCGCCAGTTGAATGCCGACGCGGCAGCCAAAGGAATGCCCCACCCACACGATAAATGGCACCTGTTCGCGCAGCGGCGCGAGCAAAGAGGCCACAGCATCGGCATAAGCGGCGGTATCCCAAACCTCCGGCGGCATGGGCGACGCGCCAAAGCCGGGAAAATCGATCAACAGATGCGAAGCCTGCCGCGACAAAGAAGCGGCGAACGGCGCAAAGACAGACCGATTATGTCCCCAGCCATGCCCCCAAACGATCAGAAACGGCGATTGCCCCAAAGGCACGCCGTCAAAAGAATGAGCGATGAGGCCCGGGGGCCCGTTATGCACAGGATTTTGCTGCAACGAAAAGCCTTACCTATGGGCTGACTTGACAATTTTCTGCCATTGGGGGCATGCTGGCCCCTGATTTTTCTCGACCGACAAAGCGCAACAAGGCTTTGTCTCATCAAGCGGATTATTCACATGACCGGTCAAAAAACAAGAGTCCTTGTCCTTTTCGGCGGACGTTCGCCCGAACATGATGTCAGCATCATCACGGGGCTTCAAGCCTTGGACGCTTTGGACCCGGCCCGCTACGACGCCCAGCCCTTGTATATCGCCCCCAATGGCGCTTGGCTGATTGGCGAGGCTTTGCGCGACCGCTCTTTCTATATTCCGAATGGCGAGGCGATGCGGGCCTGTACGCAGGTGACGCTTCATATCGGCCCGTCCGAGACGCCTTGCCTGCGCACGATGCCCCAAGGGGTTTTCGGCAAAACGCGCCTGATCCCCTTTGATATCGCTTTTCTGGCTTTTCATGGGCTTGTCGGCGAAGATGGCCGCATTCAGGGCCTGTTCGAGACGGCCAACGTCCCCTATACCGGCATGCGCCAACTGGCCTCGGCGGTTTTGATGGACAAAGCCGCGACCAAGCGCATGATCGCCGCAACAGACGTTCCGCAACTTCCTTTCCTTGAAATCAAACGCCCGCTAGAGGGGCTTATGCTGACCGCCGCCGAATTGGAAGCACTGATGGGCGATGTCGCCTTTCCTTGCTGCATCAAACCAGCCCATTTGGGAAGCAGCATCGGTGTGGCACGTGTCGATAATTTTCAAGAAGTTGCCGACGTCTTGCCGGGTATTTTCCGTTTCGACGACACGGCCCTGCTCGAGCCTTTTGTCGAGAACATGGTCGAATATAACGTGGCCGTGCGCCGCATCAACGGCCTTATCCAAACCTCGGCGATTGAAAAGCCCAAGCGCTCGACCGAGCTTTTAGACTTCCGCACGAAATATTGCGCAGGCGGCACAAAGGATGGCAGCCCCAAAATGGGCGGATCTAAAACCCCCGGTGCCAAACCCAGCGAAGGGATGTTATCGCTGACGCGCGAAATCAACCCGCAAATCGCCCCAGAAATGGAGGCGCATATCCGCGCTTGGGCGGCAACGGTGTTTGAAACGACAGGCGGCACAGGCGTCCCGCGCCTTGATTTTCTCTGCAACGAAGTGACAGGCGATGTCTGGTTTAACGAAGCCAACCCATGCCCTGGCTCGTTTGGCTTTTTCCTGTGGGAAGCGGCCGAGAAACCTGTTCTGTTCACGGACCTTCTTGAGAACCTTTTAACCGAGGCGCAAGACTGCCACGCGCGCGCGCAGATCCCCGCCGATCCGACGCCAGAGGATGCGCGGCTTTTCCCGCGACGTTAAGCCCAACATAAAAACAAAAAAGGGGGCCGGTGGCCCCCTTTTTTTAATTCCCAAAGCCTTAAGCTTTGCGGCGCTTCTTGGCAGCGCCCAAGCCCAAGACGCCAACCGCAAACAGCGGCAAAACGGCAGGAAGCGGAATGGCTGTCAATGTATAACTATAATTGACAACGCCCTCTGTACAATTTCTGAAATAAACCGCCAGCATATTCTGGAAGGTATACAGATCATGCGTCATGTTTTTAACGGTAAGTGCCGCCCCCGAGCTTGAAACCTCCAGCGTGCCCGTGACGCCATGGTCCAACGTGGTATTCTTAAAAGCGTAAGGAGTCGAAGGCCCCATATAGCTAACCCCAGCAATGTTTCCATTATAATCTGTCGAAACACTTGCCCCGATAGCTGCAGGGATAAACGTGAAGGTCAAAACCAAACGGCTGTAGCTTGGCATCGAGCTCAAGGTCAGCGTGTTGTCGGTCAAAGCCCCTTTGCCTGACGCTAACAAGCCGCTTCCCGACGGGTCTGTCGAAAGATCAAAAGCTAACGTCGAAGCCTGTGCGGCAGAAGAGAGCCCCATCAAAAGGGTCATAATGCCTAAAAATTTTAAAATTCTCATTACAAGACATCCTTCTTGAGAAGATTCGGAATAAGGTCTATTCGATTCGAAGACTAACTTCATTTCGGCTCCCACACAACAATAAAATTATCGACAAGGCGCAAAAAGATACATTATTAACAAGCTTGCACAGGATGGGGCCAACAATCGTTCTTTTATATGCGACGACTGCCTTACCCAAAGGTGGCTTTGACCTTCCCAGCGATCAAATATAGCGGTTTACCGCCTCCATCCGATCCTTCAAAGAAAAAGGCCCCATAAAGGGGCCTTTTTCTTTGACTGGTCGGAGAGAGAGGATTGCAAAAACAAACTTAAAGTCTGTTTTTGATCTTCGCGCTGCTCAGATCTCGGCTTCGCCTCGCGCCAAACAGTCTCCCAGACTGTTTGGTCAAACCTCCTTCTCCGGTTCGTATCCTCTACCAAATTAGTCAAAGAAAAAGGCCCCATAAAGGGGCCTTTTTCTTTGACTGGTCGGAGAGAGAGGATTCGAACCTCCGGCCCCTGCCTCCCGAAAGCAGTGCTCTACCAGGCTGAGCTACTCTCCGTCCGTCTGGAAGGATGGCTTTATAACTGTCACAGCCCGCCGTTGCAAGCCCGCGCTTTGCTTTTCACACGTTTTTTTAAAAGGACTTGCTGGCGCGTTAACTATTCATCCTCCGGGAAGTCGGCTTTTTGAGCAATCGCCCAAAAAGCGTCAGCGTTTAGGCTAGCGCCGCCGACCAAAACACCGTCAATTTCATTGTTTTGTAAAAGAGGACCCGCATTTTCGGACGTCACCGAGCCTCCGTACAAAACCTGGACCATTTCGCCGACATTGCCCAGCGTACGCCGGATCAGGCGGTGCACAGCCCTGATTTCGTCTAACGTCGGCTGCTGCCCCGAGCCAATCGCCCATAAAGGCTCATACGCAACAACCATTTGCGAGGCTTGGTACTTTTCAGGAAGCGATTCGGATAATTGTTGAACAATCGCCAGCTCGGTATTGCCGCTGACGCGCTGTTCTAAAGACTCGCCAACGCAAAGGATCGTGTTCAAACCAGCCAATTGCGCCGCAGAAACTTTCCGGGCGACAAAATCGTTTGTCTCGGCATGGCCGACGCGCCGCTCGGAATGGCCTAAAATGACATAGCGGCACCCCAAATCAGCCAACATGCCCGCACTGATATCGCCCGTGAATGCGCCGTGGTTGGCCGTGTGGCAGTCTTGCGCGCCTAAAAGGACGGGCGTTCCCATCAACGTCTCGGCAATCGGCCAGATAAGCGTGGCAGGCGGACAGATCAATAAATCATAAGGAAGCGGTTTGTTCATATCGGCTTGATCCGCCAGTGCCTTGGCAAGCGTCAAACCAGACGTCAGCCGTCCGTTCATTTTCCAGTTTCCGGCGATAAGCTTGCGCCTTTTGGCCATTGTTACACCTTTGAGCTATCTTAGGGTGGGGTCACAATAAAGAAGCGAATCAAGATCGCCTACACTATATAAGGACAGGGAAACAAGGAACAAGGGCAAAGAAATGCCCGGTTGCCGCAAGGGACGTTTCTTGTTTATCATGCCGCCGCTTTCAACAAAACGTCAAGTCGGCAGGACGTTTTGTTCTGTCTTCATTATTATGCGCCGACAGACAGGATCGACTTCTTATGCTTCAATCGATGCGCGTTCTCGCCCAATCATGGATCTTTAAAGGGCTTATGCTTCTTTTGGTCGTTAGCTTCAGTATTTGGGGCATTGGCGATATCTTCCGCGGCAATCTACAGCAAAAAGCGGTCGCAACGGTCGGCGATGTCAAAATCACCGTGGGCGAATTGGAACAAGCCTTCAAAAAAGATCTTCCCGAAGCGCGTCAAGTTTTCGGTCCGCAACTGACTGAAAATGAAGCCCGCCAGATTGGCATCTTAGACCGCACGCTCAACGGCCTGATGCAAAAGGCCGCCAACGATCAAGAAGTCAAAAAGCTGGGCTTGAACGTTTCCAATAAATCTATCTTGCAATTTTTTGCCACGCAGCCCGAATTACAAGACAAACAAGGTCATTTTGATCGCGCCAAATGGCGCCGTCTGGTTGCCGAATCGCGCCAAACAGAGCAAAACATTTTCGACATGGAACGCGCTTTCCGTGGACGCAAGTTGTTAATCTCAGGCCTGATCGAGAATACGCCCTTACCCAATCTTATGGTCAAAGACCTCTACCGCGCACGCGCTGATAAACGCGTTCTTGAAGTCTTAAGCCTGCGCCATAACGCGATGAAAGTTGACGACAAGCCCGACGAGAAAACATTGCGCGCTTATTATGATAAAGAGGCCGCGCAAGAATTTACGGCCCCCGAATACCGTTCACTGACCGTCGCTATCTTGAACGGCGATGCCGTCATGAAAAACATCAAACCATCCGACGATGAGATCAAAAACGCCTATGACGAGCGCAAAGACTCGCTTAAGCGCCCCGAAAAACGCGACATTCTTCAGGTCGTGTTACAGGATGAAGCCAAAGCCAAGGCCTTGGCCGAAGCAGCTCAAAAAACAGGCGATCTTGCAAGCGCCGCCAAGGCCATGAAGCTGACCGCTGTTCCTATCGCTGGCGTTGACGACAAATCGGTGATGCATGAACTTTATGCCTCGGTCTTTGCCATCGCCGAAGGCCAGATTGCGCCCCCGGTCAAAAGCCAACTTGGGTGGCATGTCGTCCAACTCAAAAAGATACACCCCAGTGGGCTTCCGGCGCTCGCCGAGGTTAAAGACGAAATTCGCGACAGCCTGAAAAATGAACAGGCGTCCGATTATCTCGCCAAAGCCGTCAATCAACTCGACGACGAATTGGCCGCCGGTCACAGCCTTGAGGATATCGCCGATCTTTTGAAATTGCGTCTGATCAAAACCCCGCTTTTGACATCGCAAGGTCTGCGCGCCGATGGATCGAAACTGAAAGAAGAACTGCCCAAAGGCGATGTCATCAAAACCGCTTTTTCGCAAGCGGCCAGTGACGTGAGCGCCGTGATCGAAGACGGCCAGGGCAATTATTTGGTTGTGCGCACGGACGACGTTCAGCCCAGCCAAATTCGCCCCTTTGATTCCGTCAAAGCCATCGTCGCTCAAAAAGTTATCGCCGAACGCCAAACCGAAGCTGCCCGACAGAAGGCCGAAGAAATCGCCAAAGCCCTGCGCGATGGCGCCAACTTTAGCAAGTTCGCAACGCTGCCAGGCGTCGACGTACGCTTATCCAAGCCCCTCTCCTTATTGGGCGATGCAGATTCGGAATTGCCGCCGCAAGTGGCTCAACGCGCCTTCACAATCAAAAACAAGGACATCGACGTTGTCTCGGATGAAAATAAGGAATTCGTTTTCCGTCTTGTCCGGGTTGAGCCTGCGTCAGCCGACAAACAACAAGAAGAAAAACTGCGTACGCAGCTGACCCGCAGCCTTTCCATGGATCTTTTGGAACTTTATGCCAACTATCTGAAAAGCGCCTATCCCGTTCGCCTCGATACGACGCTGCTGGATAGTTTAAAGAAAAAAGAAAGCGATTAATTCCATTTTTGGCGACGCATGCGGTCGATTCTTTCGATCTGCCGCATACGTCGTCAAACGCTTTTCTTCTTCAACCTTCTAAGCTGATCTCAAAGATAGAATCTTTCAAATATAGCCCACCTTCACCAGCCTTTAACAACATTGTTGTATAAGAAATCATGCTAAGAAAATGCCTGTTTTTAGATGTTTTATTTCTTGGCTTTTGTCTTGCTTCGGCCCCAGCACAAGCCGGACAAGCCGAAGCGCGCGATGTCGCGCGCCAAAACAATTGTTCACCACAAAAAATTGAAGTCTATGTCCAAAAAATTGGACTTGATGCGCCAACAATATATAAAGTCACCTGTCAGAAAGTCAAAATGCAGGACGATAAAGCCCCTATGATCGACGGCATTTTGGTGACATGCACAGGATCGCTTTGTGCGCTGACGCGTCCCCTGATCGGAGACGCCAAATAATCGTCCGCAGGACAAAGACGGCTTATAGCTAATTGCATAAATGACAGATATCAATAAAACGCTTAAAAAGCTGACACAACCTCAGCTTGATGTTTTGATCGAGCACCATCTCTTGTTTCGTCAAGGGCGTGGTGGCGGTTCGCGTGCGCTTTTATCTCATTTTGATATGACCGGTCTTGATTTTCACGGCCAAGATCTCTCTCATGCCGATTTTACAGGATCTGTTTTATATGAATCTAATTTTGAAAAATCGACACTGAATTATTGTTTGTTCTTTGCCTGCGATCTGCGCAAAGCCAATTTTCGAAACGCGCAACTTGTCCGCGCCGATTTACGCGGCGCCGCATTAAAAGATGCCATTCTGGTCGGCGCTAATTTGCATGAAGCCGATTTACGCGAAGGCAATTTTGCCTCTTACGACCCTGAAAAAGGCTTATCCTTCTCAAGCGAAGGCTCGGCCTGGGCCGACGGCGTCGGCGGCGCGGATATGAGTGGCGCAAATCTGGCATCTGTCCGCATGGCAAGCGCCGTAACGCAAAACTCGATTTTTGCAGATGCCGTTCTTAAAAACGTTAAAATCTCTGAAGGCAAGCTTGAAAACGCCAACTTTGAAGGCGCAGACCTAACAGGGGCCGACCTAAGCAACGTCTCGATGCAGGGCGTTAATTTTGCCGGAGCCAATCTTGCCGGGACATTGATGGATTTGGCGGGTAAGAAAGTCAAAGACGTCAATTTAGAAGGCGCGCTTCTCAATACCCCACAGGGTCATTCGATCGAGAAAACGGACTATTCGCCAGAAGAGCTGGTTTCCATGCATCAGCAATGGCTCACAAGCGAAGGTAAAAAAGGTAAAAAACTGGATTTATCCGGTTTCGATCTGCGCGGCTTGAAGACATTTAAAGCCGTCGATCTGACAATGATGATCGCGCGCAATGCTGTTCTTTATGGCGTCGATCTGTCTTACAGCAATCTTCAAGCCGCCATCTTCGAAAGCAGCGATTTCCGAAAATCCAACCTATCCTTTGCCGATCTTCGCGCCAGCAATTTTAACAATTGCAATATGGTCTCAGCCAATTTGGCTCATGCGCGGCTTGAGGCTTTGCAGCTTGACAACGGGCGCAAGCTGCCCGCCTCTTTCCGAGGGGCCAATCTGCGTTACGCCAATTTCAATGGCGCAAACCTGATGTATGCGGATTTTACAGGCGCCGACCTTCGCTATGCCGACTTCTCGGAGGCCAAACTCAAAGATGCAAATTTCACAGACGCCATGATGGAGCATGCCAAGAAGTAGGTGCGCTTATTTGTTTTTTTCGACCTTATCGATAACATAGCCCGTGCCAGCACCGACAGCACCGCCGATGGCAGCGCCACAAGCAACGCAGCCGCCTGTTAACACCGTTCCCGCCGCACCGACCCCTGTACCGATGGCCGCGCCCGATAAAACGCGCTGCTCGGTTTTATTCATGCCACTGCATGCGCTTAACGAGAGTAAGAGCAAGACAGCGACGCCAAGACGTCCGCTTTTGGTCATCCCTTGATGGTAGGTTGTCATTTTGACCTCCCTCGCTAGACTTTGTTCACAATAGATATATTAGACCATATTTGTACTGTTTTAAAGACCGCAAACAAATATGATAAAATATCTTTATACAACAAAGCACTATGTCTTTATTTTTTACCTTTTTTATAGGCATCGGCCAACTGCTGCATCACAGAAGCTTGGCGAACAGACGATTTTGGCGGTGGGACATGTGAGCGTTTATCCCCCATCGGACGCGCGGAGGCCGCCATGGCATCGGCATCTTTCAAAGAAAAATGCGTTTTATCATGAGCACCGACCCCATCGCCCCCAAACAGGCTTTCGATACGGGCCGCGACAATCCCTTTCAGATGAGGCTTGGCCAAACCTAAAAGCAAAGCCTGATCGCGGACAGCCCATGTAATCAACAGCTTTTGGGCGTCACGTTTGTCTTGATCCGTCGCTTGCATAGCTTCGCGGATTTTAGAGACAACGTAATCTTCGGACATCGATAACTCCTTGCTCAAAAGGGCTCAAATGGGCTCAAACGGCCTGATCGGAACGGTTTTTATGATAAACCGGACGGGATTGTGCCGCAATAATCCTTATATTTCGTTACTTTTCAAGGTATGACAAGCATTTGCGCCCATTCTTTGAGAATGTTTTGAAGCCCTTTCAACCGATTCTCCATCGAATCCCAGGCCCGAACGACAACGATTTTTTGATCTGGTCTGAAACGGGCTGTGCCCTGCTGGGCCGTGATCCAAGCCAGCAATTTCTCGGGCGCGGCAAAGCTGTCGCGGTAAAAGCCAAAAACGCCGCCCTTGGGACCAGCGTCAACACGCGCGACACCAGCGCGGCGGCACAGGCCCTTGATCAAGACCGTTTGTAAAAGATTCTCAACCGGCTCGGGCAGCGGGCCAAAACGATCGACCATCTCTGCCGCAATCGAGTCAATGTCTTCGGCTTCCACCTCCTCGGCCAGGCGGCGGTAAAGGCCAAGGCGGACATTCAGATCCGGCACATAAGTTTCCGGAATCATGACCGACAGACCAATGGCGATTTGCGGTGTCCAACGGTCGGGCACATCATCGCCAGCGGGCGAAACGCCCGCCGTTCGGGCCGCCGCAATCGCGTCTTCCAACATTTGCTGATAAAGCTCGATCCCGACTTCGCGAATATGGCCGGACTGTTCTTCGCCCAGCAAATTCCCAGCGCCGCGAATGTCCATGTCGTGGCTCGCCAATTGGAAGCCAGCGCCAAGCTGATCCAACGTTTGAATAACCTCTAAGCGCTGCTGCGCTTGCGAGGATAACATGGCCGTCGGCGCATAGGTAAAATAGGCATAACCGCGCTGCTTGCCGCGCCCAACGCGCCCGCGCAATTGATAAAGCTGCGCCAGACCAAACATATCGGCGCGATGCAAAACGATTGTGTTTGCGTTGGGAATATCAAGGCCGGATTCGACAATGTTGGTGGCGAGCAAAATATCAAATTGCCGCGCGTCGAAAGCGGTCATGATGTCTTCAAGCTGCGTTGGCGTCATGCGCCCATGCGCGCTGACAACCTTGAGGTCAGGGACCAATTCGCGCAAAGTTGCGGCGACGCCGTCTAAATCTTCAAGACGCGGGCAGACATAAAAGCTTTGGCCGCCACGATAATGTTCACGCATCAACGCTTCGCGGATCACCAACGGATCAAAAGGCAAAACAAATGTCTTCACCGCCAGGCGATCCACGGGTGGCGTCGCGATCAAGCTAAGCTCGCGCACACCGGCCAAGGCAAGTTGCAACGTGCGCGGGATAGGCGTGGCCGTCAACGTCAGTACATGCACGTCCGTTCGCAATTCTTTCAGGCGCTCTTTTTGTTTGACGCCAAAATGCTGCTCTTCATCGATGATCAAAAGACCCAGATTATCAAAACCGACATCCTTGGCCAAAAGCGCATGCGTGCCGACGACGATTTGGGTCGTTCCGTCTTTCAGGCCTTCTTTGGTCAGTTTGGCATCGCGCGCGCCGACCATGCGCGAAAGCTGGCCGATGCGGATCGGGAATCCAGCAAAGCGCTGCGTGAAGTTCTGGTAATGTTGCCGCGCCAGCAAGGTTGTCGGCACGACGACAGCCACTTGAACGCCCGATAAGACCGCCGCAAAAGCCGCGCGAAGCGCGATTTCCGTTTTGCCAAAGCCGACATCGCCACAGACCAGCCGATCCATCGGCTTGCCGCTGCAAAGGTCATCCAACACACTTTCAATCGCACGCAACTGATCGTCTGTCTCGGGATAGGGAAAGCGCGCCGCAAACTCTTGATACATGGTCTCGGGCGCTTGCAGAATATCGCCCTTGCGGAGCGCGCGTTCGGCAGCGACTTTTAACAACGCATCGGCAATGTCCTTCAAGCGCTTTTTCACACGCGCTTTACGCGCCTGCCAAGCCACGCCGCCCAGTTTGTCTAAGACCGCGCCGCAATCCGCGCCGCCATAGCGGCTCAGAACGTCGATGTTTTCAACGGGAACAAAAAGCTTATCCCCGCCGTCATAGATCAGCTTCACGCAATCATGCGCGGCGCCCAAAGCGTTGACGGCCTCAAGGCCTTCATAGCGCCCAATGCCATGCTCGGCATGCACGACAAAATCGCCCACCGACAGGCTTCCAAGCTCCATCTGAAACGGCGCGGCGGCGCGGCGTTTGCGCGGCGCGCGGATCATACGGTCGCCCAAAATGTCCTGTTCGGTCAAAACGACAAGGTCAGGCGAAGTAAAACCATGCGCCAGCCCCAAAACAATCATCGCAACCGAAGCCACATCGCCACGCCGCATCACATCATAGTGCGTGACATCGTCGCGGATCTGCATACCATGTTGGCGCAACAGTCCGCCCAAGCGGTCGGCCGAGCCTTTGCTATAACAAGCGACAGCCACGCGGCGGCCCGTGCTTTGCGCATCGGCAACATAAGCGGCAACGGCTTTGTAGAGAAAGGCGCTATCGTCGCCTGCCCGTGCTTCAGCAAAGTCGCGGCCCTGCCTGCCGCCCAGATCGGATGGGGCTTCGCCTTCTTTTTCCGTTTCAGAAAATGGCGAAAACAAAGCGACGGGATAAGCTTCCAAACGTTGTTGAAGGGTCGCGTCTTCCATATAAAGCTGCGCGACCGGAACGGGTTTATAGCTTGGGGCCGGTTGGGCCGCGCCTTTTTTCTTGGTCTGGCGCGTGGCCGCTTGATAGAGGCTTTGGCGCGCCGCGTAAAAATCGGCAACCTGCTGCATATGCGCCGTATAGGCTTCCTGCGCTTGATAATCGAAAGCGAAAACGGCCTTTGGCAAGTAATCGAACAAAGCCGCCGTATGTGCATAAAATAGCGGGAGCCAATGTTCGAGCCCCGGAAACTTTTGCCCTGCCGAGACCGCTTCGTAAAGCGGATCAAGCTGCATTACGGCTCCAAACAACGCGCGATAGCCCGTGCGGAATGTCGCAATCGTTTGGGGATTTAACAGAACCTCGGACATCGGGCGCAAATCAAGCGACGTAACTTTATCGATCGTCGTTTGCGTCAGCGGATCGAACGCGCGGATGCTGTCGATCTCGTCGCCAAAAAAATCTAAACGAAAAGGCGTTTCATAGCCCGCCGGGAATAGATCGACAATCCCGCCTCGGACGGCAAACTCACCGCTTTCGCGAACCGTGCCGACAGAGATAAAGCCGCTTTCGACCAAGAAGGACCGCAGACGATCCGGCGGTGTCTCTTTCCCCACCTCAAGACGCAAAAATGAAGCGTCCAAAGCCTCGGGCGGTAGCGTTCGTTGGGCCAAGCCCGCGACAGTCGTCAGGTAAACGCAGGGTATAGAAAACGGACGGCGCGCGCGCCCCAAGGCGGCCAAGCGCTGGCTTAACACATCGGCATGCGGCGAGATGCGGTCATACGGCAAACAATCCCATGCGGGAAAAGAAACCAGTTCAATCGATGGGTCGAAAAAAGCCAAGGCTTCGGCCATGAAAGCCGCCCGCATATCGTCTTGCGCGACAAACAAAACCGGCTGTCCTTTGGCACGGTGTGCCAAAGCCGCCAGCGCACGCGCATCAAATCCCGACGGCGCACCATAAAGCGTCTCTCGGTTCGGACGATCTAAAGAAAAAAACGAAGCTAACATCTATCTATCGATCAATTTGTCATCGTGGGGCGCTTATCTAGCTTCGGCTTAGAGGCATCCCGATGGCTCAAGGCGGGCTGTTGCCAGAAAAGCCATAAGACGATCCATGAGCGGCCCCTGAAAGCTCAAAGGCACAGGGGCAGCACGAGTCAACCAAGCAAACAAGTCAGGATTACTCACGGCAAGAAGCGCCTCAAACGCGGCCAGCTCTTCCGGCGGCAGCGCCGCTAACTGCGCGTCGGCAAAAGAGCCAAGCAACAAATCAAGCTCACGCATACCGCAATGCCAGCTGCGGAAGCGCAAGCGCCTCAAGCGGTCTGTTTCATCCATGCGGACGGTTTTATACAAAAACGACGCGCAACAAAAGCGTTTCTATGGGTTTTTCGTGCAAGCCCCGGCTAAAAGAAGATGTTAAGCTTTTCTAACACCAGCTAAAAAGGACTTGACAATCTCTTCCAACTTTCCGGCCTCACGCGCCAGACTGTGCGAGGCGCTAAGAACCTGACTTGAGGAAGACCCCGTTTCAGAAGCCGCCTGGGTCACGCCCGTGATATTCGAGGCGACCTCTTGCGTGCCTGCCGCGACTTGGCTGATGCTGCGCGCAATTTCATCGGTTGCCGCCGTTTGCTCTTCAACCGATGAAGCAACATAAGTCGTGATTTCGTTAACTTTGCTGATTTGTCCGACAACAGCTTCAATCGCGCCGATGGCCTGAGTCACCGAGCTTTGAACGGCGCTGACCTGCGTATGAATCTCTTCCGTTGCTTGCGCCGTTTGGCTGGCTAATTGTTTCACCTCGCCTGCGACAACGGCGAACCCTTTGCCAGCGTCGCCCGCGCGCGCCGCTTCAATCGTCGCATTCAGGGCCAAAAGATTTGTTTGCGCTGCAATATCGTTGATCAGATTAATGACATCGCCAATCTTCGTCGAATTCTCAGCCAACGCCTTAACAATTTGCGTGGTTTCTTGCGCGCGCGTCACGGCCGTCTCGGCGGCGTCTTTCGACTGTTTGATATTGTGCGCAATCTCAACGATGGATTTTGACAATTCTTCAGCTGCACTTGCGACAGTCTGAACGCTGGCCGAGGATTCTTCCGAGGCAGCAGCAACCGCCGCTGATTGTCTGTTCGTCTCCTCTGCCGTCGCCGAGAGAGATTGCGCCGTGGCCTCTAGCTGGGTTGTCGCACTGCTGACGACATCAAGCGTGCCCGAGACGTCTTTTTCAAAACCCTGAGCCAAGCCTTCGACATGATCGGCATGAGCTTGCCGTTTTTTTTCAGCTTCGGCGTGAAGAACGCGCTCTTTTTGAGCTTGTCTTTCATGGTCGCGCAGCTGTTCGACGGCCCGCGCGACATCGCCGATTTCGTCAGGACGCTGCGTTCCCGGGATATCGCATTCGAGATTGCCCTTGGTTATGCCGTTCAACGACAGAATGAGGGCTGCGACAGGTTTGATCAATCCTTTGTCGGCGATTTTATAGCCAACGACCGATCCTAAAAACGCCCCCAAAAGCGAAAGCCCCCATAGAAGTTTAAGAAATGAGGCATACCGTTCGCGCGCAAGGTTTGCTGTTTGATCGCTTTGCGTCGACAAATCCGTATTCAATTGCACCAACAAAGAAAAAATTACATCCGCTTGCTTTTGCACCGTGCGTAAGGCCGACGGGCGATCCGTCGTTTCGAAAACGGCAAGAATGGAGGGGCGATAGCTTTCGTAGGCCGTGCGGATTTTCTCGACAACGGGTCCCCAATCTTTTGAAGCATCGCGGGTTAGTTTATCCAAGTTATGTTCGAATTTCTGCGTGGCATCTTGAATGTTTTGCCGTGGCGAGACCTCTGACGCATCGAATGTCTGCCGGTTCGCTTCCAGAAGCATACGCTGCGCTTGGATATACATTTGCGCGTTTAGGCGAATGAGCCATGCTTGCGCGTTCAGTCTTTCTGTATCGTGCGTACTGTCTGAAAGAGCATACAATCCTAACCCGCTAACACCAAATGAAACGCCAACAAGAATAATAATGATAGCTGCAATTTTACCGATAATCCTTTTATGCGCCTGCATACCCAGCCTCTTTTCGCCAGAAATTGGAACATTCGATGAGATCATACTTAGGATTCGTTGCCCAGAACAGGCCCAGTTAGATTAGATTCATTATAAAAACACAGTTGCATGCAATCGGACAAGGTTTAACAGCTATGACAAAAATCCAAAAAGCTATGCTTATGCGCTATAATCTTCAAACCCACAGATTAAAATTGTATTCGTGGCCTTAAAAACAAATGTGTTTTCAACCACCATACTCTTTACGGCACTTGCCAGGCGAAACGCCAAAATTGCGCGTAAAGGCTAGGATAAAATTGTTCGCGTGTGCATACCCCATTGTCGAGGCCACTTGCTTGACGGAAAGCGATCCCTCCTCAAGAAGTTCGCGCGCACGCGCAAGCCGCCACTGTGTCATACAAGAAAAGACCGTACCGCCGTACAATTCACGAAAAATATAGTTTAAGCGTCGTTGCGAAAGGCCAACCGTTTGCGCCAAAGCCGAAACGGAAGGCGGATTGGATAAATTGTCGATCAGAACGTCTCGCGCGGCAACGGCGCGACGGCGCTCGCACGATAAAACACGCGCCGATGTTTCTTGGTTACTGTCGAATTGAGCCATAACTTCGGCTAGCAGCTCGAGCATCTTGCTTTCAAGGTAAAGCGTTGCAACCGGGCCCCGATAGGGATTCGCCTGCATCTCTTTTGTCAACCGCTGAATGACATGCGACGGTGCGCTGCAACGAATGAGATTTGAACGCCGTCCCGTTAAAAATTCATTCAGCGGCGCAGGCAACATTTGTTGAGAGAACGTCGTGATAAAACGTTCAACGCACATAACGGAAGCCAGCATGCTATAACTGACGCCATGGGCTGGCTCGACCACATAACCGCCGCTTTCAGGTACGCTAAAAACAGCATCCCCGGCGCTTCCCGGAATCGCCATTCCCTTATCAAGAATAAGACGCCCCTTTCCCGAGGTGACAACGTGCAAAAGAAGCGCTTTGGTGGCATTTGGAAACGGCAGTTGAAAAGCATACGGCTCCCGCACCAGGGCATCGACAAAAAAAACCCCAAAACCAAAACCGCAGCTGTGGTATTCGGAACGAACAAAGCCGTCCTTGCACCCCCCCAGCGTCTGTGTTTCGCCGACCGGACAATCGATAGCGTCTGCCGTTCCTGCAGCTTTCCGAGCCAGAATGGGACGCAAATGATCCGTCTTCAGACTATTCTGATCCAGCAAGAAACCACCCCCCAAAGCGTGCCAATTGGCATGATGATACGCCGACACAAAATTGACCATAACAACATCTTGACATCATTCAAGGTTTTGCCTCTATGATCATACGCCTATAACCTATTGGACTTTACAGTGTAACTTGCTTTACCACCCTTCCTGCGTGTTATTTTGCTTTTTTCTGATTTTTCGCTACGCTGGCTTTTATGCGCCCTTCATGTCTTTTTCCCCTCTTTGCCGAGATGACGACGCTCAAAGGCATAGGTCCGCGTTTAGCCGTCTTGTACAAAAAACTTTGCGGCGGAACGCGCCTGATCGATCTGCTTTGGCACCTTCCGCAGGACGTTATCGACCGGCGTTATGCACCGCGTCTCGTCGCGGCAGAATCAGGGCGCGTCGCGACGCTTTTATTATCCATCACCGAACACAAACCGCCTGCCCGCGCAGGGAAGCCCTATCATATCGAAGCGACAGACGGATCCGCCCCCCTTCAGATTACTTATTTTAACACAAAAGGCGATTACCTGTCTCGGTTATATCCTGTTGGGCAGATGCGTTTTGTCAGCGGATTATTAGAAAGGTTCCAAGGTTCATGGATCATGAACCACCCCGATTTCGTCGTCGCGCCCGATCAAAAAAATGAGATACCGTCTTTAGAGCCCGTTTATCCACTGACACAAGGCCTGGCAAACCGCGGTCTTGTCAAAAGCGTTCGCCAAGCTTTAGACCGCACGCCAGCGCTTACAGAATGGCACGATGAGCATCTTCTTTCCCGCGAACGGTGGCCCACGTGGAAAGATTCGTTGCTTTTGGCGCACGATCCTTTGTTGGCCGAACAAACAGGCCAAGGCACGTCCGCGCGGCGCAGGTTGGCTTATGATGAATGCTTGGCCGATCAATTGGCTTTGGCCCTAATCCGCCAGCAATCGCGGCAGCGGCCAGGCTGCTCAATGACGGGGACAAAAGCGCTGAACCAAGGCCTGTTGGCATCTCTTCCTTTTCAACCGACAAAGGCCCAAGTCGCCGCATTTCAAGAAATCAGCGCCGATATGGCGGCCCCGACCCGTATGCTACGCCTTTTACAAGGCGATGTGGGATCAGGCAAAACACTGGTTGCGCTGATGGCAATGTTGCAGGCTGTCGAGTCTGGTTTTCAAGCGGTTCTTTTGGCGCCAACAGAGATTCTTGCCAAACAACATTTTGATAAGCTCAGCTCGTTTCTAAAGCCACTGGGCTTGCCGATCGGTTTGCTGCTGGGCAAAAAAGGCCGTGCCAAAGAACGAAAAGAAACCCTAACCGCCTTGGCGCATGGCGATCTTCCTTTGGTTGTCGGCACGCATGCCCTTTTTCAGGAAGAAGTCGTCTTTCACCGTCTTGGTCTTGCCGTCGTGGACGAACAGCACCGCTTTGGCGTGCATCAACGTTTGCAGATGACAGAAAAAGGGCAAGCCGTCGATATTCTGGCGATGACGGCAACGCCCATCCCACGAACGCTAACCTTGACCGCTTATGGCGATATGGATGTTTCACGCTTGATGGAAAAACCCGCAGGCCGTCAGCCCATCGACACGCGCTTGATCGACGTGACACGCCTGGATGCGGTGATTGAGGGCCTGGCGCGTCACATCGGCGCGGGCAAGCAAGCCTACTGGGTTTGTCCGCTCGTCGAAGAATCGGAAAAAAGCGATCTGGCCGCCGCCACGGATCGGGCCGATTTGCTCGCCCGGCGTTTTGGGGCGATGCAGGTGGGGCTTGTTCATGGCCGCTTATCGCCGGATCAGAAAAATGCGGTTATGGAGCGTTTTGCCAGCGGTCAAATTAAGATTCTTGTGGCGACCACCGTCATCGAAGTCGGCGTCGATGTCCCCAACGCCAGCTTGATGATTATCGAGCATGCCGAACGTTTTGGCCTTGCCGCTCTACACCAATTGCGGGGACGCGTGGGTCGGGGGGCCGTGGCTTCCGTCTGTCTTTTGCTTTATCAAGGTCCCTTAAGTCAGATTGCAACCGAACGGTTGAAGCTTTTGCGTGAGACAGAAGACGGTTTTCGGATTGCCGAAGAAGATCTGCGCCTACGCGGCCCCGGCGAAGTGATGGGCACGCGGCAAAGCGGCTTGCCCGTTTTTCGTCTGGCAGACCTGATGCGCGACCAAGACCTTTTACATATGGCGCGGCAAGAGGCCGATTTGATCCTCAACAAAGATCCCGAACTGGTCACGCCACGCGGGAAGGCTTTGCGCACGCTTCTCTATCTCTTTGAAAAAGATACGGCTGTTCGACTTTTTCGGTCGGGCTAACAAGGTTAACGCTGCCTGTTGCCCTTATTGTCTTTAGCGGGTTTGGCTGCTATACCCATGAACACAAGCTTGTTAACAGAGTAAATCGTTGGAAAGAGTTGTTTTCGTATGAACAGACGGCATCGCATCTATGAAGGAAAAGCCAAAGTTCTGTTCGAAGGGCCTGAGCCGGGCACGTTGATTCAATATTTTAAAGACGACGTCACGGCGTTTCATAAAACAAAACAAGGCACCATTACGGGCAAAGGCGTCCTTAACAACCGCATTTCTGAGTTTTTGATGACCAAACTCGGCGAAATGGGCGTTCCAACCCATTTTATACGCCGGTTAAATATGCGCGAACAATTGGTTCGCCAAGTCGACATGATTCCCATTCAAGTCGTTGTGCGCAACGCGGCGGCTGGTTCGATGGCCAAAAGGCTTGGCATCCCTGAAGGCACCCCCTTGCCGCGCTCAATTGTCGAGTTTTTCTATAAAAAAGACGACCTCGCCAATCCCATGGTCACAGACGAGCATATCACGGCTTTTGGCTGGGCCGCGCCGCCCGAAATGGACGAGATCATGGCGCTAACGTTGCGCGTCAATGACTATCTTTCCGGCCTTTTCTTGGGCGCGGGTATCCGTTTGATCGACATTCGGCTTGAGTTTGGCCGTCTGTGGGACAATGACGAACTGCGCATTGTCGTCGCCGATGAAATCAGCCCCGACACATGCCGCCTATGGGACCGTTTCAGTAACGAAAAGATGGACAAGGATCGGTTCCGTGAAGATTTAGGCCGCGTCGAAGAGGCCTATCAAGATGTTGCGCGGCGCTTGGGGATTCTACAAGAACCCCCCGCCGCTCAAACAGTTAAGATCGTCAACCTTTTAAACGTAAGCGAGAAGAAAAATGAAACTGCGCGTTGATATCATGTTGAAAGAAGGCGTTTTGGACCCGCAGGGCAAAGCCATCAGCCACGCTTTGGCGGGCATGGGCTTTGCAGGCATCGGCGAAGTCCGCATGGGCAAAACCATCGTCTTGGACGTTGCCGAAACGGACCCGGCCAAAGCCGCCGAAGCCGCCAAAGCCATGGCCGAAAAGCTTCTCGCCAATTTGGTTATTGAGGATTACAAGGTAACTGTGCTTTGATAGCCCTTGCCTTTCGATCTCATCATGCTTGGCTGGTCCGATGATTTGTGTTCCTGAAATGATCTCTTTCGTTAAAACCCGTATGGGGCACGTCTCTCTGCTTTTAGGGACAGCCCTTGTTCTGGCCGCATGTGCCGGATCGCCCACGCCGTCTTTCAACGGCCTGTCAATGGTCCCGCCTCCCGATCCCGTGCCTGAAGAAAAACTGTTGGCTGATGATCCTGTGCATGAAATTTGGGTTCCAGGCTATTGGTCTTACGATGGTCGCGACTTTTCATGGGTTCCGGGCCGTCTGACCGTTCGCCCCAACCCGACGGCGGTTTGGTCGAATGATCGGTGGGAACGCCGCGGTTATGGCTGGGCGCATGTTGGAGGATACTGGCAATGAAGCAAACCAAGGCGACATCTTCTTTTTCTTTTCTCACTCGCCTTGGCTGCCTTTTTTGTCTGTGCCTAATACTGTTGGGCTTAACGCCGCAGGCGGCTTTCGCTTCGGAAGATAAATACTATGTTCCCCCGCAAAAAATGATGGCGATGATCAAGGTACGTGATCGTGGCCTGTCTGACCTTTTGACGGTCTTCAAGCAAGCGACGGCTTCGTACAGCTATGATCCTGAACAGAAGACGATTAACAATTTACGTTTTGCGATTGATGCCAACAGCATTCAAATGACGCTCGGTGGCGATATCTCGCAGTTTCAGATGATGCTGGACATGCTGCGCTATCCCGAAGTTTCGTTTATTCAAACCGACCCTGCGCAAGTGGTCGACGATGGCGTTACTGTCGTTTCAGGAAAATTGACGGCGCGGCGCATTACCAAAGACGCTAAAATCAACGTCAAAATAAATAAAGTTGATGAATCAACCGGCGAGATGGGGCTTTCCATCAACGGGACTCTGAAACGCGACGATTATGAAATGACCGAAAACACCGGCGGCAAAGAACGTTTTGGAAAAGATTTAACCATTCTGTTGGAAGTCCAGGCGATTAAACAGTGACACGCCTTCACCTGACCATCGATTTTGAAGATCCGACATTTGCCTATGAACCCGATGGGCGTTATGTCGCAATGACAAGACGCATCCTTGATTTCTGCGATGCGCATCAAGTCAAGGCCACTTTTTTTACCGTTGGACGCATCGCCGCCGCCGCGCCGGATCTTGTGCGCGATATCGCGGCGCGTGGTCATGAAATCGGCTATCACAGCCACACGCACTTGCCGCTGACCAAAGAACACCCCGAGATTTTCTTTCGCGAAGCCTATGTTGATAAGGACAGGCTTGAGCAGACGACGAGCTCGCCCGTTTTAGGGTTTCGTGCCCCCTGCTATTCGCTGGCGCAACCGACCCTCTGGGCGCTTGAGAAGCTGGATAAACTTGGCTTTGCCTATTCCTCAAGCCTTATGCCGACGCGGTTTTCTCGCTTTGGTATGAGCAAAGCGCCCCAAACGCCGTTTCGGTGGTCTTGTGGGATGGTCGAGTTTCCGCTGCCCGTCCACGCGCTGGGTCCGCTGTCGATCCCCTATTTAGGCGGGATTTATCTGTACGCGCTTCCTTTTGGCATCGTCCAAAAATGGCTTACAAAAGCGCATGCAAACCAGGCGCTTTGGACCTATGCCCATCCGTACGATTTTGACCGAGAGGAAGCGTTTCACCCGATGCCTGAAACGCCGCTTTGGATCAGCCTTGTCCTGTGGCTGGCGCGCCGCCGCGCAACGCCGCAGATCGAACGTCTTTTAGCGGCAACCGAACGCTGCCTCCCTTTGGGCTATCTGGCCACCGACAAAGATTTTGTTGCCAAGCTGCCCAGCTTTACGCCGCCAGAAAAGGCTTAAGGCTCGCCAAGACACGTTCTTTCACATCCGCCCCGCGCGGTGGCAAGACAAACGTTTGCCCCGAGATTTTTTCATACAGCGCAATATAACGCGCGCTAAAATCGGCTAAGGTTTCGGGCGGAATGGCGGGGATAGGATCCTTGTACGGATCGCACCGCGCGGCAATCCAAAGACGCAGAAACTCTTTATCCAGACTGTCCGGCTCCTCGCCACGGGCGCGGCGCGCTTCATAGGATTCGGCGATCCAATAACGGCTGCTGTCCGGCGTATGGATTTCGTCGGCCAACGTTAAATGGCCTTGTTCGTCCCAACCAAACTCATACTTCGTATCGACAAGGATCAAGCCTTGCCGCGCCGCCAAATCGCGTCCGCGCGCAAAAAGGGCCAGCGCCGCTTTTTCAACTTCGGCCCATTGGTCCGCCGTTAAAAGCTTTTCTTCGATAATCTCGGCAGGCGTAATGGGGCGATCATGTTCACCAGTGCCGCCCTTGGTTGTCGGCGTCACGATGGTTTGGGGTAATTTGTCGTTTTTCTTCAAACCATCGGGAAACGAAATTCCATACATATTGCGCCGACCGCTTTGGTACATCGGCCAGATCGACGTCGACGTCGAGCCAGTCATATAGTCACGCACAACGACTTCGACAGGCAGCATCGTCAGCGACTTGACGACCGAGACATTCGGGTCGGGGTAAGCGATGACATGATTGGGCAAAATGTCTTGCGTCGCTTCAAACCAAAACCGCGCGGTCGCGGTCAAAACCTGGCCCTTAAACGGAACGGCGGCCAACACCTGATCAAAGGCGCTTTGGCGATCCGTTGCAACCATCACGCGCCGCCCGCCCGGCACATCATAAACGTCGCGGACTTTACCGCGATAAAAATGGGGGTCGTTTTCATCCAAAGCGGCGTCGATCAAAACTTCGTCGATGCGGCTCAAGATTTCGGTCCGGCGCGCGTTTTCTTGCTGGCTTGTCATCAAAGGTCTCTCATTTTTCGGAAGAACGGCGGTTAGTCGTCCAAATATCTGTTCGTCATAGGATATCTGCGGTCCCGCGTCAAATGGCGACGTGAAACTTTCGGCCCCGGCGGGGCTTGGCGGCGTTTATATTCGGCCCGGTCTAGCCGCAACAGAACGCGCCTCACTAAAGAGGCCTCGATACCGCGCTCGGCCATCTCGGCGACGCCCAGATCGTCTTCGACAAGGCCGGTCAAAATATCGTCCAATTCGCTGGAGGCCGGCATGGGGTCTTCGGTCTCGATCATCGCATAGCGGTCGCTGGACGGCGTTTTAGCCAAAACAGATTCAGGGAAAATGGTCTCGGAAGGCCCGCGCCCCGTCGCCGGAACATGTGTGTTACGCCAGCGGGCTAAACGATAGACATCTGTTTTATAGACATCTTTAAGGGGGGCATAAGCGCCCGCCATTTCGCCGTACAAGGCCGCAAACCCCACCGCCAGTTCGGTCTTGTTAACCGAGGCCAGCAGCAAGGCATGGCTTTTATCGGCCAAAGCCATCAACATGACGCTACGGCAGCGGCTTTCGATGTTGATTTCCGTCATATCGGGCTGACAGCCCATAAACTGAACCGCCAAGATTTGATCAAAAGCAGCCAAAGCGGGCGAAGCTGGCAACGAGGCCAAAGGCTTGCCCAGCGCGCGCGCCACAGCCGTTGCATCGTCGATATTTTCAATAGGCATCGACGGCGCGGGAATCATCACAAAGCGCACAAGATCGGCCCCCAAAGCATCGACGGCCAAGGCCGCGATCAGGGCGCAATCAATCCCGCCGGAAAGCCCCAAGATCACGCGCGAAAACTTGTTTTTCCGCACATGGTCGCGCAGCCCCGTCATCAAAGCCATGTAAAGCGCTTCTTCACGATCCTGAATCGAAGCGACGCTACCGCTTTCGGGCACAAGCTTGCCGTCTGTTTCTTGAAAGACAACGGGGACAAGAGACTCTTCCCAAAACGGCGCTTGAAGAACCAGTTCGCCTTCTGCCGACATAACAAACGAACCGCCTTCAAAAACAAGCTCGTCCTGCCCGCCGACATGATTGATATAAATCAGCGGCAAGCCCGTCTCACGCGCACGCTCGATCGCCAGATTGTGCCGCTGGATTTGCTTGCCAAGCTCAAAGGGACTGCCGTTCAAAACGATCAAAAGCTGCGCCCCTTGATCGCGCAGGTACGCAGACGGCCCTTCCTTCCACATGTCTTCGCAGATCATGACGCCAAGCTTCATGCCGCGCCATGCGACAGGCTCTTGGCTTTCAGGCGCGCAGACAAAGGCCCGCTTTTCGTCAAAGGGCCCTTCGTTCGGCAAAAACTGCTTGCGGACAACCGCCGAGACAACGCCGCCGTCAAGCAACAACGCCGCGTTATACAGCTTGCCGTCGATCATCCACGGCGCGCCCAGCAAAATGGCGGGCCCCGAGGCCGTCATCCGCGCCAGCCCTTCAACGGCGTCGGTAACGAGTTTCTGAAGGCTTGGTTTTAAAACCAAATCCTCAGGCGGATAGCCCGTCACATACAGCTCGGTCGCGATCAAAAGGTCGGCGCCATTTTGCGCCGCCTCGCCCCAACGGGAAGCCAATCGGCTTACATTGCCAGCCACATCGCCAACAACAGGATCCAGCTGCGCAAGCGCGACCTTCATAGCTTCCCCCTTTTTGCATCAACCTATAAGACAGTCGTCATCACAAACGCCGCTTAGCGCTTATGCTTTTTCGTGGCTTCGGGCTGGGGCCCAGCAGGCAGACGCGTTTGCACGGCTTCGGCCTGTTTTTGAATGGCTACGATATCGGCTTGGGCCGCATCGATAATCATCTTTGACGCAGATTCGGCATCTTTTTGCGCTTCTTTGCTGACGCAGTCCATATAGTCGTGCACGGCATCGACATAGGCATTGTTCCGTTGCATCGTACTGTTCAAATTTTCAGCGGCAACTTCAGGGTCATAAGAATAAGCGGCCGGTGGGCTGGGCGGTTTGCACCCGGTCGAGCGCCACGCGCCGGTCCCGTCCGTATAGGTCGCGGTTCCTGCCAGAGCCGGAGCCGTCATCAGCGCGAAAAACGCCGCGGCAAGATAAATTTGTCGCTTCATAGGAAAGCCTCCTTGTCTAAATCGAGGGATAAAATGGGGGCCATGCGAGGGCCAAAACCCACCGCCTGACGCTGCTTTCAGCGAGCATAAACGTATTTACCGTTAACGCCAAGGAGATATAGTCAAACGAGGAGAAGACGCGTCGCCTTTTGGGCCCCAAGCCCTTCAAGCGACGCGTCTTTTGTTCTTTTTAGTCGTCAAGCGCCGGTTTACAGGCGCGTAACGTTTTCAAGTGATCGGCAACAAGAAACGCCATTTCAAGGGCTTGAGAGGCATTCAAGCGCGGATCGCAATGCGTCAGATAGCGGCTTGAAAGATCGGCTTCGGTCAATTGAGCCGCGCCGCCGACACATTCCGTCACATCGCAACCGGTCATTTCCAGATGGATGCCGCCTGGCCAGACGTTTTCGGCTGTGCAGATCTCGAAAAAGCTGCGGGCTTCGGACAGGATTCTGTCGAAATCGCGAGTCTTATACCCAACGCTTGTCTTTTCGACATTGCCATGCATGGGGTCCGAACACCAAACGACTTGCCGCCCTTCTTCCTTCACTTTACGCAAAAGCGGCGCCAGGTAATCGCCGACCTTGTCCACCCCCATACGCGCGATTAATGTCAGACGTCCCGGCTCGTTCTGCGGGTTCAAAAGATCGATCAAGCGGATGAGATCATCCGGCGGCAACGTCGGGCCACATTTCAGACCAATCGGATTTTTAACGCCGCGCAAAAACTCGACATGCGCGCCATCGGGTGCGCGCGTGCGATCACCGACCCACAGCATGTGCGCCGACACGTCGTACCAATCGCCCGTCGTGCTGTCGATGCGCGTTAGCGCTTCTTCGTAAGGCAGCAACAAGCCTTCATGCGCGGTGTAAAACTCGGTCTCGCGCATAAACTTTGTCGTCTCGCTTGTCACGCCGCAAGCCGACATGAATTCTAACGCTTCGTCGATACGGCGCGCGATATCGCGGTAACGGGCACCTTGTAAACTGCGCTCGACAAAGCCCAGATTCCAACGATGCACCTCATGCAAATCGGCGTAGCCGCCTTGCGCAAAAGCGCGCAGCAAGTTCAACGTCGCCGCCGCTTGGTTATAGGCGGCAATCATACGCTCGGGATCGGGTCGCCGCGCTTCAGGCGTAAAGGCCAGATCGTTGATGATGTCGCCGCGATAACTGGGCAAGCTGACGCCATCGCGCGTTTCGTTGTCGTCGCTGCGCGGCTTGCCAAATTGGCCCGCCATGCGTCCCACTTTGATAACCGGGGTCGCGCCGCCGAAAATCAATACGATCGACATTTGCAAAATAACGCGGAACGTGTCGCGAATGTTGTTGGCGCTGAACTCGGAAAAGCTTTCAGCGCAATCGCCCCCCATAAACAGGAAAGCGTTGCCAGCCGCCACGCGCGCCAAATTCTTTTTCAGCTTGCGTGCTTCCCCTGCAAAAACAAGCGGCGGCAATTTGCCAAGACGGACTTCGGCATCGCGCAACGCCGCAGGATCGTCATAGGCCGGTTGTTGCCCAGCCTTTTTGCCGCGCCAACTTGCAGGCGTCCATTCAGATTCAGGCTTGTAATCTTCCATCTCTAAGGGGGGCATCGGATCCAGTGTCATTTGATTTCTTCCTGATTGTCTTGCAACGTTTGATAAACGCCTGCCTTGCCATCAAGGGCAAAGAAGGAAAACAAATTGTAAGGGGGAAAAGGCTGCGTTGATCCGGTTTTACCGGAACCAATAAAAGAAAGCATAACGCGCATCGAAAACGCCGAAAGACCGGCGAAGACCGACTTCCTGTGCGTTGGCAGCCTGAAAAGCTGCATGAGAGAGGCGCTGCATCATGGGCAAAGCCTATCATGCCTTTTAAAGGGCTTCAAGCACGTATTCCCTTTCATATTTCCGGCATCGTTTTTTCTAAAACAAAGGGGGCCGTAAAGGCCCCCTTTATCTGAGAATGCATGCGCCGCTTATGGCTTCACGGGCCCGCGCGTGGCGGGCTCAGACGCTGCCGGAACAGGGGCTTTTTCGGCAGCATTACCTGCCTCGCCCGGCTTTTCGACGCGCAAAATACCGCCCGAGATCATCCGATCAAGCAGGAACATCGCGCCACGGTTACCGCTACGCGCCGACATTTGAGTCTCGGCGACCAGCTTTTCCATGATTTCCTTGGCGTGAGGATTGCCTTGATCCATTAGCTTTTTCATCCCGGTGATCAGGCCCCCCATTTGCTTGGACATATTATCGACGGCTTTCAACGGCTCTTCTTGCTGATGATAGGCCAGCTCAAGCGATGTCTTTTCTTTTAACACCTGATACGACTGAAAACCGAAAAAGCCCGCCATCGTCAGCGAGACGAGAAAAATCGGAAGCAACAGGCAGGGCATATCGCCGCTGGTGCATTTATCTTGGCTCATCGAAACTCTCCCTTATTTCTTGTCGGTTTTCGCGGCATCGGCGGCAGGCGCGGCAGGCGCCTTCGGCGCTTCTTTTGCCGCTTCATTATTGTTGATTGTGATGCCCTGCGAGGCGAGCAATTCGCGCATCGCTTCGTCGTGATTTTTCACGGCAGACTGGGCCATAATCTGTGCCAGATTTTGGTTCAGCGGGCTCAAGACCGTAAACAATTCCATCGTCGACTGGCGCGAAGCCACTTCAGCTTGCATCTTTTGGTTACGCGAAATCAGCGTCGCATTCGCCAAAAACAAAACCAGAGCCAGACCGGCTAAAACGATCGAGCTCCAATAAAGGATTTTCTGGGCCATGGTTAAGATATCCGTTGGTTAGGGGGCCAAGAGAAAGGCCGGAAAAGAAACAGTCCAAGCGATCAAGACAAAAGGCATGAACGCACTTTTTCTATCACGTTAGGTTTGCATCTTAGCAAGATTCAATTGATTCGCAATCAACCGCAAGCCCTCTTGTCAAAACGCCCATGCCTTCCCATCTTTAAGAAAGAGGCCTTTTTTAAGAAACAGCATCAATCCGGGTTCGTAATTAAGGATTTCTTATGGGCTTTTCGCTATTCTCGTAAGTATGCGGCTATTTGTTTCGCTTTTTCGATGAAAAAGCAGGGTAACGAAAGGGGTGGTTGGAATGCTAACAGGTATGACACGCCCGCCGAGCAAAGAAGAGTTTTTTCGGTTGGGTCTTGACGATACGGCCTATATCAAAGTGATCCAGATCGCGGGACAGCGTGTTCATGCGATTTACGCAGCCGACGGCACGCCGCTGGCGATGGTTCCCGAGCGTGACACAGCCTTTGCAACCGTCCGTCAAAACGAAATGGAGCCGACAAGCGTCCACTAAGCAGAAGCGTCAAGCCACGCTTTTGCTTTTTCACGGCAAGCCGTCAAATCGGGTCTAAAGTCGTTCTCGATCCACCAGCTCTCCAAACGCGCCAAAAACACCGCAATCTGAGCGCCTTGCGGCATGCCTAAAGCCAGAAGATCCTTGCCTTTCAAAGGAAAAACGGGAAGCGGCCCTTTCTGCAAGGCGGCCCAATAAGGGGCAAGGTCCGCGATTTTTCCCTGCGCGGCGGCCAATAACAGCCCCCCCACAGGATGCGCGCGCGCCGCATAAAGGGCTGCGCGCGGCGCAAGGGCACGATCAAACCGATGGGCAACCTCGAAAAGAACCAAAGCCGTTTTTTTCTCGCGCGTTGACAAATGCCACCGCTTCGCCAGCACCGCGATCGCTTCTTTATCTGGCGGCAAGAGAGATAAAAGCCGCAGCAAAACAAGCGGTAAGGCATCTGTTTCAGCCGGAGCCGACGCCGCGAACGATAAAAGGCGCGCAAGGGTCTCAACCCCTGTATTTTCAGGTAAAAGCGTACCTAAAACCCCGGTTTGCTCCATCTTTGTCAGAACGCCCAAGGGAGCATCTGCCCCCAATAAGCGCTTCACCTCGTGCCAAATGCGCTCAACCGACAGGCTGGAAAGATGCGTGCGCGCTGCCGCGCAAGCCGCCAGCGCTTCGAGATCATCGGCGGGCCAGTCCAGCTCGGCCGCAAAGCGAAAATAGCGCAAAAGACGCAAATAATCTTCGGTCAAGCGCGCCAGTGCCACGCCAATAAAACGTAAGCGCCGCGCGGCAAGATCGGCCTGTCCGCCAACAAAATCGTAAAGCTTCCCTGCCCGATCAACATACAAGGCATTGATCGTAAAATCGCGACGCGCCGCATCTTCGGCCCAATCGTCCGTAAAGGCGACCTGCGCGTGGCGACCATCGGTGGCGACATCGCAACGCAAGCTGGTGATTTCAAACCCGCGCCCACCACACACAGCCGTCACCGTTCCATGCGCCAGCCCTGTCGGAACGGCTTTGATCCCTTTAGCCTGCAAAAGCGCCCGGACTTGATCCGGCGGTAAAGCCACGGCGAGATCACAATCGCCCAAACGCCGCCCCAGCAGCGTATCGCGCACAATGCCGCCCACGACGCGCAAAACACCTGTTTGCTGCGCCTCAACAGCGTCCCAAATCTGCGCCAAATCGGGGTCGTGTAAGAAAGGCCAATCCTTAAGCTTTGTCATGGATGCATCTTAATCATTTTTTAGGGGTAAATCTTGAAAAAAAGGCTTTCGTTGCTATTTCTTAACACCTGTTTGCTACGTTTTTCTGTGTTGTTTCTTTTGCCAAAGGTGGGTCTTTCCGTGTCTGATTTTTCCCCGACCGAGCCGTTAAGCGCCGAAACGATGAAAGCGCTGGATATCGCCATCATCAAATTGAACGATGCGCGCAAAGAAGCGGCAAGTGTGATCTTTGGTCAAGACCAAGCTATTTTAGATACCCTGACGGCCTTGGTCTCGGGCGGGCATATCTTGCTGATTGGTTTGCCTGGCGTCGCCAAAACGCGCCTTGTTATGGCGCTGGCCAAAGTTCTGGGGCTTGAAAGCCGCCGGATTCAATGCACGCCCGATTTGATGCCATCGGATGTGATCGGCGCTGAAGTTTTGGAAGAAGGCGATTACGGCAAACGTGCGTTTCGTTTTGTGCAGGGGCCTGTTTTTAGCCAATTCCTGATGGTCGATGAAATCAACCGTACCAGCCCCCGCACGCAAGCCGCGCTGTTGCAAGCGATGCAAGAACGCCGCGTGACCGTCGCGGGGCGTGAGCATGCGCTTCCCAGCCCGTTCCATGTCTTGGCAACACAAAACCCGTTGGAACAAGAAGGCATCTATCCGTTGCCCGAGGCTCAATTGGATCGTTTTCTTCTTCAGATTGATATGGATTATCCGTCGCGCGAAGCCGAAAAGATGATGCTGCAAACGACAGTCATGCAGACCGCCGACACTGCGCCGCGCACCATTTTGTATGCGCAAGATCTGAAAGACTGTCAGGCCTTGGTTCGCCAAATGCCTGTGGCCGACAAAATCATCGAAGCCATTCTGACGCTTGTCCGCGAAGGCCGCCCGCACGGCTCAAGCCTGCCCATCGTCAAAGATTATGTCGCATGGGGCCCCGGCCCGCGCGCGTCGCAAGCCCTGGCTTTGTGCATTCGCGCCCGCGCGCTTTTAGATGGACGCCTTGCGCCCACCTTTGACGATCTGCGCGCTTTGATCCGCCCTGTTCTGCAACATCGTATGTCTTTAAACTTCCGCGCTCGCGCCGACGGCGTGGCCATGAAAGACGTCTTGAATGCACTGATACAAACAATCCCGGCCTAAGAAAACATGCAAGGCGACGCCCACGCAACCCATCCTTTGATGCTTGAAGCCGAAAGGCTAACGCATATTTTTCGGCAAACGGTGCGCGCGCATCGCCCGCCTGCGCCCCATGATGGGTATTGGCATTTTCGCCCCTATCAAGATGGCGAAGCGGCAACCTTGATCGATTGGCGGCAATCGGCGCGAACGGACAAATTGATCGTCCGCGAAAGAGAAACCGAAGCCGTCCAAACCCTTTGCCTTTGGCTGGAGCGGTCGCCCGATTTGTTTGATCAGCGCGCGCTTTTGGATGAGGCCTATGCCTTGATGCTTGCCCTGGGCCGCTTAAAGCTGGAAGACGGCGACCGTTTGATGTGGCTGGACAGCGCCCTGCCCAGCACCATGATTGGCGCGGGCGGGTTTGGCGCTTTTGCCGCCCCGCTTCTGCCGCCTTGCGTTTCAAGCGATACCTTACCGCCGCTATCGCCTGTCCCGCGCCGCGCTCAATTGGTTTTGTGCAGTCGTTTTCGTGAAAAAGATTTGGAAACCTGGCAAGCGCGCATTCGCTTGTTTACAACCTTTCAGCCGCAGCTTGTTTTTTTGCATTTGCTTTTGCCAGATGAAGAACCGGCGCAAACGGTCACGGCTTGGCTTCACAAAACGGGCGGTTTTTATCTGTCTCACCGCGCGGCAAGCCCTGTCTCCGAGACTTTTGCCGCGCTATGTGCCGCTCTTGAAGCGAAAAGATAGCTTTTACGATCCCAAAACGATGCCTTCAGCGCGACCGACGTCGGTAAACGTGCGGCGGATCATATAGGCACGCATATCCAAGGCCGTTCTTTTCCGATCGGGCTGCAACCCGCAAGCATCGCAAAGCGTCCGATAAACCTGATAGCAATTTTCAAGCGAAACGGATGGATCGCCTTTTCGGATGGCCTCAAGCAACGTTCCGGCTCCACCTTCCCCCATGGGCAAGTCAGGCAAAACGTTGTTGTGTATGATCTCGGCGACAAAAACGGACATCTCTTGCCGCAAAGCCTCAAGCGGCGTCGTGGGGCGCTTGGGACGCGGCAGCGGTGCCTGCGCCGAAGGCATAGCCTTTTTATCCGTGGATTGAGAAAGTGCTGGCTTACGCGCCGCCGTCGTTGTCCCAGCTTGCCGCGCTACATCAAGTGTATGAGACAACGTAAGGCCGCCTTGCTCGATAGATTCAACGGTTTGACGCCAAGCAGTCGCTGACCTTTGAACTTGGCTACGCGTGGCAGGCGCCAAAACGGTCACACGGACTTTCTGCGCAGCACCTTTTTCCTGCGAAGCTTGCGCATTCAAATAATCAAAAGCCTTCAGCGCTTCGGCATGAAGCGCATAAACAGCCGGGAAGTTCTTTCGGAACAAAGGCGCAATCCCCCCGCCGTCGCGCGCGCCTAAGCTTCGCGGCAGCGCCGCGTTGGTCATATAAATACCGGCGATAATCTGCGCATTCGTTCCAAAAACTTGAGCCAATTCTCGATTATTCATGGATGGATTGGCCCGACGCACGTCTTGAAAAGCTTGCCGGACATGCGCTTCGATCTCGGGCCTGTTTTCTTCTGTCAGGTTTTCTTGATTGCTCGCGGCCTCTAAAACCGGTTTCTTACCGACAACCTCTTCTTTAACGACAACTTGCGGGGTAACCGGTTTCGGCGCAGATTTTGCTGCGGGCGGGCGCACCGTTTTTGCAGGGGCTTCGGGCGCGCTCACGACAACAGGTGGCGAGACGATCAGACGGGTTTGCCGTTCCAGCTCGTTTAAAATGGCAGGCAAAACTTCATCAGGGGGGCGACCACATTCTTTGGCGACAGTCTGAACCGTTTCGGCAAGCAATTCCGCCATGTCGGCGACATCGGACAAAGCGCCTTCCGATAAAGGGAGCTGAGACATATGTTTTCCTTAAATAAATCGGCCGCCACTATTTTTTTCCTTAATGACCGATCTTCTTTCTAGACGATGCTTGTTGAAAGCATCAAGGAAAACTCATGGTTAATGGACTCTACAGCCCCATCTGAGCGACAAAGGGGCGCGGTTTGGCTGCGTTTTCGGCCACTTTTTTCTGGCTTTCACCTTCGGAAGGCGCTTCCGCCGGAGCCTTATGCGCGGCTTCCAACCTCATCTGGTTATAACCGTGTCGCCGTTGAGCGTCGCCTGGCGGAGTGGTTTGCGACGTCTCCGCCGCAGGGTTCCCCTTGTCCTTGGACAAACCATAGCGATCGAGCAGCGCCTTTTCTTCTGGCGTGCCACCCTTCATAACCTTGTCATACCACTGGTCTTGGCCGTATTTCGCAGGCGCATCCCACGCGGCAGGAGGATGAGGCCGCGCGCCGAGGTTGTCTTTTGCCAACCCCATATTTTGAAGCGCGGGAATACCATATTTTTCAACGATATTCTCATAGGTCGCCTTCATCTGCGCGTTGATTTTCTCTGAACTCATTTCTGTCGACGCCAACCCCTTGGCCCCTGCAGGTGCGCCGAAATAAACGATTTTACCTTCTTGCTGAAGTTTGTTGTAAAGGGCTTCATTCTGCGCCGATGTTTTTTCGCCCCATTCCATGATTTTGTTCGCCTGACCGCGGTCTTCGGTCATCACCCATGAAAAATTATCGATCAGTTTGCCGGTTATTTTGCCGACAGATGTTTGCGAGACTCCTTTATCTTCCGGCGCGGGGCCCATAACGACATATGTATCGGCCTTGCCCGCCCCATCAATGGGAATGGCATAACCCATTTTCGCATCATAGAATTTCGCGCCTTGGGTCGTCGCATTATCTGCAATTCCCATAATACGACAGGCATCGATTCCGCGGTCATGCATTTCCTGAGGCGATGAAAACTTGTCCATCATCACGCGCTCAGGCGTTCCGTCCGGGTTGATTTTTGTCAGCGCAATCGACAGTGGCGTTTTATTCTCGGCGGCCAATTTGGCCGGATCCAACCCCACTTGCGCGTGATTGCGCCCGGCGACGGAATCATCCAACATGCCGATATTCATGCCGCGCGGTACAATGCCTTTATCCGCGCCGCTGACGGCATTATAGGCTTCTTTGAGGTTTCCCCCTTTATCAACGGCTGCCGTCACAAACTTGGCGATCGCTTGCGTCGGATTGGCCGCCGCCGCCATCATTGTTTTCCATTCGCTGGCATTGTGGCCCGAAAGAGTCTCAAAGCCATTTTGAAAGCCCTGCCCGATATTCATAAACAACGGCTTGCCGTCAGGGCCTTTTTGTACCAGCTCGTTCGAAAAATTCATCGGGCCGAGATAATGGTTGCTGCTATGCGCAAACATCATCGTCTCGGCGCCCGCCGACGCCCCCACCGCGCCATCAAACGCGCGCATGTTGCCCACGCCTTCTTGATAGGCGCGCGCCGGATTGTTTTGATACGCCGTCACGACATCAACAGCGCCTTTCAGATCGCCGCCGTTTTTCTCAAGCGCTTTGGCCATAATGGTTAAATCGTGAAAAGCCGTCGCAATCGCGGCTTCGTTGCCTGCGGCCATGCCACCACCGGCATAGACACCTTTCAGAATCTGACCATCGTCAAACGCGCCCGCTGTTTTGCCGCTGATTTGACGCTGAAGGATTTGCTGCGTGACTTTGACATGCTGGTTATAGCTGTGAATGAGCTGTTTTTCAGGATCGGGCGGCGGTGCCGACGGATCGACCGCGCGCGCGCTCGTAAAAGGAGCGGCGATCAAAGTCCCGGCAAGTGCGCATGAAGCTAAAAGCTTGGCCTTGTTCATCGCAATAACTCAAAAAATAAAAATCTCTACTCTTAGCGCAGTCTAGCAATAAGTTATTGAGAACAAATGAATAAAGGCGCGGCTCTCACAGAAAACAACATAAGTCTTTGTTTTATATCTATTTCTGTGCAGGCGGGTCGGTGAAATTGCGATAAGCCAGCTTAAAATGGCGCGGCACAGGCAGCTTGTCGCGGGCCAACTGGCCGCTGGGCTCGGCAATGCCGCCAAGGGTCTTATCGCCCGTCGAAGCAATATTTTGAATGTAATAGGTCCCGGCAAAAGCTTGGCGATCCAAATCATCGATGATGGCGGCAAGGGCTTCGACATCCATTAAATCAGGATGCACCGTGGTGCGCACTTCAAAGCCCATCCCCGCCGCAGAAGCCTGGATCAGCAGACCGAGGCTTTGCTGAAAATCGTCCCAATATTTATCGTTGCCGGTGATCGCTTTCATCAAAACGCGCGGGCTTTTGTAATCCAGCGCGACATAATCCAAAAGCCCCGCCGCTAAAAGATCGGCGACAACGGCAGGGCGCGTTCCATTGGTATCAAGCTTGATCTTAAAGCCCATGGCTTTGACTTTTTCAATCAAGCCGCGCAGGCCTTTGTAAAGCGTCGCTTCGCCCCCTGAAAAAACAACCCCCGTCAAACGACCTTGGCGCGTTTCCAGAAAAGACAAAAGCTCGTCGTCGCTCTTTGTCCCCTGCCCCAAAACGATGTCGGGGTTATGGCAATACACGCACCGCATATTGCATCCCGAAAACCACGCGACGCACGCCATCTCGCCCGGAAAATCCAAAAGCGTAAACGGCATAATCTCGTAAAGGCAAGGTGTCGTCATGGCGTATCAACAGAATAGGATCAAGGGCATCGTCCGCCCGCGAGCAAAGGTTTCGCAAAACAGATCAGCATTCAGGCATTCAGAGAAAATCTCTCCCTTTTTCGTCATCCCCGCGGAGGCGGGGATCCAGTCGGTTTATCCGGCGGCGCACAGAATGACATTCTTCCTATGCGCTTTCGTCCTGGCCCTCTGGATCCCCGCCTTCTCCCTACGCGCTACGCGCTTCGGCGAGACAGGTCGCGGGGATGACGAAAGGGACAGAAAGGCGCAAGCTTTTCGGCATTCAGCACCCCCATTCTTTTACCCCGAATGCTGAATGCCAAATGCCGAATGCTTTCTTCTTACTCGCAGCAGCCGCAGTGCTTCATCGCCGCTTCTTGCGTGAACTGCTTACGTTCGCGATGTTCGCCCTTTTTGCCGATGTTAAAGCTGTCCACCGGGCGGAAGTAGCCCATGACGCGTGTCCAAACCTGTGTTTTCTCGCCGCAATGCGGGCAGGTCGGCTGTTCGCCATTGAGATAACCATGCGTATCGCAAACCGAGAAAACCGGCGTGATCGTGATGTACGGCAACTGGTAATTTTCCAGAACCGTGCGCACCAGACGGCGGCAGGAATCGGCGCTATCAAGCCGTTCGTTCATATACATGTGCAGCACCGTGCCACCTGTGTATTTGCACTGAAGCTTGTTCTGCAAATCCAACGCTTCAAACGGATCGTCCGTGTGACCGACGGGGATCTGGCTGCTGTTTGTATAGTACACGCTGGGATGCGTGCCCGATTGAATGATATCGGGGAAGCGCTTCAGATCTTCCTTGGCAAAACGATAGGTCGCGCCTTCGGCAGGCGAGGCTTCCAGATTGTACAGGTTGCCGGATTCTTCCTGATACGACCGCAAGCGCGCGCGGATCAAATCCAAAAGGCGCAAGCACATATCAATGCCGTCCTTTTTCGTCAGATCTTCCTTGCCGTCCGAGAAGTTCACGACCATCTCGTTCATGCCGTTGACGCCGATCGTGCTGAAGTGATTGCGGAACGACGACAGATAACGGCGCGTATAGGGATAAAGGCCGCGTTCGAACATTTCGTTCACAAAGACGCGCTTTTTCTCAAGTGTGCCTTTGGCCAAATCCATCAGGCGATAGATTTCTTCGACCAAGCCCGCCTCATCGCCTTTGAAGCGATAGCCAAGACGCGCCATGTTGATCGTCACAACGCCGATCGAGCCCGTCATTTCAGCCGATCCGAACAGACCGTTGCCGCGTTTTTGCAATTCGCGCAAATCCAGCTGCAAACGGCAGCACATGCTGCGCACCGCGCCCGGCTTGTAAGCTTCCGGGTTCGAAATCTTTTCGCCATTCATGCCGCGCGTGTACTGGCTGCCGATAAAGTTCTGGAAATAGGTGCTGCCCACTTTGGCCGCATTTTCGAACAGAGCATCGGCGATTTTGCTGTTCCAGTCGAAATCTTCGGTGATGTTGGCGGTCGGGATCGGGAACGTGAAAGGCTGCCCCGTGCTGTCGCCTTCGGTCATCACATCATAGTAAGCCAAAACGATACGTTCCATCTCCGGCACGAAGTCGGCATAGGTCATATCGGTCAGCGACTTGATCGACGAACGGCGCTGCTTGGCAATCCACAGCAATTCATCCGTGTTCTTTTTCAGATGCGCGAACAAATGGTCGCCACGCGCCATCGGCATCTGTTCCTTCAGATCGTCCGGCACCGTGATGTCGAGCGTCACGTTCGTAAAGGGTGACTGGCCCCAACGCGCCGGAACGTTCAAATTATAAACGAATTGGCGAATGGCCTTGCGGATCTCGACATCGTCCAATTGGTCGCGGAAAACATACGGCGCCAAATAGGTGTCGAACGAGCTGAAAGCCTGCGCGCCCGCCCATTCCGACTGCAAGATGCCAAGAAAGTTCGCCATCTGGCCCAAAGCTTCGCGGAAGTGACGCGGCGGACGGCTGGAAACGCGGCCCGTGACGCCATTGAATCCTTCGCTGAGCAACTGACGCAGGCTCCACCCCGCGCAATAACCCGCCAGGCTGTCCAGATCATGAATATGATAATCGCCTTCGCGGTGCGCCCGGCCTTCCTCCGAGGTATAAACCTCATCCAGCCAGAAGTTCGCAATCACCTTCCCCGCGATATTGTTCACCAGACCCGCATGGCTGTAGCCGACATTGGCGTTCGCATTGATGCGCCAGTCGGACTTGGAGAGATATTCTTCGACAGTATGCGAGCAATTGATGCGTGTACCCGCGTCTTGCTGCGCTGCACGATCGGAAGAACCGGAGCGCAAATCGAAGGGAATGACACGGGCGGTCGCGTTATCCAACATTGAACATCCTCCAAGGGGTTTTCGAATCAGAGAGAGGGGAAAAGAAGCAACAGATTTTTTTCATCACCCACTATATCTAGGTGACAAGTCGTATGTAAACACAAAACATGGTACCCGGACTTGATCCATATCAAAAAAAGACAAAAAGAGACGTTAAGAAAACGTAACGTTCTTTAACCAATTTTCTCTCCCCTTGGACGCTTTTTCAAAGAAAACAGCGTTCAATTCGAGCCCGGATCAGAAGGGAGATTATTAATGCCACAGATCCCCCCGGAAGGGAATGCGAGTCGCCATGTGGATAGTGTGAAACAGGGGGATAAGTTTGTCCTCTTCGCGGGTGCAAAAAGGATCGAAGGGGCCTTTTATGAGGCCCGATCGACCCAGCGCATGCCTGCCGCTGTATGCATAAAGCCATTGATAAAAGGAACATTTGGAACGATCAGGCGCAGTTTTTCCTGCGCCGAATCGGGCGATTCCTTGCCATCCAAAACGGCGCGAAACAGCGTCGCAATTTGGACCATATCTTGGGTATGCGGCATCAAACGGAAATAGCTAACACCTTGTTTTTGAAGGGCAAGCATTTCATCCAACAGCAACACATAGCCTTGCGACAGGACCGAGGTGCCATTGACCGCCAAAATAGGCTGGCCATCCATCGTCTCGATCGAAAGGCCGTCGGCATCGGCGGCACAGGCCAAACGGCAGTGATCCTTGTCGCGCCCCTGCGCCCGCGAATGATAGCAGCGCATCGACACCGCCAGCGGCTGACGGCCAAAAACCTGCATCTCAATCGGCGGGGTCTTGGCCCCTTGGGCTAGCAGCGCGACAGCGCTTTGCGTGATCTCAACCGGCACGACAATACGCACAGCCCCTTGCCGCGTCATAAAATCGCGCGCGCCCTCGTTCAGAACATTGATAAAGGGCCCCACAACAAAGGGACGCCCCGCCAAGACCGAAAGCGCGGCCACATCGTTGGCCTCGACCAACAGGCCCGACGCCGCCGCTTCTTGAAGGCTTTGGATCTCACGCTCGGTCGTCATCAGCGCCAGCGACGACAAAACAACCGTTTTGCCCGCCCGCTGCAAACGCTCGATCACGGCTTGGCGGTGGGGCTCGAAAAAAGGCTCACGCTTAGAGCAAACAACTTCGCCCACATAAACCGTATCGACAGGCGCTTCGTCGGCCACGCGAAAATAATAATCGCGCCAGACCTCGGGCGACCAATTGAAAAGAACGGGCCCCAGCGTCAGCCCCGCCTTGGAAGGCTTGGCGGCTTTCTGCGGCGGTTTTGAAGACGCGGTGCGCACCTTAACGGATGCTTTGGCGGGCGCTTTGGGGGCTTTCGTTGCCGCTTTCTTGGCTTTGGTGGCCCCTGCCGGTTTGGTCGTTGTCTTGGCCATTAGCGCCATCCTTTCTTATAGGCTCCAAAGGTTTCGCGCCCGCCTTCGGCGATGGCTTTTAAATTATTCGCCGCCAGCGGCCCCGCCCCCGATGCCAAAGCATCAATCGCTTTGCGGAACGTGCTGACGACTTCGGTGACATAAGCGCGGCTGCGCTGACGCCCTTCGATCTTGAGCGCGGTGACGCCTGCGGCCTTTAATTGAGCCAAGATATCGATGGCATTCAGGCCGATGGGCTCTTCAAAAAGATAGTTGGGCTTACCACCCACGACATAGCGGCCTTTGCACGGCGTGGGATAGGCCGCCGCTTCGTCCTTTTGAAAACAGTTCAACTGCACGCCGCCAAGGCAGGAAATCACCTTGTCCCCTTCCTCGCGGTAGGTCACGTGGCTGGCGGGCGCGCAAACGCCATCGCTGCTGGGTGACAAGCCCGAGAAATACGACGACAGGAAACAACGCCCTTCGGACATTGACCCCACGCTGCCAAAAGCAAAGACTTCGGATTCGATCCCAATCGCGCTGACCAGATCGGCCACTTGCTCAACCGACAGAACGCGCGGGAAAACCACGCGCTTGATGCCAAACGTTTCGCGAAAAAAGCCAATTGACAGCGCATTGGCGGCCGCCGCCTGCACCGACAAATGGCGGCGCAGCTTGGGATGCGTGCGGTGTGCGTAATCCAACACGCCGACATCGGCCAAGATCACGGCATCGGCGCCCAAGGCAGCGGCGTTGTCGATGGCGCGCTGCCAGGGCCCCATATCGCCCGCGCGCGGAAAAGTATTGATCGCGATCAAAACCTTGCGTCCGCGATCATGGGCGTATGAAATGCCTTCGGCCATTTCATCGACATCGAAATTAAGGCCGGGATAATTCCGCGCATTCGTGCAATCGCGGAAACCGCAATAAACCGTATCGGCCCCGGCTTCGATGGCGGCGCGCAAGGCCGCAGGCGTCCCGGCTGGACAGACAAGCTCAAGATAGGGCGTGCGATCGGTCATGAGGCCTCTCTTTCAACTGTTGTTGTCTGCCGGTCATGCAAACGATCATGGGCGGTCTCGGCTTGGCGCAGGATGGCATCGGTCAAATGGCCAAGCCCCGCGATCAACCGGCGCGCGGGCTGGGCAAAAGGCCCCGCCAAAGCGGTCACATCGTCCATCAAAGCGATCTCTTCACGGTCTAGCGTGTTGCGCAGCGCGACAATAGCCTCGGTATCGCCTGTCACCGAAATATCGCGGGCAAAAAACAGCGTGTCGCCATCGGTTCGCCCTTCCAGCATATCGATCAAGCGCTCTAACGTGCCACGAATAACGGCTTTGGGCGCGTCATGATCGTCGGCGGCCAAGCTGATAAAAGGCGCTTCAATCCCGACATGCAAAAGAAAGGCATGCGGCACATCCGACGGCGCGATCAAGATCACGGCAGGCGAAAGACGCGCCAAATTGGCAAAAAGCTTGGGCCGCCGATGCGCCATCTTTTGGATCAAGACATCAAGCAGCCGCGCCAAAACAGGCGCAGGCAACAGCGTCAAAACGCCGCGCGCCAACGGCACGGGCACAGCCATCGCGGATGAAGGCATGAACGTTTCTCCCTATAACTTATTGGTCAGCCTAAAAAGGACAAGGCCAAACGGCAGACAAAAGTAAGAAAACCTAACGCAGCCCCCGCCAATCTTCAAGTTACGATCAAAAAACACATTATTTCGAAGCCGATAAGTTTTACAGGCCCCACAGGGTATTTTTCTTGATCCAGATCAAGAAGGCGTTTATTTTTGTGACACCCTATCTGCTTCGCTTAGGAACAACGCCTTGCCGAACCTTGCTCTCCTCTGCCTTGATCTTTGGCAAAATTTGCAAAAAGAGTGCGCTTTAAGCCTGCTTATTTTGGCATGCAAGGACATGGGCAAAGAAAAACCGATTGCCCAAGAAATCCGCAATCAATTTACGCTCACCGATGCGGCGCGCGCTCGCTTTACCGAACAAGCGGCCCAGCTTTCACCGCGCTTGGGGCCCCTGCAAGAGGCGCTGGCCGATCTGCCCGCCCGGCGCATTGATATTATGAGCCGCTTTGCGCGTCCCAGCGGCATTCAATCTTGGTATAGCAGCGCCTTTTTATTGCCATTACACGCCTTGATGACCGAGGCCTTGCTCAGCGATCCGCAAATGCCGCCGCTGCAGCAAGCCGCGCTTCTTCACCTGTTCGATTGGGCGCTTGAGACCATTCAAATCCGCGACCGCGTCGCCGATCAAACCGGTGTGCCCGGCTGGCTGGATGCGCCCATGCTGCGCACGCGCCTTAAACCTGTTATTCAAAAACAATTGGCGTATGAAAGGCTTTTCTTCGCGCTGGCCGACGACCAGCAAAAGCAAACCGTCGCCACGATCAAAGCAGGCAGCTCGCCCAAGGCCATTTTCTGCGATGAGCTTTGCGCGGCTATTTTGACAGACCGCACCTTGCCGCTTTTGCGCGATATGCCCGCGCTTGAGTGGTTTGCGCTTTTCACAGCCAAAAGCGATATGATTCTCACAGCGCTGCGCCAGTTTTGCGCCGAAAGCATCGACGAACGCGATGCCGAGACGGCTCTGATCAGCCTGCCTCTGGATGCCGATGTCGAGAATCAGTTGGATCTTTTACGCGCGCTGCCGATTTTCAAAGGCTTGGCCCCGCTGGCTCTGGCTAGTCTTTTACGCCCCGCGAAACTGGTTTTTGTCGAAAAAGGCGAGACCTTTCTGATCCAAGGCGGCAGCGTGGACAAGTTTTACGTTCTTCTGGACGGATGGGTCAAAATCTTCAAAAGCAACGTCGAAGGCGAAGAAGCCATTTTGCAAATTCTCGGCAAAAAAGAGCCTCTTTTAGATTCTGGTGTTTTGCAAAGCGGCCCAAGCCCGGTCAGCGCGCGCGCCGTGACAAAGGCGCGGCTTTTGGTTCTGCCCCTGACAACCGTGCGCGAACATTTGGCGCGGCATAAAGAGCTTGTCACTAATTTTTTTGCCGCCAGCTCGTACCGTCTGGCCCGCTTGTCGGCTCATTTTGAGCAAATCACGTTACGCGATGCCCAAGCGCGCGTTTGCTGGTTTTTGCTAAACCTGTTCCGCGAAGGCGGCTTGGAAGGCAGGCCGCTGGATCTGCCCTATGATAAATCCTTGATCGCCGCGTTTTTGAACATCAAGCCTGAAACGTTCTCGCGCGTTCTCCAAGCGCTCAAAAAAGAAGGGTTTCAAATCGACAAACACCAAATCACCATGCCGCATCCGCGCGCGCTTTGCGCCTATTGCGATTATGATATTGCCGCGCGGTGCTGTAACGCCGAAAGCGACGAATGCCCGCGCTGCGATCTGCGCCGCTATCCGCTCGCGAAAAAAACGACTCGTCAAGGCGCGGCTTAAATGCTGACGGATTGCACGCCTTCCGGCGTCATCTTCGAAGCCAAAACCGTTGGCGCCATCGTCCGCATGACGGCCATCGACGTCGCGACCGGCACCGAAGCCGTGATCCAAGGCCCTGCCGCCGCCAGCGTCGCCGATCTTAGGCAGGTTGCCTTGCGCAAACTTGTCTACATCCTGAAACGCCAGCAAACCGAAAAAGAAAAGTAAGCCTTAAAAGAATTTCGCTTTCAACGCCTGCCAAAAAGCCCTAGCCCGGACCACCAAGCGATCCCATAGCGAGCTTTTTGCCGGTGCAGGCATCTCGGCGCCGTCGGTCCCCGCCGCAGCCACCAGCGCCTCATGCTTTTGAAGAACCGAGGCGGCTAAAGGCGGCGCGCCTTTCTCTTGTTTGGGCGGGACTAAATCTTCGGGCGCAATCGGCGTCAGCTGTGGCGGTAAAAGAACGCCCCCCAAAACCTGCAAGATGCCGCCAGGCGCTTGGATGTCGGCCAAAACAATCGGCGCGCCATTAACGGTGACACTATGGCCAAGCCCGTCGATGCTGACAGCGGCCCCAGCCGCCGTAAAGGGTGCAATCTGACGGCCTTTGAGATTACCTGTCTGAATGACCGAGCCAACAATCATGTGGTAAGAGACAAACTGATGCCGCGCCGCAGGATCCTGATCTAATTTGTCGGCAATCGCCTGCGGCAATTGATCCATAGCCGCATCTGTCGGCGCAAAAACCGTGACCTTCGCTTTGGGATCGATCAAAAGCTTTTCGTGTCCATCTTCAAGAAGAAGACTGACAAAACGGTCAATCCCCTTTTGCGCCTTTAAAAGGGCCAAAACACTCTCTGACGGCTCAGCCTGAGCCTGCAAGGCCATTGGCATCGGCGCGACGGTATCCGTCGCCTCGACCGAAGGCTTGACCACGTTGTCAGTTTCTTCTGTTTTATTAACTTTTCCCTCTGTGGCAACCGCAGGGGCCTTAGCAACCGTTTCGGCAGGCTTGCTTGCCTCGGCGTTGACCGCCGCCGCATACAGCTCAACAGAAGCACAAGGTGCGACAGAAAAAACCGCAGCAACAAGGAGCATCGAAAGAAGAGAACGCAAAGAGGGCATGAGGGTGCCTTTTCCAGTCAAGAAATCAATCTTTGGTAGTTTAGCGAGCCCGTGTCAAATCGGCAAGAGGTCGTCCACATTTTAATCAGGCGTTGGACCGTCTTTAAAAGATCGTTTTTTCTTTCTCAAACCCCAACGCGCATGCCAAACTAGGCCCCGTATCGGATCATTTTCTTGCTAAGGAGCCCAGCCATGACCACCCGCACATCTCGCCGCAAAATAGCTTTAGTCGGATCCGGTCAAATCGGGGGAACCTTGGCACTTTTGGCCGCGCAAAAAGAGCTGGGCGACGTTTGTTTGATCGATATTGCCCCCGGCACGCCTCAAGGCAAAGCGCTTGATATTTATGAAGCGACGCCTGTCATGGGGCCTAGTGTCTCCCTGTCCGGCGCGAACGGCTATGAAGCTTTGCGCGGTTCCGACGTTATTATCGTCACGGCAGGTCTGCCCCGCAAGCCGGGCATGAGCCGCGACGATTTGATCGGCGTTAACACGGAAATCGTTGCCAAAGTGGCCGAAGGTATCAAAACCTATGCGCCCGAGGCTTTTGTCATCGTCGTCACCAATCCGTTGGACGTTATGGTTTGGGTGATGCAAAAAGCCAGCGGCCTGCCGCCGCACAAAGTTGTCGGCATGGCGGGCATTTTGGACAGCGGGCGCTTCCGCTCGTTCTTGGCCGAAGAAATGGGCGTTTCCGTTCGCGATGTTCAGGCTTTGGTCATGGGCGGCCACGGCGATGCGATGGTCCCCCTGCCGCGCTATGCCAGCGTCGGCGGTATTCCCGTTCCCGATTTGATCAAAATGGGCCTTTTAACCCAAGAGCGTCTGGAGGCGCTGGTTCAACGCACGCGCGATGGCGGGGCTGAGATTGTCAAACTGCTTAAAACGGGCTCGGCCTTTTACGCCCCCGCGGCTGCCGCCATCGAAATGGCCGAAAGCTATCTGAAAGATCAAAAGCGCGTTTTGCCCTGCGCGGCTCATTTGGATGGCGCTTATGGCTATCAAGACATCTATGCGGGCGTGCCGGTCGTGATCGGGGCCGGAGGCGTTGAAAAGATATTGGAATTACCGCTAGATAGCAAAGAAAAAGAGGCTTTTGCCCATTCGATCGAAGGCGTCAAAGCCCTGATCGCCGTGGCCGCGCCCATGATACAAAAGCCTTAACGCCATCTTTTATTGCGCAAGCATTCTCTAGATTTTAGACTTCGGCCCCATCGAGAAGCCCATGCGTTTGTTTATTTTTTAAAAGGATCGTTATGTCTGCTTTTGATCCCGTTTTTAACGCCATCGCCGCCGAACAATCGGGGCAACGCTGTTTCGTTGTTTTAAATGATGATGAGCGCCACGATCTGATCAAAAGAAGCGAGGCGGTCGTTGTCGATTTTGCGAAAACCGCCTGTACAACGTTAAAGACATTTATCCTTGTGACAATGGGGACAATGGCCTCTTTTCAGCTAGCCGAGACAAACATGGGCCGCCAATGGGAGGCCTTTTGGACCGCGCCGGATAGCCCGAACAAACTCAAAATAGCCTTTGCGACAAGCGCGACAATGGGGGTCCTTCTGGGCGGTATTCACGGCATCAAAAGATGGAATGATCTTTGGGAAGAACGCCGCGTCGCCGCTTTTCTGTTCGCGCAAGATGTCCGCCCCGTCGCCGCTTGTGTTGGCCTTGAGGCCTTAAGCAAAAAGGACCTTGCCGCGCGCCCCTTGGTCGCTTTTATGCCCGAGCGGCCCTGGAACGATCCGCATAATTCGCACGATATATTTGCTAAAACAACGATCAGACTGCGCACTTAATTTCAATTAAAAAGGAAACAGCCTCATGTCTGCCTTTGCTCCAATTATGAAGGCCATTGTCGCCGAAAAAGACGGTCATAAGCATTTTGTCGTTCTCAACGATCAGGAAAGAGCAACCCTTACAACAAACAGTCAAGCCTATGTTGTTCCGTTTGTTCGCTCTCTTGGTTGCGGCATTGTTTATGGTGTGGCGACTGCCGCTGCCGAGTCACTTATCGTGGCTTTTGACTTAGCCTTATGCCATTGCAAACCATCAGATGTAGGCTCTTTGCTTTTCATGGGGATCATGGGTGCTTCATCCATCACGGCAGCCGTAGCTACAACACTATATAAGACAAAGGCCTGCGCCGAAGAACGCATGGCTGCCGCCTTCCTTTTAGAAAAAGGCGTGCGCCCGCTGGAAGCCTGTGCCGGACTGAAGGCCCTTTCCGCCGAAGAGGTTCAGGGGCGAGAATTGACCTTTTTCCCCGGTGCCCCAACCGCTATCCTTGGCAAATCCGCCGGGTCGCCTTCCCCCGTTTTGGGCGGCGGCGTGTAAAAGCAACAGAGCAATTGCGCGCCTTGGCAAGACACGGTAAGACAGGCCCATGGAAGAAAATGAACTTTGGGCCCAGATCCTTTCCGTGGTCGCGGGCGGCTTTTTGAGTTTGGTTAGCGCGTCGCTGGCCGCCCATTTCGGTTACCGCAGCGCCGACCGCCTGCCGGGCGAAGGGCGCTTGCCTGAATGCGTCTTTTGCTATCGCCGCCTTCAATGGTTTGAATATTTTCCCCTTTTCGGGTGGCTGTTTCGCCGTCATCCCTTCAAGCTCCCCTGCCCTTGCGGCAAGCGCACGGGCCTGTGGCCTGTTCCATTGGCCGAGCTTTGCGGCTTTATTTTAGGGGCTGCCGCCGTCTTTTTGGTCGGGTGGAGCCCCGTTCTTTGGCCTCTTTGCCTTGGTCTTGGGCTTTTACCCGCCATTGCCTTGGTCGATTTGTCGTTTGGCATTATCCCCGATGGGCTCAACATCCTTTTGGGGCTTTGCGGGCTGGCTTGGCTGCTTTTGGGGCATGCCGACATTTATATGAATCTCATCGGCGCTTCAGGGCTTTTGGGCCTGGGGCTGTTTTTAGCGCTGGGCTACAGCAAATGGCGTGGCCGTGAAATGCTGGGCCTGGGCGATGTTAAGTTTTTTGCCGCGGCTGGCCTGTGGCTATCTTTGATTGTCGTGCCGTGGTTTTTGATGGCCGCCGGTATCATCGGCGCTGTCTTGGGCCTGATTTGGCGGCGACTGGATGGCAGCAAAGAGTTTCCCTTTGCGCCCGCGCTTTGCCTGTCTTTGACGGGCTGCATCTTCTATCAGCTTTACATTTTATACTGGGTGAACGCGCAATGAGTTTTGCGAAATCGCTGGCTACCGTCTCGTCGCTGACGATTGTCAGCCGTCTGCTGGGCTTTTTGCGCGATACCTTGACCGCTATGTATCTGGGGGCTGGTCTGGAAGCTGACGCCTTTTTCGTCGCCCAGCGTCTGCCGAACCTGTTTCGCAGTCTGTTTGCCGAAGGCGCTTTCACGTCGGCCTTTGTGCCGCTTTATGCCGCCGAAAGTCAGCGGCATGGCGACGATGAAGCCCAGCGCTTTGCGGGCGAAGCGCTGGCGATGCTGGCGATTGCTTTGGGGCTTTTCTGTCTGATCGTCGTTTTGTTCATGCCGACCGTCATTCAGATGATTGCGCCGGGTTTTCGAGACGAGCCTGAAAAGTTCAATCTCGCCGTCGATTTTAGCCGGATCACCTTTCCCTATTTGATGCTGATTTCGATCACGGCCTTACAGGGCGGCGTTTTAAACGCGCGCAACCATTTTGGGCCCGCCGCCGCCGCGCCAACGGCTTTGAATGTCGTTTTAATCGCTGGCCTTTTTCTGGCACACCATTTCAACTGGCCGATGGGAAAGACCTTGTCTTGGGCCACCTTTATCTCGGGCATTGTTCAATCTTTGTGGCTGTTCGCCAGTTGTCGGCGCTTGGGCTGCGCTATTCCGTTGCAAAAACCGACCTTGAACCTGCGCACGCGCCACCTGTTCCGCCAAATTGGCCCCGGCGCGATCGGCGCAGGCGCGGCCCAGATCAATCTGCTTTTATCGACCATTTTGGCTTCGACCCTGCCGACCGGATCTGTCGCCTATCTTTATTACGCCGACAGGCTTAACCAACTGCCTTTGGGGATCGTCGGCATTGCGGTCGCAACGACCTTGCTCCCCCTTTTGGCGCGTCAGATCGCTGCCGGAAACCATGACTCCGTCCGCCATTATATGAGCCGCGCTATCGAGTTTTGTATCCTTTTAGGGGTTCCGGCGACCATCGGCTTGACCCTTGGCGCGCGCCCCATCATTCAAACGTTGTTCGAGCATGGGGCTTTTGGCGCGGTGGAAACGGCTGAAACGACCAAGGCTTTGACGGCCTACGCGCTTGGCATTCCGGCGTTTTTACTGGTTAAGGTTTTTGCCGCCAGCCTGTTTGCGCGCCACGACACCAAAACGCCCGTCAAGTTCGCCATTACAGCCATGATCGTCAATGTTGCCTGCGCCCTGATCTTGCTGGGGCCGCTACAGCATGTCGGCGTCGCCTTAGCGACCAGTATCGCTACATGGACCAATGCGCTGTTGCTTTTCCGTCATCTGCATCGCCAAGGGCATCATTTTGCCGATGCCGCCCTGAAAGACCGGCTTCCCCGCTTGCTGATCGCCTGTTTGGGGATGGCCGTTGTCACGGCTTTGCTCAACGCCTTATGCCAGTCTTTCTTTGAAACACAAGCTCTTGCCTCACGGATCGCGGGGCTTTCGATCATTATTGCGGGATCGGGGCTTGTTTATCTGGCTCTTTTGCCCCTGACTGGCGCGATGAGACCCGCGGACCTCAAAAGCCTTCTGAAAAAAACCGATCAAGTTTAGAGGCATTCGCTTCAATCAAAGCTTGAAAACCATGGCCGCGATGGCTATTTTGCGTTTTTTTCGCATTGGGTGAAAACTTTGCTTCGAATCACCGATCACGACATTCGCCGCATCTTTGGCGATCGCGACGCCACACGTGGGCGTACCTATCAGACGCAAGGCCGCGTTTCAAACGTCCGTATTGAATCCGATGGCGAAGTCGTTTTAGCCAGCGTTCAAGGCTCGGACCAGCTTCCCTATGAAGTCGAAGTCTCGATCAAAAAGCGCGGCGGCCGGATTGAGATCCTTTCCGAATGCACCTGCCCCGTCGGCTATATGTGCAAGCACGGCGCGGCGGCTTTGTACGAAGCCATTGCCGAAGAAAACCGCCGTCATGAAAAAATTGCGCCAACGCGCGGCGGCGGGCGGGCGGCCCCCTCCCGCACGGGCATGAGCGCATCGCTTGCCAACTGGCTGAAAGAATACGAAGCGCTGTCAGCGCCGCAAACGGCCGAGAGTGAATCGTTCCGTCTGGTCTATTTGATCGGCACCGAGACCGTCGGGCGCAAATCAGATATCCGGGTTTCGCCCGCGCTGATGTATCCCCTCAAGAACAGCCGCTGGGGCAAACCGCGTCTTCAGACCTTTGCCCAGATTCAATCGTTCGATCAATATCGCGGCTTTTTACAAGAAGAAGACAGGGCTGTTTTCCGCCTGGCCCCCACCGGCACAGGCGGCACACTGGGCCAGGCCAGCGTTTGGCAAGCGCCAGCCGATCCCGACTTGGTCGATTTGTTTTTACGCCGCGTCATCGCGACGGGCCGCGCCTTTAGCGAAGACGGTTTGAACATGCCGCTACGTCAAGGGCGCGACATGACGGCGCGTTTGGGTTGGACGCTTCAACCGGACGGACGGCAAGCGCCGACCCTGATCCCCGCGCGCAAAGGGCTGATCCTTTTGCTCTCGAGTAGTTGTTGGTACATCGACCCCGAAACGCAAGAGGCCGGCCCCTTGCGCACGCCGCTGTCGCATGAACGCAAAAACCTGTTTTTGGATGCGCCGCCCGTCACCACGGAAGAAGCCGCCGTTCTGCGTCAGCGTCTGCCGCGTGAGACCTCGGTCATTCCGCCGCCTTGCCGCGTCAGCCAAAGCACGACCCCGGGCGTTCAACCCATTGCATGCTTACGGCTTGTGATGCCAAGCGCCCAAGAAGAAGGGCAAGAGTTCGACAAGCCCGAAGGCGTCGCGCTTTTGACGTTTGACTATGACGGCGCGGACGTTTTGCCGACAGATCCCACGCCGCACTATGCGGCCACGCGCGAGGATCAAATCCTTTTGTTCAAGCGCGATAAGAAGGCCGAAGCCGCCACTTTAGAAAAGCTCGAGGCCATCGGTCTGCACCCGACAGGGTTACAGATGGGCATGATGCAGCGGCGCGGGCAATGTTTTGCACCATCGGCTGATGCCTCACCATGGTATTGGCTGGATTTCATCCATTTGACCGCGCCCGAGCTGCGGCGCGCCGGTTTTCGCGTTACCATCGATAAAAGCTTTACGGCTGAAATCGTCGAACCCGACGACGACAACATCGACGCCAATTTCACACAAAACGGCGATTGGTGGTTTTCGCTGGACCTTGGCATCAATGTCGGCGGCCAGCGCACGCCGCTGTTGCCTCTTTTGGTCGGCTTGATCCGCAATTTGCGCTCGATGCACGAAATCGCGCAAATCGCCGCCGGGCAAAAATGCTATGCACCGCTGACCGATGGCCGCTTTGTCGCGCTGTCGGCCGACCGCGTGAAAACCATCCTGACGACCTTGATCGAGCTTTATGGCGAAAAGCCGCTGGATGAAGACGGAACGATGAAGATTTCGTTCGATATAGCGACCGCTTTCAGCAAAATCGAAGCGCTGACCAGCACGCGCTGGATGGGCGATGAGAAAATGCTGCATCTCATCGAAAAGCTTGGCCACTTTGAAGGGATCGTCGATAACCCGGCCCCGAAAGGCCTGCATGCCGAGCTGCGCCCCTATCAGAAACAAGGCTATAACTGGCTTCATTTCTTGAACTATTACGGGCTTGGCGGCGTTCTGGCCGACGATATGGGCCTTGGTAAAACGATTCAAACGCTGTCCTTTATCCTGTCGCTGAAGGAAAAGGAAAAGCTTAAAAAACCTTGCCTAGTCGTCATGCCAACCAGCCTTGTCGGCAACTGGGCCAGCGAAGCCGCGCGGTTTACGCCTGCGCTGCGCGTTCTGGTCTTGCACGGCAAAACGCGCGCCGAAAAGTTCAAAGATATCGAAAAAGCCGATCTTGTTTTCAGCACCTATCCGCTGATTACGCGCGACATCGAAATCCTTAAAGAAACGCATTGGAGCCTCGTCATTTTGGACGAAGCGCAGGCGATTAAAAACCCGACCGCGAAAATGACTCAAGCGGCTTGCGAATTGGAAGCCGATCAGCGCCTGTGCCTGACAGGCACGCCAGTTGAAAACCACTTGGGCGAGGCGTGGTCGATTTTCACCTTTTTGATGCCCGGCCTTTTGGGCGATCACCGGCGCTTTGGCAAACTGTATCGCAACCCGATTGAACAGCAAGGCGATGTCGAACGGCAACGTGTGCTGGCCCTGCGCCTTAAGCCCTTTATTCTGCGCCGCCTGAAAACCGATGTGGCCAAAGAGCTGCCGCCCAAGACCGAAATCATCCACCGCGTAACTTTGGCCGACGATCAGCGCGATTTATACGAGACCGTGCGCAATGTCATGAACGACAAGGTCCGCGAAGAAATGGCGGCCAAAGGCTTTGCCCGCAGCCAAATCGTTATCTTGGATGCCTTGCTGAAATTGCGTCAGGTCTGCTGCGATCCGCGACTGGTCAAAATATCGGCGGCGGCAGACGTGACCACCAGCGCCAAGCTGGAAGAGCTGATGGGCATGCTGCCGACCTTGGTCGAAGACGGGCGTAAGATTTTGTTGTTCTCGCAGTTCACCAGCATGCTGGATCTTATCAAGCCCGAGCTTGATAAAATCGGTTTGCCCTATGTCGAATTGCGCGGCAGCACCAAAGATCGCCGTACGCCGATCGCGCGTTTCCAAAATGGCGAGGTTCCTCTTTTCCTGATCAGCCTGAAGGCAGGCGGCACGGGCCTGAACCTGACGGCTGCCGACACGGTGATCCATTTCGATCCGTGGTGGAACCCGTCGGTCGAAAACCAAGCCACCGACCGCGCGCATCGCATTGGTCAGGACAAGCCCGTTTTCGTTTACAAGCTGATTGCCGAAGGCACGGTCGAAGAGCGTATTTTGGATCTGCAAACGCGCAAAGCTCAATTGGCTGACGCGCTGTTTGGCGACAATCCTTCTGCCGCCGCCATCTTGACGCCCGACGATATCCGCTGGCTTCTCGAACCCGAAGAGACAAAAGAAAGCGCCGCGGTCGAATAGGCCGCGGTCTTACGGCGTTTCTTTGCCGCGGACGCTTCGGTCAAAACACCAAATCCCGGCGCTGTGTCTCCAATCGGCAGAAGCATAAATAGATCTCTGCGGCTCTTCAGAGTTCTGCGCAAAAACCGTACAGAGCTTATAGGTTCCATCGCCCGTCACTTGATAGGTGTAAGGCTGCCCGGTGAGAGGATCGTGCCACGCCGTCGAAGAATAGCGGATAGCGTTCAAATCTTCGGGCAACGTCTTATGTTTTTGCCAATAGTTATCAACGCGGCGCTGTATCTCCAACAAAGCCTGTAAGCGGATTTGGTCGAAACGGTATTCGCGTTGCAGCGATGGTGGGCGCTGCGCAATCGAAAGAACAGCAGCCGAAGCAACCACGATCGTGGCAAGAGCGCCGATCCAGAAACCACGAGACATCGAAAAGCCTGTCATGCGATTTCATCCTTGCGAATATCGGAAAGATAATAGCCAAACGCCGTCCCTGAAATGACAGCAACGACAGACACTTTCAGAAGAAAGCGCAAGGTCGTCGCCCCGCCCAAAAACGTATAGACAAGCGACGTTGCATCAATAATAAGCGCCGTCGACGCGATAAAAAGCGTCATATAGGTGAGCCAGCGCCGCACAGGCGCCAACCGTTTAGCGGGGTCTTTCAGAAGGTCGCGCCGAATAAGATACGACATAAAAAGGAAAATGGGCCAAGCGATCATGATGGCTGCCGTTGACCAACGCTGCTGATCCCACCCATGGTACGCATTTGAATCGCTGGGATCTGAAACATACTGATTGATGAAAGAAAAAAGTAGGTCCCCCAGATGCCACATGCCGAAATAAAGCGCGAAAAACATCAACAAATAAAAAAACGTGTCGCGCGCCGAAAGCGAGACTTGGGGCCGCGGCACAGGAATAGAAAAAGGAACGTCGGCATAAGCGGCAAGCGCGCTTTTAATTTGATCAAGGGGCCAGCCTGCCGCGCGAAGAGTCTGGTCGATTTCTTCCTTGGCATGCCCGCTTTGCATAGCTTTGCCGACAAAACGCTCGAGCCGACGAACTTCCGATCCCATTTTCCCCTCCGTGATCGTTAGACCTAAGACGAAAGACCGCAAAGACGGTCTGTCGCCGTTTCAATCGCGCTTTCAAGCCGCCGCATCATCTCGGCTCGCGACAAGTTTGCCGGAATGGGCGGCAGGATTTCAACCTGAATGACGCCCGGCTTTTTGATGAATTGCTTTTTGGGCCAGTACAGGCCCGAGTTCAACGCAACCGGCACAATCGGCAATTTCAAGGCCTGATACAACGCCGCAACGCCGACTTTATAAGATCCTTTTTCGCCGGGACGCAGGCGCGTGCCTTGCGGAAACAACACAATGGGGTGCCCGGTGTCTTTGGCCTTTTGCGCGGCGGTCATCATCTTGACAAGCGCGCGCCCCCCGGCGCTGCGATCAACCGGAATGGCCCCGCTCGCCCGGCCATACCAGCCCCAAATCGGCAGGCGCACCAGCTCTTCCTTTAAAACGATGGCGGGCTGGTGAAAAAGAACGTGCAGTTTACAGGTCTCCCACATCGACTGGTGCTTGGCCGCGATGATACAGGGGCCTTGTGGGATATTTTCAGCGCCTTTGACTTCGTAGGTGATGCCAAGGATCCAACGCTCGCCCCAGCCCACACCGTTTTGCCACGCGCGCAAACAGGCAAAAAGCTGATCGCGCGGCAAGGCCGCCACCCAAACCGTGAAAATCGGCAGGATGATCGCCCAGAAAAAGAAAAAGACGTTAAACGCCAGCGCGCGCGCGTAAAGAAACGCGGTCTTCATTGAAAAACCTCCAACTTGTCGCGAAGGATCGCGTAAAGATACTTGTTATACTCCATCGCCAGCAAGGCCGCCGTTCCCGGACGGCTCCACCATGAATCAAGGCGCACGCTTTCAGGCGCGACCGGATAGGGATAGATCTCGACATCGCGCAAAGACGTGCGGAAAAGCAAAAGACTGCGCGGCATGTGGTAATGCGCCGTGACAAGGCGCATCGAATGATAGTCTTCAGCCTGCATAAACGCGCGCGTTTCCTCGGCATTGCCAACCGTATTGTCGGCAGCATGCCCCAGAACAACGCAGCAGTCGCGCAGATCGTCAGGAATGTTATGGCGCGCCAAAACCTGGCTGACCTTAAGCCCTTGGGGCACGCCCGAGATCAAAAGCTTTTTCCCCTTGCCCGCGACCAGCAGATCAAGACCGGCCCCCAGCCTTTCGCTGCCGCCTGTCAAGACGACAATGGCATCGGTTGGCCCCAGCGCGGCATCCAAAGGCGCTTCTTTATAGGAACTGACAATGCTGACATAGCGCAAAAAACCGGCCAGCCAGCAAACCGCCGCCAGTTCGATGGCAAGCAAACTAAACCGCAAAACTGTGTGAATGCGAGGCATCATGGCATGGCCTTCAACAGACGCAAAACAGACAGACGCGCCGTTATAATAGCAACGACGATCGCGCCCAGCGGCACGGCTGTCAGCGCGCCTGCCATCACAAGCCAAGCGGGGTCGGCTGTCAAGCTTTGCCCGCGCAAATGAAGGAAAAGCGACCCCAGCCCCAACAAGGTCACAAGCGCCAGCAAGAACCCGGCAAAAGCCGGAAACCACACATGGCGCACCAAACGCCGCTGAAACTGCCCCGCGATCAAACGGTCTTCAGCGCCCATCAAGTGCAGCAAATCGATGGTCTCGTGCTGAACGGCCATCGCGACGCGGCAAACCAGAACAATCGCAACGACAAAAGCGATGCCAATCAACACGACAGAAAAACCGGCAATCAAGGAAAGACTGCGCACCAAGCGCGACAGCGAATCCATCCACGCGGCATGTGGGTCGACGCGCACCTCTTTGGCATAAGCCGACAAAGCCTGCCTAATCGAAGGAATATCCAGCTGATGGCCTTTTTGAATTTGAATATCGATCAACTGTGGCAATGGCAACGATGTCAAAACCATGGGATCATCGATCCACGGTTTTAACAGACGCACGACATCGGCACGCGGGATAGGATCGACTTTTTCAATATCGGGCATGGTCCGTAAAACGGCCACAGCGCCGTCAAGCTTTTGCTGCGCTCCATCATCGGCATCGATCTGCAATTCAATCGTCGCGCGCGACGAAAATGCCGAGACCCACAAAGCCGCTCCGCCGCCAAAAAACAATTGCGCAGCCAAAGCCAGCGTCGCCAAGAAAACCATGATGGCAACCAAAAGCGAGAGCCCAAGGCCCCGACGGGCGCCGCCCGCGGCGGCATCGAATAAATGCGGCGGCAAGGTCATCAGGCGGCTCCTGCCAAGGCATCGGCTTCAGTCATCATCCGGCCTTTGTTCAGATGAAAGGCCGGAAAACCAAGCCGATCGACAAGCCCGCGCTGATGCGTCGCCAAAAGAACGGCTGTGCCCATTTTATTCAATTCGACAAACAGTTTCAAAAGACGCGCCGCGGCTTCCTCATCGACATTGCCTGTTGGCTCGTCGGCCAAAATCAAGGCGGGCTTGGTGACAACCGCCCGCGCCAAGGCCACGCGCTGTTGCTCGCCGCCCGACATTTCCGACGGCAACGCTTCAAGCCGGTCGCGCAAACCGACCCAGTGCAAAAGCTCGGTCACGTGCGCGCGCGCTTCGGCATCTGTCGCGCCTGCCAAACGCAAAGGAAGCGAAGCGTTTTCAATCGCGCTGAGATGCGGGACCAAACGAAAATCCTGAAACACCACGCCCAAGCGCCGCCGCAAAGGCGGCAAATCCGCCGCATGAAGCGAGGCCGTATCATGCCCAAAGACGGACACGCGCCCGCCCGTTGGCCTTTGCAACTTGTAGATCAAGCGCAACAGAGACGATTTCCCCGCACCGCTGGGCCCCACCAAAAAGTGGAACGAGCCAGGGTCGATACGGAGAGAGATATCCGTCAAAATGGGCTGAACGGAGGGGGGGCGTAAGAAAACATGATCAAACGAAACAAGCATCAGGCTTTTCAAAATCCCTTTTTGTTGGCTGCGTTTCAGACCTTCCACCAAGACATCCAAAGCCCCAAAGGGCCGCCCCAGCAGACAAAACCGGACGATTCGGCATGAACACTCTATCTTAACCGCAACGCCCCTCTTTCGCCAAGCGCTAACGCTCAATGACATGTTTTTGTTATTTATTTCAATCGCCGCGCCTTATGTTGCAATGCAATATTCCTCTTGGCAACAAATCGAAAAACCGCTAGATCTAGGGCGTGTTCTTTATCTCTTTTGATGGATACATTTGAATGTACCAACCGACTGACAAGGTCACCCCCGCCGCGTCCGCTGGCGCAGGCGCTTTTTCTGTTGAGACAACCACACAACCCCAAACGCTTTCTTTTGAAGAGCATCTTTTAAAAACAATCCGCCGCGCGATAGACGTCCAAGACGACGACGTTTTGCGTCGCTGTGCCGAACGTCTTTTTGAACGCAGCGCCTATTGTCAGGACCCGCGCCTTTTTCGCGCAGGCCTTAAAATAACGTCCTTTATGATCCGCCAAAATAAGTGGGAGCTAGCCCGCAAAGCCCTGAAAAAGGCAGCTTACTTTTCATCGCAATCCGAAACGATGCTTCTTTTCCATGATCGCGTCTTGCGTCAGTCGCTTGATCTTGGCACCCAAAGCCTGCGCGCGGGCAGCTATCATGATGCGCGTAAGGCGGCTCAAATCCTTTTACGGTCGTCCTTTTGCGATCCCATTTTATACCATCGTGCCTTGGCGCTGAACGAGCGGGCCTATGGCAAAGCCACGGCGGCCGACAATCTTTACGAAGCCTTTAAAGCGACAGAAAACGCTTTAAATGTGCATTTCAGCGATTCTGTAACCTCACTTTACGCGTATCATATGGGGCGTCTGCTGGACATGCTCGACAAAACGTTGACGCGCGGCGGCAATAAGCTGGCCGAGGAAATGAATAGCGTTTTGATCCGTTTTGCATCCCCCTCTTCGCCGCTAACAGACTATGCGAGTGCGGTTGAGGCTTTTTTAATTCGCGGAATGCGCAAGGGCGAAAAGCCCTTCAAGCGTGTTATGTCAATCCCTGAGAATCCCTCGTGGGTTTCTGCCGAGACCTATGAAAACATGAAAAACGAACGCCGCCAGATAGCCGATTTCATCCATGCGCGCGATTGGGCCCAGGCGGTTCCGGCTTTGCGCCGCGCCAATCTGACGGCACGCACCGCTCACATGTTTCAATTTCACAACAAAGATATGCGCCTTGCCAAGGAAATCGCGATTGGCGCTTTTCAAGACGGGGCCTTAGACCTAGCGCATGAAGCGCTATCGCTTATCATGAGGGCACCGCAAAAAAGGATCGATGCGCATCTCGACGCGGTGGCTTTAGACCGCCGTATCTTGGAAACGCCAGATTTTACAGATCCTTGGAAAGCTTTTCTGGCCCATTACGACGCCTGGATTCACCACAGCCAAGATGCCAAGACGCGCGACCAGCATACGGAAGCCGTCGCCCAGATTCTTTTCAACGCCGCCGCAGGAAAAAAACTTGAGACCGAGCAGCTGCGCGATATGGCCGCATTTTTATGCCTGTCATCTTATGTCGATACGCCGCTTTATCGTTACGGCAAGAACATGATCGGCTGGCTGGAAAAAGGGCGTTGGGGCCTGACCCCGCCGCCCCCCAAACGAATCGGCCTAACGACCGCAGAGGCTCCCTCATCGGCTGAGGTCTTGTCTTTTTACAACGATCTTGAAAAACTGACGCAAAGGCTGGCCCCTCCCCCACGCAGCGCCCCGCCAAGATACCGGCGAAAGGCCAAGGAACAACAGCGAGAAGCCGCTCTTTAAAGACGCGGATCAAGTTTTGTCTTTTTAGCTGACTTCGTGCGCTCTTTTATTGCGCGCGAACGCATTCATTTTTATAACCATAGATATGATTATCGTCTGCCAGACCTGCAAAGCCAGCTATCTGGTCCCCGCAAGCACCTTTGCGGCTGGGCCTCGCCAAGTGCGTTGTGCGCGCTGCGGCAACGCGTGGATAGCCGATCTTCCGCCCAAGACAACGGCGATCCCTTGGGAAGAACCGGCAGGACCTCAGACGATTGAGAAAAAAGAACAACCAACCGAACAAACCGCGCCCTCTCCATCCGCGGCAGCTACCGACGAAAAGCAAGCCCAGCTCCCCGTTCTGGTCAAACCGAACCGAGGACCGCTGTTACGCAAAATTGCGGCTGGCTTTGTGGCTTTGCTTCTTGTCACCGTGCTCGTGTGGAGTCTGACGGCAGGCCCCTTGAAAAACGTTTTCAAAGCGAAGGCGATGCCGCCGTCGCCACTTTCCCTTCTCGATGTCTCGTCCGAGCGCAGGTTCGAAAACGGCGCGATGCAACTGGTCGTCGATGGACGCATTTTGAATGAAACGGCAGCGGCCCAAAACGTTCCGGCTATTGATGCCACGGCTATTGGCCCCGACGGCAAAACGCTTCATCATTGGAAAATCGACCCGCCAGCCCCCGCGGTTGAGGCCAACGCTTCGGTGACCTTCCATTCTGTCATCGCAACGCCCGAAGGGTCCATCGCCGCCGTTAACCTTAAGTTTGCCATCCAAGAACCAAACCCACAAAAAAACACAAAGCAGCCTTAAAGGAGGGAACATGACTGATACTGACAACGCCCCTCTCGCTATCCTTGTGGCCGAAGACAATCCGGCTGTGCGCGACTTTATTGTTCGGGCCCTGCAAACGCCTGCCACGCGCGTCGTCTCGGTCCCCGACGGCCAGCAAGCTTTAGATGTCTTGGCCCGCGAGTCTTTTGCCGTTTTGGTCACCGATATTGTCATGCCGAATGTCGATGGCATTACGCTGGCGCTAAAAGCGACGGAATCCTATCCCGACATGCGCATTGTCATGATTTCGGGCTATGCGCAAGAGCGCATGCGCGCCCATAATCTTGAGGTTCTCGTTCATAAAATCCTTCCCAAGCCCTTCTCGCTGGAAGAGATTTGCCGCGCCGTCGAAGATGCGCTAGAGCTACCCCCCGTTCGATCCTAAAAGGAGTTTTCTCATGATTAAACCCGTCCGTAAGGCCGTTTTTCCCGTCGCCGGTCTCGGCACCCGTTTCTTACCCGCGACCAAGGCGATGCCAAAGGAAATGCTGACCTTGGTTGACAAGCCGCTGATCCAGCACGCGGTCGATGAAGCGCGCGCTGCGGGGATTGAACAGTTCATTTTTGTGACCAGCCGAGGCAAAGGCGCGCTGGAAGACCATTTTGACCGCAACGATGAGTTGAGGCGCACCTTAGAAGCGCGCGACAAACAACGCGAGCTTGCCCTGTTGCAAACAACGGATATCCCTTCGGGCCAGCTTTTGTTCACGCGCCAGCGCGAGCCGCTGGGCTTGGGCCATGCCGTGTGGTGCGCCCGCCACTTGGTGGGGGATGAGCCCTTTGCCGTCTTGCTGGCCGACGATGTCGTCTTGGCGCAAAAACCCTGTTTGAGGCAGATGATCGATTCCTATAACGAACTTGGCGGCAACATGGTCGCGGTCGTTGATGTGCCGCGCGAACAGACCAGCCGTTATGGTATTTTGGATGTTGAAAGCGACGACGGCAAATTGGTGAAGGTCAAAGGATTGGTCGAAAAGCCTATTCCCGAAAAAGCGCCATCGACCCTTTCGATCATTGGCCGCTATATTCTGCAGCCTGAAATCTTCGACGAGCTGGAAGCCCGCAAAATCGGCACCGGCGGCGAGATCCAACTGACCGACAGCATGGAGCGCTTGATTGGCCGCCAATCTTTCCACGGCCTGCGTTACGAAGGCACGCGCTATGACTGCGGCGACAAAGTCGGCTTTATCGAAGCCAATATCGCCTTTGCGCTTCAGCACCCCGATATGGGGGCCAAGGTCCGCGCCTCGCTGACCAAAATCTTAGGGGCCTAACTGCCTGAAAAGGACGAAACGCGCATGGCGTTATCGGGCGTCGTCTTGAAAACAAGCGACGCCCCTTCGGCCAGCGTTCCTTGGCTGACGCTGGGGAAACAAAACAACAGCGCTTCGTCGCTGACGCCTGCCCATTCGCCAATCGTCAGCTCGATCGAGACGACTTGGCTCATCCCCTCGGCAGCGGCTTTTTGACAAACGATACGGACGATGCTTTCGCATAAGGAAAGCTCATGCATGCCCTTAGGCCTCCTGCCGCAACAAATACCGGCTGGCTTCACGCAAAACGCGCGGAATGGCTTTTGACACCGACGGCGAAAAAGGCGCGCCGAAATCATAGGTTTTGCCTTCGACGCCAATAACGAAAATCTCACGCGGCAAACGATCCAGCGCCCGCGCCATCTCGACAGCTTCGGCCAAGCCGAACAAATGGCTCGAATAATGAAAAACGCCGCTGGCAAGCGGCGTCTGCGCAACATCAAAACAGGCAACAGTCCCCACGCGCGCGCCCGACTTCATCGCATCGACGACAACGACGCGATCTTGCCCTTCCCACAATTCCATCAAGGAAACGCCTTCGCCGCCATGCGGCAAAACATCGACCCCTGCCGCACGCATAGCAGGGTCTTCAAGCAATAACGACGCGATATGGGGCCCCAGCGCGTCATCGCCGCGCTGGGCGTTACCTATCCCCAAAAACATTGCCTTCACGAACGGACCATCGTCAGCTTCAAGAAGTGCGTCGAGCAGGAAATACAAGGATCGTAATTACGTATCGTCTGCTCGCAGCGCCATTTCAGCGCCTCTTCGTCCAGATGAAGATTACGCTCGACCACCCCGACCAAATCGCGTTCGATCTGAGGCTGGTTCTGCGCGGTCGGGGGCGCGATATGCGCTTCGACCACACGGCCCTTCGAATCCAATTCATAGGTGTGGACGCAAATGCCGCGCGGCGCTTCCGTCACGCCCGCCCCACGCCCAGCGCGAGGCTCGGCTTCGATATAGGCCTGTTCGGGCACTTCATAAGCCTGGCAAAGACGCAAAGCTTCTTCGCAGGCATAGATCGTCTCGACCATGCGGACCAAAAGGCTCTTGAACGGATTCAGGCACTTTTCGCCCAAACCGACTTCTTTCGCGATTTGCTTCGACAGCTTAGACAATTGAGCATGATTGACGTTGTAACGCGCGATGGGCCCGACCAGATAAGGCTGACCATCTTCTTTCGTGCGGCCCTGAAGCGCCGTTGAATGGCGAACATGCGTTTCTTTGAAGGTGTCATAGAACTCATTCGGCGAGATATCGATTCCGCGATCGCTGACAATGCGCCCTTCGACGATGCCATATTCATCGGGATGCTTCAGCGCAACCGAATGATAGTCATATTCGAAATCGGGGAAATCAAACGTGCCAAACAGGCGCGTGATCTCGATCGAGGCTTCGATCCCCCACTTCAACGGCTCGATCAAGGCGCGGATGGCCTCTTTCGTCGGCGCTTTGTAAAAACCGCCAACGCGCGTGTTGATGGGGTGGATGGCGCGTCCGCCGCCGACAACTTCCAAAATCTCGTTGCCGAGTTTTTTCAGCTTCAGAGCTTTTTCAACGACATCCTTGTTGGTCTTGGCCAATTGCAACGCATCGTCAAGCCCCAGAAAATCGGGGGCATGAAGCATGGCGGCATGCAACACATGGCTTTCAATCCACTCGCCGCAATACATCAAACGGCGCAGATCGCGAATGGCCTTTGTGGGCTCGATCCCCAAAATCTGCTCCATCGCCTGCTGCGCGCCCATCAGGTAAGCCATCGGGCAGATGCCGCAAATACGCGCGGTGATATCGGGAACGTCGAAATAGCTGCGCCCCTTCAGAAAGGCTTCAAAGAAACGCGGCGCTTCAAAGATACGGAAATTGGCTTCTTCGACATGCCCGTCTTTGACGCGGACGAACAAAGCGCCTTCGCCTTCAACGCGCGATAATTCATCGACTTTGATGGTGCGCGTTAAAATGGGTTTTGACGGCGCTTTTTTCTTCGCCGGTTTGGCTGCCTTATTGGCTGTCTTGTTGGTTGTCTTGGGCGCTGTTTTTTTCGCCGCTTTCACGGGCTTTTTTGCGGCGACTTTCTTGATCGCCGCCGCCTTCGGGGCCGCTTTCTTCGCGGTTACCTTCTTGGCAACGACTTTCTTGGTCGCCTTTGCCGCAACTGTCTTTTTCGCAGGCGCTTTGGCCGTCACCTTTTTCTTGGCGACTGTTTTGGCAACCGCTTTGGTCGCCGCTTTTTTCACCGTCTTTTTTGCCGCAACCGCGACTTTTTTTGCCTTCACGGTCTTTGCCGCCGCCGTCTTTTTCACAGCTTTTTTCGGAGCAACCGTTTTGGTTTTCTTTTTCATTTGAGCCATAGGGGGGCCTCTTTATCAAACAAGGGATGTCGCGTTAAAGAACTTCACTGGCCTTTTTAAAGGCGCTGGATCCAGCATTAAACGTCCTGTACATGTCGCGAATAGCTTGCCGGTCCATGCCAAAGCGGGTCAGCAAATCGGTCAAGCTGTCCGTGTTGGGCGATTCACTTGGACCAAAACAGCCATAACAACCGCGATCAGAAGACGGGCACAGATTGCCGCATCCGGCCTGCGTGACAGGCCCCATGCAAGCCGTACCTTTGGCGACCATGACGCACACGGTGCCTTTACGCTTACATTCGACGCATTGGCTGTAATTGGGAATGTTCGGCGCGCGCTTGTTCAGCAAGGCGTTGATCACTTCCAAAAGCTGGTTTTTGTTAATCGGGCAGCCGCGCAATTCAAAATCGACAGCCACGTGATCGTGGATCGATGTCGATGTTTTCAGCGTGCTGATATAATCGGGCCGCGCATAGACGGTTTTGACATAATCGTCCACCGACGCAAAGTTACGCAAAGCCTGAATGCCGCCCGCGGTCGAACAAGCCCCGATCGCGATCAAAAGCTTCGACTGCTGACGAATACGCTTGATACGATGCAGATCTTCTTCGGTTGTGATCGACCCTTCGACCAACGACAGATCATAAGGGCCTTCGATCACGGCGCGTGTGGCTTCAAGGAAATAGGCGATTTCGATAGCGCCCGTCACTTCCAGAAGCTCGTCCTCACACCCCAAAAGGCTAAGCTGACAACCATCGCACGAAGCGAACTTCCACACGGCGACCTTAGGCCGCGGACGCGCTGCCGGTTGCGTCGATTTCTTGGCTTGAACTTTTTTCTTAGCAACCATGATCAAATCTCCCGAACACGCAGTTTTTCAGCAATCTGGTCGTAACGGAACACAGGGCCGTCACGGCAAACAAAAGATGTTCCCCACTGGCAGTGGCCACAGATCCCAGCGCCGCATTTCATGTTGCGCTCCATCGACAGAAAGATGCGATCTTCAGGCAAGCCACGATCAACCAACGCTTTGATCACATGGATCATCATGACTTCAGGCCCGCACGTATAGGCAACGGCGTTAGCCGGATCATACCCGCCCGAGGCGATCATATTGGTGACCAACCCCACGCGCCCCTGCCAATCGCCCGTTGCGCGATCAACCGTCACGTGGATGTCGATATCGAAGCGCGAGCGCCAACGCGCCAGCTCCTTGGGGAACAAAATATCTTCCGGCGTACGCGCACCGTAAAGAACGATGATATTCCCAAAACGGTTGCGATTGTTCATCGCTTCGTAAATGGCGGGACGCAGCGGCGCCAACCCGATACCGCCCGCAACGAAAATCAAATCCATGCCTTCGGCGACATCCAGCGGCCACGACGTGCCAAAAGGCCCACGCACGCCGACGCTAGCCCCGGCCTTAAGCGTATTAAGCGCCTGCGAGACCTTGCCGACCGCGCGCGTTGTATGGATCATCGATGTTTTGTCAGAAGGATCGCTGCTGACGCTGATCGGAATCTCGCCAATGCCGAAAACATACAGCATGTTGAACTGGCCCGGCGCGAAAACGGTCGGTCCGCCATCTTCTGCCTCTAGCTTCATGCTAAACGTATCGGAAACCTCGCGCCAAATATCAACGACGCGAAAAGGGCGCGGACGCATTGGGTCTGTGCCCAACACGCTGCTTTGACTAAAATCCTCTTTTTCTTTGACGGCTTGCTTCATTGGATCATCCTTATCGAAGAAACGGTTTTGGGCTTATTCGCTGGCTGTCGCGCCATCGTTTTCGGCAATAGCTTTGGCTTCGGCGGTGATGTCGATTCCCACGGGGCACCAAGTAATGCAACGCCCGCAACCAACGCAGCCCGACGATCCGAATTGATCGTGCCAACTGGACAATTTGTGCGTCATCCACTGACGGTAACGCGCCTTGGGCTCGCGCCGGATCGCGCCACCATGGATATAGCTGAAGTCCAGCGAAAAGCAGGAATCCCATGCGCGCCAACGCTCGGCATTATCGCCTTTCAGATCGGTCGTTTCCTCAACCGTCGAGCAGAAGCACGTCGGACAAACCAGCGTGCAGTTGGCGCAAGACAAGCAACGTTCAGCCACATCGTCCCACTGCGGATGATGCAGATTGCGCTTCAACAGATTGTCAACATCGCCAACCATTTCGCGGCCCATTTCGCCACGCGCTTTTTCAACGGCGGCATCCGCTGCCGCGATTTCGCTGGCCTGCGCCGGACGATGTGGCAGCTTGCCCATCAGCCGAACGCCACGCTCGCTACCCGCGGCAAAAACGAACAAATGCTTCTCGTCTTGCCAGATTTCCGTAAAGGCCAGATCAAACCCGGCCCCTTTCTTGACGCCCGGATCGCCCCCCATCGAAACGCAGAAACATGTCTTTCCGGCGCGCCCGCAGTTGGCGGCGACGATAAAGGCCTTGCCGCGACGCTCGGCATAAACGGGATCGGTAAAATGCCCAGTGGCAGGATCGGGCTCTTCGTTGTAGCCGAAAACCTTGTCCTGCAAATGAATGGCGGCCAGCTCGCACGGGCGCACGCCGATCAAGGCATAGGCAGGCGCCTCAGCCTCGGGTTCGCTGTACTGAAACTTGTCCCCAGCCTTTTCGGCTTTCCACAAACGATGACGCGCCGGGAAAAGATACTTTTTCCAGTTTGTCGGCCCCATCACATAGCCAAACCAAGCATCGGCCCGCCCTTCGGTGAGGCGGTACTTCCCGCCTTCTTGTTCATCGGCCACGCCAACCGGCAGATCCTTCACGGATGAAAGCGTATCGTAAACAACAGCCCCATCGCGAACCACGGGCCCGACGGGCTTAAACCCCTGCTTTATCAAGGCCCCAAGCAAAGCGGCAAAACCGGCTTCATCCAAGACAAACACTTCTTCTTCAGCCTGCACGGCGTTCGATACGGACAACGGAACCTCCACAAAAGAAACAAACAGACAGGGCAAAAGCCCACAAGATATCGTCAGGACGGCCACTACACGTCAGACTAGAGCAGCCAAGGGAATCGCAAAGGAGTAAAACTTATGGTTGACAATAGAGCGACATCCACACGCATTTCAAAGGTTTTTTTGAAACTTATCTCGCACCTGCGAACAATTGGAGAAAAGCCATTTTTCGGCCTATCGACCTGAAAAGGCCTTTCTTTTCGGAACGAAAAGAAGCTAAAGTGCGGGCATGCCCATCATCCAAACGCTTTTAGGCCTGAAGCCTGCGGCGCCGCCTAGCCCCAAAGCCCCCCTACCGCCGCCGCAAGAACAACTTGTGGGATCGCAAGTTATCTTGCGCATTGGCACGCCCCTCGATTGGCAATCCTGGCGCGAGATTCGCCACGAAAGCCATGCTTTTTTAGCGCCGTGGGAGCCTTCATGGCCGCGCGATGCGCTGACCTACGACTATTTTTGCCGCAATATCCGCCGCCAATGGAAAGAATGGCGCGAAGGCCATGGCTATGCCTTTCTAGTCTTCATGAAGGACGCGCCAACGGGCGATGTGATCGGCGGGATCTCTCTCAACGATGTCCATCGGGGAATCGGGCAAAAAGGCACGCTCGGCTATTGGATTGGCGAGCGTTACGCTGGCCAAGGCTTGATGAGCGAAGCGGCGGCCCTTGTCACCGATTTTGCCTTTAACCGCCTTCTCCTCCACCGGCTCGAGGCCAGCTGCATGCCGCATAACGAGCCCAGCAAACGGCTTTTAACCAAGCTCGGCTTTGAAGAAGAAGGTCTGGCGCGCGCCTACCTACGCATCAACGGTCGGTGGGAAGACCACCTGTTATGGGGCCGCCTGGGCTAACGCGCCCTTCCTCTTCTCACCTCACGAAAACACCGAAAGGAAGAAGCTTGACCCCTTAGCACAAAAGATATATCGTAAGATATATCTAAAGTCTAAATGAGGGAGAAGAAAATGAATGGACACTGCTGTCACCCCAAGGGATGCCACACGATGGGCCGCCACGGTGCCAACCCTTTTGGAGGCCCCCGCGGCGGGGGCTTTGGCCACGGACGCTTTATGGGCGGCGACGGTTTTCCCGGCGGCCGCAAACTCAGCGCGACGGATCTGCAACTCGTTTTGTTGGCGCTTTTAGACGAGCAACCAGCCCACGGCTATGAATTGATCCGCCTGCTCGAAGAACGCTCGGGCGGTTTTTATACGCCGAGCCCCGGTATGATTTACCCAGCGCTGACGTATCTAGAAGAAATTGGCTATACGCTTGCGACCCCCGACGGCGCGCGCAAAGAATATGCGCTGACAGAGGCCGGAAAGCAGCACCTAGAAGCCCACCGCGAGCAAGCGACAGCGATGATCGAGGCGCTGGCGCGCATCGGCGCGCGCATGGGCGATGTCCGTGAAGCGTTTGCTGGCCTCGCCGACATGGACCCGCAAGCCGCCGATGAATTGCACGCGGCACGACACGCGTTGAAACACGCGCTGATGCGCAAACGCGGCTGCAACGCGGCCGAGGCGCAGCGGATCAGCCAAATCATCCATCAAGCGATCCAAGAAATCGAAGGAACGAAGGTCAAGGATTGAAAGACATCCTGAACGGCAAAAGGGCGCTTATAAAAGCGCCCTTTTGTTTGTTCTATCTGACGAAAGAGCCTCTCTTTCGTCTTGATTAGCTCGGCATCCCCGAGGGGCCGCCTTGCAAACCAAGCCCCAAAGAAGGCGTTGTACCTTTAAAGCCTTTACCATGCTTAGCTTGGTCCACAAGCGTAGAGTCAACAGTAGCTTCGGCACGCGCTGTCATCTCACGCTGGTTAGCCTGCTCAGCCCGAGCAATATTGTCGTTGGCATGTTCTCGGGTCAACTTACCTACATCGCCGCGCTGCGGTTTATAGGGCCGACCATCGCGTCCTCTCATCGTGTGACCGTTTGAAGCCTCTTCAGTTTCGGCCTGTTCAGCGACGTCGGCTTTGGCATTCAAACCGCGGCTATCCCGTCCCTTACCGCCAGAGGCGGTAGAACGAGCGCCGTCCTCTTCAGCGACTTGTTCAAGAGCAGGCTTATGAGCGCTGGCCAAATCGCTAGCTTTAACCAGGGAATCCCCTTTAGCCAAAGCAATCTTTTCTTTATCGGTCAAAGCGGGTTGAACAACATTGTGAGCGATTTTAAACGCATCGGCTTTTTCTTGTTCAGTAAAATGTCCCTCTCCAGAGGCTCCGCGACCAATAGCACGCGACACGTTCCATAAGCGTTTAACACCGCCTTCTGAGCAAGCCTCTCGCCACAGCCCTCGCATGATGGGACTGTTGTAGGCAGCAATACCTAGTGGGACGAGAACCGCTCCAACAACAGCTGCCGTAGCCAAGGCCGGTGAAATCACGGCAAGACCAACCCCGATGGCCCCATAAGTGACAAGCTCTTTCATAGAGACATTGGCAGAAGAAAGGGCCGATAAATATTCGCCTTTTTTATAGAGCTCAATTGACTCCCGCAGAGGATTAAGGTCACTTGCCCCCGCAAGCATGCCCGCACCACCACCAGCCAAAGCCGCGTTCAGCGACTCCGATGTCGAGCCAAACTCTTTTCCAAAAATAGCCGGGCCAAACTTGGCGATTGCATAATTCTCGAGTGCTCCAATAGCACCACGGCCCAATAAATAGGCCCCAGATGCCAAAAGAGTATCCTTCATAAAACCGCGCACGACCCCACGGAAAGCGCCGCTGCGGGCCGCCACGCCAGCATCAGTGAGAGCATCAACACCAGGGACTTTACCGGCGACATCTGTCGGCGCAGGACCTTTTGCCGAAGCCTTGATACGCGCTGTTTCCTCGGGGGTTAGTTCGGCTCGAGATTTTGAAGCATCAGCTTGCTCGGCGGGAGAACGGCCCGTTTTCTCGGCAGTCTCGTCTAAAGCGCCCGTTTTTTTCTTGCCGCCCTTAGCCTCTTCTTCAGCAGCTGCTTTCTTTCTTGAAGCCTCGTCCTCTTCTTCGGCGGCCCCTTTTTTCTTTTTCTCTTCTTCGGCCTTCTCTTCTTCGCCTTCTGTTGGTTTTGAATTCTTTTTCAAACGACGGCGATGGGAGTGACCGGCAGGCTCATGTTCACGATCTTTAGGTTTATTATCTTTCCGTTCAAAAAGGACTTCTAAAGTCGTCGCATCGCCTTCTTCGGCGGCGGCATGACGAGAAGCAGCCCCATCAGGATCTTTCAAAGGAAAGGCCGGACTAGATTTTGGAACATATTCTTCGATAGACATCGTACCCTCCCTTTATCCAGCGCGCCCCGAAAAAGCAGAACGCGTGCGGCACCTCATCATTAGACTTTTGGCCGAGGTCCATGCTTCTTTTTTTGCTTCTGCGTACCTGCCGTGTTGCTTCCAGATTCGGCGCCTTTCGGGGTCCCAGAAATATTTTCTGCGGCCCCTACTTTCAATAAGCTGGCCGAAGCGACAACAGGCGCGGCAGGATCAACAGGTTGTGCCTGGACTTGACCGCTGCTCGTCGGTTGACCGGGTTGAGGCCCAGTCGCCGTATTTGTAGGCTGCGTTTTATTTCCATTCTGAGAAGCCGCCTCCGCCGAAGCCTGCTGGCCTTGAGCCGTCCCCGTCTGCCCTGAAGGAGCCAATATCGGCCCTTTCCCCTTGTTGGTGCGAAGCTCTTTCAGCTCTTTGCGGTATTCCTTCTTAAGAAGCCGAAGCCCGCCTTGAAGGATAAATAAAGAACCATCGTTTCCATAAGAAATGGGGGTATAAGTACCGGCAATATTATCATATGCAATGCCTGTCGCTTTGTTTTTAGCTGCCGGGATTTTTTGAAGAGCCTGCACGTCGTCTCGCATGTGCTCAAGCGTACGAATAGTTTTTTTGTAATAAAAATGCCGGTTCATATAATCCGTAACACCTCCACCATTACCGGCAACCGAATTTACCAATGCGACAGAAAGATCAACAATATTATCAAGAACTAGTCCAGCTACCCCCGTTACTTTGACCAACCCTTTGCGTATTTTTGAAGGCTCTTCCGTCTCCGGCAAAATCTTATCAGCGATCTTTTCACTGACATCCCTAAAAAAATGATAGCTTGATGCAATTAAACGCTTATTCTTGTTAATGGCATCATCCAAGGATTTTTCAGCTGCCATCAACGACGTCATTTCGCCTTCTTTGCTGGGGTGTGTCCTACGATTGGGATCTGTCTCTTGTTGTGGTACGCCGGCTGCCGTTGATTTTGCGATCCTTTCAAACGCGCGGTCTAGTTCCTCCCTGTATTTTGCAGAACGCGCGGCTATCTTGGCCCGTTCTTCAGGTGAAAGGCCCGTGGCCGTTTCGCTCTCAGGCGCAGCAAGGCTAGAGTTTCGACGGATCTCGGTTTCTGTTCCCATGCCGCTATTCGTTGCCCCCTTCATCCTAGTCTCCCCTGTAACAATTTCTCTATTGATAGTTTCATATTTATATTATCGCACAATTTAATAGTTTCATGCAGTTCTTTTGGACTTGACGAGCGGAGAGGGCATAACACGACCCGCCAACTGTATTAATCATTCTTACCCCCCTTTGTCTGGAGTAACCGGCGGTATATTTGCCTGATTTGTCAGAGGATTCCATGGATCACTAGGCTTATGGGACGACTGAGGCCTACCGCCTACGTCAGGATTTGGAGGTTTATGCGCGGCTGCATCAGGGCCTTGCCCTTCGCCCCCACGTGTATTGCCATGAGTCACAGGTAGCGGCGTTTGAGCCGGTTGCGGATCTGGCTGCTGCCCTCCCTCACCCCCAGATGTCGGATGTATCCCATCATGCGACGCATCCGCATGAGGAATAGAAACGCCCCCCTCACCATGTTGCCGGTTCCCATCAGGAATCATGTTGTCGAAACGGCGTTGAACGTCCTTAGAATCAGCATGATCGGGAATAACTCTTCCGCCGCCTCCCGCTGGAGCACCACCAAAGGCACGAACTGCCTTCGTAGCGGCTGCCCCCATAATCGGGTGCGCGCCCAATGTGCTAGAAACCGTATCTTTAAACGCATAAGCGGTTATACCGGTCATAGCCGACGACATCAGCTGTTTGTCGCCCATTCTTTCGGTGGAGACACCCTGCGCACTCATCCAACGCATAGCATGTTCCGGGAAGAATTTGATGGTGTTAAAGCATGTCGTCGCGCAAATATAGACAAGCATCGCATAAATAATATTTAACACACAACGCGCCAATTGCATGTATCCATCTACAGTCACCTGGTTTTTTCCATCATCAGCCGCTGTGTACTTTGGCAAGACGCCCTGTACGGCAATAGAATAGGTCGCATCCAACAACATGACGGCAACGTAGAAAATCAAAATGCCAGCGATCAGACCAAACACCATCAAAGTGGGGCGCAAAAAAATAGAGAACAAGAAAAAATAGCCTGTTTTGGCCATATCCCCTGGAAGCCCCTCCCCTTTTGTTGTCAAATGTGCCAGTGCAAGCAGCGGCATCGAAACAACCGATTCAAAAACAGAAACAATCCATGCTAAAAGATTAAAAAAGAAGGTTGCAAACGGAATCAAAGGCACAAAATAGCCGCACAACAAACCGGTCGTAAACAAAAGTGTCGCAAACAAACCGGCAATTGTCATAACAGTTGAAGCCAGTTGTCCGGCTGCGGCACCAGCAACGCTAAAACCAGCCGATTTAAAGTTGTTAATAACCCCCTGAGCACGTTCTGAAATCTGCGCATCTCTTTGTGCAGCCCCCCACGTTTTTCCTCCGGTTCCGAGAATAGCCAAACCTGCGGAAACATCAACCGCTAGATCCAAAACTTCAAAAGCGGCAACAATGTTCTTATGTCCATAAGATGCAATTTCCGAGAACGGATCGCCCGTAAAGCCAAAAGTAAAGTTATTATAAGTTGTTAAATTGATATTATTTTGGTTCATAACTTTACCAACCAACATAGATACGGCTTCAATAAGGCCATTTCTATTGGTGACTTGGATGGAAGCACGTCCATATCCGGCATCAAGCCCCATCTTCTTATAAGCCGCTTCAGAAAGAACAGCGTTGTTCTCATAGCCACTGTTAAGCCAAGAATCCATTTTTCTTACAATTATGGCCGTTTCCTCATACACATTTCTACGCGCACCGGCATGGGAGGAATATGCGATACTTAGCGCCTTTGGGGGCGTCCCTGATGGAATAACTTCTTTCGCAGCGTAAATGGGAACCTGCTGGGTATGCGCGACGACAGGTGAAAAAGCCAACGCTGCGCCCGCTCCTAATTTCGACCACCTATTTGCAAGATCCTGATAAACACTCTCTGACAACGAAGCATATTGATCTTCAATCCCCGCCTTTAATGCATTACGATACTCTTCGACAGCTTCAGCAACAATTTTATTACTTTCAACATTGACCTTGGCGTACTGATCTGTCCCTTGCTTAAAATACTCTATAACCTCATCAAGTTTTTGCATAACAGATGGTGTCAGAATATTATTTTCGAACGCAGTCTTACCAGTCTGCATAATTGATTTAGCCATACCATTATATTTATCAGGGTTAGGCAAGTCAAAAGAACCACAAAAATCTTTAAATGCAGATGTTCCTATCGATAGTTTTAGCCTATCCCCATTTTCAATCAAAGACGGGTTAGGAATGGTATCTTGATCTGTCGGTGTGTCTTCAGACAGAATTGAATTGTATGCCTTCATACATGAATATGACAACATGCGATTTGTCACGAGAGGCCCCACCATGCCGATTGACGGTGGAGTGAATTTTCGTTGTTCGCTGGCAAGGGCTTGCAGGAAGGTTGCCCACACGTTGCTTGCAAGACCAGCCCCCCAATCGGCAACCTGAACCGCCAGGTATTGTCCTGTATTCAATCCGCCAGAGATTGGAACCAAAAGGCCAATGGCAAAGACCAAACGGATGGGGGCCCAGACCTGATTAGCATTACGCCCCATAGGGACTCCAGAATGGGCCGTTTCTGCGATCATCACAACAAGGTGATACATTAAGATTAGTCCAGCGAAAACAAGCACCGCTGTGCTGAAATAGGCCAACGTAGTATACAAGGCTTGGCGCAAAGCCGTCGGTGACGGTGGATTAACCCAAGTTGCACTCCCCGATGCATCTGAAGCTTGGATGGTTAAATCTTTCCCCTTGAACAAATACATCAAGATATTGTGCAGAAGGTCTTGATCTTTATCTGGGGGGGTAAACATGCTGGTGCTTTCTGCTGCATGAGCTGTCCCCACCAACAGGCTGGAAAAAAAAGACAAGACCAACAAAAGGGTCAAAAACAACGTTCCGACCACCGAGAAGTAAACGATGATCTGAATCATATTTTCTTTTTTGAAAACAAGATTTTCCCACCCAACCGACAGAACATCCATCAGGCGCAGCGAGCGTGTCGCGCGCGGCTGTATGGCTGGGTGATCCTTCGGGAAAAGGCCATTCAATGCAAAAAGATAGGCGATGATCTTCACAAACATTTGAAGACTCTCGCCAATGCCGCTCATGCCGCCCGTTACGTCGGGGACAAACATGGTGCGCCAGATTGAACGTTTCGGCGGTTCACTCTGATTCGAGGTATTCCGGTCGAACGACATAATCGAAATCTCCCCACTTGTCGGCATAGAAACCTATCCCTTTGACCTATAATCTTATTTTTAGCCTTCCCCCCGGCTTTTTGGAATCAGTTTCACCTTCTTCCATATAAGGGGGCAGGAATCTGCCCGATCCCACATATATATTCAAGTCTATACCTTTATCTATATACCATGAAGCGTAAAGAAGCTTTTAATTATTTTCACCACTTATCGCCAATTGCACAGACAAAAAGCCCCTTAAACCTTTGTTTAAGGGGCTTTTTAGGCAATCTCGTTACCGGACGCCGATGACCTGATAGAAATAGTATCCTGCAGGCGATCCCGAGTTGTTTGTATTTTGAACACATCCCGTCGGTTTGCCAGCAAAGTCAGCAGGCCAATCCGAAACGGCATTGACCGATGTTGAAGCAAAATTGCCAAGATCCGCTTTGTCTGTTGTCGCCGTTCCTGTCGCATAAGCATTGACGCGCAGATTGATTTCGTCACAAACTCCTGACGTAACTTGCAAAACGGCCACACGGCTTCCCGCGGTCGTTCCAATATGCGGAACGGCTAAAATTGGGTAATACCAAACAACAGTCGCCGGATCTGCCGACATCGTGACAGATGGTGGCGTAATGCCACCACCATTCGGCGAAAACAGATCGACCGATGACGATGTTTGAACCGGATCAATCACAATATCTTCAAAATCAGCCCCTGCCCCTAACAAACGGTCAAAGCCCGTTTGCAGAATCTGGCCGATCTGAATAATCGCCGCCGCTTTGGTTCTGTTACTTTCCGTCGTTGTCGATGTCGTGAAGGACCCACTGCCCGCCGCAATGGCCGCAGCTAAAATGCCCAAAATGGCGATGATAAATAAAATAGGGCCAATGGCGATGCCTTTTCTGCCGCGCTGCGATACACCCTTATTCAACTGATTTAGCGGTCTAAGCATCTATTCCTCCTGATGCGTTGTCATGGTCGTTATATTGGTTTTTCAGAACTTCCTGTTAAAAGCTCCAACAGGTTTAGGCCAACATTCTTTTGTCTGCGACATTTTGTATAGGACAAATCGCTTACCTTGTGTTTTACGCGTTTACTGTGGCGAAACAAACGTATTCTTTTCGACCGTTAAAACGGCTTTCATCATCGATGATCCCCCACATGCGCCACCGACGCAAAAATCAATAATACGCCAACGGCTTTGAGGAATGAGGGTTTCTAAGTATCCCATGGATATCAGCCAATCGCGAAACAAATTGCTGTTTCCTGCCGTTACAATAAGCGTCGCGTTTTTCCCAGTTTGAGCCGAAATGCCTGGAAAAAGCTTTTGAAGTCGCTCGGCTACCGGTTTGATCTCATCCGTCGTCATCGTTTTTGTGACCAAGAGAGGCAAGGCAGGTTCGCCAACCGAAGCCGTTGCCAACATACGTTTGGCTTCGACCGCCGCGCCAACGGTATACAGCGCCAGGAAAAGGGCAACCAACGCGACCAACCAACACGACAAAACGATCGTCCTTGTCTTTTGGTCAAACGTCTCAAACGCCTTCAGAATAAAGCGCCAACGCAACATATTTCGGAAAGTTCGTGTATCGTACGTCATGTTATTTCCGCCTTACGCCTTTAAGCGCCTCTGCTGAATTGCCGATAATGACCGAATCCTCTGTCGATTCCAATGTTCGCCCGCCAAGAGCGGCAATGCGATCTGCCGTCACGTTCGAAGGAAGGACAGCACGCCAGATAACTTTGCCGTCGGCAATTTCATAGAACTCTAAATAGCCGTTGATCGCGATAAGGTTGTCATTGATGTTCGAAAAAGATGCTAGCTGTTCACGCAGCGAGCTGCTGCGCATGTTTTGCGCCATGTGCAAAAGATCCATCGACTTTTTTTCTGACCGCTCGCGGATCGTATTAAGGTCAATGCGCGACGACAGCATAGCCATGCTAGCGGCAAACCAGACAAAAAGCGCAAGCCCCAAGACGGCCAAGGCCGAGACAACGGACAATCCGGCCAAAAACCGTCGGGCTCGATCTTCAAGTAAAGATGCCGAAAACCACGGAATGGGCGTCATCTTTTCAATGCGGTCGGGGACCAAATCAATAACAGGTGCGCCGCCCAGTTCTTCCGAAGTTCGCTGCGCTTTGGCGCGCAATACGGCGGACATCCCGCGGTGAATCTGAAGCGTATCAGGACCAACCGTCATCATGACAGCCGATTCATCGCTGTAAAAGGTATAAATGGCTGGCGGTAAGGCCGCATCTTTGCCACCCGGCAACAAAGCCGCAAACGGGCACCAAGTATTCGGGTACGAAGCCAAGTCGATAGAGCGCGTCGCGATGTACCAAATGTTGTTTTCGTAGGTTTGCCAAACAAGGTGGATACGTTCGCTGTCAAGCGCTTCAGAGGCCGCGTTCCATGCAATATTTTCTTCTTCGCCAAGAACGCGCGGGCAGACGCCGCCGATCATTTCTGGCGGAAAGAAAAAGGATTCGATCGAACTGATCTCGCCTAAAAGCGCGTGCTTTTGCAGACTCGATTCAAGCGACTGTTCTTGATCGTTCAGCCGATCGTCCTGAGATCCCCAACCCGTATCCATTCCTAGCCTCCGCCATTCATTTCGTTGATATTGTTGAGGAACGTCTGATTCTGCAACATAAGAAGATAGATAAAGGTCAAGACCGTTACACCCGCAATAAACATCAGCAAAAAGATGCCTGATTTAACCAGTTTACGCTGTCCGGCTTTGGCCATCATCATACGTTCATTCGAAATCGCCGTATAGACCTCGGCCAACTGGTCCGCCGATTGAATCGACAGAATTTGGTCGCGCTCGGCCTTATTAAGCGGCCAGCGCGCCAAAGAACTCGCTAAATCGACACCCGCCATCAAGCGATTGCGACAATCCGTCCAATATATAAGGCTCGCCGGTTCAACCGTATTTTCAATCAAAATGGATAACGCCTCATCCACCGGGACTTTCCCACGCAGCAAGCGCGCCATAAGACGCGTCGAGTCCTGCATGCTGACATTTTTAAAATAAGTCGAGAAAATAGGCATTTTTAACAAAATGCGCGACGTCAGATGATGAGGCTTATGCCGGTTCATCCAATAAGAAAGAACCAGAACGCCAACAGCCAAAATAAGCGCACTTGTAAAAACAAGCATCGAGCCATTGACCCACTGTGCGACCGAAATCCCATGTTGAAATTTCAGGACGGCATCAACATCCGAGGCTTTGGTCCCCTGCTGCGCCAAATAGGGAATAATCCCAAACTGCATCGCCCAAATCGTGCTGATCGTGCTGATAATATCGAAAGACAACCAGCTGAGCGTCGCGACCAGCGCTTTGACCTGCGAGCCTTTTTGCTCGACATGTTCGATCGCATGCTGGATGACGCCCTTCAGGTCGCCGGCACGCTCACCCGCCGTGATAATAGCCATCGTCGCCGCATCCATCAGACGCAACTGATTGAGCGCTTCTGAAAACGCGCCGCCGCTTTTTAAAACCGTGCGCGTCGGCAGAAAGGCCAAACGCCGGCGCGGGTCTTGTTCGTTTTCAACGATGCTAAGTAACGCCGTTCCAGCCGATGCCGTCGCCGATTGAAAACGAATAGCCCGCAAAAGCTGTAGCTGCCATTCGCGCGACCGTACATCCATCCATTCAAACAAAGGCGGTTTATGCTCGCGGATATGGATGGGCCAAAGACCTTCGCCCCGCAGCTGACGCCGGACCGAGGCTTCATCAGGCAGGTAATAATCGTCTTCTTTGATAAGAAAACCGCCCCCCATGGTCTGCTGGGCATATTGGGCATGATAGAGTTTCACGCCGCCCCCCTTCCCTAGCGCCCACGATCCATACGGACGGTCGCTTCTTCGATCATAATGGCCGCCCCCATGTTCGCATCGATCAAATTGCGCTTGATCAAATCGCGCAAGGAATCACGGCGCGGCAAATAGATCGTTCCCGGAACGTCAACAATCGACGAGGTCACGTTCGAAACAAGCATTTCCGTCATCGCGCGACGGCTGGCTTGGTCTTCAGCTGGGAACATGGCCTCCAAAACCATCGTTCGCCCCAGATACCCGGTATAATTGCACAGATCACAGCCTTTTTTATTGGCCAAAGCCACTTTATCGTCAGGCGAGACGCCAACATCGACGCAACGTGAGGCATCGCCAAAAACATTGATCGCCTTATCCGTTGCGTGACAGGCCGGACAAACCGTTTTAACAAGGCGCTGCGACATACTGGCAACCAACGCGTGCCCTAAAATATAAAGGCCGCTGGTGCGATAGGCCGAGTTCAAAAAACCTTCCATACGATCAAGCGTATGCAGCGCGTCGACCGCGTGAACAGTCGTGATAACCAAGTGGCCCGATTCCGTCGCGCGCAACGCGGCTTCAACCGTGTCGCCATCGCGCATTTCGCCGACGACGATAACGTCAGGGTCATGACGCATCAAGGCGCGGATAATGTCGGCAATCGAATTGGCCGAATTATCCGTAACCGATGTTTGATCGACAAGCGGCATATCGTATTCAACAGGCGCTTCGACCGAATAAACGGCACGCGACGCGCGATCGATTTCTTGAATAATGCCGTACAACGTCGTCGATTTACCGGACCCGGTCGGGCCGCTGACAATGACAAGCCCGCCTTCTTTCGTTTGCGCATGAATAACTTTGCGCAGGCGCTCGGCAACAATCGGCGTGTGCATAAAAAGTTCGTCGAAACTACGCAGGTTCTCACGGTCGAGCAAACGAAGCGTCAGTTTTTCGCCGGAAGGAGCAACGGGCAAGGCAGCAACACGGACGTCGATCATACGCCCCTGCCATTCAAAAGCGATACGCCCGTCTTGCGGATGTTGGCGATCCGCCGCATCCATCTTGGCGTCTGTTTTGATGCGCATAACAAGCGGCGCCATCACGCGGTGCGGAATGAGATGCTTGTAAATCAGGTCGCCATCGACGCGATACCGGATCCAGCAACGCGCGTCGTCTTCGGATAACGTTAAATGGATATCCGATGTACGGGTTTGCAAAGCTTCGGCCAGAATATCGTGTAAGGCTTGCTCGACCAGCGTCGCATCGTCCGAACTGCGCGACAAAGTCGCGAAAATACGCAACAGATGCTCGCCCGCAACCTCGCTTTGATCGCGCATCAAGCGAATAAGATCCGCGCGATCCCACAATTCGACATCAATGCTTTCGACGTTATGATTGGCCTTTTGTAGCGCGTTTTTAATGCGCGCCAGGTCGGCATCGTCGACATGGTCGCCCGCGGCGATCTTTAAAATCCCCTCTTGTAGCGAGAGAAGGCATAATCCCATCGCCGTCTGATTGGCTGCCGAAACATAAAGACGCAAAGCTTGCATCGTCAGATCGTCGTGCGTATGGCCGCCTGCGCTGACTTTGACCAGGCCGTCGGTAATAAAACCATTGCGGCGCAAAATCTCTTCGATCGTCAAGTGACGACCATGCGTCCGGCGCATGGCCTGTTCGGCAAGCGCAAGATCGTAATGGCGCATTTGAATGCGCGACGCTAGGTTCCCGGCATCGCGCGCCATTTGGGGAAGCTCAATCTTCGGCATCAGGGTGCCCCCGTTCCCTTCAAAAGATCATCCAACGAAACCTTGGCCTTGGAAGGATTGCCCCCTAAATTGTCTTTTGTTCCTGTGCGCCGTCCCGATACAGCCGATGGCGCATACCCCGCCTTCGACGATTTTCCCGACACGTTTTTATCTTTAGACGAGGTATCGTCCTCCTTGGCTTGCAAAGCCTTCGCGACAAGATCTTTGGAAGCTTCGAGCAACAAAGTCTTCTTCTTTTTGCCAATCTGCAAAACAGCCCGACGCCCCGACACTTCAAGAAGACGCGCATGCGATCCAGCGTCGTTCATAATCTCGTCGCCTTGCATAACGACGACGACGCTTCCATCCGGCTTTTGAATAATAGCGCGCCCACCGACAGATCCAATGAAATGCCAAAGATCCGACGAGCCGCCAGAAGCCCCCCCAAGCGCGTCGTTCGAAACCTTCGGCATTTTACCTATAATCGATTCGAGATCGTTTGCGGTCGGCATCGGAACACCTTTGGCATTCGCGGCAGGCGCGTCAGCGGCAAGAGCGTTTTTCCCCTGAACAGCGGATGAAGCCCCCTTAGAATCGCCGCCCTTGGCAACGCCGCGCACCGGAATGACGGCAAAGCCAATCTTACCTGTATGCCGAATGATAAGATCCGTCGCGATAATGCCGCGCGATGTCGGATTCCACAAAAGCGTAATAGGACAAGATTCGCCAGGCTTCAGCTCTAACCCTTTTTGACAGCCCTGAGACATCATCTCGAGGCCGTTTTCTGCGGCGATAAGATCAATCGAGACAAGCGTTATCGGCTCGGCACTGTCGTTGACCATCAGGATCGAACGGGTAACCTTTCCATCCTCGGTGTTGATGTTGCCAAAGTCGATCGGCTTGGCATCCTTTGTACTTAAAAGCAGGCCCGTTTCCCGGCGCTCAGCCGAGCTGTTGCCAGAAACCTTTCCGTGAATATGCGCATGCGCAACTTGCCCATTGCCTTTGTGCACCATCATAAGGTCCGCAGACCAGCCCCCCGGCGAGCCCGGCACGACCTCGACCGTCACAAGGCAGCGCCCGCCAACATCAATTTTACCGCTGGGGGTGCATTCGTCATCGACCAAAGACGTTTTGATATCGCCATCGCCTGTGATCGAAACATTTGTCACAGCCACAGGCGCCGCCGAGACATTGACGAAAAAGAGAGTCACACGGCGAACAATACCGCTGACATTTTCGCCAAGATCAATATCGTCGCGCGGTTCGACAATGATGGCGCCCGATGTCTCGCCATCTTTTTTCGACGCACTGGCACGCGGATCGACAAAAGCCGCCTCACGCCCGGCCCAGACAGGCTGCGCAGCCAACAGGACCAACAAGGCAACAGCTGCCGTAAAAAGAGATTGTTTCACCAAGAGCCTCCTCATGAGCCACCTCCGCGGGACGAGGTTTGGGCGTCATATGCTTGATCAAATCCAGATTGCAAAAGCTTGCCGCTTACAACAGGTTTGGCTGGTGCTGGCTCGCTTTGCGGCACAGGCGGCGCAGAAAGGGGCGGCGCAGAAGAAACCGGCGCCGGAGCCGTCGGCGTTAAGGGCAAGGGCGCAGTTTGAACAGGCAAAGAGCGCGCCGGTGCCGGGGTTGGGGTGGGTTCAACCGGCCCGCCCATTGTGCGCGCGTCACTCGGCTCAACTGGCCCCAAAGGAACGGCGGGACGACTAATTCCCATCACACCGCTTTGCGCCATTTCGTCAACGCCAACATCATTGAAGACAACGACAGAAGGTTTAACCAAAATCACAAGTTCACTGTTCTTCAAGGTGTCCCTTGCTTGTGTCGTCAAACGCGCGCCGAAAGGAAGCGGAATACGATCGCGGCTGTCATCGTCGCGTGAGCTGACAAGACCGGCTAAAACAAGGTTATCGCCCGGACGAACGCGCAAAGTCGTCTCAACTTTACGCTCGGTCGTTTCAGGCAAATCGATCGTCACGCCTTGCTCGGTGCTGGTCGGATTCAGCGAAACCACGTCTTGCAGCGATACGCTTAAAATAGCCGAGATGACGCCGTTTTCAAACGAGCCATTCACGCCGACGGAAAGGCCCGTATCCAAACTATCCGTCGAAACCGTATTGGTCCCCAACGTCGAGCTTGACGTCGAAACGCTGTTCGTCACCTGCCCGACTTGCGAAATATACCGTTGTTTGCCGCCGACCCTGAAATCGGCGTTCGAACCGGAAATAAAGGTCAATTGCGGATTGCTGATGGTCTGGACCTGCCCTTGCGTCGCTAAGAACTTCAGCACACCTTGGGCATCGACCTTGCCCGACAATTTGGCCCCAAGACTGACTCCCGGCGATGTAATATCCGTAAAGCCCGTCAGGCCAGACAACAACATATTTTGTCCAGATCCGCCGATCTTGGGAAACTTAAAGTTGCTCCAGTTGATGCCGGTCGCGTTATCGCGATTCAGCGTCACCTCCCAGATGTACAGCTGCATCACGATCAATGGACGACCGTGGCGTAAGCGGTCAAGATATTCGCGGACCCGCTCTTGTCCTTCGACATCGGTCGTGTAAATCAGATTGCCGCCGTGCATATCAACCCGCGGTTTCTCGCCGCCAGCCAATTCGCCAATAGCTTCAGCAATCGAATTACTGGCCGCCGAGCTGCTTGAAGAATCAGAACTTGACGTCGAACTAGAGCTAGAGCTTGCCGACGAAGAAACTTTGCCCGGAACGTAAGGCAAATCGATAATAAACGTTTCTTTGGCCTTCATCTCCAAAAGGCCGTTGCGATAGGTGCAGAAAATCTTTGCCGCCGTACAAATTTTATCGACAACGCCGGGTAATGCCCCGCTAACATTCGTGATCGACACCAATCTGTCGTCAAACGATGACGCATCCCAAGACAAAGCGACATCCGTTCCGGTCAAAACGGCTTGCAAAGCCGCCGAAACGGGCACGGCATCCAAATTGACCTTGGGCACAATGATATTGGAAGGCAGCGGATCGCTGCGCGTCAAACGCCGTTCTTGAAAACGACGGGAATAGTTGAGCGTCACGATAGGTGGATCATCTTCACCACGGACGGTTTCTTTGTCACCGGGGACCTCGGCAACTTTGGGCGCACGCCCCGTCGTCGGGTGTGCATCGGGGACCGTCACATCCGAGCATCCGCCCAAAGCAACGATTGAAACGAAGACGACAGAGCGCAGCCAAGCGTTCATAAGATGTCCTTAACGAAGTTTCCGGCCAGAGACGGCCAAAAAGTCGATGAATCTAAAGGGGAAAATCAGAAAAGAAAGACCCCACAGATGAATTACGCCAAATCTAGTTGACAATTCGTTAACTCAGCCTCCCTTTTTTGAGCCTACCCCCCTTAAATTGCTCAAAAATTCTTGGGCAGCTTCTTTTTCGGCTGCACGTTTCGAAGGCCCCGTCGCTTTTGTCGGGGGATACCCTTTAACCTCAACTTGAATACTAAAAACAGGGGCATGCGCCGGGCCTTCATGGCTGAGGACCGTATAGATTGGCAAGGGAAGCCCCCGCCCCTGCGCCCATTCCTGCAACGAGGTTTTGGGTTCGGCTGGTGGCGCCGCGTCTGCGTGAATCAAATCTTTCCAATAATGGTGGATACAATCACGCGCAACATCCAAACCGCCATCAAGATACATAGCCCCTAAAACAGCTTCAACGGCATCAGAAAGTGCAACAAGATTTTTGCGTCCCATCCCCGGCGTTTCGCCGTGTGCCAATTTCAAGTATTTTTCAAGATGAATGCGCCCAGCAATCTGCGTCAATGTTTCTTGCCCAACAAGCACAGCATGCCGCTTGGCCAGCTCGCCTTCCTTAGCCGCGGGCAACAGCGCATAAAGCCATTCGGCAACGACCAGACCCAATACGCGGTCGCCAAGAAACTCAAGCCGTTCATAAGGCGAGCCCGTGCCGCGCTTTTGACTGAGCGAGGGATGGGTCAGCGCGGCTTCCAGCAATGAAAGATTCTGAAACCGGTACCCAAGCCCTTCGGCCAGGGCGGCAGCTTGTTCGCTTAGTCCTGAAGGCTTCATACGGCAGCCTCTATTTGATTTTCATAAACAACCGGTCCCAGCGAATGGAGGTGGGCCAGTCCCAGATTTGCCACAAGGGCGTTTTTTCATCTTTCGAGAAAAAGATGATTTCGGCGCGGCCTACCAGATTCTCAAACGGCACGTAAGAAACGTGCGTCGTCCGGCTGTCCATCGAATTGTCGCGATTGTCGCCCATCATAAAATAATGCCCGGCCGGAACGGTAAACACGCCTGTGTTATCCAGCGGACGCTCGTCCCCTTCTTCGCGAATGACGTGCTTTGTCCCTTCGGGGAACGTCTCGATATAGTCTTCCGAGCCATGCTCGGCGGGCCAATCGTTGACAGCAAGCTGCGTTTCCATGCGTTCGCGATTGACGGCAACGCCATTAATATAAAGCAAGCCATGGCGAACCTGAACCGTATCGCCCGGCAGCCCGACAAGCCGTTTGATATAATCTGTCTTGTTATCGCTGGGCAGTTTAAAGACAACGACATCGCCGCGTTTGGGTTGCGTGGCAAACAAACGACCAGGCACCGGAATATAGCCCATGACCGTTGAAAGACTGCTGTAACCGTAAGAATATTTTGAAACGAACAGATAATCGCCGATCAGAAGATTGGGGATCATCGATCCTGACGGAATATTAAACGGCTCGAACGCAAACATGCGGATCAAAAGCGCCATCGCAAACGCGGCAAAAAGCGTGCGCACAAACTCGTCAAACGACTGACCGACAGCGCGCGGTTTGTCTGTATCAACCCCTTCGTTCACTTTGTTGTCGCTGGGGGAAAAGCTCTCGTCGTCCGTTTTCATGTCATCCGCTTTCAAGGGGCCCCGAAGGGTGGAAAGAGCCATGTTCGTTTACCCTTTATACTTTTTATAAGAAGCCTTTTTCCGTTTAGGCTTCGGGAACGGCTTCGATAACGATAAACGCCTGCGCCAACGGCAGATCGTCGGTGATCGACAGGTGAATGCACGCCTTCATGCCACGCGGCGTCATCGCTTTCAACCTTTCCATCGCCCCGCCCGTCAAGGCCATCGTCGGCTGCCCGGTGGGAAGGTTAACAACCCCCATATCCTTAAAAAAGACCCCTTGGCTGATTCCGGTGCCTAAGGCCTTGGCGCAAGCCTCTTTTGCCGCAAAGCGCTTGGCCAGCGTCGCCGCCTTTAATTGGCGGCTTTCGGCTTTGCGGATCTCAAGATCCGTAAACAAGCGCGTCATAAACCGCGCTCCATACCGGTCTAACGTCTTTTCAATACGTCTGATATCGATCAGATCGCTGCCAATCCCTATAATCATCGGCGACAGAGCCCTTTCCTTCAAAATCGGCCGCGCGGATAAAAAGCTGGCACAGCCGACAAAACGCCTTATAACTGAAACCCGATGATAAGGCCAAACAAGATCCGACGTCCACAAACTGACATTTATAGATATTTCAAACGCCTATGACCATTGCCCCCGCCTTAGCCCAGCCTTCTCAGGACGACGAGTCCGGCGCAACGCCGCTGATGGCTCAATATTTGGCGCTGAAAAACCGGCATCCCGATTGTCTGCTTTTTTTCCGCATGGGCGATTTTTATGAAATGTTCTTTGAAGACGCCGAAAAAGCTTCGCGCGCGCTGGATATTGCGCTGACCAAACGCGGCCAGTTTCAAGGCAAAGACATTCCTATGTGCGGCGTGCCCGCCCATGCTTATGAAAGCTATTTGGCGCGGCTGATCCGCCAAGGCTTTCATGTGGCCATTGGCGAGCAAATCGAAGATCCGGCGGAAGCCAAAAAACGCGGCGCGAAATCGATTGTTGCGCGCGATATCGTCCGTATCGTCACCCCCGGCACCGTGACCGAAGACAGTCTGCTTGAAGCCCGCGACGCCAATCATCTGGTTGGGCTGGCGCGGATTGGCGAGGATTATGCGTTGGCTTGGATGGATCTGGCCAGCGCCGCGCCGCAGACCCAAAGCACAGATGAAGCGGGCTTGGGCAGCGTTTTGGCCCGTCTGGCCCCTGCCGAGCTTTTGGTTTCACAAAAGCTTTTGGACGATCCGGCTCTTTTTGACCTTTTGGCGCCGTGGCGCGAGGTCACAACCCCAATGGCCCCTGCCCGCTTTGACAGCGAAAGCGCCCGCCGCCACGTTCTTGAAAATTATGGCGTCGCCGATATGGCGGCCTTTGGCGTTTTTAGCCGCGCTGAAATCACGGCTTTGGGCGCTCTTTTAGATTATGTCGCGATCACGCAAAAAACGGATCTGTCGCATCTTGAGCCGCCCCGCCCGGAAGGCGCGAACGGCACGCTGGCGATGGATCCCGCCACGCGCCGCAATCTTGAGCTGACCCGCACGCTGGCGGGCGAGCGGCGCGGTAGTTTGCTTTCCGTCATCGACGAAACCTTGACCGCTGGCGGCGCGCGCTTGCTGGCGGCTTGGCTTTCGGCCCCATTAACCGACAGCGCCGCCATCGAAGCGCGGCTGGACAGCGTCGATGCTTTTGTCCGCGCCGCCCCTTTGCGTGAGACGTTACGCGCCGCGCTTAAACAAACGCCGGATATGGAGCGGGCTCTCGCACGCCTGTCGCTGGGGCGCGGCGGTCCGCGCGATCTGGCTGCTTTACGCACCGCTTTGACGCAGGCCGAGGCTTTACGCAGCGCTTTGCTGGCCGCGCCCGCTTTGCCGCATGACCTGGCGGCGCTCCCCGAAGCCTTAGGCGATCAGACGGCGCTGGCTGGAAAACTGGGGCAAGCGTTGGCCGAGGATTTGCCTCTTTTAGCGCGCGACGGCAATTTTATTGCGCGCGGCTTTTCGGCGGCTTTGGATGAAATTATCCTGCTGCGCGACGACAGCCGCCGCTTGATCGCGGGTCTTCAGCAAAAATACGCGGCGGCCAGCGGCGTGCCGACGCTTAAGATTAAGCACAATCAGGTCTTGGGCTATTATATAGAAGTCAGCCCCAGCCACGGCGACAAGCTGCTGGCGCAAAAAGACCTGTTTATTCACCGCCAGAGTTTGGCCAGCGCCATCCGCTTTACGACGGTCGAGTTGAGCGAGCTTGAGCGCAAAATCAGCGAAGCCGCCGACAAGGCCTTGGCCATCGAATGGCAGATTTGGGGCGATTTGGTTGCCGAGATCGAGGGCAACCGCACCGATCTGCGCCAAACCTGCGGCGCGTTAGCCAAGATCGACGTCTGGACAGCGCTGGCCGCGCTGGCTTCCGACCATCATTATGTGCGGCCTTTGATCGACGACAGCCTGACTTTTTCGATTGAAGGCGGGCGGCACCCCGTCGTCGAAAGAGCCATTAAATCAGCTGATAGCGGGGCCGTTTTCATCGGTAACGACTGTGATTTAAGCCCTTCGCAGCGCCTTTGGCTGATTACAGGCCCAAATATGGCCGGAAAATCGACTTTCCTGCGCCAAAACGCGCTAATTGCCATTTTAGCGCAGATCGGAAGCTTTGTTCCGGCCCAAAAAGCGCATATTGGCGTTGTTGACCGTCTTTTCAGCCGCGTTGGCGCAGCCGACGATTTAGCCCGCGGCCAATCGACTTTTATGGTCGAAATGGTCGAAACCGCCGCGATTTTGAACCAAGCCGAAGCGCGCGCGCTGGTTATCTTGGACGAGATCGGACGCGGCACGGCGACCTTTGACGGGCTTTCGATCGCTTGGGCCACGATTGAACATTTGCACGGCGTCAACAAATCGCGTGCTTTGTTCGCCACCCATTATCACGAACTGACCGCTTTGGCCGACAAACTGCCCAGCCTGTTTTGCGCGACCATGCAGATTCGCGAATGGCAGAAGAAAATCATCTTTATGCATAAAGTCATCGCGGGCGTCGCCGATAAGTCTTATGGGCTGCATGTCGCGCAGATGGCCGGGCTCCCCCCCGCCGTTATCGCGCGCGCAGGCGAAGTTTTGGCGCGGCTTGAGCAGGAAAAAGCGCATGAGGCCCCTGCTATCGACGATTTGCCGCTGTTTAGCGCCGCCGTTAAGCCTGATTTGATTCCCGCCGCGCCGCCGCCGCCCGAGGTGCCGCCGCTGGATCCTGCCTTGGCCGCTTTTTTAGAGGCGCTTGATCCAGATCAAATGACGCCGCGGGCCGCGCTTGATGCTTTATACACGCTGCGCGATCTGTTCCGGCGTGCTGCCGGGGGCTTTGCGGGGCGCGACAGGGACTGATCGCCTTCTTGCCAAGCGGCCCCTTTGGCCTACCTGCAAAGGGCATCTCCCCTACCTCTGTTACCAAGAAAGCAGCCCGACGAAAAATCGGGGGATAAATATCGCGCCCGGCGCGGCACGGCGTGCGGTTAATGCTTTCATTTTCCGACAAACTCCTGTTAAACTCGCCGCATCTGCGAAAGAAAGCGCACGCTTCCGAATCATTGGAATCGTTGGTCGTTTTTTGTTATTGCCTTTGCGTGGCTTTTTCCCCGTGAAAGCATTTTCCGAATCGTATGGCTTTGAGGCGTACAATGGTCGATCCCGCTAAGAATTCCCCCACTCCCGTCCGGACGCTGGAGCCCCCCGCTGTGGCCACCAAGCCTTCGAACGCGAATAGCGCCGCGCCCAAAGCCGTCGCCAAAAAAGCGACGTCCGCCAGCAGCTTACGCAAGCCAGTTAATTTTTCAGGTGTGCCGTTTTGGGCGGGGCTTAGCCTTTCCATCTTGTGGATTGGCGCTGTCATTTTCGCCATGGCACAATCGGGGGGCACGCAAACATTTGGCGGCTTGCCGCTCGTGAACTGGGCGATTGCGATCTCGGCCATTGTCTCCCCCATCGCGATGATTTGGATGGTCACCGCCTATTTGCAACGCGCCGCCGACGTGCAATCGGTGACCGAGCCTTTGCGTCGTCAATTGGCGATGATCATCGGCGAATCGGGCGCAGCCGAAGTGCGTATTCGCCGCTTCAACCAAGCCGTGCGCGAACAGTTAGAGCTGCTGCGCAGCACCAAAGACGTTAATCAAGGCGATTTGACCGCCGTGCTAGAGCGCGTGCGCGCACACCGCGAAGAGCTGGATCAGTTTGAGCAGCATAGCCTGCGTTACGTGAAAGAAATTCAAGACGTCATCCGCCGCAGCATGCAGCACATTGAACAAGTCATGGAAGACAAGTTCACCATGCTGCGCGTTCTTGACGGCAAGTTGGCGCAAAGCGGCGACACCGTCTCGCAGCAGTCGGAATATGTGCATGATCAAATCTCGTCTTTGTTGCACGAGATCGAAACCAATGCGCAGATGGTCAGCTCGTCTCTTGAACGCGCGATGCAAGACAGCCGCAAGCTGGCCGACACGGCGCGGGCGCAAGAAGCCAGCCTACTGGGCGCTGCTGAAACCGCTTCGACCACCATTCAAGAATTGTCGTCGCGCATTGACGTAAACATCGCGCATTTTTTGGAACACACGGGCTCGGCCCGCGGCGAAGCCGAGAAATTGGCGACCGTTTTGGACGCTCAGACCCGCGCGCTGGACGATTTCAGCAACACGCTACCCGCGCGCGTCAGCGAAGCCGAGCAAGTTCTGCATGGCGTCGCCGATCGTCTGTATGCCAGCGAACAGTTGGCGCGTGAGCAAGCCGTCAGCCTCAGCGACCGCCTGTCGGCTCAGGTTGACAATCTGGACAAGCTTCTCGACAAATTTGGCCTGCGCTTCAAAGAAATCGAAGGCACGCTGCAACAAAAGCAATCGGATCTCGACGGTCTTGTCGTGCGCGTCAGCGCCGCCGCCAACGATCTGGCGCAGCAGATGGATACGGCGATTGGCAATTTGGGCCTGAAGGCCGATGGCACGATCAACCGCTTTGCCATCGTCAACGACGAAGCCAAGCGCAGCACCGACGCGATTGCCTCGGCGCTGGCCGAAACCGCCGCACGTTATGAAAACGCGACACATGATTTGACCCAGGTTTCTGAATCCAACCGCGAGCGGTTGCGTTTGACCGGCCTTGAAATCAACGATCAGTTGACCCGTTTCGAAGCTTTGCACAAAGCCGCCGATCAAGCCGGGCAAGACGTGCAGGGGCGCGCCAGCACCGCGCTGCAAAACATGCAGCAGGTTATGGAAAAATTGATCGTGACCCGCGAAGCCACGCAATCGGTCGGCGATGTTTTAACCGAAAAATTGCGCGGCGCGGTCGATCAAAACGAACGCGCGCTCTCGCGCCTGAACGAAGCGGCCCGCATGACGATCCACGCCATGGGTCTGGCCACAGAAACGCTGAACCAACAGCAAGACGCCGTCGCCAATAAAACGACGGTCAGCGAAAACACCATCCGCGCATCGGTCGCCGAGCTTGGCATTCAAGCTGGCGAGGCCGAAAAGCTGATGGAAAGCCAAAATGCCGCTTTGCGCGCGCTGCTCAAGGAAACGGAAGAAAAGCTGGACGCCGCCAACAAGCGTCTGATCACCTTCTCAGCCGAAGCCGCCTTGCCCGTACAACAGGTGATGCGCCAAATCGACGAAAGCACCGATGCGGGCAAAGATTCGCTTCTGCGCTATGCCGACAACATGAACGACCAGTTGCATCGCTTGCAGCAGTTCAACGCGCGCGTTGGCACCATGGGCGACGATCTGGCCCAGATGACGCAAGACACGTTATCGTCGATCGAAGGGCTGAACGTTCGCTTCATCGCGTTGAAAGATCAACAGCAAGACGCCACACGGAACATTGTCGATCAGATTTCCGTCGTTGCCAGCAAGCTGAACGACGAAGTGGGCGCGATGGGCGACAAAACATCCACCGTCGTTGAGACCTTGCAAAAGACGGCTGCCGATGTCAGCCAGCAGACGCTGGGGCTTCAGCGCGAAGTCTCGGACGCTGGATCGCGCATTCAGCTTGTCACCTCGACCCTTCAGACGCAGGCCGAGCAGATCAAGTCGCTTTTGCAAAAGCAAACCGACGATCTGGGAACGGAACTGTCGCGCGCCGAAACGCGCTTTACAACGCTTGGCAGCACGCTCAAGCAGCAGACCGAGACAGCGCACAATCTTTTGGATCGCGCTTGCGCTCATTTCGGCGATGTCACCGACACCGCTGTCATCAAATTGGAACACCAGACGGGCAAACTGGACGCCGCCGCGTTGCAGGCGCAGGGCCGCATCGATTTGCTGAGCCAGTCGCTGTCGACACAAGTCGACAAAATGGGCGAAAAGGCCGACATGATCGAAGGCCATGCGGGCCGCTTGGCCGAGACCAGCGTCAAGACGTTGGATCATTTGGGCCGGGTCAACGTCACGCTGTCGGCAACCGCCGATAACGCGACGGTTCAGACGCAAAAAGTCATGGCCGTCATGGACGAAGCCAGCAAGACGTTGGGGCATCAAGGCGATGCCTTGGGCAAAGCAGCCGAAAGCGCCAGCGCTTTGGTGATCGGGGCCAGCGTTCAATTCGGCGAACAGACGGCGCGCTTGACCGACACCATGCAAGCCATCGAAAAGGACGTTCAAAGCCTCAGTCTCGCGACAACGTCGTTTGCCTCGCAAGCGGGGTCGGTACGCGTCGCGATGGACGAAAGCAATCAAAAGCTGTTGGCCGGTCTGTCCGAGACCATGGCACGCATGGACGCCACCAGCCAACGTTTGCAAGAAACGACAGCCACGGCCCTTTTGGGCGCCGATCAAGTCTCGACGCGCTACGAAGACGTTTCGCGTACGGCAAACGACAAGATGTTAGGCGTCAGCACCAATCTGTTTATGCTGGCCGATAAAACGGAAACGACTCTGGGGAGCCTTGGCGACAATATCAGCAAGCAAGTCGCGTCGTTGACCTTGGTTGGCGATCAGCTGACCGCCCAAAACGCGACCTTGACCGCCGCGCACGAAAATCAGCGCGAGCAGATGTTGGCGTTGTTCAGCCAAATCGGCGAAGCGCATGCGCAAGCATCGGATATCGCCGCACGCACGATCACGCATTTGACCGACACGCTGGGTCAAATCGACCAAAAGTTGGGAACGTTGAGCGATACGTCGCAAACGGCAATTGCCAACGTGCGGACGGCCAGCACTGGCTTTACCGATCAAGCCGATCTTTTGATCCAGCACGCACAGCAGGCCGAAGATCAAGCGCGCAACGTTTTGGCAACAACCTCGGCGCTGCAGGATCAAGCGCGGATGCTCAGCGAAGCCTTGAGGAACGAAGGCGACCGCGTCGGCGTGATGTTGTCGGGCATGCTGGATAAGCTGGGCCTTGGCGCGAAAACGCTGCAACAAACCGGCAACGACGCCAACACCTTGCTCGGCGGTCTGCATGCCAGCTTAGAAGCCGAGACGGCAACCCTGGCCGAATCTATGATTACGATTGCCGATCGTCAGCGCACCCTGACCGCATCGCTGGAAGCACAGCGCGAAACAATGGCGGGCCTGATGAACCGCTTGGCCATTGCCCAAGACGAAACGGCCAGCGCTGCCGAACGCAATGCTTTGCGTATGGAAGGCAGCGCGCAAACGTTGACCCGTCAGATCGAAGCGATGGAGACGCAGACGCGCGCGGCGATGGACGCCATTCAATCGGCGGGCACGGGCATTGCCGACAAGACGGAAAGCTTGGGCCAGACCACGCAAAAAGCCGAAGAACAGGTTCGCGCGCTTTACGCACAGACGGCCAGCCTGCACGATCAAGCCAAAGGCTTGGAAAACGCTATCGTCAGCGAAACAGGCAAAGCCGCCATCGCGATGGAAACGGTTATCGGCAAGCTGGATCAAGGGCGCACCTCGCTGCAGGACGTCAGCCAATCCGCCGAAAAGATCATCGATACGCTGGGCACAAAGCTGTCGGAAAAGACCGTCTTGCTGGGCGAGAACCTGCGCAACGTCACCGACAAGCAGACCACGCTTTCGACATCGTTGGATGCGCAAACGCAGGCTTTAAGCGGCCTTGTCACGCGCTTGACGCTTGCGCAAGACGAAACGGCTTCGGCGTCAGAGCGCGCTGCCATGCGTCTGGGCGACAATACATCGATCATCGTGCAGCACATGGACACGATTGCGCAAAAGGCCGACGACGCGGTTGAGCATATCCGCGACGCCAATAACGCCTTGGGCGGCGAGACCGTGCGCTTGATTGACGAAGCAAGCAAGGCAGAGACGCAGGTCAAGACGCTGGTTTCGACGACATCGTCGATGCGCGACGAAGCGCGGAATATCCGTGAATCGTTGCAGGTCGAGACGGCTCAGGTTCGCGACTCGCTGGGACAAGCGACGACGCAATTGAACGCGACGGTCGACGGTTTGAAGACCCAAAGCCAGCAAGTGATGGGCACACTGGATCGCTCGATCCAGACTTTCACGCAGACAGCCGAAAGCACCGGCAAAACGCTGGAGGTCGAAGCGCGTCATCTGGATACAATGGCACAGCAAGCCACCGAAAAAATGGCAGGCGTCGGCGAACGCTTGAAAGAACACACCAAGCTGATCGAAAACGCCTCGACCGTCACGCAAGACCATGGCCGCGCCTTGGCAACGACAGCCGAAGCGGCGACCAACAAGCTTGTTTCGCTCAGCCAGGCTTTGTCCGACAGCGATAAAACGGCTCAAGACATCTTGACCAGCGCCGAAACGCGTCTGAACAGCGCCAAAACCTCGCTGCAGCAAGAGCTGGATCAGATTGCAGCCCTTTCTGCCAAGGCGACAGATCAGATCACAACGGCCAGCAAGAGCCTGTCGGGCGAGGCTATCGATCTACAAAGCCATTTGGCCGCCTCGGGCGCTGCGCTTGAAAAAGCCGCCGCCATGGTTGTCGATGAAACGGAAAAAGTTCCGGCCGCCTTGGATCGCAGTGCCGCGCGCATTGATGAGACGCGCAAGACCTTTATCGACAACACGGCTTCGATCGACAAAGCGATGCTGCAAACCACCGATCGCTATATCAGCACCTCGGGCGCGGTTCGCGACACGTTGATGGACGAAGCGGGCAATCTGGCGAACGTTGCCGATACAGCCAATAAGACTTTAAGCGCCTTTAACGCGGCTTTGGCCGATCAGCTGAAGGCTCTTGAGACGGGCACAACGTCGATGTCGGCGCAGCAAAAGGATATGGTCGATCAGGCGAAAACGACGTTGGCCGATTTGGCCGCCTCGAACGACCGCTTGGCCGCCCTGCGCAACGAAGCCGTTCAGACGACCGAAAAATTGTCGAAGAACATGCAGGAGATCGAAACCAAAGCCACGGCTTCGACCCAGCGTTTGGCCGTTTTGTGCGATGGGATGGCCAAGCAGATCGCCCAAATGGCTCAGACCAGCGAACGCGCCGAAGGGCAGATCGTGGCGTCAAGCCAAGGCTTCCGCGATCAGCTGGAACGCGTCAAGAGCAGCGTCCAAACGCAGATCGACGGCATCAATCATGGTTTGACCCAGATCACGGCTCAGCTAGAGCGGACAAGCTCGGCGCTGAAGACCGCGACGACAGGCACCATGGCCGACGTGGACAAAATCTCTGCCCGCTTCGACAAGGCCAGCAAAGACGCGGCCTCGGGGCTTTTGGATCGCACGGCGCAAATGCACAAAGCTACCGAAGAAGTCGCCAAGCTGCTGTCCGGCTTTGGCGATCAGATGGACGTTCTTTTGAACCGTCTCTCCACGGCGGGCGACGGGATCAAACAGAACGAAAGCAATCTGGTTGATCGCTTGCAGCATGCCTTTACGCAAATTGGATCCATTGCCGACAAGTTGGAATCCAGCCGCGTGATGGCCAACAACGTCTCGGACGATGCGACCAAGAAACTTCAAAATGTTTCCGATACGGTCGAGCGTCAGATCCGGTCGCTTGCCGACGGGGCGCAAACGGTTACCGAAATCGTTCGCAGCGTGGGCCAGGCCTATACGGACCAAACGCAAAGCGTGACACGCAACGTTGTTGACGCTCAATCGCAGATCATCTCGATGAGCAAGTCAGTCGAAGACATGCAACAGCGGACCGACCGCATGCGCGCGACGTTGAAGTTGCAGGGTGACGACCTTGTCCATTCGCTGGAGCAGATCTTGCGCCAGTTGTCGATGGCAGGCGATATGATGAGCGATACGGTCGATGGCGTTTTACAACAACGCGCCGCCGACACGCTGCGCCGGATGAGCTAAGATGTCGCCATCTGTGACCGATGACTTTCAAGGGGCGGCTTTGCCGCCCCTTCCTTCTTTTTGGACCGCCGATGCCGCGCAAGGCTTGATGGATCTAGCGCAAGAAGCTGGCGCGCGGATTATGCAAATCCGCGAAGGCGCACAGCTTGGAACGCGCGCCAAAACAGACGGCACGCCTGTAACCGTCGCCGACACCGCCTCGCAAGAGATCATTTTGGCCGGTCTGCGCCACCTGACGCCGAATATTCCAATCGTATCGGAAGAACAGGTCAACACGCCGGATTTGACACGTACAGGGACCTATTGGCTGGTTGATCCCTTAGACGGCACGCGCGATTTTGTTCAAGGCGGTAAGGGGTTCTCGGTCAATATCGGTCTTTTGGTCGATGGCGCGCCCCGGCTTGGCGTTTTGTATGCGCCGGCCCTTGGCGATCTTGTTTATGGCGCGCCCGATGGCGTTTGGCGGCGCGCCGAGGGACAAACAGCGCGCTTGTTGCCGCCGAAACCTTGCGCCACGGGCCGTCCGCCCGATATTCTGACAAGCCAGCGCGAAGCACGCAAACTGCCTATCGCCACCTGGCAAGAACGCGGCATTGTCATGAACTGGACTATTCTTTCCGGCGCTTTCAAGTTTGCCCTGTTAGCCATGGGGCGTGCAAATTTTTATGTGCGCACCGGCACGACTTATGAATGGGATACGGCCGCAGGCGATGCGATTTTGCGCGCGCTTGGCGGATGTATCTTGACGTCAGACGGCACGATCTTGCGCTATAACAAGCCCGACTACAGAAACGGTCATTTTATAGGGTGCGCGAACGCGGCCGATGGGGCTTTGACGCCGCGCCTGTTTAATCTGATGAAAGACGCTTAAGACGCCATCCCAGCAATTTGATCGGCAATAAGTTTGATACTGGCCCCAGCCGCGGTCACGACAACAAACCAACGCACCAAAGAGGTGCCGTGTTTAATGACAAGCCGCGCGCCGATGCGTGCGCCAATGACACCGCCCAAGGCTAAAAATATCCCCACATACCAGTTGACGTCGCCTTGGATCGTAAAATAAATCATCGCGGCCGAAGACGAACACAAAGTGAAAAGCTTCGCGGCAGCCGTGGCTTCGATAATATCTGTTTTTAAAAGATTCATATAAGACAGCGCATAAAAAGTCGTCGAGCTGACGCCAAAGAAGCCGTCGTAAACGCCTAAAACGGGAACGACGCCTCTGCGATAGGCACGTTCGCTGATACCCTTGAAGGAAGAATGAACCTTCAGCCCTGGATTGAAAAGAGCCCACCCCGACAAGAGCAAAAGAAAAACAGGAACAAGGACTTTTAAAAGATCTGTTGGCAGACGGCTCACCAAAAACGCGCCTAAAGCGCCACAAACGATCAGGATGGGTATCATTTTAACCGCGCGCGCCGGCAAATGGCCACGCCGCGCAAAATACAGGGCAGCGGCGGCTTGCGCCGGAACCGCAAATAAATCTTGGGTCGCAATGGCCTGAACAGGCGGAAGCCCCGCAAAAAGCAAAAAGGGCATGAGCAAAAGCCCGCCGCCGCCTGAAATTGCCGCAATAACGCCTGCAATCAAACCGACGACAAAACACGATAAAAAGATCATAAGATTTTCCTGCTCAACGCCTTAATTCAATGGCGTTTTGATAAAATGGACAATCGTTATACCGCGATTGTTCGAACTTTTCGCGTCTATCACCAAACGATCATTGCCTTTGTCAAAGGTACGTCCATTCTCGCGGCTCCAACCGCGCTGGGGCAAAAGCGTTTGGTAATAGGTGTAAACGTCGTCGATATCGATCATCCCCTCGGCCACAAGATCCGGGCCATGCGCCGGGCCAAAAAGAACAATGAGGTTATCGTCAACAACAGATAATCCAGGCATCAGCGGGACATCGTCGAGGATCACCGTCTCGGCCACGGCCGGGCCAATCGCCAAGGGCATGGCAAACCCCAAAAGAGCCGCCAGCACAACCAACGTCAAAAAAGAGCCGTATCGTTTCATCTTTTCACTTTTAACCAAACTTAGGATTCGCTGCAAGCCGCGCCACAGGATCATAAAGCTCTTTTGACAGGGGCCGCGGCCTCTGTATAGTAAGGTGTTGCGCTTTCTTGGAAAGAAAGGGGTTTTCCATGTTACGGCTTTTGCGCTGGGTCATCGGCTTGCCGATCATTTTGATCGTTTTAGGCTTTGCCCTTGTTAATCGCGGCGATGTCACGCTTTCTTTCTGGCCGTCGGATGTCGAAATCGCGCTGCCTTTGTCTTTGCTGATTGTGGGCGTCTTTTTCGCAGGCGCTTTGTTTGGCCAAGCGTTGGCTTGGCTAGGATCGCTGGGTCGCCGGATCGAATCCGCACGCTTGAAGCGCGCCATGCAAAAATTGCAAAGCGATCAGGCCATTTTACCGCCTAAAGATGTGACGACGGCTCTTTCACCTGCCAAACCGTCCTCTTTGGCTAAGCTGACGCGCTTTTTCAAACATTGAGCCTGTCATGCCGCTAACGGTCAAAATATGCGGTATCAAAGACGCATTTGCGCTCCAAGCAGCTTCAGAAGGTGGTGCCGCTTTTGTCGGCTTTGTCTTTGCGCCGTCGCGGCGGCGTCTTGAACCGCATGAAGCCCGTGCCCTTTGCCAAGCCACGCCCCCGCAGATCAAAAAAGTCGGTTTGTTCGTCAATCCGACAGACGATGAACTTGACGCCGTTTTATCGGTCGCGCCGTTAGATATTCTTCAGTTGCACGGCAGCGAAGATCCGGCGCGCTTGGCGGCCATTAAAGAAAGCGTGCGCCTGCCGGTGATGAAAGCGATAGCCATTACGCAGGCCCAAGATCTTGTCAAAGCCCGCGCTTACGAGCCCGTGGCAGATTATTTGCTTTTCGATGCCAAAGCACCCCAAGGCGGGCCCGCAGGCGGCACAGGCCACACCTTTGACTGGACGCTTTTGCGCGGCTTTACAAGCTCCCTTCCCTGGTTTCTGGCGGGAGGGCTTTGCGCTGACAACATCGCGCAAGCCGTCACCCAAACCGGTGCGCGTAGGATCGATTTATCGTCAGGCGTCGAGACAGACGGCGTAAAGGATCCTCAAAAAATCAAAGAGATCCTTCGGCTTGCCGCAACGCTTTAGCGTGCGTCGCCCGGCGTTTCTTCGATCCGACGAATTTGCGTGACCGTGGGGAACGGGATTTCGATCTTTTCAGCGTCAAAGCGTTCTTTAATCAACAGATTATAAAGCCGACGGACATCCCATTGCCTTCCCGGGCGCGTTTTCATACGCGCTTGAATGGTGATCGACGAATCCCCAAACGTCTCGACACCGCGGACCTCGATCGGCTCAAGAATATCAGAAGCCAGGGCCGAGTTTTTGCGCAACGCTTCGCCCGTTTCCTTCATAACCCGAATGACTTTGGGAAGATCGCTGTCATAGGCAACGCTCATATCCAACACCGCATACGAAAAATCCTTGGTCATATTGATGACCTTGGTGATGTCGCTAAACGGAATGATGTGCAGATTGCCCGCAAAATCGCGCAAGCGCACCGTGCGAATGGTCAAGCCTTCGACCACGCCCGTGCTGTCGCCAATTTGGACAACATCGCCAACAGCGACGGTGTTTTCCAAGATGATGAAAAGCCCGGTCAGAAAGTCTTTGATCAAGGTCTGAGACCCAAAGCCAACGGCAACGCCCAAGACCCCAGCGCCAGCTAATAAGGGCGCAATATTGATCCCCAATTCGGACAAGGTCACAAGACCAACGATAATAACCAAAACGATGATCGCGGCGTTGTGAAGCATGGGCAAAAGAGTCCGCGCCCGCGCGTTGGTTCCGACAATTTGGCCTTTTTCGTCACGTTTGTTCAGGCTGCGGTTGATCGCCGCATGCAAGGCTTCATAAATCAAAACGACCAACAAGACCGTCGAGCCGATAGAAAAAGCCGACCCCAACACGCGCTGGCCCCAAGGTGACATCACAAGCCCGCTGACGTCGACGCCCCAAGCCGCCGCGATGCCAGCCAAACCCAAAGCCGCCGAAATTAAACGGATAAAAACAGTCAAGACAGGTCGTAAAATGCTGGTGCGGTTTGCATGCGGCGACAAAGCGCCCATCAGGGCCACGCGCTCGGCGAAATAAAAACCAAACCGCATGCCAAGAAGCGCCAGAAAGGTCAAAAGCGTCCCTTGCTGCATAAAGACAAAGCCGCCACCGGCGCTAAGTGTCGTCACGATATAGCCGACGATCAAATAAGAGATCGCCAACACGTGCCACGCGCGCGCCAGCCACAAACGCAAGCTTTGCCAAAGGCTGAGATGCCCCTGCGCCGCCGAAAGATCACCGCGCAAGAAAGACGACACGCCCGAGCGTTTTTGCAAAATGACGATGATGGTCATGATCGTAATAATCAGCGCCACCAAGCTGTTGAACATCGTAATGGCCGGAGCCGGAATCCGCACGACGCGCGCGATATCGGGAAAGAAAAAGCCGACAACCATGACAAAGGCAAAGGCGTTAATCCATTTTTTGACATAGGCGGCCAGCGGCGTCGAAAGAGGCAACAAGCGCAAATGAGGCGTACGCGGCGCCAGAACAAAGCGCGCCAAAATGCCGATCGATCCATAGACCGAGAGCGCATACACAACCGTCATCACGACAAAGCGAACCAGCTTGTTGGTCTCGCCCTGATCCATCAGAGCCGCCGCCGTTCCCAGAAAGACGATAAGAGGCAGCAAGTGCAAAACAAACCAGCCCAAAAGAATGCCGATCTTCGCACCCACCGAACGGACTTCCCGCTTTTTCACGCTGCGACGAAGCGGCAGCAGCAAAAGCGCAAATCCCCAGCTAGCCAAAAAGCTGCCGCCCACAACCAAAAACAGCCGTGTGGCGATCATCTCCCAGCGTTGCTGAAGGATGGGATCGCTGACTTGTTGCTGAATCCATGACGAAATTTCAGGAAAAGCCGCGACGCGCGTGACAAAGCTGACACTTTGCTGATGCACCAAATCCATGAAGCTGAGCAAAAGCCCCAGCGCGCGCGTGCCAAAGGTTTCTTGCGGCTCAAGCTCGGCATTTTCGTCGCCGCCTGTGACCAAAGCCTGAAACTGCTCACCAAGCTCAACCCCAACCGCAGGCCAAAGGACATGCGCCTTCGGAGCCGCTGGATGCACGGCCCCCATACCTTGGGCAGCCCAAACAGACTGCGCCGCAAGCGGCATGACGCCCGCCGTCAGCAGGGCCAACAAAACAAGACAACGCAGAGCATAACGCAGGTGGATCGTATGGCGAAGCAAGGTAACCCTCTCCCTTTTTTTGAAACATTTCTCTTTTATCATGAATGAATAGGCCAAAGAACAAAGAAATCAGGCGAAACCGTGGCAAGAATAGGGAAACATCTCGTTGATATTTTTATTTTTTTCCGATTACACTTGAAAAAACTGCGCAGACCTCCATATTCTTCTTACGAGTCCTTTCAACGATGATTGAGGCAAATACAATGGTCGATCCCTTCTTCCGCTCTGGCACCGCTAGCGTCGAGCAGCGCGCAACGTTCGATATGGGCCTGCGGGCGCATATGCAGCGCGTCTTTTCCTATATGGCGGGTGGTTTGGTCGTCACGGGCATCTTGGCCTGGTTGGTCGCCTATACGGCGCTGGGCGCCGCCATCTATGGCACGCCGCTGAAATGGGTTGTCATTCTGGCTCCCCTTGGCTTTGTCATGTTCTTAAATTTCCGCCTCACGCAAATGAGCGCGCAAACAGCGCAGACCATCTTCTGGCTGTTCTGTGGCGCGATGGGGCTGTCGATGGGCGCTTTGTTCATGGCCTATACCATGGAAAGCATCGCCAGCACCTTCTTCATCACCGCAGCGACCTTTGGCGGCATGGCTTTATACGGCTATACGACCAAAAAAGACCTGTCTGGTTTTGGGTCGTTCCTGATGATGGGCGTGATGGGGCTGTTTATCGCTTCGCTGATCAATATGTTCATCGGGGCCAGCTCGCTGCAATGGGTCGTCTCGGTCCTTGGCGTCGGTATCTTCACCGGCCTGACCGCCTATGACGTTCAACGCATCAAAAGCCTGTACGTCGAATCTTGGGGCGCTGACGCCAATACCAAACTCGCCGTCATCGGCGCGCTTGGTTTGTACTTGAACTTTATCAACGCCTTTCAGTTCTTGTTGAGCTTGATGGGCAATCGGCGCTAAGCGCTGACGCCATGAAAAAGGGGGCCTTCTGGCCCCCTTTTTTTAGCTTTAAATATATTCCTTATGGTGGACCAACGCCATCATCGGCACATCGTGCGGCGCATTGCCATAGCCCCAGATATCGTCAAAAGGACCGTTCGCTTCGATATAGGCTTTAACGCGCTCAGCCTTTCTTTCGCGCGCGCAATTGCCGGTGGTCATCCCCCCCGTCAGAACGCCGTCTTTGACTTCCATCTCGGTGCAAATAAGCGCGTTATAGGGAATATTGTCTTGAAGCAGCGCCGGTAGATACAAATCCAAGCTGCCCGAAGCGATCACAATCTGATGGCCTTGATGATGGTGATCTAAAAGCGCCATCTCGACTTTACGTTTCCAAAGCGGCCATTTGCGCATGTCATCGACCGCAGGCTGGATCGAAGCCAATGTGCGCCCCGCCAGCAAATCGGCCAGCATGCGCGTTTTGATATAAGTCCGGCGCTGCCCCAAAGGCTGCGCCAGCGATCCCGTCACATGCCGTAAAAAGGAAAAGGAAAAAGCGCCCACACCGGCCACGCGGCGCAAAAAAGGAAACAGGCTATCGCCACGCACCAGCGTGCCGTCAAAATCAAATAGAGCCAATTTTTTGGCGTTTTCCATCCATTTTCCTTTCCATGCGAAAAGCCTCTCTTGCCGAGGCAAGAGAGGCTTCTAAAGGGAGGAGCCTCTAAAACGTCGTTCGACGAAGTAGGACCCGTTAAACCCCGGTTTGCCGCAGCAAAGCGCGCAAAGATTTCAGCTCTTCCAACAGACGCTCAACCTCGCGGCGCGCGGCCCCTGATAGAAGGGGTGGTTCAGAATCCGCCCCGGTCTGGGCCGAAACAGCGGCATTTTCTTGGGGGCTTTGAGCTGTCTTTTTCGACGCCAAAAAAGTCGCAGGCTGCGCTGCCGACAAACGCGCCAGCTCACCCTTGCCGGATTCACGCAAAATCTTTTGCACGCCGCGGATTGTCATGCCTTGCGTGTAAAGAAGATCTTTGATCTGCGTCAGCAAATCAACATCTTCCGGGCGATAGTAACGACGCCCGCCGCCACGCTTCAGCGGTTTGACTTGCTGAAACTTGGTTTCCCAAAAGCGCAAAACATGCTGCGGGACGTCCAAACTATTTGCCACCTCGCTGATCGTGCGAAAAGCCGTCGGCGCTTTTTGTTCGCCCGACGCGACGCGCGGCTGAACGCCAGAAAGCTGGCGCGACACCGAATGAGAAGACAAATCCGTTTGAAGTCCAGCAGATGTCATGCGTCGTCCCCTTCATCAATCATCGTGTCATCGACAGGCGCGCCCGTTTGCGCACGATTGATTTTGTCTTTTAAAACATGGCTCGCGCGGAAAACCAAAACGCGGCGCGGCAAAATCGGCACTTCTTCGCCTGTCTTGGGGTTACGACCAATGCGCTGCGCCTTATCGCGCGACTGGAAGCTGCCAAACGACGACAACTTGACCATTTCGCCATCGATCAAAGCTTGGCTGATCTCTTCGAAAATCACGTCGACGAGCTGCGAAGAGTCATTACGCGACAGGCCGACTTCCTGATAAACGGATTCGGCAAGATGAGCGCGGGTTACTGTGGTATCGGACATCAGTGAACCTCATGAAACGGAGAAAGACAGAAAGCGGAAAAAGAAACAAAGACTTCGGTTCCGATTCGAAAGATTAGACGTGTGCGGGCGAATCGTCAAAAGAAAAAGCCAAAAGAAACAAAGGCCAGCTTTCACCGGCCTTGTTCCGGACTTTTTGGTTAAGATTAACCGTTTTGGACCAAACGTTCGATCAATTGACGCACGGTTGGGATAAATCCGTTGGCATAATAAGGATCTTCACCAAAACGATAGGCATTATGCCCTGAGAACATCAGATAATGTTCAATGTCGTCCGTATGGCTGATGCCTTGCAGCGTCTTTTGAATACAGAAAGAACGCGGATCCGTCCGGCGGCCTGTCGTGCCTTCTTCGTTCTGAGCCCAGTTGGAGAACTGGCAAGCCGACAAACACCCGACGCACGAGATCTGATCGTTTTGGATTTCCTGCCCCTTTTCCGGCGTCACGAAGATCAGCGTATTTTCCGGCGTACGCATGGCGCGCGTAAAGCCTGCCTGCGTCCAAGTTTGAGCCAAGGCCAGATCTTCCGGCGTCAAATAGACGGGCTTGCCCACCGTGCCGACCTGAAAGGGCGTGGCCATCGTGCCAATAGGCTCAAGCGCATAGGGGATTTGACGGGCCGAGCGTTCTTCCAGCTCACGCAAAAAGGCATTGCGCACAGCCGACGAATAAAACCCGGTTGGCGAGAAGCGGTTCAAGCTCACATCGCCACGCTTCAGCGTTAAAAGCTTTTTCTTCCAAGCATCGGAAATGGGGCTTTCAACCGTGAGTAACGGGCGCGTACCGAATTGAAAAGCAATCGGCCCCAGTTCGGGATTATCGATCCAATCCTGCCAATCGGCCAAAGACCAAACGCCGCCCGCCATAAAGATCGGCGTATCATCAAGCCCATATTCCCGCATTTGCTGGCGCAGCGCCAAAACGCGCGGATAGGGATTTTCGGGCTTTAAAGGATCTTCGCTGTTCGACAGGCCGTTATGCCCGCCCGCCAGCCACGGGTCTTCGTAAACGACGCCGCCCAAAAACTCGGCAAACTTGCGGTACGACCGCAACCACAAAGCGCGAAACGCGCGCGCCGACGAAACGATCGGATAATAATAAACGCCAAACCGCGTCGCGATTTCTGCCACGCGATACGGCATGCCCGCGCCGCATGTCACGCCGTGGATCAACCCACGCGCGCCTTCCAACACACCTTCCAAAATGGCTTCGGACGAGCCCATTTCCCACAGCACGTTCACATGAACGGCCCCTTGCCCGCCCGCCATATCATGCGTCACGCGCGCTTGGGTGATTCCGCCTTCGATGGCAAAGGCGACCATTTCCTCGTGACGCTCACGCCGTGTGCGGCCTTTGTAATATTGAGGAACAATGTGCCCTGCCGCATCGTAACTATCGGCATTCACCGCTGAAAAAGTGGCAACGCCCCCTGCCGCAGCCCAAGCGCCTGAACACTGGCCCGTGGTGACGGCAATGCCTTTGCCGCCTTCGACCAAAGGCAACACGTCGCGCCCTGAAATACGTAACGAATTGATTGTTTTCACTGTTTATCGTCCTTGCTCGAAAAGAACACCTATCCTGCCGCGGACAAATGTTTCAGTCACGTTTCTTGAAGAGCCGCCAGAATCGCAGCCGGATTATCCGTATAGACCGAGGCGACGCCGCTCGCCAGCAATTCTTTAATGCGCGCTGGCTCATTTAACGTATAGGCAAGGACAGGAAGGGGAAAGCCTTTAATCTCTTGAAGGAATTCAGGCGTTAATAATTGATCTTGCACACAAAGAAGCAAGGCTTGCGCCTGCTCGACCCGCGCCCGCCAGTCGGGCGTTTCTTTTTCCAGAATCAGGCAGCGGGGCCAGGGCGGCTGAAGCTGGGCCGCAACCTCAAGCACTTCCATGTCCATGCTTGAGATAATCGGGTGCGGCATGCGATCGGGCCAAACCTTGGCCATTTCAATAAGGCCGACAATGGTCGTCGCTTTGGCCCGGCCTTCGGACGGCTTGATTTCGACGTTAAGTTGCATCTCAAGATCGACGGCAAGGCGCAGCGCTTCTTCCAGACGCGGCACGCGCTCATTCGCAAAAGACGAATGAAACCAACTGCCCGCATCTAAATGCCGGATCACTTCCCACGATAAATCGGCGACCTGACCGTGACCGTTGGTGGTGCGCTCAAGCGTGTCGTCGTGCATCAAAATAGGCACGCCGTCCAACGTAATCTTAATATCGATCTCAGCCCAAAAAGCGCCTTGCTTTTGAGCAAGGCGCAGCGCTGCCAGCGTATTTTCCGGCGCCCCGGCCATGGCGCCACGATGGGCAATCACAGGTGTTTGAATAATGGGCTGTTGCATCATGCCGTTATGCTTAAGTTGCTTAGCTACAGTTTGCCAGTCATTTTAATAAAGAAATGCTAATATTTCCAATTGATGCGCTTTCTTTAAAAACGACATCTGCAAAAAAACAACTTCCTGACCTGTTTTTTCGCCTTCAAGACCAATTATTCCAACGCATACTTACCCTGAAAGCCTGTTCAAACAGACAAAATCTTTTAAGGCAAAAAAATGGCATTAAGGTCTGCGTCGCCAAAAGAGCTTTGTTTTCTGTGAAGGCCCCTTTATAACCGCTGAAGAGAATCGTTAAGAAAGAAATAAGTACGATTCGTGTCTTTATTTCGTCCGGAGCAACCCCCATGTTTCAAGCCCGTATGGCTGTTTGTTTTCTGGCTGCCCTTGTTTGCGCCGCCCCGGCTGCTTTTGCTGCCGCGCCTATGCCAGCCCCGACACTCCCCGTCACCGCACCGACTGCCGATGCTGCCAATTCCGAACAAGGCAAGTTCATCCAAAACCTCGGCGATCAAGCCATTTCAATCTTGTCGGACAAGAAACTAGCCCCGGATCAACGCTCGGAAAAGTTCCGCGCCATGCTGCGGGATTCTTTTGATCTCACAACCATTGGACGCTTTGTTATTGGCCGTTCGTGGCTTGCCGCAACCGCCGATCAACGCACCGAATATATGCGTCTGTTCGAAGGTCTTGTGATCAAAACCTATTCGGACCGGTTTGCCATGTACACGGGCGAAGGCTTTAAAGTTCGCGCCGTCCGTCCCGAAGGCGACCGTGATTTTGTCGTCAACAGCGACATCACGCATCCCGACGGATCGCCAGCGACAACTGTCGATTGGCGTCTGCGCCAAAAGGACGGCAAGTTCGGCATTATCGATGTCGTCGTCGAAGGCGTCAGCATGAGCATCACGCAGCGTCAGGAATATGCAGCCGTTATTCAACGCAGCGGCGGCAATATCGATGCGTTGCTCGACGTCATGCGTCAGCGTTTGGCCGAAACGACGCCCGTCAAAGCCAAGGGCTGAGTAAGCCCGCTATCAAAGGGTGTTGATGCGTATGAGTTTGTATCGTCTGGCGACAGATTGGGGCGCGCCGTTTATTGACGCTTATCTGAAGCGCCGTCTGCGCCACGGACGTGAAGATGCCAACCGTTTTCAGGAAAGATTAGGCGTCGCATCGCGCGCAAGGCCCGACGGCTTTTTGGTTTGGTTCCATGCGGCGAGCGTCGGGGAATCTCTTTCGATCTTGCGCTTGGTTGATGCCATCCGCGCTGACTATCCGCAGCATACTATTCTGTTAACGACAGGAACCGTATCATCCGCTAAGCTTTTGGCGACGCGCCTGCCCGCTGGCGTAATCCATCAATATATCCCTGTCGATCGTGCGCCTTATGTCGCGTCTTTCTTGGATCATTGGCGACCCGATCTGGCGCTGTGGGTCGAATCTGAATTATGGCCAAACATGCTTGAGGCGTTGAAAAAACGGCAGATCCCGGCCTTGCTTCTTAATGCCCGTCTGTCGGACCGTTCGTTCCGACACTGGCGTCTCCTCTCTGGCTGGGTACGTCACTTACTGAGTGCTTTTCAAATCATTTTGGCGCAAGCGCCTCTTGATGCCGAAAGATATACGGCGCTTGGGGCCAAAGACTGCCGCATGGGCGGCAATTTGAAGTTTGCCTCGGCCCCACCGCCTGCCGACGCAAAAGAATTGGCAAAGCTCAAAAGCCAAATCGGTCCGCGCAAAATGTGGGTCATGGCCTCGACCCACCCGGGGGAAGAGGAAATCGCGCTTGAGGTTCATCAAAAGCTGAAAAGCGCTTGGCCCGATCTTTTGACCCTTATCGTCCCGCGCCACCCGACGCGCGGGGCCGAGATCGCGGCGCAGCTTGAAAAGGAATGGCCTGCGGCCGATAACGCCGTTCATTTCCGCGCCATCGCGCGCCGCAGTCAAAACGACCCGCTGACAGAGGCGACAAAAATCTATATTGCCGATACGCTGGGCGAAATGGGCTTGTTTTACCGGCTTGCGCCCGTTTCTTGCGTGGCGGGTTCTTATAAATGGGGTGGGCATAATCCTATCGAGCCCGCTCAATTGGGAAGCGCCATTCTGTTTGGCCCGCTGATGACGAACTTTGCCGATATGGCTGCCGAGCTGTTAGCTTGCAAAGGCGCGATTCAAGCCGACGATGCCACGGCGCTGGCTGCCGCAATTGATCGCTTATGGCGTCATCCAGCCGAATGGCAAGCGATGACCGATGCGGCGCGCGCGATGGCCGCGCGTAAAGAAAATGTCCTCAACGAAACCATGGCTGTTTTAACGCCGTTCCTGACGCCGAAAGAAAAAGCGTCAGCCGCCTAAGGCTGGAAAGGAAACGAGACACATGAAAGCGCCCGCCTTTTGGTACGAACCTATGGGAACGACGGCTCGCCTTTTAAGGCCTTTGGGCGACATCTACCGGCAAATCGGTTTGTGGCGGCGGGCCTTTTCCAAGCCCTATACGGCCCGCGTCCCTGTTCTTTGCGTTGGCAATATCGTCGTCGGCGGATCGGGCAAAACGCCGACAGCTTTGGCGCTGGCGCGGCTTTTGCGCCAGAAAGACGAAAAACCGGCTTTTGTCTCGCGCGGGTATGGCGGCAGCGAAAAAGGCCCTTTGCGCGTGAATCCATCGGTTCATACCGCGGCGCAAGTCGGGGACGAGCCTTTGCTTTTAGCCGCCGAAGCGCCGACTTTTATCGCGCGTCATCGCAGCGAAGCGGTCAAGGCCGCCGAGGCCAGCGGCGCCACCGTTATCATCATGGATGACGGCCTGCAAAACCCCAGCCTGACGCCTTGGGCCAGTTTTTTAACCATCGACGGCAAGACGGGCCTTGGCAACGAGGCGGTTCTGCCCGCAGGGCCTTTGCGCGAACATTTGGAAGACGCGCTGCCCCGCGTCGCCGCTGTTATCATGATCGGCAAAGACGAACGCGATTTGACCTTTCGCATGGGCAAGCCCGTGCTTCAGGCTTGGCTTCGCGCGACCATCGCCGACGACTTCCCCGATCAGGCGCGTTTTCTGGCTTTTGCAGGCATTGCGCGGCCTGAGAAGTTTTTTGAATCCTGTCAGAAGGTCGGGCTGAAGGTCGAAGGCGAACGCGCATTCGGCGATCACCATCTTTACACCGATGCCGAGATTGCAGCCCTTTTTGACGAAGCCGCGCGGCGCGGTCTGAAGCTTTTGACAACCAGCAAAGATGCCGTGCGCCTGCCGCCGGATAAGCGGGCCTTGGTTCACGTTTTGCCGGTGCGGCTTGTTTTCGAAGACGCCGACAGGCTGCTGCGGATTTTAAAAGCCTCGATGGTCGGCCACAAAGAAACCGATCAATCTGAATCGACCGTCGCCTGACGCGCGCCATCATGAAACTCGATTGACACACCCGCGCCGGGCTTCAACTGTTTGGCGCTAGTGACAACGGCCCCTGCTTTGTCATGCACAAGGCTATAGCCGCGCGACAACACGGCCCGCGGCGACAAAGCGGCCAGAAGCGATGTTTGCCGATCAAGCTTCTTTTCGGTTTGCAGCAAGGTATCGCGCCCTGCCGCTTCCAGCCGCGCGGACAGCGCGTCGCACCGCTGCGCCGCCAAAGCGAGCGAAGCCGTCGGCGCGCGTAGCGCCAGTTGCGCAAGCCGCGTGCGCCGCATTTGCGCTGCTGCGCGAAAAACGTAATCAAGCCGCCCGGCGCGTTCGATCAAACGCTGACGCGCCATCGCCACAACATCACGCGGATGGCGCAGTTTCGCCGCCGCTTCGCGCAACGCCGCGCGGGCCGATCCGGTCAGCGTGCGCATCGCCAGATCCAACCGTTCGCTGCGTTCATCCACGCGCTGCGACAAAGGCATCAAAACCGACGCCGGATCGCCAAGCGCCTGCGCCAGCAAAGCCAAACGATCTTTGCGGTCGGAAATCAAACGCGAACAGGCAACTTCAAGGCGCAAACCATCATCCAGCGTTTGCGCCAAAAGATCGGCGCGCACAGGCACAGCCATTTCGGCGGCGGCGGTTGGCGTCGGTGCGCGACGATCAGCGACAAAATCGACCAGCGTCGTATCCGTTTCATGCCCCACCGCCGAAATCACGGGGATCGAACAATTGGCGACGGCGCGGACGACGCATTCTTCGTTAAAGGGCATCAGATCTTCCAACGATCCCCCGCCGCGCGCGACGATCAAAACATCCGGGCGCGGCACAGCGCCGCCGGGCGCAAGGGCATTAAAACCGTCTATCGCCGCTGCAATTTTCTCGGCAGCGCCCGCGCCTTGGACCGGCACAGGCCACAAAAGAACCGCGCGCGGAAAACGATCGCTCAATCGATGCAAAATATCGCGAATGACAGCGCCTGTGGGCGATGTCACAACGCCGATGACCTCGGGCAACCATGGCAGGTCTTTTTTGCGCGCGGCATCAAACAGCCCCTCGGCCGCCAGTTTTTTGCGGCGGTCTTCCAGCATTTTCAGAAGCGCACCTTGCCCGGCCAGCGTCATGCTTTCGACGACCAACTGATAGCGCGACGATCCGGCATAGGTCGTCAGCTTGCCGGTGCAGATGACATCCATCCCCATTTCGGGACGAATGGACAAGCGCCCCACCTGCCCGCGCCAACAAACGGCGTCCAAAACCGCGCTTTCGTCTTTCAACGAAAAATACAGATGGCCGCTGGAGTGATATTTGCAAGCCCCCAGCTCGCCCCGGACGCGGACATAGCCATAGGCATCCTCGATCGTTTTTTTCAAAAGACGCGACAGGTCCGAAACCGAGTAAGCGGGCGCATTGCTGCGCGGCGTCTCGGGCGCATCGAACAGATCAGGCGGCGGGGGCGGTGTGGGGCGTTTGGTAACCATGTCTTGCAGCTTAACGCATCGAAAAGGCTGATGAAAAGCCCCTTTTCGCGCTTGGGGAAATACTTTATAACCCCCTTTCAGACCAGCCAAAGGGAGAGAAAAATGAGCCAAGCTTTCAACGTCCTCGTCGTCGGATCCGGCGCGCGCGAACATGCCTTGTGCTGGCGCTTTGCCAAATCCCCCCTTTGCGGCAAACTTTATTGCGCGCCCGGCAACCCCGGCATTGCGGCCTCGGCCACTTGTCTGCCTGTCCCGGTCGATCATTTGGACGAAATCGTCGAAACCTGCCGCCGCCTGTCCATTGATTTTGTCATGATCGGCCCCGAGCTTCCCTTGGCGCTGGGGCTTGCCGACCGCCTGCGCGCGGCGGGCTTCCCCTGCTTTGGCCCCAACCAAAACGCGGCGCAGCTTGAAAGCTCGAAAGGCTTTATGAAGGATCTGTGCGCGCGCATGTCTATTCCCACGGCGGCTTATGCGCGTTTCCAAGATGCCGAAAAAGCCAAAGCCTATGTCCGGGCACAAGGCGCGCCGATTGTCATCAAAGCCGATGGTCTGGCCGCGGGCAAAGGCGTGACGGTGGCCCAGACGCTTGACGAAGCGCTTGGCGCTATTGAAGACGCGATGGAAAACAAAGCGTTTGGCGATTCCGGCGCCGAGATCGTCGTCGAAGCCTTTATGCAAGGCGAAGAAGCCAGCTTCTTTGCGCTGACCGATGGCGAGACAATTTTGCCTTTTACAACGGCTCAAGATCACAAAGCCGTGTTCGATGGCGACAAAGGCCCCAACACGGGCGGCATGGGCGCTTATTCGCCTGCCAGCATTGTGACGCCTGCGCTGCATGATCGCATCATGAAAGAGATTATCGAGCCTACCGTTCGCGGCATGAAAGAAGGCGGCACGCCTTTTTCGGGCGTTTTGTACGCTGGCCTGATGCTGACGGCGGAAGGCCCCAAGCTGATCGAATACAATGCGCGTTTTGGCGATCCTGAAACGCAAGTCATGCTGCCGCGCTTAAAAACCGATTTGCTTGAGGTTCTGTACAACGCCGCGCAAGGCAAGCTGGCCGGAACGACACTTGATTTTGCCGATACGGCTGCCGTTTGCGTTGTCATGGCATCGAACGGTTATCCGGGGTCTTATCAAAACAACACCGTCATTCGCGGCGTCGATAAGGCAAATGCCATGCCCGATACCGTGGTTTTTCATGCGGGAACGGCGATCAACCCGGCAGGCGACTTGGTCAGCCACGGCGGGCGCGTTTTGGGCGTGACGTCTTTTGCCCCCACGATGGTTGAAGCGCAGCAAAAAGCCTATGCCGCCATTGACCAGATCGACTGGCCCGAAGGCTTCTGCCGTCACGATATCGGCTGGCGCGAAATCGCCCGGCAGAAGAAATAAAAGCCTAAAAAGAGAACACACACACGTGTAACCTCGTCGAATCCTACGCGCGACGTTTGCTTGACAAAGGCAAGACGGCGCGGAAGGATGCTTGTCTCCTCAACCCCTTTCCCTTTTCAGGAGACGATCATGATGAAGCTTTTCTCAGTAACGCTTGCGGGTGCCGCCTTGGCCTTCGCGTTGATCACCGCCCCCGCTATGGCCGAAGAAGCCGTCAAAGCGCCGCCGCAGCACCCGATGCGCGCCTGTCACGAAGATGTGCAAAAATTCTGCAAAGACGTCAAACCCGGCCACGGCGCGATTGCCGAATGCTTGAAAACGCACGAAGCCGAATTGTCGGCTCCTTGTAAGGAAGAGCATGAAAAGATGGCTGCGATGGGCCAAAAGATGAAGGCCGAGCACAAGGCGATGATCGAAGCCTGCAAAGCCGACGAAGAAAAGTTCTGTAAAGACGTCAAACCTGGCCATGGCGCGCTTGGCGAATGCATGCGCACGCATGAGGCCGATCTGTCGGCACCTTGCAAAGAAGCGCGTGAAAAAATGCCCCATCACGGCATGATGAAAGACAAGGGCATGATGGAAAAGGGCATGATGAAGGGTAAAGGCATGATGGATAAAGGCATGCAACCCTCCACGGAAGAGCCCGCCACCCCTCCAGCGGACGAACCCGCCAAAGCTGAATAAGCTTTAGGGCAAACGAAAAGGCGGCCTTTGTATTCTGCAAAGGCCGCTTTCTTTTTGTCTAGCGGCGGTCGCTAAAAAAACTTTTTAGCAATTCTGAGGCTTGCGCTTCGTTAACGCCTCCTATCACCTCGGGCACATGATGACAGGTCGGCTGGGTATAAAACCGCCCCCCATGCTCAACCCCGCCCCCTTTGGGATCGTACGCGCCGAAAATAACCCGCCGCACACGCGCCATCGACAAGGCCGCCGCGCACATCGCGCAGGGCTCGAGCGTCACATATAAATCGGCGCCGACCAGCCGCGGGCTTCCCAAACGCGCCGCCGCCGCGCGTAAAACCAAGATCTCGGCATGCGCGGTGGGATCGTGAAGCTCTTCCGTCCGGTTGCCGTCTTGCGCCCAAATCTGGCCATCGGGCCCCACAAGAACCGCCCCCACAGGCACTTCGCCGCGCGTGGCGGCGGCGCGGGCTTCGGCCAGCGCAATTTCCATAAAATCAGGCATGGGCAAACCTTTGACTTTCCTTTACAGTGTGCGCATGAAGATGAACGAAAAACCAAAGAAAAGCGAGCCCCAAAGCGCAAAATCGGCCTTTGCAGGCGAACGCATTGCGAAATATCTAGCCCGCGCGGGCATAGCCTCGCGCCGCGAGATTGAGCGCATGATCGAAGACGGGCGCATTATTGTCGATGGAAAGAAACTTGCCTCGCCAGCGATCAACATTACCGGCAAGGAAATCATTTTGGTCGATGGCCAGCCCGTCGGCGCGCCGGAAGCGCCGCGCCTTTGGCGCTATCATAAACCTGCGGGCGTCTTAACCACGAACAAAGATCCGCAAGGGCGACCCACGGTCTTTGAAAAACTTCCGCCCGATATGCCGCGCGTTGTGACCGTTGGACGTTTGGACTTCAACACCGAAGGCCTTCTGTTGCTGACCAATGACGGGGCCTTGGCGCGCCATTTAGAATTGCCTCAAAATGCGTGGCTGCGGCACTATCGCGCGCGCGTTCATGGCGCGATTGATCCCGGCAAAATCAAACAGCTTGCCAAAGGCGTCACCATTGAAGGCATCCGGTACGAGCCGATTAAGATCGAAGTCGATCAAGAAAAGCAATCGGGCGCGAACCAATGGGTCATGGTGACGATCCGCGAAGGCAAAAACCGTGAGGTCCGTAAAGTGTTGGCGCATATTGGGCTGGATGTGACGCGCTTGATCCGCGTCGCTTTTGGCCCCTTCCAGCTTGGCAAATTGCCGCGCGGCGCTTTGGAAGAAGTGCCGCCGCGCATTTTAAAAAGCTCGCTCGGCAACTTCTTTGCGGCGAGCGCCAAGCCATGCGCCTGACCGGCGGTCAATGGGGCGGGCGAACGTTGCGCGCGCCCGACGGAACCGCAACGCGCCCCACAACAGACCGCGTGCGCGAAGCTTTGTTCGATATCATTTGTCATCGCGATTGGGGTGAAGCCATTGGCGATCCGCTGACCGACCAACCGGTTTTAGATGCCTTTGCAGGCTCGGGCGCTTTGGGCTTTGACGCGCTTTCGCGCGGTGCGGCCAGCGTCACCTTCTTCGATAAAGACCGCGCGGCGCAAACGGCCCTTCGCGCCAATATGACAAGCCTTGGTTGCCAACAGATGTGCCATTTGCTGGGCTGCGATGCTTTGCGCCCGCCCGCAGCGACGACCCCTGCCCACCTTGTCTTCCTGGACCCCCCTTACAACAAAGGCCTGATCCCGCCCGCCTTGATCGCCCTTCAAAAAGCTGGCTGGATCGCGCCCCAAGCCCTTATTGTCGCCGAAACAGCCAAGAAAGAGCCTTTGCCAACAAGTGAGGGGTGGGAAATCTGCCTGACGCGCCCTTACGGCGACACGGCGATCCATTTTATGATCGCTGCGGCCTGAAGGATGGCCTTCAAAATTATCCTTAACGCCGCCTTTTTAAGATGAAACCAATACCAACGCGGCATTGCAGCGACAGAAAAAGGCTGGCACACTACGCCCGCTGCTGCCTCCTTATTTCCGGCAGGACAGTTTAAATCTCACAACAACAAGGGATTTCAAATATGACGACCCTCACACCTTCGTCCCAAACGATTGTCATTGAAAATGACCTCTTCGTTTGCCGCGTTCAGCCTCATTTAGGCGCGTCTATCCATTCCTTCGATATCAAATTGACCGATGGAGAAACGCAGCCCCTGCTACGCCACACGGCGCAAGAAGGCTCGACCGACGTTTTGGATTTTTCCTGTTGGCCGCTGGTCCCTTATTCCAATCGCATCAATCGTGGCCGCTTTTCCTTTGAAGGCGTGTCGTATGAAGCCACCCCCAACTATCTTGGCGGGCCGAACAGCATGCATGCGTCGCATGGACAAGGCTGGCAGTTTCCGTGGACGGTTGAAAGCGCCTCACAAACCCATTGCACGCTTTCGTTTGCTTTTGACCCTGCGCAGCCTTCGATGAAAGGCCTGTGGCCCTTTGCTTACAGCGCGCGCGAGCATATCGAGCTTACAGACGAAGGCATGCTGCTGAAGCTTTCTGTCACGAACACAGGCAAGACCAACATGCCGTCGGGACTTGGCACGCATCCCTATTTCCCCAAAGTTCAGGGCACAACGCTGCAAGCCGTTGTTCAAAAATTGTGGGAAATCGATGCCAATGTCATCCCCGTCAAACATGTTGACGTCCCCGCCGAATACGATTTCTCGACGCCCAAATCACTAGACAACGCCAAACTGGATAGCTGCTTTTCAGGATATGGCGGCTTGATGCAGATTGTATGGCCTGGCCGCGCAGTCGCGCTGAATGTGCAGTCCTCGCCCAACCTTGGCCATTACGTTGTTTACACGCCGCAGGGCGAAAACTTCTTCTGTGCCGAGCCTGTAAGCCATAAGCCCGATGCGATCAACGACGCCGATGGCGGGATTGCCAATGGCCTCATTGTTTTGGCGCCCGGCCAGACTCAAGAAATCTGGTACAAATACGAAGCCGTTCGCAAGCCCGACGCGCCGAATGCGCCGAGCCGCTTGAAAGCATGGAAGCCTTTGAACCTCGCTCGCTAAGAGGCATGACAAAGAAAAAAGGCCGCCTTTTCACGAAGGCGGCCTTTTTTGTCTTTAAGTCAAAGAACTACCGCCTATAACCAGGGGCAACGACCGGGCGAGGTTGAGGCCTTTGCCGCGCAGGCGAAACAACAGCTGGGGCTGGAAACACGGGCCGAGGCCCCCAGGCAGGCTGAACAGGAACAGGTGCGGGAACCGGGCCAGGACCGGGGACCGGAACAGGGACAGGCACAATAACAGCCCGATGATGCCGCGGATGCGGGGGCGGATAGACATAAACGGGTGCGGCAGGCACATAAACCGGAGCTGGCGGTCCATAATAAGAGGGAGGCACATCCCACCCTCTTGCACACCCGCTTGCCAAACCAAAGACAACCAAGGCCCCTGTCAGAACCAAAGGCTTTGTCCAAAAGTTTAGAAATGTGTTTGTCATGGGCCATGCCTCCTTTTCAAAGAAAACGACACGCCTTGAGTGTAGCTCAAAAAAGAAAAGCTTCAATTTTATTTATCTGGGCCCTGTTCCCCACCTTTGCCTTATCAGAGAAAAACCCGCCACCTTATCAAACTTTGTAAATAGGAAGTTTGCTAAAATAGGCTTTGGCTCCATGCTCTTCTGCGATGGCGTTTCGACGCTCTGGATATGATTTATCGTTGTTAGGATAGGTGTAATCGATAATCCGCACAGGATAACGACCTGGGACGGATTCTTCTTTCTTGCTTTCCGTCAAAAGGGCCGTTGCGCCAGATCCCGACGGATAGATAGTCATCAGTTCCCGATCAATAACACCAGAAACCCCACCGCCTGAAGGGGCGGAAACAACCGAAAAATTCCTCATTTTTCCATAGCAAATGCCGCTTTCAAGAGCCGAAAAATCTGACAGAAGCCCCTGCCCCGCGACAAGCGCACCGCCGCCAACCATCGCATTATCGGCAACCCAAGCCGCATTCACATGAGATAGTTGCGAATGGCCTGCAATAAAACCGCCCAAATCGCCTGCTTTGACATTATGCATTGGAATGTCAATCAAGGATCGAATGCCCCAAAGTTGTTCGCCCGCACGCCCGCCAAACCTGATCGTCAGCACTTCGCCTGTGAAGGCATATTTAGATTTACCGCGCCAACGGGCCAATGTGGATGGAACAAGATCAAAAATTTCTGAAAGCATAAAAAAATCCCCCCAAGGTCATCGAGAATAACTCACGATTACGATGAACATGCCTTAACGAAAAGGTTGTTTTTAATTTCATAGAAGAAGGGGCGTTAACCCTACCGCCTCAGCGCCGATCAAACAGCTTTTCTAAATCGGCACGAGATAACTCGACATAAGTCGGGCGGCCATGGTTGCATTGGCCTGTGTTGGGCGTTTCTTCCATCTGACGTAATAACGCCGCCATTTCGTCCCGGTTCAGCACGCGCCCGGCCCGAACCGATCCATGGCACGCCATCGTCGCGCACAAATGCAAAATCTTTTCTTCCAAAGCCCGCGAGGCTTCAAAACTGGCAAGCTCTTCCGCAACATCGGCTAACAAGCCTTTGACATCGGCCTGCCCCAAAACGGCGGGCACTTCGCGCACCAAAAGCGCGCCGTCGCCAAAAGCTTCAACGACCAGCCCCAGGCGCGCCAGATCTTCCGCTGCCGATAAAACGCGGGCCGCGCCGCCCGGCTCCATCTCGACGACTTCGGGGATCAGAAGCCCCTGACGCGGCACCTGTCCCGCCGCCAAAGCCGCCTTCATCTTTTCATAGGTGATGCGTTCATGCGCGGCGTGCTGATCAATGATCAAAAGGCTTTCAGGCGTCTGCGCAATGATATAGGTCGCATAAAGCTGCGCGACAGGCGCACCAAGCCGCCCGACAGATGGTGGCAGCGCCGATGGCGGCAGAGGGGCCATCGTCCGCACGGCCAGCGGCACAGCCTCGACAAGATTAGGATAAGAAGGCCGTGCGCCATAAGAATAAGAGGACCTATAAGACGGCGCAGCAGCGGCGAACGGTTCCTGAAACCCTTGCGAGGCCGCGCCTTCCGGCTGCAAAAAACCAAGCGCCTGTGGGGCTAGCGTATTGGTCGTAAACTGCGCCGATCCCTGCAAAGCCGCGCGAACCGCGCCGACAATAAGCCCCCGGATTTTTGCGCTGTCACGAAACCGAACTTCGGCTTTTGTCGGGTGAACGTTGACATCGACCTCATGTGGCGGCACCGACAAAAACAACACGACCGCCGGATGCCGCCCAGACGGCAATAAATCGCCATAAGCGCCGCGCACCGCAGCCAACAATAATTTATCGCGCACAGGGCGATCATTCACAAAAAGATATTGTTGGCGCGTTGTCGGGCGATGCCAAGTCGGGAGCCCTGCATAGCCATGAACCATGCAATCTTCGCGCGCGCTGTCAACGCGGGCGGCATTGCCCATAAAATCATCGCCCAGAACATCCGTTAAGCGGCGCGACAACGCTTCATCCGGCAAAAGGTTTGGCGTCGCCATCAGGCGGCGCGGTTTGCGGTCGTCTTCTTGGATTGTGAACGAGACGCCCGGATAGGCCATCGCCAATTTTTCGACGGTCTCACGCGCGGCTTCAATCTCAGTGCGCGGCGATTTTAAAAACTTTAACCGCGCGGGCGTCGCAAAGAAAAGATCGCGGACATCTACCTGCGTCCCCACGGGAAGTGCGGCAGGCTCGGGCGCGCCGATGCGCCCGCCTTCAATGGCTAGTTGCCAAGCCTCAGCCGCGTCACGGCGGCGGCTTGTTACCGTCAAACGGCTGACAGCGCCGATCGACGGCAAAGCCTCGCCACGGAAACCAAAGCTGTGAATATTCCAAAGATCGTCGTCCGGCAGTTTTGAGGTTGCATGGCGCAAGACCGCCAGCGCGATCTCGTCGCGGTCCATGCCGATACCGTTATCGGTGACGCGAATAAGCGCTTGCCCGCCTTCGCGCAAGGCAACGTCAATTTGCGTTGCGCCCGCGTCAATGGCGTTTTCGACCAGTTCTTTCACCGCCGCCGCGGGGCGTTCGATCACCTCGCCTGCAGCGATGCGATTGACCAATCCATCGGGAAGCTTACGTATTGTCACGAATGATCCATAATAATATCGCGCTGAAGCGACGTGACCCGCACGTTTTTCAGCGTTGCGTCTGTAAAATCTGCACCTTCAATGTTCGCGCCGATAAAGTTCGCGCCCGAAAGATCCGCCCCGCGGAAGTTCGCGCCATGCAGATTGGCGCCAGCCATATTGGCATAACGTAATTTCACGTCCGACAAATTGGTGACGACCATACGCCCCTGCCCCAAAGGCAAAGACTGCAAGAAAGCGCCGGTAAGGTTGATATTGCTAAGATCCGCCCCGCGCAAATCAGCGCCGCGTAAATCAATCCCTTGGCCCAAAACATTGCGCATATCGGCATTGCGCAAATCGGAAACCTGAAGCTGAGCCCCGGTAAAATCAAGTCCATAAAGCATCGCGCCAGGCGCGCGCATCATGGTCAGCGTTGCATGATCGAACGAACGCGAACGGCGTAAATCGAACCCGCTGACATCAAAGCAAGCGCCGTCTTTGCCGTTTGTCCCAATCCAAAGCGCGTGATCGGCCAGCATTTCATCCAGCGGAACCGTCAGATCTTTGAATGTCGGACCGCGCGGCGCATCGGTCAAAGCGCCCGTCACATCGGCCATTTCCATATTGGTCAGACTGGTCGAGACATTGATCAAAATCGCGCCGCGCAGATTGGCGCCGCGCACATCGCACATGCTGATATCGGCATCTTCCAGATTGGCGCGTTCAAAGTTCGCGCCTTGCAGACACGCGCGGACGATCTTGCAGCCCTTCATCGTCGCGTCGCTAAAATCGCTGTTCACGGCGATCGCGCCCGACAAACGCGCCTGCGTCAAGTTTGCGCCCGAAAGATCCGCGCCGCCTTGGAACTCGGCTTCTGAATTACCTTCGCGCTGAACGATCTCGCCTTCTTTGGTCGTGATCGCGCCTTCGCGCAAATCGACACCTGTCATGTCGGCATTGATGAGAATCGTCCCCTTCAAGCACGCGCCGCGCATATCGGCGCGCACAAGGCTGGCGTTTTGCATATTGGCTTGGCGCAGATTGGCGGCAAACAAAATGGCATAGTCAAAGCGCGCATCGCGCAAATCGGCCAAAGCCAGCGAAGCGCCTGTCATATCGGCATGCGAAAAATCGACCCCTGCCAACGACAGGCCCGACAGATCATGGTATGATAAAATGGCGCGGGCACCCCCCATGCGGGCAGCGCGAAACATGGCGTGCTTGCGCACGATGACATCAAGTTCGTCTTGGCTTAGGCGTTTCAGTTTCATGTCGCGAACGAAAGCTCGGATCCTTGGGGCGTCACAGTTAGATAGGCTTTCAGGCCTAAGGGCAAGGTAACGTTAAAATCTATATGTCCGCAAGGGACATTCATGGCGATGGGCACATCTGGCGGCAAATGTTCCATCACTATTTCGCGTAAATCAATCCCATAAGGCGTTTCATCGGCGGGCCGACCTGTAAATTGGCCAATCATCGCCCCTTTAATGTTGTCTAAACGCCCGGATTGACGCAAATGGCCTAACATTCTGTCGATTTTGTACAGCGGCTCGGCATAGTCTTCCACAAACAGCAAAGCGCCTTCCGTCGGCACCTCGTACGGCGTCCCGATCAGGGTCTGTAAAAGCGCCAGACACCCGCCCCATAAAGGCCCTTCGGCGGCCCCCGCCCGCAAACAAACCGCATCGGCAAAGCGATAGGTCTGCCCTTGACCTTCTAAAACATCCAGCGCCAATTGAACAGAATCGGCAATGGCTTGGTTGTCATGGGCCTTTGCACAATGCCACGCCATGGGGCCATGAAATGTCACCATGCCGGTGCGCTGCGTCAAAGCCTGTAAAAGAACGGTAACATCCGACATGCCGATAAAGGGCTTGGGGTTCTTTTTAATGAAGTCATAGTCCAAAGCATCCAGATCGCGAAAACACCCAACACCGCCGCGCGCGCACATAATGGCGTCAATGGTTCTATCGGCAAACATATCCATCAAAGCTTCGATCCGCGCGGCATCAGGGCCCGCAAAATCGCCCATCGACAGATAGTTTTGCGGATGCACAACGACGCTATAACCGGCTTTCTCAAGCCACGCCTTCGCTTCGGCGAGATCGGCAGCGGCAACGCCCATCCCTGGCGATACAATGCCGATGGTTCCCTTGGCTGGTAAAACGGGGCGCGTAAACATGGGCGAAAGTCCAAGCCTTTCAATTGCTTTGTTGGTTGACGACGCGGATAAAGCTAAAGCGTCGCCGCCCTAGGGGCAAGGCAAAAGAAAAGAAGATGCGTCGATGTTGATTGGAAGGATCAGGACATATAATCGAAAAGATTGATGTCCGTCCCATCGGAAAGCGCGGTCATCAGCGTCGCCGCTGTCGCTGTTTGCGAATAAACGTTGCCGATATCGCCGCCTTCCAGCAGCGTGTTGTAAACGGTCGTCGCCTGGGCAAAGGTTTTGTATTTATTTTTGTAAGACGTTCCCGAGGACAGCGTCAGATCATAATTCAACGTCTTGTTTTTATAGGCGCTGTCGTCATAGGTAATTTTGATGGCATAATTTCCGTTTTTAAGATCCAACGTGCCGTTTTTCAAAGCCTCAAAAGCTTTCTTCAAGGTCGCATTATGCCCGCCATTGTCGGCCAAAATGTGATAGCCGGACGAATCCGTGATCTGGATGCGAACGCCTTTGTTGATGTTCGTATCCAACTTCAGCGAATCGCCCTTACGGAAAGTGAAGGTAAAATAGTTTGTCTTGTCTTGCCGCGTGATCGTTCCCTGCACTTCGACGGCAATCTTGTTTTTATCGATGTAACCAAGGTGCGTCGCCGTATCCAGCGTCGCTTTGACGGGATTGATAACCTTTTGCGTATAAAGCTCATAAGTGAAGGAGGAGCTTGTGCTTCCTGTCGAGGTGCTGGCCGTGGACGACGACGAGGATTTCGAATAGCTAGACGCCGACGAAGTAATAGACGAAACGACAGATGTTATTGACGACGTTGACATAAGTCTTGGCTCCTTCGCTCATCCTTCCACCCTTGTTAATCATAACCTGAAGACAGCTAAGATTGCATTAAACTTTTTAGGATTCCGATAAAACGATGCTTTTCCAGAAACTTAGCGTCTGTCTTCGTCCATAGAAAAGGGCATGAACGCCAGCATTCGTTAACAGCATAAAGAAAAAAGCAAAAAGGATATCGCTCAGGAAATGAGCCCCCGCCACCAAACGCGCCAGGGCAAAAACGCTCCCCACCGCCAGGGCTCCAGCCAAAACCCGTCGCCGCCGCGATGGCGCGACGAAATAAGTGACGCAAGGCAGATAAAAACCAAAAGCCGCATCGCCCGCAACGAACGAGCAGTTCTTCACGCAAGCATCGCTAAGATAAAGCGCAGGCGTGAAACGCTGAGCGCCCCCAAAAACAAGACTGTCGCGCGGACGCGCCCGCCCCCAATGATCTTTAAAGGTCACATTGGCGACAAGACCGGGCCCCACGACAAGAGCGACAAAAAGAAAAAGCCAAGCCTTGGCGGGCCACATGCGCCAGCCGCGCCACGCGGCCAACGCGGCCCCAAGCAACAAAGCGCCGCCACCCACACGCGCGCCATCGACGGCGATGGCGTTCAAAACATGAACAATGGCCCAATCACGCGCCCAAAAGCCGGTCTCTTTTGCATAAAACAAGGCCGATACAGCGATATCAAGGCTTGGGCAGAAAACCAGCGCAACAAGCGTCATCAAGAAAAGAAAGCCGCCGACCGCGGCGAAACGCGCAGGCTTGGGCCAAGCAGACCAGAAAAAAAGCAAAGGCATCGGCAAGCCCCAAAGGAAGAAGATGCGCCTAAGTTGGCGGAAAACGATAACGCTGGCAAGGGGCAAGGCCGATGAAAAAAGGGTGGCCGACGTAAAAAAGGGGGCCCACAAGCCCCCTTTTTCTTGTTCGATACCAAGACTTAATCGGCCATTTTCTCAGTCAAGTAGGCTTTCACTTTGTCCATCGACACGCGCTCGGCCTGCGTTGTATCGCGATTGCGGATCGTGACCGTTTGATCGGTCAGCGTGTCGCCATCGACCGTCACGCAGAACGGCGTTCCGATTTCATCCATACGCGCATAGCGCTTACCAATCGACTGCTTGGCGTCATATTGGCACGGCATCGTACGGCGCAAATCAAGATAAAGCTTTTCGGCAACTTCCGGCATGCCGTCTTTGTTGACCAACGGGAAGATACCGGCTTTGACAGGTGCTAGGCTCGGCTTGATTTGCAACCATTCCGGCGCAGGACGCGCCTCGTCATAACGATAGCTTTCGGCCAAGATCAACAGAACCGCGCGCGTCAAACCGCTGGCAGGCTCAACCACATGCGGAACAAAACGACGTTTAGCTTCTTGATCAATGTATTCCAGATTGACCTTGCTGAACGCCATATGCTGCTTCAAATCGTAATCCGTGCGATAGGCCACGCCTTCCAGCTCGCCAAAGCCCGGCGCCGTAAAGGGCCAACGATATTCGATATCCGATGTGCCCTTTGAATAATGCGACAGATCTTCCGGCGCAATGATATGGCGGAACAGATTTTCCTTTTTGACGCCCAGGCTTTCCCACCAACGCATACGCTCGGCGACCCAGAACTCGTACCACATCATGCCGTCTTCCGGCGGACAGAAGAACTCCATCTCCATCTGCTCGAACTCGCGCGAGCGGAAGATAAAGTTACGCGGCGTGACTTCGTTGCGGAACGATTTACCGACCTGCGCGACGCCAAAAGGAATCTTCACGCGCGACGTATCGACGATATTTTTATATTCAAGGAAAATGCCCTGCGCGGTTTCAGGCCGCAGATAAACGCGCGAGTCATCATTCTGAAACACGCCAACATACGACTGGAACATCAAGTTAAAGGCGCGCGGCTCGGTCAATGTGCCGGGATTTTCGGCATCGGGCCCGATAACCATTTTCTGCTGCGCGGGCGAAAGCGATGTCAGCGGCACCAGCGTCGCCGGATCGACGGGGATCAGCTCACCGCCGCCCGCTTTTTGCACGACCTTCTTGGCTTTCTTTTCGATATGAACCGTGGGGTCATCGCCATCAAGACCGCTTAAAACGCCCAGCGATTTAACGCTGCCGTCTTTGGCTTTGTAAGAAACCTCAACGCACAACACGTGATCGGCGCGGTAACGCAGCTTGGTCTCGCGGCAATCGACCATGAAATCGGCAAAGCCGCCGACATGGCCCGAGGCCTCCCACGTGCGCGGATGTTGAATGATCGAGCTATCAAGGCCGACGATCGACAAAGGCTTGCCATCGGCCCCCAAGGGCGGGCACAGCACCATATCGCGCCACCAAGCGTCGCGGATGTTGTTTTTTAGCTGCGCGCCTAAAGGTCCAAAGTCCCAAAAACCGTTTAAACCACCGTAGATTTCCGAAGCGGGAAAAATGAACCCGCGACGCTTGCAAAGAGAAACAAGACGGCTCATTAGGGAAGCTTCAGGCTGTGACATGGATCTGTCTCATAGGGTTAAAAGAGGAAAAGAAAAGCGCCTCAACACCATTATTGCAGCGCGAAAGTGCGTTTTATAGCATAGGAATTTCAACAGGTAAATGCCGCCTTCCGCATCATTTTTGCCACAAAACCATGTGTTTTCGAAATCCTTTTGTTATTTTCTGCCATTTTCCCTAAGATGGCCCGGTTTTCATATTTTATTGATTTTGGGAGACTTTATATGCCCGACAGATCAGATTACCTTGAGGCCCTTGATCAAAATGCGGCCACCTGCGCCCTTTTTCCGCAGGCACGTGAATTATTGGATACATCGAACGCCGATCTCGAGAAGAAGACCTTTGTCTTTGGAAGCAGTCTGACCAATCTTGTCGTCTCAACGACGGTGCCGGCCCTTGCCTGCCTTACCACAGACTCTCCCGTTTTTTGGGGAGCGATTGCTGCGCTCGCTTCTTTGGCCCTTCAGGGCTTTTGCGGGACAGGGCGCGGGAAACAGAACAACTATGACGGCGAAATGATTGGCTATGCGGTCCGTGACGTTGCCTTTGCCCAGCACAAAGCCAAGCAAAGCCCCAGTCAAAAACTTCTTAACTGTAGGGCTTTGATGGGCGGCATCTTTAATGGCTTTCAACACAGCACCCCTAGCCTTCTTGTCACAGCTCCGACCCATTCTATTTTCAATTGGGGGGCGCAAATGTTGGGGCTTGATCGCGCCCTAACCGCTGCGAAAGTTATTCTTTGCGAGATTTTAGAGATCCCCCACGATAACATGAAAAAGTGTGATGCCGTCGATCAAATGTGGGGCGCGGATAAAGCAAGCCAATATGCGTATTTTACGCCGCGTTCGCGCGACGCCGCTGAAGCTTCGATTGTGCGTACCTTAAGGAAGCGGCAGATTAGATCCGTGCAGGAAACGAAAAACTGTGTTTAACATTTACAAAAAATAAGGAGTTGCCATGACAATAGATCCCATTTACCTCAGTCAAGCCGATAACGAGCTGAAAAGCGCCGCCGGTTCCGCCCAATTTCTGGCCTATCAGGCGGGACACCTTGCCCTTGAAACCTCCATCGACTTTCTTGTGCCCTATGCGGTTTGGAACATAACGGCAAGCCCGGCAGCCACCCTTGCCTCTAGCCTCGTGATGCTTGGCGGAAGCCTTATCAAGGCCCTCAAACGCAACAGCGGCGCAAGCCCCCAAAAGCCCCGCGCCACAGTCATTGAATATGCCGGTTATCATGCAACAGCAGATGACCGCGACAGCCTGGTTGATGCCTATCTTTTCGGCGCTGAAAACGGCGTGAAGCACCATTTTCTATTCAAACCTATTTTCACCGTTGGCTCTCACCTTCTGAACGCTGCTGGCTATTTCTTGGGATCAACATTACAGAAACTCGATTCGATCCTTGACCCCCAATTATCGCGACAAGCAACAAACGCTTCCTGTTTGCAACAATATGCAGAGAAGAAATCTCTTTCTCGACAGCTAATTACCGAGTTGTGCCAAACACCGCGCGCCTACCCTGAAGCGCGGAAGCACCTGGCTCAAAAAATCAAAGCCGCAAACGTTGGATGGAAAGGCGTCGCTTATCATTAACGACGCGCAAAAGAGGAAGAGAGCCTTTTGGATTTAAATATTAGGGACCTACGGATGAACCAACACGATCGGCGCATGCTTAGTATCGCTCAAGAGGCCATGAACGCAGCTGACCGCAGGATGGCTCTTCAGATGGCCTCTCTTCCGCGTGACATTCCTGAAAATCACGCGCCTATTCTGCAAAGAATCTCGACTTTCTTGTCTAATTTAGACGTTGCGCGCGGCTATAGCGAAACGCGCGGCACATGGCCGCGCGGGGTCGAGCGCAATCATTACCGCTTGGGCTTCATCTTCAAGAACACGAAACAAGGAGAGGCAGATGCTGTTTCCAAAACAGCCTGTGCTTATGTTGTGTGCACCGAATGGACAGGCGATTGTCATCACCAATTCATCCCCTTTGATATTGACGTCGGCACAGGCGTTATAACGCCACGAGCTCCCATTTACGATTATGAGGATTATGGTCGCCCCGTAGCCATCGTCCATCACGATGCTTTATTCTCACTGCAAAATGGCTGGCCTATTGCTACCGAACGCCCCAGCCCGCAAGGCAGGCCAGACGGCATCGATCCATCGACTGGGCGCGGACCACACTAAAAGATCCAAGAAGATTTAAGGCAAAAAGGGGATATACCCGCCCACTATTGAACCACGGTTATTGAATCCGATGGCGCCTTATCGCCCACGATGACGACAGCCGTCGCAAGAAGAAATGTCAGAAGACATCCTGCCAGAAAAAAATAAAAACGGCTTTTGGCGTTCTTTTCCTAAAAAAGAGCGCAAGACCCGCAAAAACAAAACCAATTGCGAGCAAAAAGATCATTTGTTTTGCCCCCAACCAACCGTGGTTTGCTTTTCTTAGTTCTGCAACAACCTGCGCAGCAGCTCGACATCCTCGCGGAAGGACGGATCATAAGCGGCTAATTCTTCGATCTTGCGCACGGCATGGATCACTGTCGTGTGATCGCGCCCGCCAAACTTGCGGCCAATCTCGGGTAAGCTGCGCGGCGTCAGTTGTTTAGCCAGATACATCGCCACCTGACGCGGACGTGCCACAGCGCGCGCGCGGCGCGCCGAGTGCATGTCGGCCACGCGGATATTGTAATGCTCGGCCACTTTTTTCTGAATCTCGTCGATGGTGATGCGGCGCTCGTTCGCGCGCAACAGATCGGACAACACCTCTTGCGTCATCTCAAGCGTAATGGTGCGGCCCACCAATTGAGAATGCGCGACGATGCGGTTCAACGCGCCTTCCAGTTCGCGCACGTTCGATGCGATTTTGTGCGCCAAAAACTCGATCACTTTATCGGGAACCGCGCAGCCCAATTTACAGGCTTTGGCATGCAAAATGCCCAAGCGTAGTTCATAGTTGGCCGGATGCAAATCCGCCACCAAGCCCCAGCCGAGGCGCGAGCGCAGACGTTCTTCGATCTTGTCCAGATCTTGCGGCGACTTATCCGCCGACACGATAACTTGACGATTGCGATCGACCAGCGCGTTAAAGGTGTGGAAGAATTCTTCCTGCGTTGAATCTTTGCCGCTGATGAATTGGACATCGTCGATCATCAGCACATCAACCGAGCGGAATTGCTCTTTAAACGAAACCGTATCCTTGTAACGCAGCGCCCGAACAAACTGATACATGAACTTTTCCGCCGACATATAGATCACGCGGCGGTTCGGATAGTTGCGGCGGATATGCCAGGCAATGGCATGCATCAAGTGCGTTTTACCAAGCCCGACACCGCCGTAAAGAAACAGCGGATTAAAGGTTGGCGTTTCCGTATCGGCCACGCGGCGCGCGGCGGCATAGGCCAATTCATTTGGCTTGCCAACAACGAAGTTATCAAACGTAAAACGCGGATCCAGCGCGGCTTCGGCGCTTGCGCCTAACAGAAAAGAACCGTTATCGCCTGTGGTTTTGTCATCGGCATCAACGGGCTCGGCCGCAACCTTGACCGGATGCAACGGAGATGACGACGCCGTTGTACGGTTTGTCGCGGGTGCAGGCGCGGCATGCTGAGGCGCAACGCCAAACGCGACGCTGCTTCCCTTTGAAATCTGAAGCCACAGCGCGCGCACGGTATCGCCGTAATGCGCTTCGACCCAATCGCGCATAAAGCGCGTCGGCAAAGCCAACGTTAAAACAGGCGCGCCAACATCGTCGGGCGCAAAGGTCCCTTTCACGGGCTCTAGCCAGCGGCGATAGGCGGTCTCGCCCAAGTTTTCGCGCAGACGTTTGCGCAAAGCCTGCCACTGCTCTTCCAGAACAGTCCTGTCGCCAAGCATTTCCACCGAAGCGGTCTCTTGATCATGCTCATCCGATAGGGCCATACCTGTTACCATTGACGCCTCGCGCTGCTTAAAAGCCAGACACCGACAAAAAAATAACGCGCGCTAAAAACTGCCTGCACAGCAGCGCTTTTCTTATCGATGGAACGACTGGTTCGAAGAAATGAAAAGATTCAAACGGTTCTGTTTTGCTACCCGACAAAGTTCTTCGCGATATTGCTTTTTAAAGGCGAAAGACATGTTTGAGACCATCACAGTTCTGTCTGAACAACGGCGCTTACGATAGACCGAAACTGATTCGTTTTACAATGGGTCTGAAGCGTGAACGGCAAAAAAAGAATCACTTTTCAGCGCAGATCAATCACGCTCACTTTAAGATCGCCTTGCAACGCGTACGATTCGCTTTCTTATTTCGAGCACGGTCTTTTTCTTGTCTTCGACAACTGTGCGCTTTTGCCCACAGGCAATAAAAAGAATCAATGTGGCGAATAAATATTCCCGCTCGCCACAAAGACAAAAGAAAACGCGCGATGGAAAACCATCGCGCGTTTTCATCAAACACTTAGAGGCGTATAGTTTACGCCGCCTTCGTTCCGGCTGCTTTGACGCGCTTGGCCAGACGCGACGTTTTGCGGGCCGCTGTCTTCCAATGAATGGTGCCTTTACGGGCCGTTTTCGCCAGCATCGCTTCAGCCTTGCGCAGAGCCACCGTCGCGCCTTCAACGTCTTTTGTGCTCAAAGCAGCTTCGACTTCCTTGGAAGCCGACAGGACTTGCGAGCGACGCGCACGATTCTGCGCATTACGTTTGACGCTTTGACGGGCGCGTTTTTCGGCGGATTTATGCGTAGCCATTTGTCTGTTACCTTTATCTTTCTTTCGTGTTTGACATTTTATCTCAAGCGTTCGGCCAGATTATCCTTATGATTTATCTGACAGATCGAAACCTTATCCGACCGCGCAAAAACCTTTTTCCCAAAGGCATCGGCGGATGCGGGAAGCCGACTTCATACGCGCCCCCGGCCCTTTGGTCAAGCTTTAGTTTCGGTTTTTGGCCTCGGTTACAAACCGTTAACCATCGATCTTCCTTGCTTTCAAGGGCAAGCTGTGATCAAATTTAGATGGTAAACGGCAAAATAGGTGTAGCTATGACCGACCCTCTCGTTGAACAAGCCGACCTTCAGCAATCCGCTGTTGTCACAAGCGACGATGTAAGAACCATGGCCGATCCCGACCAAGGAATGGGGCAAAGCACGACGGCTGGCGCGCAAATGCTGCAACATGAAGGGGCCGGTTATGTCGGCACGGTCTATGACAGTCGCGCCCGCGCCCTTTCAAAGGCGCAACTTATGCAAGAAGCTCACCTTGCCATGACCTATCTGGTTCGGCAGTTTAGTGCGCGCCCGAATATGCGCGGTTTAACAGCCGAGCAGCAACATTTTCTGAAATCGCGCCCAGGCATGGGCCGTCACGGGCTTAATCGCCATGAATATCATATGGCGCGCCTGTTGTTCGCCCGCGGCATTGGTTTCCGTTCGGCGCAGCGCCTGATCCCCGATCAAGAATTGTGGGATGCCATCCAACGGCGGCAACCGGTTGATGTCCGTTTGGGTCGCCCCAATCGCCGCAACCATCCATTCTTAAAGATTGTCGATCGCCCATCTGTTGGAACGCGGACGGTTCGGTTCACGGGGCAAAGTGTGGTTTCAACGCTTGAGCATCTGACAACAGAAGTCCGGGCGCGGCATCATGGCCGCCACTATGATATGCCAACGTTTAGCGCACGTTCAAAGCGCGTCAGACTGGATCTTAAGGAGATTCAAGCCCGCCGCCGCGCACAGACCAACCAACCGAAGCCAGAAAATAGTATCTGACGGCGTCAAAAACAGCGCACGAAAGTTATAACCCCCGATTTACAGAAAGGCGCGGGCCTGCTATAGCGTGCCCGTCTTCCGAAGGGCTTCGGGAAAGAAAGCCCTTTTCGCTTTTTTCTTGGGGATACCACCATGGCGGTCAATATCAAGCTTATCGCGGGAACAGCCAACGCGCCTTTAGCTGAAGATATCGCAAAACAATTAGGCGTGCCGTTAGCGCAAGCCAGCATTCGCCGCTTCGCCGACAAAGAGGTTTTTGTCGAGATTTTAGAAAATGTCCGCGGCGAAGATACCTTTATCATTCAGCCGACATCCTTCCCCACCAACGACAATTTAATGGAATTGCTGATTTTGATCGACACGCTGCGCCGCAGCTCGGCGCGTCGCATCACGTCGGTTATTCCTTATTACGGCTATGCGCGCCAAGATCGTAAAACGACCCCGCGCACCCCGATCACGGCCAAGCTTGTCGCTAATCTGATTACGCAAGCCGGGGCCAACCGCGTTTTGACGCTTGATCTTCACGCCGGTCAGATTCAGGGCTTTTTCGACATTCCTTTGGACAATCTGTACATCACGCCCGTGTTCGATCGCGCGATCCGCGATACCATGGCCGTGCACGGCAAGCTGCCTGACAGCGTGACCATCGTCTCGCCCGACGTCGGTGGGGTCGTGCGCGCCCGCGCGCTGGCCAAACGCCTGAATGCCGACATCGCCATTATCGATAAGCGCCGCGAACGCGCCGGCGAATCGGAAGTCATGAACATCGTCGGCGACGTCAAAGACCGCGATTGCATCATGCTGGACGATATCGTGGATAGCGCCGGCACCTTGTGCAACGCCGCCCGCGCCATGATGGAAGCCGGGGCCAAGACCGTTTCAGCCTATGCCACGCACGGCGTTTTGTCGGGTCAAGCGGTTGAGCGTATTACGGCTTCGCCGCTAAACCAACTGACGGTCACGGACACGATCCCGGCGACCCCCGCCGTGGCCGCTTGCGACAAAATCCGCCGGTTAAGCGTTGCGCCGCTTTTGGCCGAAGCCATTGTTCGTATTGCTCAAGAACGCTCGGTTTCCAGCCTTTTTAACTAAGAATCGGCAAAAAACCCGCGAAAGCGAAAAAACGGATTGAAATGCGGGGAGGATGGCGTCATAACCTCCCCTTCCGCGGCCAGCACCCCTGGAGGCTGGCCTTTTTTTAACTTTTGGAATGGAGTTCCAACATGACGCAGCAAGTTGAAGTGCTCGCGGCTGAATTGCGTGAGAGTGTCGGCAAGGGGTCCGCTCGCGCTACCCGCCGTCTCGCACGCGTTCCCGCCGTGATTTATGGCAATAAACAGCCCCCTCTGTCGATCAGCCTGGATATGAACCAGCTGTTACGGCACGTGTATAAATCGGGCTTTCACACCAATTTGTTCGACGTTGAAATCGCCGGCAAAAAGCATCGCGTTCTGCCGCGCGACGTTCAATATGATGCCGTGTCGGATCGCCCGCTTCACGTCGATTTTCTGCGCGTCACCGCGACGACGCAGGTTCGCGTTGAAATTCCGGTTGTCTTCCTTGATATGGAAAAATCGCCGGGCTTGAAGCGTGGCGGCACGCTGAACATCGTCCATCACGAAATCGAAGTCACCTGCGCGCCGGGCAACATCCCGCAGCAGTTCGAGGTCAGCATCGGCGAAATGAACATCGGCGACGCCGTCCATATGGGCATGATCAAAATGCCGGAAGGCATGAAGCCGACATCGACGGAAAAAGACTTCACGATCGCTTCAATCGCGGCGCCTTCGGCTGTTCGCTCGGCTGAAGATGCGGCGGCCACGGAAGCGGCGGCGGCTCCTGCAGCTGGCGCAGCGGCGGCTCCGGCGGCTGGCGCCAAAGCAGCGGCTCCGGCAAAGCCCGCAGCGGCCAAGAAATAAGCGGCGCGCCCCATGGGCACCGCCGTTCATACTTTGGTGGTCGGACTCGGCAATCCCGGGTCCGACTATTCTTTTACCCGGCACAATATCGGCTTTATGCTTGCCGATACGCTGGCCGAGGCCGCCAAGGCTCCGGCTTGGCAGAAAAAGTTCCAAGGCCAATTCACAACGGCCACGCTGGGCGAACACAGCTTCTTCCTTTTAAAACCGACGACTTTTATGAACTTGTCAGGCCAAGCCGTTGGCGAAGCTTGCCGGTTTTATAAAATCGATCCCGCGAACGTCATTGTGATTCACGACGATATCGATCTGACGGCGGGCCGCGTCAAAGTCAAACAAGGCGGCGGGCATGGCGGGCATAACGGGCTGAAATCCATCGATCAGCATATCGGCCAAGCCTATTGGCGCGTGCGTTTGGGCGTCGGGCATCCGGGTGATAAAAATCTGGTCGTGAATTACGTCTTGGGCAAGTTTGCCAAGGCCGATCAGGATTGGCTGGTTCCGCTGTTAACAAATGCGGTTAAAGCGTTTCCACGTCTTTTGGCGGGCAAGCCGAACGATTTTGCGGCGGCTGCAGGCATTCAAGTAAAAGCGCCGTCAAATCCAACGGCGTAATCGCCAGTTTAGCCGCCCCGGCTTCGGTTAGCTCTTGCGCGGTGCCATAGCCCCATAAAGCCCCAATCGTCGGAATAAAAAACACCGCAGCCCCTTCGACATCCATCCGCCGGTCGCCGACCATGACCGCGTCGCGCGGATCAACATGCGTTTCATTCAGCAAATACTGGATCACCTCGGCCTTGCGATTGCGCTTGCCGGAAAGCTCGCTGCCGCAGACGCGCTCAAAATAGGGGCGTAGGTTAAAATGATCCACGATCTCTTGCGTGGGCGGCTCGGGCTTTGATGTCGCGATAAAAAGGCGCTTACCGGCGTTTTTCAGCAGGGTTAACGTCTCGACGATCCCATCATAAAGCTTATTCTCAAATTTACCGCCTAAGTCATCGTAATAATGGCGATAAGCCTTATACGCCGCCGGGAATTTATCGGCATGAGCCGCCCCCAGGAACTTGGGCAGCCACTGTGTCACGCCGGGCCCCAGATAATCTTCTTGCGTCATCGGCGGAACGGGCAACCCCACTGCGGCAAAGGCATAATCGCGGGCGTTTGTAATGCCTTGAACGGAATCGTTTAAAGTGCCGTCCATATCGAAAAAAATGCATGTCCGATCCGAAAACATCGAAAATCCTTTGAAGACAGTTGCAAGTAGCCCGCCTTTCCCTTATCAAACCGACAGACAAAAACATAGAAAAATTGGATAAATCACCATGGGATTCAACTGCGGGATCGTGGGTTTGCCGAATGTCGGCAAATCGACCCTTTTCAACGCGCTGACGGCCACCGCCGCCGCGCAAGCCGCCAACTACCCCTTTTGCACGATCGAGCCAAACGTTGGCCGCGTCAGTGTGCCCGATCATCGGCTGGACGTTCTGGCCGAAATCGCTCATTCGCAAAAGATCGTGCCAACGCAGCTTGAGTTCGTCGATATCGCGGGTCTTGTGCGCGGCGCGGCCAAAGGCGAAGGTCTGGGCAACCAGTTTCTAGCTCATATTCGCGAAGTCGATGCGATCATCCACGTGCTGCGCTGTTTCGAAAATGGCGACATCACGCATGTCGAAGGATCGATCGATCCCGTGCGCGACGCCGAAACGGTCGAAACCGAGCTGATGCTGGCCGATCTGGACAGCCTTGAAAAGCGCGTGACCAACACGCAGAAAAAAGCCAAAGGCGGCGATCAAGAATCCAAAGAAATGCTGGCCGTTATGGAGCCCGCGTTAGAGGCTTTGCAAAATGGCCGCCCTGCCCGCACGCTGATCGCCGGTTTTGATCCCGAAAAGCGCAAATTGCTGGCGCGCTTGCAATTGGTGACATCCAAGCCCGTTTTGTATGTCGCCAATGTCGGCGAAGAAGACGCCGCCTCGGGCAATGCTTTCTCGCAGCGCGTGGCCGACAAAGCCGCCGCCGAAGGCACCGAAAGCGTCGTGATCACAGCCGCCATCGAATCCGAAGTCGCCGTTTTGCCGTCGGACGAAGAAAAGAAAGAGTTTTTAGACTCGATGGGTCTTGCCGAGCCGGGGCTGAATAAAATCATTCGCGCGGGCTATAAAAAGCTGGATCTGATCACCTTCTTCACGGTAGGCCCGCAAGAAGCGCGCGCTTGGACCGTGCGCCGCGGCGCGGCTGCGCCCGAAGCGGCTGGCGTCATTCACACCGATTTCGCGCGCGGCTTCATCAAGGCCGAAACCATCGATTATGACAGCTATGTTGCCTTTAAGGGCGAAACCGGCGCGCGCGAAGCGGGCAAGTTGCGTCAGGAAGGCAAAGACTATATCGTCATGGATGGCGATATCTTCCACTTTAAGTTTAACGTTTAACTCTAACTTATTGAGATCAAACATGTCAGGTCACTCTCACGCCAAGAACATCATGCACCAAAAAGGTGCCAGCGATGCCAAGAAAGCGAAGATTTTCAACAAAATCGCGCGCGAAATCATGGTTTCGGTCAAATTGGGATCGCCCGATCCCGGCCATAACCCCCGTTTGCGCGCGGCGATTATCGAAGCCCGCGGCGCGAACATGACGCGTGACCGTATCGAGCGTGCGATCAAAGCAGGCCAAGGCATCACGAATGACAAAGGCATCTATGAAGAAGTGCGCTATGAAGGCTATGGCCCCGGCGGCTGCGCGCTGATCATTGAAGCGCTGACCGATAACCGCAATCGTACCGCCGCGGAATTGCGTTCAATCCTGACCAAAAACGGCGGGAATATGGGCGAAATGAACTCGGTCGCGTTTATGTTCGACCGCATGGGCGAAATCGTTTATCCCGCCGAGAAAATCTCTGCCGACGCGATGATGGAAGCCGTCATCGAAGCGGGCGGCGACGATGTCGAAACCACCGACGAGATTCACGACATCACGTGCTCGGTCGATGATTTTGGCGCGGTCCGCAGCGCTTTGGAAGAAAAGTTCGGCGAGCCGAAAAGCGCGCATCTGGCTTGGTTTCCCAAAACCGAGACGCCAGTTGCAGGCGACACGGCCCAGCAGCTTTTGCGCCTGATCGATATGCTGGAAGACAACGACGACGTTCAACATGTCACCGGCAATTACGATATCTCGGAAGAAGACTACGCTAAGTTTGGGGGGTAAGAAGGAGCATTCAGGATTCGGCATGCGGCATCCGGGGAAATAACGCGCCTCCCCCCTCTTTTTGTCATCCCCGCGAAGGCGGGGATCCAGAGGGCCTTGCCGTTCGATGCATCTTGATCAAGTATCAAGCAATGCGTCAAAAAGATAGGACGCCTGGATCCCCGTCTGCGCGGGGATGACGCTTTGGTTGTTAGGATGGGTTATTATGTCTCGTCTTGCTCTTCGGTATCGTTCTTGTTTTTAGGTCGCGTTACGACATCGCAGAAGAAGACGGCACCAAGTTTGGAGGGTAAAAAGAGGCATTCGGGATTAAGCATGCGGCATGCAGGGGAAAAACGCGCAGCTCCCTCCTTTCGTCATCCCCGCGAAGGCGGGGATCCAGAGGGCCTTGCCGTTTGCAACATCTTGATCAAGTATCAAACGGCGCGTCAAAAAGATAGGACGCCTGGATCCCCGCCTTCGCGGGGATGACGCTTTGGTTGTTGGGGCATTTTGTTTTGTTCTTAGGTGCGCTTGCTTGCTTGAAGATCGAAACTCTTACTTGAAGGCTTGCTTGAAGCTTGCTTGAAAAAGGAAACATCATGGCGGACACGATCATCGGCATCATGGGCCCCGGCGACAAGGCCACCCCTTTGGACCTGCAAAACGCCTATGACATCGGCGCGGCTTCGGCAAAGCTTGGTTATATCGTTTTCACCGGCGCACGCCCGATGGGCGTTATGGAGGCCGGGCTACGCGGCGCCAAGGAAGCAGGCGGACGCACCTTTGGCATTATCCCTTCGAAAGACAAAAAAGACGCGACGCCTTATGCCGATTTTGTCATCGCGACAGGCCTGAACAGCGCGCGCAACTTCATCAACGCTTTGTCGGCCGATGTTTTGGTCGCCTGCGGGATGGAGGCCGGGACGCTTTCCGAAATCGCGTTGGCGCTGAAAGAAAAAAAGAATGTCGTTCTGTTGACCCAAAACGAAAAAGCAAAGGCCTTTCTAAAAGAACTCACCCCCGATCTTGTCCATCTGGCGACGGACGCTACGCAGGCGATGCATCTGGTCCAAGATCTTCTTTCGACCACGCCCAAAGGCTGAGGGCTCAGGCGGATATGTCGAATAACATTCTTTTCATCACATCCAACCGCATTGGCGATGCCGTTTTAACCACCGGCCTTTTGCACCATCTGGTCGAGACCTACCCTTCCGCCTGCTTTACCATCGTTTGCGGGCCCGTCGCCGCCGATTTGTTTCGCGCTGTCCCCGGGTGTTCGCGCTTGATCGTGATGAAAAAGAAAAAGCATCATCGCCACTGGCTGGATCTTTGGCGCGCCTGCGTCACGACCCGCTGGGACCTGATTGTCGATCTACGCAACAGCGTCGTCTCACGCTTGTTGATCGCCAAGAAACGCGCTTATCGTCCGGCTCATCGGACCGATCAGCACAAGGTACTGGATAATGCGCAAGCCTTGTCCCTATCACCGCCGCCCGCGCCGCATCTTTGGCTGGACAAACAAGCTTTGACGCAAGCAGACGCCATCATGCCCAAAGAAGGCCTTCCCGTTCTCGCGCTCGGCCCCGCAGCCAACTGGCCTGTCAAGCAATGGCAGATCGAAAAGTTTGTTGAATTGGCGCAGCGTCTGACCGATGCCACAGGCCCCCTGCCCGGCGCGCCCATTTTGATTACCGCCGCCCCGCATGAACGCGAACAGGTTCAGCCGCTTCTCGATGCCTTTGGCCCGCAGCGCCGCATTGACGCCATCGGTCATGATCTATTGACGATCGGCGCTTGTTTGGCGCGTTGTCGTTTGTTCATCGGCAACGATTCAGGTCTCATGCACATGGCCGCGGCCAGCGGCTGCGCGACCTTAGGGCTTTTTGGTCCCGGTTTTGAGACCACTTATGGGCCTTATGGCCCCCGTGCCGCGGTTGTTCGTACGCCTGAATCGCGCGAAGAGTTGATGTCGCGCCTGTCGTGGCCCGGCGCATTTAGCCCCAATCTGATGGGCAGCCTGACGGTCGATGCTGTTTTCGATGCGGCGCGCGCCCTTTTGGATAAAACGAAAGATCCGTCATGAACCGTCTTTCCTCCCCTGATCATTTATCTTTTGGCGACAAGCTGCGTTTGATGAACTGGGGGCTGGTCGGCATTATTCTGACCATCGGCTTGATCGGGATTACGCTTCTTTATTCGGCTGGCGGCAAGCACTGGACGCCATGGGCGGGCGCGCAAGCCAGCCGTTTTGTCGTCGGCTTTTTTGTGATGCTGGCCATCGCGATGGTCGATATTCGTTTTTGGCTTCGATGGGCCTATCCCATTTATGGCTTTATGTTCTTTTTGCTGATTGTCGTCGAAGTCATGGGCCATATCGGCATGGGCGCGCAGCGATGGATCAATCTGGGCTTTTTCGTCATTCAACCTTCCGAGCTGATGAAACTGTCCCTCGTCCTGGCGCTGTCCAAATATTTTAACGGCCTTGATCTGGAAGAAATCGGGCGTCCGGCCATGCTGGTGCCGCCGATTTTGATGGTTTTAGCGCCTGTCGGTTTGGTTTTGCTTCAACCCAATCTCGGCACGGCCCTTCTTTTAACATTGGCCAGCGGCAGCATTTTTTTTGTGGCGGGCGTACGCTGGTGGAAGTTTGCCCTTGTCATCCTTCTCGTCCTGGGGGCGGCCCCCATTGCTTGGGGCCACATGCACGATTATCAAAAAATGCGCGTCATGACCTTTTTAGAGCCCGACAAAGACCCGCTGGGGTCCGGCTATAACATTCTGCAATCCAAGATCGCGCTGGGATCGGGCGGGCTGTTTGGCAAAGGTTTTGGTCAAGGCACGCAAAGCCAACTTCAATTTCTGCCTGAAAAACACACCGATTTCATCTTTGTCGTCTTGGCCGAGGAATTTGGCATGCTGGGCGACTGCTTTTTGCTGCTTTTGTATTTCTCGTTGCTCCTTTATGGCACTTTTATCGCTATTTCCAGTCGAAGTCAGTTTGGGCGTCTGGCCGCTTTTGGTCTGACGACCACCTTTTTCCTTTATGTCTTTGTCAATGTCGCCATGGTCACGGGGACCATCCCTGTCGTCGGCATTCCGCTTCCCCTTGTTTCTTATGGCGGAACGGCCATGATGACCCTTCTTTTAGGCTGCGGCCTTCTTTTGGGGCTGTCGATTCATCGCGACGTACGAATCTCGCGCACCGGAATCAGTGATTTCTAAAAAACGGTTTTCCGTGCCCGCGTCCCCGCGCCCTCACCTACCTTTTTTTGGTTAGAACTTCCCTTTATTTGGTAATAACCCATACTTTTCAGTAGGTTAGCCAAAAAAACACTGCATGAAAGTTTTTTCAATTTCAGAAAATCACGTTACTGTATCCCTTGTCGAGAGGTTGAAGCCCTTGAAACCGGATAAAGTCAAAACCGCTTTTCAAGGCTCAAACGAAAGAAAAAGACCAAAAGAAGAAGAACAAGAAACAAACTATTAGGATAAGGAAACCAAACCGTGCTTGTCGAACTTTCACCTTTAGCTTATCTCGCCCTTTGCGGGCTGGTGAGCGACGCTCTAGAAATTGACAGCGATGCAAGCCCCTTGCTGCATCGCGTGGCCGATGAATTAAAAGGCGCCATGGCTGGCGGCATGATCTCGTCCGAGCTCGCCGAACAGCCGACGCACTTGGAAGCCTTGCGACGCGGCGGCTATTTAGCCGGTTAAGCGTAAGCGCTTCTTCCAACAGCAAGGGGCGGTGAAAACCGCCCTTTTCTTTTTGTTTTTAAAGAATTTTATTTATTTTTTAAGCCAGCTGCCGAATAACAGGTTGTTTGCCCCCCCGTTTCCAGCTATGATCCGCCCGCCTTCTGGGAATGAGGTTTTATTCTACCTTCGCCCGCAGCAATGCCTTGAAATGTCTTCCTAACCGAAGACGGCTTCAGGAACAAACCAATCCGCTGCGGCACCTGGAAAGCAACGGTAAAGCGCGCCCCATGGCGCTGTCTTTTTTCTTTGATCGCGGTGTTCCATCGTTCTGATGTCATCGCTTTCGGAAAAAGGACGGACTCGGCAGGCCGCGCGAAAGTCCGGTATCCAGTTTGGATGGCGGATACTTTGGGTCAACAACGAAATTTGCCGTCTCTGGCGCAAAAGGGATCTTTGTTCTCTCCCATATGCGACGTGGCGGCAGGAGATATAAATGACAAAACGAATGCTAGTGGATGCGACGCATCCAGAAGAAACACGTGTGGCGATTGTCGATAGCTATCGTGACACAAACAAACTGGACGATCTTGATTTTGATTTGGCCAGCAAACCGATCCTGCGGGGCAATATCTATCTTGCCAAAGTGATGCGGATCGAGCCGTCTTTACAAGCGGCTTTTGTTGAATATGGCGGCAACCGCCACGGCTTTTTGCCTTTTTCGGAAATCCATCCCGATTACTTCCGTATTCCCATCGCCGACCGTCCGGAAGAGGACGAAGCGTTTGAAGGCGATCTTTTGGAAGCCTCGGAAGAGGTTTCGGGAAATCTGGAAGAAGACGCTTTCAACGAAGCGCCAGAATCAGGTTTACCAGAATCAGGTTTGCCAGAATCAGAATTACCCCGTCCCCCTGCGATGGCCGAGGCGATGACATCGCCCGCCGAACCAGTTGAAGCGCAGCCAGCCGACGCAGCCGCGCCCGACGCGCCTGCCGCTGAAGAAGCTGCGGCTTCTGAAGTCGCCGCCGTTCAGGCTTTGGAACAAGATACCGAGACAACGCCTCACCCTCTTCCTGTTTACGGCGAAGACGGAACAGATTTCGGTTTGATCACCGATTTTGGCAATGCCGCCCTGTCAGCCCCCGAAGCGGAAGTGGCAGAAGGCACGCTTGAAGCCGCCGAAGAACAACAGCCGGTTGAAAGCGTCGGTGGCGAGATGACCGAGCGCGTCGTGCGCCAGCATCGCCCCCGCTACAAGATCCAAGAAGTCATCAAACGCGGCCAAATCATGCTGATTCAGGTCGTCAAGGAAGAGCGCGGTAACAAAGGCGCGGCTTTAACGACCTTTTTGTCTTTGGCAGGCCGTTATTGCGTTTTGATGCCCAACACAGGCCATGGCGGCGGCGTTTCGCGTAAAATCACGAACCACCAAGACCGTCGCCGGATGAAAGAGATTCTGGATCAACTGGAAATCCCCGAGGGCATGGCTGTCATCCTGCGCACCGCCGGGATGGAGCAAACGCCGCCGGATATTCAGCGCGATCTTGAATATCTGCTGCGCCTGTGGGACAGCATCCGCGAACAGACCTTGCAATCGACCGCGCCTGCGCTGATTTACGAAGAAGCGAACCTGATCAAACGCTCGGTCCGCGATCTTTATTCGCAGGACATCGCCGAGATCTTGGTCGCGGGCGAAGAAGGCTATAAACGCGCCCACGATTTCATGTGCGCGATCATGCCCGACCAAGTCGAGAAGATTAAGCTCTATACCGATCCGGTTCCGCTGTTCTTCCGCTATCATGTCGAAAACCAGATCGATTCGTTGCATAGCCCTATCGCGCAATTGCGCTCGGGCGGCTATCTGGTCATCAACCCGACCGAAGCTTTGGTTTCTATCGACGTCAACTCGGGCCGCGCCACGCGCGAACGCCACATCGAAGAAACGGCGCTGAAAACCAATTTGGAAGCCGCCGACGAAATCGCGCGTCAATTGCGTTTGCGCGATCTGGCCGGGTTGGTCGTCATCGATTTCATCGATATGGAAGACGGGCGTAACAACGCCGCTGTCGAACGCCGCATGAAGGAAGCGATGAAAAACGATCGCGCCCGCCTTCAGATCGGTCGCATCTCGCCCTTTGGCTTGATGGAATTGTCGCGTCAGCGCTTGCGTCCCAGCTTTTTGGAAATCAATTTCGAAAAGTGCCCGCACTGCGCCGGAACCGGCTATATCCGTTCGGTCGATTCAGCCGCTTTGTCGGCCCTGCGCGCCATCGAAGAAGAAGGCATCAAGCAGCGCTCGAACGAAATCGTTTTGCATGTGCCAGCCCGTATCGCTCTTTACATCCTGAACCAAAAGCGGGAGGCCTTGGGCGCTATCGAAAAGCGTTATGATCTGCGCGTTTTGGTCCACAATGACGACACGCTGGTTCAACAGGATTACAAGCTGGAACGCACGCGCGGTAAAACGTCGCGCCATGCGGGCCCCGCTGTCGACACCGAGCAAGTTTTTGCCGAAGCCGAACGCGAAATGCCCACCTATGAAACGGCCAGTCTGCCAGGTCAGGGCGAATTGGAAGTTTTTGACGAAGCAACCGACACCGCAATCGTCGAACGCGGCGAGCGCCCCGCGCGGGGTCGCCGTTTCCGCCAAGGCGGACGCACGCGCGGTCCGCGCCGGGGACGTCAGGGCCCAGCGGATCAAGAAACGCCCGATCAACAGCAGCAGGAACAGCCTTTGACGGCCTCTGCCGAGATTGAGTCTGTGGATCCCGCGGATCAGCAACCCATGGACCCCACCCAAGCGCAAAACAACGACAGCGAGCAACGTCGTCGCCGTCGGGGCCGCCGGGGCGGACGCCGCCGCAGTGGGAGCGAGCGTGGGGGTGAGCGCGGCGAAGGCCAAAGCCCGCGTCAGGGCGATTGGAACGCGCCGGAAGGTCTTGCCGACGTAATGCCCGATATTGCCACGGCTCCAGAGATGCCAAGCGCGCCTTTCTATCCTGAAACGGCAAGCTATACGATTCCGACCAGCATCCACGAAATTGATACGACGCCGCGCGCCATAGAACCACGTAAAGCGCCTTCCCAAAACGATGCCGCCTCGGCGCCTTCATCCTCATCGTACGAAGTCGTTAACCCGCCCGTTGATAGACCCAAAGGCGGTTGGTGGCGTCGTTTGACCGGACAGGAATAACTGAGAAGCATGCGGGGATCGGCATTCAGCATTCGGAAGGGGGCTTTCCCCTTCTGAAAGTCTGGACCACAAGACTGAAGGCTTGAAAGAGGTAAACGTCATGCGCTGCTTGAGACGTTTTTTCATCGTTTTCCTTCTTTTGGTTGTCTCTTTCGCAGGGGGAGCCAATGTCGCCTTCAGTCGCGATACCGATATTCATGTCATTCGCGATGCCGAGATCGAGCATTATCTGCACCAACTAGCCGCGCCAATTTTCAAAGCCGCGGGGATCGATCCCAGCTCGGTTACCATGGTTTTGTTACAAAGCAGCGCGATCAACGCCTTTGTCGCGGGCGGCATGAATGAGTTTTTCTATACCGGTCTGCTTCAAGCCACCGACACGCCCGATCAGCTTTTAGGCGTCATCGCCCACGAAACGGGCCATATGGCAGGCGGCCATTTGGCGCGCGGCAGCGAAGCCATGGCCAACGCCTCGGCCGAGGCCATTATCGGCACGCTTTTAGGCGTCGCGGCAGGCATCGCCGCCAAAAACGGCCAAGTTGTCATGGGATCGGTCATGGGCGCGCAGCAAATCGCCGAGCGCAATCTTTTAAGCTATAGCCGCATGCAGGAATCGTCGGCAGATACCGCTGGTTTGTCGTATCTCGATAAAGCGGGTTATTCTTGCCAAGGCATGCTCGCGTTCATGCAAAAACTGGCCGGGCAGGACATTCTACCGCTCGACCGTCAAATCGAATATGCGCAAACCCACCCGCTGACCCAAAGCCGCGTCGATTATGTTGCGCATCATCTGGAAGGCTCGCCCTACGCCAACCACCCCTTGCCCGAGTCCTTCCAACAAATGCATGCCCGCATGAAGGCCAAACTGCTTGGGTATCTGCAGCCTGAAACGGCTCTTTTGCGCTATAGCGACAAGGACAAGCGTGCCGACGCCCGTTATGCGCGCGCGATTGCTTTGTACCGCACCCATCAGGTCCCGCGCGCCTTAGCCCTGGTCGATGGCTTGATCGCCGAAGAGCCTCAAAATGCCTTTTTGTTCGAGCTGAAAGCCCAGATCCTTTTTGAAAATGGTAAAATCGACGACGCTGTCGCTCTTTACCAAAAGACGATTGCGCTTCAACCCAGCGAATCGCTGTTGCGCGTCGCCTATGCCCATGCGCTTTTGGAAAGCAAAAGCCCGGCAGCCGTCGATCAAGCGATTACTCAACTTTTAGAAGCCAACCGCTTGGAAGCGCGCGATCCCGAAACGTGGCATTTTTTGGCAGCCGCCTGGGGGCGTAAAGCGGAAGCAACGAATGATGTTCAATATCAAGGCCTTGTTAATTATGCCTTGGCCGAGCAGGCCTTGGCGCAAGGCGCTGATCAAGAAGGCCGCCAATTGGCCGAACGCGCTTTGAAAGTTCTGCCCAAATCGTCGCCTTACTGGTTGCGTGCCCAAGATATTAAGCTTAGCGTCAAAAGCGATCGCGACAAGAATCGCCCCGAAAACGACGGTCCGCCTTCGTAAAGGGAAGAAATGTCGCTTGTCTTGACTTCATCCTTAAAAGTTGGTTCTGTGGGCCAGCTTTACGCTTTTCACCTTCAGACAGGAGTATCTCTCATGCGTCTTCGTACGGCTCTTTTTGGGCTTGTGATGGCCGGTTTTCTGACCCTTGGCCTGGCGTCAGCCCCTTGCCTGGCAGCCGATGAAAAAGACAGCGCTTTCACGCCCGCCCAAAAAGCGGCGATCGAAGACATTGTGCGCGATCTGCTGACCAACAAACAGCCCGAAATCGTTATGGAAGCTGCCAAAAAGGTACAGCAAAAAATGGAAGCCGAAATGACTCAGAAGTCGGCTGAAGCCATTAAAGCGAACAAAGACAAGCTGTATAATGATCCCGATAGTCCTGTGGGCGGCAACCCCAAGGGCGACGTGACCTTGGTCGAGTTTTTCGATTATCAATGCCATTACTGCAAAACAGCTCAGCCGATGGTGGCTAAACTCGTCGCCGACGATAAGAAACTGCGCATTGTTTACAAAGAATACCCCATTCTTGGCGCGGGTTCGATGATTGCCGCGCGCGCGGCCTTAGCCAGCGTCAGTCAGGGCAAGTACGAAGCCTTTCATGCCGCTTTGATGGACAGCAAGGAACGCTTTGACGAAGCGACGGTGATGAAAATCGCGGCGTCGGTTGGCTTAAACGCCGACAAGCTGAAAAAAGACATGCAAGACGCCAGCATCACCCAGAAAATCCAGAAAAACATCGAACTGGGAACGCGCGTTGGCGCGCGCGGTACGCCAAGCTTTATCTTGGCCGATGAAGTCTATCCCGGCGTCGTTCCTGTTGATCAATTGAAAAAACTGATCGACGAAGCGCGTAAAAACGGCACCGCGAAAAAATAACGGGTCAGGAACGCGTGATGGCTTCAGCCTTGCCTCTTTTGGTCTTGAACGGCCCCAATTTGAACATGCTTGGCGTGCGCGAGCCCGCCACCTATGGGGCCGCCACGCTGGCCGATGTCGAAGATTTGTGCCGCCTGACCGCGGCACGCTTCGATCTTGTCGTCGATTGCCGCCAAAGCAATCATGAAGGCGATTTGGTCAGTTGGATTCAAGAAGCGCGTACGGCGCATGCCGGAATCGTGCTGAATGCTGGAGCCTATACGCACACCTCTGTCGCTCTTTACGACGCGATCAAGTTGGCCGAAAAGCCACTGGTCGAAGTCCATATCTCGAACGTTTTTGCCCGCGAAAGCTTCCGGCATCATTCGTTCATCTCGCCCGTTGCGACGGGCGTTGTCTGCGGCCTGGGCATCAAAGGCTATGCTCTTGCGATCGAAGCCTTGGCCGATATTTTGTCCAAAGAATCTTAAGCCATGAAGAAAGAACAGGATCATCAAACAATGAGCTCATTTGAACTGGATACCGAGTTTGTGCGTCAGATTGCCTTGCTGCTCAAGGAAACAGGCCTGAACGAAATCGAATATGCCGAAGGCCAGCGCCGCATTCGCTGCGTCGCCAACGCGCCAATCCCCGTCCAAGCCCCCGTTTCGCTTCCTGTTCAAGTGGCCAGCGCGGCCCCTGTACCAGCCCCCAGCGCGCCTGCCACCGCTGCCGCGCCCGAGATCGCCGGGACGCCTGTTACCTCGCCAATGGTTGGGACCGTCTATATGGCGTCCGAGCCTGGCGCGGCCCCCTTTGTCAAAGTGGGCGACACCGTCAAACAGGGCGATACGCTTTTGATCATTGAAGCCATGAAAGTCATGAACCCGATCAAAGCCCCCAAGGCGGGAACGATTGCTGCCGTGTTGGTGGACGACGCGAAGCCGGTTGAGTTCGGCGAAACCCTGATCGTGATTGCGTAAGAGGCACCGTTTTGTTTGAAAAAATTCTGATCGCCAATCGCGGGGAAGTTGCGCTGCGCATCCACCGCGCCTGTCAGGAAATGGGCATTCGCACCGTTGCCGTTCATTCGACAGCCGATGCCGATGCCATGCATGTGCGCCTTGCCGACGAAAGCGTTTGCATCGGCCCGCCCGCCTCGCGTGACAGCTATTTGAACATCCCGGCCATTCTGACGGCAGCGGCCATTACGGGGGCCGACGCTATTCATCCCGGCATCGGCTTTATGTCCGAAAACGCGAACTTTGCCGAGATGGTCGAAGAACACGGCTTTGTCTTTATTGGCCCGACGCCTGAGCATATCCGCATCATGGGCGACAAGGTCACGGCCAAGCAGACCGTCAAAAAGCTGGGTCTGCCCACCGTTCCGGGATCGGACGGCGGCATGCCGACCGAAGAAGACGCGCGCAAAATCGCGGCTGAGATCGGCTATCCGGTTTTGATCAAAGCCTCGGCTGGCGGCGGCGGCAAAGGCATGAAGGTCGCCGAAAACGAAGGCGAACTGGCGGAAGCCTATCGCTTGGCGCGGTCGGAAGCCCGCGCGGCCTTCGGCAATGACGAAGTCTATATGGAAAAATATTTGGCCCGTCCGCGCCATATCGAAGTTCAGCTTTTGGGCGACACGCATGGCCATGCCGTTCATTTTGGCGAACGCGATTGCTCGATCCAGCGCCGCCATCAAAAAGTTATCGAAGAAGCGCCCTCGCCCGGTTTGAACGCCGAAGCGCGTGAAAAAATTGGGGAACTCGCCGCCAAGGTCGTGCGCGATCTGGGCTATCGCGGCGTCGGCACCATGGAGTTTCTGTACGAAAACGGTCAGTTCTATTTCATCGAAATGAACACCCGTTTGCAGATTGAGCATACGATCTCGGAAATGATCACGGGCATCGATTTGGTGCGTGAGCAGATCCGCGTCGCGGCAGGCTTGCCGCTGTCGTATGAGCAAAAGGACATCACGGTGACCGGCCATGCGATCGAGTGCCGCATCAACGCCGAAAATCCCGATACCTTTATGCCTTCGCCCGGCAAAATCGCGAATTATCACGCACCGGGCGGTCTTGGCGTTCGTATCGATAGCGCTTTGTACGAAGGCTATAGCGTGCCGCCGCATTATGACAGCATGATCGCCAAGCTGATCGTTCACGGCACCAACCGGAACGAGTGCATTTTGCGCTTGCGCCGCTGCCTTGACGAATATGTCATCGGCGGGATCGATACGACCTTGCCGCTGCACAAACGCATCATCGCACAGCCCGACTTTATCAACGGCAATTACGACATCCACTGGTTGGAAGAGTATTTGGCCGGAAAAAAAGGGTAAGAAGAATTGCATTTGGCATCTTGCATTCAGCATGCGGGGGAACAAAACACCCCTGAATGCCGGATGGTGGATGCCGCATGCCTTTTCATCGCCCTTGCCGGACGCACGGGGTCCGGCAAAACAACGCTGGCCTATGCGCTGGCGCGTCATCTTCCCTTTTTGAAAGACGCCTTGATCATCGGCAACGATGAAGTGCGGCGCGCTATATTAGGCTTGCCGCTGGCGGTCGATATGCCGCCTGAATCTTATGCGGATGAGATATCAGCTGAGGTTGAATCTTTGATTGCCATGCGCATGAAGGCGGCGCTTCAACAAAACAGGTCTGTTATCAATCACGCCGGATTCTTTGGCGCTGCCGCGCAAGAACGGATCCAAGCTTTCGCACGCGCAAACGCCCAACAGGCTTTAGGGATCTGGTTGGATGTGCCCGACAACATCTTAAAGGCGCGCGTTCAAAAGCGCCTTGACGAACGCGCCAATGGCCAAGACCTATCGATTGAAGCAGGCCATGCCTCGGACGCCGATCTGGTGGTCTTATTGGAAAAGTTTCAAGACTATCACGTGCCCACGGATGCTTTTTGGCACAAGATCGATGCAAGTCAGCCGCTGCCGACACTGATTCAAACGCTCACGCGCCTGATTGCCGCGCAACAGGATCGTCGCCCTTAGCTGTAATAGGGATTAGACTGCATGATCCGCCCGCCTTGGCGATAGCCTGTATGAGGCCGAACGGAAATGACTTTGTTCTCGGGAACGGTCCAATAATCCGTCTTTGGATTTTCTTTTGTCGCCAGCGTTTGATCGCCAAGCAACAAAGCGGTTCCTTTTTCTAGCGTTGCAAAATGCGCGCGCTCGAAAGGAAGGAAGGACCATAGGTTCGAATCCGTATTTGAAAGCCCGCCGCCTTTCTGATCGGCATAAACGCCGAGCGCACAATCGACAACAGGGTTGGCGCCATAATACCGCGCAAATTCTAAAGGCTCGAGGGTCCAAAGCACATGATGATTGCCGTTGCATCGCCCCACAAGGAAGGCTTCGGAAGGCATCGAGCCTTTCTCGACAGTAATCGTGCCCAACACATGAAGGCGACCAGGAGTCTGACGATCAAAAATATCGGAAATATTAAGTTGTGCCATTTGGCGCGCCCCTAAAAATCAAGAAACCTTATGTGGGACTTATTATAGCATTTTTTCACGGCCCTTTATTTCTTTCATCCCAATGAAAGACAAGGGCACAGGCTATCTCTTTGACTCTTCTGTGAGATTAGCCCGGCTTATAATCGCGCCGCGCAAAGCGGATGTTGGGGGCTATATAGGCAAGGAAAAGGTCCGGTGCCGCGCGCCATTTCACGTCTGGCGACGGTTCAATGATAGGGCCAACCGTTTGCGTAAAAAGGCAAAGGCGGCGCGCCTTGCCATCCACGACAAAGGCGGCACGTTCAAAGCCCTCAATGATAGGTTCATCCAGCGGGCGCACACGTTGGAAGAAAGGATAATCTATCGGGCGCTTGACGGAGAAAGAAGCCCGGTCCTGTTCGATATCGCGTTGCGAGAATCTTTCATAGCTGCCCAAGGTGACATCAATAACGCCATATTCGCCTGCAAGATATTTAAGCTCATCAGGCGCGACCGGCCACAAGCGATAATGATCGCCATTCAGGCGCCCCATCACGTAAGACTCGCTTTGGGCAAGGCTGCCTAAAAGGTGAAAAGCGCCCGGCACGCGCGGGTGGAAAAGATCTGAAAAAACAAGACTGGCCATAGCGCCATTCCTTTCAATGTTTCGCTATCAATATGTTCCAAACGTACCAATGGACGCAAAAGCCGTCTATTTTTTTCTATCCTTAACAAGATATAATCGGCCCTCCTCTCATCTTCGGAGTTTTCCCCCTATGCCCGCCTATATCCCCCAAACCGTTCTGATCACTGGCGCCACCTCCGGCTTTGGCGAAGCCTTTGCCCGTCGTTTTGCGGCTCAGGGCTGTGCCCTGACCCTGCATGGACGCGACAACGAAAAGCTCAAGACTCTCGCGGCTTCGTTGCCGGATGTCCCGAAGCATCTGATGCTGGCCGATTTATCCAAGCCTTCGGCCATCGAAGACGCTTTTGCCGCTTTGCCGGAATCCTTTCAAAACATCGATCTTCTGATCAACAATGCGGGCGGCGCGCTGGGGCTTGAGAAAGTTTACGAACTGGATATGGCCGATGTGGATGCCATGATCGATGCCAATGACCGCTCGTTGGTCCATATGACCCGTTTGGTGACGCCCGGCATGGTCAAACGCGGCAAAGGCCATGTCATCAACATCACCTCTGTCGCGGCCAACTGGCCCTATCCCGGCGGCAACGTTTATTGCGCCAGCAAGGCCTTTGCCAAGCAATTCAGTCTGGCCATCCGCTGCGATCTTCAAGGCACAAACGTGCGCGTCACCAGCATCGAGCCCGGCATCTGCGAGACGACTTTTTCGCTGAAGCGCTTCAAGGGCGATGCCGAAAAAGCCGCCGCCGTTTATGCGCATACCATTCCGCTAACTGCCGATGACGTGGCCGACACCGTCTTTTTCGCGGCAACCTTGCCGCCCCATGTCAACATCAATACGCTTGAAGTCATGCCCACCAAGCAAAGCTGGAATCCCTTTATGGTCGAGCGAAATGTTTGATCTTTTTTCTCCACAACTTTGACGGCTTTTTAAGCTTTGTCTGTTTGAATAGGCGTTTACAAAAACCGGGTTCGGTGGTTTCATATCGGTCCCGGTTCTTTTTTCCTCTTCAGCCTCTTTTTTATGTCCAACCGTACCTTCATTCTGACCCCTGACGTTTTGATGCGCGCTTATGCTGTCGGCATTTTCCCGATGGCCGAAAGTGCCGAATCGCGTGACTTGCGCTGGTTCGATCCGCCTATCCGTGCCGTCATCCCGCTCGACAGCCGTTTTCATGTCCCGACGCGCTTGCGCCGCAAGATCCGTCATGACGGCTATCAAATTAAAATCAATACCTCCTTTTCGCGCGTCATGCGCGAATGCGGTCAGGCAACGCAAACCCGCCCCGTGACGTGGATCAACAAAGAGATTATGGAACTTTACGCCCTGCTGCACTGGCAAGGCCACGCGCACAGCATTGAGGTTTGGGACAAAAGCCAATTAATCGGCGGCCTTTACGGCGTCGCGCAGGGCAAAGCGTTTTTCGGCGAAAGCATGTTCAGCCGCCGGAACGGCGAAAGCCAAATCGCTTTGGTTCACCTTGTCGCGCTGTTGCGCGCTTTGGATTTTACGCTGTTAGATACGCAGTTCCAGACCGAGCATTTGGCCCGTTTCGGAACCTATGAAATCACGCGCGCCAACTATCATTTGATGCTTGAAATGGCGATCCACGAAAAGCCGCCGCGCTTTGCCTTGCCGCGCGGCGCGACGTGGGATCAATTGCTGGCACCCGTTTTGCAGCCAATCAGCCAGATATCGTAAAGCGGATGCTCCATCGCCGATAAAGCCGGGCTTGACGCAAACATCCAGCCTTGAAACACCGGCGTTTCTTGACGGTCTGTTTTCATCTCGGTCACGTCCAAAAACACAGCGGATTCCGGCGTTTCTTCCGGCGGCGTCGTGCGGCAAGCGTGGACCGTAAGAATAAGTGTCCCAAACTTAAAGGGCTGCTCTAAAGGAACCTCAATTTCCTCAACCCGCGCCGTGATTTTATCCAGCGCCCGCAAAACGGCGATCGAACGATCTTCGGTCGGAACGACCGCCTTGGCAGGCACAGCGCCCCCCAGAAAGCTCAAAACCGCAAAGCCGCACACAAGCCAGCGTTTGAAGCTTTGGACGGATGGCTTGTTGTTCATGCGCATCTTATCGTTTTTGAAGCGGGCCATTTTTAGGGATGTTCAGGCTCGGGCGCGGTGTCCATCGTGGCGGGCGCAGACGGCGTTGTCGCGGCACGCGGCGCGGCGTTTGGCGTCGCCGCCGGATGAGCCGCAGGCGCTGCAGGCGTCGGAGCCGCAGCGACAGGCGCGCTGCTTGTCGGTGCGCTGGCAGCGGGTGCGGCAGGAGCAGCAGCGGCAGGCGCGGCGTTATCGCCCTTTTTATTGCTATAGATCAATTGACCGATCAGATCGTCAAGACGCATAGGGGCCTGCGTGCGGGCAATTTTACCGGTGCCGTCCGTTTTGATCATCTCGTCATCGACGCCGACTTCCAGCGAGACATACTTGCCGCCCAAAAGGCTTTCCGAAGCCGCAATCGCGACCGTATCGGTCGGCAGCAGAACGTTCGGCAAAATCGTCATTCTCACATCGACCATGTACTGGGTCGGGCCGGGCGCTGTGATCAAATCCATGCTGGCGATCGAGCCCACCTTGACGCCGTTGACCTTGACGTCGGTTCCGTCTTTCAAGCCGTCAACCATCGGAAAATTGGCCGACACAACATAACCTTCGACCTTGTGCAAATCGGCGCTTTTATACGCAAAGACCAGAAAAAGGCAGGCCACCAATAAAACAAGGGCCCCTAAAATGGTCTCTATGGCATTGCGTCCCATCACGTCATCTCCTGATCTTGCTGTTTTTATCGCTGGCGCGAAAGCGGGTGGGTGAAAATGAAACTCGGCGTTCAACAGAACCTTTACTGTCTTTGCTCTATGCGCGCGGCAAAGTCAAATCGGTTCTTCGTCTTTCCAGGGCTGATAGTTCCGAATCTTGCCAAAGCCGGAAGCCGCGCGTTTGGGCAAGGGCGCGGCAAAAGCTTCGACCTTTAACGGCGCGGGATCGTTCGTCACCTGATGAAGCCACAACCACCAAGCGGGCGGGATGGTTTCAGGCCCGTTATCGCCGTTATAGAAAACCCAGCGCCGCCCCTTGGCCGCGCCGCGCAACTGGTAATAGCGGTTGCCCAAGGCATCGCGCCCGACTTGACGCCCCGCCCATAAAAGCGCGAACCTCGTGCCGATAAGAGACAGACGCCGCACAAAAGAAAGCGGCTTTGCCGTTGGCTCGGCCATATCAGCCTCCTCCATGAAAAAGAAAAACAAGCCTTCAAGAACTGAAAAGCTTCGGCCCCTCGTTGGGCCTTTTAAAAATCTTTCAAAAAAATCAGCCCGTCAACGATTCGCAGCGCAGCTTCCCACGCCTTTTGGGACAGGTCTTGGCCCAGCAACGGCTTGTATTCACTAGATCGTTTCGCAAGAGTCCCCCCTGTTTATCGATTGTGAATAAGTTTTTCTTTTGAACCACCAGATTTTGTGGCACATAGGTTATGTCATCACATCATGTTGTGGATAACTTTATCCACAGGCCTACTTCCCTTCTAGCCCAGGTCTTTCTGCAATGATGCTCGCCCGCCTTTTCACTTTGTCGCAAGAATGCCCTCTGTCGCGTTTTGAGGCCGCGCGCCGAAAAACCGAAGCCATGGAAAAGGCTGTCGATGTTCCGGCTGAGTGGAGCTTTGAAGCTGCCGAGGCTTTTGAAGCCGCGCTGTACCCTCACGCTCCGGCCAAGCATCAAGCGATCGAAGAAAACACGCTGCCATCATGGCTGTGGCGTCACAGCGCCGCGCATGGCGCGCCCGCTGAAAAAGAAACAAGCGCCCATCAGGTTTTAACGCGCGTTTGCCGCGCGGCGGCCTATCGCGGCTGGAAACTGGGCCTGTGGCGGACAGAAAAAGAAGCAGGCGCGTTTCATGACGAAGCCTTTTTCCTTTTGACCCATCGCGCGCTGGCGCTTGAGCCCGAAGCTTTGCGCGGCCTTGGCATTGCGTGGGCTTACGGCCAGACGAAAGTCCCGGCTTTTATCCCTGCGCCGACGACGGCGCTCCCTGATGCCATGGTTCTGCCCAATGCAAGCGTCGATGCCATTTTGGCGACAGCGCCGCATCCCGAACATCAAACATGGGATCATTGGCTGCAAGACGGCGTGCGTCAGGGACGCGCCAGTTTGCGTTTTTCCGACGCCGCGGCTGAGTGGAATCCGTTGGCCCCATCGGCCCCCGCGCCGCGCTTGATGCTGGATTTATCGCGTTTTTGCAGCGATGAAGGCAAAGTCGATGTGCCTGCTTTGCGCCATGCCGTCAAAATTGGCGTTTTACTTTTGGAAATGCACTACGCCGATCTGGTGGGCCGCGTGACAGAGGCGCGCCCCGTGCGGTTGGGTTATTGCAATCTGGCCCCGCTGTTGATGATGCTGGGCTTACCGTACGACGGCACGCTGGCGCGCACGACAGCCGCTTGCCTGGCCGCCATTATCGCCGCCGAAGCCACCGCGACCTCGGCTGAGCTGGCCGAGCTTTTGGGCGCTTGCGGCGCTTTTCCCAGCGCGCGCGAAGACGTTTTACGCGCCCTGCGCAACACGCGCCGCGCCGCCTATGGCGAGCGTAACGATTATGAGCGTCTTTCGATCGTCCCGACCCCGCTTGAGGTCGAAGACGGTTTGGATCTGGTTTTGTTGGCGGCGGCCCGGCGCGGTTGGGACGAAGCGCTGGCCAAGGTTGAATCGCATGGCCTGCGTCATTTGCAGACGACGGGCCTTTTCAGCGCGCCCAGTCTGTCGCGCTTTTTGGAATGTGCTGCCGAAGGGATCGATCCGCAGGCCGCGCTGGTTTTCGAAAAAGAAATGGAAAGCGGCTCATTCTTGCGCTCGCTTCCCTTTTTCGTTTGGCAAGGCTTCCAAGCCGCAGGGCTTGACCCCGCCGACAGCAAGGCCGTTGCCAATCATTTGATCGGCTATGGTACGCTGAAAGGCGCGCCGGGCGTCTCGGCAGAAGCGCTGGCCGCGCGCGGCCTTGACGACGCCGCGTTGGCGCGCATTGAAGAAGAGTTGCCGCACGCGCGGAACATTCGCACCGCCGTCACGCCGTGGATCGTCGGCCCCGCTTATTGTGAGCGTAAATTGGGCGTGACCGCCGCGCAGCTTGACGATTTCAGCTTTGATCTTTTGACGCACTTGGGATTCAGCGGCGAAGATATCGCACTGGCCGACGCTTTTTGCTGCGGGCATAGCAGCGCCCAAGGCGTTCCCGAGATGAATGAAACTCAAGCCGCCATTTTTGCCACCGCGGACGAAATCAGCCCCTTGGCGCGCATTCGGATGGCCAGCGCCGTTCAAAGCTTCTTGGCGGGCGATGTCGGCCTTTCCTTGTCGCTTTCATCGGCGCTTGACGATCTGTCGCGCGCGGCTATTGCGTTGGATGCGTGGCGTCACGGGCTGCAAAGCGTCTCGTTCTTTTTCGAAGGGCCTTTGCCGAAAGCGCACGCCGCTAAGGGCAAACGCAAAATATTGCAAAGCAAAGAAAAGCAAGCGCCTCAGCATCAGGCTTTTTCGTCTTTGGAAGCACCCGCCGTTTTGGCCGCCCCCCGCGCCAGCGCCGCGAAAGCGCCGTCAACGGCTGTCAGCTTGAAACGCGCCGCGCAAAAAACGGCGGCGACGAGTAAACGTCGTTAACGGCTGTTGAAAGCTTTGCCTTTGCGCGCGCCTTTTGGCTAAAAAAGCCAAATGAACCGCGAACATGTCCTCAATTATATGAAAATCGCCGGCGGGCTTCTTTTGGGGCTGACCGCTTTGGTCGCCGTGGAAGCTGTCAGCTATGCGCCTTTTGGTCTTTACGGCCTTCTCAACGATACGCCCGAAAACAGGCAAAAGGCCCATGATCTCCTCAATCAGGTCTTGAACACGCCGGGGGCAAAAATCATTTGCCGCAACACCGACAACGCCAGCACGGTGGATCTTAGTTTTCTGCGCCGCCCCAATTCGGTGAACAGCAAAGGCCGCACGATGCTTGAAGATCAGCTACGTAATGGTTGGTGTCAGGCCCATCTTCCCGAAGCTAAACCATAATTTACAATAGTATTCAAATATTGTGCGCTGCAATATAAGTATTGTGCGGTGCACACGGTTCTATTCTTATGCTCCTTAAGTCTTTCTTCATCCGATTTTGGCTTAATAGTTCACCTACGCGCCATAATAATAAAATACTCTTTGGGAGGAAACCCGTATGGGAAAACAATATGACGACGCAGCCTCTGCTCTTGCAGACGTCTTGAAGGATGGTGTGAGCATTGCCGTAGGAGGCTTTGGCCTTTGCGGTATCCCCGAGCACTGCCTTGACGCCATATGCGATTCAAACGTTCGCGACTTAACGATCATCAGCATTACGGCTCATGTTGACGGCTATGGCATTGGCCGTTTACTTGAGCGCAAACAAGTCCGCAAAATCGTGGGCTCGTACCTTGGCGAGAACAACTTGTTCGCCGAGCTGTACTTGGCTGGCAAGCTTGAGGTCGAGTTCAATCCGCAAGGCACGTTGGCCGAGCGCCTGCGCGCAGGCGGCGCGGGCATTGCCGGATTTTATACGCGCGTCGGCGTCGGCACGATGGTCGCCGAAGGCAAAGAAGAACGTCAAATCGATGGCCGCACGTATATTCTCGAAAAATCGATAACCAGCGATATTTCGATCGTCAAAGCGTGGAAGTGCGACGACGAAGGCAACTTGGTCTATCGCAAAACGGCACGCAATCTGAACCCGCTTGTCGCGACATGCAGCAAAATGACGATTGCCGAAGTGGAAGAACACGTCCCCAACGGCACGTTAGACCCCAGTTTCATGCACACGCCCGGCATTTATGTGCAGCGTTTCTTTAAAGGCACGCACTTTGAAAAACGCATCGAGCGCATCACGACGCGCCCGGCCTGATATCCCTTTGCTTTAGAAACGGAGTCCGCACATGGCATGGACAAGAGAAGAAATGGCTCAACAAGCCGCCAGCGAATTACGCGACGGCTATTACGTCAACCTTGGCATCGGCATCCCGACGCTGGTCGCCAATTATATTCCGAAAGATATCCACGTCGTCTTCCAAGGCGAAAATGGCCTGCTTGGCATTGGCCCTTTTCCAACCGAGGACAACGTTGACGCCGATCTGGTCAACGCCAGCAAACAGACCGTATCGGAACTGCCCTATACCAGCTATTTCGATTCAGGCACGTCGTTCGACATGATCCGCGGCGGCCATATCAATCTGGCTATTTTGGGCGCGATGCAGGTGTCTGAGTTTGGCGACATCGCCAACTGGATGGTCCCCGGCAAGCTGGTCAAAGGCATGGGCGGCGCGATGGATCTTGTCTCGGGCGCGCAGCGCGTCATGGTTCTGATGGAACATACGGCAGGCGGCCGATCCAAGATCGTTACGCAATGTTCGCTGCCGCTGACAGGCCGCGGCATGGTGCGTAAAATCATCACTGATTTGGCCGAGTTTGAATGCGATCCGCAGGAAGGCTTGCTGTTGGTCCGCACCGCGCCAGACGTCACGGTCGAAGAAGTGCGCGCGAAAACCGAAGCGCCCTTCCGCGTCACGGCGCCCGTCGGCACTTTTATCGGGTAAGGGGCATTCAGCATTCGGCATGCAGCATTTGGCATTCGGGGGGAAAGGGGTTCTTCCCGAATGCTGATGTTTTGTTAAAGGACATCGATAGCGTCGATATCGATGCGTTGCGCCACAACATCGGCGCGTTTTTGCGTGCGCATGACAAGACCAAGACTGATCGAACCCGTCTCGGCTTTATCCATAAAATCGACGAAGCGGACTTCCCCTTCCGTCTCCAGCGGATCGCCGAAACAGGCTTCGACGACGATCTGATAATCTGCGGCCACGCGTTTATAAAGATGCTCTTCATAAGAGAAGCTATCGCGAGTCATCAGATCATCGCCCAAGTTGCCGCGATCCTGACCAAAGTACAGAAGGCCATCATCCGGCGAAATCACGAGCGCGCGATGCCGTTCGCAAAAGATTTTGGCATAACGGCTGCCCGGATTGCTTTCCGTGACAAAAAAGCTTTTGCCTAAAACCGCAAAAGTCGTGCCGGTGATAATCAAGCGGCTTTCCGGCCCAATTTTCTCGATCAATGAACGCAAGGCTCGCTCCCCTTCCCTTGAATGCCGAATACTGGATGCCGAATGCCCCTTAAAACAGCCCTTCGATCAAGCCTTTGTCATCGACATAAATCCGATGCGCTGCCGGATCGCGGCCAAGGCCCGGCATGGTCATGATCTCGCCGCACAAGGCGACGACAAACCCGGCACCCGCCGACAAGCGCACATCGCGGATCGGCATGACATGCCCCAAAGGCGCGCCAAGAACGGTCGGATCCGCCGTCAAGCTGTATTGCGTTTTGGCCATGCAAACCGGGAACGCGCCAAAGCCGCGCTCTTCAAACATTTTCAGTTTACGCATCGCGGCAGGCGCGATCTCGGCATGGTCCGCGCCATAGATCTCACGCGCGACCGTTTGGCATTTGTCGGCCAGCGGCATTTCATCCGGGTAAAGCGGTTTAAAGGCCGCCGCGCCGCTGTCGGCCAGCGCCGCCACATCTTCGGCCAGTTCAAGCGCGCCCGCGCCGCCCTGCCCCCAGTGACGACAGAAATGCGCCTTAACGCCCATTTCGGCGCACGCATCCGAAATGACTTTCGTTTCAGCTTCGGTGTCCGAGACAAAGTGGTTGATCGCGACAACGACAGGAACGCCGTATTTACGGATGTTCTCGACATGCTTGCGCAGGTTCGCAAGCCCTGCCCGCACGGCCCCCACATTCTCGCCGCCTAGATCCGTCTTGGCGACGCCGCCATGCATTTTCAGCGCACGCACCGTGGCGACAAGAACGACCGCATCCGGCGCAAGGCCCGCTTGACGGCATTTGATATCGAAAAACTTCTCAGCGCCGAGGTCGGCACCGAATCCGGCTTCTGTAACGACATAATCGGCCAAGCGCCGCGCCGCATTCGTCGCCATGACTGAATTGCAACCATGCGCGATATTGGCAAAAGGCCCGCCATGCACAAAGGTTGGCGTTTGCCCCAGCGTTTGCACCAGATTGGGCTGAAAGGCGTCGCGCAGCAAAGCCGTCATGGCCTTATGCGCTTGCAAATCACCCGCCGTTACAAAGCTTTTGTCAAAGCGCGTGCCGACGATGATGCGACCTAAACGCTCTTCCAGATCTTCCAGCGAGCGCGCCAAGCAGAAGATTGCCATAACCTCGGAAGCCACCGTGATATCAAAGCCATCTTCGCGGACTTGTCCGTTATTGCCAAGGGCCACGACAACTTGACGCAGCGCGCGGTCGTTCATATCCAAAACGCGCCGCCATGAAACTTTCGATGGGTCGATCCCCAGCTTGTTGCCCCAATAAATGTGATTGTCGATCATCGCAGCTAGCAAATTGTTCGCCGACGTGATCGCATGGAAGTCGCCTGTAAAATGCAGGTTGATCTCGTCCATCGGCGCGACTTGTGAATAGCCGCCGCCCGTCGCCCCGCCCTTCATGCCAAAGCAAGGCCCAAGGGAAGGCTCACGCAGGCAGATCATCGTCTTGCGGCCAGACAAAGCCAGGGCGTCGCCCAGGCCAATCGTCGTTGTCGTTTTACCTTCGCCCGCCGGTGTTGGGCTGATGGCCGTAACCAAGATCAGTTTGCTTTTCGCTTCCTTGGGAAGTTTCTGCATCGCATCGAACGATAGCTTCGCCTTATGCGGGCCATAGCGATAAATGTCGTTCGCCGACAGGCCGATCTTGGCGGCAATGTCGTCAATCGGCAAAAGATTCGCGGCGCGGGCAATGGTCATATCGTTCGGTTGCATTGTCATTTTCTATCCTTTCTTTGTCTTTAAAATATTTGGCCCGCCATAAAGGCGGGCCATTTTTCTTATTTTCCCTGAAGCCGACCGCGCAGCATCGCGCGATAGGCGTCGAGATCGGCCAGCGGTTTTCGCGCCACGCCCGTGTCCATCGCCGCTTTGGCGACGGCCACCGGCACGCGCTCGATCAAGCGCGTATCAAACGGCACCGGAATGATGTAGTTGGGGCCATAGCTCAATACGCGGCCTTCATAGGCGGCGCGCACTTCAGACGGCACCTCTTCCCGCGCCAGATCGGCCAAGGCTTTGACGGCAGCCAGCTTCATCGCATTGTTGATGGTGCTGGCGCGGACATCCAAAGCCCCGCGGAACAGATAGGGAAAGCCCAAAACATTGTTGATCTGGTTCGGGTAATCCGACCGCCCCGTCGCCATAATGGCATCGGTGCAAACGGCAGCCACTTCTTCGGGCGTGATTTCAGGATTGGGGTTTGCCATCGCGAAAATGATCGGCTTGGCGGCCATCGACCGGACCATGTCTTGCGTCATCGCGCCTTTGGCCGATAAACCGACAAAAACATCGGCGCCCTTCACCGCTTCGGCCAGCGTGCGGCAAGACGTATCGGAAGCGTACGCTTCTTTCCAAGGATTCATCGCTTCCGTGCGACCTTTATAGATAACGCCCTTGGTATCGCACATGATGATGTTTTGGATCGGCATGCCCATATCGCGGAACAAATTAGCGCAGGCAATCGCCGCCGCGCCCGCGCCGTTGATGACCATGCGCGTTTCTTTGATCGTGCGGCCCGTCAAAGCCAAGGCGTTCGACAGCCCGGCCCCTGCAATAATCGCCGTGCCATGCTGGTCGTCATGAAAGACAGGAATATCCATGATCTCGCGCAACTGCTTTTCGATCAAAAAGCATTCGGGCGCTTTGATATCTTCCAGATTGATCCCGCCAAACGAAGCCCCCAGCAATTTAACGCAATTGACAAAGGCCTCCACATCTTCGGTCGAGACTTCCAGATCGATCCCGTCGATATCGGCAAAGCGCTTAAAAAGAACGGCCTTGCCTTCCATCACGGGCTTTGACGCCAAAGCCCCCAGATTGCCAAGCCCCAGCACCGCCGTCCCATTTGAAATAATGGCGACGATATTGCCCCGCGCCGTATAGTCATAGGCGGCATCGGGGTTTTCCTTGATCGCCAAACAAGGCGCGGCCACCCCTGGCGAATAAGCCAACGACAAATCGCGCGCCGTAGCGAGCGGTTTGGTGGGCGCAATTTGTAATTTACCGGGACGGCCCGAGGCATGGAGGGCCAAAGCTTCTTCGTCACTGACGCGGATCGCTGGGATCGTCATGTTAACCCCTTTGCAAGAAAGATGAAAAACAAGTGAGGAAATTCGAGCCAAGGTCTAACAGAAAATAAACGCCGCCACCAGTCATTACAGAAATTTTTAATGTTTTCAGCCGCCTTGAGGCTTTTCCGCACCTGCCGCATTAGGAAGATCTTAGCGAGTTAACCATATAATCTTTCGTGGTTTCCAGCCTTTGAAGGCCAAAGGCCGGGTCATTTGAAAGAAAACAGGATTCGCGTGCGGCGTCATCAAAGCCAGCCTTGTTTTGCTCCCTTTTTCAAGACCATTCACTCCAAGGAATGGCTGCGCCACGGTTTTGTCTTTGGCTGCGCCGCGCTGTTCTTTTTTCTGAGTATCCTTTCGCCGTCTTGGGCTGATGAAGCCGCCCACACCGCGTGGAGCAACAACGCGACAATCGACATGCTGTTTGGTCTATCGGTTGGCGTCATGCTGACGGCTTCGCTTTATTTGTTCTTTATCTGGATTGTGATCCGCGATCGCAGCCAAGCCTATCTGATCTTCTTTTTGCTTTGTCTGTGCGCCAACATGGCCAGCACCAACGATCTTTTGATGAACGCGCTGAAAATACAATCTGGCGCGATGCGCGATTTGCTTCAAAGCTATAGTTTGATTTTATCTTACATCGCCAGCCTTCTTTTCACGCACGCTTTTTTGGATATCGACACCAACGCCCCTGCTATGCGTCTGCCACTGTTTGGCATGGCCGTTGTCATGTTCCTATTACTAGGCCTTGCCGCCATCAATCAGCAATGGCTCTTTTTTGCCCTGCCGACGCTGGGCGCTATTGCTCTTTCCTTGGTCATGGGGGCTGGGCTTTACGCCTTTTCTATCGGCATAACCGGAAGTTTCAGCCACATCCTTGCCTTTACGTTTTTCATGGCCGGGGGCCTTGCCACGCCGTTGCACCAAATCGGCTATTTGCCTGATATTCAAACGGCCATTCGTCTGGGCAATATGTCGAACGCCTTTGCCGCGTTAATGTTCGCCATTGTGATCGCGGGTCAGTTTGCGGCGCGCCAAGACGAAAAAGAACGCGCGCTGGCCATTAGCAACGAGCGCTTTTCGCTGGCCGTCAAAGGATCGAACGAAGGCTTGTTTGACTGGAACCGCCAGACCGGCGAAGTCTATATCTCGGAACTGTGTCAAAAAATCATTGGCCGCACGATGGCCAACACAGGCAAAGGGCTGCGCGCATGGCTTTATGCCATAGGACCGCAAGACCGCGCAGCCGTTCTGTCGGCTTTGCGCGCTTTCCGTGACAACACAAGCGCCCATACGCTGAACCTTGAGTACCGCATCGTCTTAAGCGACCACACTTTACGCTGGATCCACACCAAGGCCATCGCCGTCCGGCATACGCAAACAGGCAAAGTCATTCGCTTTGTCGGCTCGGTTGCCGACATTACCTCGCGCAAGCGCGGCGAATCCGCGCTGAAAGCCAGCGAGGCGCGTTTCCGCAGCATCACCGAAGCGCACCCGGTGCCTGTTTTGATTGCGCGGCTTGCCGACTTACAGATCGTTTATGCAAGCCCCGGCGCTGAAAATATGTTTGGCTTGCCGACGGGCGTTTTAATCAGCAACCGCCTGGACCGCTTTATCGCCAAAGCTGCCGAGCGCCAAGACCTGATCACGTCCATGACCGAAGGGCGCGAAGTCAATCTTGTCGAACTTTCACTTTCACGGGCCGACGGCAACGACTTTCCGGCTGAAATCTCGGCGCGGCGGATCAACTATCAAAACGAGCCCGCAATGGTGATCGGGCTTAACGACCTTTCCGAGCGCAAGGAAGCCCAAGCCAAAATCGCGATGCAGCAAGAAGCCCTGCTCCAAAGCGAAAAGATGGCAGCATTGGGCAGTCTGCTGGCGGGCGTCGCGCACGAATTGAACAACCCGCTGTCCGTCGTCATGGGCCAAACGACGCTGATGATGGAAACGACAGAAGACGAAAAAATCCAAAAACGCGCCGATAAGATTTTCAAAGCCGCCGACCGGTGCGCGCGCATTGTCAAAAGCTTTTTAGCCATTGCCCGCCGCAAGGAACCTGAACGTAAACCCATGGACTTAAACGCCGTTATTCAAGCGGCACTTGAGCTTTTAAGCTATCAATTCAGGAACGAAGCCGTGGCCCTGCACCTTGAACTTGACCCGTCGATCCCGCCTGTCGTCGGCGACAGCGATCAAATGACGCAAGTTTTCACCAATTTGGCGCTTAACGCCGCGCAAGCTTTCCACGATTTTACGGGGCTTCACGACTTGACGATCCGCACCAGCTGCGATGGCGAACATGTCATCGCCCGCCTGATCGACACAGGCCCCGGCATTCCGCCCGCGCTGCATTCGCGTATTTTCGAACCTTTCTTCTCGACCAAAATTGGCCATGGCGGTACGGGGGTTGGGCTTTCGCTGTGCCTCAACATCATTGGCAGCCACGGTGGCACGCTGGTTCAAGAAGACACGCCCGGCGGTGGGGCAACCTTCACCGTCTTTTTGCCATTGGCTCAGGCCGAGCAGGATTCGGATGAAGGGGGAGCCCCCACAGACGAAGTCTTGGCCCAAGGGCCGAAAAGACGCCTACTTTTGGTCGATGACGAAGTTGAACTAGCTCAAACGCTGGCCGATCTGCTTGAGCCTGCGGGCTTTGACATCGATTTGGCGGCAAACGGCGAGATTGCTTTAGAAAAACTAAGAAAAACGCCTTTTGACGCGATTGTCAGCGATCTGCGCATGCCCGTTCTTGATGGCCCCGGCCTTTTCGAAGAGCTTGCAAAGAGCTTGCCGCACTATACGAAACGCATTATTTTCGTGACAGGCGATACGCTGTCGCCTCATGTCAATCGTTTTCTGTCCGATAACCCGGTTCCCGTTATTGAAAAACCCTATCGAACGGTGGATGTCAAAAAAGCGCTAGCCGCTCTTTTCTCTGCCAATGAAACAAACGATGAAGGCCCTTCGTCTTCATCCAGTACCTAAATGTAAGGAGCATTTATTCATGCGGCTTTTGGTCATCGACGACGAAGACGATATCTGCGAAACGATTGGCGAGATCGCAACCGCACGCGGTTTTGAGGTCAAAACGACAACAGACCCCAATGCCGTGGCAACCATCTTGGATGGCTTCACGCCGGATCTGGTTATGCTTGACCTGATGATGCCAGGCACCGACGGTGTCGAGCTTCTGCGCCTTTTGGTCGATAAAGCCAAAGAATCCAAAGTCTGCTTGATGAGCGGCAGCGATTCACGCGTTTTGAACAGCGCCCGCCGCCTGGGCAGCGCGCATGGCTTGGACGTGGTGGCCGCCATGGAAAAACCTATTGACATCACAACCTTGCGCACCACGCTGGATCAAATTGCAGGCAACACCAACAAATCCGTTGTCGGCACCGATATTGCGCATGCGTTGTCGCTGGGTCAGCTTGTTCTTTACTATCAGCCCGTTATCGAGCTTTCGACACGGCGCGTCAAAGGCGTGGAATCCCTTATCCGCTGGGCGCACCCGACGCGCGGCGTCTTGCCACCGGCCGAGTTTCTCGACGATATCGTTTCAGAAGGGCTGATGCAGCCGATGACCGATCACGTCTTGAGTACAGCCGTACAGCAGGCCGCCAAATGGCATCAAGCAGGCGAAGATTTGACAGTATCGGTCAATGTCACGGCGTCATCGCTGCTTGAGCTGGCCTTGCCGGATCGCTTGGTCGATTTATGTAAGCAAAGCAACCTCCCCCCCGAAAAATTGGTGTTGGAAGTCACAGAAACCGAAGCGATGCGCGACGTCACGCGCACGATGGATGTTCTTTTGCGTATGCGCATCCGTAACATCGGCGTTTCGATCGACGATTTTGGTACAGGCCATTCGTCGCTGCGTGAACTCCAGCGTATGCCCTTCAGCGAAATGAAGATCGATAAAAGCTTTGTTTTAGATATGGCCAACAACAAAGATTATTTGGTCATTGTCAACTCGGTCGTTGATCTGGGACACAATTTAGGTCTGAAGGTCATCGCCGAAGGCGTTGAAGATGTTCGCATCTGGCGCATGCTGCAAGAAAAGCAGTGCGACTTTGCCCAAGGCTTTTATATGGCCAAGCCCATGCCGCCGGAAGAGTTCAACCGCTGGTTGATCAACTGGCGACAGACGACGCCCGCCTAATACATTTTCGAAAACGAAATAAGGCCTTCTTTTGCGGCTGCTCACAAGCTCACAAAGCTTGACAGGTGGCCACCTTTGGGTTGTAGCATAGCTATCATAAGCATCGTGACGAGTCGTTTTTTGTCACGCAGTGTTCACCTCTCGTTAATGAAAAAGTGAGAAGCTCTTCCCGCTTTTTCAAAAGCCAATGTCAGTCTTCCGTCCAAAGATTTTCTGAACGAAGGATTTTTTGAAACGCTGGACTGACCGGGATCCCTTGGAAGTTCGTTCCACCGGATCGTCCCTAACGCAGAAAAGGAGACAAGAATGCAGTTCCCCATTGACAGCACCTATCAGCTTTTCATTGATGGCAAGTGGGTCAATAGCTCGTCCGGAAAAACGTTCCAACCGACCTGCCCCGCCAACGGCGAAACCTTGGCCACTGTCCAAAACGCCGACAAAGTTGACGTTGATGCCGCTGTCGCCGCAGCTTGGAAGGCTTTTGAAACCTGGAAACACACAAGCCCTGCGCAACGCGCTGCCTATCTTTTGAAAATCGCTGACGCTATTGACGCGAACGCTGAAAAGCTCGCCATGGTCGAAACCGTCGACAACGGCAAGCCGATCCGCGAAACCATGAACGTTGACATCCCCTTGGGCTCGGACCACTTCCGCTATTTTGCGGGCGCGATCCGTGCGGAAGAAGGTCGCGCTTCGCTGATTGATCAGCAGACGCTCAGCCTGATCCTGCGTGAGCCGATCGGCGTTGTCGGCCAGATCATTCCGTGGAACTTCCCCTTCTTGATGGCTTGCTGGAAACTGGCCCCCGCTTTGGCGGCTGGCAACTGCGTTGTCATTAAGCCGTCGTCGGATACATCGCTCAGCATCTTGGAATTCGCGAAGATCATCGCGGACATCCTGCCGCCGGGCGTTGTCAACGTCGTCACGGGTTCGGGTTCAACCACGGGTTCGTACATGTTGGACCACGAAGGCTTCCGCAAGCTGGCCTTCACGGGCTCGACCGAAGTCGGTTACACGGTTGCCGAAGCGGCCGCGAAAAAACTGATCCCGGCCACGCTGGAACTCGGCGGCAAATCAGCGAACATCTACTTCGCCGACTGCCCCTGGGAAAAAGCGATCGAAGGCCTGGAAATTGGCATTCTGTTCAACCAAGGCCAGGTCTGCTGCGCTGGTTCGCGCGTGTTTGTCCAAGAACAGATCTATGACAAGTTCACCGAAGACGCCATCAAGGCCTTCAACAAGGTGAAAGTTGGTCTGCCTTGGGAAAAGGACACGCAGATGGGCTGCCAAGTCAACAAGAGCCAGATGCAAAAGATCTTGGGCTATGTTGACATCGCCAAGAAAGAAGGCGCGACCATCGCGGCTGGCGGCTTCCAAGTGACGGACGGCGAATTGGCCAAGGGCTGCTTCATCCGCCCGACGCTGATCTCGGGCGTCAACAACAAGATGTGCGTGGCTCAGGAAGAAATCTTTGGCCCGGTCGTCAGCTTCATCAAGTTCAAAGACGAAGCCGAAGTCCTCGCGATGGCGAACGACAGCGAATACGGCCTTGCCGGCGCTGTCTGGACCAAGGACCTCAACCGCGCGCTGCGCGTTGCGATGGGCGTCGAAACAGGCCGTATGTGGGTCAACACCTACAACGAACTGCCGGCTCACGCACCGTTCGGTGGCTACAAGAAATCGGGCATCGGTCGCGAAACGCACCTCATGATGCTTGACCACTACTCGCAGAAGAAGAACATCTTCATCAGCATGAAAGAAACCCCGTCGGGCATGTATTGATAAGATGGCGCTTTGATGCGTTCATCGAAAAGGCGGGAGGGGTTTATCCCCTCCCGTTTTTTGTGGCCTCGAATAAAGATCCATCCGCTAACAGAACGAATTGATTCAACAATCAATAACTCCCAGCAAAGCTGGGAGGTTGGAAGGGAACCGCTAAAAGCGGT